>NZ_JBQENR010000005.1:260469-296676 GCF_052044815.1 Enterobacter sp. 22499 | reverse complement strand
CAGAAGTGAAACGCCGTAGCGCCGATGGTAGTGTGGGGTCTCCCCATGTGAGAGTAGGGAACTGCCAGGCATCAATCAAGAAGAACCCCGTACCGTAAGGTGCGGGGTTTTTTGCTTTTGTTTTTCTCCCTCTCCCTGAAACTTTCTCACCTTCGACTTGCAGGCTCGACATTCATACCATTTCTGGGTATCGTTAGCTGTCTGGATGTCTAAACGTTTATACGTATATTGTGAGGAAGTAAGGTTATGCCGATTCGGGTGCAGGACGAGCTACCAGCCGTCAATTTCTTACGTGAAGAGAACGTCTTCGTGATGACGGCTTCACGCGCGACAGGTCAGGAAATTCGCCCGCTGAAGGTTCTCATCCTCAACCTGATGCCGAAAAAGATTGAGACGGAGAATCAGTTTCTGCGTCTGCTGTCGAACTCCCCGCTGCAGGTCGATATTCAACTGCTGCGTATTGATGCCCGCGAGTCACGTAACACGCCCTCTGAGCATCTAAATAACTTCTACTGTAACTTCGAAGATATTCGGGGGGAAAACTTCGACGGACTGATTGTGACAGGCGCGCCGCTCGGTCTGGTTGAATTTAACGATGTTGCTTACTGGCCGCAGATCAAACAGGTGCTGGAGTGGGCAAAAGATCACGTCACGTCAACGCTGTTTGTCTGCTGGGCGGTACAGGCTGCACTCAACATTCTCTACGGTATTCCCAAGCAAACCCGCACTCAAAAGCTCTCCGGCGTATACGAACACCACATTCTTCATCCACACGCGCTGCTGACGCGTGGTTTTGATGACACCTTCCTGGCCCCGCATTCCCGCTACGCCGATTTTCCGGCCCAGCTGATTCGTGATTACACCGATCTGGAGATCCTGGCCGAAACGGAAGACGGGGATGCCTACCTGTTTGCCAGTAAAGACAAACGTATCGCGTTCGTTACCGGCCATCCTGAGTATGATCCCGATACTCTCGCATCAGAGTATTTCCGTGATGTCGAAGCGGGTCTTAATCCGGATATCCCGTACAACTATTTCCCGAAAAACGATCCGCAGAACAAGCCGAGGGCAACCTGGCGCAGCCACGGAAACCTGTTGTTCACTAACTGGCTCAACTATTACGTCTACCAGATTACGCCGTACGATCTTCGCCACATGAATCCGACGCTGGAGTAATCGTCTGCATTAAACGATCCTAAAGCGTTTCAGCTATTCAGATCAGGCACCTTCGGGTGCCTTTTTTATTACCGAAATCCTGTTCAACATACCAGGAAACTTTAACTCCATATTAATCATTATGTTGCGTTGTAATTAAAATTAAAATGGAAATTGTTTTTGATTTTGGAAAAATTATAGATAGTCTTAATCCTGCTGAGCGAAAACTACACAACGATCTTTCGTTCGCATTGGGGGCGTGATTTTGGATCTTTGATGAGGAGCAGAACGATGACTCAACAGGCAACCACGGTCGATGAATTGACCTTTACCCAGCCGAATGGTGAGCAAGAACAGCAGGTTTTGACGGCCGAAGCGGTAGAGTTTCTGACTGAGCTGGTGACCCGCTTTACGCCGCAGCGCAATAAGCTGCTGGCGGCACGCATTCACCAACAGCAGGAAATCGATAACGGCAAGTTGCCAGGATTTATTTCGGAAACTGCTTCCATTCGTCGTGGTGAGTGGAAAATCCGCGGCATTCCTGAAGATTTACAGGATCGTCGCGTTGAGATCACTGGTCCGGTAGAGCGCAAAATGGTGATCAACGCCATGAACGCCAACGTTAAAGTCTTTATGGCCGATTTTGAAGACTCGCTGGCCCCGGACTGGAACAAAGTTATCGACGGGCAGATCAACCTGCGCGATGCCGTCAACGGCACTATCAGCTACACCAACGAAGCCGGGAAAATCTACCAGCTCAAACCGAATCCGGCGGTGCTGATCTGTCGCGTACGAGGTCTGCACCTCCCTGAAAAACATGTCACATGGCGTGGAGAAGCCATTCCGGGCAGCCTGTTTGATTTCGCTCTCTATTTCTTCCATAACTACAAAAACCTGCTGGCAAAAGGTAGCGGTCCCTATTTCTATCTGCCAAAAACGCAGGCCTGGCAGGAAGCCGCCTGGTGGAGCGAAGTATTTAGCTACGCGGAAGATCGCTTCAACCTGCCGCGCGGCACGATCAAGGCCACGCTGCTGATTGAAACGCTGCCCGCCGTGTTCCAGATGAATGAAATTCTGCATGCCCTGCGCGACCACATTGTCGGCCTGAACTGCGGACGCTGGGACTATATTTTCAGCTACATCAAAACCCTGAAAAACTATCCCGATCGCGTACTGCCGGACCGCCAGGTCGTGACCATGGATAAACCCTTCCTGAGCGCCTATTCGCGTCTGCTGATTAAAACCTGCCACAAGCGCGGTGCCTTTGCGATGGGCGGCATGGCGGCCTTTATTCCGAGCAAAGACGCGGAGCGCAATAATCAGGTGCTCAACAAGGTGAAAGCCGATAAAGAGCTGGAAGCCCGTAACGGTCACGACGGCACGTGGATTGCCCATCCGGGCCTGGCCGATACGGCGATGGAGGTCTTCAATCGCGTACTCGGCGATAACAAAAATCAGCTGTTTGTCACGCGCGAAGAAGATGCCCCAACGGCTGAAGAACAGCTGCTGGCACCGTGTGCGGGCGAGCGAACGGAAGAGGGGATGCGTGCCAATATTCGCGTCGCGGTCCAGTACATCGAAGCGTGGATCTCCGGCAACGGCTGCGTGCCTATCTACGGCCTGATGGAAGATGCTGCCACGGCGGAAATTTCGCGCACCTCTATCTGGCAGTGGATCCACCATCAAAAAACGCTCAGCAACGGCAAGCCGGTCACCAAAGCCCTGTTCCGTCAGATGCTTGCCGAAGAGATGCGGGTCATCCAGGACGAGCTGGGCGAACACCGCTTCAGCAGCGGACGCTTTGACGACGCAGCGCGCCTGATGGAGCAAATCACCACATCAGATGACTTAATCGACTTCCTGACCCTGCCGGGCTACCGCTTCCTGGCGTAACTCACCACATAACAATATGGAGCATCTGCACATGAAAACCCGTACCCAACAAATCGAAGAATTAAAGAAAGAGTGGACTCAACCGCGCTGGGAAGGCATCCGCCGTCCTTACAGCGCGGAGGACGTGGTGAAATTACGCGGCTCGGTCAACCCGGAATGCACGCTGGCACAGAACGGTGCGGCGAAAATGTGGAAGCTGCTGCACGGTGGCTCCAAAAAGGGTTATATCAACAGCCTCGGTGCGCTGACCGGCGGCCAGGCATTGCAGCAGGCGAAGGCCGGCATAGAAGCCATTTACCTTTCCGGCTGGCAGGTCGCGGCGGACGCCAACCTGGCCTCCAGCATGTATCCGGATCAATCTCTTTATCCGGCCAACTCGGTACCGTCGGTGGTGGATCGGATCAACAATACCTTCCGCCGCGCGGATCAGATCCAGTGGGCCGCAGGCATTGAGCCCAACGATCCGCGTTTTATTGATTACTTCCTGCCGATCGTGGCGGATGCGGAAGCGGGCTTCGGCGGCGTGCTGAACGCCTTCGAACTGATGAAATCGATGATTGAGGCCGGTGCAGCGGCCGTTCACTTCGAAGACCAACTGGCGTCGGTGAAGAAGTGCGGGCATATGGGCGGAAAAGTTCTCGTCCCGACCCAGGAAGCGATTCAGAAGCTGGTTGCCGCGCGTCTCGCTGCTGACGTGCTCGGCGTGCCGACGCTGGTGATTGCCCGTACCGATGCGGATGCGGCAGACCTGATTACCTCTGACTGCGATCCGTACGATAGCGAATTTATTACCGGCGAGCGCACCAGCGAGGGGTTCTATCGCACGCATGCCGGTATCGAACAGGCCATCAGCCGCGGCCTGGCCTATGCCCCTTACGCCGACCTGGTCTGGTGTGAAACGTCCACGCCGGATCTGGCGCTGGCGAAGCGCTTTGCCGATGCGATTCATGCGAAATACCCGGGCAAACTGCTGGCCTACAACTGTTCGCCGTCCTTCAACTGGCAGAAAAAGCTGGATGACAAAACCATCGCCAGCTTCCAGCAGCAGCTGTCGGATATGGGCTACAAGTACCAGTTCATCACCCTGGCAGGCATCCACAGCATGTGGTTCAACATGTTCGACCTGGCGCACGCTTACGCGCAGGGTGAGGGCATGAAGCACTACGTTGAGAAGGTGCAGCAGCCGGAGTTTGCCGCTGGTAAAGACGGCTATACCTTTGTTTCTCACCAGCAGGAAGTGGGGACGGGCTACTTTGATAACGTGACGACCATCATCCAGGGAGGCGCCTCATCCGTTACCGCCTTAACGGGGTCAACCGAAGAAGCACAGTTCTAAACTTTTCCCCCTCTCCCCTCCGGGGAGAGGGACGGGGTGAGGGGGAATATATGTCGCGTGGCCTGGAATTGCTGATTGCCCAAACCATTCTGCAGGGCTTTGATGCCCAGTATGGCCGTTTTCTGGAAGTGACCTCCGGCGCGCAGCAGCGCTTCGAACATGCAGACTGGCATGCGGTTCAGCAGGCCATGAAGCAGCGTATTCATCTCTATGACCATCATGTGGGTCTGGTGGTGGAGCAGCTGCGCTGTATTACCGACGGTAAAAGCCCGGACGCGGCATTTTTACTGCGCGTGAAAGAGCATTACACCCATCTGTTACCCGACTACCCTCGCTTCGAGATTGCGGAGAGCTTTTTCAACTCCGTCTATTGCCGGTTATTTGACCACCGCTCATTATCTCCTGAGCGGTTATTTATCTTCAGCTCCCAGCCTGAGCGCCGCTTCCGTACCATTCCGCGTCCGCTGGCGAAAGATTTCTTTCCCGATCGCGGGTGGGAAAAGCTCCTGCATCGCATCTTAACGGATTTGCCGCTGCGCCTGCCGTGGGAGAACAAGCTCCGGGATATCGGCTATATCCATGCGCATCTTCGTGAAACCTACGGCGAGGAGGTGCTCAGCCGCAGCCATTTGCAGGTGGCCAACGAGCTGTTCTACCGGAATAAGGCCGCCTGGCTGGTGGGCAAACTGGTTACGCCGACGGCCATTGTGCCGTTTCTGTTGCCCATTCACCGTACCGACGACGGCGAACTGTTTGTCGATACCTGCCTGACCACCAGCGCCGAGGCCAGCATCGTGTTTGGCTTCGCCCGCTCCTATTTCATGGTGTACGCCCCGCTGCCTGCCGCCCTGGTGGAGTGGCTGCGCGAGATCCTGCCGGGCAAAACTACCGCCGAGCTGTATATGGCGATTGGCTGTCAGAAGCATGCCAAAACGGAAAGTTACCGGGAATACCTGCGCTATGTCACCGCGGCGGATGAGCAGTTTATCGAAGCGCCAGGTATCCGCGGCATGGTGATGCTGGTCTTCACGCTGCCGGGCTTCGACCGGGTCTTTAAGGTGATAAAAGACAGATTCGCCCCGCAGAAAGAGATGACCGCCGCCCACGTCCGCGCCTGCTATCAGCTGGTAAAAGAGCACGATCGCGTCGGGCGAATGGCCGATACCCAGGAGTTTGAAAACTTTGTGCTGGATAAGCAGCAGATCGATCCGGCGCTTATGTCGCTGTTAATGCAGGAAGCGCCGACGAAAATCACCGATCTGGGCGATAAAATAGCGATTAGCCATCTCTATATTGAGCGCCGTATGGTGCCGCTCAATATCTGGCTGGAACAGTCAGAGGGCCAGGCATTACGTGATGCCATCGAAGAGTACGGCAACGCTATCCGCCAGCTCGCCGCCGCCAATATCTTCCCTGGCGATATGCTGTTTAAAAACTTCGGCGTCACCCGGCACGGGCGGGTGGTGTTCTACGATTACGATGAAATTTGCTACATGACCGAGGTGAACTTTCGCGATATCCCGCCGCCCCGTTACCCGGAGGATGAGCTCTCCAGCGAGCCGTGGTACAGCGTTTCGCCGGGCGATGTGTTTCCCGAGGAGTTTCGCCACTGGCTGTGTGCGGACCCACGCATCGGGCCGTTATTTGAAGAAATGCATGAAGATCTGTTCCACGCCAGCTACTGGCGCGGGCTACAAACGCGGATCAAAAATGGGCACGTGGAGGATGTGTACGCTTACCGCCGCAAGCAGCGGTTTTGTGTGCGGTTTAACGAATCCCACCGTACGCCAGCGTCACCTCTTTCGCGGCCTTAATCACCAGCGCGCCCAGCTCGGTCACCCGGTCGTCGGTCATACGTGAGATGGGGCCAGAGATGGAGATCGCAGCAAACGGCTCGCGATGTTCGTCGAAAATACAGGCCGCGAGGCAGCGCAGCCCAAGGGCATGTTCTTCGTCATCAAACGAATAGCCGCGCTTGCGGGTCAACGCCAGATCTTCTTTCAGATGCACCGGCGACACCAGCGTGGCGTGGGTATAGGCGTGCAGCCCTTTTCGGTGCAGCAGCCCGGTCACCTGCTCTTCGCTCAGCTGCGAGAGAAACGCTTTCCCCGCCCCGGAGGCGTGCATCGGCAGCTTGCCGCCAATCGGCGCGGACATGCGCATCAGCTGCGTGCACTGCACCTGGTCGATGATAATCGCCTGGTGGTCGCTCTGGTCGAGCACCGCAAGGTTCACCGTCTCGCCGGACTCCTCCATCAGCTTGCGCAGGATCGGGTGAACAATCGCCAGCAGGTTACGGCTCTGAAGGAAGCTGCTGCCCACGATAAACGCATGCGCGCCCACCGCCCAGTGCCCCAGCTCGCCGACCTGGCGGACAAAGCCCAGCTGCTGCATGGTGGTCAGCAGGCGGTGCGTGGTGGAGTTCGGCAGGCCAGCCTGCTGGGCCAGCTCCGTCAGGGCCACGCTACCGTGCGACTCGGCTATCCACTCCAGCAGCTTCAGACCGCGCGTCAGGGATTGAACCTGTCCGCCGGGTTGTGCAGCGGCGGTGGCGGCAGGTTTTCTGCCGCGTTTGGCGGGAACGGTCGCGACCATGACGATCTCCTTTTTCTGTATCGTGGAAATCATTTTCGTTTTATTTGGTGAATTTGCAACCGCTTTCCTGACTGATCGGAGGAGTGATGGTGAACATGTCTCATGTTACCGCGGCGTGACTTTTCCACCCTGCGAGATTGTGCCAGTATGGAACGCAGCCTTTTGGCCTTGTTGAGCGTTGTCGGGAGCAAGTGTGAGCAGCAAAGTAGAGCAACTGCGTGCGCAGTTAAATGAACGAATTCTGGTGCTGGACGGCGGTATGGGCACCATGATCCAGGGCTATCGTCTGAGCGAAGACGATTTCCGCGGCGAGCGCTTCGCCGACTGGCCCTGCGACCTGAAAGGGAACAACGACCTGCTGGTGTTGAGCAAACCGTCCGTCATCAGGGATATCCACAACGTCTACTTTGAAGCGGGTGCGGATATTGTAGAAACCAACACCTTCAACTCGACAACCATCGCCATGGCGGATTACCAGATGGAATCCCTGTCGGCGGAGATCAACTATGAGGCGGCCAGGCTCGCCCGCGCCTGCGCCGACGAATGGACCGCCCGTACCCCGGATAAACCGCGCTACGTTGCCGGGGTGCTTGGCCCGACCAACCGCACCGCGTCAATTTCACCGGACGTAAATGATCCGGCGTTTCGTAATATCACCTTTGACCAGCTGGTTACGGCGTATCGTGAATCGACCAAAGCGCTGGTGGAAGGTGGCTCCGACCTGATCCTGATTGAAACGGTGTTCGATACCCTCAACGCCAAAGCCGCGATATACGCGGTGAAAGAGGAGTTTGAGGCGCTGGGCGTTGACCTGCCGATCATGATCTCCGGCACCATCACCGACGCCTCCGGCCGCACCCTGTCCGGCCAGACAACCGAAGCGTTTTATAACTCCCTGCGCCACGCCGACGCGCTCTCCTTCGGCCTGAACTGCGCGCTGGGACCAGACGAACTGCGCCAGTACGTGCAGGAGCTTTCGCGCATCGCCGAATGCTACGTTACCGCGCATCCGAACGCCGGTCTGCCGAACGCGTTTGGCGAGTACGATCTGGATGCTGACACCATGGCGGCGCAAATCCGCGAGTGGGCCGAGTCAGGCTTCCTGAACATCGTCGGCGGCTGCTGCGGCACCACGCCGGAGCACATCGCCGCCATGAGCCGCGCCGTGGACGGGCTGCCGCCGCGCAAGCTGCCCGAGCTGCCGGTTGCCTGTCGCCTTTCCGGCCTGGAGCCGTTGACCATCGGCGACGACAGCCTGTTTGTGAACGTGGGTGAACGTACCAACGTTACTGGTTCCGCTAAATTCAAGCGCCTGATCAAAGAAGAGAAGTACAGCGAAGCGCTGGACGTCGCCCGCCAGCAGGTGGAAAGCGGGGCGCAGATTATCGATATCAACATGGACGAGGGGATGCTTGACGCCGAAGCGGCGATGGTGCGTTTCCTCAACCTGATTGCCGGTGAGCCGGATATCGCCCGCGTGCCGATCATGATTGACTCCTCCAAGTGGGAGGTCATCGAAAAAGGGCTGAAGTGCATTCAGGGCAAAGGCATCGTTAACTCCATCTCGATGAAAGAGGGCGTGGATATCTTTATCCACCACGCGAAGATGGTGCGCCGCTACGGTGCGGCCGTGGTGGTGATGGCCTTCGATGAGGTGGGCCAGGCCGACACCCGCGAGCGCAAAATTGAGATATGCCGCCGCGCGTACAAAATTCTGACCGAAGAGGTGGGCTTTCCGCCGGAAGACATTATTTTCGACCCGAACATCTTTGCCGTCGCGACCGGCATCGAAGAGCACAACAACTACGCCCAGGACTTTATCGGCGCGTGTGAAGACATCAAGCGCGAGCTGCCGCATGCGCTGATCTCCGGCGGCGTGTCGAACGTCTCGTTCTCGTTCCGCGGCAACGACCCGGTGCGTGAAGCGATCCACGCCGTGTTCCTCTACTACGCCATCCGCAATGGGATGGACATGGGCATCGTCAACGCCGGACAGCTGGCGATTTACGACGATCTGCCTGCCGAACTGCGCGATGCCGTAGAGGACGTGATCCTCAACCGTCGCGACGACGCCACCGAGCGCATGCTCGACCTGGCGGAAAAATACCGCGGCAGTAAATCGGATGAATCGGCCAATGTTCAGCAGGCCGAGTGGCGTTCCTGGGACGTGAAAAAGCGTCTGGAATACTCGCTGGTGAAAGGGATTACCGAGTTCATTGAGCAGGACACCGAGGAGGCGCGTCAGCAGGCAGCCCGCCCGATTGAGGTGATCGAAGGGCCGCTGATGGACGGCATGAACGTGGTTGGCGATCTGTTCGGCGAGGGCAAGATGTTCCTGCCGCAGGTGGTGAAATCCGCTCGCGTCATGAAGCAGGCAGTGGCTTATCTTGAACCCTTCATCGAAGCCAGCAAAGAGAAGGGCTCCAGCAACGGTAAAATGGTTATCGCCACCGTGAAGGGCGACGTGCACGACATCGGCAAAAACATTGTTGGCGTGGTGTTGCAGTGTAATAACTACGAAATTATCGACCTTGGCGTGATGGTTCCGGCGGATAAAATCCTCAAGACCGCGCGCGAAGTGAACGCCGATCTGATTGGCCTCTCCGGCCTGATTACGCCGTCGCTCGACGAAATGGTCAACGTGGCAAAAGAGATGGAGCGTCAGGGCTTCACCATTCCGCTGCTGATTGGCGGGGCGACCACCTCGAAAGCGCACACGGCAGTGAAGATCGAGCAGAACTACAGCGGACCGACGGTTTACGTGCAGAACGCCTCGCGCACGGTGGGCGTGGTTTCCGCACTGCTCTCCGAGACTCAGCGCGACGAGTTTGTGGCGCGCACTCGCCAGGAGTACGAAACCGTTCGCGTGCAGCACGGGCGCAAAAAACCGCGCACGCCGCCGGTGACGCTCGCTGCCGCACGCGATAACGACCTGGCCTTTGACTGGGCAAGCTATACGCCGCCGGTCGCGCATCGTCTGGGCGTGCAGGACGTGACGGCCAGCATCGAGACGCTGCGCAACTACATTGACTGGACGCCGTTCTTTATGACCTGGTCGCTGGCGGGCAAATATCCGCGCATCCTCGAAGATGAAGTCGTAGGCGAAGAGGCGAAGCGTCTGTTTAAAGACGCCAACGATATGCTGGACACGCTGAGCGCAGAGAAAACCCTCAACCCGCGCGGCGTGGTGGGGCTGTTCCCGGCGAACCGCGTGGGTGACGACGTGGAAATCTACCGCGATGAAACCCGCACCCACGTGCTGGCCGTGAGCCATCACCTGCGGCAGCAAACCGAAAAAGTGGGCTTTGCCAATTACTGCCTGGCGGATTTCGTTGCGCCGAAGCTGAGCGGGAAAGCTGACTATATCGGCGCCTTTGCGGTAACCGGCGGTCTGGAAGAAGACGCCCTGGCGGACGCGTTTGAAGCGCAACACGATGATTACAATAAGATCATGGTGAAAGCGATTGCCGACCGCCTGGCGGAAGCCTTTGCTGAATACCTGCACGAACGCGTACGTAAGGTGTACTGGGGTTACGCGGCGAATGAGAACCTCAGCAACGAGGAGCTGATCCGCGAAAACTACCAGGGCATTCGTCCGGCGCCGGGCTATCCGGCCTGTCCGGAACACACCGAAAAAGGCACTATCTGGAAACTTCTGGACGTAGAAGCGCATACCGGCATGAAGCTCACCGAGTCGTTCGCCATGTGGCCGGGCGCATCCGTGTCGGGCTGGTACTTCAGTCATCCGGACAGCAAGTACTTCGCCGTGGCGCAGCTGCAGCGCGATCAGATCGAAGATTACGCCCTGCGCAAAGGCATGAGCGTGTCTGAGGTAGAGCGCTGGCTGGCACCGAATTTAGGCTACGACGCGGACTAACGTCACTTTTCCTTACAACAAACAGGGCACCTCAACGGTGCCCTGTCTCTTTCTTACGTTTAAACCCTTATACTTAATCATAAAATCTATAACGATAAGGAGAACCCACTTCCGTGCTGACGTTGTTACATCTGCTTTCGGCAGTCGCACTGCTCGTATGGGGCACCCATATTGTCCGCACCGGCGTGATGCGCGTGTTCGGCGCGCGCTTACGTACCGTCCTCAGCGGCAGCGTTGAGAAGAAGCCGCTCGCCTTCTGCGCGGGGATTGGCGTCACGGCGCTGGTGCAAAGCAGCAATGCCACCACCATGCTCGTCACCTCGTTCGTGGCGCAGGATCTGGTCGCGCTCGCCCCGGCGCTGGTGATCGTGCTGGGTGCTGACGTCGGTACCGCGCTGATGGCGCGTATCCTGACGTTCGATCTCTCCTGGCTGTCGCCGCTGCTGATTTTCATCGGTGTGATCTTTTTCCTTGGCCGCAAGCAGACCCGGGCCGGGCAGCTTGGCCGCGTGGGCATTGGCCTCGGGCTGATTCTGCTGGCGCTGGAACTGATTGTGCAGGCGGTGACGCCTATCACCCAGGCGAACGGCGTGCAGGTCATCTTCGCCTCGCTGACCGGTGACATCATGCTGGATGCGCTGATCGGGGCAGTGTTTGCCATCATCAGCTACTCCAGCCTGGCCGCCGTGCTGCTGACGGCCACGCTCACCGCCGCGGGCGCGATCTCCTTCCCGGTGGCGCTGTGTCTGGTGATCGGCGCTAACCTCGGCTCTGGCCTGCTGGCGATGCTCAACAACAGCGCGGCCAATGCTGCCGCCCGCCGCGTGGCGCTGGGGAGTTTGCTGTTTAAGCTGGTGGGCAGCCTGATTATTCTGCCGTTTGTCCATCCGCTGGCAAACCTGATGGACAACCTCCCGCTGCCGAAAGCGGAGCTGGTGATCTACTTCCACGTCTTCTATAACCTGGTGCGCTGCCTGGCGATGGTGCCGTTTGCCGCGCCGATGGCCCGCTTCTGCGAGCGTCTTATCCGTGATGAACCGGAGCTGGATGCGCGCCTTAAGCCGAAGCATCTGGATACCTCCGTGCTGGACACCCCCGCGCTGGCCATCGCCAACGCCGCCCGCGAAACGCTGCGCATGGGCGACGCCATGGAAACCATGCTCGAAGGGCTGCAGAAGGTGATGCACGGCGAGCCGCGCGAGGAAAAAGAGCTGCGCAGGCTGGCGGACGACATCAACGTGCTTTATACCGCCATCAAGCTCTATCTGGCGCGTATCCCGCAGGACGAACTGGCGGAAGAGGAGTCCCGCCGCTGGGCGGAAATCATTGAGATGTCGCTTAACCTGGAGCAGGCCTCGGACATCGTTGAGCGTATGGGCAGCGAAATCGCGGACAAATCCCTGGCCGCGCGTCGGGCGTTCTCCGTGGAAGGGCTGAAGGAGCTCGAAGCGCTGCACGAAAAGCTGGTGAGCAACCTGAAGCTGGCGATGTCGGTGTTCTTCTCCAGCGACGTACCGAGCGCGCGCCGCCTGCGCCGCAACAAGCATCGTTTCCGCATTCTCAACCGTCGCTACTCGCACGCCCACGTTGAACGTCTGCACCAGCAGAACGTGCAGAGCATCGAGACCAGCTCCCTGCACCTGGGGCTGCTGGGGGATATGAAGCGTCTTAACTCGCTGTTCTGCGCAGTGGCGTATAGCGTGATGGAACAGCCGGATGAAGACGACGAGCGGGATGAGTATTAATCTCTGAAAGCGCCTCGCAGATCCTCTCCATGAGGCGTGACCAAACTCTACTGAAAACGTAACGTCACGCCACAGGTCATAAGCAGACCTGTGGCGTGAGACAATGTAATCTTTTATGTATAAAATTTTATACAGGGATGTGGTATGCTGTCAGAAAAACCAGCAATGAGACCCATTGCATGGATGGGGAGTGCCTTCGATGATTTGCTCGGCTTCCCGGAGGAAATCCGGCGGGAAGCAGGGTATCAGCTACATCGATTACAGGCTGGATTAGAGGCGGCAGACTGGAAGCCGATCTCAGAGATTGGCAAAGGCGTTGCAGAGATACGGCTACGCGGTGACACGGGCGCATACCGAATCATCTATTTGGCTCGTTATGAGGATGCTGTTTACGTACTGCATTGCTTTAAGAAGAAAACGCAGCGGACATCAGGCCATGATAAATACATAGCAAAGGCACGTTTTCAGGCGGTGCTTGATGCTCGGAGAGGATGAAAATGGGAAGACGCGTTGATACAAAAATTCGGCATGTGACAGCTTCAGAAACGAACATTTTTGCTGAGCTGGGTTTTGAAGAAAGTGAAGCTAAACAGTTGCACGAAAGTGCCGAAAAAGAGGTTGAGCAGTTGCTTGCCATCAAGCGGCAACTGATGCAGGAAATTTCCTCGTGGATTGCGGAGAATAAACTGCGTCAGACTGACGCTGCCGCCAGGCTAAACGTCTCTCGTCCCCGCGTGTCTGATGTCGTGAACCTCAAAACCAGTAAGTTCACCCTTGATACGCTGATCATGATGTTATGTAAACTTGGAAAACCCGTCTCAGTTACGGTCGGCTAATCTTTTTTTCCAGTCCATACCTAAGGTATATTTCGCCCTTCACAGGAGAAACTATGCTGCCAACTCAATCAACCCGATTAAACAAGTACATTAGCGAGAGCGGGATCTGCTCACGTCGCGAGGCGGACCGTTACATTGAACAAGGTAACGTCTTCCTCAACGGCAAACGCGCCACTATCGGTGACCAGGTGGTCCCTGGCGACGTGGTTAAAGTGAATGGTCAGCTCATTGAACCGCGTGATGCTGAAGACCTGGTGTTTATCGCGTTGAACAAACCGGTTGGGATTGTCAGCACCACGGAAGACGGCGAGCGGGACAACATTGTTGATTTCGTGAACCACAGTAGCCGTATTTTCCCGATTGGCCGTCTGGATAAAGACTCTCAGGGGCTGATTTTCCTCACCAACCACGGCGACCTGGTGAACAAAATTCTGCGTGCCGGTAACGACCACGAGAAAGAGTATATCGTTACGGTGAACAAGCCGGTGACGGACGAATTTATCCGCGGCATGGGCGCAGGCGTGCCGATTCTGGGCACCGTGACGAAGAAGTGCAAGGTCAAAAAAGAAGCGCCCTTTGCGTTCCGTATCACGCTGGTGCAGGGCCTGAACCGCCAGATCCGTCGCATGTGCGAGTATTTTGGTTATGAAGTGACGAAGCTGGAACGTACGCGCATCATGAACGTCAGCCTGTCCGGGATCCCGCTGGGCGAGTGGCGTGACTTAACGGACGACGAGCTGATCGAGCTGTTCAAGCTTATCGAAAACTCCTCGTCCGAAGCGAAGCCGAAAGCCAAAGCCAAACCGAAAACGCAGGCGATTAAACGTCCGGTAGTTAAGGCACCGCAGGCGGAAGAGAAAGGGCGGGGCAAGCCGGGTAACGGAAAACGCTTTACCCAGCCGGGTCGCAAAAAGAAAGGGCGCTGATTAGCGCCTTCCACGGGTTGATGTATTGGCGGACCAGGAAAAGGTCGCCTCTGCATCCGGCTTATAAGCCTGCTCTTTTTTCAGCTTGCGGGCTTTTTTCGCCGCAGCCTCACGTTGCGCCATCAGCTTGTCGATGTACTCTTTTTTAACCTGATTGGTTTCGGCGTTCGTCAGCGTGCGGCCATGGGCGATGCGGGCGCGGTCGAGAAGCGTTTTCAGTTCGCGCTGCTCGGCTTCCGTCATGTCTTTCTGGGTCAATCGTGGTGTAGCCATTGCTGAAGCCTCCTGATGGGGAGGCTTCAGTGTAAAGCAAGCCGCGTCAATTAACCCTGCTTCAGCGCATCTTTTTTCGGTTGCTCATCAATCGGCTTACCGGACCAGTAGCCCGCCAGCAGCGAGCCGGACAGGTTGTGCCAGACGGAGAACAGCGCGCCCGGCAGGGCCGCCAGCGGTGAGAAGTAAATTTTACCCAGCGCCGCTGCCAGGCCGGAGTTCTGCATGCCTACCTCGATTGCCAGCGTGCGGCAGGTGGACTCGTCAAAGCCAAACAGCTTCCCGCCCCAGTATCCGCCCAGCAGGCCGATGGTGTTGTGCAGTACCACCGCGACGATCACCACAAAGCCTACGGAGGCAATGTGCGACGCGGAACCGGCCACCACGGCGCTGATGATCGCCAGAATGCAGACCATCGAAAACGCGGGCAGGTACGGCTCAACCGCTTTCACCACGCGCGGGAACAGATGGTGAATGACCAGCCCCAGCGCAATCGGGATCACCACAATCTGCAGAATGCTGAGCAGCATGCCCATCACGTCCACCTGAATATGCGCGTCCACGTACAGGCGGGTTAACAGCGGTGTGGCAATCACGCCCACCAGCGTGGATACCGAAGAGATGGTCACGGAGAGCGCCACGTCACCTTTCGCGAGATAGATCATCACGTTAGATGCCGTACCGCTGGCGACGCTGCCCACCAGCACCATCCCGGCGGAGAGATCGGGCGGCATCTTAAAGGCCATCGCCAGCAGCCAGGCCGCGAGCGGCATCACCAGGTAGTGCAGGAAGATCCCTGCAGCCACCGGCGCCGGGCGCGACAGCACGCGTTTAAAATCGTCGATTTTCAGGTGCACGCCCATGCCGAACATAATCAGCATCAGCAGCGTGGTGACCCACGGACCAATGCCCGTGAACGTGTTAGGGGTGTAATACGCGAGTACGGAGAGCAGCAGCGCCCATAGCGGGAACAGCCGGGTGATAGCGGATAACATAGTGAATTCCTTGCAGTATTGTCGTGTTGTTTAGTTATGAAAAAGCCGGGTCTGTGCCCGGCTTATAGGTATTGTTTATCGTGCTAACGAATTTTATTCAAACAAATTCTGATGAAGTTTCTGCACCACCTGCTCGGCCTGATCGGCAGGGACCAGGAAGCAAAGGTTATAGCTGGAGGCACCGTAGCAGATCATGCGGATGTTGAACGGGTCAAGCACGCCGAACACCTCTTTGCCCACGCCGCAGGCGCGAGACAGCTTGTTACCGATGATGGCCACCAGCGCCAGGTCTTCTTCGACCTCCACGCGGCACAGCTCAGACAGCTCAATCAGCAGCGACTGCGTCAGCAGGGTGTCGCCGGTGGAGGTAGAGCCGGTGGTGTCCAGCGTCAGCGCAATGCTCACCTCGGAGGTGGTAATCAAATCTACAGAGATGTTATGGCGCGCGAGGATGCCAAACACTTCCGCCAGGAAGCCGCGGGAGTGGAGCATATTGTGGCTGTGCAGCGTGACCAGCGTCTGGCGGCGGCGCAGGGCCAGCGCGCGGAACAGCGGCGGGTTCTCGGTTTTCTTGCAGACCAGCGTCCCGCCCGCTTTTGGATCTTTACTGGAGCCAACGAAGACCGGAATATCGCTGCGGACGGCGGGCAGCAGCGTTGCCGGATGCAGCACTTTCGCGCCGAAGGTGGCCATTTCCGCCGCTTCTTCAAAGGCAATCACATCAATACGTTTTGCCGCGGAAACGACGCGCGGATCGGTGGTGTAAATACCCGGCACATCCGTCCAGATATCCACGCGCGTTGCGTGCAGGGCTTCGCCCAGCAGCGCGGCGGTGTAATCGCTGCCGCCACGGCCAAGCGTGGTCGTGCGTCCTTTCGCTTCGCTGCCGATAAAGCCCTGGGTGATCACCATGCCTTCTGCCAGGCGCGGCGCCAGCTGCTGGTTGGTGAGCTCGGCCAGCATCTCAACGTCCGGTTCAGCGCGCCCAAAACGATCGCTGGTGCGCATCACTTTACGCACGTCAAACCACTGCGCCTGAACGTTACGCTCGCGCATAATTTCAACGAACAGCAGGGTAGACATCAATTCACCGTGGCTGACCAGTTCATCGGTCAGAGCGGTGGAGGTGGCCAGTGACGCCGCTTCTGCCAGGGTGGTGATATTTTCCAGCAGGCGCTCCACTTCTTCGCGGATCACGTTCGGGTTTTGCAGACGTTCAAGAATGTCGAACTGAATTTTGCGCAGTGCATCCAGCTTCACGAAACGTTCTGTCGCTTCCAGTCCTTCAGACAGAGAAACCAGCAGGTTCGTCACGCCGGCGGATGCAGAGAGCACCACCAGGCGGGTATTCGGATCGGCCAGCACCACATCGGCGCTGCGGTTCATGGCATCGTAATCGGCCACACTGGTGCCGCCAAACTTGGCGACCACAAAACTCGTCATAACAACCTCGTGTCAGGGAATGAATAAGCGACCTTGGCACAAGAATGAAACGAAAACAGGTGCAGGCGCAAAATACGGCCCTATAAATAAAATGCGGGGGAGGTCCTGTCAATGCTGGGATTATGCGGATTTTTTATGGGGGGATACCCCTGAGAAACAGGACTTATAACAGGCCCATATTTTATGCTCCTTTTTACCCCCTTTTGACCGACATTTCGCCACGCCGGAAGGGCGCGACAGCAGCTATACTTTTCGGGTCTTTTCACCTGCGTTTGATGCAGACCAGGGCAATGGCATAAAAACCATCACAATTTTTATTTGCAGGCGCTACAATCGACCGCAGTCACAATTCTCAAATCAGAAGAGTATTGCTAATGAAAAACATCAACCCAACGCAGACCGCTGCCTGGCAGGCACTCCAGAAACATTATGATGAAATGAAAGACGTCACCATCGCGGATCTGTTCGCGAAAGATGCCAATCGTTTCAACAAGTTCTCCGCGACCTTCGATGACCTCATGCTGGTGGATTTCTCCAAGAACCGCATTACCGAAGAGACGCTGGCAAAACTGCAGGATCTGGCGAAAGAGACCGAGCTGGCCGACGCCATCAAATCCATGTTCTCCGGCGAGAAGATCAACCGCACCGAAGACCGTGCCGTGCTGCACGTGGCGCTGCGCAACCGTAGCAATACGCCAATCATCGTTGACGGCAAAGATGTGATGCCGGAAGTGAACGCGGTGCTGGAAAAGATGAAAACCTTCTCTGAAGCGATCATCTCCGGCAGCTGGAAAGGCTACACCGGCAAAGCGATCACCGACGTGGTTAACATCGGTATCGGCGGCTCTGACCTCGGCCCGTTCATGGTGACCGAAGCCCTGCGCCCGTACAAAAACCACCTCAACATGCACTTTGTCTCTAACGTCGATGGTACCCACATCGCCGAAGTGCTGAAAAACGTGAACCCGGAAACCACCCTGTTCCTGGTGGCGTCTAAAACCTTTACCACCCAGGAAACCATGACCAACGCCCACAGCGCGCGTGACTGGTTCCTGAAAACCGCGGGCGACAACAAGCACGTGGCGAAACACTTCGCGGCGCTGTCTACCAACGGTAAAGCGGTCAGCGAGTTCGGTATCGACACCGCGAACATGTTCGAGTTCTGGGACTGGGTTGGCGGCCGCTACTCGCTGTGGTCTGCAATCGGTCTGTCCATCATCCTGTCCGTGGGCTTTGACAACTTCGTTGAGCTGCTCTCCGGCGCGCATGCGATGGACAAACACTTCTCCACCACCGCGCCTGAGAAAAACCTGCCGGTGCTGCTGGCGCTGATCGGTATCTGGTACAACAACTTCTTCGGCGCTGAAACCGAAGCGATCCTGCCATACGACCAGTATATGCACCGTTTTGCGGCTTACTTCCAGCAGGGCAACATGGAATCCAACGGTAAGTACGTTGACCGTAACGGCAACGCGGTGGATTACCAGACTGGCCCGATCATCTGGGGCGAGCCGGGCACCAACGGCCAGCATGCGTTCTACCAGCTGATTCACCAGGGTACCAAAATGGTACCGTGCGATTTCATCGCCCCGGCGATCACGCACAACCCGCTGTCCGACCACCATCCGAAGCTGCTGTCTAACTTCTTCGCACAGACCGAAGCGCTGGCGTTCGGTAAATCCCGCGAAGTGGTTGAGCAGGAATACCGTGACCAGGGTAAAGATCCGGCCACGCTGGAGCACGTTGTGCCGTTCAAAGTGTTCGAAGGCAACCGTCCAACCAACTCCATCCTGCTGCGCGAAATCACCCCGTTCAGCCTGGGCGCGCTGATTGCGCTGTACGAGCACAAGATCTTCACCCAGGGCGCGATCCTGAACATCTTCACCTTTGACCAGTGGGGCGTTGAGCTGGGCAAACAGCTGGCAAACCGCATTCTTCCAGAGCTGGGTGACGATAAAGCCATCGACAGCCACGACAGCTCCACCAATGGTTTGATTAACCGTTATAAAGCATGGCGTGCGTAATTAATATGTCATGAAAAATGCCGGCGATATGCCGGCATTTTTTTATCGGATAATTCCTGATGTCTGTTAGTTAACTCAAATTCTGACTCTGAGTTTAATCTGAAAAAGGCGGTTAACCTGCTAATTGCTGCGGTTTATTTTAAGAAAATACGTAGAGCTAAGATAATAAGGATATATTATAATTTATTGATTTTTATAGATTATTTATTTCAAATATTTGTTTTTAGTTTCTGTTTTATCCATTAGTCCGAAAACCATCTCCCTATTTCCCCCCACGGTAAACCCTCTGCTGTAGTTGTGTATACTCGATTCCGCCTGAATTTCTTTTCGGGCAAATCTCCATTCATTCATTGAAGGGAAATTGTTATGAAGAAAGTACTGTATGGCATTTTTGCCATATCTGCACTTGCGGCGACGTCTGTTTATGCAGCTCCGGTCCAGGTCGGGGAAGCAGCAGGGTCGGCAGCGACGTCTGCGTCTGCGGGAAGTTCTACCGCAGCCAGCACCAGCACCGTAAGTTCAGCCGTGGGTGTCGCGCTGGCGGCAACCGGTGGCGGTGATGGCTCCAATACCGGAACCACGACCACTACGACAACCAGCACCCAGTAATACCGGGTGTTTTAATCATAACCACACTTCGGTGTGGTTATTTCGCCCCTTCGGAGAAGAGTCGTGAAGCGACCTGCAATCATTCTGATTTGCCTGCTGTTGCAGGCGTGCTCAGCCACCACCAAAGGGCTGGGACATTCACTGTGGGAAAGCCTGTTCGGCACGCCGGGCGTTCATCTGACCGATGACGAACTTCAGAACATGCCGTACGCCAGCCAGTACATGCAGCTAAACGATGGCCCGCAGTTGTTTGTGGTGCTCGCTTTCGATGAAAACGGGCAGCAGAAATGGGTGACGCAGGATCAGGCCACCATCGTCACGCAGCATGCCCGAATCGTGAAAACGCTGCTCGGCGGCGACAACTTGATCGAGGTGAATAATCTCGCCGAAGACCCGCTCATCAAGCCAAATCAGATCGTCGACGGCGCAAGCTGGACGCGCACGATGGGCTGGACCGAGCACAAGCAGGTGCGCTACGCCACGGCCCGCTCCACCTTCCGCTGGGACGGTACGGACAGCGTGAAAGTCGGCAGCGACGAAACTCAGGTGCGCGTATTGGATGAGAAGGTGACAACCGACCAGGTCACCTGGCATAACCGCTTCTGGATCGACGAGGATGGGCAGATCCGTCAGTCCTTGCAGTATCTCGGTGCCGGTTTCTTCCCGGTGAAAACCACCCTGATCAAGGCGGCGAAATCATGAAAACGCTCATCCACGCTGCGCTTCTCGCCAGCCTTGCCGCGCCGCTCGCGTGGTCTGCAGGAACGGTAAAGGTCTACACGCCGGATAGTGAAAAACCCAAAACCTTAACCAACGCCGAGCATCTGCTCGATCTCGTCGGGCAGCCAAGGCTTGCCAACAGCTGGTGGCCGGGAGCGGTGATCGGCGAGCGTCAGGCGACGGTTAAGGCGGAGCAGGAACACCGTGCCCTGCTGGCCCGCCTGACGAGCCTGGCGGAGCAGGAAGACGGCGACGATGCCGCGGCCATTAACAGCGTTCGCCAGCAGCTTCAGGCGCTGAAAGTGACAGGCCGCCAGAAAGTCAATCTTGATCCAGATGAAGTGCGCGTCACGGAAAAGGGCAACCCCACGCTTGAAGGGGAGTACACCCTCTGGCTTCCGGTGAAGCCGACGGCGGTGACCGTGATGGGGCTTATCAGCAGCCCCGGTAAAAAGCCCTTTACGCCCGGCCGCGACGTGGCGAGCTATCTCGACGAACAAAGCCTGCTGAGCGGCGCGGATAACAGCTACGCATGGATTATTTATCCAGACGGGCATACGCAAAAAGCGCCGGTGGCGTACTGGAATAAACGCCATATCGAACCCATGCCGGGCAGCATCATTTTTGTCGGTTTTGCCGACCATTTCTGGACGAAGGCATATGACGGGCTTAACGCCGATATCCTTCACTCCCTGACACAGCGGATACCGGAAGAATGAAAAGAACCTATCTCTACAGCATGCTGGCGCTCTGCGTAAGCGCCGCCTGCCATGCAGAAACGTATCCGGCACCTGTTGGCCCGTCTCAGTCAGACTTCGGCGGCGTCGGTTTACTGCAAACGCCTACCGCACGCATGGCGCGTGAAGGGGAAATTAGCCTTAACTACCGCGATAACGACCAGTATCGCTACTATTCCGCTTCCGTACAGCTTTTCCCGTGGCTTGAAACCACGCTGCGCTACACCGACGTGCGTACGAAACAGTACAGCAGCGTCGACGCCTTCTCCGGCGATCAGACCTACAAAGATAAAGCCTTCGACGTCAAGCTGCGCCTGTGGGAAGAGAGCTACTGGATGCCGCAGGTCTCCGTGGGTGCAAAAGATATCGGCGGTACCGGCCTGTTCGACGCGGAATACATCGTGGCCAGCAAGGCCTGGGGACCGTTTGATTTTTCTCTCGGTCTTGGCTGGGGCTATCTCGGCACCAGCGGCAACGTTAAAAACCCGTTCTGTACCTACAGCGATAAATACTGCTACCGCGATAACAGCTACAAGAAAGCCGGTTCCATCAACGGCGACCAGATGTTCCACGGCCCGGCCTCGCTGTTCGGTGGTGTGGAATACCAGACGCCGTGGCAGCCGCTGCGCCTGAAGCTGGAGTACGAAGGGAACGACTACTCGCAGGACTTCGCCGGGAAGATTGAGCAGAAGAGCAAGTTTAACGTCGGCGCCATTTATCGCGTCACCGACTGGGCCGACGTTAACCTCAGCTACGAGCGCGGCAACACGGTGATGTTTGGCTTCACGCTGCGCACCAACTTCAACGACATGCGGCCGCACTACAACGATAACGCGCGGCCTGCCTACCGGCCGGAGCCGCAGGATGCGATTCTGCAGCACTCCGTGGTGGCAAACCAGCTGACGCTGCTGAAATACAACGCCGGTCTGGCCGATCCGAAAATTCAGGTGAAAGGCGATACGCTGTACGTCACCGGCGAGCAGGTGAAATACCGCGACTCGCGTGAAGGGATCGAACGCGCCAACCGGATCGTGATGAACGATCTCCCGGACGGGATCCGCACGATCCGCGTGACGGAGAACCGCCTGAATCTGCCGCAGGTCACCACCGAAACCGATGTCGCCAGCCTCAAGCGCCATCTTGAAGGCGAACCGCTCGGGCATGAAACCGAGCTGGTGCAAAAACGCGTAGAGCCGATCGTGCCGGAAACCACCGAGCAGGGCTGGTATATCGATAAATCGCGCTTTGATTTCCATATCGATCCGGTACTGAACCAGTCCGTCGGCGGGCCGGAAAACTTCTACATGTATCAGCTGGGTGCGATGGCGACGGCGGATCTGTGGGTCACCGACCAT
Organism: Enterobacter sp. 22499; assembly: GCF_052044815.1. NCBI lineage: Bacteria > Pseudomonadati > Pseudomonadota > Gammaproteobacteria > Enterobacterales > Enterobacteriaceae > Enterobacter > Enterobacter sp. 22499. The sequence continues at coordinate 274,157 of NZ_JBQENR010000005.1, read as the reverse complement.
CTGCTGACCACCGGCAGCCTGTTCGGCAACATTGCGAACAACTACGACAAGTTTAACTACACGAACCCGCCGAACGACTCGAAGCTGCCGCGCGTGCGTACCCGCGTGCGTGAATACGTGCAGAACGATGTCTACGTGAATAACCTGCAGGCCAACTACTTCCAGTACTTCGGCAACGGCTTCTACGGCCAGGTTTACGGAGGCTACCTGGAGACTATGTTCGGCGGCGCGGGGGCGGAGGTGCTGTATCGTCCCGTCGACAGCAACTGGGCGTTCGGGATTGATGCCAACTACGTTAAGCAGCGTGACTGGCGTAGCGCGCAGGACATGATGAAGTTCACCGACTACAGCGTCAAAACCGGCCACCTGACCGCCTACTGGACGCCTTCGTTCGCGCAGGACGTGCTGGTGAAAGCCAGCGTCGGCCAGTATCTGGCGGGCGACAAGGGCGGCACGCTGGATATCTCCAAACACTTCGACAGCGGCGTCGTGGTGGGCGGCTACGCCACTATTACCAACGTTTCGCCGGACGAGTACGGGGAAGGGGACTTCACCAAAGGGGTCTACGTGTCGATTCCGCTGGATCTGTTCTCATCCGGTCCGACCCGCAGCCGAGCGGCCGTGGGCTGGACGCCGCTGACGCGTGATGGCGGCCAGCAGCTTGGACGTAAGTTCCAGCTGTACGACATGACCAGCGATAAGAACATTAACTTCCGCTGATGCTTCACGCCGGGCGGCACTGCGTTTGCCCGGCCTACGGTTTTTGTAGGCCCGGTAAGCGCAGCGCCAGCGGGCGAATGCGCCAAACATAAACAAAAAATATAGATCCCCGTCACATTTTTGCGTTATACAGGAATCTCGTCCTGGAGAATGAGGTGCTGTATGACATCCCTGACTCGCCCGCGCGTTGAGTTTATCTCAACGATACTCCAGACCGTGCTGAACCTCGGTCTGCTGAGCCTTGGCCTGATCCTGGTCGTGTTTCTCGGCAAAGAGACGGTGCATCTGGCGGATGTGCTGTTCGCCCCTGAGCAAACCAGCAAATATGCGCTGGTGGAAGGTCTGGTGGTCTACTTTCTCTACTTTGAATTTATCGCCCTGATTGTGAAGTACTTCCAGTCCGGCTTTCACTTCCCGCTACGCTATTTTGTTTACATTGGCATCACCGCCATTGTGCGGCTGATCATCGTCGATCATAAATCCCCGCTCGACGTGCTGATCTACTCGGCGGCGATCCTGCTGCTGGTGATCACCCTCTGGCTGTGTAATTCGAAGCGGCTGAAACGCGAATAAAAAAATGGCGGCCCGGAGGCCGCCTAACAACAGTCACAAGTTGGGTCAATACAATACGTCTAAAGTTGAGGGTTGCAGTGGCATAACAGATGAAACTTAACCTTTCACGCCGCCCGCCGTCAGGCCATTCACCAGCCAGCGCTGGGCCAGCAGGAACACCACGGTAATCGGGATGGCAGACAGTACGGCCGCCGCGGCAAAGTCGCCCCACAGGTAGTTTTGCGGGTTGAGGTATTGCTGCATACCTACGGCCAGGGTGTAGCTGTTCACATCGCGCAGTAACAGTGAGGCGACCGGTACTTCGGTGATCGCCGCGATAAACGACAGGATAAACACCACCGCCAGAATCGGCACTGACAGCGGCAGCAGCACCAGACGGAACGCCTGCCACGGGGTAGCGCCATCCAGCGACGCCGCCTCTTCCAGCGAGCCGTCGATGGTTTCGAAATAGCCTTTGATGGTCCACACGTGCAGGGCAATACCGCCGAGATAGGCGAAGATCACGCCGCCGTGGGTATTCAGGCCAATAAACGGCACGTACTGGCCCAGACGGTCAAACAGGGCGTACAGCGCCACCAGCGACAGCACCGCCGGGAACATCTGGAAAATCAGCATGCCTTTCAGCAGCGTTGCTTTGCCCGGGAAACGCATGCGGGCGAAGGCATAAGCACAGGTGGTGGAGAGCGTCACGATGCCGATCGCGGTGATGGTTGCTACCTTCACCGAGTTCCACAGCCACAGCAGCACCGGGAACGGCGGCGGGGTGACGCGGCCATCGGCGTGCTCCACGCTGAAGCCCAGCGCGAGCTTCCAGTGCTCCCAGGAGATTTCATCCGGGATCAGGCTCCCGGTCGCAAAGTTACCCGAGCGCAGGGAGATGGCGATAACCATCAGCAGCGGGAACATGATGGCCGCGATGAAAATCAGCAGGCCTAAGTGCGTCGCGAGGAGGCGCAGCTTCTGAGATTTGGGTTGTACCATTGCCATGTTCAGTGCCCTCCTTAGTCAAATTTCATACGTGTGGCTTTCAGGTTCACAATCGCCAGAGCGCCAACCAGCAGGAAGATCAGGGTGGCAATCGCCGCCGCCAGACCAAAGTCCTGGCCGCCGCCGCCTTCAAAGGCGATACGGTAGGTGTAGCTCACGAGCAGGTCGGTATAGCCTGCCGGCGTGGTGGTGCCGAGACGGTCCGGGCCACCGTTGGTCAACAGCTGAATCAGCACGAAGTTGTTAAAGTTAAAGGCGAAGCTGGCAATCATCAGCGGCGTCAGCGGCTTAATAAGCAGCGGCAGCGTAATTTTAAAGAAGTTCTGGAACGGACCCGCGCCGTCCATCGCCGAGGCTTCATACAGATCGTCCGGAATCGCCTTCAGCAGCCCCATGCACAGGATCATCATGTACGGATAGCCCAGCCAGGTGTTGACGATGATAATCATCGAGCGGGCGGTGGTCGGGTCGCTGAACCAGGCCGGTTTGATACCGAACAGCGCGCTCAGCATCATGTTGATTTCACCGAAGCTCTGGTTAAACAGCCCTTTGAAAATCAGAATCGAGATAAACGACGGCACGGCGTAAGGCAGAATCAGCAGCACGCGGTAAATCGCTTTGCCTTTCAGGGACTCCCACTGCACGAGGCAGGCCAGCACCATGCCTACGGCAACGGTCAGGATCACCGTCAGCACCGAGAAGACCACCGTCCAGACGAAGATGGCGAAGAACGGTTTCTGGATACCTTCGTCGGTAAACACGCGGGTAAAGTTGTCCCAGCCGATGGTGACGGTATAGCCAGGGCTGAGCTTGTCATCACCCCATTTGCCATCGGCATTTACAGACTGATAAAAACCAATGTCGTTATTCGGACGGTACTTCACGCCGCTCTGGTTGTTGGTCAGCGTGCCGTCCTCCGCCAGGGTATATAGCGGCTGCGTGCCGGAGAACTGGCGCAGCGAGCTCATGGTCACTTTGCTTTCATCGGGCAGCACGGCGGTGAGCTGGGTCAGCGCCTGGCGATTCTGGGTAATGATACGCAGGTTCGCACGTTCACCCTCCGGCAGGGCCGCGGCCTCTTTTAAGATCAGCTTCTGCTCGCCGCCAAATTTGAACGCGTCGGAAAGATAGTTTTTGCCGCTCTCACCGTCAGTGAGCGCTAACTTCCACTCGTCACCTGCAGGATACAGGCCGAAGTTAAAGGTTTTACCCGCCTGATAAGAGCGATCCAGAAGCACCTGAGTGGCGCGCTCCTGCGCGAGCTGGTTAGTGCTGCTGTAGTTGGTGAACGCAATGGCGATGGTGCAGATCAGCGGGAACAGGACAAACAGCCCCATCCCGGCCACGCCCGGGTAGACATAGCGCCAGGCATAGGCTTTACGGTTGGCGAAAATATACAGGCCAGCAGAGCTTAAGATCAGCGTCATGATGGCGAACAGATATTCCCCTTGTACGTACATTAAAACAACAAGGTAACCCACCAGCAGACACAGCAGACCGATCGCTGACCACTTCAGCGCGTCGCTTTGCCACCAGTGCTTCTTTTTAATGACATCCATGGGGTTCTTCCTCTACAACGGTGGAAACTTTTCGTCAGGTGGCGCTGCGCTTACCTGACCTACGGATCGTGCCGTAGTCGTAGGGCGGGTAAGCGCACGCGCCACCCGCCGTTTTTCTTCTTACTTAGTAATACGACCCTGAGCATCCTTCAGCGCGGCATCGACAGTCTGGCGACCGCTTGCAGCGTTGATAACGGCGGTACGGGTGGCGTACCAGAACGCGGCCATCTGTGGGATGTTCGGCATGATTTCGCCTTTCTGGGCGTTATCCATGGTGGCCGCGATACGTGGGTCTTTCGCCAGCTGATCCTGGAAGGATTTCAGCGCCACGGCGCCCAGCGGTTTGTCCTTGTTCACTTCATCCAGACCCTGATCGGTCAGCAGGTAGTTTTCGAGGAACTCTTTGGCCAGCTCTTTGTTCGGGCTGGCGGCGTTGATGCCCGCGCTCAGCACGCCAACGAACGGTTTAGACGGCTTGCCGTTGAAGGTTGGCAGCAGGGTCACGCCGTAGTTGATTTTGCTCTTGTCGATATTGGTCCAGGCCCACGGACCGTTGATGGTCATCGCGGTTTCGCCTTTGTTGAACGCCGCTTCCGCGATGGAGTAGTCGGTATCCGCGTTCATGTGTTTGTTCTTAATCAGGTCAACCAGGAAGGTCAGGCCTTTTTTCGCGCCCGCGTTGTCCACGCCCACGTCTTTCACGTCATATTTGCCGTTTTCAAACTTGAACGCGTAGCCGCCGTCGGCAGCAATCAGCGGCCAGGTGAAGTACGGCTCTTGCAGGTTGAACATCAGGGCGGATTTACCTTTCGCCTTCAGCTCTTTATCCAGTTTCGGGATCGCTTCCCAGGTTTTTGGTGGGTTTGGCACCAGGTCTTTGTTGTAAATCAGTGACAGGGCTTCAACCGCGATTGGGTAGGCGATCAGCTTGCCGTTATAGCGAACGGCGTCCCAGGTGAACGGGAACAGTTTGTCCTGGAAAGCTTTGTCTGGCGTGACTTCAGCCAGCAGGCCAGACTGCGCGTAACCGCCGAAACGGTCATGTGCCCAGAAGATGATGTCCGGGCCGTCGCCGGTTGCTGCAACCTGCGGGAATTTCTCTTCCAGTTTGTCCGGATGCTCTACGGTGACTTTGATACCGGTGTCTTTCTCGAATTTTTTGCCCACTTCGGCCAGGCCGTTATAGCCCTTGTCGCCGTTAATCCAGATAACCAGCTTGCCTTCTTCAATTTTGGCGAGCGCTGGGGCGGAAACCATCATTGCTGCAAGGGCGGACAATGCGAAAACGCGTGCGCCAGTCTTGATATTCATATCTGCCATCCTTTTTGGTGATGTGCTCGTGGATACATAAGGTGGTTCAACGTGACTCAGTCTCCTTATTTGACATCCTCTTTCCATCCTCCCAACCCCTACGCCCCACCCCCCGTTTGTGTGATCTCTGTTGCATAAATTTAAGTTATGAGTGCTGGCGCACATAAAAACCCACCGAATTTTGCAGGCGGCTTCACGAATTTCGCCTCAGCCCCCCGGCTGCGGTCGCAGAGCCTGTTCTCTCATCCTCCCGCCTCCTCCCCCATAAAAAAGGCGGGGGGTGGAGGATTCACGAAAGTAATGGATACCCCATAGTGAACTTATCTTGAATGTTTCTGTCGGTGACAGGTTGTAACGAAGGGAGAAGGGCATGGCGAGCGTACAGCTGCGTAATGTAACGAAAGCCTGGGGCGACGTAGCGGTGTCGAAAGACATCAATCTGGACATCACTGAAGGCGAGTTTGTGGTGTTTGTCGGCCCATCAGGCTGTGGTAAATCTACTCTGCTGCGTATGATTGCCGGTCTTGAAACCATCACCAGCGGCGATTTGCTGATCGGTGATACCCGAATGAACGACATCCCGCCTGCCGAACGTGGCGTAGGCATGGTGTTCCAGTCTTATGCGCTTTATCCCCATCTTTCCGTTGCCGAGAACATGTCCTTTGGCCTGAAGCTGGCCGGGGCGAAAAAAGAGGTCATTAACCAGCGCGTCACGCAGGTGGCTGAAGTGTTGCAGCTGGCGCACCTGCTGGAGCGTAAACCGAAAGCGCTTTCCGGCGGTCAGCGTCAGCGTGTGGCGATTGGCCGTACGCTGGTGGCCGAGCCGCGCGTGTTCCTGCTCGATGAACCTCTCTCTAACCTGGATGCCGCCCTGCGCGTCCAGATGCGTATTGAAATCTCCCGTCTGCACAAGCGTCTTGGCCGCACGATGATTTACGTCACCCACGATCAGGTCGAAGCGATGACCCTCGCCGACAAAATCGTGGTGCTGGACGCCGGCCGCGTGGCGCAGGTGGGCAAACCGCTGGAGCTGTATCACTACCCGGCAGACCGCTTTGTTGCGGGCTTCATTGGCTCGCCAAAGATGAACTTCCTGCCCGTTAAAGTGACGGCGACAGCCATTGAACAGGTACAGGTGGAGCTGCCAAACCGCCAGCAGGTCTGGCTGCCGGTCGACAGCGCCAACGTACAGGTTGGGGCAAATATGTCCCTCGGTATCCGTCCTGAGCATCTACTGCCAAGCCACATTGCGGATGTGACGCTGGAAGGTGAAGTTCAGGTCGTCGAACAGCTTGGTCACGAAACACAGATTCATATCCAGATCCCCGCCATCCGTCAGAACCTGGTCTACCGCCAGAATGACGTGGTGTTGGTAGAAGAGGGTGCCACATTCGCTATCGGCTTGCCGCCAGAGCGCTGCCATCTGTTCCGTGAGGATGGCACTGCATGTCGTCGGTTGCATAAAGAGCCAGGCGTTTAAGCAATCCCAAAAGAAGACACGAAACCGACAGGTGAAGTGTTCAAAGAAAAGCAATGATCTCAGGAGATAGAATGATGATTACTCTGCGCAAACAAGTCCCTCTGGCGGTCGCCATTGCGGCAGGCATCCTGTCTGCCCAGGCTGGCGCCGTGGACTTTAAAGGTTATGCTCGTTCCGGCATTGGCTGGACCGGGAGTGGCGGTGCCCAGCAGTGCTTCCAGGCAACGGGTGCTCAAAGTAAATACCGTCTGGGTAACGAATGTGAAACCTATGCGGAATTGAAGCTGGGCCAGGAAGTGTGGAAAGAGGGCGATAAGAGCTTCTATTTCGACACTAACGTCGCGTATTCCGTTGCGCAGCAGAATGACTGGGAAGCCACTGATCCGGCCTTCCGTGAAGCCAACGTGCAGGGTAAAAACCTGATTGAGTGGCTGCCTGGCTCCACCATCTGGGCCGGTAAGCGCTTCTATCAGCGTCATGACGTCCACATGATCGACTTCTACTACTGGGACATTTCCGGTCCAGGTGCGGGTATTGAAAACATCGACCTGGGCTTCGGTAAACTCTCTCTGGCAGCCAGCCGCTCCACTGAAGCAGGCGGTTCTTCTACCTTCGCCAGCAACAACATCCGTGACTACACCACCGACACCGCGAACGACGTGTTTGACGTGCGTTTAGCGCAGATGGAAGTCAACCCGGGCGGTACGCTGGAGCTGGGCGTTGACTACGGTCACACCAACGTTAACGATGATTACTACCTGCAGCCAAAAGCTTCGAAAGATGGCTGGATGTTCACCGCAGAACATACCCAGAGCATGCTGAAGGGCTTCAACAAGTTCGTTGTTCAGTACGCAACGGACTCTATGACCTCCCAGGGTAAAGGTCTGAACCAGGGCGCGGGCATTGGTCTTGGCAATGACGATTCCGATGGCAAACTGTACGGATACGGCATCAACAACAACGGTAGCCTGCTGCGTATCCTTGACCACGGTGCAATCTCCCTGGGCGACAGCTGGGACCTGATGTACGTCGGTATGTATCAGGATATCGACTGGGATAACAACAACGGCACCAAGTGGTGGACCGTCGGCGTGCGTCCTATGTACAAATGGACGCCAATCATGAGCACCCTGCTGGAAGTAGGCTACGACAACGTCAAATCTCAGAAAACTGACGAAACCAACAACCAGTACAAAATCACCCTGGCACAACAGTGGCAGGCTGGCGACAGCATCTGGTCTCGTCCTGCAATCCGTGTCTTCGCAACCTACGCCAAGTGGGATGAGAAGTGGGGTTATGACACTTCCGGTAGCCCGATCTCTACGAGTTCCAACTATAACTCCAACTTCGGTATGCAGACTGCAGGCCTTGGCCGCGGCGACACTGACGAGTGGAGCTTCGGTGCCCAGATGGAAATCTGGTGGTAATTCGCAAGACCTGACGTAATGACCTGAAAGAGGGGCGTAAGCCCCTCTCTCCTTAGGGCCCTGCGCGCTATTGCCTGGCCACCGCAGAGCTGATGCTATCAGAGGTAATAACAATGAAAATGAAGAAAAGTCTCGTCGCGCTGTACCTCTCTGCGGGGCTGCTGGCCAGCGTGCCGGCGCTAACGTTCGCAGAAGTGAATTTTGTTCCTCAGAATACGTCCACGGCGCCTTCCGTTCCTACGGCAGCGCTGCAGCAGCTGACCTGGACACCGGTTGATCAATCCAAAACGCAGTCCACACAGCTTTCCACGGGCGGGCAACAGCTGAATGTGCCCGGCATTTCCGGCCCGGTTGCTGCCTACAGCGTTCCGGCCAATATTGGCGAGCTGACCCTGACGCTGACCAGCGAAGTGAATAAGCAGACCAGCGTATTTGCGCCGAACGTGCTGATCCTCGACCAGAACATGACGCCATCTGCCTTCTTCCCGAGCGAGTATTTTACCTATCAGGAGCCCGGCGTGATGAGCGCGGACCGGCTTCAGGGCGTGATGCGTCTGACGCCAGCGCTGGGTCAGCAAAAAATCTACGTGCTGGTATTCACCACCGATAAAGATTTGCAGCAAACCACCAGGTTAGTGGATCCGGCAAAAGCGTATGCAAAAGGTACTGGCAACGCGGTGCCGGATATTCCCGACCCGATTGCCCGCCACGCAACGGACGGTCTGGTGAAGTTAAAAGTCTCCACCAATAGCGCTTCCAGCGTGCTGGTTGGCCCGCTGTTTGGTTCGTCTGGTCCGGGGCCGGTCACCGTCGGTAATACCGCCGCTCCAGCCTATGCCGCGCCAGTTGCCGCAGCGCCAGCCGCAGCGCCAGTCCCGGCGAAGAAAGCCGAGCCCGTACTGAACGACACCGAAGAGTACTTCAACAACGCCATTAAGCAGGCGGTGAAGCGCGGCGATGTCGATAAAGCGCTGAAACTGCTTGATGAAGCCGAACGTTTAGGTTCAACCACTGCCCGTTCCACCTTTATCAGCAGTGTAAAAGGCAAGGGGTAACTGTTCCCCACAGTGCTGATTTGTTAGTAGTTTAGTGCGCCTGAGTGGGCGCACTTTTTTTCGTATTCGCCAGGCTGTTGCGCCCATGTTGCGATAGTGATCGTTAAATAACGTTTGGCCCCCCCTCATTGCCCGTTTCTGCGATACAATGCCATTACGTTATGTATCGGAGAGTCTGGCATGTCACACCCCGCGCTAACGCAACTGCGTGCGCTGCGCTATTTCGACCAAATACCTGCGCTTGATCCGCAGCAGCTGGACTGGTTGCTGCTGGAAGATTCCATGACAAAACGTTTTGAGCAACAGGGTAAAACGGTCACGGTAACCCTGATACAGGAAGGGTTTGTCTCCTGCGATGAGATCGCCAGCGAGCTGCCGCTGTTGCCGCAAGAGGAACGCTACTGGCTGCGTGAAATTTTGCTCTGTGCCGATGGCGAACCCTGGCTTGCCGGGCGGACGGTGGTGCCCGAATCTACCCTATCCGGGCCTGAGCTGGCGCTGCAGCGGCTGGGGAAAACGCCGCTGGGACGTTATCTTTTCACCTCATCTGAGCTGACCAGGGATTTCATTGAAATTGGGCGTGATGCCGAACTGTGGGGGCGCCGTTCCCGCCTTCGCCTGAGCGGTAAGCCGTTAATCCTGACGGAGCTATTTTTACCGGCATCACCGTTGTACTAAGAGGAAGAAAAAATGGAGTGGACCCTGACGCAGAATAAGCTGTTGGCATATCACCGCTTAATGCGTACCGATAAACCCATTGGCGCGTTGCTGCTGCTGTGGCCGACCTTATGGGCACTGTGGGTGGCCACGCCGGGCATGCCGCCACTGTGGATCCTGGGCGTATTCGTTGCCGGCGTCTGGCTGATGCGCGCGGCGGGCTGCGTGGTGAATGACTATGCCGATCGTAAATTTGACGGCCACGTAAAGCGCACTGCCAACCGCCCGCTACCCAGCGGCCAGGTGACCGGGAAAGAAGCGCGCGTACTGTTCATCGTTCTGGTGCTGCTCTCTTTCCTGCTGGTATTAACCCTGAACACCATGACGATTCTGCTGTCCGTCGCGGCGCTCGCACTGGCCTGGGTTTATCCCTTTATGAAGCGCTACACCCATCTGCCTCAGGTGGTGCTGGGGGCGGCGTTTGGCTGGTCGATTCCGATGGCGTTTGCGGCGGTTAGTGAGTCCTTACCGCTTAGCTGCTGGCTGATGTTCCTGGCGAACATCCTCTGGGCCGTAGCGTATGACACGCAATATGCGATGGTTGACCGCGACGATGACCTGAAAATTGGCATTAAATCCACGGCCATTCTCTTTGGACGCCAGGACAAACTTATCATTGGCATTCTGCAGGTTGCGGTACTGGCGCTGATGGTCGCGATTGCGCGCCTGAACGGACTGAACTGGGAATTTTACTGGTCGATACTGGTCGCAGGGCTGCTGTTTGCCTACCAGCAGAAGCTGATTGCAAAACGCGAACGCGAAGCCTGCTTTAAAGCGTTTATGAACAATAACTATGTCGGTCTGGTGCTGTTTTTAGGCCTGGTCATGAGCTATTTTTCCTGATTGACGCGTGGTCATGCCCCGCCGGGTATGGCCGCGTCGTTACCCGGCATTACCGCCCTCACAAATTTAAACCATCGTTTCATAAATTCGCGCTTTTGTGAGGCGCTTCACCTACGCTTCTCCCAGGCTAGTCTATTTTCTAAGCGTAAAAAAATAAAACACTGTTTTAACGCTGACATCGCTACCCTGGAGCTGACTCAATGAAAACGACCCTTAAGCCGTTACTGGCCGCGCTGTGCCTGTCTGCTTTTGCCTGCACCGTTTCTGCCCAAACCATCAAAGCCGCCGATGTGCATCCTGAAGGCTACCCGAACGTGGTCGCGGTTCAGCACATGGGTGAAAAACTCAAACAACAAACCGACGGCAAGCTGGAGATTAAGGTCTTCCCCGGCGGCGTGCTGGGGGATGAAAAGCAGATGATTGAGCAGGCGCAGATGGGGGCGATTGACATGATCCGCGTCTCCATGGCGCCGGTTGCCGCCATCCTGCCGGATATCGAAGTCTTCACCCTGCCGTACGTTTTCCGCGATGAGGATCACATGCACAAGGTGATTGACGGGGATATCGGCAAGCAGATCGGCGACAAGCTGACCGCCAACCCGAAATCCCGCCTGGTGTTCCTCGGCTGGATGGATTCCGGCACCCGCAACCTGATCACCAAAGAGCCGATCGTCAAACCTGAAGATCTGAAAGGGAAGAAAATCCGCGTGCAGGGCAGCCCGGTGGCACTCGCCACGCTGAAGGACATGGGGGCGAACTCGGTGGCGATGGGCGTAAGCGAGGTTTACAGCGGCATGCAGACAGGGGTGATCGACGGCGCGGAGAATAACCCGCCCACCTTTATCGCCCACAACTACATGCCGGTTGCTAAAAACTACACCCTCAGCGGCCACTTTATCACCCCGGAAATGCTGCTCTATTCAAAAGTGAAATGGGACAAGCTGAGCGCTGATGAACAGCAAAAAATCCTGACCCTGGCCCGTGAAGCGCAGTTCGAACAGCGCAAGCTGTGGAATGCGTATAACGACCAGGCGCTGGCGAAAATGAAGGCGGGCGGCGTGCAGTTCCACGATATCGATAAGACGGTATTCATCAAGGCCACAGAGCCGGTGCGCGCCCAGTATGGCGACAAGCATCAGGATCTGATGAAAGCCATCGCTGACGTCCAGTAATACGGAGCACGTATGTCCGAACTCTACCTGAAGTGGATGGACCGTCTGTACCTGCTCGCCATGGCGGTGGCGGGTGTCTCGCTGCTGGTGATGACGATTGTCATCCCCATCGGCATCTTCTCACGCTACGTACTCAACCGCGGCGAATCCTGGCCGGAGCCCGTCGCCATTATCTGCATGGTGACGTTCACCTTCATCGGCGCGGCGGTGAGCTACCGCGCCGGATCGCATATTGCGGTCAATATGCTCACCGACCGTCTGCCCGCGTCGCTGCAAAAGTTGTGTGTACGTGTGGTTGATCTGCTGATGCTGCTGATTTCCGGTCTGATGTGCTGGTACAGCTACTGGCTGTGTGTCGAGCTCTGGGAGCAGCCCGTGGCGGAGTTCCCGATCCTGACTTCCGGCGAAAGCTACCTGCCGCTGCCGATCGGGTCGGCGATTTTGATTCTGTTTGTGCTTGAACGCCTGCTGTTTGGCGCGCAGGAAAACCGTCCGGTCGTGCTGATCGGCAATCACAGTTAAGGGGTGAACAATGGATGCTTTTGTTTTGTTATTCACCCTCGCCATTTTGCTGGCGCTGGGGATGCCGGTGGCCTTCGCCGTGGGGCTGAGCGCCGTGGCAGGTGCGCTGTGGATTGATTTACCGCTGGAGGCGCTGATGATCCAGATCACCAGTGGGGTGAACAAATTTACCCTGCTGGCGATCCCGTTTTTCATCCTCGCCGGAGCGATCATGGCGGAAGGGGGCATTGCCCGACGGCTGGTTAACTTCGCCTATGTGTTTGTCGGCTTTATCCGCGGCGGGCTGTCGCTGGTGAACATCGTCGCCTCGACGTTCTTCGGCGCGATTTCTGGCTCGTCGGTGGCGGACACAGCGTCCATCGGCAGCGTGATGATCCCGGAGATGGAGAAGAAGGGCTATCCGCGCGAATACGCGGCGGCGGTCACGGCGAGCGGGTCGGTGCAGGCGATTCTGATCCCGCCCAGCCACAACTCGGTGATTTATTCCCTGGCGGCGGGGGGAACGGTCTCCATCGCCACGCTGTTTATCGCGGGCGTATTGCCGGGCCTGCTGCTGGGCGTAAGCCTGATGGTGCTCTGCCTGTGCTTCGCCCGCAAACGCGGCTACCCGAAGGGGGATAAAATCCCGTTCAGACAGGCGCTGAAAATCATGCTCGATGCCCTGTGGGGGCTGATGACGGTGGTGATTATCCTCGGCGGGATCTTGTCCGGGATTTTTACCGCCACCGAATCTGCCGCCGTGGCCTGCCTGTGGGCGTTTTTCGTCACCATGTTTATCTACCGCGACTACAAATGGAGCGAACTGCCGAAGCTGATGTGCCGCACGGTGAAAACCGTCACCATCGTGATGATTTTGATTGGCTTTGCCGCGGCGTTTGGCGCGGTGATGACCTACATGCAGTTGCCGATGCGCATCACCGAGTTCTTCACGTCGCTCTCTGATAATAAGTACGTGATCCTGATGTATCTCAACATCATGCTGCTGCTGATCGGCACGCTGATGGACATGGCGCCGATCATCCTGATCCTGACGCCGGTGCTGCTGCCGGTGACCAACGCGCTGGGGATCGACCCGGTGCACTTCGGGATGATCATGATGGTTAACCTGGGGATCGGGCTGATCACCCCGCCGGTCGGATCGGTGCTGTTTGTGGCGAGCGCGGTGAGTAAGCAGAAGATTGAAACCGTGGTGCGGGCGATGCTGCCATTTTACGGCATTCTGCTGGTGGTGCTGGGAATGGTGACGTATATCCCGGCGATATCATTGTGGCTGCCGAGGATGTTAGGGATGCAGTAACGCCGTTTTTTGCCGGGTGGCGGCT
>NZ_JBQENR010000005.1:241856-260421 GCF_052044815.1 Enterobacter sp. 22499 | reverse complement strand
ATTTCCGCCGTAATAATCTCAACGCGTTCGCCGTGACCAGTACCGTCGCGCCGGTATCCGCCAGCACCGCCAGCCACAGGCCAGTCATGCCGAGTAGCGTGGTGACGAGAAATATCCCCTTCAGACCCAGCGCAATGCCGATGTTCTGGCGAATATTGGCGCGCGTCGCCCGCGCAAGATCTATCATCTGTGCCAGCCCGGTCAGGCGGTTGTGCGTCAGCGCCGCGTCGGCGGTCTCCAGCGCCACGTCGGTGCCGCTGCCCATGGCAATGCCAATGGTTGAGGCCTTTATCGCCGGGGCATCGTTAATTCCGTCACCGACCATCGCCAGCGGCGCGCGGCTGTTCAGTTCAGTTACCGCGCTGACCTTGTCCGCAGGCAGTAATCCGGCCTTAAACGCCAGCCCCAGCTCGTCGGCAATCGCAGCCGCCGCGCGCGGGTTATCGCCGGTGAGGATCACGCCCTGTACGCCCAACTGATGCAGCGCCGCCACGGCGTCTTTGGCGTCATCGCGCAGAGTGTCGCGCAGTGCCAGCATGCCCTTCGACACGCCGTCCTGCATCACGGCAACGACCGTCTGCCCGGCCTGCTCTAACGCCTCAACCTGTGGATGAGAGAACGCGCCCGCCGCAACAATCAGCACTTTTTTGCCGTCGACGACGGCCTCAATCCCTGACCCGACCAGCGCCCGTTGGGCGGTTGCCGAAGGGATAGCCAGCCCGCGCCTCTGCGCCTCACGCACTATCGCCTGCGCCAGCGGGTGAGTGGAGCCCTGCTCAACGGCGGCGGCTATTATCAGCAGTTCGTCTTCACTGATGTCCTGCGGATAGATGCCGGTGACCTGCGGCTTGCCAACCGTCAGCGTGCCGGTTTTATCGAAGGCGATGTGCTGAACCTGGCTCAGCTGTTCCAGCGCCGCGCCGCCCTTAATCAGCGCCCCGCGACGTGCCGCCGCCGCCAGCCCCGAGGTAATCGCCGCGGGCGTAGAGATCACCAGCGCGCACGGGCAGCCGATCAGCAGCAGGGTCAGCCCTTTATAAATCCAGCCCTCCCACGGCGCGCCGAAGAACAGTGGTGGAACGACGGTGACCAGCAGGGCGACCAGCATGATGGCGGGGGTGTAAATCCGGCTGAAGCGGTCAATAAAGCGTTCGACCGGCGCGCGGCGCTCCTCGGCTTCTTCAATCAGCTTCAGGATACGGTCGATGGCGCTGTCGCCCGGCTCGGACAGGACTTTGAGCTGCACCAGGCGGTCGACGCTGGTGGCACCGGCAGGGACTTTTTCGCCTGCCGCACGCTCCACCGGAATGGATTCACCGGTCAGGGCGCTTTCGTCAAAGCTCGCGGTGGCGGTAATGAGAGCCCCATCGGCAGGCAGACGCCCACCCGCGGCGACTTCAATCACGTCGCCCGGTCGCAGCGTGTTGATGGCGACCGTTTCACGTTTGCCTTCATTAACCCGCGTGGCGGTTTCTGGCTTCAGCGCCATCAGCGCGCTCACCCCTTTGCGCGCCCGGCTCGCTGCCCAGCCCTCAAGCCGTTCGCCGATCAGGAACAGCAGCAGCACCATCGCCGCTTCCGCCGTCGCGCCAATGAACAGCGCGCCGATGGCCGCCACGCTCATCAGCGTTTCGATGGCAAACCAGCTTCCGCTCCGCATCAGGCGTAGCGCCTGTCGGGCAATGGGGAACAGGCCGACCAGCGTGGTGGCGATAAACGCCAGGTTGCCGAATGGGTGGTTAACCTGTTCCAGCCCCCAGCTCAGGGCCATCATGATGATGAGGGTAATGAGCGGCAGGTTTTCTTTCAGGGGAGAGGTTTTTTCGGCAGGTGCCGTTTCGCTGCGCAGGGTATAGCCCGCCTTGCTGACGGCGGCTTCAACCTGCTTGCTGACGTCTTTTTCGGCGCTGACCAGCAGCTTTTCGGTGGCGAACAGGACCTGAACGTGGTTCACGCCCGGTACCTGCCTCACCGCGTTTTCCACTTTGCGGGCGCAGGCCGCACAGTCCATACCGTTGACGACCCAGCTGTAGCGGTTACCGTTTTCAGGCAGCGCGTCGACCTGCGTTTCGCACGCGCCCTCGCAGCAGCAGTCGTCTTTCGGCGGAACCGGGCTGAGCTTAAGCGCCGAGAATTGTGGGACTTTTTTTGGAATTTCTGGAGTCGACATGGCAGTCTCCGGTAATGATAATTTTCTCATTAACCGCAGCATACACTCTGGAGTCGACTCCAGAGTCAAGCGTTATTTAGATATACAATGAACGCACGATCAGGAAGTGCCCGGCAAAGTAGCAGGCGGACGAAATCGCATTATCCGCGCGGAAGCGGCGGCGATAGTGGCTGCCCAGCCAGACGATATTGCCGATTAACAGCAGCGCCGCGCCGAAGAACGCGGACATCGCCTGAGATGTCGGACGGAAGAACCACAGTTCACCGGCCAGCCACACCATCACCAGCGTCATGGCTATAAACGTGCATACCGGCAGACGCATCTCTTCCAGACGCGACCAGATCACCGCAATCAGCAGCGCGCCAATCACCAGCAGCACCAGCGGCAGCGGCCAGAAGAAGGAGAGCGTCATCTGGCTGGCAAAGTAGATGGTATACAGCAGATGGGAGAGGAAAAATGCCCCCACGGCATACAGCAGGCGCTGACGCGGCAGCAGGGTTAAGGCATCACCAATCAGGGAGGCACACAGCCCGGCGAGCACCAGATAGCTGATGGCGTTAAACATCGGAGCCTGCCAGGCGAGCAGCAGAAGCAACAGCAGCGTGACGGGTTTAAACAACCAGCGCTGCCAGGCTGGACCGCGATAGGACGCATCGACATAAAGCCATGCGGAAAAACAGACAGCGATAAATGACCAAAGCATATTAACTCCCTGTAACTGTTGAGGCTGAATAATCAGTTTCTGATCCAGTGTAGTGACGCGAGCGGGCGTTTGGCAATGCCGGGGCAGGCGAGGTATCCTGAATTCCGCATAATCTGATGGGATGTTTCAATGAGCAAGATGCCGCTGTTTTTCATTATCGTGGTGGCGATTATCGTCATTGCCGCCTCGTTTCGCTTCGTGCAGCAGCGCCGCGAAAAGGCGGACAACGACGCCGCGCCGCTGATGCAAAAGCGCGTAGTGGTGGCGAACAAACGCGAGAAACCGCTTAACGACCGCCGCTCTCGCCAGCAGCAGGTGACGCCTGCGGGCACCGGCATGCGCTATGAAGCCAGCTTTAAGCCGGAAACCGGCGGTCTGGAGATGACCTTCCGCCTGGAGGCGCAGCAGTACCATCAACTGACGGTGGGAGAGAAAGGCACGCTGAGCTATAAAGGGTCGCGTTTTGTAGGTTTTAGGGCTGAATAATGCGCGATCGGTCCCCTCTCCCGTGGGAGAGGGTTAGGGTGAGGGCATCACACCGCACCTTACTTCTTCACCTGCGCCTTAAACTTCTTCATCCACACCAGCAGTTCAAACACGCCGAAAATAAACACCCGCAGCTGCTGCCAGCCGGTCATCGGCGGGCCATCTTTCGGCAGGCCGTTTTTCAGCATCACCATCTGCAGGGCGTGCATGAACGAGGTGAAAATCAGCGCCACGTTAACAAAGATGTTCAACGGGCGCGGGAACGGGTGCACCAGATTCAAAATCAAAAATGCCCAGACGCCCAGCATCAGCAAGCGTCCCAGGTTAATCAGTACCGGCATCGGATCCTCCTTGTGCCTGACGGTGATACAGACGATAAGCCACCTGGCCTGCGACCTTCTCGCGGTGCAGATCCCAGTGAACGGGAACGGGTGGCAGGCCGTTTTCCACTTCGCTTTCTACATAAATCAGCGCGTCATCCGCCAGCCAGCCATTGTGCTCCAGCAGGGATAACGTCTCTTCCAGCAACCCCTTGCGGAACGGCGGGTCGACAAAGACCACATTATGCGGCGTACCCTGCTGCGCGAGGAAGCTCAGCGTATTGGTGTTGACCACTTTCGCGTTCGTCGCCTTCAGCGTCGCCAGATTTTGCTGCAGCGTCTGCGCAACGCCGCGCTCCATCTCCAGCAGCGTGGCGCTGGCGGCGTAGCGCGACAGCGCTTCCAGCCCTAAGGCACCGCTTCCGGCGAAGCAGTCCAGGCAGTGGGCGTCTACCATTGATGGGGCAAGCCAGTTAAACAGCGTCTCGCGAACGCGGTCGGTTGTAGGGCGTAAACCGGGGCTGTCCGGCACCGGTAATTTCCGGCCTCGCCACTGGCCGCCGATAATGCGAATTTGACCGGCCGGGGCGCGGGTGGGTTTCTTCATCTCTGGAAAGCTCTGTTAACCATAGCCCTGCGATTGCGGGCGGTGATGTCAATTAAGTAAAGTGTTAGACTATTTCATCATTTTTTTAGCTTCCCTGTATATAGCGCCGCGAGGAGTGTAGTCGCAGATGGCAAAACAAAAAAAACGTGGCTTCTTTTCCTGGTTGGGTTTCGGTGAAAAAGAGCAAGAAACAGAACAGAAAACCGAAGAGCAACAGGTTGTAGAAGAGCAGTCACAGCCTGAAACGCCTGTCGAAACCGCTGCGGTTGTCGAAGCGGAAGAACCAGCGCACAGCAAAGAAGAGATTGAATCCTTTGCTGAAGAGGTGGTTGAGGTCACTGAGCAGGTTCAGGAGAGCGAGAAGCCAGAGCCGGTTATCGTAGAAACCCTTACCGAAGCGCCGCAGGCCGCTATCGAACACGAAGCGCTGCCGCTGCCCGAAGAGGTTAAAGCTGAAGAGGTTTCTGCCGAAGAGTGGCAGGCTGAAGCGGAAACCGTTGAAATCGTTGAGGCGGTGGAAGAAGAGGCGGCACTTGAGCCAGAGCTGACCGACGAAGAGCTGGAAGCTCAGGCGTTGGCGGCGGAAGCGGCTGAAGAAGCGGTAATCGTCGTGCCGGTGGAAGAGCAGGCCGAAGAAGAGATCGTTCAGGAGCAGGAAAAACCGACCAAAGAAGGTTTCTTCGCGCGCCTGAAGCGCAGCCTGCTCAAAACCAAAGAAAACTTAGGTTCCGGATTTATCAGTCTTTTCCGCGGCAAGAAGATCGACGACGATCTGTTTGAAGAGCTGGAAGAGCAGCTGCTGATTGCGGACGTGGGCGTGGAAACTACCCGTAAGATCATCGCCAACCTGACCGAAGGGGCGAGCCGCAAACAGCTGCGCGACGCCGAGGCGCTGTACGGCCTGCTGAAAGACGAGATGGGTGAAATTCTCGCAAAAGTTGACGAACCGCTTAATATTGAAGGCAAAACGCCATTTGTTATTCTGATGGTTGGCGTTAACGGCGTGGGTAAAACCACCACCATCGGCAAGCTGGCGCGCCAGTTTGAGCAGCAGGGCAAATCGGTGATGCTGGCGGCGGGCGATACCTTCCGTGCGGCAGCGGTTGAGCAGCTCCAGGTGTGGGGCCAGCGCAACAACATTCCGGTGATTGCCCAGCACACCGGCGCAGATTCCGCATCCGTGATTTTCGATGCCATCCAGGCGGCGAAGTCGCGCAACGTGGACGTGCTGATTGCCGACACCGCAGGGCGTTTGCAAAACAAATCGCACCTGATGGAAGAGCTGAAGAAAATCGTCCGCGTCATGAAGAAGCTGGACGAAGATGCACCGCATGAAATTATGCTGACTATCGACGCCAGCACCGGGCAGAACGCCATTAGCCAGGCAAAACTGTTCCATGAAGCGGTAGGACTGACGGGGATCACGCTGACCAAACTGGACGGCACCGCGAAAGGCGGGGTGATCTTCTCCGTGGCCGACCAGTTCGGCATTCCTATCCGCTACATCGGTGTGGGCGAGCGTATTGAGGATTTGCGTCCGTTTAAGGCGGACGACTTTATTGAGGCATTATTTGCCCGAGAGGACTAACAATGATTCGCTTTGAACACGTCAGCAAGGCCTATCTCGGTGGGAGACAAGCGCTGCAGGGGGTGACGTTCCACCTGCAGCCAGGCGAGATGGCATTCCTGACCGGCCATTCCGGCGCGGGGAAAAGTACCCTGCTCAAGCTTATCTGTGGGATCGAACGGCCAAGCGCCGGGAAAATCTGGTTCAGCGGCCACGAAATTAGCCGTCTGAAAAACCGTGAAGTGCCGTTTCTGCGTCGTCAGATCGGCATGATTTTCCAGGATCACCACCTGCTGATGGATCGCACCGTTTTCGATAACGTGGCGATCCCGCTGATTATTGCCGGCGCCAGCTATGACGATATCCGCCGTCGCGTCTCTGCGGCGCTGGACAAGGTCGGGCTGCTGGACAAAGCGAAGAACTTCCCGATCCAGCTTTCCGGCGGTGAACAGCAGCGCGTGGGCATCGCCCGCGCGGTGGTGAACAAGCCTGCCGTACTGCTGGCGGATGAACCGACCGGTAACCTGGACGATGCCCTGTCCGAAGGGATTTTGCGTCTGTTTGAGGAATTCAACCGCGTAGGGGTAACGGTACTGATGGCGACGCACGACATGGGACTGATTTCCCGTCGTTCGTACCGCATGCTGACCCTGAGCGACGGGCATTTGCACGGAGGCCACGGTGAACAAGCGTGATGCAATGAACCAGATTCGGCAGTTCGGGAACCGGTTCGACCGTTTCCGTAAGCCGCAGGGCGGCGGTGACGGCAATCGTAATGCGCCTAAGCGCCAGAAAGCGGCGCCGAAACCGGCCTCCCGCAAGACCAACGTGTTTAACGAACAGGTGCGCTACGCCTTCCACGGCGCGCTGCAGGACCTGAAAAGCAAACCGCTGGCGACGTTCCTGACGGTGATGGTGATTGCCATCTCCCTGACGCTGCCAAGCGTCTGCTACATGGTCTATAAGAACGTCAACCAGGCGGCGTCGCAGTATTACCCGTCACCGCAGATCACCGTTTATCTGGATAAAGCGCTCGACGATAACGCGGCGGCGCAGGTGGTCGGGCAAATCCAGGCCGAGCAGGGCGTGGAGAAGGTGAATTATCTCTCCCGTGAAGAAGCGTTGGGCGAGTTCCGTAACTGGTCAGGCTTTGGCGGCGCGCTGGACATGCTGGAAGAGAACCCGCTGCCCGCCGTGGCGGTGGTGATCCCGAAGCTGGATTTCCAGGGTACCGATTCGCTGAATACCCTGCGCGACCGCATCACACGCATCAACGGGATTGATGAAGTGCGCATGGACGACAGCTGGTTTGCCCGTCTTGCGGCGCTGACCGGGCTGGTGGGGCGCGTGTCGGCGATGATCGGCGTGCTAATGGTGGCGGCGGTGTTCCTCGTCATCGGTAACAGCGTGCGTCTGAGCATCTTTGCGCGTCGCGATACCATCAACGTGCAAAAACTGATTGGCGCAACGGATGGTTTCATCCTGCGTCCGTTCCTCTACGGTGGCGCACTGCTCGGTTTCTCCGGCGCATTTCTTTCACTGATATTGTCAGAAATTTTGGTGATGCGGCTTTCGTCTGCCGTCACAGAAGTGGCGCAGGTTTTCGGAACTAAGTTTGATATCAGTGGCTTAGGCTTCGATGAGTGCCTGCTTTTGCTGTTGGTCTGCTCCATGATCGGCTGGATTGCCGCATGGCTGGCAACGGTTCAACATTTACGCCACTTTACTCCCGACTAATAAAAGCGTGATATAATCTTTCCCTGCACCGAGATGTTCGCTCTGCAGGGAAAGCGTCCCTGTTGTCTCTTCCCCTGTTATCATCTCCATGTCACATTTTGTGCGTAATTTATTCACCGTTGCACCTGGAACTTGTGGATAAAATCACTGTCTGATAAAAGAGTGAATGCTAATCTCGTTGCTCAAACGCTTTGGCATGGTTGTTGCCTGACGGGGACAGCCTGGACCAGAAGAAACATTGAGAGGAATGAATGACCAAAGAAATGCAAACTTTAGCTTTAGCCCCTGTTGGTAACCTGGAATCTTACATCCGGGCTGCGAACACCTGGCCGATGTTAACGGCCGAGGAAGAAAAGGAGCTTGCTGAAAAGCTGCATTACCAGGGCGATCTGGAAGCAGCGAAAAAGCTGATCCTGTCTCACCTGCGCTTTGTTGTTCACATTGCTCGTAACTATGCGGGCTATGGCCTGCCGCAGGCGGACTTGATTCAGGAAGGTAACATCGGCCTGATGAAGGCTGTACGTCGCTTTAACCCGGAAGTGGGCGTGCGACTGGTCTCCTTCGCCGTACACTGGATCAAAGCAGAAATTCATGAATACGTGCTGCGCAACTGGCGTATCGTGAAAGTCGCCACGACAAAAGCGCAACGTAAGCTGTTCTTCAACCTGCGTAAAACCAAGCAGCGTCTGGGCTGGTTCAATCAGGATGAAGTGGAAATGGTGGCGCGCGAGCTGGGTGTATCCAGCAAAGACGTCCGTGAGATGGAATCCCGTATGGCCGCGCAGGACATGACCTTTGATATGTCCTCCGACGACGACGCATCTGACAGCCAGCCGATGGCACCGGTTCTGTATCTGCAGGATAAAACCTCTAACTTTGCCGACGGCATTGAAGAGGACAACTGGGAAGATCAGGCCGCGAACAAGCTGACCCATGCGATGGAAGGCCTCGACGAGCGTAGCCAGGACATTATCCGCGCCCGCTGGCTGGACGAAGACAACAAGTCCACGCTGCAGGAGCTGGCCGACCGCTACGGCGTTTCTGCGGAACGTGTCCGTCAGCTTGAAAAGAACGCCATGAAAAAACTTCGCGCCGCTATCGAAGCGTAATTACCGCGAAGTACACCGAGAGCCCTCGAATGCAAATTCGGGGGTTTTGTTTTTTTAGCGCCCGCTCTGGCGAATTTCTCCCCCCTGGCAAACACTTACTGATGCGCTAAGCAGGCGATTTTCTCAGGGGGTCAGGGTGAAAAATAACGAACTGAATGACCGGCGTTTACAGGCGACGCCGCGCGGCATCGGCGTGATGTGTAACTTCTATGCTGATAAAGCCGAAAACGCCACGGTGTGGGACGTGGAAGGCAATGAGTACATCGATTTCGCCGCCGGGATCGCGGTGCTGAATACTGGCCATCGCCATCCCAAAGTTATCTCCGCTATCGAAAAACAACTCCACGCTTTTACCCACACGGCCTACCAGATTGTGCCGTATGAGGGCTATGTGGCGCTTGCCGAGCGCATCAACCAGCGCGTGCCGATTGACGGCCCGGCCAAAACCGCCTTCTTCTCGACGGGTGCTGAAGCGGTCGAAAACGCGGTCAAAATTGCCCGCGCGTATACCAGACGCCCCGGCCTTATCACCTTCGGCGGCGCGTTCCACGGGCGCACCTTTATGACCATGGCGCTGACCGGTAAAGTCGCGCCGTACAAGCTGGGTTTTGGCCCGTTCCCCGGTTCGGTATACCACGCTCAATTCCCTGACGATCTGCACGGCATCAGCACGGCGGAAGCATTAAAAAGCCTGGAGCGCATCTTTAAGGCGGATATCGCCCCAGACCAGGTGGCGGCCATTATTCTCGAACCGGTTCAGGGGGAGGGCGGGTTCAACATTGCGTCCGCTGATTTTATGCAGGCGCTGCGCGCCCTGTGCGATACCCACGGAATTTTGCTGATTGCCGACGAGGTGCAAAGCGGCTTCGCCCGCACCGGCAAGCTGTTCTCGATGGAACACCACTGCGTGAAGCCGGACCTGATCACCATGGCAAAAAGCCTCGCGGGCGGGATGCCGCTCTCAGCGATATCGGGCCGCGCCGAGGTGATGGACGCGCCTGCACCTGGCGGTCTGGGCGGTACCTACGCAGGTAACCCGCTGGCGATTGCCGCGGCGCACGCGGTGCTGGACGTGATTGACGAGGAAGATCTCTGCACGCGCTCGGCGCATCTCGGCCATCATCTGGTAGAAGCGCTCAACAAAGCGAAGGAAAACTGCCCGTTCATCGCCGACATCCGTGCCCAGGGCTCGATGGTCGCGGTAGAGTTTAACGATCCGCAATCTGGGCAACCGTCGCCGGAATTTACCCGTCAGGTGCAGGAGCGCGCGTTGAACGAAGGGCTGCTGCTCCTGAGCTGCGGCGTTTACGGCAACGTGATCCGCTTCCTTTATCCGCTTACCATCCCCGAAGCGCAGTTCCGCAAAGCGCTGGACATTATCTCCGCGTCGCTGACACGTTAAAGCCACCACCCCGGCGGTAAATCCTGTCGGGCTTATCATATATTCATTTCAAATTAGCTATTCCAAAATCATAAAAATGGGGTATGTTTTAGCAGAGTATGCTGAAAAAGCGCGAACAGCACACCAATAACTGAAATAAAGCGCTGCACAACAACATCACAACAATCGTAATAACCATAATAATGGGGAATCTCAGGATGAACATGAAGGGTAAAGCGTTACTGGCAGGATGTATCGCGTTGGCATTCAGCACCATGGCGCAGGCAGATATTAAAGTGGCCGTGGTGGGCGCAATGTCCGGTCCGGTAGCACAGTACGGCGACCAGGAATTTACGGGCGCAGAACAGGCGGTTGCAGACATTAATGCTAAGGGTGGCATCAAGGGCGAAAAACTGCAGATCGTAAAATACGACGATGCCTGTGACCCGAAGCAAGCGGTCGCGGTGGCGAACAAAGTGGTCAACGACGGCATCAAATACGTTATCGGTCACCTGTGCTCCTCTTCTACTCAGCCCGCGTCTGACATCTACGAAGACGAAGGTATTCTGATGATCACCCCGGCTGCGACCGCACCGGAGCTGACCGCGCGCGGTTACAAGCTGACTCTGCGTACCACCGGCCTGGACTCCGATCAGGGCCCAACGGCGGCTAAGTACATTCTGGAAAAAGTGAAGCCGCAGCGTATCGCGATTGTTCACGACAAACAGCAGTATGGTGAAGGTCTGGCCCGTGCGGTGCAGGACGGTCTGAAAAAAGGCAACGCCAACGTGGTCTTCTTTGACGGGATCACCGCCGGCGAGAAAGACTTCTCCACCCTGGTGGCGCGTCTGAAGAAAGAGAATATCGATTTCGTTTACTACGGCGGCTACCACCCGGAAATGGGCCAGATCCTGCGCCAGGCGCGCGCGGCGGGTCTGAAAACCCAGTTCATGGGCCCGGAAGGCGTGGCGAACGTTTCCCTGTCTAACATCGCGGGTGAATCTGCCGAAGGTCTGCTGGTGACCAAGCCGAAGAACTACGACCAGGTGCCAGCGAACAAACCTATCGTAGATGCCATCAAGGCGAAGAAGCAGGATCCAAGCGGCGCGTTCGTCTGGACCACCTACGCAGCGCTGCAGTCTCTGCAGGCAGGTCTGAATCAGTCAGCCGATCCGGCTGAGATTGCCACCTGGCTGAAAGCCAACACGGTGGAAACCGTGATGGGGCCGCTCTCCTGGGACGCAAAAGGCGATCTGAAGGGCTTTGAGTTCGGCGTGTTTGACTGGCATGCGAACGGAACGGCAACTGACGCCAAATAATTTTCCCGTCGCCTTTCGCGCCGCAGGTGCGTTGGCTGCGTTATTCAACCCCGGTCACTTACTTATGTAAGCTCCCGGGGATTTCATAACTTGCCGCCTTCCTGCAACACGAAATGCTTGGGAAAATGCGGTAGAAATTGTAGGCCGGGTAAGGCGCAGCCGCCACCCGGCTTTCTTTTAGCGCTTCTCCCACCCGCTCTCCTGCGCCGTAAACCCTAACGCCTGCATAAACGCTGCCATCACGCCGCGGTCTTCCACGCCCACGTCGGCCATCCACCATGAGTTTACGTTCGGGTTTTCGCGGATCACTTCTTCAATTAAATACTGTCCCACACCGCGACGACGGGTCACGTCACGCACGCGCAGCGAGTCCAGCGCTCCCTCCGTGCCGCTCAGGGTCACGCGAACCGCGGCCAGCAGGCGCTCGTTGAAGCGCGCGGCATAAATGCGATGGTTCTCGTCGACATGCAGCGACGAAGGGGAATATTCCGGCCAGATCTTGCCCAGGTCGATATGATCCTGGTCGCTAAAGGTCACCAGACGCACGATAGTCAGTTTCATTAGCAGCTTGTCCAAATCAAATTGAGTAGAGGCAGTGTACTCAATTTATTCACTCAGCGGCTTCCTCTTTTTATTCTCATTAACCAGGTGATTAGTTTTTTAGCAATGCAATGGGCAGTGTGAAAACACATGGATCGAAAAATAAGCAGAATTTTAACCTGAATGGCAGCGATTTATTCGGCGCTTTGTACCGTTATTTTATGCTGCAAACTGCACTTTTATTTGTTTATCTCTGCCTGATTTCAGAATATTATCTTTCCTTAATCGCCTGAAAAATAGAGATTTTAGTCTGGTTTTTGACAAAAAACTGCGCTAAACCATTAAAGGCACTGGTAAAAATAGCGTTGTTCATTAAAAGTACAGAATGCTTTTTAACCATAATAAAACAAAATATAAACACGACATCACGAATGGGGATTCTGAGATGAAAAGGAACGCGAAGACATTTATCGCGGGAATGGTTGCACTGGCGATCTCGCATGCGGCCATGGCGGAAGAGATTAAAGTTGCGGTAGTCGGTGCGATGTCCGGCCCTGTTGCCCAGTGGGGTGACATGGAGTTTAACGGCGCGCGTCAGGCCATCAAAGACATCAACGCCAAAGGCGGCATCAAGGGCGACAAGCTGGTAGGCGTGGAGTATGACGACGCCTGCGATCCGAAACAGGCCGTTGCGGTCGCCAACAAAATCGTCAACGACGGGATTCAGTACGTCATCGGCCACCTGTGCTCATCCTCCACCCAGCCCGCGTCTGACATCTACGAAGACGAAGGTATTCTGATGATCACTCCGGGCGCCACCAACCCGGAGCTGACCCAGCGCGGCTACCAGCACATCATGCGTACCGCCGGTCTGGACTCCTCCCAGGGGCCAACCGCGGCCAAATACATCCTCGAGACCGTTAAGCCACAGCGTATCGCCATCATTCATGACAAGCAGCAGTACGGCGAAGGCCTGGCGCGCTCCGTGCAGGACGGCCTGAAAAAAGGCGGCGCTAACATCGTCTTCTTCGACGGCATTACCGCAGGCGAAAAAGACTTCTCCGCGCTGATCGCCCGTCTGCAAAAAGAGAACATCGACTTCGTCTACTACGGCGGCTACTACCCGGAAATGGGCCAGATGCTGCGCCAGGCGCGCGCCACCGGTCTGAAAACCCAGTTTATGGGGCCAGAGGGCGTGGGCAACGCCTCCCTGTCAAACATCGCAGGGGATTCTGCCGAAGGCATGCTGGTGACGATGCCAAAACGCTATGACCAGGATCCGGCCAACAAGGCTATCGTGGATGCGCTCAAGGCGCAGAAGAAAGATCCGAGTGGTCCATACGTCTGGATCACCTACGCGGCTGTGCAGTCTCTGGCAACCGCGCTGGAGCGTACCGGCAGCAAAGAGCCGCTGGATCTGGTGAAAGATTTAAAAGCACACGGGGCGAACACCGTGATTGGGCCGCTGAACTGGGATGAGAAAGGCGATCTGAAGGGATTTGAGTTTGGTGTCTTTAAGTGGCACGCCGACGGTTCGTCCTCGGTCGCCAAATAATTATCCCACCGCCCGGCTCACCGGGCGGGTTTAAAAAGGTTTGCATATGTCCGAGCAGTTTCTCTACTTTTTGCAGCAGATGTTTAACGGCGTCACGCTGGGAAGCACCTACGCGCTGATCGCCATCGGCTATACGATGGTTTACGGCATTATCGGCATGATCAACTTCGCCCACGGCGAGGTGTACATGATCGGTAGCTACGTCTCCTTTATGATTATCGCCGCGCTGATGATGATGGGCATCGACAGCAGCTGGCTGCTGGTTGCCGCCGGGTTTGTTGGCGCGATCGTGATCGCCAGCGCCTACGGCTGGAGCATCGAACGCGTGGCCTACCGGCCGGTGCGCAGCTCCAAGCGTCTTATTGCGCTGATTTCCGCGATCGGGATGTCGATCTTCCTGCAAAACTACGTCAGCCTGACCGAAGGTTCGCGCGACGTGGCGCTGCCAAGCCTGTTTAACGGCCAGTGGATTGTGGGGGCCAGCGAAAACTTCTCTGCCTCTATTACCACGATGCAGCTGGTGATCTGGGTCGTGACCTTTGTCGCCATGCTCGCCCTGACCCTGTTCATCCGCTACTCCCGCATGGGACGCGCCTGCCGCGCGTGCGCGGAAGACCTGAAGATGGCGAGCCTGCTCGGCATCAACACCGACCGCGTAATCGCCCTGACCTTCGTGATTGGCGCGGCGATGGCGGCGGTAGCTGGCGTGCTGCTCGGCCAGTTCTACGGCGTAATTAACCCGTACATCGGCTTTATGGCCGGGATGAAAGCCTTCACCGCGGCGGTACTGGGCGGCATCGGCAGCATTCCGGGCGCGATGATTGGCGGCCTGATCCTGGGCGTGGCGGAAGCGCTCTCCTCGGCGTATCTGAGCACCGAATATAAAGACGTGGTGTCGTTTGCCCTGCTGATTCTGGTTCTGCTGGTGATGCCTACCGGTATTCTGGGCCGTCCGGAGGTAGAGAAAGTATGAAACCGATGCATTTTGCAATGGCGCTGCTCTCTGCCGCCATGTTCTTCGTGCTGGCCAGCGTCTTTATGGGCGTCCAGCTTGAGCTGAATGGCACCAAACTCGTTGTCGATACTGCAGCTGATATTCGCTGGCAGTGGGTCTTTATCGGCACCGCCGTGGTGTTCCTGTTCCAGCTGCTGCGCCCGCTGTTCCAGAAAACGCTGAAAAATGTCTCCGGACCGAAATTCGTCCTGCCGGCGATCGACGGTACAACGGTAAAACAGAAGCTGTTCCTCGTGGCGCTGCTGGTGGCTGCCGTGGCGTGGCCGTTTATGGTGTCGCGCGGCACGGTGGACATCGCCACCCTGACCATGATTTATGTGATCCTCGGCCTCGGTCTGAACGTGGTGGTGGGACTGTCCGGCCTGCTGGTGCTGGGCTACGGCGGTTTCTACGCTATCGGCGCGTACACCTTCGCGCTGCTGAACCACTATTACGGCCTGGGCTTCTGGACCTGCCTGCCGCTGGCGGGGCTGGTCTCTGCCGCCGCAGGCTTCCTGCTCGGCTTCCCGGTGCTGCGCCTGCGCGGTGACTACCTGGCGATTGTGACCTTAGGCTTCGGTGAAATCGTCCGTATCCTGCTGCTCAACAACACCGAAGTGACCGGCGGCCCGAACGGCATCAGCCAGATCCCGAAGCCGACCTTCTTCGGCCTGGAGTTCAGCCGTACCGCCCGCGAAGGCGGCTGGGATACCTTCAGCAACTTCTTTGGCATCAAATATGACCCGTCCGACCGCGTGATCTGGCTCTACCTGGTGGCGCTGCTGCTGGTGGTCATCACCCTGTTCGTGATCAACCGCCTGCTGCGCATGCCGCTGGGCCGAGCGTGGGAAGCGCTGCGCGAAGATGAGATCGCCTGCCGCTCTCTGGGCCTGAACCCGACCCGCATCAAGCTGACCGCGTTCACCATCAGCGCCGCGTTTGCCGGTTTCGCCGGCACGCTGTTCGCCGCGCGTCAGGGCTTCGTCAGCCCCGAGTCGTTCACCTTTGCCGAATCGGCCTTTGTGCTGGCGATTGTGGTACTCGGCGGGATGGGCTCGCAGTTCGCCGTTATCCTCGCGGCCATCCTGCTGGTGGTCTCTCGCGAGCTGATGCGCGACTTTAACGAATACAGCATGCTGATGCTGGGTGGTTTGATGGTGCTGATGATGATCTGGCGTCCGCAGGGTCTGCTGCCGATGACGCGTCCACAGCTGAAGCTTAAGAATGTGGAAGCGAAAGGAGAGCAGGCATGAGTCAGCCATTATTATCCGTAAACGGTCTGATGATGCGTTTTGGCGGCCTGCTGGCGGTCAACAACGTGAACCTGGACCTGCATAAAAAAGAGATCGTCTCCCTGATTGGCCCGAACGGCGCGGGGAAAACCACGGTCTTTAACTGTCTGACCGGCTTCTACAAGCCGACGGGCGGCACCATCATGCTGCGCGACCAGCACCTGGAAGGGCTGCCGGGCCAGCAGATTGCCCGCATGGGCGTGGTGCGTACCTTCCAGCACGTGCGTTTG
The DNA here is from genome assembly GCF_052044815.1 of Enterobacter sp. 22499. NCBI lineage: Bacteria > Pseudomonadati > Pseudomonadota > Gammaproteobacteria > Enterobacterales > Enterobacteriaceae > Enterobacter > Enterobacter sp. 22499. The sequence continues at coordinate 244,411 of NZ_JBQENR010000005.1, read as the reverse complement.
TTCCGCGAGATGACGGTGATTGAGAACCTGCTGGTGGCGCAGCATCAGCAGCTGAAAACCGGCCTGTTCTCCGGCCTGCTGAAAACCCCGGCCTTCCGCCGCGCGCAGGAGGAGGCGCTCGATCGTGCCGCCACCTGGCTCGACCGTATCGGCCTGCTCCAGCACGCCAACCGTCAGGCGAGCAACCTGGCCTATGGCGACCAGCGTCGACTGGAGATTGTGCGCTGCATGGTGACGCAGCCGGAGATCCTGATGCTCGACGAACCGGCGGCGGGCCTCAACCCGAAAGAGACCAAAGAGCTGGACGAGCTGATTGCCGAGTTGCGCGATCATCACGATACCACCATCCTGCTGATTGAGCACGACATGAAGCTGGTGATGGGCATATCGGACCGTATCTACGTGGTAAACCAGGGCACGCCGCTGGCAAACGGCACGCCGGAAGAGATCCGCAACAACCCGGACGTGATCCGCGCATACCTTGGTGAGGCATAAGATGGAAAAAGCGATGTTAACGTTCGACAAGGTCAATGCGCACTACGGCAAGATCCAGGCGCTGCACGACGTCAGCCTGCACATCAATCAGGGTGAAATCGTCACCCTGATTGGCGCCAACGGCGCGGGTAAAACTACGCTGCTCGGCACCCTGTGCGGCGACCCGCGCGCCACCAGCGGGCGGATTGTGTTCGATGGTAAAGACATTACCGACTGGCAGACCGCCAGAATCATGCGTGAGGCGGTGGCGATTGTCCCGGAAGGGCGCCGCGTCTTCTCCCGCATGACGGTGGAAGAGAACCTGGCGATGGGCGGGTTCTTCGCTCACCGCGATGAATACCAGACCCGCATCAAGTGGGTGTACGAACTCTTCCCGCGCCTGTGGGAGCGCCGCATCCAGCGTGCGGGCACCATGTCCGGCGGTGAACAGCAGATGCTGGCGATTGGCCGCGCGCTGATGAGCCAGCCGCGTCTGCTGCTTCTGGATGAACCGTCGCTCGGTCTGGCACCGATCATCATCCAGCAGATCTTCGACACCATCGAACAGCTGCGCAAAGAGGGGATGACCATCTTCCTCGTCGAGCAGAACGCCAACCAGGCGCTGAAGCTCGCTGACCGTGGCTACGTGCTGGAGAACGGCCGCGTGGTGCTGGAAGACACTGGCGACGCGCTGCTGGCGAACGAAGCGGTGCGGAGCGCGTATTTAGGCGGATAGGTAAAAGCAAAAAGGCAACGCAAGTTGCCTTTTTTAGTGTTTTCTCCCTCTCCCACAGGGTGTACGGTCCGGGGACATAGTGAACACTTGTTCGGGGACATGGTAGACACTTACAACTGAGGCATAAGAACCCGTTTATGGAGTCACTTATGCCCTGGGATGCGAGAGATACCATGTCATTACGTACCGAGTTTGTGCTGTTCGCCTCGCAGGACGGGGCGAACATCCGTTTCCTCTGCCGTCAGTTCGGCATTTCTCCTGCCACCGGCTACAAGTGGCTTCAGCGCTGGGCTGAGGAAGGTGCCTCCGGTCTTCAGGACCGCTCCCGCGCACCTCATCATTCCCCGAACCGCTCATCTGACGACATCACGGCCCTGCTGCGCATGGCGCATGACCGTCATCAACGCTGGGGCGCCCGCAAGATTAAGCGCTGGCTTGAAGACCAGGGGCACCGTATGCCCGCCTTCAGCACCGTCCATAATCTGATGGCCCGTCACGGTCTGCTGCCGGGCGCATCACCGGGCGTTCCGGCTACGGGACGCTTCGAACATGACGCGCCGAACCGGCTCTGGCAGATGGATTTTAAGGGCCACTTTCCCTTTGGCGGTGGCCGCTGCCATCCGCTCACCCTGCTGGACGACCACTCCCGTTTTTCCCTGTGCCTGGCGCACTGTACCGATGAACGGCGCGAGACCGTGCAGCAGCAGCTGGTCAGCGCGTTTGAACGCTACGGCCTGCCGGACAGGATGACGATGGACAACGGCTCACCGTGGGGCGACACCACCGGCACCTGGACGGCGCTGGAGCTGTGGCTGATGCGCCACGGTATCCGGGTGGGGCACTCCCGGCCTTATCATCCGCAGACGCAGGGCAAGCTGGAGCGTTTTCACCGCAGCCTGAAGGCGGAAGTGCTGCAGGGAAAATGGTTCGCGGACAGCGGAGAGCTGCAACGCGCTTTCGATCACTGGCGCACGGTGTACAACCTTGAACGCCCGCACGAGGCGCTGGATATGGCGGTACCGGCCTCGCGTTATCAGCCGTCTGCCCGGCAGTACAGCGGCAGCGTAACGCCACCTGAGTACGATGAAGGGGTGAAGGTCAGGAAAGTGGATGTCAGCGGAAAGCTGAGCATACAGGGTGTCAGTCTGAGCGCAGGCAAGGCGTTCAGGGGAGAACGGGTCGGGCTGAGGGAGACGCAGGATGACGGCTGCTATGAAGTGTGGTGGTACAGCACGAAAGTGGGGGTGATCGACCTGAAGAAAAAGTCGATCACCATGGGTAAAGGATGTTAAAAAGTGTTCACCATGTCCCCGAACACCTGTCTACCATGTCCCCGGACTGTACA
>NZ_JBQENR010000005.1:0-241806 GCF_052044815.1 Enterobacter sp. 22499 | reverse complement strand
CCGATGGTAGTGTGGGGTCTCCCCATGTGAGAGTAGGGAACTGCCAGGCATCAATCAAGAAGAACCCCGTACCGTAAGGTGCGGGGTTTTTTGCTTTGTGCGCCGGAAAATACCGGGTTGCGGCTTCGCCTTATCCGGCCTACAGGTTTTGTAGGCCCGGTAAGCGCAGCGCCACCGGGAAATGCTAACCGCACGATCTTACCGGGAAGAGATACAGGAGTAAAAATAAGGTAAGGTTTTGATAAACGCAGAAAAGCAAAAACCCAGCCATAGGCTGGGTTCTTTAAATAGTGGTGCCCGGACTCGGAATCGAACCAAGGACACGGGGATTTTCAATCCCCTGCTCTACCGACTGAGCTATCCGGGCAACGGAGCGCATTAAACCGCAATCGCGCCTTATCGTCAACATTATTTCAGGAAAAGCTGTTCAACTGCTTAAGTTTGCGGCAATCTGTACGTTTTCACCGTGAAAATGCACAAATCTTCCAGACAATACCGGGCCGTGCGGCAATGCTGATGACAACAGGAGGGCAGTATGGCAAACGACTGGCTTGAGCTCCGTCAGCATGCGGATACCGGCATTGAAACGATTAAAGCGCACTTCGAAGGCCATGCCTTCGATCCCCACTGGCACGATAGTTATCTGGTCGGGATTACCCTTTCAGGCACCCAGCAGTTCCACTGTCGTCGCGAACGCCACCGCAGCCATCCTGGTGATGCGTTCTTACTGGAGCCGGGCGAAATTCACGACGGCGACGCGCCTGTGGAAGGAGGCTTTACCTATCTCACCTTCTATCTTGACGAGCAGTGGCTGACGCGTACCCTCCGTGGATTATATGAAGCCACGCCGGATCGCTACTCGCTTCACTTTGCTCAAACGCTAACGCGAGAACCTCAGCTGGTCCGTTCTATCGGCGAGACGTTTAACGCGTTGCATAGCGATGAGATGAAAATTGTTCAGCAGAGCACAATGGATAAGCTGCTCTCTCAGATCACCTCCCATTGCCACTGGCGTAAGAAACTCCCGTCGCAGCTACAAAGCGCTGCCGTGGCGCACCGCGCACGCGACTATCTTTATGCGCATATCGGCGAGAACGTGGGGTTGTCAGACCTTGCGCGCGAGACGGGCACGGATCGCTTTACGCTGACGCGCTGCTTTAAGCGCGAGTTCAACCTGGCACCTCACGCCTGGCTTATTCAGCTGCGTCTGGCAAAGGCGCGACAGCTGCTGGCGCACGGCGAACAGCCTGTTAATGTGGCTACAGCGCTCGGTTTTGCCGACCAAAGCCATCTGGGACGCTGGTTCCAGCGTGCATACCGCATTTCCCCTGCCCACTACCGCCGGTTGTGCACAAACCTTCCAGACGTTTCCAGAAAATAGCGGCACAGTAATGGCTCTAATAAAAAAGGAGCCATCTGTGAGTCTGATGCCTTATCTGCTGTTTGCCTTTGTCGCGTCGATAACGCCCGGCCCGACGAATATCCTCGTTCTCACTAACAGCCAGCACTTTGGTGTGAAAAATACCATTCCCGCCATTTTGGGGGGATGTATTACGGCGAGTCTGATTGTGCTGATATCGGGTGCCGGCGCCGGGGAGGTGCTGCGTCAGTTTCCTCTGATACGCCAGGCAATGAGTTGGGCGGGCGTGCTGTGGCTAACCTGGATGAGCTGGCAACTGTATCGGGCGCCTGCGGCGAATCTCTCTGAGAAGACGCCTCATCGCTTCACCGCGCAAGCCGCAGCGCTGCTGCAGATGGTGAATCCGAAAACGTGGATGATGGCGCTGGCAGTAGTGAGTCTTTTTGCTCCCGCGAGCATTCATCCGTTAAGAGATATTGCGCTGATGGCGCTATGGTTGTTATTGATTTCTGTGATGTGCCTGATGTGCTGGGCGTGGCTGGGGAAGGCGGTAAACCGGGTGTTTCGCACCACCGTGGCGATGGTGCGGTTTCAGCGCCTGATGGCGCTATGTCTGCTCGTCTCCGCCTGGGCGGGCATGCTGGTCTAGGTTAACGCCCCGCCCATACGACACTGGGCAAAGCGCAGAATGTCTTCCGCCAGGCGGTGCGCCGTATCCACATCGGCCTGGCTACGGTTCACCAGCATGCGGCTCAGACAACCCTCCAGTACGAGCTCCATCTGCTTAGCGACCATTGCCGGGTCATCCACTTCAAGCGTTGTCAGCAGTTCGTGGGTGAAGTCATGCGCCGCACGTTTTTGCTGATCCGCCAGTTGGTGTATTGGATGGCCAGGATCGGGATAAAACGTACAGGCAGCAATAAACAGGCAGCCTGGATAACGATTGTTGCTGACGCACTCTGTCAGGGCGGTGTAGCGCGCTAACAGTTTTTGCTCAGCGGTCAGCTCTTCATTCAACATTAGCTGCCTGCGCCAGATATCCACCTGCTGGCTAAGATAGCGTAGGGCATCATAAAGCAGCGCCTCTTTATCCGGCCAGAAGCGCTTAAGCTCATCCAGAGGGTAATCGATACGGTCGGCTACCATCTCAAGCGTGGTGCTGGCGATCCCTTGAATCTCAAGTAGTTGCAGGGCTTGTCCCAGTACGTCTTCGCGTTGCACGGTTATCTCCTCCGCTATTCCCAACGGTATGTCCCGTCTAAAGTGTTGTTTACGGTTGGCGATTGCGCAAATGCGCGCTGAATGCCGGTGCGTCCATAAACCCGGTTACACGCTGTTCTGGCAGCTCTTCCCCCTGCTCATTGAAGAACAGAATGGTTGGCAGCCCGAGTACGGTAAGGTGTTTAAGCAGGGCCTTATCCTGCGTATTGTTGGCTGTGACGTTTGCCTGAAGGAGTACCGTCTCTTTCAGGGCATTTTGCACCTGAGGATCGCTAAAGGTGTATTTTTCAAACTCTTTGCAGGCAACACACCAGTCGGCATAGAGGTCGAGCATTACCGGTTTGCCTTTTGCCTGCGCCAGCGCGCTGTTGAGCTCATCGACGTTCTTAACGTGTATAAAGTTTAAATGTGCCTGCGTCTGGCCCACAGGCGAGCCGAACGCCCAATCCTGAAGCGGGCGCACGCTCACCAACGCGGCGGCGAGCAGGATAATTTGCACCAGACGCATCCACGTTTTTTTTGCCCCCAGGCTGACGATAAACGCCCAGGAGAAGAACGCCACGCCGAGCATGGCCCACAGGCGCAAACCCCACGCGTCACCCATGATGCGCTCCAGCAGGAACACCGGGAGCGCCAGGATGACAAAGCCGAACGCGGTTTTCACCGTCTCCATCCACGGGCCGCTCTTCGGCAGCAGGCGGTTGCCAAACACCGTCACCAGAATCAGCGGCAGGCCCATCCCCAGCGCGTAAAGATACAGCGTACCCCCGCCGAGCCACATATTACCGCTCTGGGCGATGTACAGCAGGATAGCGCTCAGCGGTGCTGTAGTGCAGGGGGAACAAATCAACCCGGCGATGGCGCCCATTGCGAACACGCCGCCAGCAGAGCCACCCTGCTGGCGATTGCTCATCAGCGTTAAGCGGGTTTGCAGCGAAGAGGGCAGCTGAAGCGTGAACAGGCCAAACATCGACAGCGCAAGCAGAATAAATACGGCTGACAGGCCGATTAGCACGTAAGGGTGCTGAAGCGCTGCCTGGAACTGTAGTCCGGCCGCGGCGACCACGAGGCCGAGCGCGGTATAGGTGAGCGCCATGCCCTGCACATAAATAAAGGCCAGGAGCAGCGCCCGGGCGGTAGAAAGACGCTGTTTGCCGCCCAGTACAATCCCGGAGATAAGCGGGTACATCGGCAGCACACAAGGGGTAAAGGCAATGCCGATACCAATCAGTAAGGCCCAAAGTGCTGAGAACGGCAGATCGGAAGCAGCTTTGGCTTCGCCTTCATCCCTCACCCTGGCCCTCTCGCCTGAGGGGAGAGGGGAGGCAGCCGCTTTAACTTCAGTAAGCGGAACGACCTTCGTTTCAGGGGGGTAGCAGAAGCCCGCGTCGGCACAGCCCTGATACGTAACCGTCAGCGTGGCATCTTTATCCGCCTGATTCACCGTGACGGGCACGCTTAAGCGCTGGCGATAAATTTCACTTTTACCGTAGAACTCATCCTCATGCCATTCGCCAGCGGGCATCTGCAATGCGCCAACGTTAGCCTTTGCCGGCGTGATGCTGACCTGCTTGCGGTAGAGGTAGTAACCCTCTTTCACCTGCCAGGTCAGATTGAGATCGTGCTGGTTTTGCTGAAAGTCGAAAATGAACGCCTGGTCGGCGGGAATAAAGTTCGAACGGCCGGGCGCGTCAAACAAACCGGCAAATACTGACGTGCTGCACAGCAGCAGGATCAGCGTAAAGAAGCGTTGAGCCATGAGAGATAGTCGTTATCGCCGTGGACCACTGGCAGCACCAGCAGCTCCGGGGTTTGATAAGGATGATGAGACTTGAGGCAGTCAAGGAGCGCCTGCTGATTCGCCAGATTGGTTTTGAGCAACATCTGGACTTCATACTCCTGCTCCAGCTTGCCTTCCCAGTAATAAAGGGAGGTCGCGCCGGGGAGCAGCGTGATGCAGGCAGCCAGTTTTTCGGCCAGCACTTTGGCGGCGAGATCCTGGGCAGAGGCTTCATCAGGGGCGGTACAAAGTACGACAACAGCATCAGGCGTGTTCACAGTCGACCTCCTCATCACGAAAGTCTTCACTATATCACGCCATGCGATTGGTCATTAATGAAACGGGCCGCAGAGCGGCCCGATTTTAACTATTTTTACAACGGCTAACCGTTTACAGCACAATGCCGCCAATGATAAAGCCGAGGACGACGCAAAGCGTAATCGCCACCACGCCCGGGATCAGGAACGCGTGGTTAAACACGTACTTACCGATGCGGGTTGAGCCGGTATCGTCCATCTCAACCGCGGCCAGCAGGGTTGGGTAGGTTGGCAGAACGAACAGCGCAGAAACCGCCGCAAAAGAGGCAATCGCCGTCAGCGGCGTCACGCCCAGCATCAGTGCCGCAGGCATCAGCGCTTTGGTGGTGGCAGCCTGAGAGTAAAGCAGCGTCGCGGCAAAGAACAGTACCACCGCCAACAGCCACGGGTAGTTGTGAAGCAGGTCGCCGGCAACGGTCTGGATGTCGCTGATGTGCGCTTTCACGAAGGTGTCACCGAGCCACGCCACGCCCAGTACGCACACGCAGGCGCTCATACCGGATTTGAAGGTGCTGGCGTTCAGCACTTCGCTGGTGTCGATTTTACAGGTGATGCTAATCAGCGTGGCGATGGTCAGCATGAATACCACAATCGCTTCGTTACGCGGCAGCACCGGGTTCTGGATCAGCCCCACGGTGTCGCTGATGGCGGTCGCGTAGAACATCACGGCGACGATACCGATCAGGAACAGCAGCACGGAGCGTTTCGCGTGCGGCTTCAGCTCGAAGACCTGGCTACCGCGCAGGCTCACTTCACCTTTTGCCAGACGCTCCTGGTAAACCGGATCGTCTTTCAGCTCGGCACCCAGGAAGTTACACAGCACGGCGGTAATCATCACCGCAATCAGCGTGACCGGAATACAGATCGCCAGCAGCGTCAGGTAGCTCACGCCCATCGGCTCAAGGATACCCGCGAAGAAGACTACGGCGGCTGAGATTGGCGACGCGGTGATCGCAATCTGCGACGCCACCACGGCAATAGAAAGTGGACGAGACGGGCGAATCCCCTGTTCTTTTGCCACCTCGGTGATCACCGGCAGCGTGGAGAACGCCGTGTGGCCGGTTCCCGCGAGAATGGTCATAAACCAGGTCACCAGCGGGGCAAGGAAGGTGATGTATTTCGGATGGCGGCGCAGCATGCGCTCCGCCAGGCTCACCAGGTAGTCCATACCGCCCGCCACCTGCATGGCCGCAATAGCGGCAATAACCGCCATGATGATTTCGATAACGTCAAAAGGGATTGCGCCGGGTTTAATCTGAAAGATAAGGGTAAGTACGAGCACCCCGAGACCGCCGGCAAAACCAATGCCGATACCCCCGAGCCGCGCGCCCAAATAAATCGCCAACAGGACGATGACGAGTTCTGCTCCAAACATAAAGACCTGCCTTGCTTATTAACAAGTTGATATTGAATTGTTGTATTTAGGTAACGCCTAAAAAGAAAAAAGGCACGTCACTTGTGACGTGCCTTTCGGAAGCCTAGCCTGAACTGTTACTGTTCGCTTTCATCGGTATATCGTTTCGCTTTATATGCCGGATGCATCAGGTTCTGGGCCGAGAAGATATCGTCCAGCTCGGCTTCGGTCAACAGTCCACGCTCCAGCACGACTTCACGCACGCTCTTACCGGTTTCGGCGCAAATCTTACCAACGATGTCACCGTTGTGGTGGCCGATGAACGGGTTGAGGTAAGTAACGATCCCGATGGAGTTATAAACATAGCCTTCACAGACTTCTTTATTCGCGGTGATGCCGTTAATGCATTTTTCCAGCAGGTTGTAGCAGGCGTTAGTCAGGATATGAATGGATTCAAACATCGCCTGGCCAATCACCGGCTCCATCACGTTCAGCTGCAGCTGACCGGCTTCGGAGGCCATGGTCACGGTGGTGTCGTTACCAATCACCTTGAAGCAAACCTGGTTCACCACTTCTGGCACTACCGGGTTAACTTTGGCTGGCATAATGGAAGAACCCGCCTGCAACTCTGGCAGGTTGATTTCGTTCAGGCCAGCGCGCGGGCCGGAGGAGAGCAGGCGCAGGTCATTACAGATTTTGGACAGTTTCACCGCCAGACGTTTCAGGGCGCTGTGTACCATTACGTACGCGCCGCAGTCGGATGTGGCTTCAATCAGGTCTTCCGCAGGCACCACAGGCAGGTTAGACACTTCCGCCAGCTTCTGAACTGCCAGCTGCTGATAGCCATCCGGGGTGTTCAGACGCGTACCGATGGCGGTGGCGCCCAGGTTCACTTCCAGCAGCAGCTCGGAGGTGCGCAGCAGGTTTTTGGTCTCTTCGTTAAGCAGCACGTTAAACGCATGGAATTCCTGACCGAGGGTCATTGGCACCGCGTCCTGCAACTGGGTACGGCCCATTTTCAGAATGTCCTGGAACTCAACGGCCTTACGCTGGAAGCCATCGCCCAGCTGGTTGATCGCGTCGACCAGTTTGACCACGGAGGCATACACCGCGATGCGGAAGCCGGTTGGGTAGGCGTCGTTGGTGGACTGGCATTTGTTAACGTGGTCGTTCGGGTTGAGGTACTGGTATTCACCTTTCTGGTGGCCCATCAGCTCAAGGCCGATGTTTGCCAGTACTTCGTTGGTATTCATGTTGACGGAGGTACCCGCGCCGCCCTGATAGACGTCAACCGGGAACTGGTCCATGCATTTGCCGTTGTTCAGCACTTCATCGCAGGCAGCGATAATCGCATTTGCCGCGCTTTTTGGAATGGTTTGCAGCTCTTTGTTCGCCAGCGCTGCGGCTTTCTTCACCATCACCATGCCACGGACAAACTCAGGGATATCGCTGATTTTGCTGTTGCTGATGTAGAAGTTTTCAATCGCTCTCAGAGTGTGAACACCGTAGTAGGCATCCGCTGGAACTTCCCTGGTACCCAACAAGTCTTCTTCGATACGAATGTTGTTTAACATGTGAACCTTCTTTTCAAGCTGCCGATGGATTGTACTAAACACACAACATATATGTGGTTTTGAATATTTTCTGACCGACGATTATTCCCTCAATCGGCCAGATGTTCGAGATCATATGCTGATGATAGCGAATTGCCGTAAGCTGGATCACTTATTATCGACCCGATTCCATGATAATTATTAATCTGTGAAATGTGTCACCGCTTTAATATTTCCGAAAAAAATATCCGTGCAAACCGATTGAATTTTGGCTAACCGTCTCCATCTCTTACAGACGCGTGACGCGAACACATTCAGACAGGGGCCAGATGGCACCTGCCATACAGGAGATGCCAGTGCGCTGGATACCGTTTATTGCTTTCTTTCTCTATGTTTACATTGAGATTTCTATTTTCATTCAGGTAGCTCACGTGCTGGGCGTCCTGCTGACGCTGATTCTGGTGATCTTCACCTCCGTCATCGGCATGTCGCTGGTGCGTAATCAGGGTTTCAAAAATTTCCTGATAATGCAGCAGAAGATGGCCGCAGGCGAAAGCCCGGCAGAAGAGATGATCAAAAGCGTGTCGCTAATTATTGCTGGCCTGCTGCTGATCCTGCCGGGGTTCTTCACCGACTTCCTCGGCCTGCTGTTGCTGTTGCCGCCGGTGCAGAAGCACCTGACCATGAAGCTGCTGCCGCACCTGCGCTTCAGCCGCATGCCGGGCGGCGGGTTCAGCACAGGGCCAGGCGATACCTTCGAAGGGGAGTATCAGCGCAAGGATGAACAGCGCGACCGTTTAGACCATAAAGACGATCGATAATTTTTTTGCCCGGTGGCTTCGCTTACCGGGCCTACGGATTTTTCCGCTTCGGTAAAAACGCCCACAGCCCCGCCAGCATGACGATGGCATACACACTCTTCCATTCCACCATCGCCAGCAACAGCAGGCACAGCACGCCCCCGACGACCGCCAGGGCTTTATAGCGACCTTTCAGCAGACGACAGCCCGCCAGCATGCACAGCAGGTAGATCATGATGAAAATACCGTTGGCGTAGATAATTAGAGCATCGAGGTTGATGTCGAGAAGATAAATACCCAGCGAGCTCAGGACGCAGCAGCCCAGCACGGCATTCAGCGCATTCATCGGGAGTTGACGTTTAGACAACCGCGCGAGGCGGCTCTCAGGTTTGTAGCGCGCCTGTGACCACACCAGACGGGCGAAGCTCTGGATATAAATGTTGAGGCTGGCAAAGCAGGCGAGATAGCCAATCACACAGGCCACCCATAGCGCCTTCACGCCGAAAAGTTTAACCACGATACCCGGTAGCGATGCGGCGGCGGCTTTATCTTCGCCGAACGCGTTGAAGTGCAGCACCAGCACGGTACAGGCCCAATATACGGTGCCCGCCAGCAGTAAACCAATCATCAGAGCGCGGGGAAAATCACGCTCGGGCTGTTTAAACTCGGATGCCAGGTGAGCGAACGCTTCAAGGCCAACAAAACACCAGAACATGACGGATAACGCAGCGAAAAGCTGTGAATGGTCGATATCGTTTATCGCAGGGAAGGGGATATCTGCTACGGTAATGTTACCCGCAAACCAGATGGCGACGATCAGCACGACGATCAACGCTGCAACCAGCGTTTGCAGATTCGCGCTTGAACTGGCCCCGCGCGAGCCCACCCACCAGACAATCGCCAGCGTACCCAGCTCAGCCAGCAGCAGTTGTTCGTCGTGCCAGCCAAACAGCGCCTGTCCAAAGCCGGTGGCGATATGCAGGGCTGCCGGAAGGCCAACGGGTATTACCGACAAAAACAGCCAGCCGGTCACACGCTCCATGCGCGGACCAAACGCCATGCCGACAAAATGCGCTACGCCGCCCGCGCTGGGGAAGTGCCGCCCGAGTATGGCAAACACAATCGCCACCGGGAACACCAGCAGGATCAGCACCGGCCATGCCCAAAGACTGTTATTTCCGGCGACCAGCGCCGCCAGTGCCGGTACGGCAAACACGCCGGTACCTAACAAGGAGGTTGAAAGCAGGCCAACGCCCTGCGCCAGCCCCAGCTCCTGCCTGAGTCCACTCATTTACCTTGCCCTGCCACCATCAAAAGAGAGTGGATGGTAACACTTTCGCAAATTTTTTTTCGATTCCCCCTTGAAGGGGTAAAAAGCTATCCCCATCTCTCAGGGCACTAGTCGGAAAACCGCATGCGGGCCGGCGTCATCCATAACTGATAATGACTTTCTCAAAGGAGAGCTATCAATGAGTATTCGTCCGTTACATGATCGTGTGATCGTCAAACGTAAAGAAGTTGAAACCAAGTCTGCTGGCGGCATCGTTCTGACCGGTTCTGCAGCAGCCAAATCAACGCGTGGCGAAATCATCGCTGTCGGTAAGGGCCGCATCCTGGAAAACGGAACTGTGCAGCCGCTGGACGTTAAAGTTGGTGACATCGTAATTTTCAACGATGGCTACGGCGTGAAATCCGAGAAGATCGACAATGAAGAAGTGTTGATCATGTCCGAGAGCGACATTCTGGCAATTGTTGAAGCGTAATTTACGCACGAGAATTTGAGGAAATAAGAACATGGCAGCTAAAGACGTAAAATTCGGTAACGACGCTCGTGTAAAAATGCTCCGCGGCGTAAACGTACTGGCAGATGCAGTTAAAGTGACCCTGGGCCCGAAAGGCCGTAACGTAGTGCTGGATAAATCCTTCGGCGCGCCAACCATCACCAAAGATGGTGTTTCCGTTGCACGTGAAATCGAGCTGGAAGACAAGTTCGAAAACATGGGCGCGCAGATGGTGAAAGAAGTTGCCTCTAAAGCGAACGACGCTGCAGGCGACGGTACCACCACCGCGACCGTACTGGCGCAGGCTATCATCACTGAAGGCCTGAAAGCCGTTGCTGCGGGCATGAACCCAATGGATCTGAAACGTGGTATCGACAAAGCTGTCGCATCCGCTGTTGAAGAACTGAAAGCGCTGTCCGTACCGTGCTCTGACTCTAAAGCCATTGCTCAGGTTGGTACTATCTCCGCTAACTCCGACGAAACCGTAGGTAAACTGATCGCTGAAGCGATGGATAAAGTCGGTAAAGAAGGCGTGATCACCGTTGAAGACGGTACCGGTCTGGAAGACGAACTGGACGTGGTTGAAGGTATGCAGTTCGACCGCGGTTACCTGTCCCCATACTTCATCAACAAGCCAGAAACTGGCGCTGTTGAGCTGGAAAGCCCGTTCATCCTGCTGGCTGACAAGAAAATCTCCAACATCCGTGAAATGCTGCCAGTGCTGGAAGCCGTTGCGAAAGCAGGCAAGCCGCTGGTTATCATCGCTGAAGATGTTGAAGGCGAAGCGCTGGCGACCCTGGTGGTTAACACCATGCGTGGCATCGTGAAAGTGGCTGCGGTTAAAGCACCTGGCTTCGGCGATCGCCGTAAAGCAATGCTGCAGGATATCGCAACCCTGACCGGTGGTACCGTGATCTCCGAAGAGATCGGTATGGAGCTGGAAAAAGCGACCCTGGAAGACCTGGGCCAGGCGAAACGCGTTGTGATCAACAAAGACACCACCACCATCATCGACGGTGTGGGTGAAGAAGCCGCTATTCAGGGCCGTGTTGGTCAGATCCGTAAGCAGATCGAAGAAGCCACTTCCGATTACGACCGTGAAAAACTGCAGGAGCGCGTAGCTAAACTGGCTGGCGGCGTTGCGGTAATCAAAGTTGGTGCGGCGACCGAAGTTGAAATGAAAGAGAAGAAAGCACGCGTTGACGATGCCCTGCACGCCACCCGTGCTGCGGTAGAAGAAGGCGTAGTTGCTGGTGGTGGTGTCGCGCTGGTACGTGTAGCCGCTAAGCTGGCTGGCCTGACCGCTCAGAACGAAGACCAGAACGTGGGTATCAAAGTTGCGCTGCGCGCAATGGAAGCTCCTCTGCGTCAGATGGTTTCCAACGCCGGTGAAGAGCCATCTGTGGTTGCGAACAACGTGAAAGCGGGTGAAGGTAACTACGGTTACAACGCGGCAACTGAAGAATACGGCAACATGATCGACTTCGGTATCCTGGACCCAACTAAAGTGACCCGTTCTGCTCTGCAGTACGCGGCATCTGTAGCTGGCCTGATGATCACTACCGAGTGCATGGTCACCGACCTGCCAAAAGGCGACGCGCCTGACTTAGGTGCTGCTGGTATGGGCGGCATGGGTGGAATGGGCGGCATGATGTAATCATGTTGTTCTGAACCTCTCAGAACGAACCCCGGACAGAAATGTCCGGGGTTTTTTATTGCCGCTACTCAAATGTTCCCTTCACGCATGCTGCGCCTTCGCGCACCATCTGGCGGCCTTTCGCCCAGACCTCGCGGATCTTCAGGTCATCCGTCAGCACCAGGAAATCGGCATCGCACCCGGGCGCGAGCCGCCCCTTATGCTCCAGCCCGAGAAACTCCGCTACGTTACGCGTAAACGGCAGAAGCGCCTCCTCCAGCGGCAGGTGATACCGGCTGACCAGTTGCTGCAGCGTCTGAGGCAGAGATTCGAACCCGGCTACGCCAATGCCCACCAGATTACCGTTCGCGTCAAAATTCGGTTGGCTGCCGTTACCATCCGAGCTGAGCGTAAGCCGGTTAAACGGCACCTGCGCTTCACGGGCCGTCGCGATGGCGGTGGCAGCATCAATGGGCTCACTGATGCTGGTGGTGATGTCGATATAGCCCCCGTCGCGGGCATAATCCAGCGCGGCGAGGAACAGCGCCTGGTCGCGGTTAACGTGGGTTGGCAGCAGCTTCGTGCGGGGCACGTCGGCATTTTTCAGGATGTTAAGCAGGGGCTCAAGCAGCTTCGGGCTGTTGCCGAGGTGAAACACGGATATGCCCGCTTTGGCGCCCAGCAGCCCGCCGACGCGCGACTGGGCGGCCATATTCGCGAGCTGGTCATCCGCTGGTGCGGAAGAGCGATGGTCGGAAATCGCGCATTTCACGCCGATGATTTTATCAATCAGCGCCACATCCTTTTCGATGCTGCCGGTAATCGTCGGAGAAGGCAGCCCGTATGCGCCTGTCAGCATCCACGCGCTGATCCCTTCATGCTCAAGCGCCCGCGTTTTTGCCAGCAGCGATTCGGGATGGCGGGTCACGCCGTCGGTACCCAGCAGGCCAACAACGGAGGTGATGCCCGCCGCCACCAGCGCGGACAACCGTACCTCCGGCGTCCGGGTGTGCGGACCGGCTTCACCGCCGCCGCCGATCAGGTGTACGTGCTGATCGATAAAGCCTGGACAAACCACCGCCCCGGCGAGATCGGTTTCAGGACAGTTAAGCCGCATTGCTGCGCGATCCGTTTTTTCAATAGCGACGATTTTTCCCCCGGCGATTAGCAGATCGCAACGTCCCCGATCCTCCGGCGCGTAAAGGTGCACATTGCGGAAAAGATGGGGTTCCAGCACTGAAAAATCCATTTTTATCTCCTCAGAAGAGTAGCTGCATTACCCACATTGAGAGCAGGGCGTTAATGACGCAGACGGTAATGATGTGTGGATAATACTTCGGGTTAACGCCTGCGGTGCCCAGGCAGCGGCCGGTGTTTTGCACCGGATTGCCCATCAGATAGATGGCGGGCAGCAGAACGGTGGCATCGTGGCCGTTGAGCGTGCCGGCAGCCACCAGGCTGGCGCAAACCCCCACGCCGCCGCCCATACTCATCACCGAGGCCAGCAGGACCGTTGCCGCCGCGCCCGGAAGCCCCCACAGGGCCATAATTGGCTCGCAAATATTGCCAACAATATCCAGCAGGCCGGTCACCTTGAGCGCCTGAATGATGACAAACGCCATAACCACGTTCGGCAGCAGGCTGGTAGTGGCGATGGTAAAGCCTCGGCGGGCGCCATCGATAAACATGTCCATGATATTTTTACGCGGCTGGGCGATCATTTTTTTCCTCCTGAATACGACGATCTTCCATGTGAGCGATCCACAGACGCAGGAGGTTCGCGCCAACAAATTTAAACATCAGTATGACGGCCAGCGGCGTGATTACCGGGACGGTAATAAACGTGAAGAGTGCGGCGCCGGAAGAAAAATAGTTGGTAATGATGGCGCTACCGCTGGTCTGGAAGGTGGCGAAAATGGCGCGCTCGCGATCGGTAATAGCCCCTTCGTCGGTCAACTCTTTGGTCATCCCTGCTGCGGCATCGGTATTTTGCAGGTTGGCGATGAGGGCCAGAGAGCAGACGCCCGGTACGCCAAGCAGCGGGCGCAAAATGGGCGTCATCAGCTGTTGCGCGGCACGCAGCCCGCCCAGCCCCTCGGTGACGGCAATGATCCCGAGCGATAAAATGACCGAAGGCGCCAGTTCAAGGGCAAACAAGAAACCGTCTTTCGCCCCCGTGCCGCCCTCACCGCGAAACGTGAGCGCGCCGTTCACCGGACCGAAGCTGCCGTTTAGGACGGTAAAATCCAGCACGCGCCACCATTCGGTACTTTTGGCGAAAAAGCCTGAGAAAAATACGATGGTGAGCACAAACGCCAGATAGCCCACCCATGTTACCTTTTCCTCTCCTGAGGATGATGCACTCATGAAACCCCCTGTTTTAATCGCGTACAAAAGTTGTACGTCGCAACACTAAAAACGATCGAGGGCTAAAACACGATATCCCAAAGGGCATTATCAGAATTCATTTAAGATGTCGGAGGAGTGATGTACGGAATCCGGCTCGCAGAAATGCGCGGGGATTTTTCTTTTAGTCATCTTTTAGGTATAAGATTTACACACGGACAATTACTGTCCAGCTTATTGAAAACGAGGAATAACATGCGCGTAAAAGTCTGTGCAGGGATCGTAGGAGCAGCGTTGCTGCTGGCGGGTTGTAGCTCCAGCAATGAACTGTCGGCAGCGGGCCAGGGCGTTCGCTTTGTGGAAAATAAGCCAGGCAGCGAATGCCAGCTGTTAGGCACGGCCACCGGTGAACAAAGTAACTGGATGTCGGGTCAGCACGGTGAAGAAGGCGGCTCTATGCGCGGTGCGGCGAATGCCTTGCGTAACCAGGCTGCTGCAATGGGGGGGAACGTGATTTACGGCGTGAGCAGCCCGACGCAAGGAATGCTCTCCAGCTTCGTGCCAACGGCCAGCCAGATGAGCGGCCAGGTCTATAAGTGCCCGAACTGAGTTTACTTGCTGATGGCGCTGCGCCCACCTCGTAGGGCAGGTAAGCGTAGCGCCACCTGCCTTTTAGCGCTGCCGCAGTTGCAAATCCAGCGGCGTCTTACTCGGCTCTCCGCCAATCTCGCGTGCCAGCTTCGGCACCATATAACCTGAAACCAGCGTTAACAGCTCGCGCATAATCTGTCGGGCTTCCTCATCCGTCACCATGAAATGCGCCGCGCCCTGCACGCGATCCAGCACGTGCAGGTAATAGGGCATCACGCCTGCGTCAAACAAGGCATTGCTGAGATCGGCCAGCACCCGGGCGCTGTCGTTCACGCCGCGCAACAATACGCTCTGGTTGAGCAGCGTCACGCCCGCCTTACGCAGACGCGCCATCGCCGCGCGAAATTCATCGTCGATCTCGTTCGCGTGGTTGATATGGTTTACCAGCAGCACCTGTAGACGTGACTGCTCCAGGCGTGCAACCAGGCCGTCAGTGATACGTGCCGGAATGACGATCGGTAAACGGCTGTGAATGCGCAGACGCTTAATGTGCGGGATGGCTTCAAGCTGCGTCAAAAGCCAGTCCAGTTCATGATCTTTTGCCATCAGCGGGTCACCGCCGGAAAAAATAATCTCATCCAGCTCTGGATGGGCGGCGATATAGTCCAGCGCAACCTGCCAGTTGCGCTTATTTCCCTGGTTTTCGGCATACGGGAAGTGCCGACGGAAGCAGTAACGACAATTTACCGCACAGCCGCCCTTTACCAGCAGCAGGGCGCGATTGAGATATTTGTGCAGTAAACCCGGCACCACGCTGTTTTGCTCTTCCAGCGGATCGGTGCTGTAGCCCGGCGCTGTAATAAACTCATCCTGCGACGTAAGGGTTTGTTTTAATAAAGGATCGTCAGGGTTGCCTTTTTCCATGCGCGCAACAAACGCGCGGGGAACACGCAGGGCGAAAAGTCGCTTTGCCTCACGGCCAGCAAGCAACTCCGGATGCTGATCGAGGTCTAAAAGACGCAGCAATTCATCAGGACTGGTGATTACATCGGCAAGTTGCGATAACCAATCTTCTCTGGATGGGGTGTTTAGGGTTACAATATGCGCCATTTTGTGGCTTAGCTACCAGTTAACAAATTTAGAGGGCCTTATGGCAACGTACTATAGCAACGATTTTCGTGCTGGTCTTAAAATCATGATGGACGGCGAACCGTACGCGGTTGAAGCCAGCGAATTCGTTAAACCAGGTAAAGGTCAGGCATTCGCACGCGTTAAGCTGCGCCGCCTGCTGACCGGCACCCGTGTTGAGAAAACCTTCAAATCTACTGACTCCGCTGAAGGCGCTGATGTTGTCGATATGAACCTGACTTACCTGTACAACGACGGTGAGTTCTGGCACTTCATGAACAACGAAACCTTCGAGCAGCTGTCTGCTGACGCGAAAGCCATTGGCGATAACGCGAAGTGGCTGCTGGATCAGGCTGAGTGCATCGTGACCCTGTGGAACGGCCAGCCTATCGCCGTTACCCCACCAAACTTTGTTGAGCTGGAAATCGTTGAAACCGATCCAGGTCTGAAAGGTGACACCGCGGGTACTGGCGGCAAGCCAGCAACGCTCTCCACCGGCGCTGTGGTGAAAGTACCGCTGTTCGTACAGATCGGTGAAGTGATCAAAGTGGATACTCGCTCCGGCGAATACGTATCCCGCGTGAAGTAATTTACGTCATGATTCGAGGCGCAGCGTCCGCTGCGCCTGATTTTTGCAGGCAGGGATGATGAAACGTACCGTTAAAATTCTGCTTCTGTTAGCGCTCTCCAGCGTACTGCTTTCCGGCTGTAACACCGCCCGTGGCATGGGGGAAGATATCCAGGACCTCGGTCATATCATTTCTCACGCAGCCAGCTAAGTCCGTCTAATTTTCCTAAAATTGCTTCCTTTTCCGTCAATCGGCGGGATCTTGTCTATTCTTAAGTTGCTATACACAAAACAACTTTGGCTATAAAAGGAAGATATTATGGTTAAGAAAACAATTGCAGCGATCTTTTCTGTCCTCGTGCTTTCCTCCGTGTTGACTGCATGTAATACCACCCGCGGCGTAGGGGAAGATATCTCCGACGGTGGTAACGCGATTTCTGGTGCAGCAACTAAAGCTCAGAACTAATGAAGCATGGACGGTACGGCACGTGAGTTTCACCGTACCGTCAATTATCTGCTTCCTAAAGGGATAAAAACGGTGAAAAGCGTGTATCCATATGCAGCTTCATGCGGATATTGCGTTTATAGGTATAAACCGTTTTTCCGTTAATGCTCAGGTGAGCGGCTATCTTTTGGTTGCTCGCGCCGTCCATCCATAACGTCAACACTTTCTCCTCCTGTCGTGTCAGCAAGGGGGCGGCCACCGTCGGGCGGTACGTGCTTGCGCGCGAAATTAACGCGTCATTGATAACCGTCGCGATTTCCTCAAGAGGGGCATTTTTCATTAGCGAAGACCAGACCGGGAAGTTCCCGAGCCAGGTCGCCAGGTCCTTGTCCTCTCCCGATTGCAGCATAATAAAAGGTAATTTTTCGCTGGCGTTCAGCAAAGAAGAGAGTTGCTGGAAATGGTGAATATCCTGCCTGAAACCATGCAGGTCAGCGATGACCAGCTCAGGTTTCCATTGCAGAATGTGCTCCCTGGCGAGGAATAGATTGTTCAGCCCGGTCACAACGTAGTGCCCCGGGAATAAACCGGAATGATTGAGCCATGCTTCAAACCCGGTGCGGGTGAAGTGACAACGGTCAATCAAAAGAATCTTGAACATATTTTATTCGCAGTCGGCTAGTGGTTTGGCTTCCTGCCATCAGAAAGCACATCATCATAGAGAAGTCCGATGAGCTATAAATGCCTGAACTCCGCGCCATACTGCGGCTATTTCTGGGCTTAACGCGTACATCAGAAAATGATTGAAAAAAAATCACACGCTAACCAAAATATGGGGTGTTATCTGCCTTGCGGGACGACCCGTAAGCGCTTCCTTCATCGGGGACGGCCCCAACTGTTTTTAAGTTAAGGAGCCCGAGATGTCCTGGATTATTCTCTTTATTGCTGGTCTGCTCGAAGTGGTATGGGCGATTGGTCTCAAGTACACCCACGGATTTACCCGCCTGACGCCCAGCGTTATTACCGTTACGGCGATGATCGTGAGCATTGTTCTGCTATCGTGGGCAATGCGTTCTCTGCCCGTGGGAACGGCCTATGCCGTCTGGACGGGGATCGGTGCCGTAGGCGCGGCGATTACCGGCATTCTGCTGCTGGGTGAGTCAGCGAGCCTGGCGCGCATTGCCAGCCTCGCTCTGATTGTTGCCGGTATCATTGGGCTGAAGCTCAGTACCCATTAACGGGGCTGTTTTACCCAGATGAGTTTCGACACATCAAACCCCTGTCGGGTCGCGACGTCCAGCATCTGCTGTTTCATTTCTGACGAAATAGTTGGCGTGCGGGAAAGTATCCACAGATAGTCGCGATCCGGCCCGCAGACCAGCGCGTGACGGTACTCTCTGTCGAGTGCTATCACGTTATAGCCGCCATAAAACGGGCCGAAGAAAGAGACTTTGAGCGCGGCCCGTCGCGGGTCGCCAGTGAAGTAGGCTTTCCCGACCGACTGCTGCCACATCTCACGATCGGGATTATAGCCCCGGTTGATCACCTGAATACCGCCATCATCCATTGGGCTGTAATTAGCAGTAACCTTCTCTAAGCCCTGCTCAAACCGATGGTCGAGGCGCGCGATTTCATACCATGTTCCAAGGAAGCGTTGTGCATCAAAAGGCGTGACGACGGTAACGCCAGGAGGTGGGGTAGGGGAACTGCAGGCCACCACTAAAAACGCGGCTGTCACCGCGGCGATAACAGGCAAAATGCGCATAGGAGTTTCCTTACTGTTTTTTGTTAAGTGTAGATGACGGCAAGGAAAATGTGGTTTTTGTGCGGTGTGTTTCGCCGGGTAAGCGCAGCGCTACCCGGCAATGTTTTACTGCAGCGCGTCGAGGATACGGTATGCCGCCTCAACTCGCGCCGGGTTCGGATAGCTTTTATTCGCCAGCATCACAATGCCGAGCTGCTTTTCAGGAATAAAGGCCACGTAGCTGCCAAACCCGCCGGTGGAGCCCGTTTTGTGCACCCATGAGGCCTTAACCGGGGGAACGGGTGGACTCACTTCTCTCGCAGGCAACGGTGCCAGCGCCACCTTGTTATCACTGCCTCCGACGACGGTTTTGGCATCGACCGGCCAGTTAAGCATCTCCCAACCTAACCCCTGATACATGGCACCCACGCGCCAGTAGCGAGACTGCGCCAGCGTAATGCCTTGCTTCAGGGACGTATCCTGCAGCGCGTCAGGGGCCATATTGGCCATCACCCAGCTCGCGATATCCTGCACGTTGGTTTTCACGCCATATGCCTCTGCGTCCAGCATGCCCGGTGAAACGTGGACCGCTTTACCGTCACGATATCCCCAGGCGTAATGCGTCTCCTCCGCTTTCGGAACGTTAATCCAGGTATGATCCAGCTTGAGCGGCTTAAAGACCCGCGTCGTCATGGCCTGCTCATAGTTCATGCCGGAAGGTTTGACCGCCAGCGCGCCAAAAAGACCGATGCTGGAGTTGGCGTAAAGACGCGTTGTGCCCGGCTTCCACTGAGGCTGCCAGTTTTGATAAAAGCGCAGCAGGGAAGCGTTATCTGTAACCTCATCGGGCACCTGTAAAGGCAGGCCACCGGCGGTGTAGGTTGCCAGATCCAGCATGCGAATCCCTTGCCACTGCTTGCCGGTCAGATCAGGCCAATATTTGGTTACCGGATCGCCCAGCGAAATTTCGCCGCGGGCAATAGCATCGCCCCCCAGCACGCCGGTGAAGGTTTTACTTATAGAGCCCAGCTCGAACAGGGTTTGCGGGGTGACGGATTTGTTCGCCGCGATATCGGCCTTTCCAAAGGTAAAGTAGTGTGGCTGGCCCTGATAAATCACGGCCACCGCCATGCCTGGAATACCCTGCGCTTTCATCAGGGGCGTAACGTTGCGTTCTACCACGTCAGCCAGCTGTTTTACCGACATCGGCGCGGCGAGTACAGAGCAGGATGTGCTGAGCAGCAGGGCGCAGCAAAGGAATTTTTTCATCATCAATTATCTTCCATAATAGCAGGTCAAGGGAGTGTCCGGGCCCGGCAGACCGCTGTAGTCTGTTGGATTTGACTATGGCTGACAAACGGTTAAATTTAGCATGAGCTGTTAATTTTTCTAACGGATGGAACAATGACCCGCAGCTATCTTCCGCTTAATTCGCTTCGCGCCTTCGAAGCGGCCGCCCGGCACCTCAGTTTTACGCATGCCGCGATAGAGCTGAACGTCACCCATTCCGCCATCAGCCAGCACGTTAAGGCGCTGGAGCAGCATCTGAATTGCCAGCTGTTTGTCCGCGTCTCGCGCGGCCTGATGCTGACCACGGAGGGGGAAAATCTGCTGCCGGTGCTGAATGATTCATTCGATCGTATCGCCGGAATGCTGGATCGCTTTGCCAGCCAGCGCGCTCAGGAGAAGCTAAAAATTGGCGTAGTAGGGACTTTCGCCACGGGTATCCTGTTCTCTCAGCTCGCGGACTTTCGCCGCTGTTATCCGCATATCGATCTTCACCTTTCCACCCATAACAACCGCGTCGATCCGGCTGCTGAAGGGCTTGATTATACGATCCGCTACGGTGGTGGAGCGTGGCACGGCACCGAGGCGCAGTTCCTGTGCCCTGCGCCGCTGGCGCCGCTTTGCTCGCCCGAAATCGCCGCCGTGCTCCAGTCTCCGGCCGACATCCTGAAGTTTACCCTGCTGCGCTCTTACCGACGCGACGAATGGTCGGCGTGGATGCAGGCGGCAGGCGAGCATCCTCCGTCGCCAACGCACCGGGTGATGGTGTTTGATTCGTCTGTCACCATGCTGGAAGCCGCACAGGCAGGTATGGGCATTGCCATTGCGCCTGTCGATATGTTTACCCATTTGCTGAACAGCGAGCGCATCGTGCAGCCGTTTACAACGCAAATTGATCTGGGCAGTTACTGGTTAACGAGACTGCAGTCGCGGGCTGAAACGTCCGCAATGCATGAATTTGCCCAGTGGCTGGTGGCAAAGATGCAGAAATAAAAGGCCCGCCGGATGGCGGGCCAGAAGCGTCAGATGGTGACCACGGCAATCAGCGTCACCACTGTCAGGATGGTTGCCAGCCCGTAGAACACCCATTTACCGCTCGGCACATGGATTTTCAGGTCATGCATCGCATGGTGAATGCGGTGCAGGCCGCACCACAGCGGCAGGACGATCATCAGGAAGATGAACACGCGGCCAATAAAGCTGCTCGCAAACGCCAGCACGCGCTCGTAGCTCAGCGCATCGCCCGGGAATAGCCCCAGCGGCAGCATAATGCCGACCAGCAGGATGATCACCGGGGCGATGATGGCACTCCACATGCCGCCTGCGCCAAACAGGCCCCAGAAGACCGGCTCGTCTGAACGTTTTGGATTTGGATTGATCACAGTAGTCTCCTTACCAGAACAGTGCGACAAACAGAATGACAACAGTGACCAGGATCGTCACTGCCCATAGCCCTTTAATGACCGGCTCCGGCCCCATTTTTTCGTCTTTAATGATGATGTTTGCCGCTTTTGGCGCCAGTTCAAACCAGGTTTTGGTATGAAGTAGCGCCGCCGCGAGCGCGATCAGGTTCAGAACCACGATGATTGGGTTTTGCAGGAAACCGACAAAGTTCGCCCAAGTTTCCGGCCCGTGTTTAAGGGCAAAAACGCCATACATTAACTCAAGGCTGAACCAGACCGCCGGTACCGCCGTGCCTTCACGCAGCATATAGAAGCGATAAAACGGCAGGTTTTTCCACCAGGTGGACGGCACAGGCCGCACGTAGGCTTTGCGTTTAGTCGTCATCATGCACTCCTTAGCGTGGTTTCAGGGTAGCGATAAGAAAGTCTTTCGAGCTTTCCACTTTACCCTGCTGAATTGCGGCGGCCGGGTCGACGTGCTTCGGACAGACTTCGGAGCAGTAGCCCACAAACGTACAGGTCCAGACGCCGTTCTGGCCGTTTAGCTGCGCCATACGTTCTTTTTTGCCGTGGTCGCGGCTGTCTTCGTTATAGCGGTGCGCCAGGGTAATGGCGGCCGGGCCGATGAACTCCGGGTTCAGGCCAAACTGAGGACAGGCGGCGTAACACAGGCCGCAGTTGATGCAGCCGGAGAACTGATGGTATTTCGCCATCTGCGCCGGCGTCTGGGTGTTCGGACCCTGGTCCGGCGTGCGCGGGTTGCCGATGATGTACGGCTTAATCGCTTCCAGGCTTTCGATAAAGTGGGTCATATCGACCACCAGATCGCGCTCGATTGGGAAGTTGCCCAGCGCTTCAACCTTAATGCCTTTGGTGTAGTCACGCAGGAAGGTTTTACAGGCCAGCTTCGGCACCTTGTTGACCATCATGCCGCAGGAGCCGCAGATCGCCATGCGGCAGGACCAGCGGTAGCTCAGGTCCGGCGCCAGGTTGTCTTTGATATAGCCGAGCGCATCCAGCAGGGAGGTTTGCTCGTCATAAGGCACTTCGTAGAAAGCGCTGTGGGGGGCGGTATCCACTTCCGGGTTGTAGCGCACCACTTCAACTTTCAATTTTTGCATCTCAGCCATTCGCCTTCTCCTTCTTCTCGGCGGCTTCTGCTTCTGCGCCATACACGCGTTTAGCCGGTGGCAGCGTGGTGATTTTCACGTCGCTGTAGTCCAGACGCGTGGTGCCATCCGCATCGCGCCAGGCGAGAGTGTGTTTCAGGAAATTGACGTCGTCACGTTCGGTGCAGCCTTCGTCCAGACGCTGGTGGGCGCCGCGAGACTCTTTACGCGCCAGCGCAGAGTGCGCCATACATTCCGCGACGTTCAGGCCGTGGCCAAGCTCAATGGTATAGAGCAGGTCGGTGTTGAAGACGCTGGAGGTATCGGTGATGCGCACGCGCTTGAAGCGCTCCTGCAGTTCCGCCAGCTTGTCGACGGTTTTCTGCATCAGTTCCGGCGTACGGTAGATACCGCAGCCTTCTTCCATCGACAGGCCCATCTCGTCGCGGATCTTCGACCAGTTCTCGTTGCCTTCCTGGTTCACCAGATCCTTCAGGCGTTTTTCAACGTCTGTGACCTGCGCATCCAGCGCCGCACCGTTTGCTTCGCCTGCGGTTGCCGCACGCTCCATGGCGCGCTCGCCCGCCATGCGGCCAAAGACGACCAGCTCTGCCAGCGAGTTAGAGCCCAGACGGTTGGCGCCGTGCAGGCCGACGGAGGAACACTCGCCCACGGCGAACAGCCCTTTAATGCGGGTTTCACACTGCTGGTCGGTTTCAATCCCGCCCATGGTGTAGTGCGCGGTTGGGCGTACCGGTATCGGCTCTTTCACCGGGTCGACGCCCACGTAGGCTTTTGCCAGTTCGCAGATAAACGGCAGACGCTCCAGCAGTTTCTTCTCGCCCAGGTGACGCAGGTCGAGATAGACCACGTCGCCGCGCGGCGTTGAGATGGTGTTGCCCTTGCGCCACTCGTGCCAGAAGGCCTGAGAAACTTTGTCGCGCGGGCCGAGCTCCATGTATTTGTTTTTCGGCTCGCCGAGCGGGGTTTCCGGGCCCATGCCGTAATCCTGCAGATAACGGTAGCCGTTTTTGTTGACCAGAATACCGCCTTCACCGCGGCAGCCTTCCGTCATCAAAATGCCGGAGCCAGGCAGGCCGGTTGGGTGATACTGCACAAACTCCATATCGCGCAGCGGCACGCCGTGGCTCAGCGCCATGCCCATCCCGTCGCCGGTGACGATGCCGCCGTTGGTGTTGTAGCGATATACGCGACCCGCACCGCCCGTTGCCATCACCACCGCATTGGCGCGGATCTGGACGAGCGTGCCTTCCATCATATTCATCGCCACCAGGCCACGTGCATGACCGTCGTCGACCAGAATGTCGAGGACAAAATGTTCATCGAAGCGCTGAATTTGTGGGAACTGAAGGGAGGTCTGGAAGAGGGTGTGCAGCATGTGGAAGCCGGTCTTATCGGCGGCGAACCAGGTGCGTTCGATCTTCATGCCACCGAAGCGGCGGACGTTAACGCTGCCGTCCGGGCGGCGGCTCCACGGACATCCCCACTGCTCGAGCTGGGTCATCTCCGTTGGGCAATGGTGCACGAAGTAGTCAACGACATCCTGTTCGCAAAGCCAGTCGCCCCCTGCAACCGTGTCGTGGAAATGGTATTCGAAGCTGTCATGATCCTGCGCGACGGCGGCGGATCCTCCTTCTGCTGCCACCGTGTGGCTGCGCATCGGATAGACTTTTGAAATCAATGCGATTTTAGCGTTCGGGTTGGCTTGTGCCGCAGCAATTGCAGCGCGTAATCCAGCCCCGCCAGCGCCTATTACGGCAAGATCGGCTTGAAAAGTTTGCACGACATTCCTCCAGATTTTTGTTTTCCCGCAATGCGATGAACTAAAGGAAGTTCACCTGCCCGAACGGGCGATTGCGGAAGCGATTCCACTGCTCCTTTATGGGTATAACAGTATAACCGCGTAGTTGTGAGGGAAATTTGACGTGTTCGATTTTTTTGCTGTTCTGTGCGGTGATTTATCATCGTGATTGATGAATTGCATCACAAAATAATCCACATAAATGAAATACGCGTTTTTACTGCGCAAAATTTGTCTCTGCCACAGCTAACGAGTAGACTTCGTGCCCTTGTCTGAAATCGGAGAAAAACTCATGAGCGAAACGGCCACCTGGCAGCCGAGCGCATCCATCCCAAATCTGTTAAAACGCGCCGCAATTATGACGGAGATCCGCCGTTTCTTTGCCGACCGCGGCGTCCTGGAGGTGGAAACCCCGTGCATGAGTCAGGCAACGGTAACGGATATTCATCTTGTCCCGTTTGAAACCCGTTTTGTTGGCCCAGGCCACTCCCAGGGCATGAATCTGTATCTGATGACCAGCCCGGAATATCACATGAAGCGCCTGCTGGCGGCGGGGTGTGGTCCGGTGTATCAGCTGTGCCGCAGCTTCCGTAATGAAGAGATGGGGCGTCACCACAACCCGGAATTCACCATGCTGGAGTGGTACCGCCCGCACTATGATATGTACCGCCTGATGAATGAGGTGGACGATCTGCTGCAGCAGGTACTGGACTGCTCAGAAGCCGAAACGCTCTCCTATCAGCAGGCCTTCCAGCGCCATCTGGAAATCGATCCGCTGTCGGCGGACAAAGCCCAGCTGCGTGAAGTGGCGGCAAAACTGGATCTGAGCAACGTGGCGGATACCGAAGAGGATCGCGACACGCTGCTGCAGCTGCTGTTCACCTTCGGCGTGGAACCGCAGATTGGCAAAGACCGTCCGACGTTTGTCTATCACTTCCCGGCAAGCCAGGCGTCTCTGGCGCAGATCAGCACCGAAGATCACCGCGTGGCAGAGCGTTTTGAGGTTTACTACAAAGGCATCGAGCTGGCGAACGGCTTCCACGAGCTGACCGACGCGCGCGAACAGCAGCAGCGTTTCGAGCAGGATAACCGTAAGCGCGCCGCACGCGGTCTGCCGCAGCAGCCGATTGATGTTAACTTGCTGGAAGCATTAAAAGCCGGTCTGCCGGATTGCTCCGGCGTGGCGCTGGGCGTGGATCGTCTGGTCATGCTGGCGCTGGGCGCCGAGCAGCTGGGCGATGTGATTGCCTTTACGGTCGATCGCGCCTAAAGCATGGCCGGGTGGCGCTGTCGCTTACCCGGCATATAGTTTCTGTGGCAATTTTCCTTTCCATTTCTTCTTCGCAACATTAAAAACTGCCATTTTCTCTGTACACGGGTCTTTTTCTTAAATTGCCTCGTATAGCCACAATATTAGTCTGGTCATCTGCTACCATCCGCGCAGTTTAATTCCTCTTCGGATGGTTATATGTCCCAGTCACTCAAAAAGATGACCCTCACCGGGCTCATTCTGATGATTTTTACGTCAGTTTTTGGCTTTGCCAACAGCCCGTCGGCTTTCTATCTGATGGGCTACAGCGCGACGCCGTTTTATATCGTTTCTGCTCTGTTCTTCTTTATCCCGTTTGCGCTGATGATGGCGGAGATGGGCTCGGCTTACCGGAAAGAAGAGGGCGGTATCTATTCATGGATGAACAACAGCATCGGCCCGCGCTACGCGTTTATCGGCACGTTTATGTGGTTCTCCTCCTACGTCGTCTGGATGGTCAGCACGGCGGCCAAAGTCTGGGTGCCGTTCTCCACGTTTCTTTTCGGCGCGGATAAAACGCAGGTCTGGTCTTTAGCCGGGCTGAGCTCCACGCAGGTGGTCGGGATTCTGGCGGTGTGCTGGATGGTGGTGGTGACGCTGGTGGCGTCAAAAGGCATCAACAAAATTGCCCGTATCACCGCCGTTGGCGGTATTTCCGTGATGTGCCTGAACCTGGTGCTGCTGCTGGTGAGTATCGCCATTCTGTGCCTGAACGGCGGACACTTCGCGCAGGAGGTGAACTTCGTTTCGTCGCCTAATCCGGGCTATCAGTCCGGGCTGGCCATGCTCTCCTTCGTGGTATTTGCCATTTTTGCCTACGGCGGTATTGAAGCGGTAGGTGGGCTGGTCGATAAGACCGAGAACCCGGAAAAAAACTTTGCCAAAGGGATTATTTTTGCCGCCATCGTGATTTCCATCGGCTATTCGCTGGCGATTTTCCTCTGGGGCGTTAGCACTAACTGGCAGCAGGTGTTGAGTAACAATACCACTAACCTCGGGAACATCACCTACGTGCTGATGAAAAGCCTGGGAATGACGCTGGGTAACGCCATGCACCTGACGCCGGAAGCATCGGCCACCCTGGGGATCTGGTTTGCGCGCATTACCGGCCTGTCGATGTTCCTTGCCTATACCGGCGCGTTCTTCACGCTAATCTACTCGCCGCTGAAAGCAATCATCCAGGGTACGCCAAAGGCGCTGTGGCCGGCACGCATGACGCAGCTCAATACCGCAGGCATGCCTGCCAACGCCATGTGGATGCAGTGTCTGCTGGTGTGTGTGTTCATTCTGCTGGTGTCATTTGGCGGTGATACCGCGTCTGCGTTCTATAATAAGCTGACCCTGATGGCGAACGTATCGATGACGCTGCCGTACCTGTTCCTGACGCTGGCGTTCCCGTTCTTTAAGGCGAAGCGGGATCTTGAGCGTCCGTTTGTGATCTTCAAAACCCGCGCGGCAACGCTGCTGGCGACCACGGTGGTGGTGCTGGTCGTGGCATTTGCCAACATCTTTACCGTTATTCAGCCCGTGGTTGAGGCGAACGACTGGAACAGCGCGCTGTGGATGGTCGGTGGGCCAGTCTTCTTCTCGCTGCTGGCGATGGGGATTTATGAGAATTACCGCCGGCGCTCAATGGCGTACGTCACGGAAGTGGCGTAGCGGTAAAATACCCCTCCCGAAAGGGAGGGGAGAACGATTACAGACTTCCCGCCGGGCGCGATCTTGCCGCCGACGTGAGCGTTTTACCCATCTTGCGTCCGTCCATGCTTTCCAGACGCATCTGGAACGGTGGGAACGGCATATCAATACCATGCTCGCGGAATCCCGCCAGAATCAGCTGGTGGATCTCATGGCGCAGCGGCATGCGGTGCCCCATTTCGGCGGCGTAGATACGCAGTTCGAAAATCTGGATCCCCTGCTGTAAATCAACCAGGAATACTTCCGGCGCAGGGTTATCGAGCACCAGCGTACAGCGTTCAGCGGCGGTGTATAGGATCTGCGTGACCTCTTCACTGTTGGCATCCGACGGCGCCGGTACCGTCAGCACCACGCGCGTAACGGAGTCCGACAGGGACCAGTTGATAAACTGCTCGGTAATAAATGCCTTGTTCGGCACGATGATCTCTTTACGGTCCCAGTCGCTGATCGTGGTGGCGCGGGTGTTGATCTTCGTTACGCTCCCGGTCAGATCGCGGATCGTCACCGTATCGCCAATGCGAATCGGCTTTTCAAACAGGATGATCAGGCCGGATACAAAGTTAGCGAAAATCTCCTGCATGCCAAAGCCAAGGCCAAACGTCAGCGCGGCCACCAGCCACTGCAGTTTAGACCACTCAATACCAATCATTGAGAACCCGACCATTCCGCCAAACAGCAGTATCAGGTATTTCGTAATGGTCGTAATGGCGTATCCCGTGCCGGGGGTTAAATCCAGATGCTGCAGCAGCGCCAGCTCCAGCAGTGCCGGGAAGTTACGCACCAGCTGGGTGGTGATGATCAGCACCAGAATGGCAATCAGCACCGCGCCTAAGGTGATCGGCTCCAGGCTTTCAACGCCCTGCACCGTGGACGTCACGTCCCACAGAGAGATGTTCTCCAGGAAGCCAAACGCGGAGTGAATTTCCGACCACAGGAAGATCACCGACAGAAGGGCAATCAGCATCAGGAGGGAGCGCACCAGGCGCAGAGACTGGGTACTGATGGCATCCAGATCCAGTTCGACCTCGTCCGCATCCATCGTGCCTTCCGTGCTGTTGACATGGGTTGGCTCTTCCTCGCCACGGGCACGCTGAGCGAGGATCTCTGCCCGGCGATGCTTGGCGCGGTCAAAGGCCAGACGGCGGCGCTGGATCAGCATCCCGCGCCGGATCACGTGATACACCACCAGCAGCAGGAACCAGATCGCCACCGACGTTTCCAGTCGCGCCAGCAGCGCCTGCGAGGTTGCCAGGTAACCTACCGCTGCTGCCAGCATCGCAATCAGAGGAGCGCTCAGCAGCAGGTTCCAGAGCAGCCGGTTGAACATGTTGTCGCCGCTGCCGGATTTATCCAGATAGAGCGGTATCCCCGCGCGTTTCAGGCTGAGCGTGACGATGGCCAGCGCGCCGCAGATCAGCATAAAGCAGAGGCGCCCCAGCGAGCCTGAGAATTCCCGGTCGTTGAGATTATCAAACATGATCAGCGCCATAATCAGCGGCACAATCAGCCCGATGCTCATCAGGTAATAGCGCATGGCGCGCGCCACGCGGTTACGAGGCCAGCCAAAGTGGGCGATGAACAGGCCGTTAGGCCGCGCGAACGTCGCGCAAATCATCACCACCCACAGCAACGGTACCGTGGCGGTGACGCCATCGCCAATGGCGACCGCGAGCGGATAGGGCCAGGCTTCCCGCAGGCCATAGCCAAGCGTCATCCACAGCACCGGTAGCGGAGACGCGACGAGAATCGACCAGAACACGGTGCGCAGCGTCAGCCAGAAGTGATCCTGAGTGACTTTCCCCACCCGCGCGCTGGAACGCTCCAGGAAGCGGGTGAAATGTCTGCGCGAATAAATGCTGAAGCCTACCAGAACCAACGCGCCCAGCAGCGGGAAAATCGTCTCTTTACTGGTCAGCATCATCACGCTGGCCTGTCCGAGCTGGCTAAAGGTGTCGAGGGAAATCAGGCGGCGCAGATCCTGAACGATCTCAATTGGCCACGAGAAGGTCATTGGACGTACGTCGGATGTCCAGAAGAGATAACGGTGCGTAGCCTCGTTCACCTCTTTCAGCGCGTCTTCCAGCTGGCTGTTAGAGACCTTGAGCTTAGTCAGTTCCAGAATCAGCGTATCCCCGCCCTGCAGCAGGGAGTTCAGCAGTTCGCGCTGGGTGCGCAACTGGGCTTCCAGAATACGGTTTTGCTCGCTGGTCAGAGGTTGTCCGTCAGCCTGACGGATCTGGCGTATTTGCGGCTGCTTATTGAGAAGATCTTCAAAGTGCAGTCGCTGCACGCGCAGCTGGGCCATCTCGGTATCCAGCTGCTGCGGTTTCGGCATTTCCGGCAGGCGCGCGACCTGGGCGCGTAACGCTTCGCCCAGCAGGTTTGATGACCCGAGCCACTGGGACTGCTCGCGCAGGGTGTTGAGCGCCTGGCGCACCTGCAGGGTTTGATTCGTCGCCTGACGCTGCTGGGAGGCAACCAGATCCATACGCTGCGCCTGCTGATTCAGGGCGGCAGAAAGCTCGCGGTTGACCTTAAACTGATCGACGATACCTTCCGGCAGATTGGCGCTGTTTTCCGCCAGCAGCTCGGTGCTTTCAAGCGCTCGCTCGGCTTCGCGCTGGCGCTGGCTGTTAAGCAAATTACGCAGGGCCTGAAGGTACGCATCCAGCTGCTCGCTCTGCTTCTGAGCGAGTTCAGAGCGCATCCGCGCCAGCTCCTGGCGGTTGTTGGCGGAAAGCTGCGCCAGCTCCAGCTCATCCACAAGGGCCTTCAGACGGGCAGATTCCGCCTGCAGACCCAGATTTTGCGCCTGAGCCTGCGGCGTGTTGCCGCTTTGCGTACCCACGCGGCGCTCAACGTCGTTTAGCTGGCGGCGGGCGTCGGTTTGCTGCTGCGGAAGCTGGCTGAGGGAGTCGGCAATTTCACGCGCTCGCTCCTGCTCCTGCTGAGCCAGGCGGCTCTTTTCCAGAAGTTGGCTGCTGACCTGCAGGATTTCCTGGTTCAGGGCGTCGGTGGTCATGCCTTCCGGCACTTCGCGCGGCTCATCGCGCAGATTAGCGAGTTGCGCGCGCAGCGTTTGCGAGAGTTTAGGGAAGTTGTCGATAACCTGCTGATACTGCTGAGCGCGCTCAAGCGAGCCTTTCCGCTCTTCAAGCGCGTTCAGTGCGGACTGGAGTGACTCAACGGTCTCTGGCTGAGCGGGTTTAGCCGCTTTCGCCTGCTCCAGCTCTTGGGTTATCTGTTTGGCGTCGGGGGCTGTCGCTGCGTACGCCCCCATACTGAGGCACCAGGCCATCAGTAGAACGATAATCGGGCGCACGTCAGCGATCCTTCTGTTGTTAGCCTTCGTCTTTTTTGTCGTCAACCAGCGGGCTGGCGTCGTGCTCGGCGTCGATCTCTTCTTGCGGCAGCGGAGCAGGTTCTGCATCCGGCGTCACGAAGGTTTCGGTAGAGACCGCCAGCGGCTGACCCAGTTTGGTGACCGACAGGCTTTCGAGCTGCTCCGCCAGCTTCACTTTGCCCGGCGCAAACAGGTTGATGACGGTAGAGCCCAGCTTGAAGCGACCCATCTCCTGGCCTTTCAGCAGGGCGACAGAGCCTTCTTCTTCACCGGCAGGCCACGTCCAGCGCTTGATCACGCCTTCACGCGGCGGGGTAATGGTGCCAGCCCAGACGGTTTCGATGCTGCCGACAATGGTCGCGCCAACCAGAATCTGCGCCATAGGGCCGAATTCAGTATCGAACAGGCAGATGACACGTTCGTTACGGGCAAACAGGTTCGGTACGTTTTGCGCGGTCAGGTGGTTCACGGAGAACAGATCGCCCGGCACGTAGATCATCTCACGCAGGATACCGTTACACGGCATGTGTACGCGGTGGTAGTCGCGCGGTGACAGATAGGTGGTGGCAAAGGTGCCGTTGCGGAACAGGTCCGCCATCAGGTAATTGCCCGCCAGCAGCGCTTCCAGGCTGTAGTTATGGCCCTTCGCCTGCAGAATTTTGTCGTCTTCGATGTTACCCAACTGGCTGATCACGCCGTCTGCTGGCATCACCAGGACGTTAGGGTCGGTGTTCAGCGGGCGCACTTCGTCGCGCAGCGGGCGCACGAAAAACTCGTTGAACGTGCGGTAGCTGGCGGTGTCCGGCTTCTGCGCTTCTTTCATGTCGACCTTGTAATACTTAACGAAAAGGTCGATGACCAGTTTGGTCAGCCAGCCCGCGCGTTTGCTTGCGCCCCAGCCCGCCAGGCGAGTGAGCCACAGTTTTGGCAGAATGTATTGAAGCGAAAGTTTAAATGCGTTTAACAAGGTAGCCTCCAGGCCATTGTTTTGTCGTTCCTGATCCGGCAGTAAGCCGCCGGAACCTGAAAAAAGGGGACGATTTTAGCGATGCTTAGCTTAGTTGTCAGTTATCAGAATCAGAAAAGTTTTTACGCGTTTTTACCTGATCCATGCTCTCAAGAATGCGGTGGTAATTCTCGAAGCGGGTCTCCGCGATTTCACCTTTCTCAACCGCTTCGCGGATAGCGCAGCCTGGATCGTTATCGTGTTTGCAGTCGCGGTATTTGCAAGCGCCTAAATAATCATGGAATTCGACAAATCCATTAAAGATTTGTTCCGGCTCAAGATGCCATAAACCGAATTCACGCACGCCCGGTGAGTCGATTACATCGCCGCCGTGAGGGAAATGATAGAGACGTGAGGCGGTGGTGGTGTGCTGGCCCAGACCCGAGACGTCAGACACATCGTTAGTGAGGATCTCCTGCTGGAGGCCGAGAAGGTTGTTTAGCAGGCTCGATTTCCCCACGCCGGACTGACCCGCAAAGATGCTGATGCGATCGGTAAGCGCCTCTTCCAGCGGTTTCAGTCCGTCTTTGGTGTAGCTGGACACCATCAGAACGCGGTAGCCAATCTTGCGGTAGATATCCATCTGCTCATTAACGAAAGCCATGCCTTCGTCATCCAGCAGATCGATTTTGTTCAGCACGATAATCGGTTCAACCTGCAGCGTTTCACAGGCGACAAGGTATCGGTCGATAATATTGAGCGAAAGTTCGGGCAAAATCGCCGATACGATGACAATCTGGTTAATGTTGGCGGCAATCGGCTTCACCCCGTCGTAAAAATCGGGACGGGTTAACACGGACGTACGCTCATGGACCGCTTCAACGATACCTTTTACCGTAACGCCCTCTGCCGCCTCTTTACCCGGTCGCCAGACGACGCGGTCGCCGGTCACCAGAGAACGAATGGTCCGGCGAATGTTACAGCGGTGGATTTCGCCATCAGCGGATTCCACGTCGGCGTGCATACCGAAACGGCTGATGACTACGCCTTCCGTTGGTTCGCCAAACAGGTTGTCGTCGTAATCGACCTTCTCCGAAGTGGTTTTAAGACGGCGCTGATGATTGGCATTCACGCGGCGCTGCTGCCCTTTGGAGAGTTTATTTTTACTCAATCGCACTGGCTCCTGGTCGCCCGTAAGGGGCAAAACCTCTATGATACACTCTAATTAATACTAGTTAACCTGCTACTGCCGGTTATGCGAGAAGGGTGGAAAATAACATGAGCGCGGATGAAAACAACCTGATTTGGATCGATCTCGAAATGACCGGGCTGGATCCCGAGCGCGATCGCATTATTGAGATTGCAACTCTGGTGACCGATGCAAACCTGAATATCCTTGCCGAAGGGCCAACGATTGCGGTGCATCAGTCCGACGACCAGCTTGCGCTGATGGATGAGTGGAACGTGCGTACCCACACCGGCAGCGGTCTTGTCGAGCGCGTGAAGGCGAGCACGCTGGGCGATCGCGAGGCGGAACTGGCGACGCTCGAATTTCTGAAGCAGTGGGTACCAGCGGGTAAATCGCCGATCTGCGGGAACAGCATCGGTCAGGATCGCCGTTTCCTCTTCAAGTACATGCCGGAGCTGGAGTCTTACTTCCATTACCGCTATCTGGACGTGAGCACCCTGAAAGAGCTGGCGCGCCGCTGGAAACCTGAAATTCTTGATGGCTTTAAAAAACAGGGTACGCACCAGGCGATGGACGATATCCGCGAGTCTGTTGCGGAACTCGCGTACTACCGCGAAAACTTTATTAAGCTGTGATTTTGAGATCCGGCACCTTGCGTGGCCGGGTTTTTGTCGTTAAATTGTTCAGCTTGCCGATTAAATAAGCACTTGAACTGAATTTCGAAAAAATCACTTTAAGGGGGGTTGCAGCTAAAAGGATTTCTCGTATAATGCGCCTCCCGTAACGACAGAGAATTACACGTTACGACAGCAACAAAAGCAGTACAGATTTGCGGGAATAGCTCAGTTGGTAGAGCACGACCTTGCCAAGGTCGGGGTCGCGAGTTCGAGTCTCGTTTCCCGCTCCAAAATTTGAAGGTGCTTCCACAGCACAGACTGCCCAAGCGGGAATAGCTCAGTTGGTAGAGCACGACCTTGCCAAGGTCGGGGTCGCGAGTTCGAGTCTCGTTTCCCGCTCCAAAATTTGAAAGTGCTTCTAAAGCACGGACCACCCAAGCGGGAATAGCTCAGTTGGTAGAGCACGACCTTGCCAAGGTCGGGGTCGCGAGTTCGAGTCTCGTTTCCCGCTCCAAATTCTTCTTCATCTCTAAAATATCCACAGCGAAAAGACGCGCTGGGGACGTTTTCTATTGCATCTGAAATACTCTTGTAAACAGAGTTATCCACAGAATTCTCGCTTTACCCAAACCGTACAGAAAGTTAGCAGGGTGAATAATATCTTCCCAAGTTACTGTATTAATTGGATAAAATTTCATTTCAAAATGTTATTGAGATCACTTGACCTCTTCTCAAGTCCAGATGGCGCTTGAGTTTTTATTTTTATACACAGGCTGTGAATATATCACGCATCCCGCGTAAGCCCTTTTTCAATCACCCTAACCAGCCGCTGTTTCTTAGGAAGCTGCACCTCGACCACGCAGGCATTTCGCTTCTCGATTTGCTGCGCAATCGCCCATTCTATGTGTTCATCAAGAAGTGGGTGCTCACCTCTACGGCTTTCGAGCGCCTGAATATTCGCTTCATCCCACGGGGCATTGCCCAGCGCGACGGCCACGTTTCGCAGCCAGCGCAGGTGGCCGATACGCCGAATAGCGGAACCTTCCGTCACCTTCAGGAACCAGGCTTCGGTCCAGGCGAACAGCTCAATAAGCTGTGGCGCATGCAGCGCTTTACGCGGGCTGAAGTCCTCTTCGTCCGTCAGCTGTGAATAGCGGTTCCACGGGCAAATCAGCTGGCAGTCGTCGCAGCCGTAGATCCGGTTGCCGATAAGCGGTCGGAATTCTTCCGGGATCGCCCCTTCGAGTTCGATGGTGAGATATGAAATACAGCGGCGCGCATCGACGGTGTACGGCTCAACGATGGCGCCCGTCGGGCAGATGGTCATGCAGGCCACGCAGCGGCCACAGCCTTCCTCTACCGGGCCGTCTACCGGCAGGGGTAAATCTATCAGCAGCTCACCGAGGAAGAAGAACGATCCGGCGTCGCGGCTCAGGATAAGTGAGTGCTTACCTGTCCAGCCAAGTCCGGCTTTTTCGGCGATCGGGCGCTCAAGAACAGGCGCGGAATCGACAAAGGGTCTAAAATTCAGCGAATCACAGTGCTGCTGAATGGTTTCCCCGAGTTTTTTTAAGCGGTTACGCAGAAGCTTATGGTAATCACGTCCCAGAGCGTACCGGCTGACGTAACCCAGGGAGGGATTTTTTAGCGTGCGCGCAAAGGCCGCGTTGGCAGGCAGGTAGTTCATGCGCACGCTGATGACGCGTAGTGTACCCGGTAAAAGTTCATGTGGACGGGCGCGCATCATGCCGTGACGCGCCATCCACTCCATTTCGCCGTGGTATTGTTTGTCCAGCCAGGCCTGCAGTTTTGGCTCGCTGGCAGAGAGGTCGGTATCGGTAATGCCTACCTTCTGGAAGCCAAGCTCAGCACCCCACTGTTTTATTTTTTGCGCTAATTCATTGAGATCGAGGGGCTGTGACATGACGGACCATACGGTGAAGAAAAACCCCGCAAGTATACCACATTCCATCTGGCATGCGGATGACCTCCGGCGCGCCGAAAAAGAGGCCGCAGACAGTCTCGGCATTACCCTTTATGAACTGATGCAGCGCGCGGGAGAGGCGGCGTTTAACGTTGCCCGCAGCGCGTACCCGCAGTCCACTCACTGGCTGATTTTGTGCGGGCACGGCAATAACGGCGGCGACGGCTACGTCGTTGCGCGTCTTGCCGTTGCAGCCGGTCTCCGCGTTACCCTGCTGGCGCTGGAGAGTGATAAGCCCCTGCCGGAAGAGGCCTGCGCGGCGCGGGAGGCATGGCTGAACGCAGGCGGCGTGATTCATGCTCCTGATATCGTCTGGCCGGAAGATGTTGATCTGATTGTTGATGGTCTGCTGGGGACCGGGCTACGCAGCGCGCCTCGCGAAAACATTGCCGCGCTTATTGAACACGCTAACGGGTACTCTGCACCGGTAATCGCGTTGGATATTCCGTCGGGCCTGATCGCGCAGACCGGCGCGACGCCTGGCGCCGTTATTCAGGCTGCGCACACCGTGACCTTTATCGCTCTGAAGCCGGGCCTGTTAACCGGAAAAGCGCGGGATGTGGTCGGCGTATTGCACCATAACGCGCTGGGGCTGGAGAGCTGGCTCGTTGGACAGGAAACGCTCCTGTCGCGCTTTGATTCCTCGCAGCTAAAAGAGTGGCTTCCGCCGCGCCGCCCAACGTCTCACAAGGGCGATAACGGCAGGCTGGTGATTATTGGTGGCGATCGCGGTACGGCAGGAGCGGTTCGCATGACCGGTGAGGCGGCACTTCGCAGCGGTGCCGGGTTAGTGCGAGTACTCACTCGCATTGAAAATATTGCGCCAATCATCACAGCCCGACCGGAACTGATGGTCCATGAGCTTACGCCCCAGACGCTGGAAGAAAGCCTCGAATGGGCGGATGTGGTGGTTATTGGTCCCGGGCTTGGACAACAGACATGGGGTAAACAGGCCCTGCAAAAGGTCGAGAATTTTCGTAAACCGATGCTGTGGGATGCCGACGCGCTTAACCTTCTGGCAATAAATCCGGATAAGCGTCACAATCGCATTCTGACGCCACACCCCGGCGAAGCCGCGCGCCTGCTTAACTGCAGCGTGGCAGAAATTGAAAGCGATCGCTTACTTTCTGCGCAGCGTCTGGTAAAACGTTACGGAGGTGTTGCCGTTTTGAAAGGGGCAGGCACCGTTGTCGCCAGTGACGAGACGCAGGGCATTATTGATGCTGGAAATGCGGGCATGGCGAGCGGCGGTATGGGCGATGTGCTTTCAGGCATCATCGGCGCATTGCTTGGACAGAAACTTCCCCTTTATGATGCAGCCTGTGCGGGCTGCGTGGCCCACGGCGCGGCAGCTGACAGGCTTGCTGCGCGGGAGGGGACACGCGGTATGCTGGCCACCGATCTCTTTTGCACGCTGCGGCGTGTTGTTAACCCGGATGTGATTGACGTAGAAAATGACTAATCGAGCGATTCCTTTACCTGATGAACAAGCCACTTTAGATCTCGGCAAGCGCGTGGCGCAGGCCTGTCAGGGGGCAACCGTCATTTATCTGTATGGCGATTTAGGTGCGGGTAAAACCACCTTCAGCCGGGGTTTTTTGCAGGCGTTAGGGCATAACGGGAACGTGAAAAGCCCTACCTACACGCTGGTCGAGCCGTACACCCTCGACAATCTTATGGTGTACCACTTTGATTTATACCGCCTTGCGGATCCTGAGGAGCTGGAATTTATGGGGATCCGTGATTATTTTGCCAACGACGCCATCTGCCTGGTGGAGTGGCCGCAACAAGGTGCGGGTGTGCTGCCTGACCCGGATGTCGAAATTCACTTAGATTACCAGGCTCAAGGGCGTGAGGCTCGCATCAGTGCGGTTTCCTCATCAGGGTGTTCCTTACTGGCGCGTCTCGCCGGTTAAGAGTAGGGATGACGGGATGATTAGTCGCGTTAAAGGTTGGGTGTTGGCTGCGACGGTGCTGCTGTGCGCGCAGGCCGGGGCGGCAAGCCTTTCGGATATTCAGGTGTCAAACGGCGAAAGCCAGGCGCGGATTACGTTCAGCTTTATGGGCGACCCTGAATACGCGTTTTCACAGCCAGACAGCCACAGCGTGGCGCTGGATATCAAACAGACAGGCGTGATCCAGGGGTTACCGCTGCGGTTCAGCGGTAACAACCTGGTGAAAAGTATCCGCTCGGGTACCCCTCAGGACAGCCAGTCGCTGCGCCTGGTGGTCGATCTGACCGAAAAGGGCAAAACGAAGGCGGTGAAGCAGCAAAACGGGGCGAACTATACGGTGGTCTTCACCATCAATGCCGATGTTCCGCCGCCTCCGCCGCCACCGGTTGTCGCGAAACGCGTGGAAGAACCGGTGTATACGCCTCGCCCATCGGAACCTGCGCGTAATCCGTTTAAATCGCAGAACGATCGCATCACCGCGGCAACCAGCAGTAACACGGTAACGCGTCCGGCGGTCAGCGCACGGCGTACGGTCAGCGGTGACAAAGTAATTATCGCCATTGATGCCGGGCACGGTGGACAGGATCCTGGAGCGATTGGCCCGGGCGGCACGCGAGAGAAAAATGTCACTATTGCGGTGGCCCGCAAGCTGCGGACGCTGTTAAACGATGATCCGATGTTTAAAGGCGTACTAACCCGCGACGGCGACTATTTTATCTCTGTGATGGGCCGCTCAGACGTGGCGCGTAAGCAAAACGCCAATTTCCTGGTCTCCATTCACGCGGATGCCGCGCCGAACCGTAACGCGACGGGCGCCTCGGTATGGGTCCTGTCGAACCGCCGGGCAAACAGCGAAATGGCCAACTGGCTGGAAGAGCATGAGAAACAGTCTGAACTGTTAGGCGGCGCGGGTGATGTGCTGGCAAACAGCCAGTCTGACCCATACCTCAGCCAGGCGGTGCTGGATTTACAGTTCGGTCATTCTCAGCGCGTCGGGTATGATGTCGCCACTAACGTATTGAACCAGTTGCAGGGCATCGGGGCATTGCATAAGCGCCGCCCTGAACATGCGAGCCTGGGCGTTCTGCGCTCGCCGGATATTCCGTCAATTCTGGTAGAGACGGGCTTTATCAGCAATAACAGTGAAGAGCGCCTGCTGGGCAGCGACAGCTATCAGCAGCAAATTGCCGAAGCGATTTATAACGGTTTACGTAAATATTTTGAGGCGCATCCTCTGCAGTCCGCGCCGCAGGGCGGAGCAGCCCAGACGGCCAGCGCCGCGCAGCCGGGTGGGTTGACCGCCACAAATTAAGGAGATTTCATGCCGATTCAGGTTCTGCCGCCGCAGCTCGCGAACCAAATCGCCGCCGGTGAGGTGGTGGAACGCCCTGCGTCGGTGGTGAAGGAGCTGGTTGAAAATAGCCTCGATGCGGGCGCCACCCGCATTGATATTGATATCGAACGCGGCGGCGCAAAGCTTATCCGCATTCGCGACAACGGCTGCGGCATCAAAAAAGAGGAGCTGGCGCTGGCGCTGGCGCGTCATGCCACCAGTAAAATTGCCTCTCTGGATGACCTGGAAGCGATTATCAGCCTCGGTTTTCGCGGAGAAGCGCTGGCCAGTATCAGCTCGGTTTCTCGTTTAACGCTGACCTCCCGCACCGCTGAACAGCAGGAAGCCTGGCAGGCCTACGCTGAAGGGCGAGATATGGACGTCACGGTCAAACCCGCGGCGCACCCTGTCGGTACTACGCTGGAAGTTCTGGACCTGTTCTACAATACTCCCGCCCGCCGCAAGTTTATGCGTACCGAAAAAACCGAGTTCGGCCATATCGACGAGATCATC
Organism: Enterobacter sp. 22499; assembly: GCF_052044815.1. Classification (NCBI taxonomy): domain Bacteria; kingdom Pseudomonadati; phylum Pseudomonadota; class Gammaproteobacteria; order Enterobacterales; family Enterobacteriaceae; genus Enterobacter; species Enterobacter sp. 22499. Next base: position 202,674 of record NZ_JBQENR010000005.1, on the reverse strand, counting down.
CGCCGAATTGCGCTTGCCCGTTTCGACGTCACCATCAACCTCAGCCATAACGGCAAGGTGATGCGCCAGTACCGCGCGGTGGCTGAAGGTGGTCAGAAAGAGCGACGGTTAGGCGCTATCTGCGGGACCCCGTTCCTGGAGCAGGCGTTGGCTATCGAGTGGCAGCACGGCGATCTGGCTTTACGCGGCTGGGTGGCCGATCCGAACGCCAGTAGCGCGGCGTATTCTGAAATTCAGTATTGCTACGTGAACGGCCGCATGATGCGCGACCGCCTGATTAACCACGCCATTCGCCAGGCCTGCGAAGACAAGCTCGGGGCCGATCAGCAACCGGCCTTTGTGCTTTATCTGGAGATCGACCCGCATCAGGTGGATGTCAACGTCCATCCTGCCAAGCATGAAGTACGGTTCCATCAGTCGCGTCTGGTGCATGATTTTATCTACCAGGGCGTGCTGAGCGTGCTGCAACAGCAGCTTGAACCCACGCTGCCGCTGGAAAAAGAAGACTCCGCACCGCGCCCCATTCCGGAAAACCGTGTCGCGGCAGGCCGCAACCATTTTGCGGAGCCTGCCGTCGCGCGTGAACCAGACGCCCCGCGTTTCTCCTCTGCAGGAGCCGCGCCGCGTCCGACGGGCGTGAACTACCCGAACGCTCAGCCCGGCTATCAGAAGCAGCAGGGGGCGCTGTACCGTAAACTGCTGGAAACGCCCGCAGTCGAGCGCAAAGAGCACGTTTCGGTGGCGACACCTTCCCTTGAAGGCCATAGCCAGAGTTTTGGCCGGGTGCTGACGATTATCGCACCGGATATGGCCCTGCTTGAGCGCGACGGCAAACTGCTGCTTCTGGCGCTGCCGGTTGCCGAACGCTGGCTCAAGCAGGCGCAACTGACGCCGGGGGAAAATGCGGCCTGTGCGCAGCCGTTATTGATCCCGGTTCGCCTGAAACTATCCGCTGAAGAAACAAGGGTATTGCAGCGTGCAGAGGCCCAGCTGGCGCAAATGGGCATTGAAATTGTGCTCGAACCACAACATGTGACAATTCGCGCAGTGCCTTTACCCTTACGCCAACAAAATTTACAAAACTTGATTCCTGAACTGATAGGCTACCTGGCGCAGCAAACATCGTTGGAGGCTGCCAACACTGCGCAGTGGATCGCCCGCCATCTGGCCAGCGAACATTCACCGTGGAGTATGGCGCAGGCGATTACCGTGCTGGCGGAGGTGGAACGCCTCTGCCCACAGCTGGTGAAAGCGCCGCCGGGTGGGTTATTACAACCTGTTGATTTAAAAACGGCGATGACCGCCCTGAAACATGACTGACGTAAGCAAGGCGAGCCTGCCAAAGGCAATTTTTTTAATGGGCCCAACGGCCTCTGGCAAAACAGCGTTAGCCATTGAGTTACGTAAAGTTTTGCCTGTAGAGTTGATTAGCGTTGATTCCGCCCTCATCTATCGAGGGATGGACATCGGCACGGCGAAGCCCGGCGCAGACGAACTGCGTGCGGCACCGCACCGTTTGCTGGATATACTCGACCCGGCAGAGGCTTACTCCGCAGCGGATTTCCGCCGGGATGCCTTAGCTGAGATGGCCGAGATAACGGCGGCGGGGCGTATACCGCTGTTGGTTGGCGGAACCATGCTCTACTTCAAGGCGCTGCTCGAAGGTTTGTCACCCTTACCTTCTGCAGATCCTGAAATCAGAGCAAAGATTGAGCAGCAGGCGGCAGAGCAGGGGTGGGACGCATTGCATAAGCAACTGGCAGAAATTGACCCGGTTGCGGCGGCGCGAATCCATCCAAACGATCCGCAAAGGCTTTCCCGGGCACTGGAAGTTTTTTTCATTTCGGGTAAAACTTTAACGGAACTGACGCAAACGTCAGGAGACGCTCTGCCGTATCAGGTGCATCAGTTCGCCATCGCCCCGGCGAGCCGTGAACTGCTCCATCAACGAATTGAGCAGCGTTTTCATCAGATGTTGGCTTCAGATTTTGAAGCAGAAGTGCGGGCGCTATTTGCCCGTGGAGATTTGCATACGGATATGCCTTCCGTTCGTTGTGTGGGATACCGCCAGATGTGGTCGTATCTTGAAGGTGAGATTTCATACGATGAAATGGTTTATCGAGGTGTTTGCGCCACGAGACAGTTAGCGAAGCGCCAGATCACCTGGTTGCGCGGTTGGGATGGGGTTCACTGGTTAGACAGTGAAAAACCGCAACAGGCGTTAAACGATGTGATTGAGGTTGTTGGTGATATCGCCCACTGAATGTGTACAATTGAGACGTATCGTGCGCAATTTTTCAGAATCGCAAGGTTCTAAGTACAAAACAAGCATATAAGGAAAAGATAGAATGGCTAAGGGGCAATCTTTACAAGATCCGTTCCTGAACGCATTGCGTCGGGAACGTGTTCCAGTTTCTATTTATTTGGTGAATGGTATTAAGCTGCAAGGTCAGATTGAGTCTTTCGATCAGTTCGTGATCCTGTTGAAAAACACGGTCAGCCAGATGGTCTACAAGCACGCTATCTCTACTGTTGTTCCGTCCCGTCCGGTCTCTCATCACAGCAATAACGCTGGCGGCGGCACAGGCAGTAACTACCATCATGGCAGCAACGCGCAGGGTTCTTCTGCTCCTGCGCAGGACAGCGACGAGACCGAATAAGGTTTTAGCTGTTATCCACACGGGGAGCCAGGGATCCTGCGTTCCCCGCTGATCTTTTTAGAGAGGTTTACGCTTGTTTGACCGTTATGATGCCGGTGAGCAGGCGGTGCTGGTACACATCTATTTTTCGCAAGACAAAGATATGGAAGACCTCCAGGAGTTTGAATCTCTGGTCTCTTCCGCCGGTGTCGAAGCAATGCAGGTGATTACCGGTAGCCGTAAAGCGCCGCACCCAAAGTATTTTGTTGGTGAAGGTAAAGCAGTAGAAATTGCGGATGCCGTAAAAGCAACCGGCGCGTCAGTCGTGTTGTTTGATCATGCGCTGTCTCCAGCCCAGGAACGCAACCTGGAAGCTCTCTGCGAGTGCCGTGTTATCGATCGCACGGGATTGATTTTAGATATTTTTGCTCAGCGTGCCCGTACCCACGAGGGGAAACTGCAGGTTGAGCTGGCGCAGTTGCGCCATCTGGCGACGCGTCTGGTGCGTGGCTGGACCCACCTTGAAAGACAAAAAGGCGGGATTGGTTTGCGCGGTCCGGGTGAAACCCAGCTCGAAACCGACCGCCGTTTGCTGCGTGGCCGTATTACCCAGATCCTCTCACGTCTGGAACGTGTCGAGAAACAGCGTGAACAGGGGCGTCGGGCGCGAACCAAAGCCGACATCCCCACGGTGTCGCTGGTGGGCTATACCAACGCCGGTAAATCCACCCTGTTTAACCAGATAACCGAGGCCCAGGTGTATGCCGCAGACCAGCTGTTTGCGACCCTGGACCCGACGCTGCGCCGCATTGACGTTGCAGACGTGGGTGAAACAGTGCTGGCGGATACCGTAGGGTTTATCCGCCATCTGCCGCACGATCTGGTGGCGGCGTTTAAGGCGACGTTGCAGGAGACGCGTCAGGCGACCCTGCTGCTGCACGTGATTGATGCGGCTGACGTACGCGTGCAGGAGAACATCGATGCGGTGAACGTGGTGCTGGAAGAAATTGACGCCCACGAAATTCCCACCCTGTTGGTGATGAATAAGATCGATATGCTGGAGGATTTCGAACCGCGTATCGACCGTGATGAAGAGAACAAACCGATTCGGGTCTGGCTTTCTGCTCAGGCCGGAATCGGTGTGCCACTGCTTTTCCAGGCTTTGACAGAACGTCTTTCCGGTGAGGTAGCTCAGCACACGCTGCGACTGCCGCCACAGGAAGGCAGGCTGCGCAGCCGGTTTTATCAGCTTCAGGCGATAGAAAAAGAGTGGATGGAGGATGACGGCAGCGTGGGGATGCAGGTGCGTATGCCGATCGTTGACTGGCGTCGCCTCTGTAAACAAGAACCTGCGCTGGCGGACTATATCGTCTGATCAGAAAGGGGAAGCCTGAAAAATTCGCCCTTGCATAACAAATATGGAGCATATACATGGCGTGGAATCAGCCCGGTAATAACGGACAAGACCGCGACCCGTGGGGAAGCAGCAATAATCAAGGCGGCAACTCTGGGGGAAATGGCAACAAAGGTGGTCGCGAGCAGGGGCCGCCGGATCTGGATGATATCTTCCGCAAGCTGAGCAAAAAGCTTGGTGGCCTTGGCGGAGGAAAAGGTTCTGGCTCGGGTGGCAGTTCCAGCCAGGGGCCGCGCCCGCAATTAGGTGGCCGTCTGGTGGGCATCGTTGCTGCCGGGCTGGTGATCGTCTGGGCTGCCAGCGGGTTCTACACCATTAAAGAAGCAGAACGCGGCGTGGTCACCCGTTTCGGTAAGTTCAGCCACCTGGTTGAGCCGGGCCTGAACTGGAAGCCGACCTTCATTGACGACGTGACTGCGGTAAACGTGGAATCCGTCCGTGAACTGGCCGCCTCCGGCGTGATGCTGACGTCTGACGAGAACGTGGTGCGCGTTGAGATGAACGTGCAGTACCGCGTGACCGATCCTGAGCGTTATCTGTTTAGCGTGACCAGCGCCGATGACAGCCTGCGTCAGGCGACCGACAGTGCCCTGCGTGGTGTGATCGGCAAATACACCATGGACCGCATCCTGACCGAAGGTCGTACCGTTATTCGTAGCGATACCCAGCGCGAGCTGGAAGAGACGATTCGTCCGTACAACATGGGTATCACCCTGCTGGACGTCAACTTCCAGGCTGCACGTCCGCCGGAAGAGGTGAAGGCCGCGTTTGACGATGCGATTGCTGCCCGTGAAAACGAACAGCAGTACATCCGCGAAGCAGAAGCGTACACCAACGAAGTTCAGCCGCGTGCTAACGGCCAGGCGCAGCGTATTCTGGAAGAGGCGCGTGCGTATAAGACCCAGACCATCCTGGAAGCTCAGGGTGAAGTGGCTCGCTTTGCGCGCATCCTGCCGGAATACAAAGCCGCGCCGGAAATTACCCGCGAGCGTCTGTATATCGAGACTATGGAAAAAGTGCTGAGCCACACCCGCAAAGTGCTGGTTAACGACAGCAAAGGAGGAAACCTGATGGTTCTGCCGCTGGATCAGATGCTGAAAGGCGGTTCTGCACCGGCAGCGAAAGACACCAGCGGAGCGAACAACCTGCTGCGTCTGCCGCCAGCCTCATCAGGCAGCTCCAGCGCGAACACAACGCCTTCTTCGAACGATGGTGACATTATGGACCAACGCCGTGCTAACGCGCAGCGTAACGACTACCAGCGTCAGGGGGAATAAGGATGCGTAAGTCAGTTATTGCGATCATCGTCATCGTACTGGTCGTGCTGTATACCTCGATCTTTGTGGTGAAAGAGGGCGAGCGTGGGATCAAGTTCCAGTTCAGCAGCGTCGTGCGTGATGGCGACAAACGTCCGGTGATTTACGAGCCGGGCCTGCACTTCAAGGTGCCGTTCATTCAGTCTGTTAAAACGCTTGATGCGCGTATCCAGACCATGGATAACCAGGCCGACCGTTTCGTGACTAAAGAGAAGAAAGACCTGATCGTTGATTCTTACATCAAATGGCGTATCAGCGATTTCAGCCGTTACTTCCTGGCAACGGGCGGCGGTGACGTGTCTCAGGCAGAAGTGCTGCTGAAACGTAAGTTCTCTGACCGTCTGCGTTCTGAAATTGGTCGTCTTGATGTGAAAGACATCGTGACCGACTCCCGCGGTCGTCTGACCCTGGAAGTGCGCGATGCGCTGAACTCCGGTACAGCGGGCACCGAAGACGAAGTGGCAACGCCAGCAGCGGATGACGCGATTGCTAAAGCGGCCGAACGCGTTCAGGCTGAAACCAACGGTAAAGTGCCGGTGATCAACCCGAACAGTATGGCGGCGCTGGGTATCGAAGTGGTTGACGTGCGTATCAAGCAGATCAACCTGCCAGCGGAAGTGTCCGAGGCGATCTACAACCGTATGCGCGCCGAGCGTGAAGCGGTTGCCCGTCGTCATCGTTCACAGGGTCAGGAAGAGGCTGAAAAACTGCGTGCGGCAGCGGACTATGAAGTGACCAAGACGCTGGCGGAATCTGAACGTCAGGGCCGTATCCTGCGCGGTGAAGGCGATGCGGAAGCGGCGAAGCTGTTTGCCGATGCATTCAGCCAGGATCCAGACTTCTACGCCTTTATCCGTAGCCTGCGCGCTTACGAGAATAGCTTTAAGAGCAACCAGGACGTGATGGTGCTCAGCCCGGACAGCGATTTCTTCCGTTATATGAAGACGCCGACCAACGCAACGCGATAAACTCAGGCTCGTTTGAGTATTCAAACCACCGCTCCCAACGGAGCGGTGGTTTTCTTTTATAAGGATGAAAAATGAATTCAACGATCTGGCTCGCGCTGGCCCTGGTTCTGGTGCTGGAAGGTCTCGGCCCGATGCTCTATCCGCGCGCATGGCGTCGTATGATCGCGACCATGAGCCAGCTACCGGATAATATTTTGCGTCGTTTCGGCGGTGGTCTTGTGGTTGCCGGTATCGTTATCTACTACATGTTGAGGAAAACGATTGGCTGATCAAAAACTAGCCGCAATTGGCGTATTTTAAGGTCAAAAAGTGCTGTATATCTGAAAAAGCGATGGTAGAATCCATTTTTAAGCAAACGGTGATTTTGAAAAAAATGGGTAACAACGTCGTCGTACTGGGCACCCAATGGGGTGACGAAGGTAAAGGGAAGATTGTCGATCTTCTGACTGAACGGGCTAAATATGTTGTACGCTACCAGGGCGGTCACAACGCAGGCCATACTCTCGTAATCAACGGTGAAAAAACCGTCCTCCATCTTATTCCATCAGGCATTCTTCGCGAAAACGTCACCAGCATCATCGGTAACGGCGTTGTGCTGTCTCCTGCTGCGCTGATGAAAGAGATGAAAGGTCTGGAAGACCGTGGTATCCCTGTTCGTGAGCGTCTGCTGCTCTCCGAAGCCTGCCCGCTGATCCTGGACTATCACGTGGCGCTGGACGTGGCGCGTGAAAAAGCGCGTGGCGCGAAAGCGATTGGCACCACCGGTCGTGGTATCGGCCCGGCTTACGAAGATAAAGTTGCACGTCGCGGTCTGCGCGTGGGCGACCTCTTCGACAAAGCGACCTTCGCTGAAAAACTGAAAGAAGTGATGGAATATCACAACTTCCAGCTGGTGAACTTCTACAAAGCTGACGCTGTTGACTACCAGAAAGTGCTGGATGACGTCATGGCGATTGCAGATATTCTGACCGGTATGGTTGTTGATGTGTCCGATCTGCTGGACCAGGCGCGCAAGCGTGGCGATTTCGTCATGTTCGAAGGTGCGCAGGGTACGCTGCTGGACATCGACCACGGTACCTATCCGTACGTTACTTCTTCTAACACCACCGCGGGTGGCGTGGCGACCGGCTCCGGCCTGGGTCCACGTTATGTGGATTACGTTCTGGGCATCATCAAAGCGTACTCCACTCGCGTGGGTGCGGGTCCATTCCCGACCGAACTGTTTGATGAAACCGGCGAGTTCCTGTGCAAGCAGGGTAACGAGTTTGGCGCGACCACCGGTCGTCGTCGTCGTACCGGCTGGCTGGATGCGGTTGCCGTGCGTCGCGCAGTGCAGATCAACTCCCTGTCTGGCTTCTGCCTGACCAAGCTGGACGTGCTGGACGGCCTGAAAGAAGTGAAAATCTGCGTAGGCTACCGTATGCCAGATGGCCGCGAAGTGACCACCACTCCGCTGGCTGCTGACGACTGGGAAGGCATTGAGCCAATCTACGAAACCATGCCAGGCTGGTCTGAGACCACTTTCGGTGTGAAAGAGCGTAGCGGCCTGCCTCAGGCGGCGCTGGATTACATCAAGCGCATTGAAGAACTGACCGAAGTGCCGATCGATATTATTTCTACCGGCCCGGATCGTACTGAAACGATGATCCTGCGCGACCCGTTCGACGCATAATCTTCGTGACTGCTGGCCTGCGGGGAGACCCGTAGGCCGGATAAGCGTAGCGCCAACCGGCGACCGCTCCTGGATCTCCGCTTTTTCGCCCCGTCTGTCAAATAAATTAGCCGCTAACTATCTGGCTGGTTTATCATCATTAATGAATATCTCTGCGGTTTAACCGCGTTTTCCCTTTTTCCTGAGGTTGATGTGCAGTTAACAAGTTTCACCGATTACGGCTTACGCGCGCTGATTTACATGGCGTCGTTACCCGAAGGGAAGATGACCAGTATCTCTGAAGTCACAGAGGTATACGGTGTGTCCCGTAATCATATGGTCAAAATAATCAATCAACTTAGCCGTGCCGGATACGTTGCTGCCGTCCGCGGGAAGAATGGAGGGATCCGTCTTGGTAAACCGGCACAGAGTATTCGTATCGGGGATGTGGTACGCGAGCTGGAGCCCTTGTCTCTGGTGAACTGCAGCAGCGCGTTCTGCCACATTACGCCCGCTTGCCGCCTGAAACAGGCGCTTTCTAAGGCCGTGCAAAGTTTTCTCAAGGAACTGGATAACTACACGCTGGCCGATTTGGTTGAAGAGAATCAACCACTTTATAAATTATTGCTGGTGGAATGAAGAAAATTTCCACCGGAGCTGACAACGGAGGAACCGACATGTCACAAGATCCTTTCCAGGAACGCGAAGCCGAAAAATACGCGAATCCTATCCCCAGCCGCGAGTTCATCATTGAACACTTAACAAAACGCGAAAAACCCGCCAATCGTGAAGAACTTGCCGTTGAATTAAATATTGAAGGTGAAGAGCAAATTGAAGCCCTTCGCCGCCGCCTGCGCGCGATGGAGCGTGACGGGCAACTGGTCTTTACCCGCCGCCAGTGCTACGCGCTGCCGGAACGCCTCGATCTGCTGAAAGGGACCGTCATTGGTCACCGCGATGGCTTTGGCTTCCTGCGCGTGGAAGGCCGTAAGGACGACCTTTACCTCTCATCCGAACAGATGAAAATGTGCATTCACGGCGACCAGATCCTGGCGCAGCCGCTGGGTGCAGACCGTAAAGGCCGCCGCGAAGCGCGCGTGGTTCGCGTGCTGGTGCCAAAAACCAGCCAGATTGTGGGCCGCTACTTTACCGATGCGGGCGTAGGCTTCGTGGTGCCTGACGACAGCCGTCTGAGCTTCGATATTCTGATCCCACCTGAAGAGGTGATGGGCGCGCGTATGGGCTTTGTGGTGGTGGTTGAACTCACCCAGCGTCCGACCCGTCGCACCAAAGCGGTCGGTAAAATCGTCGAAGTGCTGGGCGATAACATGGGCACCGGCATGGCCGTCGATATGGCGCTGCGTACCCATGAAATTCCGTATGTCTGGCCGAAAGCGGTCGAAGAGCAGATCGAAAACCTGCGCGAAGAAGTACCGGAAGAGTCCAAAGCGGGCCGTGTGGATCTCCGCTCCCTGCCGCTGGTCACCATTGATGGTGAAGACGCCCGCGACTTCGATGATGCCGTGTACTGCGAGAAAAAACGCGGCGGCGGATGGCGTCTGTGGGTGGCCATTGCTGACGTAAGCTATTACGTGCGTCCGCACACGCCGCTGGATAACGAAGCGCGCAGCCGTGGTACGTCGGTCTACTTCCCGTCGCAGGTGGTACCGATGCTGCCGGAAGTGCTCTCCAACGGCCTGTGCTCCCTGAACCCGCAGGTTGACCGTCTCTGTATGGTATGTGAGATGACCATCTCCACCAAAGGGCGCTTAACGGGCTACAAATTCTACGAAGCGGTAATGAGCTCGCACGCGCGTCTGACCTATACCAAGGTCTGGCATATGCTGCAGGGCGACCAGGACCTTCGCGAGCAGTACGCACCGCTGGTTAAACACATTGAAGAGCTGCATAACCTCTACAAAACGCTGGAGCAGGCGCGCGAAGAGCGCGGCGGGATCTCCTTTGAGAGCGAAGAAGCGAAGTTTATCTTCAACGCCGAGCGCCGCATTGAGCGTATCGAACAGACCCAGCGTAACGATGCGCACAAGCTGATCGAAGAGTGTATGATTCTGGCGAATATCTCGGCGGCACGCTTCGTTGAGAAAGCCAAAGAACCTGCGCTGTTCCGTATTCACGATAAGCCGACCACGGAAGCCATTACGTCGTTCCGCTCCGTGCTGGCTGAGCTCGGTCTGGAGCTGCCGGGCGGTAACAAGCCTGAGCCGCGCGATTACGCCGAACTGCTGGAATCCATTAGCGACCGTCCTGACGCGGAAATGCTGCAGACGATGCTGCTGCGCTCCATGAAGCAGGCGATTTACGATCCGGAAAACCGGGGGCACTTCGGCCTGGCGTTGCAGTCTTACGCGCACTTTACCTCGCCGATCCGTCGCTATCCGGATCTGTCACTGCACCGCGCGATCAAGTATCTGCTGGCGCAGGAGCAGGGCCACAAAGGCAACACGACCGAAACCGGTGGCTATCACTACTCCATGGACGAAGTGCTGCAACTGGGTCAGCACTGTTCCATGACCGAGCGCCGTGCGGATGAAGCGACGCGCGACGTGGCGGACTGGCTGAAGTGTGACTTTATGCTGGATCAGGTGGGCAACGTCTTTAAGGGCGTGATTGCCAGCGTGACCGGCTTTGGGTTCTTTGTTCGTCTGGATGAGCTGTTTATCGACGGTCTGGTGCACGTCTCCAGCCTGGATAACGACTACTACCGCTTCGACCAGGTCGGCCAGCGTCTGATTGGCGAATCAGGCGGCCAGACCTACCGTCTGGGCGATCGCGTGGAAGTGAAGGTCGAAGCCGTGAATATGGACGACCGTAAAATCGACTTCAGCCTGATTTCCAGCGAGCGCGCACCGCGTAACGTCGGTAAAACCGAGCGTGAAAGGGCGAAAAAAGGCGGAAACGGCAAAGCGAGCGGTAAACGTCGCCAGGCGGGCAAAAAGGTAAACTTCGAGCCGGACAGCGCGTTCCGCGGCGAGAAGAAACAGAAGCCAAAGGCGGCGAAGAAAGAGGCTCGCTCAGCGAAAAAGCCTTCCGCGAAAACGCAGAAAATCGCTGCCGCGACAAAAGCGAAGCGCGCAGCCAAGAAAAAGCAGGCGGAATAATTCTCCCCTCACCCTGACCCTCTCCCCAACCGGGAGAGGGGAAATATTTATTACGAGAACCATCAATGAGTGAAATGATTTACGGCATCCACGCGGTGCAGGCCCTTCTCGAGCGCGCACCGGAGCGTTTTCAGGAAGTGTTTATTCTGAAAGGTCGTGAAGACAAACGTCTGATGCCGCTGATCCACGCGCTGGAAGCGCAGGGCGTGGTGATCCAGCTGGCGAACCGCCAGTTCCTGGATGAGAAAAGCGAAGGCGCGGTGCACCAGGGGATCATTGCCCGCGTGAAGCCGGGCCGTCAGTATCAGGAAAACGATCTGCCGGATCTGATTGCTGAGCTGGAGAATCCGTTCTTCCTGATCCTCGATGGCGTCACCGATCCACATAACCTCGGCGCGTGCCTGCGCAGCGCGGATGCGGCGGGCGTGCACGCGGTGATCGTACCGAAAGATCGCTCTGCCCAACTGAACGCGACGGCGAAGAAAGTAGCCTGCGGCGCGGCGGAAAACGTTCCGCTGATCCGCGTGACCAACCTTGCGCGCACCATGCGTCTGCTGCAGGAAGAGAATATCTGGATCGTCGGTACCGCGGGCGAAGCGGATCATACTCTGTATCAGAGCAAAATGACCGGCCGTCTGGCGCTGGTGATGGGGGCGGAAGGTGAAGGCATGCGTCGTCTGACGCGCGAGCACTGCGACGAGCTGATCAGCATCCCGATGGCGGGCAGCGTGTCGTCTCTGAACGTTTCCGTTGCAACGGGTATCTGCCTGTTTGAAGCGGTGCGCCAGCGCGGGTAGCCTGTTGTGCCGGGTGGCGGCTTCGCCTTACCCGGCCTACAAAAGCATGGTACCGTAGGCCCGGTAAGCGCAGCGCCACCGGGCAACAATCTCACTCCTCTAACGACCGTAAATGGTCATCCTTCCTGAGCGTCATCAGCGCGAAAATACTCACCACCGCCGTTGCCATCACGTAATAGGCCGGAATGTCCAGGTTGCCCGTCTGCTTAATCAGCCCGGTAATGATTAACCCCGCACAGCCCGAAAAAATCGCGTTCGATAACGAATAGGCCAGCCCCAGCCCGGTATAGCGCACGCGCGTCGGGAACATCTCAGACAGCATCGCCGGCCCCGGCCCTGCCAGCATCCCCACCAGACCGCCCGCAATCAATACCACTATCGCTTTCACCGCCAGCGTGCTGGATTCCGCCTGCAAAATTTTCAGCAGCGGCAGGGCGAGGATCAGCAGGAGCACGGTGGCGATAATCATCACCGTTCGCCGCCCGATCCTGTCGCTCAGCATTCCCGACGGAATGATGGTGAGCGCAAACCCAATGTTAGAAATCACCGCTATCAGCAGCGCCTGATTAAACCCGGTGTGCAGCGCAGACTGCAGATAGGTCGGCATGATCACGAGGTAGGTATACCCCGCCGCGGACCAGACCATCACGCGGCCAATGCCCATCAGGATGGTTTTGAGCGTGGCGGAAGTACTGGCCTGAGCAATGACCGCTTTTTCCTTCTGCTGCACAAAGCTCGGCGTCTCTTCCATGCTCACCCGCAGCCACAGCGCGACCACGCCCATCGGCAGCGCCAGGAAGAAAGGAATGCGCCAGCCCCAGTCGTGCAGGGCTTCAGGCGTGAGGAGGACAGAGAGCAGCGCGACAATACCTGCGCCTGCTAGCAGCCCGAGCGCCACGGTAAAGGACTGCCACGCGCCGTACAGACCGCGCTTGCCGCGCGGGGCGAACTCCGTCATCAGCGAGACCGCACCGCCGTACTCGCCGCCCGCGAACAGACCCTGCAGGATGCGCAGCAGCGTAACGATCAGCGGTGCCGCAATGCCGATGCTGGCGTAGACGGGCACGATGCCGATGGCCGTGGTGGCGAGCGTCATTAGCACCAGCACAATAATCAGCGTCGGTTTTCGGCCTATCCTGTCACCAATGCGGCCAAATACCACCGCACCCAGCGGACGGAAGAAGAAGGCAATGGCAAACGAGGCCCAGGTGAGGATCAGACTGGTCAGTCCCGCCTCTCCCTCAAGCTGGAAGAAGTTCTTCGCAATTACGGTCGCCAGAAAACCGTAGACCGCAAACTCATACCACTCGATAAAGTTACCAATGGAGCCTGCAATTAATGCTCGCTTGTGCGCATCCTGTTGCATAACGATCCTCACAAAGACGGGTTAAGAATAAATTATTCAACATAAGCGAAGTAATGAAATAGTTTATTCTTATGTTCTGTGAGCTATTTCACGAATGATATCAGCGGGATCGCCATCGTGTGACCTCACTCCCATGCAGCGTTCATACGGTCTGTCCATACTTACCTTCATTGCCACTGAAGGAGGGAGACAGCATGCACTGGCAGACCCATACCGTTTTTAATCAACCAGCCCCACTCTCTAACAGCAACCTTTTCCTCTCTGACTGCGCCCTGCGCGACGCGGTTGCGCGCGAGGGTGCCGAGTGGGATATGGATCTTCTTGCCAGCATTGGACAGCAGTTAGGCACGGCGGAGTCGCTGGAGCTGGGCAGGCTGGCGAACGTGAATCCGCCGGAGCTATTACGCTACGACCCCACGGGTGAGCGGCTGGATGACGTCCGCTTTCATCCGGCATGGCACCTGCTGATGCAGGGGCTCTGCGCTAACCGGGTACATAATCTGGCATGGGAGGAAGAGGCACGAAAAGGTTCTTTCGTCGCCAGGGCCGCGCGCTTCGTGCTCCATGCTCAGGTAGAAGCGGGGACGTTATGTCCGGTGACCATGACCTTCGCCGCCACGCCGCTGTTGCAGCAGTCGCTGCCCAAACCGTTTCATGAATGGTTAACGCCGCTGATGAGCGACCGTTACGATCCCCATCTCGCGCCGGGTGGGCAAAAGCGCGGCCTGCTGATCGGCATGGGAATGACGGAAAAGCAGGGCGGCTCGGACGTGCTCAGCAACACCACCAGAGCGGAAAAATGCAGCGACGGCAGCTACCGTCTGGTGGGCCACAAGTGGTTTTTCTCCGTGCCGCAGAGCGATGCGCATCTGGTGCTGGCGCAGGCGAAAGGCGGTTTGTCATGCTTCTTTGTCCCGCGTTTCTTACCCGACGGACAGCGCAACGCCGTACGGCTGGAACGTCTGAAAGACAAGCTCGGCAACCGCTCGAACGCCAGCAGCGAGGCGGAGTTCCTCGATGCCTCCGGTTGGCTGCTGGGTGAAGAGGGAGAAGGCGTGCGGCAAATCCTGAAGATGGGCGGGCTGACGCGCTTCGACTGCGCGCTGGGCAGCCACGGGCTAATGCGCCGGGCGCTTTCCGTGGCGCTGTACCATGCCCATCAGCGTCAGACCTTCGGCAAAAATCTTATCGATCAGCCGCTAATGCGTGAAGTGCTGAGCCGTATGGCGCTGGTGCTGGAGGGGCATACGGCGCTGTTGTTCCGTCTGGCCCGGGCGTGGGATAACCGCACCGACCCGCAGGAGGCCGCCTGGGCGCGGCTTTTTACCCCGGCCGCAAAATTCAGCGTGTGCAAAGCGGGCATTCCGTTCGTGGCGGAGGCGATGGAGGCACTCGGTGGCGTCGGGTACTGCGAGGAGAATGAACTTCCACGCCTGTATCGTGAGATGCCGGTGAATAGCATCTGGGAAGGATCGGGCAATATCATGTGCCTGGACGTGCTGCGGGTGCTGGCGAAGCAGCCAGGTATCCACGACCTGCTTGCCGACGAGTTTGCCCAGGTCAAAGGACAGGACAGACACTTTGACCGCAGTTGGCGGCAGCTTCAGCAAAAGCTGCGTAAACCGCAGGAGGCGCAGGGGAGGGAGATCGCTCAGCAGCTCTTTTTGCTGGGGGCCAGCAGCCAGATGCTGCGGCACGCATCGCCGCCCGTGGCGCAGGCGTGGTGCCGCATGATGCTGGATACCCGTGGCGGTACGCTCATGAATGAGCAGGTGCAAAGCGATCTGCTGCTGCGCGCCACGGGCAGGGTTGGCTAGCGTTTAAGCTGGAACAGGCTGACCAGTTGGGTAAGGTGTGACCCTTTCTCGCGCAGCGTGCGTGCGGTTTGCTCGCTGCGTGAGATGCGATCGGCATTGATATGCGACGCTTCGCCAATGTGGGTCATGGCAAGATTGACCTGGCCGATCCCCGCGGACTGCTCGCGTGACGCGTGGTTAATCTCCGTGACCAGCTGGCTGATGTTGTCGATATGAACGATGATGGAATCCATCGCCAGACGCGTCTGTTCAGACAGCGCATGGCCTTCGCCCACTTTTCGCAGGGTATCGCCAATCAGATGTTCAATCTCCTTCACCGCGTTGGCGCTTCGACCTGCCAGGGCGCGAACTTCCTGCGCGACCACAGCAAAACCTTTTCCATGCTCGCCTGCGCGTGCCGCTTCTACCGCCGCATTCAGCGCCAGAATATTAGTCTGGAACGCGATGGACTCGATCACGCGGGTGATGTCTTCGATACGTTTTGACGCTTCGCGAATGTCGTCCATGGTGGCAACCGCATGGGTCACCGTTTCACCACCCTGATGAACCGCGCGCGAGGTTTCACCAACCAGCTGCTGCGTTTGCTCCATGTTGGCGGCATTTTGCTGCACGGTCGCGGCCAGTTGCTCCATGCTGGCGGAGGTCTCTTCAACGCTGCTGGCCTGCTTGTTGATCTGCTCGGAGATGTCTCCGGTATCGGAGGCCAGCGCATTGGTGCCCAGATGGATCTCGCCCGCGGCCTCGCGGACCTGCAGGACAATTTTTTGTAGCCCATCACCGATACCGTTAATGGCTTCAACCAGCTGGCCAACCTCATCCTGGTGGGTCACGGGCAGGCTGGAGCGTAGATCGCCCGCGGCATACTGGCGGGCAAGGTCAATCACGTTACGCAGCGGACGGGTCAGCATCCGGCGAATAAGCACCACAAACAGGCCCGCGAAGAGGACGGACAACGCTACGCCGGCCAGCAGGAAACGGTCGCGCATAGCGTTAACGCTTGAGAGCAGGACTGATTTATCCACTTCACCGACGATGGTCCAGTTCCAGCCGGGCAGCGGCGTATAGGCCATTTTCAGCGTGCGACCGTCGTCGCTTACGCGTTCCAGCGTGCCTGAGGAATCGCTCAACAGCTGCTGTTGGGTGGCGCTATCCCACTTCGGCTGTTTTCCCTCTTCGCTGGCGTGGAACAGATACTGACCGCGCGTTTTGCCGTTGCTGCGGTCCAGCACGAAGAAGTGCCCGCTCTCGCCCAGGCGGCGGTTGAGGATTTTCTCGCGCATGACATTCCAGGAGTGAGTGATATCCACCCCAACGAAGATGATCCCGATAACCTGACCTTCACTGTTCTTCACGGGCTGGTACTGGGTTATGTAGCGCTTGCCAAACAGGAGCGCCAGGCCGCGGTACACCTCGCCTTTCGTGACGGAGGCAAACGCCGGGCTGCTCGTGTCCAGAACCGTCCCCATAGCGCGATCGCCATTCTCTTTGCGCAGGGAGGTGGCAACGCGAATGAAGTCGTTACCACTGCGAACAAACAGCGTTGAGATCGCTCCCGTACGGCTCAGAAAATCATCAGAAAACGTTGTATTTTCATGGAGTTCAGCGTCGCCCCCTTTCAGCAGGGGAACGGCGAGCCCGTTTATGGTCCGGGTCTGCTGAGTATCGACGCTAAACGGCTGAGGCAGAAATGTCGTAAACAGTCTGGTGTAGCTTTCGACTTCTTCGCTCAGGCTGGTATTAAACATCTGCACCATGTCGACCATACCGGTGGACTGATTATGCAGATCTTCGACCGCGAGGGCTTCAAGCTGCTGGCTGGCTTTTTGGCTGAGCAGGAAAGTGAAAAGCAGAAACAGCGTGGCGACACTGACGCCCGTCAGCAGCGACAGCTTTGTTCCAAGGCCCGCACGGCGGAAAACATTGATCATAAATTGCTCATCATTGAAAAGGTATGGTTCTTCAACGGCAGAGCGGAGATTACGTTTACTGAATTAATGTAACAAAATGTTATTTTATTGTTTTAGAGTGGTTTTAAATTAGATAAAAAATTTGCAAAAACGAAAAGCCACTAAAAATAAGTGGCTTTTATCAGGAAGGATTTATACGTAGAGAATGGCCTGTACCCGCCACTGGTCGATATGGTTATCTTCCTGCATCTGGATGATGCGATACCATGACGCGCCCTGTTCATCGGCCTTTAATGCCACGATACGTTCAACGTCTTGCGGGCTCCCCGGAATGTTATTGACGGAGATCTGGCCTATTTCATTCAGACCTGTTACGCAATCCGCACTGGCGAATTCTGCTGACTGCGCGGTGGTGCTCACCAGGCCTGCAGAGAGCAACAGAGAGGTCAAAGCAAGAGTTCGTTTCATCGTCAGCTCCATTTCACATATTTCCGGTATCCGCCGGGCAATCCTTCGCGAATAAACTCCCATTCCTTGTCGCTGGCATGGAGTTTATTGTGGACAGGAAAATGTCTATGGACGCAAAGCAGTGTAAATGTCGTTCAAAGGTAAACCATTATTTCCGGTACAAAATGGCTTGTGAATACCACTGTCCCGTTATGATGGTTTCGTCGATCATAATAATGACGTAATAATCTGCTTTGGCAGCGACGGCTTGTGCCTTTATTGCGTCTTCTGCGTCATCCGGCGAACCGCGAACGAGCGCGGAGACGGTGCCCATTCGCTGTAATCCTTCCGTCTGATTACGACGAATCTCCTGCGGATGATCGGCAACCGGGGGAGCGGGTTGCGGTGTACCCTGCAGTGCGCTACAGCCGCTGAGCAGAAACACCAGCAATAAAGCAGCAAACCTGTGCATAACCATATCTCGTTTCCTGTTAGCCATAGTGTAGTTGTCTGCGAATTTAGTTTTGGGGGAATGTTCCCGAAGTGTTATCTGGGACGTAATTTTCGAATGAAAATAGCGTCAAACCGTAATCCAGTTCTCAACATTATGAATCATTCATTCGTACAGGGTCGACAATGATTGAAATTGAAATACGCCATCTCGGCGACCATGAAATTTTACACGCTGTGCCGGCAGGGAAACGTGATAAATCGCTGCCTGTTGTGGTTTTTTATCATGGGTTTACCTCATCGAAACTGGTTTACAGTTATTTTGCAGTGGCGCTGGCTCAGGCAGGTTTTCGCGTGGTAATGCCGGATGCGCCTGACCACGGCGCGCGCTTTATGGGCAATGAGCGGGCGCGACTGGGGCAGTTCTGGCACATTCTGCACGGCAGCCTGACCGAGTTTGCCGGGCTGCGCGATGCGCTTTATGAGGCTGGGCTGGTGGCCGATAATCGGCTGGCGGTGGCCGGGGCGTCCATGGGTGGCATGACGGCGCTGGGGATTATGACGCATCATCCTGACGTGCGGTCTGTTGCCTGTCTGATGGGCTCGGGCTATTTTACCTCGCTGGCGAAGACGCTTTTCCCCCCTCAGGATTTAACGGAAATTACGCCGATGCTGGCAGAGTGGGAAGTGACCCGGGCATTGCCGCGCCTGGCCGATCGCCCGCTGCTGCTATGGCATGGTGATGCGGACGATGTTGTCCCGCCCGATGGAACCTTCCGCCTGCAGCAGGCGTTAAAGAATGAAGGACTGGACGCTAATCTGACCTGTTTGTGGGAATCAGGCGTCCGCCACCGCATCACGCCAGCGGCGCTGGACGCCACGGTGGCGTTTTTCCGCAAGCATCTTTAAACGCGCAGGACTTTCACCCCTTGATCTTCCAGCTTCTGCAGGATCTCGGGGTTCGCCCCTTTGCCGGTGATCACCATGTCGATCTGTTCTGCGCGGCTGAACAGCATGCCTGCGCGTTCACCGACTTTGCTGCTGTCGACCAGCACAACGAGCTTGCCCACCACGTTGAGCATGTTTTGTTCCGCCATCGCGGTCAGCATATCGGTTTTATACAGGCCGTCAGCGGTCAGGCCTTTGCCGCTGGTAAACATCCAGTGCCCGGCGTAGAGACTGTTTTCGCTGTCCTGCGGGCTGAGCGTGATGGACTGGCTTTTGTTGTACTGGCCGCCCATGATCACCACGCTTTCATGTTCCTGATCGATCAGGTAGTTAGCCAGCGGCAAATAGTTGGTAATGATTTGCACCGGCTTGCCGCACATTTCACGGCCCAGCAAAAACGCCGTGGAGCCGCAGTTGATGACGACGCTCTCACCGGGGTTCACCAGCTGTGATGCCGCTCTGGCAATCCGTACTTTTTCATCGTGATTCTGCGCCTGATGAATATTCATTGGCGACCAGCGTGGACGCTGCTGGCTGATGGCTTCTGCGCCGTTGCGGACTTTTTTCAGCTTGCCGCTCTCATCCAGCTTGTTGATGTCTCGCCGCGCGGTGGCGGGGGAGATCCCTAAACGTTCAATCACTTTCTCGACGGTGATAAACCCTGTTTGCGCCAGGAGTTCCAGTAAAATTTGATGCCGTTGCGCTTCCGTCATGAGCTATTCCGATAAGAATTGATTTGAAAAGATGATATTTGAAATAGCGTGAAATTACTAAAATAAATATGAAATCGCCAGACACAGGGTCTGGCGATGTGGCCTCACAATCAGAGGAAGGATTTGAACGGGAGATCTGGCTCAATGGTGAAGCAATCATCGAAGCCGCGCGGGTAGTGATACTCAAGATTGTCTTTGTCCAGCGGCCAGGTGAACTTGCCGCCTACCTGCCAGATAAAGGGCTTGAAGCCGTACTTCAGGCGGTCTTTTTTCATCTCCCACAGCACGCGGATCTCTTGCGGATCGGCCTGGAAGTTTGACCAGATATCGTGGTGGAACGGGATCACTACTTTGGTGTTGAGCGCTTCCGCCATGCGCAGCATATCGGCGCTGGTCATTTTGTCCGTAATACCGCGCGGGTTTTCCCCGTACGAGCCCAGCGCCACGTCAATCTGATGTTCGTTGCCGTGCTTCGCGTAATAGTTAGAGTAGTGGGAATCACCGCTGTGATACAGGGAGCCGCCCGGCGTCTTGAACAGGTAATTCACCGCACGCTCGTCCATGCCGTCTGGCAGTACGCCAGCAGCCTTCTGGTCGGCTGGCAGGGTAATCAGCGCGGTACGGTCAAAGGCATCCAGCGCGTGGATTTCAATGTCTTTAATTTTCACCACGTCGCCAGGCTTCATCACGATGCAGCGCTCTTTAGGCACGCCCCAGCCAATCCAGAGATCTACGCAGGTTTGCGGCCCGATAAACGGTACGTCGTCCGCGCAGTTTTGCATCACCGCTGCCGCCACGTTCACGTCGATATGGTCGTTGTGATCGTGAGTCGAAAGCACGGCGTCGATCTGGCGAATGGCAAAAGGATCAAGCACAAACGGCGTGGTGCGCAGGTTCGGCTGGAGCTTTTCCACGCCGGCCATACGCTGCATCTGGTGGCCTTTTTTCATCAGCGGGTTGCCGTGACTCTGTTTGCCGGTGCCGCACCAGAAATCGACGCAGATATTGGCGCCGCCTTCAGATTTCAGCCAGATACCGGTGCAGCCCAGCCACCACATTGCAAACGTGCCAGGAGCAACCTGTTCCTGCTCGATCTCTTCGTTCAGCCAGCTACCCCACTCCGGAAAGGTGCTCAGAATCCATGATTCACGGGTAATGGTTTTCACTTTACTCATCGTTTTGACTCCTGGTTTAATCAAAAATAATCACATCATGATTCGTTATGATTAATGCTGGCACTATTTGACGTGCTTTGCAATGGTGAAAATGCGGAATTTTATCTGCGCGACTTCACGGACTCTCCACTCTTTACTTGTTAGATTATCCTGCATTAAACATTAATTTGATGAATTATAAGGATTAATTTATTTTTGTGGTGCGGTAGTGAAAATCATTACTAACAGCATGGAAATAAATTGCGTGATGCGTCACAAATAATCAAATGCAATCTTGTGGTGATTATTTGTGATTAATAGAGTGATGGCACCAACCGCACAGGGATTGCCCCTCGTGTTCTCATTTCTGGAGAGAGTTATGGAGATCCTCTACAACGTCTTTACCGTTTTCTTTAATCAGGTAATGACCAACGCCCCGCTGTTGCTGGGTATCGTGACGTGCCTGGGGTACATCCTGCTGCGCAAAAGCGTCAGCGTGATTATTAAAGGCACCATCAAAACCATTATCGGTTTCATGCTGTTGCAGGCGGGGTCAGGCATTCTGACCAGCACGTTTAAGCCGGTCGTCGCCAAAATGTCGGAAGTGTATGGCATCAACGGCGCTATCTCTGATACCTACGCCTCAATGATGGCGACCATCGATCGCATGGGTGATGCCTATAGCTGGGTGGGGTATGCGGTGCTGCTCGCGCTGGCGCTGAACATCATTTACGTGCTCCTGCGCCGCATTACCGGCATTCGCACCATTATGCTCACCGGGCACATCATGTTCCAGCAGGCGGGGCTGATCGCGGTTTCTCTCTATATCTTCGGTTACCCAATGTGGACCACGATTATCTGCACCGCGGTGCTGGTCTCGCTCTACTGGGGTATCACCTCCAACATGATGTACAAGCCAACGCAGATCGTGACCGACGGCTGTGGCTTCTCCATCGGTCACCAGCAGCAGTTTGCCGCCTGGATTGCCTATAAAGTTGCGCCGTACCTGGGCAAAAAAGAGGAGAGTGTCGAAGACCTCAAACTGCCTGGCTGGTTGAATATCTTCCACGACAACATCGTCTCAACGGCGATTGTGATGACCCTCTTTTTCGGCGCCATTCTGCTCTCTTTCGGCATTGACGTCGTGCAGGCGATGGCGGGTAAAACCCACTGGACGGTCTATATCCTGCAGACCGGTTTCTCCTTCGCGGTAGCGATTTTCATCATCACTCAGGGCGTGCGTATGTTCGTCGCCGAGCTGTCGGAAGCCTTTAACGGCATCTCTCAGCGCCTGATCCCTGGTGCGGTACTGGCGATTGACTGTGCGGCTATCTATAGCTTTGCGCCAAACGCCGTCGTCTGGGGCTTTATGTGGGGCACCATCGGCCAGCTGATTGCGGTGGGCATCCTGGTGGGCTGCGGCTCCTCAATCCTGATCATTCCGGGCTTTATCCCGATGTTCTTCTCCAACGCCACCATTGGTGTGTTTGCGAACCACTTCGGCGGCTGGCGCGCGGCGCTCAAGATCTGTCTGGTGATGGGCATGGTGGAAATCTTCGGTTGCGTGTGGGCGGTCAAGCTCACCGGTATGAGCGCCTGGATGGGCATGGCTGACTGGTCAATTCTGGCACCGCCGATGATGCAGGGCTTTGCCTCCGTCGGTCTGGCCTTTATGGCCGTCATCATCCTGATTGCTCTGGCTTATATGTTCTTCGCTGGCCGTTCGCTGCGAGCTGAAGAAGATGCGGAAAAACAAACAGCAGAAGTGTCTGCTCATTAAGGAGTTTCGATTATGACCGTACGTATCCTGGCTGTGTGTGGCAATGGGCAAGGTAGCTCCATGATCATGAAGATGAAAGTGGACCAGTTTTTGACCCAGTCAAACATCGACCACACGGTGAACAGCTGCGCAGTGGGTGAATACAAAAGTGAACTGAACGGCGCGGACATCATCATCGCTTCAACTCATATTGCCGGTGAGATTAGCGTGTCGGGCAACAAATATGTGGTAGGCGTGCGCAACATGCTGTCGCCTGCGGATTTCGGGCCAAAACTGCTGGAAGTGATCAAAGAACACTTCCCACAAGACGTGAAGTAAGGACGCCACATGAAACTACGTGATTCGCTGGCAGAGAATAACGCCATCCTTTTACAGGCCGACGCCAGCACCTGGCAGGAAGCGGTGAAGCTGAGTGTGGATCTGCTGGTTAAAGCGGACGTTGTCGAGCCGCGCTATTACCAGGCCATTCTGGATGGCGTGGCGCAGCACGGCCCCTATTTCGTGATTGCGCCGGGCCTGGCCATGCCGCACGGCCGCCCGGAAGAGGGCGTCAAGAAAACCGGTTTTGCACTGGTGACGCTGAAAACGCCGCTGGTGTTCAACCACGAAGATAACGACCCGGTCGACATTCTCATCACCATGGCGGCCGTTGATGCCAACACCCACCAGGAGGTGGGCATCATGCAGATCGTCAACCTGTTTGATGACGAAGCCAATTTTGACCGTTTACGCGCCTGCCGCACCGCGCAGGAAGTGCTGGATTTAATTGATAACGCCACTGCGGCGGCCGTTTAAGAGGAATTGAACATGTCATTACCAATGTTGCAAGTTGCGCTGGATAACCAGACGCTGTCTCACGCTTACGAAACCACCCGCCTGATTGCGGAAGAGGTGGATATCATCGAAGTGGGGACCATTCTGTGCGTGGGCGAAGGTGTGCGCGCCGTTCGTGACCTGAAAGCGCTCTATCCGCACAAAATCGTGCTGGCGGATGCCAAGATTGCTGACGCAGGCAAAATCCTTTCCCGCATGTGCTTTGAAGCCAACGCCGACTGGGTCACCGTGATCTGCTGTGCGGATATCAACACCGCCAAAGGCGCGCTGGACGTGGCAAAAGAGTTTAACGGCGACGTGCAGATTGAACTGACCGGCTTCTGGACCTGGGAGCAGGCGCAGGAGTGGCGCGATGCGGGCATCCAGCAGGTGGTGTATCACCGCAGCCGCGATGCGCAAGCCGCAGGCGTGGCGTGGGGCGAAGCGGATATCAGCGCGATTAAGCGTCTGGCGGATATGGGCTTCAAAGTCACCGTCACCGGTGGCCTGGCGCTGGAAGATCTGCCGCTGTTCCAGGGCATCCCTATTCACGTCTTTATCGCTGGCCGCAGCATTCGCGACGCGGCATCTCCGGTGGAAGCTGCGCGTCAGTTCAAACGCTCAATCGCTCAGCTTTGGGGTTAAGGAGCGGGTATGTTGTCAAAACAGGTCCCGCTTGGCATTTATGAAAAGGCACTCCCTGCAGGGGAGTGCTGGCTGGAGCGGTTACGGCTGGCAAAACAGCTGGGTTTCGATTTTGTCGAAATGTCCGTGGATGAGACGGATGTGCGCCTTTCTCGCCTGGACTGGAGTCGCGAGCAGCGCCTGGCGCTGGTGGGCGCCATTGCCGAAACCGGCGTGCGCGTGCCGTCCATGTGTCTGAGCGCCCACCGCCGTTTTCCGCTCGGCAGTGAAGACGATGCCGTGCGCGCTGAAGGGCTGGAGATCATGCGCAAAGCCATTCGTTTTGCGCAGGATGTCGGCATCCGCGTGATCCAGCTGGCGGGTTACGACGTCTACTATCAGGAAGCCAACGACGAAACGCGCCGTCGTTTCCGTGACGGCCTGAAAGAGAGCGTTGAGATGGCAAGCCGCGCGCAGGTCACGCTGGCGATGGAGATCATGGACTACCCGTTGATGAACTCCATCAGCAAGGCGCTGGGCTATGCGCACTATCTGAATAACCCCTGGTTCCAGCTTTATCCGGATATCGGCAATCTGTCGGCCTGGGATAACGACGTGCAGATGGAGCTGCAGGCGGGCATCGGGCATATCGTGGCGGTGCACGTCAAAGATACCCGCCCTGGCGTGTTTAAAAACGTACCGTTCGGCACCGGGGTGGTGGATTTCGAACGGTGCTTCGAGACGCTCAAACAGACAGGATATTGCGGGCCTTATCTGATTGAGATGTGGAGCGAAACGTCAGACGATCCGGCTGCGGAAGTGGCAAAAGCGCGGGACTGGGTGCGCGAGCGTATGGCGCGCGCGGGGTTACTGGAGGCTGAACATGCTTAAGCTGAAACAGCAGGTCTTTGAGGCCAATATGGATCTGCCGCGCTATGGCCTGGTAACGTTCACCTGGGGCAACGTGAGCGCCATCGACCGTGAACAAGGTCTGGTTGTGATCAAGCCGAGCGGCGTGGCGTATGAAACCATGAAAGCGGACGATATGGTGGTGGTCGACCTCGAAGGAAACGTCGTTGAGGGCAAATGGCGTCCTTCTTCTGATACGGCGACCCATCTGGCGCTGTACCAGCGTTATCCATCGCTGGGTGGCGTTGTGCATACCCACTCCACGCACGCCACCGCCTGGGCACAGGCGGGGTTGCCCATCCCGGCGCTGGGCACGACGCATGCAGACTACTTCTTCGGCGACATTCCCTGCACGCGGGCATTATCGCAGGCTGAAGTAGAAGGGGAGTACGAACGCAACACCGGCAAGGTGATTATTGAAACGCTGGGTGAAACTGAACCGCTGCATACGCCGGGGATTGTGGTGTATCAGCACGGTCCCTTCGCCTGGGGAAAAGATGCCCACGACGCCGTTCATAATGCGGTTGTCATGGAGGAAGTGGCGCGCATGGCGTGGATTGCCCGCGGCATCAACCCACAGCTTCAGGACATTGACGATTACCTGATGAACAAGCATTTCATGCGCAAGCACGGCCCGAATGCCTACTACGGGCAGAAGTGAATAAGTGCTCTGGAATACCGAAAACAGTTGTAACCGGTGGTATTCCGGAGCCATTCATAAAAAAAAGCCCCCGGACAGGGGGCAACGTCAACTATGGCTATGTTCTCGTTGTTGGCTTTCCTGGTGCTAGCGTTAAGGGTTACCGGTAGATATCTGCACTGGCGTGCATATTGCCGTTGCTGCCGGGCTCACGGGTTAACATCACGTGGTAATAGGTTGCGCCCTGGGCATCGGTCTCTTCATTTAGTGCCCGATCTGCTTCGCTTTCAGTGGCGAAATTATGATTGATATAGATTACGCCCAAGCTGTGCACATCATCCATGTTTCTGGCCTGCCGGCCGTCTATTTTGATGGCTGCCATCGCGTTTGCACTGAGCAAAAGCGCCGCCATTATGGCTACTGCGATTTTTTTCATGATATGCGCTCCACGACTGCGTGCTGTGTGAGGGGAATACTCCTTCTTTAATTCAGCTGATCTCTGATTAAAGTGTAATCATTCCTCCGGCGGGGATGCGTGACCATTTCTGATGCAGTTGTTCAAAAAAACAACGCTTCCTGATGCGATTAATTTTAAATCACCCACTTAGACCAGCTTTACGCTTTGTGCGAATTATTTGTGCAATCAGCTTGAGTTTCCTGGGGGGGGCAAGTATTATGACGCGTCAATTTTTCAGCCGACCTTTAACACGTTCCTTGCCTCCCCGGGCCTCGGCTGACCCAGACAGGAGGCTGAATAATCCGTAAGGAGCAATTCGATGCGTCATTACGAAATCGTTTTTATGGTCCATCCTGACCAGAGCGAACAGGTTCCGGGTATGATCGAGCGTTACTCTGCTGCCATCACTGGTGCAGAAGGTACGATCCACCGTCTGGAAGACTGGGGCCGCCGTCAGCTGGCTTACCCGATCAACAAACTGCACAAAGCACACTACGTTCTGATGAACGTTGAAGCGCCGCAGGAAGTGATCGATGAGCTGGAAACTACCTTCCGCTTCAACGATGCCGTTATCCGCAGCATGGTTATGCGTACCAAAAACGCAGTTACCGAAGCATCTCCGATGGTTAAAGCGAAAGACGAGCGCCGTGAGCGTCGCGATGATTTCGCAAACGAAACCGCAGATGATTCTGATGCTGGGGATTCTGAAGAGTAATTTCTGATGACCAACCGTCTGGCGTTGTCCGGCATCGTATGCAGGGCTCCCCTTCGAAAGGTCAGTCCATCAGGAATTCCGCATTGCCAGTTCGTGCTTGAGCATCGTTCTGTGCAAGAGGAAGCCGGGTTTCACCGGCAGGCGTGGTGCCAAATGCCCGTTATTATTAGCGGACACGAAAACCAGGCCATTACTCACAGTTTAACGGTCGGTAGCGCAGTAATCGTTCAGGGGTTCATCTCTTGCCACAAGGCAAAGAACGGCCTGAGCAAAATGGTTCTGCATGCCGAGCAGATTGATTTGATAGATACTGGAGACTAGCCATATGGCACGTTATTTCCGTCGTCGCAAGTTCTGCCGTTTCACCGCGGAAGGCGTTCAAGAGATCGACTATAAAGATATCGCAACGCTGAAAAACTACATCACCGAAAGCGGTAAGATTGTCCCAAGCCGTATCACCGGTACTCGTGCAAAATATCAGCGTCAGCTGGCTCGCGCTATCAAACGCGCTCGCTACCTGTCCCTGCTGCCGTACACTGATCGTCATCAGTAATCGGGCACGGTCCATTAATACGACTTTAAGAGGATAAGGTAATGCAAGTTATTCTGCTTGATAAAGTAGCAAACCTGGGCAGCCTGGGTGATCAGGTTAACGTTAAAGCGGGCTACGCTCGTAACTTCCTGGTTCCACAGGGTAAAGCTGTTCCAGCTACTAAGAAAAACGTAGAGTTTTTCGAAGCACGTCGCGCTGAACTGGAAGCCAAACTGGCTGACGTTCTGGCGGCTGCTAACGCTCGCGCTGAAGCAATCAACGCACTGGGCACTGTTACCATCGCTTCCAAAGCTGGCGACGAAGGTAAACTGTTCGGTTCCATCGGTACCCGCGATATCGCTGATGCAGTTACTGCAGCAGGCGTTAAAGTGGCTAAGAGCGAAGTTCGCATGCCGAACGGCGTTCTGCGTACCACTGGTGAGCACGAAGTTGACTTCCAGGTTCACAGCGAAGTGTTCGCTAAACTGGTTGTTAACGTTGTAGCTGAGTAATTTTTTACTCTGCTCGCGTCGAAGCGCCGGCCTTGTGCCGGCGTTTTGCTATTTAAAGCTACCGGAAATTCTCTTTTTATCTCGTATGGTAGCTATTCCTGACGCATTCTCTGATAATAAATTGAAACGCAATTTTATTTATGAGATTTGTCATGGATACCGCTCTGCCCACGCCCGTCTTTGCCCGTCGACATGTGGCCTACGCCTGCGCCACGCTCTGCTGCCTGCTTTGGGGGAGCTCGTACCCGGCCATTAAAAATGGCTACGAACTCTTTCAGATCGCGACCGATGATATTCCGTCCAAAGTCGTTTTTGCCGGATACCGTTTTCTGTTTGCCGGTGCCTTGCTGCTGCTGTTTGCGCTGGCCCAGCGCAAACCGATTGGCAGGCTCACGCCCGCGCAGTTTGGTCAGCTCACGATCCTCGGGCTGACCCAGACCACCATTCAGTACACATTCTTCTATATAGGACTGGCCTACACGACGGGGGTAAACGGCTCAATCATGAACGCCACCGGGACTTTCTTCAGCGTACTGCTGGCGCACTTTATCTACCACAATGACAAACTCAGCTATAACAAAACGCTGGGCTGTATTCTTGGGTTTGCCGGTGTGATGCTGGTGAACTTTCACAGTGGGTTGAGCGATTTCCAGTTTATCTGGAAAGGCGACGGTTTTGTGGTGCTGGCGGCTTTTATTCTTTCTGCCGCCACGCTTTACGGGAAACGTATTTCCCAGACCGTCGACCCAACGGTGATGACCGGCTGGCAGCTGGCGATAGGCGGGGCTGCGCTGGTTGCGGGAGGTTATGCCACGGGCGGAACGCTGGAAGTGCACAGCATGAAGGCCGTTGCGGTGCTGGGGTATCTGACGCTGCTCTCATCGGTGGCGTTCGCCCTGTGGAGCGCGCTGCTGAAAGTGAACCGGGTAAGCATGATTGCTCCGTTCAACTTTGTCATTCCTGTTGCAGGGACGGTGCTTTCCGCCATTTTCCTCGGCGAAAACATTCTGGATATCAAATACGCGATTGCGCTGGTGCTGGTCTGCTCGGGGATCTGGTGGGTGAATAAACGGAGTGCCTGAGAACAAAAGTGCCGGGTGGCGGCTTCGCCTTACCCGGCATACGCCATTAACGTGCTCTGATGAAACTGCCGTCCGGCTGGCGGGTAAACAGCACCTGCTGCCCATTTCCGGTATCAATGGTCAGCCCGGTGACCACCCCGCTGGCGTTCTGGCGAATCTGCACCATCTGGCCGTTCTGTAAGTTGCTCAGCGGTTTACCTGCGCCTTCCACTTTTGCCATGGCATACACGTCGGTCGGCGGCAGGTTGTGGTCGCGGAAAAGCTGTGCCAGGGTTTTGCCCGGCTCCACGCGATAGGAACGCCACTGCTGCTCGATGCCGGTCGGCTGCTGGGTTTGCGGCTCAGACGGCGCTGCGGCCTGCTCCTGTTCATCCTGAACGGGTTCGGGTTCAACAGGCGCGACCTGACCCGGATCGTTAGACGGGGTTACCAGCTGCGTCTGCATCGGCTGCGCGTCAGGCTGCGGCCGCGTTTGCGACTGAAGATCCAGCTGCGCATTGCGGGTGACCGGCGCGGTATCAACATCATCACCGCCGGAAGGAAGCAGGAAGCCCACGATCACCATCAGCGCACCAATGATGATCCCCCTGCGGTGCAGAGGAGGCAGCGGGTCCATAATGCGAAAATTGTCCGGCGCCTGCCAGATTTTCGCCAGGGTAGGTTTCAGTTCAAATCGCCCGGGCATGGCTCTCCTCCTGCTCCGCGTCTTTTATATCCTGTGCTTCGAAGTATAGTTCGCTAACTGCCTGAACGACGTAGCAAACCGGACATCCGTGACATCAGTTCGGGATTAATCCTGGTTGTCTCTATTGTTTCTGTTTCGTCGCGGTTTGTCACCTTAACTTCAGACAAAGTTTTACCCATAAGGGCATGGCTGATATGCTGCCCGCTACTTTAAATGTGATGGAAGGAAAACCCATGACCACCCCGACTTTTGACACTATCGAAGCGCAGGCAAGTTACGGTATCGGCTTGCAGGTAGGACAGCAGCTGAGCGAATCCGGCCTGGAAGGTCTGTTACCTGAAGCGCTGGTGGCGGGTATCGCTGATGCGCTGGAAGGTAAACAGCCTGCCGTTCCGGTTGACGTTGTGCATCGTGCGCTGCGTGAAATCCACGAACGTGCTGACGCCGTGCGTCGCGCGCGCTTCGAAGAGATGGCAGCTGAAGGCGTTAAATATCTGGAAGAGAACCGCGAGCGCGAAGGTGTGAACAGCACCGAATCCGGCCTGCAGTTCCGCGTGATCAACCAGGGCGACGGCGCTATCCCGGCGCGTACCGACCACGTTCGCGTGCACTACACCGGTAAGCTGATCGACGGAACCGTGTTCGACAGCTCCGTGGCGCGCGGCGAACCGGCTGAGTTCCCGGTCAACGGCGTTATCGCAGGCTGGATCGAAGCCCTGACCCTGATGCCAGTGGGTTCCAAATGGGAACTGACCATCCCGCACAACCTGGCTTACGGCGAGCGTGGCGCTGGTGCGTCCATCCCGCCATTCAGCACCCTGGTATTTGAAGTCGAGCTGCTGGAAATTCTGTAATCGACTTTTCTTATTTCCTCTCCCCGTCAGGGGAGGGGAAAATAGTGATAAAACCCATAGTTACGACGGAATCAACATTTTATCTTGCAAACGAAACTGTTGCGTGTATTTTTGTGAGCTGTTTCGCGCTGTATGAGTGATATGACACTCACTTTCAACATATTATTAACATAATATCTAAATCATAGTATTCATCCCGCCGATTCTTACCTAATATCGATAAACCCTTACGAAGGGACCGTCATTTATTTGACGTTTTTAAAGGCCAGAAGAGCCTTAACAACACAGACAGGCATAAACAGGAAAAATTACATGGTAGATCAGGTCAAAGTCGCCGCTGCAGAAGAGGCGACGTCTGAACAGTCGCTACGGCGCAATCTCACAAACCGTCATATACAGCTTATCGCCATCGGCGGTGCCATCGGCACCGGGCTGTTTATGGGGTCGGGCAAAACCATCAGTCTTGCCGGGCCGTCGATCATCTTCGTTTATATGATCATCGGTTTTATGCTCTTCTTCGTGATGCGCGCAATGGGTGAATTGCTGCTCTCGAACCTCGAATACAAATCCTTCAGCGACTTCGCGTCGGACCTGCTCGGCCCGTGGGCGGGCTACTTTACCGGCTGGACCTACTGGTTCTGCTGGGTGGTCACCGGCATGGCGGACGTCGTGGCGATTACCGCTTACGCGCAGTTCTGGTTCCCGGGGCTGTCGGACTGGGTCGCCTCGCTGGCGGTGATTATTCTGCTGCTGAGCCTGAACCTTGCCACCGTGAAAATGTTCGGTGAGATGGAGTTCTGGTTCGCGATGATCAAGATTGTCGCTATCGTGGGGCTGATTGTGGTGGGCCTGGTGATGGTCCTGACGCACTTCCAGTCGCCAACGGGCGTTCAGGCGTCCTTCACCCATCTGTGGAACGACGGCGGCTGGTTCCCGAAAGGCATCAGCGGCTTCTTTGCGGGCTTCCAGATTGCGGTGTTTGCGTTTGTGGGGATTGAGCTTGTCGGAACGACCGCTGCGGAAACCAAAGATCCGGAGAAGTCCCTGCCGCGCGCCATCAACTCCATACCGGTGCGTATCATCATGTTCTACGTCTTCGCGCTGATCATCATTATGTCCGTGACGCCGTGGAGCTCCGTGGTGCCCAGCAAGAGCCCGTTCGTTGAGCTGTTCGTGCTGGTAGGGCTGCCTGCTGCGGCGAGCCTGATTAACTTCGTGGTGCTGACCTCTGCGGCATCGTCTGCGAACAGCGGCGTGTTCTCAACCAGCCGTATGCTGTTTGGTCTGGCGCAGGAGGGCGTAGCGCCGAGCGCGTTCGCCAAGCTCTCTAAGCGTGCCGTACCGGCAAAAGGGCTGACCTTCTCCTGCATGTGCCTGCTGGGTGGTGTGGTGATGCTCTACGTGAACCCAAGCGTAATTGGCGCGTTTACCATGATCACCACCGTGTCGGCGATCCTGTTCATGTTCGTCTGGACCATTATCCTGTGCTCGTACCTCGTGTACCGCAAACAGCGTCCGCACCTGCATGAGAAGTCGATCTACAAGATGCCGCTGGGCAAGCTGATGTGCTGGGTGTGCATGGCGTTCTTCGTGTTCGTGCTGGTGCTGCTGACGCTCGAAGATGACACCCGTCAGGCGCTGATCGTCACGCCGCTGTGGTTT
Organism: Enterobacter sp. 22499; assembly: GCF_052044815.1. Taxonomy (NCBI): domain Bacteria; kingdom Pseudomonadati; phylum Pseudomonadota; class Gammaproteobacteria; order Enterobacterales; family Enterobacteriaceae; genus Enterobacter; species Enterobacter sp. 22499. The sequence goes on along the minus strand of NZ_JBQENR010000005.1, from coordinate 170,703 downwards.
ATCGCGCTGGGGCTGGGCTGGCTGTTTATCGGTAAGAAACGTATGGCAGGCATGCGTTAAGCATGTTGCCGGGTGGCGCTGACGCTTACCCGGCCTATGTTCGAGGACGTTGTAGGCCCGGTAAGCGCTAGCGCCACCGGGCTTTTTTATTCCCCCGCCAATGCCCGCGGGAACAGCACGTTATTCTCAAGGCTGATGTGCTCCATCAGGTCGTCAATCATCTCGTTAATGCCGTTGTACATCGCTTTCCAGGTGATGCACGCTTCCGGCGGCGGCGTGACGTTGTTAGTAGTGTGTTTGATCACATCCAGCAGTTCGCCCGCGTCATCGTGCTCGCTTTCCATTACGCTGATAGGTCCCATCGCCTGGCTTCCCATTCCCTGTTTAATCATCGGGAAGAGGATCTGCTCTTCTTTCATCATGTGGCTGGAAAGCTCTTCATGCAGCATGGTCAGGTATTTTGCCAGACCGCGCGGCACGGAAGGCTTGTCGGCATGTACGCGCTCAACTTTCGTTGCCTGCAGGATCAGCTCAGGCACCTGTTCACGGTGGCGGTCGTGGTAACGCACGATGATATGGTCGATGATTTCCGTGAGCGGGGCGGTGCGCCAGTCTTTTTCAACAGGCTGTTCGGCCAGCAGCGCCAGCTCCGCTTCGATAGCCTCCACGTCCAGTTCCTTGCGCGAGGCCGCTCGCGCCAGCGTTTGCTTACCGCCGCAGCAGTAATCCATATCGTATTTACGGAACAGCGCGGAAGCGCGAGGGATGGAGAGCGCCAGCTCGCCGAGGGGGTGGTCGCGAAAGGCCATAGCAGTTACCTCGTCATCAAGAATATAAGATGCATATTAAATGCATCTTTAAGGCGGCGCTATAACCCTTTAGAGGGAAGGGAGAAAGTGCGACACGGATCACAAAAAAATGTCCCGTTTAACTCCCTGAATGGATTTAGGAAAGTGGTTTAGAAAGTTTTTAAAGGTGGAGAAACAGTAAACAACCCGCCGCGCGTGCCGATAGATACACGTCAGACAAACCTGCATATAACAAAGGCAACGCATGTTTAAACGTATAAAAGTCATTACTCTTCTTATTTCGGTGCTGCTTGTGCTCGGCATCATGCAAGTGATTTCCGCGGGTATCTTTATCAACGCGCTGAATAACGATAAAGACAACTTCACCGTGTCGCAGCTTTCCAGCCAGAACGTGGCGGAATTTACCGACGCCTGGATCAGCCTGAACCAGGCGCGCGTCACGCTAAACCGCGGGATGCTGCGTCTGCAAAGCAGCATGGCCTCTCAGATTAACGGTGGACAGCTGAACGAGCTGGTTAACACCGCGAAAAATCTGCTGGCCAATGCGCAGGTCCATTACGACAAATACTACGCTCTGCCGAATACCCCGGGTCTGGATGAGAACCTGGCCGATCGGCTGGAAGAGCAGTACCGCATCTACTCCGCCACGTTGACGCAAATGAACGTTCTGCTGAGCCAGGGCAACTTGGAAGATATGTTCAAGCAGAATGCAGAACAGAAGCAGACGGCAATGCAAAAGGTCTATCGAGAGTGGCGCGAGGCGCAGGCTGCGCTCACCAGTAAAGGCATTCAGGATAACGAAAGCGACTACAAGCGCATCCTGTGGATCCTCTCTGCCGTCATGATCCTCGTCATTGCGGTGATTATCTCCAGCTGGATCGCCATGCGCCGGGTGCTGCTGCTGCCGCTGGAAGAGGTGATCAACCATATCCGCGCCATCGCGGCAGGGGATTTAACCCAGCCGATTCAGGCTGAAGGCAGGAACGAAATGGCTATCCTGGCGCGCAACGTGCAGGAGATGCAAACCTCGCTGGCGAACACCGTGGGCGTGGTGCGTGAAGGCGCAGACACCATCTATACCGGTGCGGGTGAAATCTCGGCGGGCAGCAACGACCTCTCTTCCCGTACCGAGCAGCAGGCCGCGTCTCTGGAAGAGACGGCAGCCAGCATGGAACAGCTGACCGCCACCGTGAAGCAGAACGCCGATAACGCGCGTCAGGCGTCTCGTCTGGCGCTGGATGCCTCCTCAACCGCGAAGAAGGGCGGTAACGTGGTGGAAGGCGTGGTGCGCACCATGGACGAGATCGCCACCAGCTCCAGCAAAATCGCGCAAATTACTAACGTTATCGACGGGATTGCCTTCCAGACCAACATTCTGGCGCTGAACGCGGCGGTGGAAGCGGCGCGTGCGGGTGAGCAGGGCCGTGGCTTTGCGGTGGTTGCAGGAGAAGTGCGCACGCTTGCCCAGCGCAGCGCCCAGGCGGCGAAAGAGATTAAGGCGCTGATCGATGATTCCGGCGAGCGCGTGAACGCGGGTTCTCAGCTGGTGAACGAAGCGGGCGCGACGATGGCGGAAATCGTTAACGCGGTTACCCGCGTGACCGACATCATGGGCGAAATTGCCTCTGCCTCTGACGAGCAGAGCCGCGGTATCGACCAGGTTGGTCAGGCGGTAGCCGAGATGGACCGCGTGACCCAGCAGAACGCCTCGCTGGTGGAGGAGTCTGCGGCGGCAGCGGCGGCGCTGGAAGATCAGGCCGCACGCCTGAACGAAGCGGTAGCAGTGTTCAAAATAACGCGTAATCAGGCGGTCAAAGCGGCACCGGTGAAAACCTATGTGCCAAAAGCGCAGCCAGCAGCGACGGCGTCTGAAGCGAACTGGGAAACGTTTTAAAGGCTTGCCCGGTGGCGGCTACGCCTTACAAGACCTACTGTTTTGTAGGCCCTGCAAGCGTAGCGCCGCTGGGCATTACTCACATCTCCGAAGCCGGAACGACCCTCGGTTTTTCCGGCTTCGCTCTTACCGCCATCACCACTCCCACCACCAGCAGCGCGATCCCGCAGGCCGTTAACAGCGGCGGCACGCTCTGGCGCATCAGGAAGGTGTACAGCAGCCCGGCCAGGGTTTCGAACACAATCAGCGGCCCTAAGATCACCGTCGGCAGCTTCTGGCTGGCAATGTTCCAGCACAGCGCGCCCACCCAGGAGCACAGCACCGCAATCGCAACCATTAAGCCAATAAAGACCCAGGGTCTTGGCCCGAAGGGCTGGGCAAATTCCGGCTGCTGATGACCCAGCCAGAGGCATGCGCCGGCATACCCCACTAACGAGACGGGGAGCGTGACCAGCGCCTGCGCCGTTGCCCACATCATCGGGTGTTTGTCCGGGTTCTCCCGCAGCCAGCGCGCATTGCGCAGGGCGTACCAGGCCCAGCACGCGACCGAGATGAACGCTAAAACGATCCCCGAACCGTAACGCCATAAGCTGAAGTCTGCCAGGCCGTGGCGCAGCTCGGCGATATTGACGCACACCAGCCCCACGGCGGTGCAGGCCAGGGCGGGTATCATTTTCGACCACGCCAGCTTGCCGTCCCGATGACTATAGAGCAGATTCGCGAAGATGGGGATGACCACCGGCAGCGTGCCGATAATCATGGTCGACACCGGCGCTCCGGTTCGCTGAATGGCGCTTGCCAGGCAGACGTAATAGATGAGATTGCCCATCATGGTCAGCGCCAGCGCGGTGCCCCAGTCCTGACGGCTGAGCTGTCGCAAGCGCGTACGCCCCAGCCATGCCAGAGGAAGGGCAATCAGCCCGAGCGCCAGATAACGTCCGGTAGACTGCAATATCGCCGGGTATTCCGGCACGATCAGAGGGCCGACAAAGATCAGCCCCCACATCAGACCTGCAAGCAGGGCATACAACACGCCGCTAATCATTTTTCCATCCACATTGATTTACTCTGCACTCAGTCTAGAAGGGGGAAACGCGCGCGTATTGTATGAGATTGCGCATTAGCGCCGGGCGACCTGTTTCTGGTAGCGCACGGGCGTAATGCCGTAGCGGCGGGTGAAGGCGCGGGTTAAATGCGACTGGTCGGTCAGCCCCGTTGCGGCGGCGACTTCGGCGGCGGGCATACCGTGGGTGAGAAACGCCTTGGCGCGCCACAGGCGGATGGCCATCAACATCTGGTGCGGCGTAACGTGAAAATGGGCTTTGAACTGTCGCTGGAAATGGTACGGGCTGAGCGAGACAACGTTCGCCAGTTCGTCCAGCGTCAGGGCGTGCATATAGTTGTCGTGCAAATACTCGCGCACGCGCTCGAAACGGTGTGCGCCTTCCTGAACCACCGGCGCGTGATGGGCTAGCGGCTGAAAGGTCTCGATCAGATCCAGCAATAAGCCTTTTTGCGCCAGCGGATCGTCCGTATGCCACAGGCCGTAAATTAGCCTGCCGATCTGCTGAGAGCGCTGCGGGTCGTAACGGGTTACGTCGCTGAACCACCAGTGGCGCAGGCCGGTTACCTCTTCCAGAAGATCGGGTTCGATGTAGACCATCCGGTAGCGCCAGCCGTCTTCGGTCGCGGACTCCCCGGTATGGATCTCGTCCGGGTTCATGGTAACAACGGATTTTTCAGGTGCGAGATGCTGGGTGCCGCGATAGCGAAAGCGTTCGGCACCGGTTTCGATGGTGCCGATGCCGAAGGCTTCATGGGTGTGGGGCTCAAAGGCGTAGTCAGAGATATGCGCGTGATAGAGTTCAAGGCCCGGCAGCTGCGCCAGATGGCGAAAGCGCGCGCTGTCTCTCTCGTCAGTAAACTGTTCCGGTACGCCTTGCACGATGAGCCTCCTCATGGGTCATCACACCATTATCAGAGATGACCCGAGGGGATGCCACAAAAAATAACCAATCCGTAACAATTACAGAATGGCTTTGACGCTCTCCGCCAGCGGTGTGGTCGGGCGGCCGATCAGCTTGCTCAGGGTACGGCTGTCGTCAAACAGGCCGCCTTTGGACGCGCCCACGTCGGAGTCCGCCAGCATATCCGCCAGCCCGGCGGGTAAACCCACGCTCTTCAATGCGGCTGCAAAGTCCGCTTCGCTCAGGTTTTGATACGCCACAGGTTTACCACTCTGCTTACTCAGTTCCGCCGCCAGCTCGCTCAATGTCCAGCCGTGGTCGCCTGCCAGTTCGTATACCTTGCCCGCATGACCCTCTTCAGCGATCACTTTGGCTGCCGCCGCGGCATAGTCTGCGCGGGTGGCAGAGGCAATTTTGCCTTCGCCTGCGGCACCAATGAATACGCCGTGTTCCAGCGCAGGCGGCGCGCTCGCCAGGTAGTTTTCGGTGTACCAGCCGTTGCGCAGCAGGGCGTATGGCACGCCAGATTCTGCCAGCGCTTTCTCGGTTTCGACATGTTCAACGTGCAGACCCAGCGGTGATTTATCCGCGTGTAGCAGGCTGGTGTAGGCGATAAATTTCACGCCTGCCGCTTTGGCGGCGTTGATCACGTTCTGGTGCTGGGTCGCGCGCTGGCCCACTTCGCTTGAGGAGATGAGCAGCAGCTTTTCCACGCCGCTCAGCGCGGCAGTAAAGGCGGCCTTATCGGTGTAATCCGCCTGACGAACCACAATACCCTGGTTGCTTAACGCTTCAGCTTTCGCCAGGTTACGAACAATGGCAACAATCTGGTTTGCTGGAACGGTTTTCAGCAGTTCTTCAATAACGTGCTGGCCAAGCTGGCCGGTAGCGCCGGTAATCGCGATCATGATAAATCTCCTTCGTGTTTGTCTGGTGTTGTGGCACACTATCACCATAGCTAACTTTTAGTAAGTACGCACAAAAAGGTAAGTATGAAAAAAACGATCCCAACGCTCAGCGAGCAAATGCGCGATGGCAATCTCTTCGCGGAACAGTGCCCTTCACGGGAGGTGCTTAAACACGTTACCAGCCGCTGGGGCGTGCTGATTCTGCTGGCTCTGCGCGGAGGAACGCACCGTTTTAGCGAGCTGCGCCATAAAATGGGCGGGGTGAGCGAAAAGATGCTGTCCCAGTCGCTTCAGGCGCTGGAGCAGGACGGGTTTGTCGATCGCGTGTCGTATCCGGTCGTGCCGCCGCACGTCGAGTATAGCCTGACACCGATGGGCATTGAGGTGAGCGAGAAAGTCGCCGCGCTGGCGGACTGGATTGAAGTCAATACGCCGAAGGTGATGGCGAATCGGGATGAGCGTGCGGCGTAAAAGCCGGGTGGCGGTTTCGCCTTACCCGGCACAATCACCGCTACCTGCTTAAATCCACCTGATAAATCGCGAACCCGATATCATCCGTCGCAACCTTCTTCATCGGATACTGCGCCTTATCCTTAATAAACGCGGCTGCTTTATCGGACGGTGACGTTTCAAAGCGGATATCCAGTTTCGCATCGCTGTGGATTGGCGCAAGACGCCAGTTGTTATCCACCGCCGGGTGAATTTCGCCCGCCTTCTTCGACTCCGCGCCGATCCACGCCGCCAGCACCGAGCGGTTTTCGTCCGGTGACGCAAAAGCGATGTGGCTATCGCCCGTACCGGCAAACTTGCCGCCGTAGGCGCGGTAGTTATTGGTCACGACCAGGAAGGTTGCATTCGGGTCGATCGCCTTGCCGTTGAACGTCAGGTTTTTGATGCGTTCGGCCTGCGGGTTAATCGCCTGGCACTCGCCGTCATATTTCGCCGGCTGGGTGACGTCAATCTGGTAATTTACGCCGTCGATCACGTCGAAGTTGTAGGTGCGGAAGCCGTCCCAGTTAATCAGCGGCTGTGGTTTACTGCTCTTCGGGTCGATCTGGTTAAACTGCCCGGCGGAGCACTCCAGCCACTCCTTCACCTCTTTCCCCGTGGCTTTAACCACCACCAGGGTATTCGGGTAGAGATAGAGATCGGCGGCGTTACGGAAGGTCAGCTGGCCTTTTTCGACCTCAACATAGCTTGCCGGGTCGTTCTTGCGTCCGCCCACTTTGAATGGCGCTGCGGCAGACAGCACCGGCAGCTTTGCCAGATCCGGATCGCCCTGAACAAAGTGTTCGGCATAGGCTTTCTGGGCCATGTTGACCACCTGAACGGTCGGATCATCCTGCACCAGCGCCAGGAAGCTGTACATGTTGTCGGCGGATTTGCCGATCGGCTTGCTGACGAATTCGCGGGTGGCGTCGTGGTCGTGCTTCAGCACGTCGACCAGCTTTTTATCTTCACCTGCCAGGGATTTTTTAGCCGCCGCGTCGTAAATCGGGCGCGCTTCGGCTTTTGACTGCGTCACCTTCCAGCTGCCGCTGTCGTTATTTAGCACCAGATCCACCACGCCAAGGTGGTCGCCCCACATGCCCGGCATCACCGACGGCACGCCGTTGAGCGTCCCTTTCTCGATATCCGCCCCTTTAATGCTGGCGAAATCTTTGCCCGGGAAAACGGCGTGAGCGTGGCCGAACAGGATCGCGTCAACGCCCGGGACTTCGCTCAGATAATAAACGGAGTTCTCCGCCATGGCCTGGTACGGGTCGGCTGACAGGCCTGAGTGAGCCACCACGACAACGACATCCGCACCTTTCGCACGCATTTCCGGCACGTACTTGCGCGCGGTTTCGGTAATGTCATTAACGGTCACTTTGCCGTCGAGGTTGGCTTTATCCCAGGTCATGATCTGCGGCGGTACGAAGCCGATATAGCCGATTTTCAGCGTCTGCTTTTTACCGTCCCGATCGACAACTTCACTCTCTTTAATCAGGTATGGGGTAAAGAGCGGCTTTTGCGTCTTAACGTCGATGATATTGGCGTTAACGTACGGGAACTTCGCGCCGGCCAGCGCATCGTGCAGGTATTTCAGGCCGTAGTTGAATTCGTGGTTGCCCAGGTTGCCGACGGCATAGTCCAGCGTGTTCATCGCTTTATAAACGGGATGGATCTCGCCTTTCTTCAGACCTTTCGCCGCCATGTAGTCGCCGAGCGGGCTGCCCTGAATGAGATCGCCGTTGTCCACCAGCACGCTATTTTTGACTTCACCCCGCGCGGCGTTGATCAAACTTGCTGTACGTACCAGTCCGAATTTTTCCGTAGGGGTATCTTTGTAGTAATCGAAGTCCATCATATTGCTGTGCAGATCGGTCGTTTCCAGAATACGCAGATCTACCGTCGCCGCCTGCACGCTCGCTGCAATCAGCGTCGCCAGAAGCGTTGCACTAAACTTAATCATCAGAGGAGTCCTTTTTTCGATCCGTTCCACAAAAGAGTATGTATCTATCGTTTGTTGCTTACAGAAATGTGAATCCTGACAGAAAAAAGCGACCTGAAACCGGAATTGCTTCACAGATAGCGGAATTGTTCACATTACGATATAACTAAAACAAAGAGTTAACCTCACTGCGTTAACAAAGAGGTGGAAAATGCTAGATAAGATTTGTCAGCTCGCACGGGATGCGGGAGATGCCATCATGCAGGTGTATGACGGTGTAAAACCGATGGAGATCGTCAGCAAGGCGGACGACTCCCCGGTCACGGCGGCCGATATCGCGGCGCATAAGGTGATCCTGCAAGGTCTGCAGGCCTTAACGCCGGATATCCCCGTTTTGTCTGAAGAAGCGCCGCAAAGCTGGGACGAGCGCCAGCACTGGCAGCGCTACTGGCTGGTCGATCCGCTGGACGGGACAAAAGAGTTCATCAAGCGCAACGGTGAGTTCACCGTCAATATTGCCCTGATTGAGAAGGGTAAAGCGGTGCTCGGCGTGGTCTACGCGCCGGTAATGAAGGTGATGTACAGCGCCGCAGAAGGGAAGGCCTGGAAGGAGGAGTGCGGCGTACGCAAGCAGATCCAGGTGCGCGATGCCCGTCCACCGCTGGTGGTGATTAGCCGCTCGCACAGCGACAGCGAGCTGGAGGAATACCTGCAACAGCTGGGTGAACACCAGACCACCTCGATTGGCTCGTCGCTGAAATTCTGCCTGGTGGCGGAAGGTCAGGCGCAGCTTTATCCGCGCTTTGGGCCAACCAACGTCTGGGATACCGCGGCAGGCCATGCCGTTGCCGCGGCCGCCGGGGCGCATGTGCATGACTGGCAGGGCAAGCCGCTGGACTATACCCCGCGCGAATCATTCCTCAACCCCGGCTTCCGCGTCTCTCTTTACTGAGCCAGCAGTTTGTGCAGCAGGGCGACAACCTGCTGCACCTCTTCCTGAGTTAACGCGCCGTCTTTCACCCACTGCACTCGGCCGTCCTTATCCAGCACGACAATCGCGGAGCTCTCTTCCTCAAGCTGCCAGGCCTTACGCGTCACGCCGTTGCTGTCGACGATAAACTGCGACCACGGGTAGAGCTTTTTATTGCTCTCAAGGCTTGAGCGCACAAACATCCCGGAGCCAGGAATGGCATCATCGGTGTTCACAATCGTGGTGGTCTGGTAGCGGTCATGAGGGAATTTTGCGGCCTTGATCGCCTCCACGAGGTTGGCATTCTTCTCTTTTGCGGATGTACGACCGGCAATATGTTGTACAACTCTCACTTTGCCCGCGAGCTGCGCGCTATTCCAGGCTTTATAGCTAAACTTATCATTGTCGAGAATCAATTCTCCCCGGTCAGCAATGCCGACTGGCGGTACACGTTGTCCTTTTTCAATGCTGTGAGCGGAAGCCCACAGGGGCAGCAGCAGACAAGCTGCCGCAAGGATATTACGTAGGGTCATGGCGTTTCCTTATTGTTTGCAGGTGATCCGACCACTTGGTCATACGCTTTTAATCATAAGTGCGATCAATGTGGTTTTCCCGCAATCCCAGTGCCAGTTTGCGGGTGAACGCACATATCCATGAAAAAACGACGGCTTATACTGCTCTCTATCACGCTTTGCAAAGATTATTCTGAATAATTGTAATCAAACGGTAAATAAACTTATGCACACTGGGTAACACCGTAGTTCTGGTCTATAGTCATTGGGCATCAAAATTTGCGCTCAGGACAGTCGGGCCGATTGTGGCACCGCAAGAGCGTATGATTCGCAGGAGATACAAGAATGAAAATTTTCCAACGCTACAACCCGCTTCAGGTGGCGAAGTACGTGAAGATCCTGTTCCGTGGACGGTTGTACATCAAGGATGTTGGCGCTTTTGAGTTTGATAAGGGCAAGATCCTTGTCCCAAAAGTGAAGGACAAACAGCACCTGTCTGTGATGTCCGAAGTCAACCGTCAGGTTATGCGTCTGCAAACTGAGATGGCTTAACCAACGTGCTATGCAGTAGGTAGTTAAAAAGACGGCTCCCGATGGGAGCCGTTGATGTTTGTGGGGGCAGGAACGTTACGCCGACACCTTCTCTTCCGCGTCCGGCAGCTTCGGCACCAGTACGGTCGGCTTGTTGTCGATACGCGTCACCAGCAGCTGGTCGATGCGATAGTTATCAATATCCACCACCTCAAACTTGTAGCCGGAGAACTTCACCGAGTCGGTGCGTTTCGGGATTTTACGCAGCATAAACATCATAAAGCCGCCGATGGTTTCGTAGTTACCGGACTGCGGGAACTCGTCGATATCCAGCACGCGCATGACGTCTTCAATCGGCGTACCGCCGTCGATCAGCCATGAATTATCGTCACGCTGAACAATCTGCTCTTCCAGTCCCTGGCCAACCAGGTCTCCCATCAGCGTGGTCATCACGTCGTTCAGCGTGATGATACCCACCACCAGCGCGTATTCATTCATGATCACCGCGAAGTCTTCCCCGGCGGTTTTGAAACTTTCCAGCGCTTCGGAGAGCGTCAGGGTGTCCGGCACAATCAGGGTATTGCGGATCTGCACGCCGCTGTTGAGCGCCAGGCTCTGGTTTGCCAGCACGCGGTTCAGCAGGTCTTTGGAGTCGACGTAACCGATGATGTGGTCGATATCTTCATTACAGACCAGGAACTTGGAGTGAGGATGCTGCGCTACTTTGTTCTTCAGGCTCTGCTCATCTTCATGTAAATCGAACCAGATAATGTTTTCGCGGCCCGTCATGGAAGAGGGCACGGTACGGGATTCCAGTTCAAATACGTTCTCAATCAGCTCGTGTTCCTGCTTACGCAGCACTCCGGCCAGCGCGCCGGCTTCCACCACCGCATAAATGTCGTCAGAGGTGATGTCGTCTTTACGCACCATTGGCAGCTTAAAGATGCGGAAAATCACGTTCGCCAGACCGTTGAAGAACCACACCAGCGGACGAAACACGTACAGACAGAAGCGCATCGGGTTGATGATACGCAAAGCTACAGCTTCTGGCGCAATCATACCGATGCGTTTCGGGGTCAGGTCTGCAAAGAGGATGAACAGGCCGGTTACCAGCGAGAAGGAGAGAATAAAGCTCAGCTGTTCGGCAAGCTCAGCGGACATGTATTTGACAAAGAGGCTATAAAACGCTGGAGAAAAGGCCGCATCGCCCACGATACCGCCGAGAATGGCGACCGCGTTAAGGCCAATCTGCACCACGGTGAAGAACATGCCGGGGTTTTCCTGCATTTTCAGGATGCGGGTGGCATTGATGTTGCCCTCGTCGGCAAGCAGCTTCAGTTTGATTTTACGGGACGCGGCCAGCGAGATCTCAGATATCGAGAAAAATGCACTGACGGCAATAAGACAAAGTATTACTAAAATACTGTTTAACATAGTTTATCCGGCTTCTCGCCAGATCCTCAGAAGGGGAGTTGATACCATTTGTGTGAAAACACGTAGAACGTCAGCTCGTAGCGTTGAGCCGATTATTTCAGCGGTAGTATAGCGTAAAGAGATGTAAATCTGCCAGAGGTCACATTTTTGGCATAAAACAGACCGGACAGCGTGCGCTGTCCGGTACGGGTGAAGTTTTAACGGTTAATAATCAGGCCAGCTGTGGCGGCAGGCAGACGCCGATGCCCCCGATGCCGCAGTAGCCGTACGGGTTTTTGTGCAGATACTGCTGATGATCGTCCTCGGCATAGTAGAACGGCTTCGCGGTGGCGATTTCCGTGGTCACCTCGCGCGTATCGCCTGCTTCACGCATGGCCTGCTGGAACCGCTCAAGGCTGGCGCGCGCGGCGGCGTCCTGCTCAGGCGTGAGCGGATAAATGGCCGAGCGATACTGTGTGCCGTGGTCGTTGCCCTGACGCATGCCCTGCGCAGGGTCATGATTCTCCCAGAAAACCTGCAGGAGCTGTTCGTAGCTGATGACCGTCGGGTCATATACCACGCGTACCGCTTCCGCATGGCCGGTTTCGCCGGAGCAGACTTCGCGGTAGGTTGGATTCGGCGTATAGCCGCCCGTGTAGCCGGCCGCGGTACTGTAAACGCCGGTCAACTGCCAGAAGAGGCGCTCAACGCCCCAGAAGCAGCCCATGGCGAACAGGGCGATTTCCATTCCATCAGGAACGTTGGTCATTGAATGGTTATTGACGGCGTGTAAGGTCGCCACAGGCATAGGGGTGTTGCGTCCCGGTAATGCATCAGCTTGTGAAACCAGATGCTTCTTGTCGAATAAACTCACGATGGGGCCTCCCGGGGTGCGATGTTTCGGTTAAGGTTGTCACGAAGCGTTTAATTGAACACAATAAATGCGCTGAATGAGACTAGATTTAATCATAAGAAATATTTGGGTGTTACACCCGTTTTCAACCCACGATTTGGGTTTTTGGCTTCCAGGCCGTATTTTGCCGCACGGCGGCGCTTCATTTGCTTCCAGGGTGGAAAAGGGATATTCAGGAGAAAACGTGACAAAAATCCGCCAGTTATGTTTAGTCAGTGTATTGCTGACAAGCGGGGTTGCCAGCGCGGCGAATGTCCGTTTGCAGGTTGAGGGGTTATCCGGGACGCTGGAAAAAAACGTGCGTGCGCAGCTGTCGACCATCCAGAGCGATGAGGTGACGCCGGACCGGCGTTTTCGCGCGCGCGTGGATGACGCGATCCGTGAAGGGCTAAAAGCGCTGGGGTATTACGAACCCACCATTGATTTCGATCTTCGCCCGCCGCCAAAGAAGGGGCGTCAGGTGCTTATTGCCCGCGTCTCGCCGGGCGAGCCGGTGCTGATTGGCGGCACGAACGTCATCCTGCGCGGCGGCGCGCGCACCGACCGCGACTACCTGGACCTGCTCAGCACGCGACCGAAAATCGGCACCGTGCTCAACCACGGTGACTACGACCACTTCAAAAAAGAGCTGACGAGCGTCTCTCTTCGCAAGGGCTACTTCGACAGCCAGTTCAATAAAAGCCAGTTGGGCATCGCGCTGGAGCGACGTCAGGCCTTCTGGGATATTGACTACGACAGCGGCGAACGCTACCGCTTTGGCGATGTAACGTTTGAAGGTTCGCAAATTCGTGAAGAGTATCTGCAAAACCTCGTGCCGTTTAAAAAAGGCGACTACTACCAGTCGAGCGATCTGGCGGAGCTGAACCGTCGCCTCTCCGCTACCGGCTGGTTTAACTCCGTGGTTGTCGCACCGGAATTTGATAAGTCTCGCAAAACCAAGGTGTTGCCGCTGCATGGCGTTGTCTCGCCGCGCACCGAGAACACCATTGAGACCGGTGTTGGCTACTCGACAGACGTCGGTCCGCGCGTGAAGACCTCCTGGAAAAAGCCGTGGATGAACTCCTACGGCCACAGCCTGACCACCAGCGCCAGCATTTCCGCACCGGAACAGCAGCTTGATTTCAGCTATAAAATACCGCTGCTGAAAAACCCGCTTGAGCAATATTACCTGGTGCAGGGCGGCTTTAAGCGTACCGATTTGAACGATACCGAGCAGGACTCGACAACGCTTGCGGTTTCACGCTTCTGGGATCTCTCCAGCGGCTGGCAGCGCGCCATTAACCTGCGCTGGAGCCTTGATCACTTTACCCAGGCAAACGTCACCAACACCACTATGCTGCTTTATCCGGGCGTGATGATCAGCCGCACCCGCTCGCGCGGCGGCCTGATGCCAACCTGGGGTGATTCACAGCGTTACTCTATCGACTACTCCAATACGATGTGGGGCTCTGACGTCGACTTCACGGTGGTGCAGGCGCAAAACGTCTGGATCCGCACGCTGTATGACAAACACCGCTTTGTGATGCGCGGCAATCTCGGCTGGATTGAGACGGGTGATTTCGAGCGCGTTCCGCCGGACCTGCGCTTCTTCGCCGGGGGCGACCGCAGCATTCGCGGGTATAAGTACAAATCGATCTCACCTGAAAACGAAAAAGGCCAGCTGACCGGGGCATCCAAACTGGCGACCGGATCGCTGGAGTATCAGTACAACGTCAGCGGCAAGTGGTGGGGCGCAATGTTTGTTGACGGTGGTGAAGCGGTGAACGATATCCGCCGCAGCGATTTCAAAACCGGTGCAGGCGTGGGCGTACGCTGGCAGTCACCCGTCGGACCCATCAAGCTCGACTTCGCCGTGCCGGTGGGCGACAAAGATGAACACGGATTACAGTTTTACATCGGTCTGGGGCCTGAATTATGAGTTTATGGAAGAAAATAAGCCTCGGGGTGCTGATTTTTATCGTGCTGCTGCTCGGTACGGTGGCGTTTCTGGTGGGAACGACGACCGGGCTGCATCTGCTGTTTAACGCCGCGAACCGGTGGGTGCCGGGGCTGGAAATTGGTCAGGTAACGGGCGGCTGGCGCGACCTGCATCTGAAGAACATCCGCTACGAGCAGCCGGGCGTGGCGGTCAACGCCGGGGAATTCCATCTCGCGGTGAAGCTGGGCTGCCTGCGGGACAGCAAGCTCTGCGTGAACGATCTGTCGCTAAAAGACGTCAACGTGGCGATAGACTCAAAGAAAATGCCGAAGTCTGCGCCGGTTGAGGAAGAGGACAGCGGCCCGCTGAATCTCTCCACGCCGTACCCGATTGCGCTCTATCGGGTGGCGCTCGATAACGTCAATATCAAAATCGACGACACCACCGTTTCGGTGATGGATTTCACCTCCGGCCTGCGCTGGCAGGAGAAAAACCTCACCCTGACGCCAACCTCGCTGCAGGGGTTGCTGATCGCGCTGCCGAAAGTGGCGGACGTGGCGCAGGAAGAGATCGTCGAACCGAAGATCCAGAACCCGCAGCCGGAAGAGAAGCCGCTGGGCGAAACGCTGAAAGAACTCTTCTCGAAGCCTGTCCTGCCTGAAATGACCGACGTGCATCTGCCGCTGAACCTCAACATTGAGGAGTTCAAAGGCGAGCAGCTGCGCCTGACCGGCGACACCGATCTGACGGTCTTTAACATGCTGCTGAAAGTCAGCAGCATTGACGGCAACATGAAGCTCGACGCGCTGGATATCGATACCAACCAGGGCTCGGTGAACGCGTCAGGCAACGCCCTGCTGCGCGACAGCTGGCCGGTGGATATCACACTCAATAGCGCCCTGAATATCGACCCGCTGAAGGGCGAAAAAGTGAAGGTTAAAGTGGGCGGGGCGCTGCGCGAGAAGCTGGATATCGGGGTGAATCTCTCCGGCCCGGTAGACATGGCCCTGCGCGCGCAAACCCAGCTGGCGGAAGCCGGGCTGCCGCTCAATCTGGAGGTTGTCAGCAAGCAGCTTTACTGGCCGTTTACCGGCGAAAAACAGTATCAGGCCGACGATCTGAAGCTGAAGCTGAGCGGCAAGATGACCGACTACACGCTCTCGTTCCGCACTGCAGTGAAGGGGCAGGGCGTGCCGCCCGCGACCATCACGCTGGATGCAAAAGGCAACGAACAGCAGGTTAACCTCGACAAGCTGACCGTCGCGGCGCTGGAAGGCAAAACGGAACTGACCGCGCTGCTCGACTGGCAGCAGGCGATCAGCTGGCGCGGCGAGCTGAAGCTGACGGGAATTAACACCGCCAAAGAGGTGCCGGACTGGCCGTCGAAGCTGGACGGGCTGATCAAAACCCGCGGCAGCCTCTACGGCGGCACGTGGCAGATGGACGTGCCGGAAATCAAGCTCACCGGGAACGTGAAGCAGAACAAGGTGAACGTTGAAGGCTCGGTGAAGGGCAACAGCTACCTGCAGTGGATTATCCCGGGGCTGCACGTGGCGCTGGGCCGCAACACGGCGGATATCAAAGGCGAGCTGGGGGTAAAAGATCTCAATCTTGACGCCACCATCGACGCGCCGAATCTGGATAACGCCCTGCCGGGTCTGGGCGGTACGGCGAAAGGACTCCTGAAAGTGCGCGGCACCGTGGACGCGCCGCAGCTGCTGGCAGATATCACCGCCAACAATCTGCGCTGGCAGGAGCTGAGCGTTGCCCGCGTCCGCGTGGAAGGGGATGTGAAATCCACCGATCAGATCGGCGGCAACCTGAACCTGCGCGTGGAGCGCATTTCCCAGCCGGACGTGAACATCAGCCTGGTGACTCTGGACGCCAAAGGTAACGAGAAGCAGCACGACCTCCAGCTGCGCGTGCAGGGCGAGCCCGTCTCCGGCCAGCTTCACCTGACCGGCAGCTTCGACCGGAAGGAAACGCGCTGGAAAGGGACGCTGGACAACACCCGCTTCAACACCCCGGTGGGGCCGCTGGCGCTGTCGCGCTCCATTGCGCTGGACTACCGCAACGCCGAGCAGAAGATCAGCATCGGGCCTCACTGCTGGACCAACCCGAACGCGGAGCTGTGCGTGCCGCAGACCATTGATGCGGGGGCGGAAGGGCGCGCGCAGATCAACCTGAACCGCTTCGATCTGGCGATGCTGAAACCGTTTATGCCGGACACCACGCAGGCCAGCGGCGTCTTCAGCGGGAAAGCAGATGTCGCCTGGGACACCACCAAAGAGGGGCTGCCGCAGGGCAGCGTCACGCTTTCCGGCCGTAACGTGAAGGTAACGCAGGAGGTGAACGACGCGCCGCTGCCGGTGGCCTTCGACACTCTGAATGTGAGTGCAGACCTGCATAACAACCGTGCGGAGCTGGGGTGGCTTATCCGTCTGACCAACAACGGCCAGATGGACGGGCAGATACAGATTACCGATCCGCAGGGGCGGCGCAATCTGGGCGGCAACGTCAATATTCGTAACTTCAACCTGGCGATGGTCAACCCAATCTTCGCCCGCGGGGAAAAAGCCGAGGGCATGGTGAATGCCAACCTGCGCCTGGCGGGCAACGCGCAAAGCCCTCAGCTGTTCGGTCAGCTGCGGCTCAGCGGTGTGGATATCGACGGTAACTTCATGCCGTTCGATATGCAGCCCAGCCAGATTGCGATGAACTTCAACGGCATGAGCTCGACGCTGAACGGCTCGGTATTAACTCAGCAGGGGCAAATCAACCTGAGCGGCGACGCGGACTGGAGCCAGCTCGACAACTGGCGCGCCCGTATTGCCGCGAAAGGCAGTAAGGTGCGCATCACCGTACCGCCAATGGTGCGCCTGGACGTCTCGCCGGACGTGGTCTTTGAGGCGACGCCAAGCCTCTTCACCCTGGATGGCCGCGTGGACGTGCCGTGGGCGCGCATCGTGGTTCACGAGGTGCCGGAAAGCGCGGTCGGCGTCTCCAGTGATGAAGTTATGCTCAATGAAAATCTGAAACCTGCCGAAGAGAAGAGCGCTGGTATACCGATTAATAGTAACCTTATCGTGCACGTGGGAAATAACGTGCGGTTGGATGCGTTTGGGCTGAAGGCGAGGCTCACGGGCGACCTGAAAGTGGCGCAGGATAAACAAGGGCTTGGCCTCAACGGGCAGATCAATATCCCTGAAGGGCGTTTCCATGCCTATGGTCAGGATCTGATTGTCCGTAAAGGCGAGCTGCTGTTCTCCGGTCCACCGGATCAACCGCTGTTGAACATCGAAGCGATTCGTAACCCGGAAGCGACGGAAAACGACGTCATTGCTGGCGTACGCGTCACCGGCTCTGCCGACGAACCGAAGGCGGAGATCTTCTCCGACCCGGCGATGTCGCAGCAGGAAGCCCTCTCTTATCTGCTGCGCGGACAAGGTCTGGACAGCGGACAAAGCGACAGTGCGGCGATGACCTCAATGTTGGTCGGTCTGGGGGTTGCACAAAGTGGGCAGGTTGTGGGTAAAATCGGCGAGACGTTCGGCGTAAGCAATCTGGCGCTGGACACCCAGGGCGTGGGTGACTCCTCGCAGGTGGTGGTCAGCGGCTATGTACTGCCGGGTCTGCAGGTAAAATATGGTGTGGGGATCTTTGACTCACTGGCAACACTCACGTTACGCTATCGCCTGATGCCTAAGCTATATCTGGAAGCAGTGTCCGGCGTAGACCAGGCACTTGATCTGCTCTATCAGTTTGAGTTTTAGCAATGCGAATATTTGTCTACGGCAGTTTACGAACCAGGCAAGGCAACAGTCACTGGATGACCAATGCCCAGCTACTGGGGAATTACAATATCGAGAACTACCAGTTGTACAGCCTGGGCCACTATCCAGGCGCGGTTCCCGGCGAAGGAACAGTACAGGGTGAAGTTTATCGTATTGATAATGCTACACTTGCCGAACTTGATGCCTTGCGCACCAGGGGCGGTGAATACGCTCGCCAGTTGATCCAGACACCGTACGGAAGCGCGTGGATGTATGTCTACCAGCGTCCGGTCGACGGGTTAACGCGGATTGTAAGCGGTAACTGGTTAGACAGAGACCAGTACTGAAAAACGACAACGCCACCGTGAGGTGGCGTTGTTTTTTTCACTTTCAATTCTCTTCTGTATCCCTGCGTCGGGTTAAAAAAAGAGGAACGAACAGCATGATGTATGGGGCAATAAGCCATAAAAAACACAAGGCGCGTGAACGGCCATAGTAGTTTATGCATCGCGTATTGCTTGATATGACGGGCAGGAAAAACAGTAAAAACAGCAAAATCGCATAATCGCTTCGATAAGGGATCCATAAGTAAAACAAAAACCAGGCAAGTTGGAATGTCAGGATGCAGAGATACTGCCATTTGCTGTCTTTGCCGTAACAGTCAAACGCCTTTATGTAGCCCATCTTTATGCTTTGAAGAAAGAAACTTAGCATGTATAACGCTCACGATCGCGACGGTCAGAAGCGTGCTCGTCAGCAACGCTCCTAAAAAATAGCTGTGGGTGATATCAGTAGCACCCGAGCTTAAAGTATGTAATTTAGTATATCCTCTATCTACTGCAACAAAAAGCGTATATAGCCCGATGTTAATACAGAACTGAAGCAGACAAGAAGTGACAATATTCGCTGGAATTCTTTTTAATAGCGTGAGTAACGTATAAATAATACTTGCTGAAAGAGCGAAGTAAAGCCCGTTAAATAAACTGGATAGTAAGGAGCTGTTTATTTCGCTGAATATTAAATTATCGCTTCCATAATACCATGCCAGATATTGAGTATACGTACTTCTGCCAAAGATAAAGGAGGCAATAATAATGACGAGTAGACTTACGATATGGATTTTCTTACTCATAATTTTGCTCCCTTAGAAAGCAGTTCCTTCATCGTTTTACTGGTCTCCAGCTGATCTTTGATTATGGCAAGGTCACGATAGTTGTGATTATATTTTGCAATAGCGGTTGGCGTTCCTTTACCACCATTGTCCATAAAGAAGACAATATCCTTACGACCATAAAGAAGGACCTGTGGGATGGGATCACGCCCATAGCTCACCGCCTGAGGAAGGGAGTGAATAGACTCTGTCGTGAGGAAGCGAGGAATATTTTCATGCTCAATATTGCCTAAAGGTGTAGTGGCTACAAGAGAGCCGATAAAATCAGTCGTATACACTAACGTATCTGTATCTTTGGTCGTTACTTTCGAGCCCGTAAGATATTTTATCTGTTGCCAAAGTGTAATATCTTTTGGGGTAACCTTAACACCATCCATAAACATATCTTGCTTGCGTTTTAGCTGAATGACAGTGCGGTGTACCTGTGTCAAAGAGGGGCTGATTTCCCCAACGGAAGGCATAAGTCCATCGCGGGAATATAGCCTTTCAATAATAAAGTAAATTCCAGTTGGGCGGGCAACATCAATGTTAATGGATGACATATGAATCCTGTAATCAATGGGGATTAATGCTCATTATGACAGTATGTGATTAATTGACAGCCTATTCAACCACTCCCACCATAAATGAGAGGGTGTCTTTGTTGTATTAACATGAAAGCCAAAGGGAATGGGATTTATCTTAAAAGCTAATGTATGCTGCTTTTAACAAAGATAAAAAAAGCCCCAGTATGCGGGGCTTTCATCAATCGACAGTAAGAATTACTTCTTAGCAGCGCGTTCGAAGGAGGCGATGATTTCTGCTTTCGCCGCTTCTGCGTTGTCCCAGCCGTCAACCTTAACCCATTTACCTTTTTCGAGGTCTTTGTAGTGCTCGAAGAAGTGGGCGATCTGCGCTTTCAGCAGCTCTGGCAGGTCATTCACATCTTTAATGTGATCGTACTCTTTGCTCAGCTTGGTGTGCGGTACCGCAACCAGCTTCGCATCTTCACCCGCTTCGTCAGTCATCTTCAGCACGCCAACAGGACGGCAGCGAATGACGGAGCCTGGCTGCAGTGGGTATGGCGTTGGAACCAGCACGTCAACCGGGTCACCGTCCAGAGACAGGGTGTGGTTGATGTAGCCGTAGTTGCACGGATAGAACATGGCGGTAGACATGAAACGGTCAACGAACAGCGCACCGGTGTCTTTGTCGATTTCGTATTTGATTGGATCTGCGTTGGCCGGGATTTCAATAACAACGTAGATGTCTTCTGGCAGTTCTTTACCCGCTGGGACGTTGAGTAAGCTCATGTCGGTGTCCTTTAAAATGGATGGTAAACAAGTGGCAGGTATTATAGCCAACTCACGCTGAATGTCTCCGCCTCTTTTCGCTTTCTCTCCCCGCAAGCCCCACTTTTCAGACCGTTTCCATGACAGGAAAATCCATAAACTCAGCCGCATTTTTAATGGTGAAATGAAAGCGATTACAAACTTGTGATTAACATTTTATTCACTTTCCTGAAGTGTGATGTAACGCAATTCGTTACATATTTCATTGGCTATAGTCATTTCGCAGAACATCTTTTAACCAACAATAAACACCCCTACGAGGACGCTCATATGTGGAAGCGCTTACTTCTTGTCACAGCAGTTTCAGCAGCCATGTCGTCTATGGCGATGGCCGCTCCCTTAACCGTAGGTTTTTCGCAAGTTGGCTCTGAATCCGGCTGGCGTGCGGCGGAAACCAACGTTGCGAAAAGCGAGGCCCAGAAACGCGGCATCACCCTGAAAATCGCCGATGGTCAGCAAAAGCAGGAAAACCAGATCAAAGCCGTGCGCTCGTTTATCGCCCAGGGCGTGGATGCCATCTTTATTGCACCAGTGGTGGCGACCGGCTGGGAACCGGTTCTGAAGGAAGCGAAAGACGCTGAAATTCCGGTCTTCCTGCTCGACCGTTCCATCGATGTTAAAGACAAATCTCTCTATATGACCACCGTCACCGCTAATAACGTGCTTGAAGGGCAGTTAATTGGCGACTGGCTGATTAAACAGGTCGACGGCAAGCCGTGTAACGTCGTTGAACTGCAGGGCACCGTCGGTGCGAGCGTAGCCATTGACCGTAAGAAAGGCTTTGCTGAGGCCATTGCCAAAGCGCCAAACATCAAGATTATCCGCTCCCAGTCCGGCGACTTTACCCGCAGTAAGGGTAAAGAGGTCATGGAGAGCTTTATCAAGGCTGAAAACAACGGCAAGAATATCTGCATGGTTTACGCCCACAACGATGACATGGCGATCGGGGCGATTCAGGCGATTAAAGAAGCGGGCCTGAAGCCGGGCAAAGATATCCTCACCGGCTCTATCGACGGCGTGCCGGACATCTACAAAGCGATGATCGACGGTGAAGCCAATGCCAGCGTCGAGCTGACGCCGAACATGGCGGGACCGGCATTCGACGCGCTGGAGAAATTCAAGAAAGACGGCACGATGCCTGAGAAGGTGACCGTCACCAAGTCCACGCTCTACCTGCCTGATACAGCGAAAGAAGAGTTAGAGAAGAAGAAAAATATGGGCTACTGATCCAGTGAAATTGCCGGGTGGCGCTGCGCTTACCCGGCCTACGGGAACGTGCCGGGGACATGAATATGAAAACTGAACAACACCAGGAAATCCTCCGCACAGAGGGCTTGAGTAAATTCTTCCCCGGCGTAAAGGCGCTGGATAGCGTTGATTTCAGCCTGCGGCGCGGTGAGATCATGGCGCTGCTGGGTGAGAACGGCGCGGGAAAATCGACGCTGATTAAATCGCTGACCGGCGTTTATCACGCCGATCGCGGCACCATCTGGCTGGAAGGCAACGCCATTTCGCCAAAAAATACCGCCCACGCCCAGCAGCTGGGGATCGGGACGGTTTACCAGGAAGTGAACCTGCTGCCGAATATGTCGGTGGCGGACAACCTGTTTATTGGCCGCGAGCCACGCCGCTTTGGCCTGCTGCGCCGCAAAGAGATGGAGGCGCGTGCCACGAAGCTGATGGAGTCCTACGGCTTCTCCCTCGACGTCCGCGAGCCGCTGAACCGCTTTTCCGTGGCGATGCAGCAGATCGTCGCCATCTGTCGCGCGATCGATCTCTCTGCGAAGGTGCTGATCCTCGATGAACCCACCGCCAGCCTCGATACCCAGGAAGTGGAGATGCTCTTCACCCTGATGCGCCAGCTGCGCGATCAGGGCGTGAGCCTGATCTTCGTCACGCACTTTCTCGATCAGGTGTATGAGGTGAGCGACCGCATTACGGTGCTGCGCAACGGCAGCTTTGTCGGCTGCCGCGAAACCCGCGAGCTGCCGCAGATCGAGCTGGTGAAAATGATGCTGGGCCGCGAGCTGGAAACCAACGCGCTCCAGCGTGCGGGCCGTACGCTGCTGAGCGAAAAACCGGTTGCCGCGTTCAGCGATTACGGCAAGAAAGGCGTGATATCGCCGTTTAACCTTGAGGTGCGTCCCGGCGAAATTGTCGGGCTGGCGGGCCTGCTGGGCTCGGGCCGAACCGAAACCGCCGAGGTGATCTTCGGGATCAAGCCTGCCGACAGCGGCACCGCGCTGATCAAGGGCAAACCGCAAACCCTGCGATCGCCGCATCAGGCCTCCTGTCTGGGCGTTGGCTTCTGCCCGGAAGACCGGAAAACGGACGGCATCATTGCCGCCGCCTCGGTGCGGGAAAATATCATCCTGGCCCTGCAGGCCCAGCGCGGCTGGCTGCGCCCGATCCCCCGTAAAGAGCAAAACGCCATCGCCGAGCGCTTTATCCGCCAGCTCGGCATCCGCACCCCGAGCGCGGAACAGCCGATTGAATTTCTCTCCGGCGGTAACCAGCAGAAGGTGCTGCTCTCCCGCTGGCTGCTGACCAAACCGCAGTTCCTGATCCTTGACGAGCCGACGCGCGGTATCGACGTGGGCGCGCACGCCGAAATTATCCGGCTTATCGAAACGCTCTGTGCGGACGGGCTGGCCCTGCTGGTTATCTCATCCGAGCTGGAGGAGCTGGTGGGCTATGCCGATCGCGTCATCATCATGCGCGATCGCAAACAGGTGGCAGAGATCCCGCTGGATAAACTGTCCGTTCCGGCAATCATGAATGCCATTGCGGCGTAAGGAGTGAATCGTGATGTCCCGTTCGCTTTCGCAAACCGGTGAGTCAAAGCGCCGCTTTAGCTGGCCAACCGGCACGCCGCAAATTGCAGCGCTGCTGGTGGTGCTGCTGGTAGATAGCCTTGTCGCACCGCATTTCTTCCAGATTATTGTTCAGGATGGCCGCCTGTTTGGCAGCCCGATCGATATTTTAAACCGCGCCGCGCCCGTGGCGCTGCTGGCGATTGGGATGACGCTGGTGATCGCCACCGGCGGAATAGATCTCTCCGTCGGTGCGGTGATGGCTATTGCCGGGGCCACGGCAGCCTCAATGACCGTGGCCGGTCACAGCCTGCCGGTGGTACTGCTGGCGGCCTTAGGCACCGGCGTGCTGGCCGGACTATGGAACGGCATTCTGGTGGCGGTGCTGAAAATTCAGCCCTTTGTCGCTACGCTGATCCTGATGGTGGCCGGGCGCGGGGTCGCACAGCTGATCACCTCGGGGCAGATTGTTACCTTCAACTCTCCGAGCCTGGCATGGCTTGGCAGCGGCAACCTTCTGTTCTTCCCGACGCCGGTGATTATTGCCCTGGTCACGCTTGTTGTCTTTTGGCTCTTCACCCGCAAAACGGCGCTCGGCATGTTTATTGAGGCGGTGGGGATCAACATTCGCGCCGCGCGCAACGCCGGGGTCAACACCCGCCTGATGGTGATGCTGACCTACGTGCTGAGCGGCGTCTGCGCCGCCATTGCTGGTGTCATCGTCGCCGCCGATATTCGCGGGGCCGATGCCAATAACGCCGGGCTCTGGCTGGAGCTGGATGCGATCCTCGCGGTGGTGATCGGCGGCGGGTCGCTGATGGGCGGGCGCTTTAACCTGCTGCTCTCGGTGATCGGCGCGCTGATCATTCAGGGCATGAACACCGGGATCCTGCTCTCGGGATTCCAGCCGGAACTCAACCAGGTGGTAAAGGCGGTAGTTGTACTCTGCGTGCTGATCGTCCAGTCGCCGCGCTTTGTCAGCATCATTAAGGGGATCCGTGGCCATGATAAAACGTAATTTACCGTTAATGATCACGCTGGGCGTGTTTGTGCTGGGGTATCTCTACTGCCTCACGCAGTTCCCCGGTTTTGCCTCAACGCGCGTGATCTGCAACATTCTGACGGACAACGCCTTTTTAGGCATTATCGCCGTCGGCATGACCTTTGTGATCCTCTCCGGCGGGATCGATCTCTCAGTTGGCTCGGTGATCGCGTTCACGGGGGTATTCCTCGCGAAGGCGATCGGTTTCTGGGGCATCTCGCCGCTGGTGGCGTTTCCGCTGGTGCTGGTGATGGGCTGCGCGTTTGGCGCCTTTATGGGGCTGCTGATCGACGCGCTGAAAATTCCGGCCTTTATCATCACGCTGGCCGGGATGTTTTTCCTGCGCGGCGTAAGTTATCTGGTTTCTGAGGAGTCGATTCCGATTAACCATCCGGTGTATGACACGCTCTCCAGCCTGGCGTGGAAAATTCCCGGCGGCGGGCGTTTAAGTGCGATGGGGCTGCTGATGCTGGGCGTGGTGGTGATTGGCATTTTCCTCGCCCACCGCACCCGGTTCGGCAATCAGGTATACGCCATTGGCGGCAACGCCACGTCGGCCAACCTGATGGGGATCTCAACCCGCAGCACCACCATCCGCATCTATATGCTTTCGACCGGCCTGGCAACGCTGGCGGGTATTGTCTTCTCGGTGTATACCCAGGCGGGCTATGCCCTTGCAGGCGTCGGCGTGGAACTGGATGCGATTGCCTCGGTGGTTATCGGCGGCACGCTGCTCAGCGGCGGGGTAGGGACGGTGCTGGGAACGCTGTTCGGCGTGGCGATTCAGGGGCTGATACAAACCTATATCAACTTTGACGGCACGCTCAGCTCGTGGTGGACGAAGATCGCCATTGGCATTCTGCTGTTTATTTTTATTGCCCTGCAGCGGGGGCTGACGGTGCTCTGGGAGAACCGTCAAAGCTCGCCTGTTACCCGCGTAAACACATCGGTAACAGAGCGATAACACGCTGAATTTGCTTAAAGTCTAAACATTTTCCGGTAGCGGCCGATACTCTTCTTTTATGCCCAGAAATATCTCGCTACCGGAAATAATATCATGCTTAAAACGCTATCGATTCGTACCGGCTTGCTCTCTTTACTGGCCGTTATGACCCTTCTGCTGCTGATTGTCAGCGGCATCGGCATTTATGCCCTCACACAGAGTTCTTCCTCACTGCAGCGCATTAATCACCTTCAGGGTGAGCAGATGGTGCAGCTGAACACCGGCTATACGCTGATCCTGCGCGCGCGCAATGAGGCGGGTCAGGCCGTCCGCATGATGGAAATCGGCATGCTGGACGATGCGGCCAAAGCGGTAAAAAACATCAATCAGGAAGTCGCCCTGGCCCGGAAAACGTTAAAAGGCGTGATTGACGGCGGCGTGGCTGACGAACAGGGGCAGCAGCTCCTCGACAAAGTCGCGGCCAGCCTGGCGACGTATAACCAGCAGGGGATCGGCCCGATGCTGAAAACCCTGAATGACCAGAGCGCAGACAGCTATTACGATCTGCTGGAGAACACGCTGATTCCGGTGGCGAAGCAGTTCGATAACGACATGCAGGCGTTTCAGAAATGGAGCGAAGCGCGAGGTCAGGCGGAAGTGCGTGCCGTACAGGCGAGTAAAACCCGCGTGCTGATCCTGATTATTGTCGCTGCGCTGCTGACGGCGGGCATTATCGCGCTCGCCTGGCTGGCGCTGCGCCATATGCTGCTCAAGCCGCTCTCGGCCTCCATTGCGCAGCTGGAGAACGTGGCGGCGGGCGATTTAACCCACACGCTGAATGCCCCGGCGAGCCAGGAGTTTAACCGCCTCAACGCGGCGATAGAGGAGATGCGTCAGTCGCTGATGAGCTCGGTTCTGCGGGTTCGCGATGCCAGCTCGCAAATTGATACCGGCAGCCGCGAGCTGACGGCGGGGAACCGGGATCTTGCCGAGCGCACCGAATCCACCGCCACGTCGCTGGAGCAGACCGCCGCCAGCATGGAGCAGATCACCGCCACGGTGAAGCTTAACGCCGACAACGCCGAGCAGGCGCACCAGCTGGCGAAGTCTGTTTCCGACACCGCCGATCACGGCAGCGAAATGGTCTGCTACGTGATTGAAAAAATGCGCGATATCTCCGGCAGTTCGGCGCGCATCGCCGACATCCTGAGCGTGATTGACGGTATTGCCTTCCAGACCAACATTCTGGCGCTTAACGCCTCCGTGGAAGCGGCGCGCGCGGGCGAGCAGGGGCGCGGGTTTGCCGTGGTCGCGGGTGAAGTCCGCAACCTTGCCAGCCGCAGCGCCGACGCGGCGAAAGAGATCCGCTCTCTGATCGGCGATTCGCAGGCCCACGTTAACGAGGGCAGCGAGCTGGCCCAGCAGGCGGGTGAAACGATGGATGAGATTGCCACCGAAGTGCTGCGCATGACCAAACTGATGCGCGAAATTGCCACCGCGTCTCAGGAGCAGAGCCGCGGCATCGAGCAGGTGAATATTGCGGTGAACCAGATGGATGAAACCGCGCAGCAGAATGCGGCGCTGGTGCAGCAATCCTCCGCCGCGACCCGCACCCTTGAGGAGCAGTCGCGTCAGCTGATGGAAGCCATGTCATCATTCAAAGTGACGGCTCAGACTGCGGCATAATATTTCCCAGCCCCGGTGCGTTCTGTGCCGGGGCTTTATTTCTCGCGGAATTTACCGCCTCAATATTATCGTGAATATCACCCATTAATAATTCCAGCGAGTTGGTTAACGCTAACGCTTTTTCAGTCGGCTCGAGATATAAACCTTTGCGAAAAAATAACGGCTCATCAAACAGTTGATTAAAACGCTTCAACGCCAGGCTCGCCGCAGGACGGGACATCTCCAGGCGCAAAGAGGCTTTTGCCATACTGCCGCAGCGGACGACTTCAATAAATACAGGGATAAGATTTAAATCAATGCCGGTATTAGCCCGGGAATAATTTTTCATTGCAATTCTGCTCCAGGAAATAAATGTCAAACTGTTATGGAAATAATGCAGGAGCAGGGGTGAAGATTAAAGCGTCATTTTTATAAACACTTATACGGTAAAATATATAAATGTGTTGGGGAGCCAGACTGGCTCCCCGGGAAAGATATTACGCGTCCGGGTACTCACGGATAAAACGTTCAACGTCTTCAACCATATGGTTGTTGCCAACGAAGAACGAACGACGCTGGTGAAGGCTTTCCGGCACGATGTCCAGAATACGCTGTTTACCGTCGCTCGCCTTGCCGCCCGCCTGTTCGGCCAGGAACGCCATCGGGTTGCATTCGTACAGCAGGCGCAGCTTCCCGTCCGGGTGGCTGGCGGTGCTTGGGTAGAGGTAAATACCGCCCTTCAGCAGGTTACGGTGGAAATCCGCGACCAGAGAACCAATGTAGCGGGACGTGTACGGACGCTGGGTCGCTTTATCTTCTTCCTGGCAGAATTTGATGTACTTCTTCACGCCGTTCGGGAACTTGATGTAGTTGCCTTCGTTGATGGAGTAAGTGCTGCCTTTCTCCGGGAAGCGCATACGTTCCTGACACAGGCAGAAGACGCCCAGCGACGGATCGTAGGTAAAGGCGTGAACCCCGCATCCGGTGGTGTAGACCAGCATGGTGGACGAGCCATAGACGACGTAACCGGCCGCAACCTGGTTACTGCCCGGCTGCAGGAAATCTTCTTCGGTTACCGGCGTACCAACAGGCGTGACGCGGCGGTAGATGGAGAAAATGGTACCGACAGAAACGTTAACGTCGATGTTGGAGGAGCCGTCGAGCGGATCCATCAGTACGACGTATTTCGCGTGTTCACACCCTTCGAAAACAACAATTTCATCTTCTTCTTCGGAGGCGATACCCGCAACGATGTCGCGCGCGCGCAGTGCAGCTTTCAGTTTTTCATTTGCGAACAGATCGAGTTTCTGCTGAACCTCGCCCTGAACGTTCTCGGCACCGCTGGCACCCAGGATATCGACCAGACCGGCCTTGTTGATATCACGGTGGATGATCTTAGCGCCCAGCTTTATTGCCGACAGCAAAGCAGTGAGTTCACCCGTAGCATGAGAGAACTCGTGCTGCTTTTCGACAATAAATTCACCTAACGTTTTCATAACACTTTCCCTGCATCTTTGTGAGTAGAGCGATTGTATGTTCACTAAAACGACTAAAGCCCAACAATCTTAACAAATATTCAAATACTAGCGCAGAGGTGAATCGCGCCAGCAACATACGGATTTACCTGAAATGCGTTTCACAGCCGCTAACATGTGAGTAAAATGTGCGCCACATTAAAGAAGGATAGTGACGTATGCGCATTCATATATTGGGGATTTGTGGCACTTTCATGGGCGGACTGGCAATGCTGGCGCGCTCGCTGGGCCATGAAGTGACAGGTTCGGACGCCAATGTGTATCCGCCGATGAGCACGCTTCTGGAGAAACAGGGCATCTCTTTAATTCAGGGCTACGATGCCAGCCAGCTGGATCCCGAGCCGGATCTGGTCATCATTGGCAACGCCATGACCCGCGGTAACCCGTGCGTTGAAGCGGTGCTGGAACGCAATATTCCGTTCATGTCCGGCCCGCAGTGGCTGCATGATTTCGTGCTGCGCGACCGCTGGGTGGTTGCCGTAGCCGGTACCCACGGCAAAACCACCACCGCCGGCATGGCGACCTGGATCCTTGAAGCCTGCGGCTACAAGCCGGGCTTCGTGATCGGCGGCGTGCCGGGTAACTTCGACGTCTCTGCGCGTCTCGGCGACAGCCCGTTCTTTGTGATTGAAGCGGATGAATACGACTGCGCATTCTTCGACAAGCGTTCCAAATTCGTGCACTACTGCCCGCGCACGCTGATCCTCAACAACCTTGAGTTTGACCACGCGGATATCTTTGACGACCTGAAAGCCATTCAGAAACAGTTCCACCACCTGGTGCGCATTGTTCCGGGCCAGGGCCGCATTATCCTGCCGGAGAACGACATCAACCTGAAGCAGACCATGGCGATGGGCTGCTGGAGCGAGCAGGAACTGGTGGGCGAGCAGGGCCACTGGCAGGCGAAAAAACTCAACGCGGATGCCTCCGAGTGGGAAGTACTGCTCGACGGTGAGAAAGTGGGCGAGGTGAAGTGGGGCCTGGTGGGCGAGCACAACATGCACAACGGCCTGATGGCGATCGCCGCGGCGCGCCACGTGGGCGTGCTGCCTGCGGATGCGGCCAATGCGCTGGGGACGTTTATCAACGCCCGCCGCCGCCTGGAGCTGCGCGGCGAAGCGAACGGCGTGACGGTGTATGACGATTTCGCGCACCACCCAACGGCCATTCTGGCGACGCTTGCCGCCCTGCGTGGCAAGGTTGGCGGCACCGCGCGCATTCTGGCGGTGCTGGAACCGCGCTCGAACACCATGAAAATGGGCATCTGCAAAGACGACCTCGCGCCGTCCCTGGGACGTGCCGACGAAGTCTTCCTGCTGCAGCCGCAGCATATTCCGTGGCAGGTGGCTGAAGTGGCCGACGCCTGCATTCAGCCTGCGCACTGGAGCGCGGACGTGGATGTCTTAGCGGATATGGTGGTGAAAGCCGCACAGCCTGGCGACCACATTCTGGTGATGAGCAACGGCGGGTTCGGTGGGATCCATCAGAAGCTGCTGGACGGTCTGGCGAAGAAAGCCGCGGCCGCAGAGTAAAAAAAAGCCCGGTGGCGCTAGCGCTTACCGGGCTTACATTATCTCTTCTCCCTCTTCCCTTTGGGGTGAGGGGCTTACTCTGCGTTCTCAGACAGCTCGCGCAGATACTGGAAAATCAGACGCGCGGATTTCGGCGGCTTATTCCCCTCTTTCTCTTTCTTCGCGTTGCGGATCAAAGAACGCAGCTGCTGGCGGTCGGCATCCGGCCACAGGTTCAGCACTTCCGGTACCGCATCATCACCCTGTTCAATCAGACGATCGCGGATCTGCTCCAGCTTATGGAACAGCGCAACCTGCTGGTTGTGGCGGTTTTTCAGCTTGTCCAGCGCCTGACGGATCGGATCCACGTCGCGCTGACGCAGCATTTTACCGATAAGCTGAAGCTGGCGACGACGGCCTTCTTTCTTGATTTTCTGTGCCAGTTCAATGGCATCACGCAGATCCTGGTCGAGCGGGATCTTATCCAGCGCGTTTTTACCCAGTTCTACCATTTCTGCGCCAAGCTGTTTTAACTCTTCGGCGTCACGTTTAATTTCACTTTTACTGACCCAGATGATCTCATCATCTTCGTCTTCGATGTCATCACCGGGAACGTCGTCGAGCCAGTCTTCGGGCTGCTTAGTCATGTCAGGCTCCTTAAAAAAAGAGGCTAATGTTACCAGTTAAGACGCGCACTGAAAAACGGTTCTCTGTTAGACTTCACTTAACTCTCTCTTACAGTATGGCATTTGCGATGAAAGTAACCTCACAAGTTGAAGCGCAGCGTAAGATTCTGGAAGAAGCCGTCTCCACCGCGCTGACGCTCGCTTCAGGTAAATCAGATGGCGCCGAAGTGGCGGTCAGCAAAACCACCGGCATTAGCGTGAGCACCCGCTATGGCGAAGTGGAGAATGTAGAATTTAACAGCGATGGCGCGCTTGGGATCACGGTGTATCACCAGAACCGCAAAGGCAGCGCGTCATCCACCGATCTCAGCCCGGATGCCATCGCCCGTACGGTGCAGGCGGCGCTGGATATCGCCCGTTACACCTCTCCGGATCCTTACGCAGGCGTGGCGGATAAAGATCTGCTGGCGTTTGACGCGCCGGATCTCGATCTGTTCCATCCGGCTGAAGTCACGCCGGATGAAGCGATTGAACTGGCCGCGCGCGCCGAGCAGGCGTCTTTGCAGGCTGACAAGCGCATCACGAATACCGAAGGCGGTA
Organism: Enterobacter sp. 22499; assembly: GCF_052044815.1. Taxonomy (NCBI): domain Bacteria; kingdom Pseudomonadati; phylum Pseudomonadota; class Gammaproteobacteria; order Enterobacterales; family Enterobacteriaceae; genus Enterobacter; species Enterobacter sp. 22499. The sequence continues at coordinate 139,424 of NZ_JBQENR010000005.1, read as the reverse complement.
GTTTCAACAGCCACTACGGCATCAAAGTTTTCGGCAACAGCCACGGCATGCTGCAGGGCTACTGCTCCACCCGTCACTCGCTTTCAAGCTGCGTGATTGCCGAAGAGAACGGCGACATGGAGCGTGACTACGCCTACACCATTGGCCGCGCGCTGGGGGATTTGCAGTCTCCTGAGTGGGTGGGCAAAGAGTGTGCCGAACGCACGCTGTCTCGCCTGTCGCCGCGTAAGCTCTCCACTATGAAGGCCCCGGTCATTTTTGCCAATGAAGTGGCGACCGGTCTGTTTGGTCATCTGGTGGGCGCTATCGCGGGCGGCTCGGTGTACCGTAAATCGACCTTCCTGCTCGACTCGCTGGGCAAGCAGATCCTGCCGGAGTGGCTGACTATCGAGGAACATCCGCACCTGCTGAAAGGGCTGGCCTCCACGCCATTCGACAGCGAAGGCGTGCGCACGGAACGCCGCGATATCGTTAAAGACGGCATTCTGACCCAGTGGCTGCTGACCAACTACTCCGCGCGCAAGCTGGGGCTGAAAAGCACCGGACATGCGGGCGGGATCCACAACTGGCGCATTGCCGGTCAGGGCCTGAACTTCGAGCAGATGCTGAAAGAGATGGGCACCGGTCTGGTGGTCACCGAGCTGATGGGCCAGGGCGTAAGCGGCATCACCGGCGACTATTCTCGCGGTGCGGCAGGCTTCTGGGTCGAAAACGGCGAAATTCAGTATCCGGTGAGTGAAATTACCATCGCCGGAAACCTGAAGGACATGTGGCGCAATATCGTTACGGTCGGTAACGATATTGAAACACGTAGCAATATACAGTGTGGTTCTGTATTACTGCCGGAAATGAAAATCGCCGGCCAGTAATACCCGAAAAGCGTTTTAATAATAAAAAAGGAAGTGAGCAATGCGTAAACACCTGTTAGCGATCGTCGCGGCTTCAACGCTGGTTCTTGGCTCTTCTGCGTTTGCTGCCGATCTCGAAGACAACATGGACATCCTCAGTCAAAACCTGAAGGTAGTGCAGAAAACGGACAATGCGGCGGAAATGAAAGGCGCACTGACCAAAATGCGTGAAGCGGCGCTGGACGCGCAAAAAGCGACGCCGCCAAAGCTGGAAAGCAAAGCGGCAGACAGCGCAGAGATGAAAGACTATCGCCACGGCTTTGACGTGCTGGTCGGTCAGATCGACGGCGCGCTGAAGCTGGCTAACGAAGGCAAAGTGAAGGAAGCCCAGGCGGCGGCCGACCAGTTTGTGGCGACGCGCAACACGTATCACAAGAAATACCGTTAATTGGGTGCCTGAGCTGTACGTCCTTCCTCCGTATGCGGAGGCGCACTAAGCGCCCCCGCATCCTTGCTCCCTACTGGCCGGAGCGACAATCCATCCGCGCTGTCACTTCAAGCGAGCCGTTTCGAAAACGGATCTCGCACAGTGTTTTCCTCGTCACCAGCGTTAAGATGATTATTGTCAAAGCAACAATCATCGAAACCCGGATAATTGGGGATTGGCGTTTCATGGATGCCTCCTTGCTTTAAAGCGGGCGAGGTAGCGAACTCCACGGTCCGACGTGTCGTTTCGAGCCCCCGCCCTGATTTTCTATCAGGCGGGGCTTTCCACTTTCCGTCCCATGCCTGAGACGGTCAGTCTCAAGCACCCGCAGCCACTCTAGCGAATCCCCATAAGAAAACCTTATCCACGTCACATTTCTACGAGCCTGCTCGTAAACTTTTCCACTCCGCTTACCTGTTTAGTGCCGCTTAATAGCGTGATATTTATCACGTAAATGCGGCCGTTAATCCAGATTCACCATATTTATGTGGCACAGATCACTGCTGCGGCTCGCCTTTCCACTTCGAAGTGGAAAACAACTCGCTACAAACCCTTCACGCCCAACGTTAGTTTTATTCCAGAGCCATTAACGGGGTAAGACGAGTGATTAACGGAGCGGTAATGAACGACGTTGGGGAACAGGCGGTGCAAACAGAACAGCTCGCGAACACCATGCTGCAGCAGGTTTATGCCCTGCTGGCCCGGCACAACATCATCCCCAATGCGGTACAGGAGCAGATGCTCACCTCCCACGTTCGCGCAATGGCGCACCGGTCCGTGACCGGCGAGCCGCTGCCGGAGGTTGAAGCAGAGCTGTTCGACGAAATTTCACCAGATTCAATGCAGCTTGCCCGTGAAGTGGTGGCGCAGTTTGGCAACCTTCCTGATGAAGAAGCCTGGCTGCTCTCCGTTCACTTTGAAGTCGCGAAAGACAACCTTTAAGGAGCAACACATGGAACAGATTACAGTCGTGATTGGCGATCGCCTGGGTAAAGGTCAGAAAGTGGCTGCGGGTGTGGAAAAAGCAGGTGGACGCGCAGTGGTTGTGCCGGGCATGGCGGCGGACATGAAGCTCGGCGACGTAATGAAAGCGGAAAACGCCACCTTCGGCATCTCCTTCTGCGGCAGCGGCGGCGCGGGTGCCATCACCGCCCAAACCAAATATGGCTACAAGGCCAAATACGGCATGCGTTCCGTGGAAGAGGGCGTGACCGCCATCAACGAAGGCTGCAACGTGCTGGGCTTTGGCTTTATGGATAAAGAAGAGCTGGGCGAGCGTCTGGTGCAGGCGTGGCAGAAGAAATACGGCGCATAAGCATGAAAGAACAGTTCACAACCACGGTGAGAGTGAAGGGGAAGGGCGACGCCAAAGCGCGCGCCTTTGCCGACGCGCTCAACCACGTTCAGGCCGCGGTGATGAAAGCTTCACCGCATATCTTACTGCGTATTGAGCCACAGGATGTGCAGGTTGTTCAGGCGCAAGAAGCGGTGCGTAAAGAAGCGTTTCTGTTCTTCTTTTTGCGCCGGGAAAGACGCACCTACAGCGTGGAGCTGGATGTGACCGTCAACGTGACCGCCATCAATCTTGACCGGGTGGATTTCTTCACGCAACGCTGATTATTCATAAAAGGGCAGACTGATGTTCTTAATTATATTAATAAAATCGCTCATCATTGGCGGCCTGGTTGGCGTCGGTGTCGGAGCCGGGGCTGCACGCATGTTTCATGCGCCTACCACTCAGGGTATGGGCGCGTTTCGTACGTTGGGGGAACTGAACTCCTGTGAAGGGGATCCGGCGTCCCACTTCTCCTTTGGGTTAGGTTTCTTCTTTAACGCCTGGGCCTCTTCCGTGGCTGCGGGTGCCTTCACACAGGACGTTGACCACCGCATCATCCCGAACTGGGGTGCTGCTGCACTGATGATCAAAAACCGTAACGTCGGCGAAACGCTGCACGACCCCCGCAAAATGGCGATTGCCTGCGGCGTGATTGGCATGCTCGTCGTCACCTTCCTGAACCTGACCGCCTCCTCCGTGCCGGCAGCGCTGCAGGTCACCGCCGTGAAGGTGCTGGTGCCTGCCGCGAACCTGCTGGTTAACACCGTGATGCCGGTGATCTTCTGGCTGGCGGCCATCGACGCGGGTAAAAAATCGGGCTTCTGGGCCACCATCTTTGGCGGCGCGGCGCAGCTGATCATGGGGAACGCCGTACCGGGTCTGGTTCTCGGCATCCTGATCGGTAAAGGCGTTGAGGAGAGCGGCTGGAACCACGTCACCAAAGTGATGATGGCGGCGATCGTCCTGCTGTTCGTGTTGAGCGGCTTCTTCCGCGGCTTCGACATGAAGATGATCGAATCCTTCCATCTGACCGTGCCGAACTGGCTCGACATGATCCACAACTCGCTCAGCGGTAAATAACAGGAGCCTCTACATGGAACAGAATAAAGGTTTTTGGTATGCCGACTGGTCGTTCCCGATCTTCGTTGGCCTGCTCTCCTCCGGCGTCTTCGCCGGGACGCACATGTACTACCTCTACGGCATCGGCGCGTTTAACGAAGTGGCCTTCGTGGCGATGCTGAAAGCGGGCATCGATACCGGCGTCTACGGCGCGGTGGCGGCGTTCGGCGCGAGCTTCCTGTTCGCCCGCATTATTGAAGGGTCGCTGGTGGGTATTCTCGACATCGGTGGGGCGATCCAAACCGGCGTGGGCCTCGGCGTACCGGCGCTGTTGCTGGGCGCGGGGATCATGTTCCCGGTGACCAACTTCATTGCCTCGCTGATTACCGGCCTGGTGATTGGTCTGGCGATTGGCTACGTCATCATCCTGGCGCGTAAGTTCACCATCAACCAGAGCAACTCCACCTACGGCGCAGACGTGATGATGGGCGCGGGTAACGCCTCCGGCCGCTTCCTCGGGCCGCTGATTATCCTCAGCGCGATGACCGCCTCCATTCCAATCGGCGTCGGTTCGCTGGTAGGCGCGCTGCTGTTCTACATCTGGCAGAAGCCAATTACCGGTGGCGCCATCCTCGGCGCAATGATTTTGGGCTGGCTGTTCCCGGTCGCCCTTTAATACCCGCGGGCGCTCCGGCGCCCGCCCTATCAGGAGATCCTCATGTTTGATTTACTCCTGCGCCGTGCGCGCCTCGCCGACGATACCCTGACCGATATCGCCATTCAGGACGGGAAGATCGCAGCGACGGGCGAAATTGACGCTCCCGCCCGTAAAACGGTTGAGCTTAACGGTGACGTGTACGTTAGCGCGGGCTGGATTGACTCCCACGTTCACTGCTACCCGAACTCACCGATTTACCACGACGAGCCGGACAGCGTGGGTATTGCCACCGGCGTCACTACCGTGGTGGACGCGGGCAGTACCGGGGCCGACGACGTGGACGATTTTTACGAAATCACCCGCAAAGCCTCCACCGACGTCTTTGCCCTGTTGAATATCTCCCGCGTGGGGCTGATTGCCCAGAACGAACTGGCCAACATGGCAAACATTGACGCCGATGCGGTGAAGCAGGCGGTGAAGCGCCACCCTGATTTTATTGTCGGCCTGAAGGCGCGCATGAGCAGCAGCGTGGTCGGTGAAAACGGCATCACGCCGCTGGAGCGCGCCAAAGCCATCCAGAAAGAGAATGGCGATTTGCCGCTGATGGTACACATCGGCAATAACCCGCCGAACCTCGACGAAATCGCCGAGCTGTTAAGCTCCGGCGACATCATTACCCACTGCTATAACGGGAAGCCTAACCGCATTCTGACGCCGTCCGGCGAGCTGCGCGCCTCCATCACCTCCGCCCTTAAGCGCGGCGTGCGTCTGGACGTCGGGCACGGCACGGCGAGCTTCAGCTTTGAGGTGGCAAAACGCGCCATCGCGATGGGCATTCTGCCGCACACCATCAGCTCGGATATCTACTGCCGCAACCGCATCAACGGCCCGGTGGGCTCGCTGGCAAGCGTGATGTCGAAGTTTCTCGCCATCGGCATGTCATTGCCGCAGGTGATTGACTGCGTGACCTCGAACGCCGCCGACGGCCTGCGCCTGACGCGCAAGGGTCGCATCCAGCCGGGTCTCGACGCCGACCTGACGCTGTTCACGATTAAACGCCAGCCAACGGTGCTGACGGACGCTGAAAACGACAGCCTGCAGGCTGAATATATTCTGGTGCCGCTTGCCGCGATCCGCGCGGGCAAGGGCTACATGACCGAACAAGGGAGCACGGAACATGCCTTCGATTTATGAGAAGTATAATTTAAAGCAGGTTATCAACACCTCTGGCCGCATGACGGCGCTGGGCGTCTCCACGCCGCGCCCGGAAGTAGTGCAGGCGGCGATGGACGGCATGAATCATTACTTCGAGATGAAGGATCTGGTCAATAAAACCGGGGAATACATCGCGAAGCTGCTGGATGTGGAAGGCGCGACGGTGGTCTCCTGCGCGTCGGCGGGCATCGCCCAGTCCGTGGCGGCGGTGCTGGTAAAAGACAGCGACTGGCTGCTGGAAAACCTGCACGTCACGCCAATCGAGAACAATGAAATCGTCCTGCCGAAAGGCCACAACGTTAACTTTGGCGCGCCGGTCGGCACCATGGTGGCGCTGGGCGGCGGCAAGCTGGTGGAAGCGGGTTACGCCAACGAATGTTCCGCCGATCAGCTGGCGGCGGCCATCACCCCGCGCACGGCGGCGATCCTCTACATCAAATCGCACCACTGCGTGCAGAAAAGCATGCTCAGCGTCGAGCAGGCGGCAGTCGTCGCACGTAAACACTCCCTGCCGCTGATCGTCGATGCCGCGGCGGAAGAAGATCTGCACGTGTACTACCGCTCCGGCGCGGATCTGGTGATTTACAGCGGCGCGAAGGCGATCGAGGGGCCAACCAGCGGCCTGGTGATCGGCAAAACCCAGTACGTTGAGTGGGTGAAACGCCAGACGGCGGGCATTGGCCGCGCCATGAAGGTGGGTAAAGAGGGGATCCTCGGCCTGACCTGCGCCATTGAACACTACCTGACGGCCACCAAGGAAAGCGGTGCCGAGATGGTGGCGAAAATGACGCCGTTTATCGACGCGCTCAACACCCTGAGCGGCGTCACCGCGCGCGTGGTCTGGGACAGCGCGGGTCGCGATATCGCCCGCACCGAAATTAAGTTCGACGAAGCCACCACTGGCGTCGGCACGGGTGACCTGGTGAACGCGCTCAAGCAGGGCGAATACGCCATCTATTTCCGTGGCTACAAGGCCAACGAAGGGATTATCGAAGCGGACGTGCGCAGCGTAAGTGCTGACCAGCTGAACATCGTCTACCGCCGCATTAGCGAAGTATTAGGACAGGAGAAAAACGCATGAAACTGACCCCCAATTTTTACCGTGACCGCGTCTGCCTGAACGTGCTGGCCGGCTCAAAGGCCAACGCCAGCGCCATTTACGAGGCGGCGGAAGGTCACGTGCTGGTGGGCGTGCTCTCCAAAAATTACCCGGACGTGGCGAGCGCGGTCGCGGATATGCGTGAATACGCGGCGCTGATTGATAACGCGCTCTCCGTAGGGCTGGGCGCGGGCGATCCGAACCAGTCGGCGATGGTGAGCGAGATCTCCCGCCAGGTGCAGCCGCAGCACGTTAATCAGGTCTTCACCGGCGTGGCCGCGAGCCGCGCGCTGCTGGGGCAGAATGAATCGGTGGTCAATGGTCTGGTCTCTCCGACCGGTACCGTCGGCATGGTGAAAATCTCCACCGGCCCGCTGAGCAGCAAAGCGCCGGACGGCATCGTGCCGGTTGAAACGGCGATTGCCCTGCTGAAAGACTTCGGCGGCAGCTCGATCAAGTACTTCCCGATGGGCGGCCTCAAGTGCCGTGACGAATACCAGGCGGTGGCGGAAGCCTGCGCCCGTCACGACTTCTGGCTGGAGCCGACGGGGGGTATCGATCTGGAAAATTATGAGGCGATCCTGCAGATCGCCCTCGACGCGGGCGTAAGCAAAATCATCCCGCACATCTACAGTTCGATTATCGACAAAGCCAGCGGCGATACGCGTCCGGAAGATGTGCGTACGCTGCTGGCGATGACGAAGAAGCTGGTGAAGTAGAACTCACACATATAAAGGAGCCACCATGCACACCCGTAACCTGCTTGTCGCTTCACTCTCAATGCTCGCCACCGCCGCTATCGCCCAGACGCAATACGCCTGGGTGGGCACCTATAATCCGAACGGTGAAGGGCTGTACCGTTTTACCGTTGACCCGCAAACCGGCGCGCTCGATAACAAAACGCTGGTGAGCAAACTGCCGAACGCGGCGCAGTTGACCCTTTCGCAAGACGGTAAAACGCTGTATCTGGCAAGCGAAGTGGAGCAGGGCGTGGTGCAGGCGCTGCGCGTCGGCGATAACGGTGAGCTGAGCGAGCTGAATCAGGTGGCCTCCGGTGGCGCCGGGCCGGTGTATCTTTCGCTAACGCCAAACGGCAAGCATCTGCTGGTGGCGAACTACGTCAGCGGATCGATTGCCGTTTTGCCCGTCAACGCGGACGGCAGCCTGGGTGACGCGACGGACAGACATCAGGACCAGGGCGAACCGGGCGCGGCGAAGCCGGAAGCGGCTGTCGAAGGTAGCTTTGCCATCAGCGATCACAACGGCCCGCATGCGCACATGATCGCCGCCGATCCGAGCGGGAAATACGTTTTTTCCACCGATCTTGGTCTGGATCGTATCTATCAGTACCGCTTTGACGATCGAACCGGAAAGCTAATGCCGAACGATCCGCCGTTTATCAGCGCCTCCTCAAAAGGCGCCGGCCCGCGTCATTTTGTTTTTACGCCGAAAGGCGATGCCCTGTGGCTGATTAACGAAGAGGCGTCGACACTTACCCATTATGCGCTGGACACCAGCGGCAGGCTGAAAGAGGGTAAAACGATCTCTGCCCTGCCGGACGGCTATAAAGGCACCAGTTTTGCTGCCGGGCTGGCGCTAAGCGCCGATGGTAAACAGCTGTATGTGGCGAACCGTTTGCATAACAGCATCGGGCACTTTACCGTAACAGCGGAGGGCACGCTGACGCATCAGGAGGATGTCTGGACGCGCGGCGACTACCCGCGCACCCTGACGCTCGATAAGCAGGGCCGCTGGCTGTACGTCATGAACCAGCGCAGCGACAACATTACCCGTTTCCGCGTGGCGCAGGACGGCAAGCTGAGCTTCGAGCCAGACTATACCCCGGTCGGCAGCCCATCCCAGATGGTCATTTCACCCTGAGCAGTAAGAGGACAACGACGTGCGATTTCCGAACCAACGTTTAGCGCAACTTTTCGATCTGTTGCAAAACGAGACGCTGCCGCAGGACGAGCTGGCGCAGCGGCTGTCGGTCTCCACGCGAACAGTTCGCGCAGATATCACCGCCCTGAACGCGCTGCTGGCGAGCCACGGCGCGCAGTTTATTCTGAGCCGGGGTAACGGCTACCAGCTTAAAATTGACGATGCCGAGCGCTATCAGCAGCTGCAGGCATCGCACCCGCGCGCGCTGCGTATTCCCCGAACGGGACCGGAGCGCGTGCACTATCTGGTGGTGCGTTTCCTGACGTCGGCGTTTTCACTTAAGCTTGAAGATCTGGCCGACGAGTGGTTTGTCAGCCGCGCCACCTTGCAGAGCGACATGGTGGAAGTGCGCGAGTGGTTCCAGCGCTATAACCTGACGCTGGAAACCCGCCCGCGCCACGGCATGAAGCTGTTTGGCAGCGAGATGTCGGTCCGCGCCTGCCTGACCGATCTTCTGTGGGAGCTGGCGCAGCAGGACAGCCTTAACCCGCTGGTGACGGAGGTCGCGCTCAACGCCGGGGTACCGGAGCAGATGGTGGTCGTGCTTCACGACGCGCTCACCCGCCATCACATTCGTCTGACCGACGAAGGCGAACTGTTCCTGCGCCTGTACTGCGCGGTGTCGGTGCGGCGCATCAGCGAGGGGTATCCGCTGCCGGAATTCCACGCGGAAGACGTGGAAGAGAACGTGCGCGAGGCGGCGAAGGATATCGCGGTGGCCATTCAGGAGCTGGCGGGCAAGGCGCTTGCGCCATCGGAAGAGAGCTGGCTGTGCGTCCACATCGCGGCGCGGCAGATTCAGGAGATTGCCCCCAGCGCGATTAACGCCGACGACGACGAAGCGCTGGTCAACTATATCCTGCGCTACATCAACACCCACTATAACTACAACCTGCTCAGCGACGCGCAGCTGCACGCCGATCTGCTCACGCACATCAAAACCATGATCACCCGCGTGCGCTATCAAATCATGATCCCCAATCCGCTGCTGGACAACATCAAGCAGCACTATCCGATGGCGTGGGATATGACTCTCGCGGCGGTATCGAGCTGGGGGAAATACACGCCGTATGCGATCAGCGAAAACGAGATTGGTTTTCTGGTGCTGCACATCGGCGTGGGGCTGGAGCGCCACTACAACATCGGCTACCAGCGCCAGCCGCGCGTGCTGCTGGTGTGCGACGCCGGTAATGCGATGGTGCGCATGATCGAGGCGGTGCTCCAGCGCAAATACCCGCAGATCGAGGTGACGCGCACGCTCACTCTGCGCGAATACGAGCTGGCGGATGCCATCGGCGAAGACTTTGTCATCTCCACCGCCCGCGTGAGTGAAAAATCTAAACCGGTGGTGACGATCGCCCCGTTCCCGACCGATTATCAGTTAGAGCAGATCGGCAAGCTGGTGCTGGTGGACCGCACCCGCCCGTGGATGCTGGAGAAATACTTCGACGCGGCCCATTTCCGCATTCTCGACAAGCCTGTTGACCAGCAAACGCTGTTCCGCGAGCTGTGTGAAAAGCTTGAGGCCGAAGGCTTTGTCGGCGCGGAGTTTCTGGATTCGGTCGTTGAGCGTGAAGCTATCGTCAGCACCATGCTCGGCGACGGCATCGCGCTGCCGCACTCCCTCGGCCTGCTGGCACAGAAAACGGTGGTCTATACGGTGCTGGCTCCGCAGGGTATTCAGTGGGGGGATGAAACGGCGCACGTCATCTTCCTGCTCGCCATCAGCAAAAGCGAGTACGAAGAGGCGATGGCGATTTACGACATCTTCGTCACTTTCCTGCGAGAACGCGCGATGACGCGCCTGTGCCAGTGCGAGGATTTTGCGGCGTTTAAGGCTGAGGCGATGGAGAGTTTGAGCCGGTTTTGAGGCCAGGCGGATAGAGGTTATCCGCCTTCATTCACCGCAAATGATGCACAACCTGGTTGCTGCTGCCGCGCCAGATCAGGGCCGGGTCTTTTAAATCCTGCACGAACTTGCCGTCCACCAGCACGTTAATCAAATCCACGACTCCCCTCTGAGCAGCATTCAGCTCTTCCAGCTTATATCCCGTCCAGACCCAGATATCTTTTCCCGCACACTCGCGGCGAATGCGCTTCACCAGCTTCAGGATCTCCGGCACGTTTTGCGGATGAAGCGGATCGCCGCCGGAGAGCGAAATCCCCTGGCGTTTGATGCGCGTGTCGTTCAGGTCGTCGATGATGCGGTCTTCCATTTCGGCGGTAAACGGCATGCCGGAATTTACGCGCCAGGTGCTTTTGTTATAGCAGCCGGGGCACTCGTGAACGCAGCCTGAAACGAACAGGGTGCAGCGGGTGCCGGGGCCGTTGACGATGTCGACAGGGTAGTACTGATGGTAGTTCATAGCGGTTAACCAAGCCGGGTACAGTGTGAGTGCGGATTGTAGGCCCGGTAAGCGTAGCGCCACCGGGCATAAATGTGGCAGTGGCTCAACCGATCTGCCCATTCCCCAGATGTTTCACCCGACGCTTCACCTCTTCCTGCTTGCCGGCGTTAAACGGACGGGCATCCGGGCTGCCGAGATAGCCGCACACGCGACGGGTCACGGAGACACGGGCTGCATCGTGGTTGCCGCATTTCGGGCAGGTAAAGCCTTTGCTCGTACACTCGAACTCACCGGTAAAGCCACACTCGTAGCATTCGTCGATTGGCGTATTGGTCCCGTAATACGGCACGTGCTGATAGCTATAATCCCACACGTCTTCCAGCGCCTTCAGGTTGTGCTGGATGTTCGGGTACTCGCCGTAGCAGATGAAGCCGCCGCTGGCGATGGGCGGATAGGCCGCTTCGAAGTCGATCTTGTCGTACGGGTTTACCTTTTTCTCCACGTCGAGGTGGAAGCTGTTGGTGTAGTACCCTTTGTCGGTCACGCCTTCCACAATCCCGAACTCGGCGGTGTCCAGACGGCAGAAGCGGTCGCACAGGTTCTCGCTCGGCGTACTGTAAAGGCTAAACCCGTAGCCAGTTTCCTCTTTCCACTGGTCAACCGCGTCGCGCAGGCGCTGGACAATCGCAATGCCTTTTTCGCGCAGGGCCTCGCTGTCGTACATATGCGCGTCGCCAGACAGGGCGTTGATGGTTTCGTGGATGCCGATATAGCCCAGCGAAATCGACGCGCGGCCGTTTTTGAAGATCTCGGACACGTCATCGTCCGCCTTCAGGCGCACGCCGCAGGCCCCTTCCATATAGAGGATGGGCGCCACGCGGGCTTTCACCCCTTCAAGGCGTGCGATACGGGTCATCAGCGCCTTACGCGCCAGCTGCAGGCGTTCATCCAGCAGTTTCCAGAATTCAGCTTCATTGCCTTTGGCCTCCAGCGCGATGCGCGGCAGGTTCAGGCTGATGACGCCCAGGTTGTTACGCCCGTCGTGGATCTGCTCGCCGTTTTCATCCTCGTACACCCCGAGGAAGCTGCGGCAGCCCATAGGCGTTTTAAACGAACCGGTGACTTTTACCACCTGGTCGTAGTTCAGAATGTCCGGGTACATGCGCTTGCTCGCGCACTCCAGCGCCAGCTGTTTGATGTCGTAGTTCGGATCGCCAAACTTGTGGTTCAGGCCGTCGCGGATGGCGAACACCAGTTTCGGGAACACCGCGGTTTTACGGTTTTTGCCGAGGCCGGAAATACGGTTGCGCAGAATGGACTGCTGGATCAGGCGTGATTCCCAGCTGGTGCCCAGGCCAAAACCGAAGGTTACAAACGGCGTCTGCCCGTTGGCGGTGTGCAGCGTGTTCACTTCATATTCCAGCGACTGGAACGCGTCGTAGCACTCTTTTTCGGTACGGGAGCGCGCATAGCCGTCCGCGTCCGGGATCTGCCACTCTTCGGCAGTTTTCCGATGCTTGTTGAAGCTCGCCGTCACGAACGGGGCCAGCACTTCGTCAATGCGGTTAATGGTGGTCCCGCCATAAATGTGGCTCGCCACCTGAGCGATAATCTGTGCCGTTACCGCTGTCGCCGTGGAGATCGACTTAGGCGGTTCAATCTCGGCGTTACCCATTTTAAAGCCCTGGGTCAGCATGCCTTTCAGGTCGATCAGCATGCAGTTGAACATCGGGAAGAACGGCGAGTAATCGAGGTCGTGATAGTGGATCTCGCCGCGCTCGTGTGCCGAGACCACGTCGCGCGGCAGCAGATGCTGGCGGGCATAGTGTTTGGCGACGATACCGGCCAGCAGATCGCGCTGGGTCGGGATCACTTTGCTGTCTTTGTTGGCGTTTTCATTGAGCAGGGCAGAGTTGGTCTGCTCCACCAGGCCACGGATCTCCTGATTCAGGCGACCGCGCTTCTCACGCTGCACGTCGCGATCGTGGCGATACTCAATGTAGGCGCGGGCTAACTGTTTGTAGGGGCCAGCCATCAGCTGGTTTTCAACCGCGGTCTGGATCTCGTTGATATCGACCTGGCTGCGTTCAGTCATCTGGCTGCTAACGACTTCTGCGACGGTGGCGCAGTAATCTGCGTCATCGACTCCCGCTGCTTTAGCTGCACGCAGAATGGCTTCCTGGATGCGCTCTGATTTAAACGGCACTTTACAGCCATCACGTTTCATCACATGCGGTGTCATGATCACTCCATTTTTAAAAACAGGTTATCCACAGGGGGGGAAAAGTATTCACCGGACGTATTCCCCGCCAGGCCAAAGACTTCCCCCGTTCCCAGCTCGTGTTATCCACAATTCCGGCCAGCGTAAGCGCCGTCTTGTTGTTGGAATAGTAGACGATTAATACAAGATGTTGGGTTGGCGTGCATTTTAAGTTCTACATATAGTGATTTGCATCAAACATGTTTGCGTTTTTTTTGATTCAGAACAAAGTAAAAAGACGAGAGTACAAACGGCGGGCGCTTCAGCCTTTGTAAAGACGCGAAGGAAAAATCTGATTAATTATTCAACAAAAACAAGCGCTCAACGTGGTACATGCTGAGCGCCGTTCGGTTAACTCACCGCGCAGGCCCAGCTCAATCCTGCCTGTAAAAAGGCTGCGGTAGCGATACTGCCCAGTATCACCGGAATGAGAAGGGAGCGGTCAGGGGCCGCATCCTGTTTTTGAGGTTCTTCAGCACTCAGGGCGGACATCGCCTCTTCCCGGGTGCGCGCCGCCAGAAGCTGCGCGCGCACTCGATCTTCTGTTAATAAACTGGTCAGCGTCGTCAGCAGTTGCATATGGGTACTGCCTGCTTCCGCGGGCGGAATGGCGAGCAGGAAAACCATTCTGACCTCTTCATCACCGTCCAGCCCCGGCCAGCGTATCGGGTCGTCAAAGAGTGCCACACAAAACGCCGCCTGCTGCACCGCCTCGGTTTTACCGTGCGGAACGGCGAGCGCTTCACCCAGCGCGGTAGGGCCTTCGCTTTCGCGCTGTAATACGCTCTGGATGAATGTTTCTTCATCGCAGATGATTTTTCGCCTGGCGAGCGGTTCGGCGAGCCAGCGGATCAGCGCTTCAGGCGTACGGTGCGGCGGGTTGATAAAAACCAGATCGGGGTGCGTCAATGCAAGCAAGTTCATATTAAGCCTCCATCAAAAAATCGCAGGTTGCGAAAGGGGGGATTGCCGTTACTGGCGGCACAGGCTCTTCCAGATAGTTGATCTGACATAGCCCCACCAGACTTTCCGGGACGGGAACCGGCTGCGTCCCGGCGTTAAACACCCGGACGACGGTGCCATTCGACCATTGCGCATGGGGCAGGGCAGAAAGGACTAGCGGCTCCGGCAGGCTCAATAATGAGAATTGTGCCGGAAGCTGATGCTCAGGCAGACGCAACGCAAAGCGCTCAAGGCGGTGATCGAGCGTGTGTAACGATTGCCGCTGATAGGTGAAAGGCTGTCCCGCAGCCTGGTTTTCCAGTTGGCGAAGCGTGAGATGATCGGCTCTGTCGGCCAGCGCGACGGTAAATGAAAAGTGCAGCGGTTTCAGTAACTGGGCGTCGGGGGTCTCAACCACCGTATTATTAATGCCGGACGCACGGCCCGGTCGCCAGTCGAGATCGTTGCGCCCGAGCACGCCCGTCGCTTTAAACAACGTCAGGGCAATCGTCGCGGGTTCGCTGCCAATAATCTGAAATTCCTTCATACCGCGACTATTCACCACCAGCGCTTTGCCCGCTTCCGCGACAGCAATAATGCCTTCGGTGGTTTCGATATCCACGGGCATCTCGCGATAGCGCTCCTGCCAGTTTTCACTCTCACACCCCGTATCGCGCTGGATTATCGCGAAGGGCTGGGAGGCGATAGCGTGACGGTTGCGAATATCGCTGCCGATCAGTAAACGTAGCCGGTGATCGCAGTGGCTGTTTTCCAGCGAAGCCTCGACGTACAGGTTCGGATCGTCTTCGCGTAATGTACACTCCAGACGAAGGGATAACGGCGTTCGGGCAGTATCCTGGCGTCCGGCGAGATCTGGCGGAAGAAACAGTGTGGCTTCAACGATCAGCTTTTCGACAAGCGGCGTTTTCAGGCAGTCGACGAGCGTGAAATGGTCGCATCGCGTCGGCGTATCGCCCGCAAGCGGTGAGAAATCGTAGCTGTCGCCCGCATCTGCACAGTCTTCAAGGGTAAAGAACGAGGGGATGCATCTGCCGCTGCGTTTGTCGTGCAGGGTTAGCGTTCCGTCGTCCAGCGTTAATCGATACTGTGCATTCTCTATCTCGCTGCCCGTTGTCTGTTCAGGCTGCCGGAAAGGCGCCGGGTCATCTTCAACGTTAACGCTGAGATAGCCGACCGGCGGCAGAACCGGTGTTTTCACAGCAACGTGCCAGCGGTAATAAGGGGGAAGGGGCGTTTCACACTCGCCTTCGGCGTTAAGGGAGATCGCCGTTCCGCCGGGCAACACGTCTCTTTTCAGGACGTCGAAGGGGATGGCCTGCCCCTGATACATCAGGGCGATATTTTCAGCGCGGCTATAGAGAGTGGTTTTCACCACGCGCTGCGTTTGCGTGCCCAGCGGGTTAAAAATCAGCAGATCGCCTTCCCGAGCGCAGGCGGCGGCCAGGGTTTTCACCACCAGATTCCACAGGCTGTGGCACAGCTGTTCGGTTTGCTCCAGTCGATGCAAAATATCGCGGTTGGTGGCATCGCTGTTACAGCCGCCGATGGAGTCATGAGCATGGCTTCGCAACAGCTTCTTCCAGAGCGTATCGACCACCGAGAGGTTGACCGGGAGCCCCTGATGACGCGCCATGGCGATTGTCGGCTCCAGCTGCCGCAGGATGAACTGCTCAACTGCATAATTTTTCTTTTTAATGTCGTAGCGCACGGAGCCGATCGTTTTATGGATGCGGGTGTAGCGCGGCGATTTCAGCTCTCCTTCCCAGAATTCAAACTGCTCACGCTGCGCGCGCAGAATGTCGACGTAGCGCTCCAGCGAACTGATGACGTAATGGTCCTCATCCGGGGAGCGTGCGCTGGCGACCTGCAGGATTTTCGGCAGCGCCGGGTCGATACTGACCTGATCGCCGCCGCAGGGCAGCAGCAGGTCATTTATTCCGGCCCGCGAGCGCAGGAGATTGACCATCGGATAGATTTTTCCCTGCAAATGGCTCGCGTCTGAAGAGATGTTTTTAGCCGCGCCATAACCGAGCGCCATCGCGCAGGCGATAACGGTCGCCCCTGACGGCGCGCGCCAGAGGAACTGGCTGCTTTTCGCCTGTCTGTCGTGATCGATGCCGCGCCAGAAGACGATGTTGTCGATATTGCAGCCCTGCAAAATCGTGGGCATCTGCGCATTGTGGCCGAAGGTATCCGGAAGATACCCAACCTGCATGGCGTGCCCCAGCTTACGGGCAGAGAAGATGCCGTATTTGAGGTTGCGGATAATGGATTCGCCATGCACGTTGTAGGTATCCGTCTGGGTATACCACGGCCCCACAAAAATCCTTTTCGCTCTGACCAGCGTCTCCAGCCTGGTGCGATAATCGGGATTGATGGCGAGAAAGTCTTCTACCACCGCCATCTGTCCGTCAAGGTGATAGCAGCTGTAAGCCGGGTCGTGCTCCAGCGTGTCGATGACGTCCGCAAAGTTATATGACGCCAGCACCATGCTGTCCTGACGGGTGAAATACCACTCCTGATCCCAGTGCGTATGGGCAATGACGTGGATCTGATTCATGACCTTCCCCTTAGCTGGCGTTCTTTGAGCTGACGTAAAGCACGCCCAGGGCGCAAATCAGTGCGCCAATAAAGACGCTCGCCAGGTAGCCCGCCACGTTGGTTGCCAGCGGCCAGCCCCAGATGGCCGGCAGCGGCAGCGTCTGCTTCACGCCGAGTGCAATGGCGACCAGCGCGCCGGCGACGGCACCGGTCATGAACACCGGGATCAGACGTGGGTTTTTCAGGATGAACGGGATCGCGCCTTCGGAGATCCCAATCACGCCCAACAGCAACGAGGTGCTGCCAACGGTTTTCTCTTCCCGGCTAAAAACATCCGGTAGTCCAAAGCGGCCGTTGAGGAACGCGGCAAAGCCGACGCCAATAGAGGGGATCACGATGGAGAGTTCGCGGGCGGTGAGATCAAACGTTTCGCTCATGCCATTCAGGCCGAGCGCGACTGAGCCTGCCGCCTTGTTGACCGGGCCGCCCAGATCGAACGCGGTGCCTGCGGCGATCATCGCGGAATAGAATCCGCGCCCGGTGTCACCTGCCGAGGTAAAAAAGACCACCATCAGCTGGTTAAGCGAGCCAAAAATCGGGTTAATCAAATATTCCATGACCATCACCAGCGTAATGCCGGTGATGAGCGGGACGACCAGCATGGTCTTGATGGTGGTGAGCTGTTGGCGGACGTGAATGGAATCATTCAGCCAGCGCACCAGATAGCCCACAAAAAAGCCAATGCCGATCGCGCCGAAAAAGCCGGACGGCATAAAGCCTTCGATATCAAAGAAGCGCTTGTAGACCTCGTCTGACATGATGCCGCCGATAAGTCCGGGGATCAGCGCCGGTTTGCCAGCAATGGAAAACGCCAGATACATGGCGAAAACCGGATACATGAACTTAATGGTCATAAAGCCCACTTTATCCAGCACGCTGAACGGCGAATGGTCGATGTTAATAAACTGGCCGGTAATTTTGGCCGTTGCCATCATCAGCCCGCCCATGACCACCACCGGCAGCATATAGCTGATGGCCGCCATGATATGGCCGATAAAAATCTGGTAAGCCGAAGGCTGGAGTTCGTCTTCATGTACGACAGTCGTGACGTTTTTTTCCATGGCAAGCGCCTGACGCAGATAGCGATCGGTATGCTTGATCAGCTCTTGCGTGCGGGTCTGAAGGTGGGGAATGTTTTCAAAGCGCTCGGCATCCTGAATGGGGACGTCGGTTGCCAGAATAATGGCCGTGGCGGAGGCAATATCCTGCTTCGTTAAGCGATTTTTAACGCCGTCGCTGCCCTGCGTTTCGACCTTCACCTCAATATTATGCTCTTTAGCCCATGCAATAATTTTATTCGCCGCCATAAAGGTATGTGCAATGCCCGTCGGGCAGGCCGTTACCGCGACAACTTTCTGTTTCGTCATTGTCATAATTCCCTGGATGTGAAAACAGGGAAAGTATAAAGAGAACCTAAAACAGTTTTTAACGTTTGCTAATACTAATTACGTATCGCGATACGCGTAAATGCAATGTGTGAAGCGCCTTCCAGAGACTATTTCTCTGTTGTGTTAATATCATGCCGGGATTAAACAGGGTGTAATATATGAATTCATTCCAGGGAAGTGAACGCTTGATATTTGAATACATTCAGCATCACGCGTGTAATATTTCTAATATTTCGGCAAAAGAGATTGCCCGTGATACCTTTACAACGACAACATCCGTTAATCGTGTGTGTAAAAAAATGGGGTATAAAAGCTATACCGAGCTTCGGTATCGTTTTTTACGCGATCATTTTACCCCTGCGCCTGCAGTGCCCGACGCGGGTCCGCAGGCGGACGACATTGTGGCGGAGGTGTCCAGGCTGCTCATCCATTCCAGCCATATCTATCTGTACGCACGCGGTGCCTCGCTTACCAGCCTCAACTACCTGTCGCGCTTTTTATCGCTGGCGAGCCTGCCGCATCTTATTTTGAATGACATGCACCAGCTGACACGGGTATCGAAGGGGACGCTGGTGCTGATCAGCAAATCCGGGGAGACACAGTCGCTGATAGAAATGGCGCGAAACGCACTGCGCAAGGGCTTAAAGATTATTGCAATTACCCGTCAGGGGGCGACGCTGGCGTCGATCTCAACGCTATGCTGGCCGTTATCGATCGACATTAACGCGGTATCGCTGTATCAGCGGGAGGGCCAGCTTGAACTGTTAAGCGCCGTGGACCGTATCGGCTGCAGGCTGCTGCAGCACGATACGGTGTAGTCAGGCCATCAGAGCTGCTTCACTATCCCCAGACGTACGGCATAATCATTTTCATGGTTGCCATCATTGTTGATATAGGTTTTATCCAGTGACACCAGCTCGACGTAAGGCGTCCAGCCATCGTCGAGCTGGTAGTTGAACGCAACGGTATGCTCCCAGTAGGTATCATCCCCGGTTCCCTGATCGACATTATCCTGCCAGCGGAAGCGCGGGTTGTAGGACATACCGAATTTGCCAATGTTGTACGCGAACCAAATGTCGAACTGGTGTGACTGACGGCGGGTATAGCCGCTGCCGTCGAGTTCTTTGTCGCTGTGCGCGTCATTGATGGTGTTATAACGGTAACGGGCAGAGAGGTTCAGACCGTTATCGAACGCTTTCCAGCCCTGAATGAAGGGGCGATAGTGGGTATTACTGGGGGTGAAAACCGTCACCATGCCAGGCGCAACGGCAAAGCCATTGCCCAGATTGAAGCGCCAGCGCGTTTCAATCTCCTGTGCCGCCTCCGTTAATCCTTTGTCATCGGGATTATTTCGGTCGGTATCACCAAAAAAGGTGTCGTTATGGTTTTGTGCGGCTTCAACGGAGAAGTAAAAACCGTTATCCGCCTGATGCATAACCTTAATACGAGAATCATTTACGTCAGAGCGCGTATTATGGCCAAAGCGAAGGTCGATGGACGTATTTCCGCACCATCCCTGTGTGCTCAATAATAATGCGCTAATACACGTTACTTTAATAATTGTCTTTTTCATCATGTCCTGCCGAGGTTATTTAATTGGCAGGACTATTTTTATTTTCGGTACGCCGTGATGTAAAAGTTATCGTCGTACATTTAGCGTATCGCTAAACATAAAAAAAGGAGATACAGCATGCTGTATCTCCTGACGTTTATTCCTGCACCCACCAGATGGCTTCAAACGGGCGCAGTTGCAGCGTATCGGGACGTGAGGGGACGTCCTCATAGTTGCTAAGTGCGACCTGCCATGCGCCCTGTACCGGGTCCGGCTGCCACTGCTGGCGCTCTCGGCTCAGGTTCGCCACCACCATCAGCGTCTGGCCCTGCCACTGGCGGCGATAGCACCACAGGGAAGGGTGTTCCGGCAGCAGATCGTCATAATCTCCCCACGTCAGCACCGGGAGGGTTTTGCGCAGACGAATCAGCGACTGATAGGTGTAGAACACTGAATCCGGGTCGTCCAGCGCCGTACGGGCATTCACGGTTTCATAGTTATCGCAGACCCCAATCCACGGCTCGCCCTCGGTAAAGCCCGCATTGTGCGACGCGTCCCACTGCATTGGGGTTCGGCCGTTATCGCGGGATTTACTCGCCAGAATCGCCAGTAATTCATCCGGCTCGCGGCCATTGGCCCGCAGTTCGGCGAACATGTTCAGGCTTTCCACGTCGCGGTAGTCGGTGATGCGGCTGAAGTGCGGGTTGGTCATGCCCAGCTCTTCACCCTGGTAGATATACGGCGTGCCCTGCATGCCGTGCAGCACCATGCCGAGCATCTTTGCAGCGTGAACGCGGTGTTCCCCTTCGTCGCCAAAGCGCGACACGATGCGCGGCTGGTCGTGGTTACACCAGAACAGCGCGTTCCAGGCTTTGTTGTGCATGCCCTGCTGCCAGTGGCGGAAAAGGGTTTTCAGCGCCACGAAGTCCGGCTTTGCCTTCGTCCACTTTTCGCCGCCGGGGTAGTCCACCTTCAGGTGGTGGAAGTTAAAGGTCATCGACAGCTCGCGCCCGTCGAGCGACGCGTACTGCTGGCAGTTCTCCAGCGAGGTTGACGACATCTCGCCCACCGTCATCAGGTTGCGCGGGGTGAAGACGTCGCGGCTCATCTCCTGGAGATATTCGTGGATGCGCGGGCCGTCAGTGTAGAAGCGGCGACCGTCGCCAATGGTGTCGTCCGGGAAATCCTGGTCTTTAGAGATGAGGTTAATCACGTCCAGACGCAAGCCGTCCACGCCGCGATCGGCCCAGAACTCGCATACCTTTTTCAGCTCGGCGCGCACCGCCGGGTTTTCCCAGTTGAGATCCGCCTGCTCGGGCGCGAAAAGGTGAAGATAATACTGCTCGCTCTCGGCGTGCCAGCGCCAGGCGTTGCCGCCAAACTTGGAGCGCCAGTTGTTGGGGAGCTGCTCCGGCGTGCCGTCGCGCCAGATGTAGAACTGGCGGTACGGGCTCTCTTTGTTCAGCGACTCGCGGAACCAGGCGTGCTGCGTGGAGGTATGGTTAAACACCATATCCAGCACGATGCGAATGCCGCGTTCGTGCGCTTCGGCAACCAGCTCGTCAAAGTCATCCAGCGTGCCAAAGGACGGGTCGATGGCGGTGTAATTCGCCACGTCGTAGCCGTTATCCACCTGCGGGGAAATATAAAACGGCGTCAGCCAGATGGCGTCGATGCCGAGGGTTTTCAGGTAATCCAGCCGCTGCGTCACGCCGCGCAGATCGCCGGTGCCGCTGCCGGTGGTGTCCTGAAAACTCTTTGGGTAAATCTGGTAGATGACGCCGTTCTGCCACCAGTGAAGAAGGGTATTCATAGTGCGTTCCTGCAAATGCGAAGGGGCGCAACTGCGCCCCGAAAGATGAAGTTAAACAATCTGCAGCGTGCCCTGACGGAACTTACGCTGGTAAACCACGGTGGTGAGCGCCATGGGGACGATAATCGCCACCGCCATTGCCAGGGCAAACACCTGCCAGAAAGTAGGCTGGATGGAGAGGATCCCCGGCAGGCCGCCGACGCCAATCCCGTTCGCCATCACGCCGTTCAGGCCGCACAGCAGGCCCGCCAGGCCAGAGCCGATCATCGCGCAGAGCATCGGGAATCGGTACTTAAGGTTGATGCCGTACATCGCCGGTTCGGTGACGCCGAGATAGGCGGAGATGGCCGCCGGAACGGAGATCTCACGCTCGTTGTGCTTACGGCTAACGATAATGATGCCGGTCACCGCAGAGGCCTGCGCAATGTTAGAGAGGGCGATAATCGGCCAGACTGGGGTACCGCCGAGGCTCTGGATCATCTGCATATCGATGGCCAGCGTGGTCTGGTGCACGCCGGTGATCACCAGCGGGGCATACAGGAAGCCAAACAGCGCGGCACCGATTGGCGCGAAGCTGCCGGTCATCAGATGACGCACCGCGAAGGCCACGCCGTCGCCGATCATGCGGCCAAACGGACCGATAAAAGCGTGCGCCAGGAAGACGGCCAGGATCAGCGAGCAGACCGGCACCACCACCAGGTAGAGGTAATCCGGCACGATGCGCTTCAGACGCGTCTCAATAAAGCCCAGCGCCAGACCCGCCAGCAGGGCCGGAATGACCTGCGCCTGATAGCCCACCTTGGCGATGGTAAACAGGCCGAAGTTCCATACCTCAGGCACCTGCTGACCAAGTAAGTAAGCGTTCATTAACTGCGGAGAGACCAGCGTGACGCCCAGTACGATACCGAGAATTGGCGTACCGCCCATCTTGCGCACCGCGGACCAGCAAATCCCCACCGGCAGATAGAAGAAAATCGCCTCGCCAATCAGCCACAGGAAGTCATAGATGCTTTGCAGCGCCGGGTACATCTGCGCCAGGGTTTTACCGTTGCTCATCGGCACATCGCCGATGACGTTACGGAAGCCCAAAATTAAGCCCCCGCTGATCAGCGCCGGCAGCAGCGGGAAGAAGATTTCTGCAAAGTGGGAAATCAGCTGCTCGTGCCATTTCATATTCTGGCGCGCCGCCTTCTTCGCCTGCTCTTTATCGGCAGAAGAGTGTCCGGTGGTCGCCAGCAGAGCCTGATAGTAATCGCCCACTTCGGTACCAATCACCACCTGGAACTGTCCGGCGTTGGTGAAGCAGCCTTTCACCATGGAAAGCTCTTCAATCGCCTTCGGGTTGGCCTTGGCCGGATCGTTCAGCACGAAGCGCAGGCGGGTAATGCAATGGCTGACGGTGGCGATGTTTTCGCGGCCGCCGACCAGGACGATCAGCCGATCGATATCTGCTTGTTTGACTTTACTCATCATGAAACCTCATGACAGATGTTGAGGGGGGTAATGACCTGAGCGCAAGCCTACTCCTTCAGCGTGACGGCGAAAATGGGAACGTTCCCGAAATCGGGCGAAGATCACAATAAACGATTCAGGGGGGTTATGAGAGACGGGCAGGAATAACGATCTGGCGCGGCTCGCTCCGCCCGTTGATCTGCTCGATCAGCTGTGCGGCGGCCTGTCTGCCGGACTCGGCGTAGCCCGGATCGACGGTGATAATTTCAGGGTGCAGGAACTTCATCAGCGGCGTGCTGCCGACGCTCGCCACCTGCAGGTTATCAATGCGCTGCTCCTGCAGATACTTGCTGGCACCCAGCGCAAGGGTGTCCGTGGCGCACACCAGCGCGGTGGTCTGCGGCGTCAGGACGCTGGCGACCTGCTCGTAGCCCTGCTTCATGCCCAGCCCCGGCAGGGAGGCCACGGCAGGGAGATTGTGCTTTTTGCAAAAGGCCAGATAGGCTTCGTGGCGGCGCTTGCCGGTGGTAACGTCCGCGTGCGGCACGCCCAGATAGCTGATGTGGCGGTGGCCTTCTTCGTACAGGCGCTGCATCAGGGTGATAATCGCCCCCTCATCGTCATAACAGACGGAGGCAAAACCGTGGGCATCGCGCGCCAGCAGCACCAGCGACGGCTGCCAGTGTTTCAGCATCTCCTCGTCAATGCCGGTAAAACCAAACAGCACCACGCCGTCAATGTTACGGCGCTGGAGCATGCCGAGATGTTCTTCCACCAGCTGTGGCGAGAACTGGCTCTCCATCATGATCGGATCATAGCCCTGCTCGTAGAAGGCAGGCAGCATGGTCTGAACGGCGAGGTTTTCGGAGAGGGAATCCAGACGCGAAACGATGATCGCAACCACTTTATCGCTCTGCCCGCGCATGGCGCGCGCGGAGCGGGAAGGGGAAAAACCGTGCTGATTCATGACCGCCTCAACGCGCTCGCGGGTGCGTTCGCTGACGCCGCTTTCGTTGTTCAGCACGCGTGAGACGGTTGATTTCCCCACGCCGCTTAAACGCGCGATGTCTTTAATCGTAAGGCGGTTCTGCATGCTGTTTTCCCTGTAACAACGACAAAATGGTCAATTGAGCCTAATGCTATAGCGCGATTTCGCTATGGGCAAAGTCTGGTTTACGTACTGTTTATTTGCAGGCGCGTATAATACCGCCCGAATCGTCACAAAGGGTACGCTTAAATCTTTATACTGCGCGGCGACACCCTGTTTTTTTACTTACCGGAGGCTTTATGGATCCCGATCCCGCACCTCTCCTGAAAGGGAGAATTTGTTCTTTCCGGTAAGCCAGCTTTTGCTGTCTCACCGGTAATGTGAGGCAGCAACGTCCCAAACGTTCCTGCTTGAAAAATTGAGTGCCTGACAGGTACGGCTTTGCCACGCCTGAAGGGAATGCTGCGTCCGCCTGGCGGATGCGGAGGAATGTCTATGTTTAAAAATATCACCCGGCAGCTGCAGGCGCTGCTGAGCCGCCATCTGCCACACCGTCTTGTTCAGCGCGATCCGCTGCCCAATGCCAAAAACATGGCGGGAGCGGCGATCCCGGCGTCCCTGACCGAACGCTGCCTGAACGTGGCGGCGATGGATGAAAACGAAGTCTGGCGCGCCTTTGGCGGCCATCCGGAAGGGCTGAACGCGTCTGAAGTGGAAAAAATCCGCGCCGTGCACGGCGATAACCAGATCCCGGCGCAGAAGCCCTCTCCGTGGTGGGTGCACCTGTGGCTCTGCTACCGCAACCCGTTCAACCTGCTGCTGACCGTGCTCGGCATTATCTCTTACGCGACGGAAGATCTCTTTGCCGCGGGCGTGATTGCCCTGATGGTGGGTATCTCCACGCTGCTGAACTTCATTCAGGAAGCCCGCTCCACCAAAGCGGCGGACGCCCTGAAGGCGATGGTCAGCAACACCGCGACCGTCTCGCGCGTGATTAACGACCTCGGCGAAAACGCCTGGGTTGAGCTGCCCATTGACCAGCTGGTGCCGGGCGATCTGGTGAAGCTGGCGGCGGGAGACATGATCCCGGCGGATTTACGCATCATCCAGGCGCGGGATCTGTTCGTGGCGCAGGCCTCCCTGACCGGCGAGTCCCTGCCCGTTGAGAAGGTATCGCGCAGCCGCGACCCGCAGCAGATGAACCCGCTCGAGTGCGACACCCTGTGCTTTATGGGCACCACTGTGGTCAGCGGCACGGCGCAGGCGATTGTCACCGCCACCGGCGGCAATACCTGGTTTGGACAGCTTGCCGGGCGCGTCAGCGAGCAGGAGAGCGAGCCGAATGCGTTCCAGAAAGGCATTGGCCGCGTCAGCATGCTGCTGATCCGCTTTATGATGGTTATGACGCCAATCGTGCTGCTGATCAACGGCTACACCAAGGGCGACTGGTGGGAGGCGGCGCTGTTTGCGCTCTCCGTGGCCGTCGGCCTGACGCCGGAAATGCTGCCGATGATTGTTACCTCCACGCTGGCGCGCGGGGCGGTCAAACTCTCTAAACAAAAGGTGATCGTCAAACACCTCGACGCCATCCAGAACTTTGGCGCAATGGACATTCTCTGCACCGATAAAACCGGCACCCTGACGCAGGATAAAATCGTGCTGGAGAACCACACCGACATCGCCGGTAAAACCAGCGAGCGCGTGCTCCACAGCGCGTGGCTGAACAGCCACTACCAGACCGGGCTGAAAAACCTGCTCGACGTGGCGGTGCTGGAAGGCGTGGACGAGGAGGCCGCCCGTACGCTCTCCGGCCGCTGGCAGAAGGTGGACGAAATCCCGTTCGACTTCGAGCGCCGCCGCATGTCGGTGGTGGTCAGCGAGCAGCCGGACGTGCACCAGCTGATCTGCAAAGGCGCGCTGCAGGAGATCCTGAACGTCTCCACGCAGGTGCGCCATAACGGGGAGATCGTGCCGCTGGACGACACCATGCTGCGCCGCATCAAGCGCGTCACCGACAACCTGAATCGTCAGGGGCTGCGCGTGGTGGCGGTGGCGAGCAAATTCCTGCCCGCGCGGGAGGGGGACTATCAGCGTATCGACGAATCCGATTTGATCCTCGAGGGTTACATCGCATTCCTCGATCCGCCGAAAGAGACCACCGCACCGGCGCTGAAGGCGCTGAAGGCGAGCGGCATCACCGTCAAAATTCTCACCGGCGACAGCGAGCTGGTGGCGGCCAAAGTGTGTCACGAAGTGGGGCTGGACGCGGGCGACGTGGTGGTTGGGAGCGACATTGAGCACCTCACCGACGACGAACTGGCGCAGCTTGCCCAGCGCACGACGCTGTTTGCCCGCCTGACGCCGATGCACAAAGAGCGCATTGTGACGCTGCTGCGTCGTGAAGGGCACGTGGTGGGCTTTATGGGCGACGGCATCAACGATGCGCCCGCGCTGCGTGCGGCGGACATTGGCATCTCCGTGGACGGCGCCGTGGATATCGCCCGTGAAGCGGCGGATATCATCCTGCTGGAAAAGAGCCTGATGGTGCTGGAGGAGGGCGTCATCGAAGGGCGTCGCACCTTCGCCAACATGCTCAAATACATCAAAATGACCGCCAGCTCCAACTTCGGTAACGTCTTCAGCGTGCTGGTGGCGAGCGCGTTTCTGCCGTTCCTGCCGATGCTGCCGCTGCACCTGCTGATCCAGAACCTGATGTACGATGTCTCTCAGGTAGCGATCCCGTTTGATAACGTGGATGACGAGCAGATCCAGAAGCCGCAGCGCTGGAACCCGGCCGATTTGGGCCGCTTCATGCTGTTCTTTGGGCCGATCAGCTCCATCTTCGACATTCTGACCTTCTGCCTGATGTGGTTTGTGTTCCACGCCAACACCCCGGAACACCAGACGCTGTTCCAGTCCGGCTGGTTCGTGGTAGGGCTGCTGTCCCAGACGCTGATTGTGCACATGATCCGCACGCGCCGCATTCCGTTTATCCAGAGCCGTGCCGCGTGGCCGCTGATTGTAATGACGGGCATTGTGATGGCGCTGGGTATCGCGCTGCCGTTCTCGCCGCTGGCAAGCTACCTGCAGCTGCAGGCGCTGCCGCTGAGCTACTTCCCGTGGCTGGTGGCGATTCTTGCGGGTTATATGGTGCTGACCCAGATGGTGAAAGGGTTCTATGCGCGTCGATATGGGTGGCAGTAAGCTCATTTTGCCACAATCCAAACGTAGGCCGGGTAAGGCGAAGCCGCCACCCGGCATCTGGCTTTCCTCCCAAATTCAACAACCTGTGATCTCCGTCGGCGCATTCGCTTGACGACAATTTGTACGCATGTTAACAGAATGTTTTGCCTGTATTTGGCCCGTCAGATAAGGAACATTCATGTTACGGTACAGTCTCTTAACCGCCGGGCTTATGCTCGGCGCCTCCGCTTTTGCCGCGCCGGCAGGCGATCTTCCCCTGATGCCCTGGCCTGCGAAGGTTGAACGCCCGACGACGCAGGGCGCGCTGGTGCTTAACAATCAACTCTCCGTGAGCGTCAGCGGCGACGATCTGGGGGACGCGGTCAACCGCCTGCGCCAGCGCATTGCGCTGCAAACCGGCTGGACGCTACAGCCACAGGCCGAAAAACCTGACAAGCCGACCATCCGTATCGCCATCGCTAAAAAGGTGAAGCCGCAGCCGCTGCCGGACAGCGATGAGAGCTACAAACTCATAGTGGATGCCAACGGCGTGAACATCTCCGCTAACACCCGCTTTGGCGCATTGCGCGCAATGGAAACCTTGCTCCAGTTGATGCAGAACGGTGCCGAAAACACCTCGATTCCGTGGGTCACCATCGAAGATTCGCCGCGCTTCCCGTGGCGTGGGCTGCTGCTCGATTCGGCGCGCCATTTCATCCCGTTACCCGATATCAAGCGTCAGATCGACGGCATGGCTGCGGCCAAGCTCAACGTCCTGCACTGGCATCTGACTGACGATCAGGGCTGGCGCTTTACCTCGAAGCGTTATCCAAAATTAACCCAGCTTGCCAGCGACGGGCTGTTCTACACCCCTGAGCAGATGCGCGAGATTGTGCGTTACGCTGCCGAACGCGGCATACGCGTGGTGCCGGAAATCGATATGCCGGGCCACGCCTCAGCGATTGCCGTCGCCTATCCAGAACTGATGAGCGCGCCGGGGCCGTACGCTATGGAGCGCCACTGGGGCGTGCTGAAGCCGGTGCTGGATCCCACCAAAGAGGCGACCTACACCTTTGCCGACGCGATGGTCAGCGAACTGGCGGCGATCTTCCCCGATCCGTATCTGCATATCGGCGGCGATGAGGTGGACGACAGCCAGTGGAAGGCAAACGCGGCGATCCAGAGATTTATGCGCGACAACAAACTGGCGGACAGCCACGCGCTGCAGGCGTATTTCAACCGCAAGTTGGAGACGATCCTTGAGAAGCACCACCGGCAGATGGTCGGCTGGGATGAGATCTACCATCCCGATCTGCCGAAAAGCATTCTGATCCAGTCCTGGCAGGGACAGGACGCGCTGGGGCAGGTGGCGCAGAACGGCTATAAGGGCATTCTCTCAACCGGCTTCTACCTCGACCAGCCCCAGTCCACCGCCTATCACTACCGCAACGAAATCGTGCCGCAGGGGCTGAATGGCGTGGACGTGATAGCGGACACCGACAGCGTCCAGAGCTGGGCTTTCTCCATGCCGCGCCTGAAGGGCAAGCCGGTGGAAGGCAGCTTTACGCTGGTGAAAGGCGACGCCGGCTGGCGCGGTTTTATTGATTTTGCCGGGAAATCGCGTCGGGCGGTGAATAACATTCAGTGGCGCGACGACAACCAGGTGACCTTTACCGTCGACACCTGGATGGGTGAAACGCGCCCGGTGGTCAACGTTGATAACGACAAACTCACCGGTTATTTCCTGGTGGGAAACACCCGCTACCCGATTAGCGGCGCGCGTCTGGACGACGTGCCGAAAGGTACCCCTCCTGTCGTGCCGGACGTGGCGAATCAGGCCAACCTGCTCGGCGGCGAAGCCGCGCTGTGGGCGGAAAACGTGGTCGCGCCGGTGCTGGACATCCGCCTGTGGCCGCGCGCCTTTGCGGTGGCGGAGCGGCTGTGGTCCGCGCAGGACGTCAACGACGTCGATAATATGTATACCCGCCTGCAGGCGATGGACAGCTGGTCGACGGTGTCCGTCGGGCTGCAGCAGCATACCCAGCAGCAGGTGCAGTTCACGCGCCTCGCTAACAGTGCCGACACCCTGCCGCTGCAAATCCTCGCTCAGGCGCTCGAGCCGGCCCAGTATTACACCCGCCAGCACCTGAAGTTCCAGGCCGGAAACTACCATCAGTTTGAGCCGCTTAACAGACTTGCAGATGCGCTGAACGCCGAAAGCGCTACCGTGCGCCAGATGCACAAGTGGGCGGACCGCCTGGTGAGCGACGCGGAAGACACGGAGAGCGCCGAGGCGCTGCGCCACGTCTTTAACCGCTGGCAGAACAACACCAGCGACGTGCTGGCCTTGAGCGAAAACAGCTATCAGCTGAAGGCCATTAAGCCGGTCATTCTGGAGGTGGATAAGCTGGCCTCGATTGGCCTGAGGCTGACGGATCTGGTGGCGCGTCAGGGGACGCTGGACGACAAAGAGATCGCGTCGATCCAGAGCGAGCTGGACAGCGCGGCGAAGGTGCAGGATGAGGTGGTGATTGCGGCGGTCTATCCGCTGGAGACGCTGCTACGCGCCACGCGAAATCAGTAACACACATGCCCGGTGGCGCTGCGCTTACCGGGCCTACGTGGCGTAGGCCCGGCAAACGAAGTGCCGCCGGGCATAAAGGCCACTCAGTTCTTCAGAACCCACGCCTCTTTCCAGTGTGCGCCAACGCCTGGCTCATACTGGTTTGCGGTTGGGCTGTACTGCACGCAGAAACCGCTGTACGGGAAAGGCTTACATTCGTAGGTCTTACCGTCTTTAGGCTGAAGCACCACGGTACCTGCCTTGTACGACGCGATATTGTCCGGGAAGGTAAAGTCGTGGTGGCCGGTGCTATCCGCAGCGGCATCGCCTTCCAGCATCAGGTTCAGGACGTCCTGCGCGAACAGGGTGCCGTCTTTATTGGTCGCGTAGTATTTCAGCATGTGGTGACCGGCGGTCACGTCGGTCAGGGTCATGGTGACGTCCTGATTGCTGTTGTTCATGTCCTGCTTCAGGTAGCCTTTTTCCGCACCGTGGTGGTTCATCACGTGTGCTTCAAAATTCACGTCACCCTGCGTATTCACGTGGAAGGTCACGGTCGCGTTGCCATGTTCGATTTTGCTGTATTGCAGATCGGTAACGGCGATGGTTTCGCTCACCTGCGCTTTCTGCTCTTCATAAGAGATAGCAACGGACTGTAAGGTGCTGCCGTCTTTCACGAAGACGCTGTTGGCGCCGTGAACCGGGCTGATGTCACCGGCTTCATCCTTCACGCCGACGCGCACGTCGTGCTGCGCGGTGTTGATCTTCTGCGCCAGATCGTAGGACCACTGGTTAGCGTCGCCTTGTTCAGCAGAGCCGATGGTCATCTCGGTGCGCATGGCGGTCACTTCGCCGTGGGCGTCGAAGAAGCGTGCGATAACTTTATCGCCCACGTTCAGGTTATTACCGGCAATCTGGCCGCTCAGGGTTTTGCTCCACTCGGACACAACCGCAGGCGTTTCGTCCGGAGTAACGTTGCCGCCATTCCCGAAATCAACGTCGATAGCCTGATAGAAGCTGTTTGTGGTATCTGCAATTTCCCATACGCCGTAAATTACCTGATAGCCTGTGCGTTCAGGAACATTACAGGTCATGGATTTAGTTACGGCTGGCGCCTGGCTATTTCCGTTAATTGTACAGAACGGGGTTAATTCAAACTGATCGCGAGTTAGCGGCTTATTTGGATCCCAGTTTTGTTTGGTAATGTAATAACGCCAGTTGGTGGTTTTGTGCGGCGCAGTATGGTGCCAGACAAATTCATGCGGGCCCGCGGTCATCGGGTTTTTAGTCCACGCATTCAGGCTCTGCTTATCCAGCTGAGAATATTGAGAGATACCCGCGCTGGCGAGGTGTCCGTCTGCTGGCTCTGCCCCGGTCGGGAAGCCGGAGGTTTTCTCTACGCTCTGCGGTTCATACTGTACGGAGCCGCAATCAATATTTTGACCCAGCTTACACATATAGGCGCGGCTGGCAGGAGATTCAATATATCCGTGAGCAAATGCCGAAGATGCAACGGTCACTGTTGCGAGGGCAAGTGCAATTTTTGAAAGTTTCATTACTCATCCATTATTAGAGAATATTACTAGGCGAGGGAGAGTCTAATAATGGATCTGGCTCTGTGTCATTTTACCCGGAGAGTAAAAATAACCGAAATAAAAAAGGCAGCCCGAGCTGCCTTCTGTTTATTGAAATGTATTAACGACGTACGGCGATCGCTTCAATTTCAATTTTCACGTCTTTTGGCAGACGCGCCACTTCCACGCAGGAGCGCGCCGGGAAGGTGGCGTTGTGCTCGGTGAAGAACGCTTCATACGTAGCGTTAACGGTGGCGAAGTCGTTCAGATCTTTCACGAACACCGTCGTTTTGACGATATCACCCACTTTCAGGCCCGCAGATTCAACGATAGCCTGCACGTTTTCCAGCGACTGACGCGCCTGCGCCGCCACGTCGGCCGGTACTTCACCGGTTTTCGGGTTTACCGGGATCTGGCCAGAGGTGATGATCATGCTGCCCAGATCAACGCCCTGAACGTATGGGCCGATAGCCGCTGGTGCATTTTCCGTCGCGAGTACTTTGCTCATTTTTTCTCCAGAATTACAGCGTTAAGAATGTTCCCGGCCATTATAACAGCCGGGATTTCATTACCAACCTCAATTAGTTGGCCAGCACCACATAATGGGAAAACTCTTTTTCGCAGTATTTGCATTTGAGCGCGATGTCATTGGCGCGCTTTTTCACTGCAAAGCTGGACGAAACCGGCTCGGCGTGGCTGATGCAGTTGCTGTTCGGGCAGACCAGCACGCTTTCGATGCGCTCCGGCAGGCTCGGGCGGGATTTGCCCACCACGTCGTAATCGTCGATGCGGTTAACCGTGGCGTCCGGCGCGTACAGCGACAGCTGGTTGACCTGCTCGTCGGTCAGGAAGGTGTTCTCGATCTTGATCAGATCTTTACGGCCCATTTCGCCGGACGGCAGGTTCAGGCCGATGGTAATGCGCTGGTCGGTTTCGGTCAGTTTGAACAGCGTCAGCAGCTTAAAGCCCACCTGCGCAGGGATGTGGTCAATCACGGTGCCACGCTTGATGGCTTCAACCTGGAGTTTGTTATCGTGTGTCATGGTCGTCTCCCCTTACAGAGCTAATTCGCGATTCAGAACCAGTGCCAGTAACGCCTGGCGGGCGAAGATGCCGTTCCCGGCCTGCTGGAAGTACCAGGCGTGCGGCGTTTTATCCACGTCGGTGGCAATCTCATCGATGCGCGGCAGCGGGTGCAGCACCTTCATGTTGTCGCGCGCGCCGTCGAGATCGCTGGCGCGCAGCACGAACTGCGCCTTCACGTTGGCGTATTCGGACGGATCCAGACGCTCTTTCTGCACGCGGGTCATATAGAGAATATCCACGTTGCCCACCACCTCTTCGATGCTGGCGTGCAGGCTCCACGTAATGCCTTTCTCGTCCAGCATGTCGAGGATGTACTGCGGCATCGCCAGCGCGTCCGGGGCGATGAAGAAGAAGCGGTTGCCGCTAAATTTCGCCAGCGCCTGGGTCAGGGAGTGGACGGTGCGGCCGTACTTCAGGTCGCCGACCATGGCGATGTTCAGGTTTTCAAGCGTGCCCTGGGTCTCCTGAATGGTGAACAGGTCCAGCAGGGTTTGCGTCGGATGCTGGTTGGCGCCGTCACCGGCGTTCAGCACCGGAATACCGCCAGAAAACTCGGTTGCCAGACGCGCCGCGCCCTCCTGCGGGTGGCGCATCACAATCGCGTCAACGTAGGTGCTGATCACTGAAATGGTATCCGCCAGGGTTTCGCCTTTTTTGCCCAGCGACGTGTTGCTGCTGTCCGAGAAGCCCACCACGCTCGCGCCCAGGCGGTGCATGGAGGTTTCAAAGGAGAGGCGGGTGCGCGTCGAGGCTTCAAAGAAACAGCTCGCGATCACCTTGTGCTTCAGCAGCTCTGGCTGCGGATTGGCCTTCAGTTTTGCCGCGGTTTCCAGAACCAGTTCCAGCTCTTCGCGGCTGAGGTCGTTTATGGAAATGATGTGTTTTTGATAAAGCGGATTCATGTTTATCTCCTGACGCCGGGCAAAAAAAAGCCCCTCAAATGAGGGGCTCTGGGAATAGGTTTAGCAACGGGAAGAAAAACGGCAGGCCAGCGTCTGATTTCAGACGCGGTAAGACGTTATGTCGTACACGCTTGACCATGCTTCCTCCCGGCAAATTGTCGGGCATTATACGCAGCTCGTTTTTGGGATCAAGCGATTTAATGCACGCTTTACTCAATGCAAACGGTTCTTTATGAATATTAATGCATTCTGAGTAAATAATTAATTTGCTTGTGCACCAGCGCGGTACGCTTCACCACCCGGGGCGCGACCCAGACAATACTGCTTCCCGCCACCACGCCTAAAATTTCCGGTAACTGGTGATAATCCAGAATACGCGCCACCGCGCGGCCATATCCGGCAACGGTATGAATAAGGATAAATTCGCTATTGTGCTCCACGCTCACCACCATTTCGGAGACGGTACGCGCGGCGTCGGGGGCAGGGCGCAGCTGGGGATTCAGCGAATAAATCTTTAGCCCTTTGGCATTGCGAATTTTTATGACGCCAAGCAGCTTGAGCAGACGTGAAACGGTGGACTGGCTGATGGTCTCAAAACCCCGCTCCTGCAAGTCGCGGCGGATCTCTTCCTGAGAGAGATAGCTCTTTTCCGCGATCAGACGCTGGCAGACCGTTAGCAGTAGTTGCTCTTTGGGAGAGTACTCTTCGTAATCCATCATAGTTCCCATATCAGTTCCCGAAATAACCGGTGGCACCGCACCGATCCGTAGGCCGGATAAGCGCAGCGCCATCCGGCAAATCACAACAACGCGCCCAGGCTTAACGCCACCATAATCACCACCGTCAAAATCCCCAGCAGCGGCGCGACCCATTTCAGATAACGCACGTAGGGCACGCGGGCGATAGCCAGCCCGCCCATCACGACGGCAGAGGTGGGGGTGATAAGGTTAACGATGCCGGACGCCGACTGGTAAGCCGTAACCACCAGGTCGCGGTTGACGTTAGCGAAATCGGCAAGGGGCGCCATGATCGGCATCGTCAGAACGGCCAGGCCGGACGAAGAAGGCACAAGAAACGACAGCACCACCTCCAGCCAGTACATCACGTTAATGAACGCCACCGTCGACAATCCGGTGACCAGCCCTTCCGCGCTGTGCAAAATGGTGTGGGTAATCATGCCCTTATCCATAATCACTACGATACCGCGCGCGATGCCGATAATCAGCGCGACGCCCAGCAAATCTCGCGCGCCGTTGATAAACGTCGACGTCAGCTCCTCTTCGCTCATGCGGGCGATAAGCCCAACGATAATGGCGCTGGCGAGGAACACCGCCGAGATCTCCGCCATCCACCAGCCCAGCACCGCCACGCCGTAGATCATCACCGCGAAAGCGAGGGCGAAAATCACCAGGATGAGTTTGCGCACCGGGGTAAATTCCAGCGACTGCTCGCCCTTGTTGCCGAGGAAGTGGGCGAGGTTCTCCTCCTGTTTATCCGCCACGATCGACAGCGACGGATCTTTGCGCACCTTACGGGCATAGCGCATCACCCACGCCACGCAGATGATCCAGCCGATGACCAGCAGCGCGATGCGCAGCATGATCCCATTGGTGAAGGGGATCCCGGCGGCGTTGGCAGCGATCACCGTCGCGAACGGGTTAATAGTAGAGCCGAGCGTGCCGATCCCCGCCCCGAGCAGTACGGTGGACGCGGCAACCACCGGATCGAACCGCGCCGCCAGCATCACCGGCACCAGTAAGGTATAGAAGGGCAGCGACTCTTCGGCCATGCCGTAAATCGTGCCGCCTGCGGCAAACAGCGCCATCAGGATCGGGATCATCCACTCTTCGCGCCCGCGGAGCTTAGTGGTGACGCGCTCGATCCCGGCGTCAATCGCTCCGGTTTTGGTGACGATCCCGAGAAATCCCCCGATGATCAGGATAAACAGCGCGACGTCGATCGCCCCGGCCTGGCCGGATTCCGGATCGTACAGCCCGGCAATCGGCGCCATCAGCACCGACACCAGCCCCTGCGGGTGCGATGCCACGTGCGCATAGGTGCCGGCAACCGGCACCTCTTTGCCGAGCGCCTCGTTCATCGCCATATGGTACTGCCCGGCCGGAACAATCCACGTCAGCACGGCAACCACGGCAATCAGAAAAAAGAGAATGGTGTAAGCGGAGGGAAACTTGAACTTGCCCATGATGTTCTCCTGAAACCCGGCGCACCCCGCGGCGCGCCGGGCGGTGATTAGTCGCCGAGTGTCGCCACCATGACCGCCTTAATGGTGTGCATGCGGTTTTCTGCTTCGTCAAAGACGATAGAGTTCGGTGATTCAAAGACCTCTTCCGTCACCTCCAGCCCCTTCAGGCCGTACGCCATCTCGATCTCGCGGCCCACTTTAGTGTGCTCGTTGTGGAACGCGGGCAGGCAGTGCATGAACTTGACGTTCGGGTTGCCGGTGGCCTTCATCACGTCCGCGTTGATTTGATACGGCTTCATCAGGCTGACGCGCTCGGCCCAGGCCTCCTTCGGCTCGCCCATGGAGACCCACACGTCGGTGTAGAGGAAATCGGTGCCCTGCACGCCTTCTTCCACATCGTCGGTGAGGGTGATGCGCGCGCCCGTTTCTTTGGCGATGGCGCGGCACTGCTCAACCAGCCCGGCTTCGGGCCAGAAGGATTTCGGTGCCACAAGGCGGATATCCATCCCCATCTTGGCCGCGCCGACCATCAGGGAGTTGCCCATGTTGTTACGCGCATCGCCCAGGTAGGCAAAGCTCAGCTCCGGCAGCGTTTTGCCCGGGGAGTGCTCCAGCATGGTCATCAGATCCGCCAGAATTTGCGTCGGGTGGAACTCGTCGGTCAGGCCGTTCCATACCGGCACGCCCGCGTATTCTCCGAGCTCCTCGACGATGGCCTGGCCGTAGCCGCGGTACTCGATGCCGTCATACATGCGGCCCAGCACGCGGGCGGTGTCTTTCATCGACTCTTTATGGCCGATCTGCGACCCGCTTGGGCCGAGGTAGGTGACCTGCGCGCCCTGGTCAAACGCGCCCACTTCGAAGGCGCAGCGGGTGCGGGTGGAGGTTTTTTCAAAGATCAGGGCGATGTTTTTCCCGACCAGCGTCTGCTTTTCGCGCCCGGCTTTTTTGGCCGCCTTCAGCTCGATGGCGAGGTCGATCAGGTACTGAATTTCCGCCGGGGTGTAGTCCAGCAGTTTGAGGAAGTTGCGGTTTTTCAGGTTGATGGTCATGGCTAAATCCTTTTTAAAATGAGTGATCAGTTACGAATCAGCGTGCCTTTCTCGCCCGCCAGGATCTCCGCGCCGTCGGCCAGCGCGCCGATCCCGGCAATGCCGTTGCAGGCCTCAACAAACTCGCGGCAGGCGGCGACCTTCGGCCCCATCGATCCGGCGTCGAACGGCATGTCTTTAAGCAGTTCCGGCGTCACCTGCGCCAGCGGGCGCTGGGTCGGCTTGCCCCAGTCGAGGTACACCGCGTCGGCATCGGTGAGGATCAGCAGGGCGTCGGCCTCGATCTGACGCGCCAGCAGGGCGGCGGAGAGGTCTTTGTCGATCACCGCCTCAACGCCGCGATAGCCGTTGGCGTTTTCCACTACCGGCACGCCGCCGCCGCCGTTGCAGATGACCAAGTGGTCGCGCTGGATCAGCGCCGTGATGGCGTCGCTCTCCACGATGCGCTTCGGCTGCGGAGAGGGCACCACGCGGCGGAAATAGGCGCCGTCTGCCCTGAACGTCCAGCCTTTTTCTGCGGCCAGCGCTTTCGCCTGCGCTTCGCTGTACACCGGACCGATGTACTTGGTCGGGTTGCTGAACGCCGGGTCGGCGGCGTCCACTTCCACCTGGGTGAGCAGGACGCTCACCTCACGCTGGGGCAGATTGTTTTTCAGCGCCTGCTGGAGCATGTAGCCGATCATCCCCTGACTTTCCGCGCCGAGAACGTCCAGCGGGTAGGGCGTCACTTTGTCGTAAGCGCTGTTTTGCAGCGCCAGCAGCCCGACCTGCGGCCCGTTGCCGTGCACCAGCACCACGCGCCACTGCGCCGTCAGCCCGGCGATGGTGCGGGCGGCCTGCTCGATGTTCTGGCGCTGGATATCCGCTTCCAGCGGCTCGCCGCGCTTAAGCAGCGCGTTGCCGCCCAGAGCCACAACCAGAGTGGGTTTTCGTTCCATGATGGCTCCTTAAATTCCGTCGCGTTCCAGTGGGCAGCTCATGCAGCGCGCGCCGCCGCGACCGCGTCCCAGCTCGTCGCCGGGGATCGGCAGCACGGTAATGCCCGCTTTGTCGTACTTCTCGTTGGTCCAGACGTTACGCTCGTAGCCGATCACTACGCCCGGGCGGATGGTCAAAACGTTGTTGGCGTCGTTCCACTGCTCGCGTTCGGCTTCAAAGGCGTCGCCGCCGGTGGTGATCAGGCGGACCTGGTTAATGCCGAGGGCTTTCTCGATGGCGTGCAGCAGGTCGGTTTCCTGCGTGCGCAGCAGGCCGCCGCGTCCGTCCGGCGTGAGCGTCCAGCACTGGGCGTCTTTACGCACCACTTCCGGATAGACGGAGAAGGTGTCCACGTCGATGTGGGTCATCACCGTGTCGAGGTGCATGCAGGAGCGGTGTTTAGGCAGCTCAACGGCGATCACGCGCTCGGCCTGACGGTGTTTGAACAGGCTGTTAGCGAGGAACTCCACGCCCTGCGGCGTCGTGCGTTCGGACATGCCGATCAATACCGCGCCGCGGCCAATCACCAGTACGTCGCCGCCTTCTAAGGTGGCGTGGTCGTAATTAATATTCTCGTCGCCGAAATACTTAATAAAATCGCCGTCGGCAAATGCCGGGTGCCAGCGATATATCGCGCGCAGATTATTGGTTTCACGCTGGCGGGCGGGTTTCGCCATCGGGTTAATGGACACGCCGTTATAAATCCAGCAGGAGGTATCGCGGGTAAATAAATGGTTCGGCAGCGGCTTCATAATAAAATCATTCGCCGTGTGGGTATCCACTACCATATTTTTAATGGCTGCCGGAATTTCGCCGTAGGTTAATCCCCCGCTTAATCGCCGCGCCAGTTCGCGGTGCGGCATATCCGCCAGCCAGCCGCGCACGTCGCCGGCAAAGGTTGGCCCGAGGCGATAGTCGGAAATTTGTGTTTCAAGAAGCCAGGCTTTCGCTTCTGCGATATCAAGGGTTTGCGTGAGCAGGTCGGTCAACAGCAGGACTTCCACACCCTGCTCGCGCAGCGTGTTTGCGAAGATGTCATGCTCCTCACCCGCCCGTTCAACCGACAGTACATCATCAAATAACAGCTCCTGACAGTTTGAGGGGGTTAACCGCTTCAGACTTAAATTAGGGCGGTGCAGCATAACGCTACGCAATTGACCAATTTCAGAACCGACATAATGCTTTTCCATAATTATTCCTTTAACTGTTTTTCAGAATAAAAAGGGCATGCGCCATGTGGTGTGTTTAATTACATGGCGGCTAAGCTCAATTGATTTCGTGATTTATAGTAGGCAGTTAAATAATCCGTAATGTGATATTGCTCACGCGAAAATGGATATTAATGAGTTTGTTTTCATTTGCATGATTCGCATCAGATAATGAATAATTTCATATTATTGGGAGTTGAATAGCTAAGCAGGATCCGGTGGCATTATTTGAGGTTGTTATTATTTTGTGGAATTACACATTTTGTAATTATTAGTTATCTGTTTGATTTTAAACGATTAAATAAAGTGGAAAGAATGGCTATGCAATAATGACAATTAACTATTTTTGACTTAAGGAAAATCCATAAATAATTATGGGCTTATAACGGAAATTATCAAAGTCGTAAAATGTGATACGGCAGCGGGTTTTGTTATTAAGCTCTTTATTTCAGTGGGTTATGTGAGAACCTTAGCGCGCGCGAAATGAGGTTATGCATAACCGCTGCATAATTGCCTGGGCAGTATTAACAGCGGGTTAACACCTTTTCCGATAAACATGCGCTCGCGCAAGCCTCGTCGAAAAAGGGCTGGTATGGCAGGCTTAACTCTCGTATAAAAGACAAAAATGAAACGTTGTTTTACATCGAGAGGTTTCCCATGATTATCGGCAACATCCACCATCTGCAGTCCTGGCTGCCTGACGCGCTGCGCCAGGCCATTGAGCACGTTAAAGCCCACGTCACCGACGCCACGCCGCTCGGCAAGCATGACATCAACGGCAACAGCCTGTTTTATCTTGTGTCAGAAGACATGACCCAGCCGTTCGCCGAGCGCCGCGCCGAGTACCACGCGCGCTATCTGGATATCCAGATTGTGCTGAAGGGCCAGGAAGGTATGACGTTCAGCACCCTGCCGCACGGCACGCCGGACACCGACTGGCTGGCGGATAAAGACATCGCGTTCCTGCCGGAAGGCGAGCAGGAGAAAAC
Organism: Enterobacter sp. 22499; assembly: GCF_052044815.1. Classification (NCBI taxonomy): domain Bacteria; kingdom Pseudomonadati; phylum Pseudomonadota; class Gammaproteobacteria; order Enterobacterales; family Enterobacteriaceae; genus Enterobacter; species Enterobacter sp. 22499. The sequence continues at coordinate 99,678 of NZ_JBQENR010000005.1, read as the reverse complement.
CGTGGTGCTGAGCGAAGGGGATTTTGTGGTGTTCTGGCCGGGTGAAGTGCATAAGCCGCTGTGCGCGGTGGGGGAGCCTGCTAAGGTCAGAAAAGTGGTTGTTAAAATGCTGGTGGAGTAATTTCCCCTCACCCCAGCCCTCTCCCACAGGGAGAGGGCTGGGGCACCAGACCGCACCCACGCATAATGTGATCCAGCTTAAACTTCCCGCACTCCCTCCTCATCTCCCATTTACCTCCCCTTTTTCTGCGTCATAGTATGATCGTTAAATTAATGAACGCTGTTCTATAATGTAGAACAAAATGATTCAACAAGGAGATCTTATGCCGCAGTCCGCGTTGTTCACGGGAATCATTCCCCCTGTCTCCACCATTTTTACCGCCGACGGCCAGCTTGATGAGCAGGGCACCGCCGCGCTGATCGACGATCTCATCAAAGCAGGCGTTGATGGCCTGTTCTTCCTGGGCAGCGGCGGCGAGTTCTCCCAGCTCAGCGCCGAAGAGCGTAAAACCATTGCCCGCTTTGCTATCGATCATGTCGATCGTCGTGTGCCGGTGCTGATCGGCACCGGCGGCACCAACGCCCGGGAAACCATTGAACTCAGCCAGCACGCGCAGCAGGCGGGCGCGGACGGCATCGTGGTGATCAACCCCTACTACTGGAAGGTGTCGGAAGTGAACCTGATCCGCTATTTCGAGCAGGTGGCCGACAGCGTCACGCTGCCGGTGATGCTCTATAACTTCCCGGCGCTGACCGGGCAGGATCTGACTCCGGCGCTGGTGAAAACCCTGGCCGATTCGCGCAGCAATATTATCGGCATCAAAGACACCATAGACTCCGTCGCCCACCTGCGCAGCATGATCCTCACCGTTAAAGCCGCTCATCCGCACTTCACCGTGCTGTGCGGCTACGACGATCATCTGTTTAATACCCTGCTGCTCGGCGGCGACGGGGCGATTTCGGCGAGCGGCAACTTTGCCCCGCAGGTGTCGGTGGATCTTCTGAAAGCCTGGCGGGATAAAGACGTGGCGAAAGCGGCTGAGTATCATCAGACCCTGCTGCAAATCCCGCAGATGTATCAGCTGGATACGCCGTTTGTGAACGTCATTAAAGAGGCGATCGTGCTTTGTGGTCGTTCTGTCTCCACGCACGTGCTGCCGCCCGCCACGCCGCTGGACGAGCCGCGTAAGGCGCAGCTGAAAACCCTGCTGCAACAGCTCAAGCTCTGCTGAGCCGGACGATAACGATGACCATTGAGAAAATTTTCACCCCACAGGACGATGCGTTTTATGCGGTGATCACCCACGCGGCGGGGCCGCAGGGCGCGCTGCCGCTGACCCCGCAGATGCTGATGGAATCCCCCAGCGGCAACCTGTTCGGCATGACGCAGAACGCCGGGATGGGCTGGGACGCCAACAAGCTGACCGGCAAAGAGGTGCTGATTATCGGTACCCAGGGCGGTATTCGCGCCGGGGACGGACGCCCGGTTGCGCTGGGCTACCACACCGGGCACTGGGAAATCGGCATGCAGATGCAGGCGGCGGCGAAAGAGATCACCCGCAACGGCGGGATCCCGTTTGCGGCCTTCGTCAGCGATCCGTGCGACGGGCGCTCGCAGGGCACGCACGGCATGTTCGACTCTCTGCCGTACCGCAACGACGCGGCGATCGTGTTTCGCCGTCTGATCCGCTCCCTGCCCACGCGCCGGGCGGTGATCGGCGTCGCCACCTGCGATAAAGGGCTACCCGCAACCATGATCGCGCTGGCCTCCATGCACGACCTGCCGACCATTCTGGTGCCGGGCGGGGCGACGCTGCCGCCAACCGTGGGGGAAGACGCAGGCAAGGTGCAGACCATCGGCGCGCGCTTTGCCAACCACGAGCTCTCATTGCAGGAGGCCGCCGAGCTCGGCTGTCGCGCCTGCGCGTCGCCGGGCGGCGGCTGCCAGTTCCTCGGCACGGCGGGCACCTCGCAGGTGGTGGCGGAAGCGCTGGGGCTGGCGCTGCCGCACTCCGCGCTGGCGCCCTCCGGGCAGGCGGTGTGGCTGGAGATCGCCCGCCAGTCGGCGCGGGCGGTGAGCGAGCTGGATAACCGCGGCATCACCACGCGCGATATCCTCACCGATAAAGCCATCGAAAACGCCATGGTGATCCACGCGGCGTTCGGCGGTTCAACGAACTTACTGCTGCACATCCCGGCCATTGCCCACGCGGCGGGCTGCACTATCCCGGACGTAGAGCACTGGACGCGCGTCAACCGTAAGGTGCCGCGCCTGGTCAGCGTGCTGCCCAACGGCCCGGACTATCACCCGACCGTGCGCGCCTTCCTCGCGGGTGGCGTGCCGGAGGTGATGCTCCACCTGCGCGATCTCGGCCTGCTGCACCTGGACGCCATGACCGTCACCGGCCAGACGGTGGGCGAGAACCTCGACTGGTGGCAGACGTCCGAGCGCCGTAAGCGCTTCCGCCAGTGCCTGCGCGAGCAGGACGGCGTGGAGCCGGATGACGTGATCCTGCCGCCGGAGAAAGCAAAAGCGAAAGGGCTGACCTCGACGGTCTGCTTCCCGACGGGCAACATCGCGCCGGAAGGTTCGGTGATCAAGGCCACGGCGATCGACCCGTCGGTGGTGGGTGACGATGGCGTTTACCGCCACACCGGCCGGGTGCGGGTGTTTGTCTCGGAAGCGCAGGCCATCAAGGCCATCAAGCGGGAAGAGATTGCGCAGGGGGATATCATGGTGGTGATCGGCGGCGGGCCGTCCGGCACCGGTATGGAAGAGACCTACCAGCTTACCTCCGCGCTGAAGCATATCTCGTGGGGCAAAACGGTGTCGTTAATCACCGATGCGCGCTTCTCGGGCGTATCGACGGGCGCCTGCTTCGGGCACGTGTCGCCGGAGGCGCTGGCGGGCGGGCCGATTGGCAAGCTGCGCGACAACGACATCATCGAGATTGCCGTCGACCGCCTGACATTAACAGGCAGCGTGAACTTCATCGGCACCGCGGATAACCCGCTGACGCCGGAAGAGGGCGCGCGCGAGCTGGCGCTGCGGCAGACGCACCCGGACCTGCACGCCCACGACTTTTTGCCGGACGATACCCGGCTGTGGGCGGCATTGCAGTCGGTGAGCGGCGGCACCTGGAAAGGCTGTATTTATGACACCGATAAAATTATTGAGGTAATTAACGCCGGTAAAAAAGCGCTCGGCATTTAATTATTTTTCACGCGATTGTCGTCTACGGAAAATATTCCGTGGGCGGCTTTTACGCATCTTTAATTTGTTAATTTAAACAATACGTTGCGATATATCGTTGGCGTCACAAAAGCAAAATAACGTAATTCAGAAATAAGATATGACCATTGCTGGTTAATTGAACAGCTCATTACACTCCATTAACACGATGTTGTAATTCAGCACACTAAATAAGGGTGTAATTCTGATGACGCAATTAACCATGAAAGACAAAATTGGCTACGGGCTGGGTGACACCGCCTGCGGCTTTGTCTGGCAGGCCACGATGTTCCTGCTGGCCTATTTCTACACCGACGTGTTTGGACTCTCCGCGGGCATTATGGGCACGCTGTTTTTAGTCTCCCGCGTGCTCGACGCCGTGACCGACCCGCTGATGGGGCTGCTGGTAGACCGCACCCGCACGCGGCACGGCCAGTTCCGCCCGTTCCTGCTGTGGGGCGCCATCCCGTTTGGCATCGTCTGCATGCTGACCTTCTACACGCCGGACTTCTCCGCGCAGGGCAAAATCATCTATGCCTGCGCGACCTACATTCTCCTGACCCTGGTCTACACCTTCGTTAACGTCCCGTACTGCGCCATGCCGGGGGTGATCACCGCCGACCCGAAAGAGCGCCACGCCCTTCAGTCCTGGCGCTTCTTCCTCGCCGCGGCGGGCTCGCTCGCCATCAGCGGCATTGCGCTGCCGCTGGTCAGCATCATCGGCAAGGGGGACGAGCAGGTGGGCTATTTCGGCGCCATGTGCGTGCTGGGGCTGACCGGCGTGGTGCTGCTCTACGTCTGCTTCTTCACCACCAAAGAGCGCTACACCTTTGAGGTGCAGCCGGGCTCGTCGGTGGCGAAAGATCTCAGGCTGCTGCTGGGCAACGGCCAGTGGCGCATCATGTGCGCATTCAAGATGATGGCGACCTGCTCCAACGTGGTGCGCGGCGGGGCGACGCTCTACTTCGTGAAATACGTGATGGATCACCCGGAGATGGCAACCCAGTTTTTACTCTACGGCAGCCTCGCCACCATGTTCGGCTCGCTCTGCTCCTCCCGACTGCTGGGCCGCTTCGATCGCGTCACCGCCTTCAAGTGGATCATCGTCGCCTACTCGCTGATCAGCCTGCTGATTTTCGTCACCCCGGCGGAGCACATCGCGCTGATTTTCGCCCTCAACATCCTGTTCCTGTTCGTCTTTAACACCACCACGCCGCTGCAGTGGCTGATGGCCTCTGACGTGGTGGATTACGAAGAAAGCCGCAGCGGGCGACGCCTGGACGGGCTGGTGTTCTCCACCTACCTGTTCAGCCTGAAGATTGGCCTGGCGATTGGCGGGGCGGTGGTGGGCTGGATCCTTGCGTATGTGAACTACTCCGCCAGCAGCAGCGTGCAGCCGGTGGAAGTGCTGACCACCATCAAAATTTTGTTCTGCGTGGTGCCGGTGGTGCTCTACGCGGGCATGTTCATCATGCTGTCGTTCTACAAGCTCACCGACGCCCGCGTGGAGGCCATCAGCCAGCAGCTGATCAAACACCGCGCGGCGCAGGGCGAGGCCGTTCCCGACGCCGCGACAGCCGCATCCCATTAATCGGAGGCAACATGGAAATTACTAACCCGATCCTGACCGGCTTCAACCCGGACCCGTCCCTGTGCCGTCAGGGGGAGGACTACTACATCGCCACCTCGACCTTCGAGTGGTTCCCGGGCGTGCGCATCTACCACTCCCGCGACCTGAAAAACTGGTCGCTGGTCAGCACCCCGCTGGATCGCGTGTCGATGCTGGACATGAAGGGCAACCCGGACTCCGGCGGCATCTGGGCGCCTTGCCTGAGCTACGCAGACGGCAAGTTCTGGCTGCTCTATACCGACGTGAAGATTGTCGACTCACCGTGGAAAAATGGCCGCAACTTCCTCGTTACCGCGCCGTCCATCGAAGGGCCATGGAGCGAGCCGATCCCGATGGGCAACGGCGGGTTTGACCCGTCCCTGTTCCACGATGACGATGGCCGCAAGTACTTCCTCTACCGTCCGTGGGGGCCGCGCCACCACAGCAACCCGCATAACACCATCGTGATGCAGGAGTTTGATCCGCAGACCGGCACGCTCTCGCCCGAGCGCAAAACGCTGTTTACCGGCACGCCGCTCTGCTACACCGAAGGGGCGCACCTGTATCGCCATGCGGGGTGGTACTACCTGATGGTTGCCGAGGGCGGCACCAGCTACGAGCACGCCGTCGTGGTGCTGCGTTCCAAAAATATCGACGGGCCCTACGAGCTGCACCCGGACGTGACGATGATGACCAGCTGGCACCTGCCGGAGAACCCGCTGCAAAAGAGCGGCCACGGCTCGCTGCTGCAAACCCACACCGGAGAGTGGTATATGGCCTACCTCACCAGCCGCCCGCTGCGCCTGCCCGGCGTGCCGCTGCTGGCCTCTGGCGGGCGCGGCTACTGCCCGCTGGGGCGCGAGACCGGCATCGCCCGCATTGCGTGGCGCGACGGCTGGCCGTACGTGGAAGGCGGCAAACACGCGCAGCTGACCGTGCCCGGCCCGCAGGTGGCGGAGCAGCCCGCAGCCGCTCAGGGTAACTGGCGGGATGATTTCGACGGCAGTACGCTTGACCCGCAGCTACAGACCCTGCGCATTCCGTTCGACGACACCCTCGGCTCGCTCACCGCCCGCCCGGGTTACTTACGGCTCTACGGCAACGACTCGCTCAACTCGACCTTTACCCAGTCGACCGTGGCGCGCCGCTGGCAGCACTTCACCTTCCGGGCCGAGACGCGGATGCAGTTCTCGCCGGTCCACTTCCAGCAGAGCGCGGGGCTGACCTGCTACTACAACAGCAAAAACTGGAGCTACTGCTTTATGGATTACGAGGAGGGGCAGGGGAGAACCATCAAGGTGATCCAGCTCGACCATAACGTGCCGTCGTGGCCGCTGCACGAGCAGCCCATTCCGGTGCCGGAACATGCGGAGAGCGTCTGGCTGCGGGTGGACGTGGATACGCTGGTCTACCGCTACAGCTACTCGTTCGACGGCGAGACGTGGCACGCCGTGCCGGTGACCTATGAAGCGTGGAAGCTGTCAGACGATTACATCGGCGGGCGCGGCTTCTTTACCGGCGCGTTTGTGGGGCTGCACTGCGAGGACATCAGCGGCGACGGCTGTTACGCGGACTTCGACTACTTCACCTACGAGCCGGTATAGCCCAGCGCACGTGACAGCTCGAGCCCGGCCTGCTGAAGCTCCTCGCGGAAGCGGGCCAGCTCGGCGTCATCCACGCGGGAGGTGAGCGTCGACAGGCTCAGGGCGGCAATCACGTGGGATTCGTGGTTCCACACCGGCACCGCCACGCAGCGCACGCCCTGCTCGTTCTCTTCGCTGTCCAGGGCGTAGCCCTGCTCGCGGGTCTGCGCCAGGGCGGTCATTAACGCTTCACGAGAGGCGAGGGTCGCGGGAGTAAAGGTGGTGTAGTGATAGCCCTCCAGCAGGGCGTTCAGCTCGGCCTCGCCCAGCCAGGCAATCAACACCTTGCCGATGGCGGTGGCGTGAACCGGCAGGCGGCGGCCAATGCGCGAATAGGCGATGGCCGCCAGCTTGCCTTCAATCTTCTCGATATAAACCCCTTCACGCCCGTCCAGGATCCCCAGATGGGTGGTCTGTCCGGTCCGCTGGGACAGCTCCGTCAGCCAGCCTTTCGCCTTCTGGCGAATATCGATGGAGCCCACGACAAAATGACCGCGCTCGACCAGCTTCATGCCAAGGCGATATTTGCCGTTCTCCGGGTTCTGATCGATATAGCCGTGAAGCTGGAGTGTTTTCAGCAGCGAGTGGAGGGTGCTCTTGCTCAGCCCCATCAGTTTGCTGATGTCGGTGATCTTAAGCTCGGTGGCCTGCTCGTTGAACAGGTCGAGGATCTGCAACGCACGTTCAACAGACTGAATAATCGGCATAATGCTGGCATGTCCACGCTGGAATGAAGGCGAAAACGTACCTTTTTCGGGGTGAAAAATCAATGAAGTGGAGCCGGTTTGCCCGGCGGCGCTTCGCTTGCACGGGCCTACGGGGTGGGTGTTCTCCCTCTCCCTGTGGGAGAGGGCCGGGGTGAGGGCACCAGACCGCAGAGGACCCAATCACTCCCCAAGCGTCGCCACCATCACCGCCTTAATCGTATGCATCCGGTTTTCAGCCTGATCGAACACGATGCTCGCCGCCGACTCAAACACCGCGTCCGTCACCTCCATCCCGCCGTGCAGGTCGAACTCCTTCGCCATCTGCTTGCCGAGCGTGGTCTGGTCGTCATGGAACGCGGGCAGACAGTGCAGGAACTTCACGTTCGGATTGCCGGTCAGCGCCATCATCTGCGCGTTCACCTGATACCCCCGCAGCAGCGCAATCCGCTCCGCCCACTTCTCTTTGGCTTCGCCCATCGACACCCAGACGTCGGTATAGATAAAGTCCGCGCCCTTCACGCCCGCCGCCACGTCTTCCGTCAGGGTGATTTTGCCGCCGTGCTTCTCCGCCAGCGCGCTGCACTCCGCCACCAGGCTCTCTTCCGGCCAGCAGGCCTTCGGGGCCACCAGGCGCAGATCCAGCCCGGTCAGCGCCGCCGCTTCTAGCATCGAGTTGCCCATGTTGTTGCGCGCGTCGCCCGTGTAGACCAGCGTCATCTCGTTAAACGCCTTGCCCGGCAGGTGTTCCTGCATGGTCAGCAGGTCCGCCAGCAGCTGCGTCGGGTGAAACTCGTTGGTCAGCCCGTTCCACACTGGCACGCCCGCATACTGCGCCAGCGTTTCGACGACTTCCTGGCCGTGGCCGCGATACTGAATGCCGTCGTACATCCGCCCGAGCACGCGCGCGGTGTCCTTAATTGACTCTTTATGCCCAATCTGGCTGCCGCTCGGCCCTAAATACGTGACGCGTGCGCCCTGGTCAAATGCGGCAACTTCGAAAGAGCAACGGGTACGGGTCGAGTCTTTTTCGAAGATGAGCGCGATGTTCTTACCGGTAAGCTTCTGTACTTCCTTGCCATTTTTCTTATCGGCCTTGAGCTGTGCGGCAAGGGTCAGCAGAGAAGTGAACTGTGCAGGGGTAAAGTCGAGCAATTTTAGAAAGTGTTTCTTGTACAGATCAGACATTTTATCCTCGCATGGCGAACGCCACTTATTGAATTAAAATTCACTTTATATGTGTAATTATTCATTTGCAACCCCGTTTCACAAATCTTTCCAACAAAGGTGGAGGCAAACCCGTCCGTGTGTGAAAATAGAAGTATCTGCCGCACTTTAAAGAGGATTGAGCCATGGCAAACCCGGAATTACTGGAAGAGCAACGCGAAGAGACGCGTCTGATTATTGAAGAGCTGCTGGAAGACGGTAGCGATCCGGACGCGCTGTACACCATCGAGCACCATTTCTCTGCGGATGATTTCGACGCGCTGGAAAAAATGGCCGTAGAAGCCTTCAAGCTGGGTTACGAAGTGACCGAGCCGGAAGAGCTGGAAGTGGAAGAGGGCGACACCGTCATCTGCTGCGACATCCTGAGCGAAGGCGCGCTGAAGGCGGAGCTGATCGACGCGCAGGTAGAACAGCTGATGAACCTGGCCGAGAAGTTTGAAGTGGAGTACGACGGCTGGGGAACCTACTTCGAAGATCCGAACGGTGAAGACGGCGAAGAAGGCGACGACGAAGATTACGTCGACGAAGACGACGACGGCGTGCGTCACTAAGTGATTCAGGCGGNCCACCGCTTTTTCAAGGCAGAACCATGGATTACCCGCAGATACTCGCCCCCGTACTCAACTTCCTCCAGTGCCCGACCCCGCAAGCATGGATTGATAAAGCCCGCGACCCGTCGAACCTGCCGCTGCTGCTCACCGACCACATGGTGTGCGAGCTCAAGGCCGCCCAGACCGCGCTGCTGCTGGTGCGCAAATACGTCGCCGACGAAAGCGGTGCCGACGCGCTGCTCGACTGGCTCAAACCCTACGAACAGTTCACCTTTCGCGACGGCCCGGAGCCGGACTTCATCGCCCTGCATAAGCAGATTGGCAAAAGCGTAATGCCCAAAACCGACGACCCGTGGGGCCAGGCGCTCATCGACAGCATGGTGCTGCTGATTAAAGAGGAGCTGCACCACTTCTGGCAGGTGCGCGAGGCGATGCTGGCGCGCGACATTCCGTACGTCAAAATCACCGCCAGCCGCTACGCCAAAGGGATGCTGAAGGAAGTGCGCACTCACGAACCGCTGACGCTGATCGACAAGCTCATCTGCGGCGCCTACATCGAAGCCCGCTCCTGCGAACGCTTCGCCGCGCTGGCCCCGTTCCTCGACGACGACCTGCAGAAGTTCTATCTCTCGCTGCTGCGCTCGGAAGCGCGCCACTACCAGGACTACCTGACGCTGGCCCGGCAGGTAAGCGACGACGATATCTCACCGCGCATACAGCTTTTTGGCGAAATTGAAGCCACACTTATCTCGACACCGGACAACGAGTTTCGCTTCCATAGCGGCGTGCCGGTGTAAACCGGCATAACGCAAGGATAAGGATGCGAGATGAAAAAAACGTGGATCAGTACGGTCATTGTTGTTGTCGCGGCTGCCGCCGTGGCGTTCTGGGTCTTCTTCGACAGGCAGCGCGCTCCGGAAGCGCAAATTGATACCGCCCTCAACGCGATGCCCGCCTGGCAGGTGATCAAGGAGCAGGAGCCTGTGCTGCATCAGCGCATCCTCGACCAGATGGCCGCCCTGCAAAAGGCCGGCGAGCCGGAGCAGCACATTATCGACACCATCCAGCCGCAGATCCTGCATCTGCAGATGTCGCGCCTGCAAAACGCCCCGGACGCCAACGTGGTGAACTACATGACCATCAACATGGAGCAGACCGCCGCCATCCAGAAGGTGAGCGACGACGCCTGCTTCCGCTTCCTCTACCCGATGGTGAAGGGCGGCATCAACCCGATGCGTATGCTGGATAAAGACCTGATGACGCGGCGCATGCAGGCCGACGCCGACATGATGCGCGCGGCCTACGGCAAAAACCGCCACACCGTGACCCAGGCCGAACGCGAGGCGGCTGTCGAAGACGTGCGGCCGATTATGAAGGAGCTTGCCGATAAGTACGGTGAGGACATCCAGCTGCTACAGATACCGGAGAAGGCGGCGGGCAAAGAGAAGCTCTCCTGCGATATGGTGCAGGAGATGTGGGCGAAGGTGCTGGCGCTGCCGGAGCAGAAGGCGGCGAGGGTGATTCGGCTGGCGGTGTCTGAGCTGGACTGACGGTAGCGCTGGTTTTTTGGGCACTTAGCGCGGGTTTCGCGCGTCGTCGCTTGCATGGCGGCGCGCGACAGGTATAATCCACAACGTTTCCGCATCCCCTTCAGTGCCGAAGTGGCGAAATCGGTAGACGCAGTTGATTCAAAATCAACCGTAGAAATACGTGCCGGTTCGAGTCCGGCCTTCGGCACCAAAAGATGTAAATCAAAGTCGCTTAAGAGCGGCTTTTTTTGTTTCTAAAATCCAGTGTCCGCAAGGCTTCGCCCCGCTTTTCAGTCAACCGACGTCAATCTGAGTTACTCTACATCAACAAGCTTGTGAGTATAAAGCCGAATATATGCTGGTTCGATAATGCTTATATACTCACGGCAGCATATGGAAGGAATGCCATCATGGCCCTGATTGTTACCAAGGTGAGGTCAGTCCAATTGAGCTTGCGGTTCTGAACTTAAGGGGGACTGGCTTAACGAAAGCTCAGGGTAAGCAAAAATGAAATTACTACCCATCCAGTGTCGGGATGTTCATAACGAATTACTGAACTATCCAATTGAGAAAATGAGAAATTTATTCTAATTAAATAGTTAAAAGAACATAGCGCTAATAACGCGCCGCCTGAACTATGTCCCCACATTGTTAACCGTTAGAGCCCCTCATCAAATTTCTGGTAGCTGATTCCAGCAGCCCGGACTTTCAGTGTCAAAAAAATCTATCATAGTTTTTTGCCCAAGATTATCTTTGATTAATTGATTAGCTCTATTGCAATATGCTTGGTCTCCTCTGAAAACAGATACCGCGACTCGCTTTATACCCGTTCCTGCCATTCGTTTTAGTAGATGTATATCATGCTCGCCCATTCCCCAGCCTAAAATCACAAGATTCTCACGTTGTTCTGCGAGAACTTCCCGGTAAACCGTTGATAGATAGAAACTGCTCTGAATCGAGTTTACTTTTTGTTCATGCGTCCCTTCGCTCACAAACAGCGGAACGACTTCCTCGCTTTGCCAACGTTTCAGAATCGACTCAAGTAAACCCGCCTTCTGGATATGAATTTTACTCTCCTGTTCAATGCGATTTCGACACAATATGAGACTGCCATGCGGATAAAAAACAAGCGTATTAGACCGTTCATCTCCAAGCATTCCTCTTAACCGCTGCCAATCCTGCTCAAAAAGACCTCTGGCAAGAAAGCAGTCCTTAAATCGATGATGATCTTTGATATCCAAGCCATATGTCATTGCCCAGTAGACGATCAGGTCATAATTAAGCGAAATAACCGTGTTGAATTTTTTTAGAAACTCGTAAATATATGGCAGTTGTTCATTAATTTCATCATGCTCAGGATGCACATCCCTTACAGCCTCAATGAGGGATTCACGGATTTGGAGGTAGGCCTCATGGGTGCGGGCATCCTCAATTTCTAAAGATTTATTGACGTTAGACGCCTGCCAAACAATACGCAGAATAAGTTCGAAATCTTTAGTTTTAAAAAAGTCAAAAAGTCTGCGTACATCTGCCTCTAGGCTCTCTCTTTGCGTTACATGTTCAAACAGAGATCCATATGCAAAACGAGGACTAACGGCGATGCTTGCGCCGTTGCCCAGTAAAATAGTCCCATCGTATTGTGGTGCTAGCTCAGACCAAGGAAGAATGGAAAACGACATTTTAGCTATCCTCTCCGATAGTGAATTTTTTTAAATAACAAACATTTTACAGCGCAAGTCTAACTGTTTGAATTTTTTCGTCATCATTTTAACAATCTCACTAACTGAAGGGGAGAATTGTCTTTGTTTTCAGTCAGTTTCAGTACTTTGTTACATAGCCAGCACATTTATCCATATAGATATTATCTTCATGATTTTATAGACTATCTAGATAAGAATATCCCTTTCAGGAAAATGATCGATGCCCCGATTAAGGAATACTATTTTATGGTCAGGTCATGAGCACTAAAGCCGTCACGAGAGACAATCATTTAACGGAACTTCACGAAGCGGGATTCAGTTTCTATGAGTTTTTTGCGGGGGGCGGTATGGCTAGGGCTGGGCTGGGAAAACATTGGCAATGTCTGTTTGCCAACGATATGGACCCGGTAAAAGCATCGACATACATCGACAACTGGGGCGACGAACATTTCGACATGCGCGATGTACGCGAAGTAGCCCCCGATGAACTGCCACTTCATGCCGATTTAAGCTGGGCCTCATTTCCCTGCCAGGATTTATCGCTGGCCGGCAATGGCCTGGGGATTGGCGAAAGAGATTCCAGCGCGGATGAGACTACGCGTTCCGGCGCAGTATGGCCGTTCCTCGATTTAATAAGCAGGCTCAGCGAGGAAAACCGTAAGCCGCCAATTCTTGTTCTTGAAAATGTTCTTGGGTTGCTAACGCTGAATCAAGGTAGCCATTTCGCTGCTATATGTCATCAGTTAAGTAAAACTGGCTACCGATATGGCGCAATGATCATTGATGCGAAGCATTTTCTTCCACAGTCCAGGCCCCGCGTATTTCTTGTGGCGATTAGTCGCCATGTTTCCATTCCCGAATGTTTGGTTTCAGAAGAACCTTTGCCGCAATGGCATTCTCCTTCGCTCATTCGAGCCTGCGAAGCGCTTATAAAGGATGACCGCAATGACTGGGTCTGGTGGTCGCCAGGCAATATGCCAGGAGCAAGAACGAAGGAATTAGATGACTTAATTGATTTTGAGGATGATAACGCGCTTTGGCATTCTTTCGATGAAACACAACGGCTGATCGGTATGATGGCACCGGCGAATCTGTCGCGTCTGGCGAAGGCGCAGGCATCTGGCGTGGCAATTGTAGGCAGCCTTTATTTACGCATGCGCAAAGAAAAAGGTGTCAACAGGCAACGGACCGAAATTACGTTCTCGCCCGTTCTTGGTTGTCTTAGAACACCAAAAGGCGGGGCTTCACGTCCGCGTATTATTGTTGTTAAGGGCAACCAGGTAAAAACGCGTTTGTTATCGGTCAAAGAAGCGGCGGCGTTGATGGGTTTGCCGGATGATTTTATTCTTCCGGCGGCTTATCAATCGGCGTTTAAAGTGATCGGTGACGGCCTCGCCGTTCCTTCCGTCCGTTTTCTGGCCGAGCGTATTTTGGAGCCACTGGCTATGGCTGTCCGAACTAGTACCCATCGGACGGAGGATATTCGCGAATGAATTGGACGTCGCCCGTTACGCCTGATGGTTGGGAAAGTAAACTGGTTGATTATTTTCTCCGGTTCCGCGCTGACGGCGACGCGCAGGATATTCGCTGGTTTGAAGTTACGCCGACGACGCTCGCGGCGGCATTCGCCGAAAGCGGGGTTAGCGCGGATGAAGCTGAAGAAGCGTTTCGAAAATGTATGTCGAAAATACGGGATCTGCCGCAGCGCCTGGAAAGCGGTATGATGGAAAAGTCGACTCGTCGATCGCCCGGATATTTTACTTATCTTATCATGACGCTGCTTATCAGCAGTCAATTCGACGCGCAGGACGAACGTAATGATTTTCGCCTGAAATTACAGAACTGGCTGCAGGTCACTCATAGTTTTCAAAACTTATCCGGCATTAACAAGATGTGGGAGGCATTGGCCGAATGGCTTAGGCACCGTATTCAGGAAGGCGAACCCTACAGGCGTCTTATCTTGCCGCCACGGGATGGCTGGGTCCAGATCGGTCACACCTTGCGACTAGCATTCCCGAATAAAGCCGATCTGCGGCTGATGAGCGAATGTCTTGAGAGCTATCCGCAAGCCGCCGCTAACCCGCGCCAGTTAATCGAGTACTTTCAAATTTTTATTCAAAGACAGGGTGTATCTCATGCGCTGAAGGAGGCTTTCACTGAATTCAGAGACGCGTGGTTATTGGGACGTCGCGCACTGTTCGATATGCCCTTCTGGCGCTTGCGCCAACGAGCAGTGCAGATATCGTCCTGTGTAATGACTCACCAAACTATCATTGATATGTACCTCGACTTCGACGGTTCGCGGTGCTATTTCAGCGTCGCAGGCGAGAGTGACGAAAGGGTTTTTCATTCTACGTTATCCGAAGCCCTTATCGCTCGCGACGCCGCACACAGCGGAAATCTGGGGAAAGCAACGCAGGTTGGCTTACTCTTTTTTTATGAAATCGGACACGGGCGCTGGAGAGCGACATCGTCCCCCGACGTAGATTCTCAACGTTTTCATATCGCTTTATCCAGTAAACACTCTGTACAAATAAGTAAGCGCCTTAATGGATATATTACAGAAGACGAGTGGATTTTAACGGCGCAGGCGCTGAACAGATTTTCAGCGGTGGATATATTCCGCTCAATAAGTTCCTCTTCGAGTATTCAGGATGACGACGTTATCCGCCCTCAGCTATATGGGGGAATACGCGTCCCTGGCGGATGGCTAGGATTACCTGCATTTTTGCCTTTTGTTGAGTCAGATACGCGAAGCTACAGAATATATGCATCCGGGAATGTTGATGCAAGGACAAACGTTTCTGTAATAGATGGTCGTTTGATTTCTTCTGTACCGCTTAACGGTGAAATTTTCATCGAGCCAACCCTTGATACAGGTGAGAAAACGCCGCCGTGGCGCCGGCGCGCGCGTTTTTTCACTCGTGCCGTACCGCACCCGACTTTAGGCGAAAGCGCAAGATACCGGTTTGAGCCGTTTTGTGACTGGTCGACGTCTTCACTTAAGGTGCCGGTGTTTAATTTCGAAGAAAAATTTCAGTGGGAAGATAGCGAAGAATGCTGCGATCATCTTTTGGAGGTGATTTACGCCAGCGGAGCCAGCGGTTGGGAAGAAGCTGAGTTATTTGCGCTTCTTAGACATGTGGACGGTAATATCAACGTATGGCATTTGATTCGTTGTTTACAAAATGCAGGTCTGATCGAGCCACGCCTGCGTTCTGGGTGGAAAGGGCGGGCATGGACGCTGGTTAAACCTTCATTGCTTCATATTCGCAATGGAGAAAATTCTCTTGTGGTTGTGGAAGGTGCGGTCTGTGCCAGTCTGATCGATGATTTTAAAAAAGCGGTCGCCGGACTGGGCGGAGAAAGTTTCCGTCGTCGCGGCGTAAGCCTCTGGTCGCCCCCTGTATTTGGGGCCGCACTCGCTAATCCGGATTCGTTATCCCAGCGTCTAGGATGGCCGCTTATCGAAATCCCATCATCATCCGATACATTACCTCTTTCACTGGTCACAACGGAACGCGCCGCTGAATTACACGAGTCAGTGGCGATCTGGAACTGGCGTTCAGGAAGATTTCAGCAGCATGGTTCCAAGGATAAAGAGTCTGCTTCGCTGTCACTTCATATTCACCCTGGCGGACGGGATCATGATATCTATCGAGTTGTTTCCGGAAGAAAAACAACACATTATCTTTCTAGAACTGCAGCTATTATCGCCGCTGGCGCAAAAAATCGGGAACCCATTTTTGAACGCGTCACCAAAAATCATCTGCTATGTCTTATCAATGATTGCGGCCTTCCCGACGCACTAGCTGCGGGAATACGGCGTTATACGCTTAGAAACGGAGGTCCGTTTGACTCCGGCTACGCATATCCTGTTGATGATGTCTCTTTCCTCTGGTTAGAGTCACTGCTACCGGGATGTTTCTATTCCCTTTCTCCAAACGGCGAGGGTGATTTGAGCAGCATAATCTCCGCTAGTCGCCATTCCGGGGGAAAAGTGCGTCTGATATGGCGAAATGGTCAGCTAAAGCTGACGTAGGGATAATAAGGAAAATTAAATATGGGCAAAATCCCTTGGTATCTTGGTCAATTTGATCGCAGAAATTATCAGTCTTACCTTAAAGCTATTGCACAGGAAACGCCTGTTGGTTGGCGTTCGATCGATAATCCTAAGAAACTGTTTCCTCGCACGGGAGAAGTTGAGTTTAACGAGGCTGAGGCTTTGTCGCTTCGTAAGGGAGATTGGGCCGCTTTTCATGTTGGGCCTGGCACTCGCAACAGAGCACAGGCGAAACATGCCCGCCGTATTTATCCTTATTATGATTTATCTTCTGGCCAGACACTATTGGAAACGCGTCGCCAACTGAGTTTCGATGGTATAACAACAGATGGCGAGCCGGGATTATGGGCTATTCGTTTTGGCGCGGATGGCCTGATTTTGGCAAATCTAGCTGAGTCGAAATCAGGTTGTCTGATCCTGTCTAAAAGCCAGAACGTATATGAATATGATTTTCATGGAGGTGTCGTAATTTCCGTATCTGGCATATCTGAAAGCGGAAAATTGTTTTATATGCCTGATGTCGATGCGTCACCTGCTTATATCCATGATTGGACGCCGGATAAGCAGTACATCGAAAACGTTATTCAAATACTTTCCTGCGCTGATTCGACAGCAGCAATTGCTTCATGGCTTCGGGTGCACACAAATGAGCAAAACGGAAAATTAACTTCCGGAGTCAATGACCTTCTGGCTGCAGCTCAAACGCTCCGGGGAGGAGAGTTGGCTAAGAAACTGGAAGAAGAGGATTCGTTGACTCGTCAGTTTACAGAAGCAGTCTTGAAGGACCAGTATATCGCCCAGCTTCTCGAGCATCAGATACAAAAAATCGCGGAAGAAGAGCGAGTCGCGTTGCGTGCCGAACAGTATAGGTCGCTTGATAAAGAGTTTTCTACTGAACGACTGCGGCGTCGTGAAGTTATTGAAACGGAAATGTCTGTTTTTGAGAAGACAAGGAAATGCGAGCTTGAAGAGGAGATTGCACAATTACGACAGCTCGAAGAAGAAAAACTGCAGATTGATTTTGCAAAAAAGCAAGCGGACTTAGAACGAACGCTCAAACAGGAAAAAGAGTATCTTGAAAACGAAATTAGCCGTTTGAAAGACGCTTGCGCTGAGTTATGTGCTCAGAACGCAAATCAGCATCAGATACTCACTACCCTGATCAGCGAGCATAAAGCATGTTTGGCATCTTTAACCGATGTCAAAGAATGTACTGCTCAGGCAAAAAATGAACTCGAAAAAATGGATATCGCCATTGCCGAGAAGGCTCGTCGAATGGCTTACTCAGCAATCCCCGAAGTACGCCTTCCAGCGCAAGCAAGAGTAATATCCTGTGAAGAATTCGGTCATAGCGTTAGAGAGAACAAGTTACTGACACCTGATGGAAAAATACTCATGACGCAATTTCTTGCGTTGATGTTGGCTGGTGAGTGTCCGTTGCTATATGGCCCAGAAACACAAGACTTCCTTGCTATTGCCGAATCGCTAATTTCTTCAGGCCGCTCCATCCGATTAGTTGCCGATCCGACGATGATTTCCTGCGGGGATCTTTGGGTTCGTGCAGGAAATCATCTGGCGACGCCGCTTTACCAGGGTTTATTGTTGTGCGAGTCTTCTTATCCCAGAACGATCCTCGCCGTCATTGAGCGTGTCGAATGTTCCGCCGCGCGTTTCTGGTTGCCAGCACTGAAAGAACAATTGTACGGTGGTGATTTCCCCCGACGCTTTCTGATTTGCGGCACGATTGAAAACGAAGATTGTGAGGAAACGGAGAAAATGAAGGAACAACATCTTCGCCTGCGAATGGAAAATGTTGTCATTCGGAATGCGATTGCGTTATCCCCTTTACATCTTTCTTCAGAAAATCATAGCGAGCTGGATCCCGGCCCGGCATCGCAAGGCTCTCTCCCGGACAGACTCGCTATTGCGGATGAAATGTCAGCTGGACGTTTGGATCTGGCATATACACTACGGGCGATGAGAACAGCGCATGAAGTCGGACTGCTTGATGCTCAAAACAAATCGATGTATCAGGAAAATTTAATAGATTTATACGCCGAAATTAAAGAATAACGAAATGTACGCTCAATAAATTACAGGAGAAGGAAATCATGTTAGACCCTATTGGCGGCTTTCGCCGTATTCAGGATTTCTTCATTTCATATATAGAAACCAGCTTTCGTATTGCCGATCCTTCAGTTTCGGCCTCAAGACGTAATCTTTTGAATAGCAGTGGAGAATTTGCTGCGGAGCCCTACATTGAGCCTGTTTTACGATATGAGTCTTCTGATAAAACGCTTGAAGCTCTGGCCGAGATGGAAGGTGGGCCGCTAAATAGTTTATCTCACAAAGGCCGTAAGGCGTTCGTCGAATTAGCGTTATCCGGCCTGTTCGATTCAAAACCTGGTGATGAAGTCTGGCCGCGTCGTTCGGTCCATGCGCCATATAGCCACCAGACTCAAATGCTGGAGCGTGGTATTTCTCCTGGTTGCCCCGGTATTGTTACATCGGGAACAGGTTCAGGAAAAACGGAAAGTTTTATGTTGCCTATACTGGCCGCACTATCGAATGAAGCTGTTAGCTGGGCGGCCCCTTGCGACGGTTATCTGCAAAATCGATGGTGGAACGATGAAAAAACAAGCTGGGTTTCTCGTCGCGAAGGAGAAAAACGTCAGGCGGCAGTCAGAGCGTTGGTGCTGTACCCGATGAACGCTCTGGTTGAAGATCAAATGGCGCGTTTACGTAAAACATTAGATTCAGATAACGCGCGGAAAGTGATGGAGCATCGCTTCGCTAGGAATCGAATTTTCTTTGGGCAATATACTAGCGCAACACCAATCACTGGCTATGCCAACCACCCACGTCTTTCCGGAGTCAAATCGGAAAAAAGTCGCCGTGCTCGTAATCTTGAAAAATTACGTAAGGCGTTGAAGCGAATTGATAGCGATCAGCAGGCTGCGCGCGCATTCGACGAAAAAGAAAACCCTTCGGAAAAGACCCGATATATATTCCCTTCGACAGACGGTGGGGAAATGATGTCTCGCTGGGATATGCAGGCTGCCCCACCTGACGTTCTCGTCACTAACGCCTCAATGCTAGGGGCAATGCTTTCGCGCGAAGTTGAAGACGGTATATTTGATGCTACTCGCGAATGGTTGATGAATAACAACGACGCATACTTCTATTTGGTATTTGACGAGCTGCATTTATTACGTGGTTCCGCTGGAACTGAAACCGCGATGTTGATTAAGTCGCTGATTGTAAGACTCGGGCTTGACGACCCGAAACATCGTTACAAACTGCGTTTACTCGCGTCTTCAGCATCACTGCCGATGGAAGGTGTGGATGGAGAGCAATCACGGAAATACCTACGCGATCTATTTTCGCCCTTCGGTACTTGCCGCGATTCTTTCGATCCCGGTAGCGATGAGCCTGATTTTTGGCGTAACTGCGTCATTCAGGGAAAACCTTATATACCATCGAAACCAGAAGGAAAAATCGCCGTGCGGCCTTTCGCCGCATTGATGCGTGTTGCCCTTGAGGGGCAGGGGAATGTTGTTCGCAATCTGAACATGACGGACGCGCTTAGTAAAGCTTTGTCAAATGTCTTCCAAGCTTTGGGGGTGAAAGCACAAAATGATGTGCAAGGCATTAAACAAGCAGCGGAAAAAGCAGCTGCCCTGCTGACCAACGCTTGCATTGAAGAAGGCAGCGAGTCGCCGCGAGCGATGCCGCCGGGACTCATCATTGATAAGATTTTTCTGAAGGAAGAGACGGATAAACAAGATGAATTGGAATTAGCATTACGCGGATTAATGCTGGTACGCGCACTGCCGGAATCCGGGATGGATTGTGAGCAACTCGCGAACGTCACACCAGCTTTTCGCGTACATACATTCGTCAGAAATATTGAAGGTTTCTTCGCCTCCGTAGCACCGGGAGAACAAAAGGCAAAATTTGCTGATTTTTGTATGGAACGAGGCCTGTCTCACGCGCCTTCGGCCCCGGGTAGAGAGCGCGGTCGTCGTTTATTTGAAATGCTATACTGCGAAGCATGCGGTGATTTACTGCTCGGTGGTCAGAAGGGGCAGAATCACGGTAAAACAATCGAATTATTACCTTCGGCGACCAATCTGGAAAATCTTCCCGAACGTCCCGGTGCTGAATATTACGATGATATGACGCTGGAGGAGTTTGCGGTTTTTTGGCCTGTCGATATAGCCGGGCGGCCTCCTATAGGCTGCGAAAAAGGGTGGGATGTCTGGGAAAAAGCGGCGCTTAATCCTGTTACAGGCATTGTGACCATTGGGCAGGAAACATCGACGAATACTGACGCGGTTCGCGGGTATCTCTATTTCCAAAATCCTGTTAAACCTAAAAAAGGCGAACCAGCGAAGAATCCTTCTGCTCAGCCTTTCTGCTGCCCTAACTGTGGGATTGACTATTCCAGTCGACCTGCCAGCAATCGTTCCAGATCGCCCATTCGCGCATTTCGCACTGGTGTGACGAAATCATCCCAACTGGTAGCAACTGAGCTATTTGAATTACTCCATGCAATCGGCGCGGAAGCAAAGAGTATCGTTTTCTCCGATAGTCGACAGGATGCGGCATCAATGGCGCTGGAAATCGAACGGTTGCACTTACGCGATTTACGCAGGGAAATTTTGGTTGCCGCTTCCAGAGCAATGATTAACGAGGCTGAAAGGAGGTATATTTCAGACGAGGATATTGAAGACTGGAAAGCCAAAGCCAAACAATCTGGAGATTACGATGAGTATATCAGACTGCATGACCTTCAAAAAAGCCAAGATGGAATTACTGAGCTTTGTAAATATCGACGGATAAAAATCGACAAATTACTTGAGTCCGAAGGTGACTCAATCGGAAGAATCACGTCTGAGCTCGTCGGGCTAGGTATATCGCCCTATAAATATCGTTCTAATTCAGATGAGAATGATAATTCTGTTTGGCATACAAATTTCATAAAAGAAGGAGGGGATATTAGGTTCAGTGAAAGGCTTCCTGCTCATGAACGAATGAAAATAAAAACAAAAATATCCTATGATCAATCTGAATTGATAGATGATGTTATTTTTGCCAATACTTTTTTCGCTCTGGAAGAAACAGGGCTGGCATACCCGTGCATCTCAGATAAAGATGATATGCCGGAAATTGATGCCTGGCTAAGGGTATTTTCAGGTGCCTATCGTATTAAAGAGAATAAATATTTCGATGCAAGTCGTACACGTGATTGGTATGTTGGGAAAGATGTTGAGAAAGAGAAGGTTAAGCGCGTCGCCAGAGCCTTGTTCGGTGATGGCGGGTATCAAGATGGTTTAACGAGCATCTTAAATAAACTTTCTATGCTTGATCATAAAGCAGGACTAATCAATATCGGTAAGTTGTTCCTCAAAATAAGTAAACCAGGCGATCATTACTGGCAATGTGCAAATTGTGGGCGAATTCACTTACATCTAGGATTTAAATATTGTACCCGTTGTGTGAATGAACTCGACCTTGAACCTAGCGGAATTGTCGAAGATCTTTGGGAGGAAAACTTTCTCGGTAAGCGCATTGTACGTGGAGAGCGAGATGGAGTTAAACGTTTCCGGCTGAACGTCGAAGAATTAACGGGACAGACGGATGATTTCTCCGATCGTTTGCGTAAGTTCAAGGGGATTTTTGTCGATAAGATGAGTGAGCTTGAAAAGCTTGATTCGGAAATAGACATGCTTGCCGTTACCACGACAATGGAAGTCGGAATTGATATCGGTTCACTTCAGTCGGTTTATCAAGCCAACATGCCACCTCAGCGGTTTAACTACCAGCAGCGCGTCGGTCGAGCTGGGCGACGTGGCCAAGCTTTTTCTTTCGTTATCACATTTTGTCGCGGACGAACTCATGATGCTTACTATTTCGCTCATCCTCATGCGATCACCGGAGATCCACCGCCGCCACCTTTTCTGGCGGTAGATCATGATGCCATTCCATTAAGACTTATGCGGAAAGTATGGCTTAGAGCTGCATTTAATCTTTTACGTGAAGAGGATCATAAAAACGGTACAGCTTTCCCTGGGGATAAACTCGTTCCGCCTGATATTCATGGCGAATATGTATCTACGCATGATTACTATCATAGCGATGAAACTAATTGGGCTGAACGATTGCTGGGAGCGTTGAAAGCAACGCAGAATATATATGATCGCTTTATTAACGCAGCAACGTTCGATCCAGAGCAAAAACAACGGCTTAATTTATTGTTAAATGCGGGGAAAATAATTGATGAAATCGCTGAGCTGAAAATTTATATCCCTGAAGAGGATATGGGGCTTGCACGTTTTCTGGCCGAACATGGTAAATTGCCGATGTATGGAATGCCGACTCGGGTGCGCAACCTTTATTTGGGATTGCGTAAAACAAAAGGTCTGAATGCACAAGAAGAATACGAATGGTCGACGATGGATCGCGATCTTGATCTCGCAGTTTTCGAGTATGCTCCAGGCTCAGTATTAATCAAGGATAAGAAAAAGCATGAGGTAATAGGCTTCACAGGTAATTACCAAGAGCCGCAGGTCCAGAACAATCGCATATCGGATCTCTCGACGGTAGGCTCGTGGCTGGAGTCTTGTAGCCATGTAGCAGTTTGCCCGGCATGTGGTTCCGCCAAACTAGAGCTACATAAACCTGAAAACAACATTAATTGCGAGGATTGCTGCACGCCTATCAGTCCTGACGAATTCAGGCTTTATATCACGCCAGCCGCTTTTCGTACGGATTTCAAACCCAAAGACGATATGGAAAATTTTATCCGCATGTCGTTGAAAACCACAGCGACAGTGTTACATGAAGGCGTTCCAACAAAATGCGATTCCTTCACTGTTCAACGCGGCGAAGTGACCATTCTACGGCTCAACGATGGTCCCATTAATGGGGAAAAGGAAGGCGAACGATTTAATGTTGACTTGGTGTACGATCAAAAAGCACCAATGCCCTTTTCAACTTATTGCCCGTCAGTTAAAGGCGATCAGGCTATCGACTCAGACTGGCTAAAATCGCACAATAACCCGCGCTGGCAGTTTCGTGGCGAGAAAAAAAGCTTTGGGCTTGTATCAAGTAAAGAGACGGAGTCTCTTCATCTTGAAATAACAGAATTCAATACTCGCCTTAATCTGGATATGGTCGCCAGATACGGCGAGTACATGAATTTGCCTACGCGCGCGGCGGCTATCAGCGCGACCCAGATCTTAACGCATAAGGCAGCACTCTATCTCGATGTTTCGCCAGATGAATTTGAAATGCTTGAACCCCGACTGCATCTTGGTAAACCCAGATTGCAAATCGCCGACGCGTTAATCAACGGCTCAGGATTATGCAGACGGCTTGCCGAACCAGCAACTGCAGGCGGCTTACCGCTGATAGTCAAGTTATTACATGAGATTCTCGAAGAGAATGACAACTGGCCGATGATTGATTTTTTAAACAAAGATCACCCGATTCAATGCCAAACCGCGTGTTACAAGTGCATACAGCGCTATGGCAATCGGCAATATCACGGCTTGCTCGACTGGCGTTTAGGTATGGCCTATCTACGGGCGATGGTTATGCCCAAATTCGCATGTGGTCTGAATGCCGCAGACTGGAATCAGCCAGAGATGAAAGGATGGAGAGAAAGAGCGTTCCAATTAGCGGAAGATGTAGAGGCTCTACGACCAGCAACAATCAAATTGTTAAAAGATTATTCGTTACCTGTGCTTATCGAAATGCAGGACGGGAAAGAGCTTTGGAGAGCGGCCGTAACGCATCCTTTATGGCAATGGAGAGATCACAAACGCGATGCACTGATTAATTCTTTTGGATTGGCTGACGGGGAGTCGCCTCTTCTGTTCATTGATACGTTTGAACTGGAAAGACGGCCGCTGCGTGCGCTGGCGAACCTTAAACGGAGTTAAAATGTTAACAATCATGCTGCTATTTACCGGTTGATGTTTTTGGCTTAAGGCGCTTTCGTATCCGAAAGCGCTGTCCTCCTCTTTTATCTCAAGGAAACATTAAGTGCTTGAGCCAATTTGTCTTGTATCTGAAATTGATGATGTTAGTGTAAATGTGTATTGATTAATGGGTAAAGATAAGGAGTTATGATGGTAACAAGGGATAGAATGAAACAATGGATCATTGAGTGTCTTCAGGGGCGGGGGGGAAGTGCTTGGCCGCGGGAAGTCTCAAAATATGTATGGGATAATTATGAAAAAGAGTTAAAGGATGCTGGGGATATATTATATACGTGGCAATATGACATCCGTTGGGCAGCTCAACAATTGAGAAATGAGGGTGTTCTCAAACCAGTATTTAACCGTAGGGATTTACCTTGGGAATTAGCATGAAATAGTAAGTTTATTACTAATGCTTTTATCGCTGTCATGGTTATCTTGTTCATCTTTACTGAAAAGCGCCATCCTTATTAAAATTTTCGTCGATAACCATATCAGTGTTGTAATGATATGGTTAAGATCCGCTAAGTCATACAACTTTGATCATCTCAGCCCAACATCAGTAATGTTTTTTCCAAAAATTTAAGAAGATCTTCTTAAAAAGGTACTTTTACTTAATATTACATTCAACCATATTTCATTCCTCTCTGGACGATTATCCTTTGTGGTCCATAGTTTATTTATATATACGCTCGGAACCGCCCTCAGCAACTTCCGCAACCCCTCTTCATCCAGATCCGTAAACCGTCTTTCACCCTGCACGCGTTCACCGTTGCCATACTTAAAGGACACATACCAAACGCCGCCAGGCTTAAGCGCATCCGCAAGCTTCTGCATCACCGCAGGCAACTCAGAAGAGGGGACATGCAGTAATGAGGCACAGCACCAGATCCCATCGTACTGCGCTTTACCGTCGACCTCTGAAAACGCCATCAACTGCACGGGTAACCCGGTATGTTGCCTTGCCAGTTCCACCATTGCAGAAGAGGCATCAAAAGCATCCACCAGATAACCCATCTCATGAAAGGCTTTTGCGTCCCGGCCTGAACCGCAACCCGCATCCAGAACCCGTGCACCGTGTGGCAGATGTTGGGTGAAGGCCTCGTATAGCGGGGTCATATCGACATTGACTGTGCCATCGAAGAAATCCTGCGCGTGGTTCTGATAGTAGTGAAGTGTCATTAAAACGTTGCCTCGCCTTCCGCGTTGGGTTTCCAGGTATGGATAAGTTTGTCCAGCGCGGCCTGCCAGTTACGCTGAAGAAAGCTTTTCCGTGCTTCAGGACGTTGCCCTGTCTGTAGAACAATCGTCTCATGTAACGGCAGTTTGCTCTGAATAAAATACTCATTGCGAGTGTGTAACCGCTGCAGGAGCCTGAGCTCGGGAATGCGTGCAGACTTGCCTTCAACGCCACGGTTACAGCACCGACAGGCCAGCACTAAGTTCCATACGCCGTTAATGTTGCTCACTTCATGGCGGGCAGCCCAGGGAATAAAGTGGTCGACGTCCGCCAGTTCTGCGTCTCCCGGTACCAGACTGATGGGTTTAAAGCAGTAAAAACACCGTCCTTTCTGGTACCCATTCAGGCTGTCGCGGCAGCTGGTGATGTCTACGCGACGCGCGTTCACCCTTGTGAACAGCAGCTGATTATCTTCATCGAACTCCACGCCCACAAGATTACGCGATATCCCCATCGACCAGGCCTGTTCCACCAGGTTCCAGCGGGCATTGGTTTCAAAGGCGAGGTTTTTATACTGCAGGCGTTCGCCCAGTAAATAGAAGTTATCCGTCAGTCGGATCCCGTTGTTGATTTTGCGCTCATCAAGGAAAAAACGTTTATCGATCTCGCCCTGGTTCACGTAATGAAAGGCATCTATCACGTTGTTAAAGCCAAGGCGCACCGTCGCTTCAATGAGCTGGGCGTGGGTGATTTCGCCTCTGTTGAACTTCAGGCAGGTTTCCAGAAATTGACTGCTGCGGGAGGTGATCTGTTTTGGCGCATGCTTCAGGTGCTCGCAAAGATAGCGGCTGAACGGCACAGCAAGCTGATCGAGCGTTATCAAATCGCTGCCCGTCTTTTCCACTTCATACAACGCCGACGCCAGCGCAAATTTGTAAGATGCGACGTTCCTTCCAAAAAGGATCACACCACGCCAGTAGTTCTCAAGCGTCGGATCGGCCTGATAAAATTCCATCGATGAAGTCCTGTTACGGTTGGCTGGGCAGGGCGTTACTAAAGCCTGTAACAGGATCACATAACAAAATCAGGGTGATGTAAATCGTTAATCTATAGGTTTGATGAATTTTTGTGGGATCTGAGAAGAAGGGCTGGATGCGACGGATTTATCGTCTAAGGCACTTTAGCGAATGAATAGATTTATGGATGAGGAAAATAAGACTGATTTTTCAAGCCTGCGATTTACCAGTATCCCCCAAACCCATTCCCTGAATCCCCCTCGTATTTCCCAATTTTACCTGTCGCAAAACCGCTGTATTTATATTCAGTTCTGTATAATAGGCAGCGGTAATTACGCCAGTCGGAAAAACGCCTCTTCATGGGGATGTCCTCATGAGGCTTATGAAGACATTACTAGCATCAGGGAGCAGGTCACTCTGCCAGCGGTTCGGTCAAGCCCCTGAGGGTACATGGTCAACTTGATAAACTTAGCTTCCTAATACACCTCTGATGTTACCGGTTAACGGCCTTACACGTTGTCTTACCACCAACGGGCTATTGTCTGAAAATCAGAGGTCTCTCGGAAGAAAACCTTCTTATGTCCGATTGCGTAGGAGTACGATAAGCCAATAAATCATTATAGATAAAAGGGTTATCTATGGCTCTACATGGAAAGTTCGTAATTAATGATGCGTACTACTCCCCGTTATCGTTTCCTGGTATAGGCACGTTTTTAGCTTTCTCTGGTAATGGTGCTTACCGTAATCGTGGGGCATGTGGAATGATCCCCAAAGAGGGGCCAGTACCAGCGGGTAAATACTGGATTGTTGACCGCCCTCAGGGTGGACTCAAGTCACAGCTAAACACAGTGGGAAGAGACATTTATAATCACTTCGCCAATGGTGCAACATTCAAACATTCTGAATGGTTCGCATTATGGCGTGATGATTGGGGGATCGACGATTACACATGGATTGAGAGCGTTCAGCGTGGCAATTTCCGTTTGCATCCAGGCGTACTATCAGAAGGTTGTATCACTCTCCCACATGATTCTGATTTTGCCATGTTGCGTAATGCTCTGTTGAGAAGCCAAAAAATAGATGTTCCTTGCATGAGGAAGCTACAGGCATACGGCACGATTGAGGTGATCTCCAATGGCAAAACATGCCCTTAGTTTATTCATCAAGATAGTGCTGTTCGCTGTTGTTATGCTGATCGTTGCTGAAATGGTTCCGTATGATGGATTAGTTAATTCTATTACGGAGCTTTTCGATTTCCAAAGCGCCGACAAGTTTACCCGCTTCATTTTAGGTGAACCTGATTCAGAAGTTTGGGAATCTTTAGACGGCTACTTTAGCATCTTAATCAATACATTAATCAGCGTACCTGTCATGAGCGCTATTACCACGGCGTACCGTGGCGCGACTCACAAAGTTAGTCCAGCTGGTATCCCCAGAGAGTGGTTCAGTTCCACATTGCGACGGTTAGCTAAAATCTTCGGGTTTACCTTCCTTTTTTGGGCGTTATTTCGCTTGCTGCCTTATCAGTCTTTATTCCCGAATCAAACGTATTCAAATTTCACAATAGCGGCGATTGTGGGCTTTCAGTTGCTCTTAACGATTGTTTGCTACTGGTTCATCACGAAGAAAATCACAACTAAAAGGAGTTTGTAAAATGCCTATTCCGGCTTACATGTGGCTTAAGGACGATGGCGGCGCAGACATTAAAGGAGCTGTAGACGTTCAGGATCGTGAGGGGAGTATAGAGATTGTTGGCTTTAGTCATGGTCTGAACATTCCAGTAGACAGTGCCAACGGGAAGATTACTGGCAAGCGTTCACATTCTCCGATGATGATTGAAAAGGAGTTTGATAGCTCCAGCCCGTACCTATACAAAGCCGTTGCCACCGGTCAAACGTTGAAAAGTGCGGAGATTCGCTGGTATCGCATTAACCATGCAGGACAAGAAGAGTGCTACTTCGTCATGACCATTGAGGGTGTGAAAGTGACGGGCATTAACCCAGGGATGCCAAACGCTAAGATGGCAGGAAACTCGCAGATCAACCACATGGAATCTGTTTCCCTGATGTATGACAAAATCACCTGGCGTTATGTTGATGGTAATGTCCAGTATACGGACGATTGGAACGTAAGAGCGTAACAAATAGAAAGGAGGCATTGAGTGCCTCCTCTTTATTAACGCTTATCCTCTCAAAGGAGCCTGTCCGTAATGCTGTGTAACTGCCATCGTATTAAAGGTGAACGCTCAGTCGGTCACCGAACTTGATAATAAAATGACTCATTGCCAGCCCGCAGATAGGCGAATGGTTGCTCAGAGGTCCATGCGGGCGCTCACCTTATATTCTGATAGTCCTCGCTGCGTAATTTCTCTGACCCAACCCTTTTCCTGAATCCCCCTCGCAAATTTCAAATTTACTCCACACCAAACCGCTGTATTTATATTCAGCCCTGTATAATGAGCACCAGAAATTACGCCGAACGGCAAAGGAAGTATCGAAGAATATTTAAATAAGAATTCGCGATATGAAGGTGCTGCAACACCCCCATACCGCTAACCACAACCAACTAGACAGGAGTTGAAAATGGCTGCGACGAATTTTAAGCCAGAGTTTACCGTTTGCAAAACAGAATCAGACGCTTTCACCGGCATGATTGAAAACCGCGAGCTGGTACGCAAAAACAGCGCCCGCCGTCTGCACGGCAACCCGCCCAACGCGGCGCCTCTCCATCCCCGCGCCGAAACGCCGCAGGACAGTGCCGCTTGCTGCGAACTGTATGCGCGTATAGACATGAAATACCTTCTTCTGGGCGGTGACTGGCTAACCCGTGCGGGCTTTATCAACGGTATGCCCGTAAAAATCCGCGCCATGAAAGACTGCATTGTGATTACGCCCCAGCATACAAGAGAATTATGGGGATGCCTGGAAGGTATGAGTGTGGTGAATATCAATAAGCAGAAAGTCGCGCAGTGGCTGAAGACCTTTCCGGGGGCGTTGAATGATACAGGTGATGTTCCGGTGATTAAGCGTGGGAGTGGGAAGGCTGTTTAAACTCAAGACTAACGAGTGCGGGCATGTGAGCTCATGCCCGCGCTATGCCAAAAGTCACTCAATAATGATGTACTTGTTCTTTCACTGCCTTAACCAGTACAGCATGGAGTTCGCCAACGGTTAAATCGCGTATCACCGGTTCCTGAATGCCTCGCAACCTGCGAATCAAGCGGCAGATACCAAAGTAATCTATGCCCTCGGTGCTAAAAAGAAACTCGTTTTCAGCGAGGGAAAAAGTTTTCTCATAGCCATCTTCTTCAGTGACGAGCGTAACGCCAAACGCTGCCTCGCAGTCTTCAATCAGGACATCGCCATCCATGCCGCATATATCAAGGTCGGCTTCGATTAGGGTGTTTTCATCGATGCGCTTGCGAGGATGTCCAGAGGACTGACGTACAACCTCAATGACCTGCGAAAGAGTGGGGTACATTATGTTGGATTCCGTGGGTGAAAAAATGACGTAGACACTTATTAATAGACCTAGTTAACGCCTGGGACTGATTATTGATGGTACAAAGAAAATCAAAATAATCCACGCAAACATCCCAATGATTTTTAACGGCCAGGGTTCGAATACATCAAAGCACACAATTGCTCCTATAACTAATAGTGGTCCTCCCAATAATTCCAGTATTCCTTCTAAGATAGATAACTTATGAGGCAATACACGATTCAGTAAAACGGCCATGAAATGTGCGCATCCTAAAGTGATGATTATAGCTATAGTGCATTCTTTCCAGTTATCAGTGACGCCCACGCATATGAGGCATAACACAATTACAAAAACACAAAGTAACGTATTCAGCATGGAAATAATAAACTTACTCATAGCAGTTGCCGTGGCGTTTAAAATATTAAGAGTCTATAAATATAGCGCTCTTAACAGAATAACAAACGACAATGGCTAATAATGCATTTCAGAATTTATTGCGCCTTGCTAATTTACGTAATAATCGAGTTAGCGGCTTCATGCCCATCCCACGCACTCCACCGCTAAACCTAACTTAACTAAACACCGGCACCCCCAGCCCCACCTTCACCTCCCTCAACATCTCCTGCGTCACCCCCTGCGCCCGTTCGGTCCCGCGTTTCAGCATCGCCATCAGCTCCCCCTTATCCCGCATATACATCGCCCTCCGCTCCCGCATCGGTGCAATCAGCTCCTGCAAACACCCCTCCAGTTCGTTCTTACATACCCGGTCGCCCAGCCCGCCCGCCTGATAGTGCGCCTTCATCGCCGCCACTTTGGCCTTGTCCGGATGAAATGCATCGAGATACGTAAACACCACGTTCCCCTCAATCTGCCCCGGGTCGCTCACCTTCAGGTGGTTCGGGTCGGTGTACATCGCGCTGACCGCACGGTGAATGGTCTCTTCGCTGGCCGAAAGGTGCAGCGTGTTGCCCAGCGATTTCGACATCTTGGCGCTGCCGTCGATGCCGGGCAGGCGGCTGGTGTCGCTCAGCATCGCCTTGCAGTGGCGCAGCACCGGGGCGGGCAGCAGGCTGTTCATCTTGTGTACAATCTCGTTGGTCTGCTCAATCATCGGCAGCTGGTCGTCGCCGACGGGCACGCACTCGGCCTTAAACGCGGTGATGTCCGCTGCCTGGCTGATGGGGTAGGCCATAAACCCGACCGGCAGCGAGCGGGCAAAGCCCTTCTGCGCAATCTCGTTTTTCACCGTCGGGTTACGCTCCACGCGGGCGACGGTGACGATGTTCATGTACAGCATCGTCAGCTCGGCGAGGGCGGGCAGGGCGGACTGCAGACAGATGGTGGTCAGGTTCGGGTCGATGCCGGCGGCGAGGTAGTCGGCCAGCACTTCGGGGATGTTGTCGCGAATTTTTTGCGGGTTGCTGCCGTTGTCGGTCAGCCCCTGCAGGTCGGCAATCAGCACAAACTGGTTGTGTGTGTGCTGGAGCGCCACGCGCTGGCGCAGCGATCCGACGAAGTGGCCGAGGTGCAGCGGGCCGGTTGGGCGATCGCCGGTGAGGATCGTGGGTGCGTTCATAAAGACTCCTTGACGTTGTCATGCCGAAAGGGGTCTTAGATGTGAGAAAGCCGCCTTTCGGCGGCTATCTGAAAATGGGAAAAACTACTCCGTGCCGCCTTTAAGAAGGCAGCCACCAGCGGTTTACGGTGAGGACGGCGTGGTTTATGTTCATCTCTTTACCGTACCACGTCCTGCGCGAAAAACAAAAGGGCACGTCATGCTGCAATCACTCAACCACCTGACCCTCGCGGTCAGCGACCTGCAAAAAAGCGTCACCTTCTGGCACGAGCTGCTGGGACTGACGCTGCACGCCCGCTGGAATACCGGGGCCTATCTCACCTGCGGCGATCTGTGGGTCTGCCTGTCGTACGACGAGGCGCGCCGGTATGTGCCGCCGCAGGAGAGCGACTATACCCACTACGCGTTTACCGTGGCGGAAGCGGATTTTGAACCGTTCTCGCATAGACTTGAGCAGGCGGGCGTCACCGTCTGGAAGCAGAACAAAAGCGAGGGGGCGTCGTTCTACTTTCTCGACCCGGACGGGCATAAGCTGGAGCTGCACGTGGGCAGCATCGCCGCGCGGCTGGCGGCGTGTCGCGAGAAGCCCTATGCGGGCATGGTGTTTACTTCAGACGAGGCTTGAGGCGCGCACCTTCAGCCTGCCCGCCAGCGTCACGTGCGTGGCGGCATCTTCCTGATTGCACAGGTACTCCACCGCCAGCCGTCCCAGCTCGCTGTAGGGCAGCTGGATACTGGTCAGCGGCGGGGTGAGCTGCTCGGAAATCTTCTGGTCGTCGTAGCCCGCCAGCAGCATGTCCTGCGGAATGCGCACGCCGTTCACCGCCAGCGCCTGATAGCAGCCAATCGCCAGCCAGTCGCTGGCGCAGAAGATGGCGTCCGGGCGCTCGGCCAGTTCCAGCAGGGCCGTGGTCGCGGTAAAGGACTCGCTGAACTGCCAGTTGGTCTGGCGCACCAGGCCGTCGTCGCACGCTAATCCGGCCTGCTGTAGCGCCGCCCGGTAGCCCGCCAGACGCTGGCGGGAGGCCTCCATCCAGCTCTCGCCGGTGATGTGGGCGATGCGCGTGGCCCCGCAGGCGATGAGGTGTTTAGTCACCTGGAAAGCATTGGCGTAGTCGTCCGGGATAAACGACGGCAGCAGCGGCGAGCCGGGGTCTCGCTGGTTGAGCAGCACCAGCGGGATGCGGGTACAGTCGTGAAACGCCGTCATGTCCACCAGCGTGGTAACCGGAGAGGCGAGAATAATCCCGATGCAGTTGCGCTTCTCCAGCTGGCGGATAATGTTCAGCGCCAGCTCGATGTCGTCGCCGTAGTCGTAGACGGTGAGCAGGGTCTCGTTGCGCCACGCCGCTTCCCGCGCCTGGCTGATGGCGTCGATAAACGGGTCGAAGCTCTGCAGCGAGCTGACCAGCAGGGCGATCTCTTCCTGGTTGCGCGGGGCGTGAACGGCGGGGAGGCGGTCGTAGCCGAGCTCGGTGGCGACGCTAATCACCCGCTGGCGGGTGTCGTCGCTGAGCTTGATGTTGCGGGACTGGTTGAGCACCAGCGATACCGTTGCCTGCGATACCCCTGCCGCCCGCGCAATATCGTTCATCGTCACTTTTGTTTTTCGCTTCATCCGTACTCTCCCTTTCGCGACTTCGCATCATACCCTAACCGCACGCTTTAGCGCCGTCGATCACGTTTCTCATTCATCGAAGCGTGAACTTTGTGAGGGGCATCGCTTTTCTAAACGCCGTGATTTGCGCATTTATCCTGCAGCTAATATTTATTAGCTAAACATTATCAGTAAGAGGATGCGTAATGAAAGAGCAGTGGAGCAGGGAGCAGGCACAGGCGTGGTATGAACAAAAAGGCTGGCTGTGCGGGTTTAACTATTTGCCGTCAACGGCGGTGAACTGGACCGATATCTGGCAGGCAGAGACCTTCGATGCCGCAACCATTGACCGCGAGCTGGGCTGGGCGGCGGAGGCGGGCTATAACACCCTGCGCATTAATCTGCCGTTTATCGTCTGGGAGCATGACCGCGACGGGCTGATGGCGCGCATCGACCGCTTTTTGACGATTGCCGACGGTCACGGGTTCAGCACCATGCTGACCCTGATGGACGACTGCGGCTTCTCCGGTGACGAGCCGTACCTTGGCCCGCAAAAGCCGCCCGTGCCGGGCAAGCACAACAGCCAGGCGGCGGCGAGCCCCGGTCGCGATAAGGTGTGCGATCCCGACTGCTGGGCAGACATTGAACGCTATATCCGCGACGTTGTGCGCCAGTTCCGCGACGACAGGCGCGTGTTGCTGTGGGATCTGTATAACGAGCCGGGCAACCGCGGCATTTTCGCGACGGGCACGCAGGAGGTGCAGTACGACGCGAAGCTGGAGACCTGCGCCCACGAGCTGATGAAGCTGGCGTTCCAGTGGGTGCGTGAAGAAAACCCGACCCAGCCGCTCACCGTCTGCGCGTGGCGCGTCCCGCCGGAAGAGGAGGGCGAGACGTTCTTCCAGCACCCGCTGGACCAGACCGCGCTGGCGCTCTCGGACGTGGTGAGCTTCCACGCCTACACCCACACGGGACGCATGACGGCGATGATTCAGCAGCTGCAAAAGCTCGGTCGCCCGCTGTTCTGCACCGAATGGCTGGCACGCCACGTGGGCAGCACCATCGAAGAGCAGCTTCCGCTGATGTACATGGCGAAGGTTGCGCCGTATCAGTGGGGGCTGGTGCGCGGCAAAACCCAGACGTGGCTGCCGTGGCCGGTGGCGATGAAAGAGTCCACGGACTACTGTCGCCTCTGGTTCCACGACGTGTTTGAGGAGAACGGCATTCCGTTCTCACGCGCTGAAATTGCGCTGATGCAGAAGCTGCGCAAAATCGCCCCGAATCCGCAGGGCTAATAATAACGACCCGGCGCGCTGTCGCCGGGCAACCAGGTACGCACTATGGCAACGACAATGAAAATACCGTCTCGCGAGTTGTGGTCTTAATTTGGCTATGGTTTAGGTCAGTGTTTTAGCTTTGGTTTAGTGGGTTCGTTTATTAACTACTTTTACACCGACGTGCTGGGGATCTCGGCGCTGGCGGCGAGCACCATCTTCCTGTTTGCCCGCGCGTGGGACGCGGTTCACGATCCGCTGTTTGCCAGCATAATGGACACCATTAACAGCCGGTTCGGCAAGTTTCGGCACTTTTTGCTGATCGCGCCGCTGCTGATTACCGGCGTCACGCTGCTGTCGTTTTATAAAATCGAAGCGGACATGACCACCAAAATCCTCTACGCCGGGGTGACATATATCCTGTGGGGGACGCTGTACGCCATCTCCGATATCCCGTTCTGGTCGATGTCGTCGGTGATGACCAACGACTCCGCCCAGCGCACCCGCGCGGTGACGGCGGCGATGCTCGGGGTGAACGCCGGGATTGCCTGCGCCAATATCTTCTTCCCGAAGCTGGCGGCGTTCTTCGCCCAGTACAGCAACGATAAAGGCTACTTTATGGCGGCGCTGGTGATGATGCTGGTGGGCCTGCCGCTGATGCTTAACGGCTTTATGCAGATCAAAGAGCGCGTACCGCCGAGCCCGGAAAAGGTGACCATCCGCGACACCTTCCACAACCTGCGCCAGAACAAGCCGCTGTTTATCGTCCTGCTGTCGTTCTTTTTCTGCGTGTTCCACAACGTGGCGGGCGGGCTGTATATCTACTTCTTTATCAACAACCTGGGCGACGGCAGCCTGCAGATGGCGATTGGCGTGATGGGCATTGTGGCGGCGGTGTTGTGCCTGGTCGCCCCGATGCTGACGCGCCGGATGCAGAAGCGGAAGCTGTTTATGATCCTCTGCGGGCTGGACGTGGCGGTGCGCGTGGTGATGTGGTTTGTCGGGTATCAACAGGTGACGATGCTGTTTATTCTCCTCGGCCTGAGCACGCTGTTCGTGATGATGACCAACATCCTTACCTCGTCGATGATTGCCGACACCATCGAGTACGCGGAGTACCACACCCACAAGCGCTGCGCGGCGATCACCTTCTCCGGGCAGACCTTTACCGGCAAGATGTCGGTGGCGGTGGGCGGCGGGCTCATCGGCGTGTTTCTGACGATGATCGGCTACGTGCCGCAGGCGCAGATCCAGAGCGAAGGCGTGCTGTCGGGGCTGTTCTTTGGGATTTGCCTGCTGCCGGCGATTGGGTCGCTGATCCGCATGGGCTTTATGTCGCGCTTTACTTTTACCGAGGAGAAGCATGCGGAGGTTTGTCGGCTGCTGGCGGAGCGCAGGCGGGGGAGCGAGCAGAATGGCATCGTGGATGAGGCGTTGACCCGCCCGGTATCGGTCAATTAATCGCTTCAGACGCCTGCTTTACAGGCGTCTGCTTCTAATTCCGCAGCTTCAGGGACTCGGGGAGGTGGAGTATCGAGCTCTGAATACTGGTTCCGATGGTAAAAGGGACGATCCACAAACGTAGCGCATGGCTGTCCGGCTTATGAAGTTCGAAGGGATGGGGGAGCGCATCGCTAAAACCGTCATGCTGCGGGTAGATCAGGATCATATCGCCGCGGCTATCGAGATATTTCGTTCCGTAGGCCAGCATCTGGTAAAGATCGCTTTGCGAAATGTTAAAGCCAGGTTTATGAGGCTTAATCTTTTTCCATTTCGTATCGCAAATAATTGAAGAATGTTTCGACGTGTCATACGGGCGAAGCCAGATATCCGGCTTGAGTCTAAACATATACCTGGTGTGATAGCGAGCCAGAGTGTGTGTTTTTGCTTGGGTATCAATTTGGTAACGTTGATGATGATGATGCCTCATCCACGCCGCAACAAAGGATTCAAATACCGCTTCCATTGGAAAGAGCAGCGATATGGCATCAGCATGACCCTGCATACAAAGTGGTGACTCCCCGTGTAGGATCAATTTGGCCCACTCCAGCGCCTGTTCATAGTGATGCATATGCCTGTCGAGGCGAACCAGATCGAACGCGTGAGCGGTATCAACAACGGGAGGAATACCTTCGAAGGCCGACTGCAAGGGGCGAAGCTGCTGGATGAGCTGAGGGTTGCGGGTCAGGCGCGAAACCGTATCGATGGCCGTTTTGAGAATGCGGTTCTCCGGTCGGTCAACACTGTACTCGTCATACTCCACCTGAAAGCGATCCCGGCGAACGCTATTTGTCGACAGTTGTGCTGAAACCCGCAGTTTTCCCTTCATCCACGGTAGATTCTCCTGCTGGCGAAGGTAGTCACGCTTAAGACCCTGCTGCAGGACCGCCTGGACGCTCTGGATAAATTGATGAATAAAGATATCCATCAGCGGCATGCGCGAGGTTTTGATACTGGCGGAGGTTGTGGCGATGTGCCGGAAGGTTTTCAGCGTGCGCAGCATCATCATCAGCTGTTCGCGGGCGTTATCATGGCCGGTCTTTGGCAACACCTCGATGAACGCTCCTCCCGGCAGCGCAATGACGCCGACATAGTTTTTCACCTGCAGCACCTTCACGCGCCCGACCGTTTTCAGCGTCAGCAGGCGCGCGTCGTATTCCGCATCGTCGTTCAGGCAGCATTGCTCCAGCCACGCAAAACAGGCCTGAGGAAGCTCCACTGCGTCCTTAACCCGGCCGCTGTCCTCTTTACTGACCAAATAACCGTATTCAAAGGTGGACCACTGCCGCCGCCCGGTCATTCGTCGTTCTCCGCGCCTCGCGCACCTGCATCGTAAATCTGACGCCAGGCGATGGCATTATTCCAGACAGGATCGTCTTCGCCTGCAAGGTGATAGCGCTCTCCCTCTTCCTGCAGATCGTCCGATGCATCCGTTCCAAACAGCCGCTGAATATTTCCCTCGTTTTTGATCGAACGGATGAAGCACAGGGCGGGATCCTGCTTCTGGTTATCTCCAAGGACCAGACGAATTTTCTGCCAGTCGTTGTAAAAGTACTCCTCCAGCAGCGGCAGCACTTTATTTTTAATCACCCGCTGCAGACGGGCGAAAGCAACGTCATCGTCCTCCGTCTCAATTACCGGTATGAAAAAAGCGTGCCCGAGCGTGTGCTCGCTATCGTACAGCGCCTCAATGCGTTCATTGAGCATCTGCAGTAGCCGTTTGAGATCGATACCTTTGATGACGTGGCCTTCCAGAATGGAGGCTTTCGGCAGCATGGCCTTAAACTCGAAGCGGCGGCGCAGGGCGGTGTCCAGAGCGGTCAGGGAACGGTCCGCGGTATTCATGGTGCCGACCAGGAACAGGTTGTTTGGCACGCTGAATTTTTCGCCCGAATAGGGTAGCGTCACGCTCAGGGCCTCGGGTTCACCCATGCGCTTGGATTTCTCAATTAAGGTGATGAGCTCTCCGAAAATTTTGGAGATATTGCCACGGTTAATCTCGTCAACAATCAGCACGTAGTTCTGGCGTTTTGCCGGTGCATTTTTTTTCGGTGTGACGGGAAGATTATAATTATCATGAAGATAGTTGAGGATACCCCGGACATACGACTCGTTGTGGATATCAATCCCGTTGTTCTGATACCAGGCTTTGATGTCTTTCACGTAGGCGTTGTATCCATTCCCCAGATCCCCTTTTTTGCTGTTTAAAGGGAAGATGCCGAAGTTCGTTTCACTTTTATAGGTGACGCCGAACGGTTTACCTGATGTCGTTTTGAGCGTGGCGGCTTCGCCATTCAGCAGTTCTTTTTGAAACTTTGATAGCGCCTCGTTCAGCGCCAGCTGTTCACCTGCGTAACCAAACGCCGCATCCTCACAGATTTGCTTAAAGACGCCGGATTTAATGTCATAGCGAACGTTACCGTCACGGGTGGTATCGGCGCGTAGCCCTTCAATAAACTCTTCATAACCAAAGCTTTGGTGGAAAGTGACAAAGCGGATGCGCTGTTCGGAGACCAGCCGGTCATAAAGCGCTTTAAGTGCGTTCCGGTAATCACTGCCCTGAAGGCCATCCAGCAGGCGGGAATACTCAGCGGGTTCACAGGCGCGGACGGCATGCTCAACGGTGGAATAGGTTTTACCCGTCCCCGGAGGGCCATAGAGAATGACGTTCAGTGGAACATCCGCCACGCTCTCATCCGTATCCTGATCGTCGTCTTCGGCCCAGGACTCGCTACCTACCAGGCCGATATCACTCTTATCTTTGATGAAATGCGTGTAGAGATGCCACAGCGACATATTGAGTTCGACAGGGTCTACATGGCCGCCCAGCTCGCGGTTCAGAGCCGTCTTCAGCTCCAGGTTTTTTTCAAACCACGTCCCTTTCCCGGCGAGCCCAAGCCCGAAGCGGTTATTACAGTAGTTATAAATGCGGGAAAACATTTTGGTATTTACCACGTTCGAAACCCGCTCAGGGTACAGCGTGGCAAAAGCCCGGTGACACAACGCCCAGTACTGTTTCTTGAGAATGGATTTGGCCTTAAGCGCCTGTAGCTTGTTGACCACCTTTTCATATACGGCCGGGGTGCAGCCCTGTGCCATCAGGGTTGTGATTTCCCGCAGGTGAATCTGGGCCGCATTGTATTCGTTCTGCGACATTCCACCCTGTTTAATGCTGGCGACGCCGTTGGAGCGTTCATACCAAAGTGCCTTGATAAGGCTTTGATCACGAAACTCGGGCCGCTCTGTCGCTACGCGGTTGACCATCTGGTGATAGGCTGGCCCCCATTTAGGGCTGTATCGGCTGTTGTTATTGATATGCTCATTAAAGAAGGGGGCTAACGCGGTGCGATCCTGAACCATCACAAACTCCGGAAGTCGGGTAAAGGCGGTAAAGGTCAGTATTTTATAGGATTAATCTGAATAGTGTCACTGCTTGTTCAGGTGGGTTGAGGTGATAAGGGGGCTGTCGCCATTGGCGTCAGCCCTCAGACTTACAGCGACTTCACAAACGCCAGCAGATCTTCGTTGAGCTGATCCTGGTGGGTCAGCGCGAAGCCGTGCGGGGCGTTGTCGTACACCTTCAGCGTGGCGTTTTTGATCATCTCCGCCGCCAGCTTGCCGGTGCTTTCAAACGGCACGATCTGGTCGTTGCTGCCGTGGATCACCAGCGTCGGCACGTCGATTTTCGCCATATCCGGGCGGAAGTCGGTTTCGCCGAAGGCGGTCACGCAGTCGATGGTGCCCTTCAGGGATGCCAGCAGAGCGATGTTCAGCGTCTGGGTCAGGGCACCGGCAGAGACGGTCTGCCCGGCGTTGATGCCGTAGAACGGCGTCGCGAAGTCGCTGATGAACTGGGCGCGATCTTTACGCAGTCCGTCGCGAATACCGTCGAACACGCTCTGATCCACACCCTGCGGGAAGGAGTCGGATTTACCGAAGATCGGCGTGACCGCGCCCAGCAGCGCCAGACCGGCCACGCGCGCGCTGCCGTAGTTGTTGATGTAGCGGGTCACGTCGCCGCCGCCCATGGAGAAGCCCACCAGCGTCACGTCCTGGAGGTCCAGGGTGGTGATCAGGTCGTTAATGTCGGACGCAAAGGTATCGTAGTCGTAGCCGTTCCACGGCTGATCCGAGCGGCCAAAGCCGCGACGGTCAAAGGCGATGGCGCGGAAGCCGCGCTCCGCCAGGTAGTTCAACTGGCTATCCCACATGTCGCCGTCCAGCGGCCAACCGTGGCTGAAGAGAACCGGTTTGCCCGCGCCGCAGTCTTTGTAGTAAATCTGCGTGCCGTCTTTTGCCTTAAACGTTGCCATAGTGTGTTCCTGTACAGGTGATGGTTATGGTTATACCGGCGCGACCAGATAGCGAATTGCCGGTGATGTTGTGCCCTGATGAAAAGCCAGAACGCGGCTCTGCAGCAGGAGGTCATTCATGGTGTGGCGCTCCTGCTGGCGCAAATGCTCAATCCACGAGCCCATCAGGAAGGTCTCGATAAACAGACCGGGGCGCTCAATATCCTCGTACACCGCCCAGCTCATCGCCCCGGCGCGGCGGCGCACCCGGCGCAGCTCGTGTACCGCCTCCAGGAAGGCTTTCGCGTTCTGCGGGTCGATGATGTACTCGTGCGACACCAGCACCGGGCCGCGCTCGTTCGGCAGCTCAATCTCCACACCGTCCAGCGGCTGGCCGCTCAGGTCGAGGTTTAAATCAGGATCTTTCTCTAGCTTCCAGCGGAACACCGTTGCGCTTGCCAGCACCATCCCCAGCGTGGCGACCACCAGCGAGGTCGGGGTGCCAAACTGCGAGGCGATCTGCCCCCAGATGGCGCTACCCGTGGTCATCGAGCCGAAAAAGACCGTCAGATAAACCGCCAGCGCCCGGGCCTTTACCCAGCGGGCGGCGCTGCGCTGTGCGCCGAGGTTGAGGGTGGAGAGCACCGCAATCCACGCAAAGCCGGTGAAGAACTCAAACAGGTTGAGCAGCCAGACGTGGCGCACGAACGCCAGCGCCAGCATGGTGAGGGCAAAAACCAGACTCGCGGCCACCATCAGCCGATCGGCGTTCAGCCGCTGGCGCAGGCGCGGCAGCAGGATCGCCCCGGCAATGGCGCCCAGGCCAATGCACGCCAGCATCACGCCGTAGCCTGCCGGGCCTAAGCCCAGCTCGCGGCGCGCCACCAGCGGCAGCAGTGCCCAGCCCGCGCTGCCGAAAACGAAGAAGGCCACGGTGCGCACCAGCACGTTGCGCAGCACCGGCGCGGCGTGCACGTAGCGAATGCCGGAGCGCACCGCGGAGAAGAAGTGCTCCGGCGGCAGGCGCTGCACGGATGGCGCCGGACGCCAGCGCCACAGCACCCACGCTACGCCCACCACGGACAGCGCGTTCAGGGCAAACACCATCCACGGCCCGGCGAGCGAAAGCAGAAAACCGCCCAGCGCGGGGCCAATCGCCCGGCTGATGTTCACCCCGAGCGAGTTCAGCGCCACGGCGGCACCCAGCTCCGGCTTGCTCACCAGATCGGGCACCACGGCCTGGAACGGCGGCGAGCTCATCGCCGCGCCCACGCTCAGCAGGAACGTCGCCACCAGCAGAACGGTAGGGGTGACGTGTTCGGTGAAGGAGAGCACCGTCAGCCCGGCGGCGGCGATGAACACCCACAGTTGTGAGAAGAGCAGGTATTTACGCCGGTCAACGATGTCCGCCATCACCCCGGACGGCAGGGCGAAGAGGAACATCGGCAGGCTGCTCGCCGCCTGCACCAGCGCGATATCCAGCGGGTCGGCGCTGAGCGTCAGCATGCTCCAGTTGATGCCGACGTCGCTCATCCATGAGCCGACGTTAGAGACCACCGTGGCGATCCACAGCATGCGGAACACCGGCTGGCTCAGCGGCTGCCAGGGCGAAACCGCCCGCGCGGGCGTCGTCTCAACGTGTGCGTCGCGAACGTCGTTAACCTGGGTCATGCGAACCTCTCCGTCGCCTTACGCTGCAGCCGCCACTGGCCCGGCCCGGTGAGGGCGAGAGTGGTGAAGATAATCAGCAGCAGCCAGCCAAACTGCCCTTCGGCAATCGACCAGTCCGGGTGTACCGCCAGCATCGCCACCAGCAGCACGGCGATAATCGGCAGACACGCCAGGCGGGTGTAGACACCCGCAATGATCAACAGCGGGCAGATGACCTCGGCGACGATCGCCGGGATCAGGCTCGCGTAAGGCCCGAAGCCGAACGGATCTTCAATGCGCGTCAGCTCTTCGCTGAAGTGGAGCACCTTCGGCAGGCCGTGCACGTAGAGCAGCAGCAGGCTGCCGGTGAGGCGCAGGAAGAACAGCCCCAGGTCGACCCGAGGCGGCATAGTAGTGTTTTTCATCAGAATGCAAAGCAGCTGCAGCCCAGCGCCCCCCAGAAAGCGTTATCGTCGGACACCGGCATCTCTGACGTGCGGGCGAAATCATGCTGGTGGCTGTGAACCCCGCACGGGCCGCTGCAGTGGTGAGCCACACTCAAGCCGACGCGCGTAACCTGCGGCGGCGCGCTGCGGTAGTGGCCCGGTACCTTCACCACC
Organism: Enterobacter sp. 22499; assembly: GCF_052044815.1. Classification (NCBI taxonomy): domain Bacteria; kingdom Pseudomonadati; phylum Pseudomonadota; class Gammaproteobacteria; order Enterobacterales; family Enterobacteriaceae; genus Enterobacter; species Enterobacter sp. 22499. The sequence continues at coordinate 57,244 of NZ_JBQENR010000005.1, read as the reverse complement.
GGAGACCACTCGGGCAGGACCGGAATGGCCGGTGGCGCGAGCGGGCCAAAGCTGCCTGCGGCGTAGACGATGTCGCCGTTGACCACCGTCAGGACGGACTCGATGCCCTTGATCTCCTCTTCCGGCACGCGGAAGTAGTCTTTGCTCAGCACCGCCAGGTCGGCGAGCTGGCCGACCTTGATCTGCCCCTTTTGGTTCTGCTCGCTGGAGAACCACGCGCTGCCCTGGGTCCAGAGCATCAGGGCGGTATCGCGGTCCAGGCGGGCACTGTGATCGTACATCTGCATCCCGCCGACGGTGCGGCCGGAGACCAGCCAGTAGAGCGCGGTCCACGGGTTATAGCTCGCCACGCGGGTGGCGTCGGTGCCTAAGCCCACCGGCACGCCGGTCTCGAGCATTTTTGCCACCGGCGGCGTGTGGCGGGTAGCTTCGATGCCATAGCGCTCGGCAAAGTACTCCCCCTGGAAGGCCATGCGGTGCTGGACGGCAATGCCGCCGCCCAGCGCTTTGATGCGGTCGATGTTGGCCTGGGTAACGGTTTCCGCATGGTCGAAGAACCAGTGCAGGCCGTTGAACGGAATGTCGCGGTTCACCTTCTCGAACACGTCCAGCATGCGGCTGATGGATTCGTTGTAGGTGGCGTGCAGGCGGAACGGCCAGCGGTGCTCCACCAGATGGCGCACCACGCGCTCCAGCTCGTCCTCCATGCCCGGCGCGAGGTCCGGGCGCGGCTCGAGGAAGTCTTCAAAATCGGCGGCGGAGAAGACCAGCATCTCGCCCGCGCCGTTGTGGCGGAAGAAGTCGCTGCCCTGGCCCGGCGTGAGCATGTCGGTCCATTTTTCAAAGTCTTCCAGCTCGTGGCCCGGACGCTGGGTAAACAGGTTATAGGCGATGCGGATGGTCATCTGCTTTTTCTCGTGCAGCTCGGCAATCACCTCGTAATCTTCCGGGTAGTTCTGGAAGCCGCCGCCCGCGTCGATGGCGCTGGTCAGCCCCAGACGGTTCAGCTCGCGCATAAACTGACGGGTGGAGTTAACCTGCTGCTCCAGCGGTAGCTTCGGCCCTTTCGCCAGCGTGGCGTAGAGGATCATGGCGTTCGGACGGGCGATCAGCATCCCGGTCGGGTTGCCGTTGGCGTCGCGCTGGATCTCGCCGCCCGGCGGGTTAGGCGTGTCTTTGGTGTAGCCGACCACCTTCAGCGCGGCGCGGTTGAGCAGGGCGCGGTCGTACAGGTGCAGGATGAAGACAGGGGTGTCCGGCGCGGCGTCGTTAATCTCATCCAGCGTCGGCATGCGGCGCTCGGCAAACTGGAACTCGCTCCAGCCGCCCACCACGCGCACCCACTGGGGCGACGGGGTGCGCAGAGCCTGTTCTTTCAGCATCCGCAGGGCGTCGGCCAGGGACGGCACGCCTTCCCAGCGCAGCTCGAGGTTGTAGTTCAGCCCGCCGCGGATCAGGTGCAGGTGCGAGTCGTTCAGGCCGGGGATCGCGGTGTGGCCTTTCAAATCCACCACCTTAGTGCCGTCGCAATGGTGCTGCATCACCTCGGCGACGGTACCCACTTCCAGAAATTTTCCATCGCGCACGGCAACGGCTTCCGCGACAGGGTTCTCGCGATCGACGGTGTGAAACTGGCCGTTAACCAGAATAAGATCGGCTTTACCGAGGGTAACCATAACTGCTCCTGACTGAGAGGGGGAATGGTCAGGATTATGGGAACCGGTTTCGGCAAAGATCCAGTTATACAATAGGATAGGTATACCAAAGTATAACTATACCTAAGGTTAACTATACGAAGAGATAATTACGCGCGGCGACGGAAAAATCGCAGGATGAGGGTGACTTTATCGTCGCGGCGCTCGCGGCGATTTCTACCCTTAACCACTGGAAAATGCTATGACCTCTTCAAAGCTCGAAGTGTTAACCCCTGCGAACTGTCAGATCATCTTTATCGATCACCAGCCACAGATGGCGTTTGGCGTGCAGTCTATTGACCGCCAGGTGCTGAAAAACAACACCGTGGCGCTGGCGAAAGCGGCCAAAGTGTTCAACATCCCGACCATCATCACCACCGTTGAGACAGAAAGCTTCTCCGGTAACACCTATCCGGAGCTGCTGGACGTGTTCCCGGGCCAGGACATTCTGGAGCGTACCTCCATGAACTCCTGGGACGACCAGAAGGTGCGCGACGCGCTGAAGGCTAACGGCAAGAAGAAGGTGGTGGTTGCCGGCCTGTGGACCGAAGTGTGCAACAACAGCTTTGCCCTGTGCGCGATGCTGGAAGGCGACTACGAAATTTATATGGTGGCGGACGCGTCCGGCGGCACCTCCAAAGAAGCCCACGACTTCGCGATGCAGCGCATGATCCAGGCAGGCGTGATCCCGGTGACCTGGCAGCAGGTGATGCTGGAGTGGCAGCGCGACTGGGCGCGTAAAGAGACCTACACCGCAGTGATGGATATCGTGCGCGAACACTCCGGCGCGTACGGCATGGGCGTGGATTACGCCTACACCATGGTGCACAAAGCACCGTCTCGCCAGAAGAGCGAGCACCGCACCTTAGCGCCGGTTCCGGCTCGCTAAGTTCCGCTGGCGGGCTGGTCCCTCATCCGGCTCGCCGCTGCCTCTTTCTCTGGAGTTCACAATGAGTACTGGGCTGATATCCCTTGCCGCAGGCGTGTTGATTGGCCTGATGTATGCCGTGCTGAAGGTGCGCTCCCCCGCGCCGCCCGCGCTGGCGCTGATTGGCTTGCTGGGGATGCTGGCGGGTGAACAGGCGACGCGCCATCTGTTATCCCGCGACGGCGCGCCGCCTCCTCAGGTAACGGTTCCGCAGGTGAAATCACAGACGGGAGCGACGTCATGAGAGCATGGATAATTTCGCTGGTGTGCGGCGTGGTTGCTGGGGTAATTTACGCCCTGCTCGACGTTCATTCCCCGGCACCGCCGGTTGTCGCCCTGCTTGGCCTGTTTGGCATGCTGGTGGGTGAACAGCTCATCCCGGTGGGACGGCGTTTACTGAGTCGCGAACCGTTTACCCTCGCCTGGTTTCGTCACGAATGCGTGCCGAAAATCAGCGGCACGGCGCCCCCCGCGCCCGCGAAGGACGATCGCGACGTTTAATGATTTTTTTGAGGAAAGACAGCATGACGCTGCCGTGGCGCATTGCCATCATTGATGACGAACGTTCCGTCCGCAGCGGGCTGAGTAATCTCCTGGAGTCGGAAGGGTATGCCGCCGATACGTTTGATTCGGCAGAGGTATTTCTGAGCCATCCGCTCGCCCTGTCCGGCGCGGCGCTGGTGATCGCCGATATCAAGCTGCGGGGCATGAGCGGTCTGGAGCTGTTTGAAAAGCTGCGGCTGCTGGCCGTTCCCCCGCCGCCCGTGATCTTTATCTCCGGTCATGCTGATGAAAATATGCAGCGGTACGCTCTTAGCCTGGGCGCCGCTGCATTTTTGCGTAAACCCATTAACATCGATATTCTGCTGGATCATATACAGCGGGAGCTGGCCCGCCGACGATAAGGATCGCGGATGAACGAACACGAGCAGCCTGCATTCTGGCCCGCCCAGGGGAATCTTCACCAGGGGCGGGTTTTTGTCCTTAAAGAGGATGTGATTTTTACCGTGCTGGCGCAGGAGGGCGGTATCGCCTGGATGCACGCGCGCCATCCCCATTCAGGCGGCTCGTTCATCATTGCCACCGCGGTGAGCGACGAAGAGGAAGAGCGGGCCACACGGCTGCTAAAAAACGAATTTGCGCTGCGTGACGTGCTGCAGGACAGCTGGGCCATCCGCGCCGTTGCCTCCACCCAGTACCGTGGACGTTTCGCGCTGGTGTATGCGCCGTTTGCGTTTGAACTGCTGGCGCGGCGCGCGGGCAGGGCGATCTCGGGGATCTCGCGCTTTATTGAGATGGCGATCCAGATCTGCGTTCCCCTGCGCCAGATGCACCTGCAAAACCTGATCCACGGCGATATCAAGCCCGGCGCGATTTTTGTTCATCACGATGCCACCTGCCGTCTGGGCAGCTTTGGCCTCTCCTGTAGCCTCTCCGGTGCCTTCTCCCAGACCCGGCTTGCCGTTTCAGGCGGTACGCCCGCGTATATGTCGCCGGAGCACACCACCCGCACCCGGCGTCCCGTTGACGGCCGCAGCGATCTCTACAGCCTCGGCATGGTGCTGTATGAACTCCTGACCGGACGCCTGCCGTTTGAGTTGGGGGAGGACGATCAAACCAACTGGGCGCACTACCATATTGCCTCGGAGCCGCTGGCCCCGGACGAGATTCGCCCGGACGTGCCGGGGATGCTGTCGACCATCATCCTCAAGCTGCTGGAAAAGCACCCCGATAACCGCTACCAGACGGTCGACGGGCTGATTGCCGACCTCCGCCGCTGCCAGGCGACGCTGACCTGCGAGGGCGAGATCGTCGCCTTTATCCCCGGCCAGCAGGACCGCACTCCCGCGATCCATCTGGCGGACTCCTTGTTCGCGACGCATCCGCAGGCGAATGACGTCATTGCCGCGTTTGAGCGGGTGGGGCAGAACCTGGCGCCGGAGCTGGTGACAATCGGCGGGCCGTCGGGGATTGGCAAATCGTCCATCATCGCGACGGCGCTTAAAACGCTGCAGCAGCGTCAGGTTTTGCTGGCGGTGGGGAAAGTCGATCAGTTCTCGCCGTCTTTGCCCTACGGCGTATTAAGCTCCGCGTTCCGCACCCTGACGCTGCACCTGCTGGGGCTGCCCGCGGAAGAGGTAGCGAAGTGGAAAATTCGCCTGTCGCGCGCCCTGGAGGGGTACGAAGCGCTGGCCGTCAGCCTGGTGCCCGAGCTGGGGCTGCTCCTTGAGAGCAAGCCGCGCTACTCGGCGGATACGTTTTCCATTGATGCCCGGGCGCGCTTCAGCCATATGGTGCTGGCGCTGGTAAAAACCTTTGCTTCTCAGGGCTGCCCGCTGGTGCTGGTGCTCGACGATCTCCAGTGGAGCGACGCGGCCAGCCTGCATACGCTGAAACATCTGCTGGTGACCTGCGGCGCTATCCCGCTGCTGCTGGTGGTCGCCCACCGCGATATCGGTTCGTTGTCTGAACCGACGCTGCAACAGCAGCTGGCGAGCCTGCCGGAGGCGGCGCAAAACGCGACTGAAATTGTCCCGCAGGCGCTGTCCGTGAAGGCGGTGGCGCGCTGGCTGGCGACGATATTTCGTGCCCGCAGCGCGGCGACGACCGACCTCGCCACGCTGATCCACGAGAAAACCGGGGGCAACCCGCTCTTTGTGCACGAGTTTTTCCGCCGCATCGTGGATGACGGGCTGGTGGTGCACAACAAATATCAGGATAAGTGGCACTACGATCTGCAGGCGATCCGCGCCCGGCACTACACCGAAAACGTCGTTACCCTGGTGCTGGAGCAGCTCGAAGAGCTGCCCGACGAGACGCGCCGCCTGCTGGGCAGCCTCGCCTGCCTCGGCGGCACGGGCGAGATGGAGATGATCTGCCGGGTGGTCAGCATGTCGATGGCGGAAATGCGCTATGCGCTGCATCCGGCGGTGATGGCCCAGCTCATTGTGCTGACGGAAAAAGAGTACGCCTTCACCCACGACCGGGTGCAGGAGGCGGCCTTTGCGATGCTGGATCAGCATGAGAAAAGCCATCTTCACCTGACCACCGCCAGCCTGCTGGCCGATGCCGCGCGTCAGGCCGCGGGGAACGAACTGCTGTTTCGCGCCGTTCACCACGTCACGGCTGCGCTGGACTGCATCCAGCCCGCGCCGCAGCGCCAGATGTTCCGCGAGCTGAGCCTGCTGGCCGCACGACGGGCAAAGCGTTCGGGGGATTATCCATCGGCGCTCAGCTATATCCAGACCGCCAGAGCGCTGGGCAACGCCGGAACGGTGTCAGACTTTATGCTTGATATCGAAGAGGCGGGCTGCGAGTTTGCTCTGGGGCACCTGGAGCGCACCCGCGAGTTGTGTGACGCCATCCTCGGCTGTCCCGGCGGGCTGACCGAAAAGGCGCTGGCGGCCAACCTGCTGGTGGAGGTGTACATTCGCCAGTCGGACAGCCGTCTGGCGCTGGAGGCGGCGCTCTGCTGGCTGGGGATTTTCGGTATTCAGATTGGCCGCCACCCGGAAGATGCCGACTGCGACGAGGCCTGGGAACACTTCTGCAACCGCACGGCCGACGCGCCGCAAAACCTTTTTGCCCAGCTGTCGCGAATGGATAACCCGGAAACCGAAGCGGTGATGAACCTGCTCTACAGCGCCAGCATTTGCGCCAGCTTCATCTGCCCGCGCCTGCATTTTTTGCTGCTCTGCCGCATGATGCACCTGACCCTCGACCACGGCATCACTGGCGCCTCCACCACGGCGATGGCCTGGTTTGGCGTGCTGATTGGCCAGCGCTACGCCGAGTACCGCCTCGGGTTCCAGTACGGCACCCTGGCCCGCGAGCTGGTGAACCGCCACGGCTACGACGCGTTTGAAGCCAAAACCCTGCTGCCCCTCGACCAGCTCAGCGTCTGGACCCAGCCGCTGTCGTTCACCATCGAGTGCGCAAAAGCCTGCTTCACCGCCGCCGTTACCCACGGCGATATGACGGTGGCCTGCTTTGCCGCCTGCCATCAGGTCATTAACTTCCTCTCACGGGGCGATCACCTGGACGGAGTGTTGACCAGCATCGATCGCGGCCTGGCGTTTGTACGTAAAACCCACTTCCAGGACGTGGAGACCATATTGATGCTCCAGCGCACCTTCGTGGAGTTTTTGCGCACGCCGACGATCGGCACCTGGACCGCGTCGCAGGCGCTGCCCGAGGAGCTGCTTCCCGCGTCGCCGGAGCAGGCCCCGGAGCAGACCTCCACCATGCTGTTCTGGTACTGGCTCTACCGCGGCATGGCGCACTTTACCTGCGGCGAGTATACCGACGCGCAGGCGGATCTTGAGATGGCGGGCTGGTACGCGTGGTCTGCGCCGGGCCACATCCATCTGCTGGATTACCATCTCTACAGCGCGCTGGCGCTCTCACGTCAGCTGACGCCGGAGACATTTTCGGCGAATCACCGCCGCAGCATTCACGCTCACTACGACAAAATCGCCCTCTGGGCGCGCATTAATCCCGGCACGTTCGCGGATAAAGAGGCGCTGATCTACGCCGAAATTGTCCGTCTGGACGGGATGAACAGCATTGCGCTTGAGCAGTATGAGAAGGCGGTCCGGCTCTCCCGCGAGGGTGGCTTTAACCCGATTAACGCCCTGGCCCACGAGCTGGCGGGCCGCTTTGCGCTGGCCTGCGGCTACCCGACCGCATCAGACGCGCACTTCCGCGGCTCGATTGCCGCCTGGGGCCGCGCGGGCGCGCAGGCCAAGGTGCGCCAGCTGGAGCAGGATTTCCCGCACCTGCTGGCCTCCGGGCAGGCCAGCGCCTACGACACGGTGGCGTTTGCTCAGAACGAGACGATCCGCGATCTGCAGAGCGTGATCAAGGCTTCCCGCGCGCTGTCGGAAGAGATCAATCTTGAGCGCCTGATTGAAAACCTGATGACCATCCTGCTCGAACGCGCCGGGGCGCAGCGCGGCCTGCTGCTTCGCGTGAGCGATAACCTGATCCCGGAGATCGAGGCCAGCGCCTGGACCAGCACCGACGGCGTGCGGGTGCGGATCCTGAAAGATGTGCCGATGGCGACTGACATGCCGCTGTCGGTGCTGGCTGCGGTGATCCGCACCGGGCAGGAGATCCGCACCGGCAAGCCGGAGGAGTTTCATCCCTTCAGCCAGGACCCTTATCTGGTGACCTCGGGGGCGGCGGTGATGTGCGTCCCGATGTTCAAACAGGCGCGGCTGGTGGGCGTGCTCTACCTGGAAAACCGCCTGATGCCGGAGGTCTTCACCGCCGAGCACTCGCGCGTGGTCAGCCTGCTGGGCGCGCAGGCAGCGGTATCCCTGGAGACGGCGCGGCTCTACGCCGAGCTGCTGGCGGAGAATATTCAGCGCCGCCGGGTGGAAAAAGAGCTGCGCGCCAGCCAGACCTCGCTGATGCTGGGCGAGCAGATCAGCCACACCGGCAGCTGGCGCTGGGAGCTGGAGCAGGATCTGATGTTTGTCTCGGAAGAGTACGCTCGCATTCTCGGCCTGCCCGACCAGCAAAAGATGATCTCCATGGCGGAGTTTTTAACCTTCGTCCACGAGGACGATTACGCCCGCATCAGCGCCATCGTCACCCAGAGCGTGCGCGACGGGCTCTCCATGCGTGCGGAGTTTCGTATAAAGCGCACCGACGGCTCAACGCGCTACATCCTCGGAATTGGCGATCCGGTGGGGGTGGGCAGCGAGGTGAACGAGTACTACGGCATCATTACCGATATCACCAGCCAGCGCGCCGCGGAAGATGCCATGCGGGTGGCGCAGGCGGATCTGGCGCGCGTTTCCCGCGCCACCACCGTCGGGCAGCTGACCTCCTCCATCGCCCACGAGATCAACCAGCCGCTGATGTCCATCGTCTCGAATGCCGGGGCGAGCCTGCGCTGGCTCAGCCGCGAGCCCGCCCGCCTGGATAAAGTGCGTGAAGGGCTGGAGGAGATCGCCGCGGAAGGCGCGCGGGCGGGGGAGATCATTCGCAGCATCCAGTCCCTGACGCGTAAGCAGGATCCCACCTTCTCGCGCATCGATATGCACTACCTGATCCACCATATCATCACGCTTTCGCGCAGCGAGCTGGAGCAGAGACACATTAGCGTTGATTATCTGTTGAACGCCAGCGACAGCTTTATCACCGGGGACAGCGTGCAGATCCAGCAGGTGCTGCTGAATCTGGTGATGAATGCGGTAGAAGCGATGGCCGAGGTGAGGGATCGCGCCAGCACCATCATCCTCAGCACCGCCAACGCGGACGGGAAAGTGATCGTTGAGATCGCCGATACCGGGAGCGGCATTGAGCCCGAACGGCTGGAGCAGATTTTTGACTCGTTCTACTCCACCAAGCCGCAGGGGATGGGGATGGGGCTGACCATCAGCGCCAGCATCATCGAGCGCCACTGCGGAAAGCTGAGCGCGCGCCGCCGGGAGCCGCACGGCACGGTGTTTACCTTCGCGCTGCCGCTGGCCGCGCAGGAAGGGTAAACGTTATTCCGCGGGCTGGCTTTTGGTCAGGCGCTCAACGGCCCTGACCAGCTCGGCGACGGAGCGCACCTGCATTTTCTCCATCACGCGGCGGCGGTGCACCTTCACCGTGATCTCGCTGACGCCCAGCTCGGCGGCAATCTGCTTGTTGAGCTTGCCGGTGATGGCAAGCTCAAGCACCTCGTGCTCGCGCGGCGTGAGGGACAAATGGCGCTGCTTCAGGGCGTAGTGCTCTTTATTGCGCACGGCGTTGTTTTCCGCCAGCTGCAGCGCGGACTCAATGGCGTCGATCAGCGCGGCGGATTCAACGGGCTTGGTGAGAAATTCGTACGCGCCGCCTTTGATGGCGCGCACCGACATCGGGATAGTGCCGTGGCCGGTGAGAAAAATAATCGGGATCTCGCGCCCGCTGTCTTTGAGCGCGTCCGCCACCTCGAAGCCAGAGATGGCGGGCATCTGCATGTCGAGGATCACGCACGACGGCAGATCCTCAAACCGGTGTTGAAGAAACGTTTCTGCTGATGAAAAGCCGATGGCGTTTAAGTCTGCCGATTCCAGCAGCCCGATTACGGACTGCCTGACCGCGTCATCGTCATCAACCACATACACAATGTGTTCCATTCACCGCCCCGGTGCTGATTTAAATGTCGAGGATGCAAACAGTCTCAACGGTGGCGTAAGAGACTGTTTATGCTGACTTTCATCTTAACACATTAAATATCATTATCATTTAACAATATGATAACCATATGAAGTATAGCGAGCCGGGGCGGGGGCGGTGAAGGAATGAAACGCTGTTTTTATGCACCGACAAGCTCAATGCGGTTGCCGTCCGGGTCCGCGATTACCGCTTCATAAAAGCCGTCCCCGGTCATGCGCGGGGCGCTGAGCAGCGTGCCGTTTGCCTGCGCCCGCTCGGCCATGCTGTCCACTTTTGCCTTGCTGCCGACGTTAATGGCGATATGCGCCCAGCCGATAAACTCCGGGTGCGACGGGGCGTCGGGCAGGTCCGGCAGCGTCATCAGCTCGAGGGTCGGCCCGTCATCCAGGGTAATAAAATGGGATTCAAACCCCGGACGGTTTTTGCTGACGTAGCGTTCGTTACTGCGGCCATTAAACACCGTTTCCCAGAACTGAACCTGGGCCTCAAGGCTGCGGGTCCAGAGTGCGACATGTGCAATATTCATAAGATCCCTCGTTATTTGTCTGTGAGGACTTTCACCGATAAAACAGGCTACACTCTGGTTTTGAGCGCGACAAGCTGAGGAAACAACAATGCACTACACACTGAAAGAAAGCGACAAGGACAAAGCGGAAGGGTCAAGCGGCGCGGGCGCTCTGCAGCAAAAACTGCTGGAGTCCCGTTCGATTGTCATCTCCGGCGAGATCAACCAGGAGCTGGCGCAGAAGGTCATTACCCAGATGATCCTGCTGCAAAGCGTCAGCAACGATCCGATCAAGCTGTACATCAACAGCCAGGGCGGCCACGTGGAAGCGGGTGACACCATTCACGACTTCATCAAGTTCATCCGCCCGGAAGTGCACGTCATCGGCACCGGCTGGGTGGCAAGCGCCGGGATCACCATCTTCCTTGCAGCGAAAAAAGAGCACCGCTACTCGCTGCCGAATACCCGCTTTATGATCCACCAGCCGCTGGGCGGCGTGCGCGGTCAGGCGACGGATATTGAGATCGAAGCGCGCGAGATCATTCGCATGCTGGATCGCGTCAACAAGCTGATCGCTGACGCCACCGGCCAGCCGCTGGAAAAAGTGAAAAAAGACACCGACCGCAACTACTGGATGTCTCCGGCAGAAGCGCTGGACTACGGCATCGTGGGCAAACTGATTACCCATTACGACGAGCTGAACCTGGATTAAGTTTTACCGCCGTGTACGTGTCGGGTAGCGGCTTCGCCTTACCCGACCTACGCGCGCTCGTTTGACCCATGACAAGTTCCCCCTCTGCCTTCTTGCCTATAATCGCGCCTGTTTCCCCTCTCACTGGTGCTACCCATGGCGTATCAATTGAACCTGAACTGGCCGGAATTTCTTGAGAAATACTGGCAAAAACAACCCGTAGTGCTGAAAAATGCCTTCCCGAATTTTGTCGACCCGATTACCCCGGACGAGCTGGCAGGCCTGGCGATGGAGCCGGAAGTCGATAGCCGTCTGGTGAGCCACGCTAACGGCAAATGGCAGGCCAGCAATGGTCCGTTTGAGCACTTTGACGGTCTGGGCGAAACCGGCTGGTCGCTGCTGGCGCAGGCGGTGAACCACTGGCATATGCCCGCCGCGGAGCTGGTGCGTCCGTTCCGCGTCCTGCCGGACTGGCGTCTGGACGATCTGATGATCTCCTTCTCCGTGCCGGGCGGCGGCGTGGGTCCGCATATCGATCAGTACGACGTGTTTATCATTCAGGGGATGGGCAGCCGCCGATGGCGCGTGGGCGACAAGCTGCCGATGCGTCAGTTCTGCCCGCATCCGGCGCTGCTGCACGTGGATCCGTTTGAGCCGATCATCGACGAAGATCTTGAGCCGGGCGATATCCTCTATATTCCGCCTGGATTCCCCCATGACGGCTTCACCCATGAAACGGCGCTGAACTACTCCGTCGGCTTCCGCGGGCCGAACGGCCGCGATCTGATCAGCAGCTTTGCCGACTACGCGCTGGAAAACGATCTGGGCGGCGAGCACTACAGCGATCCGGATCTGACCTGCCGCGAACACCCGGGCCGCGTGGAGCAGTATGAGCTCGATCGTATCCGTCAGATGATGATCGACATGATTAGCAAGCCGGACGATTTCACGAAATGGTTTGGCAGCTTCGTCTCCACGCCGCGCCACGAGCTGGATATCGCCGCCGCCGAGCCGCCGTATTCGGCAGACGAGGTGCTGGACGCGCTGCAGGGCGGCGAAACGCTGTCGCGCCTGAGCGGCCTGCGCGTGCTGAACGTTAACGGCAGCGTCTTCATCAACAGCGAACAGCTGGAGACGGTAGACGCGAAGGGCGCGGATGCGCTGTGCCGCTACACCGAACTCGGCCAGGCCGAGCTGGGCGATGCGCTGAAAAACCCAGCGTTTGTTGACGAACTCACCGGGCTGATTAACCAGGGGTACTGGTACTTCGACGAGTAACAGGGGGCGGCGTTTAGTCAGCCTAAACGCCGCTACGTTCAAACCAGCATATTACACGCCTTCCAGTAGTTCAAAAGCCGCTCGTCGTCGCGTTCTTTCTCCGCTTTGATTTTCATCGCCTGGGCGAGATTCTCTCGCGATACCTCATGGCCTTTTTGCACGATGTCCAGGACCGCTTCACCAAGAGCCAGCGAAATTTCTGCCCGATTATTGTTGCGAATCGTCATAAATACCTCCTCGTTGGTTGCGATAATTTAATTATGATCGGGAAATAATCAGTCGGAAATAATTCATCTCATTCTTATTTTTTTCATTTCGGCGTTAAATAGACATCATATTCCATTCTGTCAATGATGTTTCAAAATGCTAATAAGCCTTTTAAGCCTGAATTTATGCGCTACAGTTATTTTTCGTGCAACAGGCAAATAACCGAAACAGGAGAATGATTATGGTAGATAAAAGCGCAATTAAGGATCACACTCAGGTTGTCGCCAGCTGCGGAACGCACGTCGGGGTTGTGGACCATTTAGACGGCGAGCGTATCAAGCTTGCTAAGAGTGACCCTGAATCAGGCGGCAAGCACCACTTTATTCCTCTCGGCTGGGTCGATAAGGTCGAAGATAATAAAGTTATCCTGACCAAAAACCATAAAGAGGTTTTTGCTGAGTGGCAGGAAGCATAAATATATTTCTCGTAAAGAAATATATACCTTCGCTCCGGCTTTGTCCGGAGCGTAATAGTGTCTGCGCCCGGTGATTGCTGATATGGCAAAGGGATGGTACTGTTTTGCCTGTCCTTTTCCCGATGCAGGCCCCGAATTATGCTCCAGAGTGAAAATAGATCAGCGAAACGCATATTTTTTGTTGAGGATTTTCAGGTATTCGGCGAGCGCTACGGCATCGACTACCGTTTCCCGCTGTTAAAAGGGGATCAGATCAGCGGCAGCCCGGTGTTGCAGGGGAATGTGGAAGAGATGACGCTCTCGTCCGGCATTTCGCTGACCCACTCCGACGTGCATGTATTACAACCCTACGAAACCACATCCCGCCACAGCAGCCCGCTCTATATGCTGGTAGTTCTGGAAGGGTGCGTTACGATTGCGCTCAATGGCATCGACTATCACGTTCGTCCCGGCATGGCGTTCAGCGCCCGTCTGAGTGAGGAGCAGGTGATGAGCGCGCGTCACGACGCTGACAGCGCGCTGAAAACGCTCTCGTTTGGCGTGTACCCGCATGAAGCCGGGCGTGAAGCCCTGCTTGAGTCGCTGCTGCTGGAATGGCAAAACCTGAATACACCCACGTTTGTCTGGCACGTTCCCGAGTTTGTTATGTCAGGCATTCAGCATGCGCAGCAGCAGAGGGGAAGCGTGCTCGCGCGTAAGCTGTTGCTGGAGGGGCTGATGTACCAGCTGCTCGGCCACGGCCTGAACCAGCGCCAGCAGCCCTGCCCGAGCCGCCCTGAGCATGCGCGCCTGGAACGCGTACGTTGCATGTTGGAACAGTCTCCTGAACGGGATCATACACTCGCGCAGCTGGCAGCCCTGGCTGCAATGAGCCCAAGCAGCCTGCGCAGCAAGTTCCGTCAGCGCTACGGCTGCACCCTCTTCGATTATCTTCGCGACTGTCGCCTTGCGCTGGCGCGCCGCTATCTGCTGGAAGGCCACAGCGTGCAGCAGGCGGCCTGGATGTGCGGGTATCAGCATGCCACCAACTTCGCCACCGCATTTCGTCGTCATTACGGGATTTCTCCGGGCGACGTGCGCAAACTCCGCTAACGTAATTTCGCCCATCGCGCGAACGCATCCCGTGCGGTTTAGCATCACGCATACGTAACCTGGCGGCGCGCATAGCCGTTTGCACTCTCAAAAAGGTAATAATTCTTATTAACAATAAGAAATATCTCTGGAGAGGGTTATGTTTGCTAAATCGCGTCTGGCACTGCTGGTGGGATGGGTTACCGGTAGCGTCGCTTTTCCTTTACTGGCGCAGGATGCGCAAAAAACTGACACCGTGGTGGTGACCTCGCAGATGCAGTCTGCGGCCACCAAGCTTGAAACGCCGGATATTGAAACTCCGCAGTCGGTCTCTATCGTCACGCGCGAGCAGTTCGAAGAGCAGGGCGCAACCAGCGTGCGTCAGGCCGTGAGCTACACGCCGGGTGTCTACAGCAACCAGATTGGGGCGTCTAACCGCTTTGACTACATGGTGCTGCGCGGCTTCTCTGACGGCAGCCTGGACAACGTCTACCTGGACGGCCTGAAGATGATGGGCGACACCAACTCCCACAGCTCGCTGGTGGTTGATCCGTGGTTCCTGGACAGTATCGAAGTCGTGCGCGGTCCGGCCTCCGTGCTCTATGGCCGTTCATCGCCGGGCGGGATTGTGGCGCTTACCTCTCGTAAGCCGTCGTTCGATCCGGGCGGGGAGATCAAGCTCTTCGCCGGGAACAATAGCCAGCGTGGGGCGATGTTCGACGTCACCGGCCCGGTTGATGATAATGACCGCGTGGCGGTGCGCCTCAGCGGGATGACCCGCTATGCCGATTCCCAGTTCGATCCGCTGAAGGAAGAGCGTTACGCGCTGATGCCGAGTCTGACCTGGCGTATCACCGATAACACCCGTCTGGATCTGATGGCCTACCTGCACCGCGATCCGGAAGGCGGCAGCCACTCCGGCCTGCCGTATGAGGGCACGGTTGTGCCGCACAGCGGGAAGAAAATCTCCAACACGTTCTTTGAAGGTGAAGACGATTACGACAAGTACGATCGTCGGGAAAACATGGTCGGCTATAACCTTGAGCACCTGTTTGACAGCGGCTGGTCCGTGCGCCAGAAGCTGCGCTACCTGCACACCAAAGTGGAGCTGAACCAGGTGTATGCCGCAGGCTGGCTGAATGACACCGAGCTGAACCGCGGCTATTCCGGCTCCGACGAGAAGATGAACGCCATCACCCTGGATAACCAGGTCGACGGCAGCTTCGACACCGGGGCGGTGAACCACCGCGTGCTGATCGGCATGGACTATCAGGATCGCACCAACAACGTGACCGGCTACTATGGCAGCTTCCCGCCGATTGACGCCTTCCACCCGGTTTACGGTGCGAAGCCGGACTACATCACCCAGTACAGCAGGGAAAAGCATAAGCTTCGCCAGACCGGTTACTACCTACAGGATCAGATGTCCGTAGACCGCTGGCGCCTGACGCTCGGCGGGCGTTACGACCAGGTGAGCGTGTCGAACGTCGACAACTTCAACCATACCCGCAGCGATCTGGATAAAAACAACTTCAGCAGCCGCGCGGCGCTGCTGTATCTGTTTGATAACGGCGTTGCGCCGTACGTCAGCTACTCCACCGCCTTTACGCCGACCAGCTTTGCCGACGAGCAGGGCAATATCCTGGATCCGATGAAGGGCAAGCAGTGGGAAGCGGGCGTGAAGTATGAGCCAGAAGGGATGAACAACAGCCAGTTCAGCGCCTCGGTGTTCCGCATCAACCAGAAGAACATTGCCACCAAAGAGGAGCCGACCGATCCGTACCGTTCCATCGGTGAAATCGAATCCGAAGGCGTTGAGCTGGAGGCGATTGGTCAGCTGACCGACAGCCTGCGCATGCAGGCGGCGTATACCTACACGGATATTCGCTATAAGAAGAGCAGCCCGGAAGAGAAGGGCAAGCGCGCCGTCTATGCCCCGCGTAACATGGCCAGCGCCTGGCTGAGCTACGACGTCAAAACCGGCCCGCTGGACGGCCTGACCGTCGGCTCCGGGGTGCGCTATGTCAACGGGATCGCCAGCGATCGCCAGAACACCCATACGCTTCCGTCGTACACGCTGGTGGACATGGTCGTGGGGTATGACCTGTCAAAAGTGGGGCTTACGGGCGTGAGTGCGCAGCTGAACGTCAATAACCTGACGGACAAAAGCTACGTTGCGGCGTGTAACTCGCTCTCTTACTGCTACTTCGGTGCAGAACGCAGCATTGTGGGCAGCGTTTCGTGGAAGTTCTGAGTCGTTGATTTTGCCGGGTGGCGGCTTCGCCTTACCCGGCCTACTCTATTCCGTAGCGCCACCGGCGCTAAAAAACGTGCTACTCCTCCATCGCAATCACAATCGCCTCGCCCATCTTCTTCAACGCTTCGCGATGTTTATCCGTCGGCGGCAGCGCCACGTTGATCCGCAGGCAGTTGCGGTACTTCCCGGAGGCGGAAAACAGCGACCCGGCCGCCGCCTGGATCTTCAGCCGACACAGCTGCTTGCTGACGCACACCATATCCACCTTCTCCGGCAGCTCAACCCACAGCAGGAAGCTCCCCTGCGGGCGCGTGACGCAAATCTCCGCTGGAAAATACTGCCGCACCCAGCAGGTGTAGGTTTCCATATTCTGCTGATAAATCTGGCGCATACGGCGCACGTGGCGATGGTAATGGCCGTCGCGAATAAACGCCGCCACCGCCATCTGGGTGCCCGGCACGTTAAACCCGCCCGCGGCGTATTTCATGTGCATCACCCGGTCGTAATAGCGTCCCGGCACAATCCAGCCGACGCGCAGGCCCGGCGCCACGGTTTTGGTAAACGAGCTGCAAAGGATCACGCGGCCGTCGATGTCCATCGAGTGAATGGTGCGCGGGCGCGGGTACTCCGCCGCCAGCTCACCGTAAATGTCATCCTCCACAATCACGATATCGTGCCGCTGGGCGAGGGCTAAAACCTGTTTTTTCCGCGCTTCCGGCATGATAAACCCGAGCGGGTTATTGCAGTTGGGCACCAGGATCACCGCCTTGATCGGCCACTGCTCCATTGCCAGCTCTAACGCCTCAATGCTGATCCCGGTTTCAGAGTCGGTGGGAATTTCAATCGCCTTGATGTCAAACCCGCGCAGCATCTGCATGGTGCCGTGAAAAGATGGCGATTCCACCGCCACGATGTCCCCCGGTTTGCACACCGAGAGCAGGGCGATCGACAGCGCGCCGTGGCAGCCGTTGGTGATCACAATGTCGCTTGCCGAGACGGTCGAGCCGCCGTCCAGCATCAGGCGGGCGATCTGCTCGCGCAGCTCAAGGCGGCCGTCGAACACGTCATAGCTCAGCATCTCGCTTGGGTTATGCTGCGCAAGGCGGCTCATCTCGCGCCACAGGGGCTTCAGGCTCGGCTGGTTAATGTCCGGCGAGCCGCCGCCAAAGGAGATCATCTCTTTGTCGGCGCGGGCGTCCAGCAGCATCATCACCTCATCCCACTGGGTGACGTCCACCGGGCGCTGCACCGGGCGCGTCATCGCCGGAACGGGCGGCTGGGCCTTGCGCGGCGAGACAAAATAGCCGGAGCGCGGCTGAGGGGTGATCAGCTGAAGGTTTTCGAGGATCTGGTAGGCCTGCTGTATGGTGCTGATGCTCACGCCGTGCTCCTGGCTCAGGGCGCGCACCGACGGCAGACGCTCGCCGCTGCGATACAGCCCTTGTTCAATGCGTTCTGCCAGAAGGTTGGCCAGGTGTTGATAGCGTGTCATGCTGTATCCTTTATTTTCACCATACAGATTATTAAACCAGTACAGATTGCCGCAAAAAACGGCATGCAGATACCGTTTTAGCGGATCTGTATGTTAAATAAAAGTTGTTTTTGCATCTGTATTGCGCAGGTCGATTTGCAGGAAGATAACCCCACTGGCACAGTGAGGAGAGCATTATGGAATTCTACGAGAATCGTTCAAAACGTCCGTTTATTGTGTTTGTCTGGATCGCAAAAACGCTGCGTAACTGGTACCGCATCAACCGGACCCGCCGCATCCTGAGCCAGATGAGCGACGAGCAGCTCAAGGACGTTGGGTTATCCCGCAATGATATTTAAACCGTGGCCGGGTAAGGCGCAGCCGCCACCCGGCGTTTTTCAGCTCAACAGCGCGAGCGTCTGCCGTTTCGGCCTTTCCAGCAGCTCCACCGCCTCCTGATACGTTCGTACGTTGTTATAGCCCATCACCAGCCCGTAGCGTTTGCCCGACCCGCGATACCACTCCGAGAGCGCATTGACCTGCAGCTGCTGTTCCTGCCAGCAGCGGGCCATTTCCCGGTCGCAGCTCCCTTTGGTGAGAAACGCCACGATATGCATTCCGCCGTCGTTTTGCTCGGTGAAAAACAGATCGCCATACACCTCGCGCAGGGCGGCAATCATCCAGTCGCGGCGGGTCTGGTACAGCGCACGCATCTTTTTGAGATGGCGGAAAAAATGCCCTTCGTTGAGAAACGCGGTGAGGATCTTCTGCATCAGCACCGGCTGGCCGCTGGTGGTGATATCCGCGCAGTCGGTAAAGGCTCCGACGGTGCTGGCGGGCATCACCACGTAGCCCATGCGCAGCGACGGCATGATGGTTTTACTGAAGGTGCCCATAAAGATCACCCGGTCGTGCTGGTCGAGGCTTTTCAGCGACGGCAGCACCTTGCGGGTGTAGTGAAACTCCCCGTCGTAATCGTCTTCGATGATCCACGCCTCGTTCTGGCTGGCCCAGTCGAGCAATTGCTGCTTGCGCGGCAGGGAGAGCGTCACCGCCAGCGGGCTCTGGTGCGAGGGGGTGACGATGGCAAAACGCGCGTCACGATGGTGACGAAGCAGGTATTCCGTATCAATGCCGCAGCGATCGACCGGCACCGTGTGCAGGCGCGGCACGATCCGCTTCAGCAGCTGCTGGCCCATAAAGTAGCCCGGATCTTCAAACACCACCTTGTCGCTGCGGCTGGCGAGGGTATCGAGGATCAGCCGCAGGCTGCCGCTGTAGCCGCTGGTGATCAGCACCTGTTCGGCGGTGCAGGACAAGCCGCGCGAGATATTGAGATAGCTGGCGATGGCCTGGCGCAGCGGATACCAGCCCAGGACGGGCGGGTTGAGCATCTCCTCCTGACGCATGGCGCGCGTCGCCTGGCCCGCCAGCAGCAGCCATTTTTTATACGGGAAGCTGTCGAGGGCGGGGATGCCGGGGCGCAGAAATCCGGCCCGCTCGCGCTGGCTGATAAGCGAGGCCGGAAGCGTGCCGGTAGGCTGTTCCGCAGGGGCATTGTTATCCGTTAGCAGTAAATCCGGGTTGACCCGCGTGCCGCGCGCGCCCTGGCTCACCAGATACCCTTCACCCGTCAGAATGGCGTACGCCGTTTCGACGGTTTTGCGCGCCACCTTCAGCTCTTCCGCCAGCACGCGGATGGCAGGTACCTTATCCCCCGGCTTCAGCACGCCGCGCGTGATGTTGTCGCGATAGCGGGAATAAATGTCGTGATAGCCCGGCTTCATGTCCTACCTCATTTCACGCTTTTTGTATCTTTTTACTATGTCATGAACGGCGTAGATTTGCCTCATCGCACGGCACATGCCGCACAAAAAGAGGAAAGACAATGAGCACTCGCGTTAACCACCATAAAGTTACACCTGCCCTCGCCAACGCGCTGTCTGCCCTGAGTATGGAGGTGGCAAAAACCTCCATCGACCCGGCGCTGAAGCACCTGATCGACATTCGCGTGTCGCAGCTGAACGGCTGCACCTTCTGCCTGGATATGCACTCTAAAGAGGCCAAAATCGCCGGGGAACGCGAGCTGCGCCTGTACCATCTGGCGGCCTGGCGCGAGTCCCCGCTGTTCAGCGCCCGCGAGAAAGCCGCGCTGGCCTTCACCGAAGCGCTGACCCAGATTGGCGTTCACGGGGTGAGCGACGCGCTGTACCGCAGCGTGGCGGAGCACTTCTCGGACGTGGAGATTTCAGAGCTGAACTTCGCCATCGTGGCGATCAACGCCTGGAACCGTCTGGGGATCACTTCCCGCATGGCGCCCGGCTCGCTGGACGCGGCTTACGGGCTGAATAAGGCTAACCTGGAATAATCCCGCGCTCGCGGATCATCGCCACCAGCGCCCGCAGTCCCGGCGGGACGTGGCGATGGCCGGGGTAATACAGGCGCAGCCCGGCAAAGGGCTGCGCCCAGTCGTTTAAAACGCTCACCAGTTCTCCACGCTCAAGCTCTTCCCGGATATACAGTTCCGGCAAAAATCCTACCCCTAATCCCGCCTTTACGGCGCGGATCGAGGCGAAAAGATCGGATGTCGCAAAGCGCGGCGGTACGGCAAGGGCGTACGTTTCCCCCCGACGCGCCAGCTCCCAGCGGTAGATCCCGCCGTGGGCCATGCGCATGCCGATCCCCTGATGTGAAAGCAGATCGTCCGGCGTCTGCGGAGTACCGTGACGGGCAAAATAGTCCGGCGTGGCGGTCACCAGCTGGCGGATCTCCCCGGTCAGCGGCACGGCGATCATGTCCTGCGGCACGGACTCCTCAAGGCGGATCCCCGCGTCGTAGCCTTCCGCGACGATGTCGATCATGCGCGCTTCGCTGACGGTTTCCACGCGCATCTTCGGATAGCGGATCATAAAGTCGATCAGCAGCTGGTCCAGAAACAGGGTGCCGATATGGTTCGGCACGTTCAGACGCAGCGTGCCGGCGGGTTCCCCAGTGTCGCTGTGGATCTCCTCGCTGGCGAGGCGGATCTCCTGCAGCGCCGGGCCAACGCGCGCCACGTAGCGCTGTCCGGCGTCGGTGAGCGCCACGCTGCGGGTAGTGCGGTTAAAGAGGCGGGTATCAAGGCGGCTCTCCAGCCCGGCGATAGCGTTGCTGACCGCCGTGGCGGACATGCCGAGCTCCTGCGCCGCGCCGCGAAAGCTGCCGCGCCGCACCACCGCCATAACCACTTCCAGCTCTGTCAGACCTGAACGATGCATAGATTATCCTGAAAATCGAAACAACCCTTGCAGCATAGCGTGGATTATCGCAACGGAGAAGCCGTGCCAGACTGTGCTCACACAGCCTGAGGAGGTTTATATGCACACTATCGAACAGATCTTTATTAACGGCGAATTTGTTACCCCGCACGGCACCGAACGGTTTGATTTATACAATCCGGCGACGGCGCAGGTCATCGGGCAGGTACGCCTGGCGGATGAGGTTGACGCAGCGCGCGCCGTTGCGGCGGCAAAAGCGGCGTTCCCCGCGTGGTCGCAGACGACAAAGCAGGAGCGCATTGCCGCGCTAAAACGTATGCACGCCGCCGTGGCCGCTCGTCACGACGATCTGCTGGAAGCGGTCATCGAAGAGTACGGCGCGCCCGCCTCGCGCTCGGCGTGGATGGCCAGCTATCCGGCGGAGGTGATTGCTCAGGCGATTGAGGCGCTGGAGACGTTTGAATTCGTCACCCCCGCGGGCGCAGCCACGGTGCAGATGACGCCGCTTGGCGTGGCCGGGCTGATTACGCCGTGGAACAGCGACGCAGGATTTATCTGCGGCAAGCTGGCGGCCGCGCTGGCCGCGGGCTGTACGGCGGTGATCAAGCCGAGCGAAATGAGCGCCCTGCAAACGCAGATTGTCACCGAAGCGCTGCGCGATGCGGCTCTGCCGCCGGGCGTGTTTAACATCGTCACCGGACGGGGTGAGACGGTCGGTGACATAATCAGCCGCCATCCGGACGTGGCAAAAATCTCGTTTACCGGTTCGACGCATACCGGCAAGGCGATCCTGCGCAACGCGGCGGAAAGCTTTAAGCGCGTGACGCTGGAGTTAGGCGGGAAATCGCCGACGATCCTGCTGGATGACGTGGATCTGGCGCAGGCGATCCCGCTGGTGATTCAGGCCGGGTTTATGAACAGCGGGCAGGCGTGCGTGGCCGGTACGCGCATTCTGGTGCCTTACTCGCGTAAGGCGGAGATCGAAACCGCGCTGGCGCAGGCCGTAGCGGCGGTGAACTCCGGCGATCCGCGCGATAAATCAACGGACGTCGGCCCGATGGTCAGCGCAAAGCAGTGGCAGCGGGTGCAGGGCTATATCAGCAAAGGTGTCGAAGAGGGGGCGCGCCTGCTGGCGGGCGGCGAGGGGCGGCCGGAAGGCACGCAGGACGGCTGGTTTGTGCGCCCGACGCTGTTTGCCGACGTGAACAACCAAATGACGATTGCCCGCGACGAGATTTTTGGCCCGGTGCTGTGCGTAATTCCCTATCGTGACGAGGCGGAGGCGATTGCCATTGCCAACGACACGGACTACGGCCTGAGCGCGGTGGTGCTGGGCGGTGCGGACCGCGCGCGCCGCGTGGCGCAGCAGATTGTTTCCGGTCGCGTACTGGTGAACACCCTGGCCCATGAACCGAAAGCGCCGTTCGGCGGGTTTAAGCACTCCGGCGTGGGGCGCGAGATGGGCGAGTGGGGGATCCGCGCGTTTATGGAGCCGAGGTCGGTTCTGGGCTAAAGCTTCGCTCTTTACCGAAGCATTGTGTTTTTCCATCCTGCATTCTCTCCTCAACATCACAGCGGAGAGACCATCATGATCGCAGTCCTTTTCGAAGCCAAAGCCGCGCCTGCCCATCAGGCGCGCTACCTCCAACTTGCCGCAGAGCTTAAGCCTTTGCTGGCCGACATCGACGGTTTTATCGATATCGAACGGTTCCAGAGCCTGACGACCGACGGCAAAATTCTTTCCCTTTCCTGGTGGCGGGATGAAGAGGCCGTCCGCCGCTGGAAGCAGAACGTTTTCCATCAGGCGGCGCAGGCCGAAGGGCGGGAGTCGATTTTCTCTTTCTACCGTATTCGCGTGGCGCAGCTGGTGCGGGAGTACAGTTCCGAAACGGGAGGGCGCGCGAATGTATGACATTCACGTGATTTTCCGCGACGGGCCCGGCGAGCTGGCGCGCTTTGGACAGCTGTTGGGGCGCAACGGCGTGGGGCTTGAGGGTGGCGGCGTATTCGGTACCGATGCCCATTTCCTGGTGGAGGACGGGGAAAAAGCCCGCCGCGTGCTGGTGGAGGCCGGGTTTACCGTGCAGGCGGTGCGAAAGCCGGTGATCAGAAAGCTCAGGCAGGCGCGCCCCGGGGAGCTGGGTGAAATTGCGGCGGCGCTGGCGGCACGCGGCGTGTCTGTTCTTACCCAGTACAGCGACCATGCGAATCACCTTATTCTGCTGACGGATGATGATAAGCTGGCCGCAGAAATCACCGAACCCTGGGCAGCACATGTTAAAGACAAGCTTACCGACTGATAACGGCGCGGCGCTGGAGAAGGCCATTGCGGCGGTGGCGGCGGCAATGGCCGATCCGTCGCGCGTGAAGATGCTGTGTGCGCTGATGGACGGGCGGGCGTGGACCGCCACCGAACTGAGCACCGCGGCAGACGTCGCCCCCTCGACCGCCAGCGGGCATCTCGCCCGGCTGGTGGAGGGAAAGTTGATTACCTGTCTGTCTCAGGGGCGGCACCGCTACTATCGTCTGGCGGGGCACGACGTGGCGGAGCTGATCGAACAGATGATGGGGCTCTCCTGGAGCCGCATTGCGCCGCCGGAAACCACCGCGCCGAAGGCCATGCGGGAGGCGCGCACCTGCTACGATCATCTGGCGGGCGAGGTGGCGGTAAAGATCTACGATTTCATGCAGGCGGAAGGCTGGCTGGAGGCAGACGGTTCAGCACTCACGCTGTATGGCCGAGAGCAGTTTCTGAAGCTCGGCGTGTCGTTAAGCGCTCATCCGCGCCGCAAGGCCTGCTGCGCCTGTCTGGACTGGAGCGAGCGGCGGTTTCACCTCGGAGGCGAAGCTGGCGCGGCGCTGCTTATTCATCTGGAAAGCAAAGGGTGGATCCAGCGGGTGGCGGGGTATCGGGAGGTGGTGGTGACGGCTTCGGGAAAAAGTGCCGTCAGGAGGCATTTTAGCCGCTAAACTCCACTGCGGGCTGGTGCCCTCACCCCGACCCTCTCCCACAGGGAGTGGGAGACATCGTTTTCGCAATTCCTGCTCTTTCGTCTCGCGTTTCTTGATACTTACCCTGATAACTATTATCTTGACCGCGTGTGACGAGAGGTTTCCCCATGAGTGAAGAAGCGCTGTTTAGCCGCAGGCCGATGGGCATGCGGATGGCAATGATCGTGCGCCAGTGGCGTGCGGTGATCGATGATGCCATTCTCGATACCGGCTTAACCCAGTCGAGCTGGACGGTGATGATGCAGCTTCATCAGCTCGGGGATAACGTCTCAATGAGTGAGCTGGCGGAGGTGCAGGGTATTGAACTGCCGCCGCTGATGCGCACCCTGACACAGCTGGAAAAACAGGGTTACCTGCTGCGCACCACATCGCCTTATGACAAGCGCATCCGGCTTCTGACGCTGACGCCTGAGGGAAAAGCCATTTTAAAAAGGCTCACTCAGGTGATTGAGACCTATCAGGCGCGCGTGTCGCAACACATCGCGCCGGAGCATATCGAGATTTTCAGCGCCACGTTAAATCAAATCGCCTGCAATTTGCGGACAATCCGCGAAGAAGACAACAAGACCGAAAAATAATGACCCCTGAACAAAAATTTGCCCGCTGGGTAAGGGTGAGTATTGCCTCTTTCCTGCTGATGTTTATCTATTTTGTCGTCGCGGATATCTGGATCCCGCTGACGCCAGACTCCACCGTCATGCGCGTGGTGACGCCGGTTTCTCCGCGCGTCTCCGGCTACGTGGCGGCGGTACATGTCCACAACAACAGCCAGGTGAAGAAAGGCGATCTGCTGTTTGCGCTCGACGACACGCCGTTTCGCAATAAAGTGGAAGCGGCGCAAATCGCGCTGGAGCAGGCGCGTCTCTCTAACGAACAGCTGGACGCGCAGATCGCCGCCGCGCAGGCCAGCCTGAAAACCGCGGTGCTGACCGCACGTAACGACAAGGTAACCTTCGAACGCTATCAGAAACTGAGCACGTTACAGAACGTATCGCAGGCGGATCTGGATAAGGTCCGCACCGCCTGGCAGAGCAGCGAGCAGTCCGTCAGCACGATTCAGGCCAACATCCGGAACCTGCGCATCCAGCGCGGCGAGCGCGAAGAACACCGCAACGTGACGCTGCAAAAATACCGCAACGCGCTGGATGAAGCAGAGCTGAACCTCGGCTGGACAAAGGTCTACGCCCAGGCGGACGGCACGGTCAGTAACCTGCAGTTAAGCCCCGGTTTTTACGCCTCATCCGGGTCCGCCGCGCTGGCGCTGGTAAACAACCAGACCGATATCGTGGCCGATTTCCGCGAGAAGAGCCTGCGCCATACCCGTCAGGGCACCGATGCCGCCGTAGTGTTTGACGCCTTCCCGGGGCAGGTGTTCCGCGCCCACGTGGCCAGCAGCGACGCGGGGATCCTCGCAGGCCAGGAGGCGGTTAACGGCCAGCTCTCCCAGCCGGAGACCTCTAACCGCTGGGTACGAGACGCCCAACGCATGCGCATTCACGTCACGCTGGATGAGCCGCTGCCGAAGCCGCTGCCAACCGGCGCGCGGGCGACCGTGCAGCTCTACAACAGCGAAGGGCCGTTTGCGCGCTTCTTCTCTGGAATGCAGATCCACCTGGTGAGCCTGCTTCACTATGTCTATTAATACGCTGGCGCGGGTCTTTACCCCGCACGGCAACATCGTCTACACGGCAAACGACTTTCGCCAGACCCTGCGCATCGTTTTTGCCGGGATGATTGCCCTGAGCATATCGAGCTTCTACAACACCAGCTACGGCGTGTTTTTCGTGGTCTATCCGATCATGCTGCTGTCGCTGGTGCCGGTGTTTAACCGCCACGTGGCGAAGCAGTTTATCTTCAGCGCATCGCTGAACTGCGTCGAAATGGTGATTATCATCGGCTATCTTTCCCAATGGCCGGTCATCATGACGCTGGTGGTATTTGCTCTTTACGTGATGCGTTTTCGTTTTATGAGCAAAGGGCCGCTGTTCCTGTTCGGCTCGATGGGCGTTGTGTGCCAGAGCGTAATGCTCAACTTTATGAGCTACCCCACCACCAACTGGCACACGCTGCTGTTTTCCAACATTGAAGCGAGCGTGATGGCGGTGTGCCTGAGCGCGCTGATGAACTACCTGCTGCCGGACGTGGAGCCCCGCAAGCCGCCGCCGCTGATTGAGAAAGACGACGCCCGCGTGCGCCACGAGTCGCTGCTCTCCGGCAGCGTCGCGACGATGATTTTCGTGGTGTTTCAGATTAGCGACTTAAGCGATTCGCTCTCGGCGCTGATGGCAGGAATTCTGATCCTGTTCCCTATGCACTATCGCGGCGCGGTGATGAGCTCCATCTGGCGCGTGGTCGGGGTAGTGCTGGGCTGCCTCTACATTCTGGTGGTGCAGCTTATCCTCTACGATCACAGCAGCCATATGCTGCTGATGATGCCGCTGATTGGCCTCGGCCTGGCGTTTGGCGCGCGGCTGCACGTGATGGAGAAAGTGGGCGCGGGCGTGGGGTTTTCCAGCATCACGACCATCGGCATTATGTTCGGGCAGAACATGCACCCGGACAGCGACCTGGTGTTCAGCGATCTCTATCGCATCACCTCCGTGACCTTTTCGCTGGTGGCGACGCTGACGATGGTCTTTCTGGTGCATTTGATCCTGAACCGTTTCGCCGTCACGCGCTACGTCATTCAGGGTTGATAGCGTTTGCCGCCGCTGAAGCTCCAGTCCTCAGCGGCCGTAAACTGGATAACGACCATCACGTCTCCACCTTCAATGCCCATCTTCTCATTCAGTTGCGCAGCCAGCTGGTGGTAGAGGGCAGATTTCTGTTCATTGCTCCTCGGCTTACCAGCAACGATATTAAACAGTATCGCCCCCTCCGTTCTGCCCGTGCTGAGATAGTGCCGATCAATGTATCGATCCCCGGCCGCGAAGCATTCAAAAAAATGGAATCTGTCCTGTGCGGGAACGGCGAAGGTTTCCGTCAGCGCCTGGTGCAGAATGTCCGAGATCTGCTTTTGCTGCATCTCGCTATAGCGGTCACCCGTCATGATACGAACAAACGGCATTACTGTTTCTCCTCTGCAAGACTGCTCAGCGCGCTGACGGCGGCCGGCCAGCCTGCGTAAAACGCCAAATGGGTAAACGCTTCGGCTATTTCGTCGTCCGTCACGCCGTTTTGCCGGGCGAAGCCGATATGCCAGGGAAGCTGCGCGGTGCGCCCCAGGGCTGCCAGCGCGGCAAGCGTGATCAGACTGCGATCCCGCGGGGCTAGCTGCGGACGCTGCCAGATATCGCCAAAAAGTACCTGCTGGCTCAGTTCCGCCAGCTTAGGGGAAACCTGCGCAAGCGTGTCGCGATTCAGTGTTGTGCTCATTTTTATTCCTCCTGTCGTCTGGAAATCACTTTCGCAGGCTGCCACCATAAATAAAATCGCAATGTTCAGGACTGAATGTCCTGAAAATGAGGATGATATGGATAAACGCTTTTCAGCATTAGACCTGGACGCGCTGCGCAGCTTTGTGGAGGGGATCCAGTCCGCCAGTTTTGCCGAGGCGGCGGACAGACTGTGTCGGTCCACCTCTGCGGTCAGTGCCCAGTTAAAAAAGCTGGAGCAGCAGTGTGGCGTGGCTCTGACCGTTAAGCAGGGGCGTACGCTGGCACTGACCCGAGAGGGTGAAATTCTGCTGAGCTACGCCCGACGCATGCTGGTATTAAATGATGAAGCGCTCCGGGCTATCAGAGGTGAGTTGCTTCAGGGCGAGGTGCGGCTGGGTATGCAGGAGGACTTTGGCGAGTCCGTGATGCCGAAGGTCCTCGGCGATTTTCACAGACAACACCCTGAGCTTCGCATGACGGCACGTGTCGATCGCAACCCGCCGCTGCTGCGCGGCGTGGCGGCGAATGAACTCGATCTGGCGCTGGTCTGGCAGGAAGGTCGAGAAGGCGACTACGTGCGAAGCGAACCGCTGGCATGGATTTGCCGGTCCCGCGAGGACATTGAGGTCCTTCTGCAACGAGGTGAGCCGCTGCCGCTGGTGATGTTTGACGCGCCCTGCCTCCTGCGAAGCCGGGCCATCGCGGCACTGGATGCCGCAGGTATTCCCTGGCGTATCGCTTATACCAGCTATAGCCTGAGCGGGCTGTGGGCGGGAGTTAGCGCGGGGCTGGGTATTACGCTCCGCACGCGTATTGGTCTGCCCGAGACGTTATGGATCGACAGCCACCTGCTGCCAGATGCAGGAGAGCTGGGTATCGCCCTGCATCAGGGGAGCGCCTCCCCCGATGCAGCTATTACCAGCATGAAGGCGCTGATCCTCAGGACGCTGAATGGATAAGCGTTGGGACTTGCGAGAGTAAGTACAGGATGAGGCCTATCGTCCCGCCCACCAGCGTGCCGTTGACGCGGATGAACTGCAGGTCTTTGCCGATGTTCAGCTCAATCTGGCGGGACATGTCTTTGGCGTCCCAGCTTTTGACCGTGTCGCTGATGTGGCGGGTCAGGAACGCGGCGAAATCCGGTGCGACGCGGTGCGCGGCCTGCTCCAGATGCTCGTTCAGCGACGCGCGCAGGCTGGCGTCGTTTGTTAGCGTTTCGCCAAACCACAGCCCGGCGTTGGCGATGCGCTGCTTCACGCGCGAATCCTCGCTCTGCATATCCGCCTTCAGCCACTGGCGCAGGTCAGCCCACATCTCGCCCAGATAGCGGTTAAACGCCTCATCGTTTTTCAGGTAGTGCTTGATGTTATCGGCTTTCGCCGCCATTTCCGGATCGTTTTTCAGGTTGTCGATAAGCTTCAGCGTGGCGCGGTCGAACGCCTGACGGATCTGGTGCGTGCGGTCGTGGCTGATATCGTCCAGCAGCGTGTTCACCGCGTTCGACACCATCTCCGCGCTTTGATCGCCCAGCCACTCCGTGGGGAGCACCATCGCCTTGCGGGGATGCTCGGTTTTGAGCCAGTGGACGATCTGGTCGGCAATAAAGTCCCGCGTGCTTTCCCGCTGAATCAGGGTAATCAGGCGGTTGATGATGGCGTCCAGCAGTACCTGATGGCGGTTATTTTTGGTCATGCTCTCCAGCATGACGGCGCTGGTTTCGGTGAAATCCACCTTGTCGATGGCCTTATGCACCGCCCGTTTAAGCAGGCGCTGAATACGTCCGTCATCGGTCAGCTCGAGAAAACCGCTCATCACCTGCATCAGATGCAGCCCGACGCGCTGGGCGTTGTCGGGCTTGCTGAACCAGGCGCCAATCATCTGCGCTGGCTCATAGCGGCGGATCAGCGCCACAAGCGACTGAGTATCAAGAAACTTCTCCTGCACGAACTGGCCAAGATTGTCGCCGATTCGGTCCTTATTGCGCGGGATAATCGCCGTATGGCGCGAGATAAACGGAATGGGAACCCGGCGGAACAGCGCGACGACGGCAAACCAGTCCGCCAGCGCGCCGACCATCGCCGCCTCGGCAATGGCTTTGACGCCGCGCACCCAGAAGGTCTGCGGCAGGAAGAGGGTGGTGACAAAGGCCGCGGCGGCAATCAGCAGCAGCGACAGCGCCAGCAGCTTGGCGCGTTTGAGTTCAGCGATTTTTTCCATGGGTTAAGGATAGAGGGAAGCGGGGGAAAAGTGCAAAAATCGCCACAGCACCCACCCGCCAAACCCCATCAGCACCACGCCCGCCGTGCGCTCAATCCACCACAGCGAACGGCTGAGCTTCTGTTGCACCGCCGATAGCCCCATCATCGACACCAGCGCCAGATCCCACGCCAGCACCACCATCACCATCCAGACGCTGCAGGTCGCCTGCTGAAGCAGCGTGACGTCCGGCCCGAGTAAAGCCGTCATCAGCGCCAGGTAGAACAGCGCATTTTTTGGATTTAACAGCGCCGATCCCAGCCCCAGCAGGATCTGCTTCATCAGAGAAGGGCACCGCTGACGGGTTTCTGCAAGCGCCAGCGCCTGCGGTTGGCTGCGCACCAGATGCGAGCCGATCCACAGCAGGTACAGCGCCCCGCATACCTCGATAAGCGTAAACAGCCACGTAAACTGGCGCAGCGCGCTCCAGCCGATAATCACCAGAACAATATAGAGCGCGTTACCCGCGGCGATGCCGACGCACAGCCCGGCGCTGCCGCGCAGTCGGTAGCGCGCCGCGTAGCCCACAAGCAGGAAAAAATCCGGACCCGGGCTCAACAGCGCAACAAAATGCGCCAGCGCCAGAGCGAGAAAAGCGGAAGGGAAGAACAGTTCCATAGCGACCTCAGTTAACCATCTGAGGACAGGCTACGGCGCTGCAGAACCTATTTATTGTCTGATATTGATCGGCCCGTGGCGTACTGGCGCGGCGTGGCGGCGGTATAGCTGACGAAGGTCTTATGAAAATGGCTCTGGTCGGCAAAGCCGCTCTGGTAGCCGACGTCGGCGATGTCGTCCCCGGCACGTAGCCGCGCTTTGGCGAACTCCACGCGGGAGATGTTGAGGAAGCTGCCCGGCGTCAGGCCGGTGTCCTGCCGGAAGGTGCGGATCAGCGTCTCCTTGCGCAGCGAGAAGCGTTGGGCAAGTTCGTCGAGAGAGGGCGGGCTGGTGAGATTGGAAAGAAACGCCTCCTGAACCTGCTGGCTGGTTGGCCGAAGCGCGTCTGCGTTATCTGCGCAGCGGGGAAGGGCAGAAAGCAGCGCCTCCACGGACGCTGGAGACATTGTCTTAACGACGTCCAGGTAACGGGCAAACAGGGCAGGGTTACGAATCACCTGTAGCGCCAGAGGAAAATCGGTGTCGATATAGAGCATATGGTAGCTGCGCGGCTGCCCGTCGACGGGGTTGCAGCTGTGCGGCACATAAGCCGGGATCGCAATGAGGTCCCCGGGATGAAGAATGTACTCTTGGTCATGACACACGCAGCAGGTCTGGCCCTCAACAATCGCGCCGATGGAGAGTTGAGGGTGACAGTGGCGTTTGTACGCCTGCGTGCTCTGCCAGGTGCTGCGCAGCTCAAGGCCCCTGGCGCGGTGAAAAGTCTGGCGAACGTGTCGGGTATCGGTCATGGAAACTCCTTCTGGACGTTTTTTATACCACGTCAGCGAACCGTCCGGCACTGCTTAACTCAGAACCTTCCGGATATACCCAACTTTACGTCCACAGCCAGTCATGTTGACTATCCTTAATACCCTAAGCGGTAAAACAAGGAGATTCGATATGGCTTATCAGACAGTAAATCCTGCCACTAACCAGCTCATCAAAGAATACCCCTCACATACCGACGCGGATATCGAAGCGGCGCTGAAGGCGGCCGATGCGCTTTACCATTCGGAATGGGCGAAAGGCGACATCAGCCAGCGCCTGCCGGTGCTGCATAAGCTTGCCGACCTGATCGACGAGCGCGTGGAGGATCTGGCAAAAATCGCCAGCCAGGAGATGGGTAAGCTCATCGAACAGAGCCGCGGCGAGGTGAAGCTGTGCGCGCAGATCGCCCGCTACTACGCCGACAACGCGAAGCAGTTCCTCGCCCCGGTGAAGTACGACTCTGAACTTGGGGAAGCGTGGGTGGAGCATCACCCTATCGGCGTGCTGATGGCCGTCGAGCCGTGGAACTTCCCGTACTACCAGCTGATGCGCGTCCTGGCACCAAACCTGGCGGCGGGTAACCCCGTTATCGCCAAGCATGCCAGCATCGTTCCGCACTGCGCCGAGACCTTTGCGCATCTGGTGCGCGAGGCGGGTGCGCCGGAAGGGGCGTGGACGAACCTGTTTATCTCGTCCGAACAGGTGGCGAATATCATCGCAGACGATCGCGTGCAGGGCGCAGCGCTAACCGGCTCCGAAAAGGCGGGCAGCGTGGTGGCCGCGCAGGCGGCGAAGCACATTAAGAAATCGACCCTCGAACTGGGCGGTAACGACGTCTTCGTGGTGCTGGACGACGCGGACCTGGATAAAGCGGTTAAGATTGGCGTGAATGCGCGGCTCAACAACGCAGGGCAGGTTTGTACCGCGGCGAAGCGCTTTATCCTGCACGAGAAAATTGCCGACGCGTTCCTCAGCAAATTTACCGAGGCGTTTAAGCAGGTGAAGATTGGCGATCCGCTGGACGAGAGCACCACGCTGGGGCCGCTCTCTTCCAAAGATGCGCTGGAAACGCTGACCAAACAGGTTAACGAGGCGGTGAAAAACGGTGCCACGCTGCACTTTGGCGGCAAGCCGGTGCAGCGCGACGGGAGCTTCTTCGAACCGACGATCCTGACGAATATCTCCCGCGATAACCCGGCGTACTTCGAAGAGTTCTTCGGCCCGGTTGCGCAGATGTACGTGGTGAAAAACGACGACGAGGCGGTCGCGCTGGCGAACGATTCCCACTACGGCCTGGGCGGGGCGGTGTTCAGCCAGGACATCGAGCGCGCGAAGGAAATGGCGTCGCGGATCGAGACCGGGATGGTGTACATCAACTGGCTCACCGATACCGCAGCAGAGCTGCCGTTCGGCGGCGTGAAGCGTTCCGGCTACGGACGCGAGCTGTCGGATCTGGGGATCAAAGAGTTTGTGAACCAGAAGCTGGTGGTGGTGCGTAAGTAAGAGGTAATAAAAAAACCTGCCGGTTGGCAGGTTTTTTCAGTTGATTACTGTACTTCGATCTTGTCCCAGCCGCTTTTGAACATGCAGCTGTCGACTAACGTATCCCGGCGATATTCATTCGCGTCTTGAACCGTGTAGCTCGTGGAAATATCCTTTTTCTTGTTCTTTTTGTCCGTTTTTTCCGAGCTCGAACCGGTCACCACGTTATCCGGAGGCAGATCGATCAGGGCCTGCGCTTCGCATTCCGTAAGCTTTTTATTCATCTCAGCGTCGCTCACGCCCGGTTTTACCCATTTGTACTGGACGCAGCCGGTGAGCATCAGCGTGAGGCTCAGAACGCAAAGCGCGGTAATGCGGTGTTTCATCAGAAGCTAACTCCACCGCCGACATATGCGCCATCAATCAGGGTGTGGTTTGGACGACCATCTTTACCGTCAACGCTCACGTGGCGGTAGCCTACTTTCAGCGTAACCGGTTTGATTGGGGTCCAGCTTACGCCGCCGTTAGCTTCAACGTAGTTTTTCACGCTGTTGTTCAGGCCTTCTGGTGCCGCATAGCCTTCGCCATAGACGTGGATGCTGTCGGTCAGCGCAACGTTTACGCCGCCGCCAATCGGGAAGGCCACGCCGTTATCGCCTTTTTTCGGGCCGATGTAGATGGCTTTTGCGCCCGCATTCAGCATCACCGGGCCCACTTCCAGGTTGTAGCCTGCGCCCACGCCACCGGTCTGGGTACCGTCGTCGGTGTTTTTCAGCCAGTTACTTTCGAGGTAAACACCGGATGAGGATTTGCCCATTTCCAGGTTGAGGTTGGTAAAGTTTTTACCCTGCTCAATGCTGCCGCCCATTGCCAGTGCGGAACCCGAGATGGCGGTCAGTGCAGAAAGAAGAAGAATGTTCAGTTTTTTCATGTTTCGTGCCTCATCATCAAATTAATCTGGGGGCACCTTAACAAGCGATGTTTATGACTGCAAATGTGATGCAAATCGACTTTTCATGCTGTAATTGTTAATTCTTTTATATTTATTTGTAACGCTTAAGTTGGGTTGTCGGTGTGTCAACGCGCAAATTTCAGATGTTGAGGAACAGTTTAATTTTTTGACTAAACGAAATCTGAACGAGGCAGGGATAGTGATTTGAGATGCATTAATTGCGCTTCTAATAATTTCCAATTCCATTTCTAAAATCACATAAAAAAACAAATTTTTACATTTTTATGGTCATTATTCGTTCAGATGTCCGGCCACGTTTCCTTTCCATGTCATTTTTCTGACACGTTTGTTCATTACGTTGTGGGCTTCACTTTCCGGATGCTAACAATATGAAAAGAAAAATCATTCCTGTGCTTATCGGCTGTACGCTCTCTTTCTCTGGCCTGGCGGCGCAGCCCACGGCTGAGCGCTATGTTGTCAGCTTCCCTGACGGCTCACACGTGAAATACAGCGGCGCGTTTGCCGGTACGTTTCCGAATGGACTCCCGGTAGGGATTGGCTCCGGCCTGCTGTTTACGGGCAAGCAGGGCGATGCTCTGACCTTCGCGACCGTGACCGATCGCGGTCCTAACGCCGATGCGCCCAAAATGGGTAAAAACGAAGCCAAAATTTTTGTCACGCCGGATTTCGCGCCGCTGCTGATGACCATCCGCGTTCAGAACGGCAAAGCGGAGGCAACGGATGCCCGCCCGCTGCATGATGATAAAGGCGAGATTAACGGCCTGCCGCTGCAAAGCGGCGTGATTGGAGCCACCAACGAGGTGGCGTTCAGCGATACCCTTAAAATTCTGAAGGGTGACAACCGCGGACTGGACACGGAAGGCATCACCCCGGACGGCAAGGGCGGCTTCTGGCTGTGCGACGAGTATGGCCCGTTCCTGATTAACGTCGACAGCAAAGGGAAAATTCTGGCGATCCACGGGCCGCAGGCGGCGGAAGGGGAAAAATCCATCGCGGCCGGTCTGCCAAACGTTATTAAATGGCGCCAGCCGAACCGGGGCTTTGAAGGCCTGACCCGGATGCCGGACGGGCGGATTATCGCCGCCGTGCAAAGCACGCTGGATATCGACGGTAAGAGCAAAAAGCAGGCGCTGTTTACGCGTCTGGTCAGCTTCGACCCGGCGACCGGGAAAACGGCGATGTACGGCTACCCCATCGACAGCGCGGCCTACAGCAAAAACAGCGACGCCAAAATCGGCGACATCGTGGCGCTGGACGACCAGCACATCCTGCTGATTGAACAGGGTGAGGATAAAAATGACGCGATGCGTAACCTTATCTACAAGGTGGATCTCAGCAAGGCGAGCGACCTGACCGCTTTCGACAAGCCGGGCGAGTACCCGGAGTTTGATGATGAGAAAACCCTGGCGCAGCGCGGCATTACCCTTGCTGCAAAAACGCAGGTCGTCGATCTGCGCGCGCTGGGCTGGAAGCAGGAGAAGGCCGAAGGGCTGGCGCTGATCGACGGCAAACGGCTTGCGGTGGCGAACGATAACGACTTTGGCGTGAAGGTGGCGATGCAGCATCCGGTCGAGGGCAAAAAGCTCAAGGACTATCGGGTTAACGAGGAAGGCAAGCTGACGCTGGATGATAAACCGGTGGAAACCACGCTCAGCGTGAAGCCGCTGAAGAAGCCGGAGTCAGAGAGCGAGCTGTGGATTGTGACGCTGCCGGAGGCGTTGAAATAATTTTACCCCTCATCCTAACCCTCTCCCCAAAGGGGAGAGGGGAAGCAAGGCGGTTATTTCTTCAGACCCGCAAACGCTGCCCGAATCTCCTCCTCCGGCAGCTGGATACCAATAAACACCATCACGCTATGCGGCGCTTCATCGCCCCACGGGCGGTCCCAGTCGGCGCTGTACAGGCGCTGTACGCCCTGAAACAGCAGGCGGTTCGGCTCGCCGTCGATCCACAGCATGCCTTTGTAGCGCAGCAGCTTGTCGGCAAACGACAGCAGCAGGTTTTCCATTACCCGCGAGACCTCGCTGATGTCCACCGGATAGTCCAGCTCCACCACAATCGACGCCACGTCGTTTTGCTTGTCTCCCATAAAGTGGAAGCGCGGTTTCGTGGTGACGTTCTCCTCCAGCATAAAGCCGTTGGTGTTAAACAGCTGGGATAGATCGATATCGCCATGCGTCACCGTATAAATCGGCGCGCGCGAGTTGATGCGCATCAGGCGCTCGCGGAGTTTTTCGCTGTCGCCTGCCACGTCGGTTTTGGTCAGCAGAATGCGGTCGGCGTAGCCTACCTGAGACTGGGCAATGGTGAACTGGTTCATCTGCTCGTCGGCGTGGACCGCGTCTACCAGGGCAATCACCCCGTCCAGCAGGTAGCGCTGGCAAAGAATATCGTGCGAGAAAAAGGTCTGAATAATCGGGCCGGGGTCGGCCATGCCGGTGCACTCGATCACCAGGCGGTCGAAGCCGATGTCACCGCGATCGCGGCTGTCGAGCAGGTCCAGCAGGGCGTCTTCCAGCTCGTTAGAGCGGGTGCAGCAGATGCAGCCGTTGGTCAGGGTTTTGATTTGCGTGGCGCGGTCTCCGATTAATTGATCGTCAACGGAGACTTCGCCAAATTCGTTTTCGATGACGGCGATTTTGAAGCCGTGCTGCTCGTTCAGGATGTGGCGCAGCAGGGTGGTTTTACCGGCGCCGAGGAAACCGGTCAGCAGGGTAACGGCAATCGGGGTCATGGTCTCTCCTTTAGCAGCAGCGGACGCCGCCTTCTCCACTTCCGCCGTAGCGCGCTTCCTGACGCTCGCGGAAGAATTCGGTGTAGGTCATGTACGGCTTATCCGGATGGTTGGTCTTCATATGCTCAACGTAGTTGTCATAGTCCGGAATGCCAATCAGCATCTTCGCCGCCTGACCGAGGTATTTTTTTGCTTCGCCTAAGTTACCAAACATTGAGGGTTCCAGATAGAAGAAGCCCGGAGGCGTGCAGCGATCCGGGCCTACAGTGACAGGTTTAATTAATGGTGTGAAGAGGTCTTCACGCCGCCTTCCGGCACCGGCACGTACGGGGTCTCTTTATCCGTACGGCCTTCGGTGTTGCGCACTTTCATCCAGGTTTTGATGCCGTAGAAGATAATGCTGTACACCACCACCAGGAACAGAATGCTTAGACCCGCGTTGGTGTAGTTGTTCACCACGATATGGTTCATGTTAGCAATCTGCTGCGCGGTCAGATCCGCGCCGCCTGCTGCAATCTTCTCTTTGTACTGGTTAGCCATGAAGAAGAAGCCTTCCAGCTGCGGGTTGGTGCTGAACAGCTTCAGGCCCAGCGCCCAGGTGGTGCAGAGCAGCAGCCACAGCGCAGGAACCACGGTCACCCAGATGTATTTGGTGCGCTTCATCTTCACGAGGACGACGGTACCGAGCACCAGGGCAACGGCTGCCAGCATCTGGTTAGAGATACCGAACAGTGGCCACAGGCTCTTCACGCCGCCGAGCGGGTCGACAACGCCCTGATACAGCAGGTAGCCCCACAGGCCTACGCACCCGGCAGTACCCAGAACACCCGCTACCAGAGAGTCGGTTTTCTTCAGGAACGGCACGAAGTTGCCCAGCAGATCCTGCAGCATGAAGCGGCCCGCACGGGTACCGGCATCCAGCGCGGTGAGGATGAACAGCGCTTCGAACAGAATACCGAAGTGGTACCAGAAGCCCATGTCCGCCCACGGCAGCACTTTGTGGAACACGTGTGCGATACCCACGGCCAGCGTCGGCGCGCCACCTGCGCGGTTCAGCACGGACGGTTCGCCAATGTCCTTCGCGGTCTGCATGATCTGCTCAGGCGAGATCACGAAGCCCCAGGAGCTGACGGTCGCCGCCGCGTGTGCGCTGGCCTCTTTCAGCTGCGCCATGATCAGCGCGGTATTTTCCCCGCCCATCTCATGCAGGTTTGGCATGGTGATGCCCAGACCCGCCGGTGGAGTGTTCATCGCGAAGTACAGGCCTGGCTCGATAATCGAGGCCGCAACCAGCGCCATGATCGCCACGAAGGACTCCATCAGCATCGCGCCGTAACCGATAAAGCGCGCGTCGGTTTCGTTAGCCATCAGCTTCGGCGTGGTGCCGGAGGCGATCAGCGCGTGGAAGCCAGACACGGCGCCGCAGGCGATGGTAATAAACAGGAACGGGAACAGGGCGCCTTTCCACAGCGGACCGGTGCCGTCAATGTACTGCGTCACTGCCGGCATTTTCAGCTCAGGGTTGATGATGACAATCCCGATCGCCAGCCCGACGATGACACCGATTTTCAGGAAGGTCGCCAGGTAGTCGCGCGGAGCGAGAATCAGCCACACCGGCAGCAGGGCGGAAACGAACGCGTAACCGATCAGCGCGAAGGTGATGGTGGTGTCTTTAAAGGTCAGCGCCGGGCCCCAGTACGGGTCGTGCGCAATCACGCCGCCGAAGTAGATGGAGGCGACCAGCAGTACGATACCAATGACCGACACTTCACCCACGCGGCCTGGGCGCAGGAAGCGCATATAGATGCCCATGAACAGCGCAATCGGTACGGTAGAGCAGACGGTGAAGACGCCCCACGGACTTTCGGCCAGCGCTTTCACCACGATCAGCGCCAGCACCGCGAGGATGATGATCATGATCAGGAAGCAGCCGAAGAGGGCGATAGTGCCCGGCACGCGGCCCATCTCTTCTTTGATCATCTCGCCCAGCGACGAGCCGTTACGGCGCGAGGAGATAAACAGCACCATAAAGTCCTGCACCGCACCCGCCAGCACCACGCCCGCCAGCAGCCAGAGCGTACCCGGCAGGTAGCCCATCTGGGCGGCCAGCACCGGGCCGACCAGCGGGCCCGCGCCTGCAATGGCGGCAAAGTGGTGACCAAACAGCACGTAGCGGTTGGTTGGCACGTAGTTCAGACCGTCATTGTTAATGACCGCCGGGGTGGCGCGCGTCGGGTCGAGCTTCATGACCTTCTGCGCGATGTACAAGCTGTAGTAGCGATAGGCCACAAGGTAGACGGAAACCGACGCGACCACGATCCACAGGGCGCTGACGTGTTCGCCCCGGCGTAATGCGACAACCGCCAGACAAAAAGCGCCGAGGATCCCGAGTAAGGCCCAGGGCACGTGCTTAAGTAGTTTTTTAGTATCCATAGAAAGACCTGGTTTTTTATGTAAAGAAAAAAGGGTCAGGGTTCGTTGTGAGGAGGTATTGATTAATGCTGGAGCGATCGTGCCAGATCCGCGCGCGCGTAAAGGACGGTAAATGAGTGAGTGGTTGAAAGTGATGGGTGAGCGGTCAAAGGACGCGGCGAGTGGTTCAGGCTCGCCGCTGGTCGGGGAAATTATGTGATTGAGATCACGTGGTTTTCCGGGCTGCGCTCCATCGACAGGTAGCTTTCCAGCGTCTTGATGAGCTTCTCCTTCAGCCAGCTTGGCTCCAGGATCTGAATATTCGGCAGCCAGTAGAACAGCAGCGGCAGGATCTGGTTTTCGTGTGCCGCCTGGCAGCGCAGCGTGACGCCGCCGCGCCGCTCCTCCAGCAGCTCCTGTTCCGGCAGGAGATCGCGGCGCAGGAAGTAATGTGAAATATTATCCTTAATGAATATTTTCACGGTGAAAGTAGTTTCGGACACCCACGGGTCGAGGCTTTTTTCCAGCAGTTCCCGAACATTTTCATCAGGAGTAAAAAAGGTTTTTTGAACATCAAACCAGCTAATCTGGCTTAATGAAAAGGATTTCAACCGGCTATTTTCGGTAGCTTGTAAATACCATATATTTTTTTTGTTAATGAGTTTATAGGGATTAATCAGACGTGTTTTACCCTTATAAACGATCTGACAGACATTATGGTTCTTAATCGATTTCTCGATTTTCGCTAAATGGCGGCGGATATCACGCTGCACCGTGTGCTCTGCGTCATTACCGAGGATAAGAATATGGTTTTCGTCGACGCGCGCCTCCAGCTTTTGCCAGAAGTCCGTATTTCTTTCAGGGAAAAAGTTATCGGCATTCAGGAAGTTAGCCAGAGCATGATGTAATCCCTGCCCGCCGGGAGATTG
The DNA here is from genome assembly GCF_052044815.1 of Enterobacter sp. 22499. NCBI lineage: Bacteria > Pseudomonadati > Pseudomonadota > Gammaproteobacteria > Enterobacterales > Enterobacteriaceae > Enterobacter > Enterobacter sp. 22499. The sequence goes on along the minus strand of NZ_JBQENR010000005.1, from coordinate 17,649 downwards.
GGCGGAGTGGATCAGTCGATATAGCCCGTTACCGGTATGTTCAACAATGGGCGAGAGCGCATTTAAATCCCGGTAGACGGTACGCTCGGTAATTTTAAATTTCTCCATTAGCGCACTGCGGTTTACCACCCCGTGTAAATGTAGCTCAAGGAGAATATCGACCAGACGTTCAGCCGAGCGGCTCCGCGTCGTTTTAGCCATAAGGTCTTCCTGTATATTGGGTATGCGCTGAACAATGCAAAAGCACTGACCGGAGATGTCAGTATTCAGGCACAGAAAATTTCTCTTATGGATATATAACGGCGTGATTTAGCGGAAACCTTAGGAATTTTTGTAGAAAGCGGCGCTAGCCCGAAAAAAGGCCAGCGCGAGGGGGATCACACGACGGCTTCCATCTCCATCATCACCGGGTGGAAACGGCGCTTAAAGTAGATCAGGCCGTGTCCCGCGTCACTCAGGATGATGTTTTTCACTTCGACAAGATAAACCAGATGCGTGCCGATGGTTTGCACCTGGGTAATCTCGCCTTCCAGGCTCGCCAGCGCGCCTTTCAGCACCGGCTGCCCCAGCGGGCCTTTCTGCCAGCAGGAGAGGGCAAAGCGCTCCTCCATTGCCATCCCGGTCATCCCGGCGAAGTGGCGGGCCATGATCTCCTGCTCGTGGTTCAGCACGTTGACGCACAGCCTGCCGTTGCCCTGAAAGACCGGGTTCATGGCGCTGTTGGCGTTAATGCAGACCATGACCGACGGTGGGGTATCCGTCACCGAGCAGACGGCGGTGGCGGTAATGCCGCAGCGTCCGGCGTCGCCCTCGGTGGTGACCACATTGACCGCCGCCGACAGGCTGCTCATTGCGTCGCGAAAACGCAGGCGTTGTTCATCTGAATGCATTGTAACCTCCCGCTGCGCTATTTCAGCAGCTTGTCGAGCATGTTGATATCGCTGTTGTTGTGCAGGTGCGGCACGGTCCAGCCGTGCTGGTCGTACTCGGACATGCAGCGGTCGACCATTGCCATCATCTTGTCCATATTTCCGGAGCTTTGCGCCTGACGCAGGCATTGCAGGCGGATCTCATCCTGGCTGCCGGAGTAGTTGATTTCGTACAACTCGTGACGCCCCCCAAACTCGCTGCCGATGGCGTCCCACATCAGTTTCAAAATCTTGATGCGTTCGACGTGATCCATTCCGTTGGAGCCGCGCACGTACTTCGCCAGATACTGGTCGATCTGCGGGTTATTCAGGTCCCGCGCGCTTGACGGCAGGTAGATCAGCCCGGAGGTCACGTTACGTTCGATGATGTTCTTGATCTTCGCGTAGGCCATCGGGGCCATCACGCGGTAGGTTTGCAGCGCCGCGTGGTCCGGCAGGTACGCGCCGTTCACCCACGGCGTGGCTTCGGAGCACATGGAGTCGCTCAGCGCCCAGAACATATTGCGCCAGGCAACTACTTCACCGAGATCCGCCTGCACGCCGCGGAACTCAAGGGTACCGGTGCACTCCAGGGATTTCTTCAGCAGGGCGGTGATGAAGTCGAGCTTCACCGCCAGACGCACGCAGGCCTGAAGCGGGTACATGCGGGCGAAGCCGCCCTCCATCGTCCAGCGACGGCAGCGGTCGAAATCGCGGTAGATCAGCACGTTTTCCCACGGGATCAGCACGTTATCCATCACCAGGATCGCGTCGTTCTCGTCGAAGCGGCTGGAGAGCGGGTAGTCGTACGGGGAGCCGGTTGCGCCTGCCACCATCTCATACGAGGCGCGGGAGATCAGCTTCACGCCTTCGGCATCCATCGGCGCGACGAACATCAGTGCGAAGTCCGGGTTTTCGCCCATCACCTGCGCGGAGCCAAAACCGATCATGTTGTAGTGGGTCAACGCCGAGTTGGTTGCGACGACTTTCGCACCGCTGACGATAATCCCGGCATCGGTCTCTTTCTCCAGCTTGATGTAGACGTCCTTCACCTCGTCCGCCGGCTTGTGGCGGTCGATCGGCGGGTTGACGATGGCGTGGTTAAAGTACAGGCCGGTTTCCTGAATGCGGGTGTACCAGCTGCGGGCGTTCTGCTCGAACTGACCGTAGAAAGCCGGGTTAGCACCGAGCGCGCAGCCGAACGCCGCTTTGTAGTCCGGCGTGCGCCCCATCCAGCCGTAGCTCAGGCGCGACCACTCGGCGATGGCGTCGCGCTGCTGGCGCAGGTCGTCGGCGCTTTTCGCCACGCGGAAGAATTTGTGGGTGTAGCCGCCGCTGCCGGTGTCGGTGCCCCAGCACAGCGTGTCCTGCATATCCGGCTTGTGCAGGGCGTCGTACATCTGGGCGATGGACGCCGCCGCATTGCGAAACGCCGGGTGGGTGGTGACGTCCTTAACGCGCTCGCCGTAGATATAAATTTCGCGTCCATCCTGCAGGCTTTTTAAATACTCTTCGCCGGTTAACGGACGTTTGGCATCTGCGCGGAAATCTTCAGGCTTCATAGGGACCTCGTATCGGAAGATGATTGTTAAATTTATGTTTTGTTTTTGTTGTTTAATTGAAGCGTGAGAGGGGCGGAACGTGAAGGGACGTTTGGGACAACGGCGGGTACTTTTCGGGCGGGATTGGGATTTGTGATCTGTGCGGGTTTTTGGCGGGTGGCGCTGCGCTTACCCGCCCTACATACCGCGATGCGCTCAGGAAACCGGTACTTTCTGCGCCCGATACGCGCTGGGCGAGCAGCCCGTCAGGCGATTGAAAAACCGGGCGAAATAGGCTGGATCTTTAAATCCCAGCTGCCAGGCAATCTCGCTGACCGCGCTGTCGGAAAACAGCAGCAGGCGCCTGGCCTCGCGCAGCTGCCGGTCGAAGATCAGCCGTTTCGGCGAGCGGTTGGCGAAGCGGCGGCAGATGTCCGTCAGGCGGGATTCGGTCAGGTGCAGTTCGCTGGCGTATTCCGGCACCGTCCAGTGCTGGTGGTAATGGGTGTCGATCAGCTGGGTAAAGCGCTGGAACAGCTTCAGCTCGCCGCGCATCCCGCTGGCCGCGTGGTCGTCGAGCTTCGCGTTGCGCAGCAGCAGGGTAAATACCGCCTGCGCCAGCAGGACCAGCGTATGCTCACGGCCCGGCAGCTGCTCCGTGGATTCCCGGGCAATGAGCTGCCAGTAGTGCTTCAGCGCCGCCAGTTCGTCAGGCTTGTCGGCAAGCGACAGACAGATCCCCGGCAGGCCGAACGCTTCCCGCGTGCCGGGGTAGAGCACCTCCAGCAGCGGCCAGATGAGATCCTCGCGCACCGTCAGCACGTGCCCGTCGCTGTCGGATTCGGTGATAAACGCGTGCGGCACCGACGGCGGCGTCAGCACAAACAGCGGCGCCTGCACCGAATAGCGGTGGTCGTCGAGCTGGAGCTCAATCTGCCCGGTGTCGAGAAAGTGCATCTGAAAGTACTGGTCGTGACGGTGCGCCTGCATGTCGCGGCCAAAAAAGGCCGCCATGCGGGCGAACGACTGATAGTGCACGTCGTCGGTGCCCAGACTTTCGTCGTACTCCTTGCTGATATCAATGTTGGCGATAGGGCTCTGGCACATGATCGTTCCTCTGTTGAACCCGCTGCGTCATCGGGATGCGCGTCAGCACCAGCGCGCCGACCACCAGCAGACCCGCCACGAACCACAGCCCGGAGCTGAAGCTGCCGGTCGCGTCGCGCAGGATCCCAATCAGCAGCGGGCTGACGGCGGATCCGACGTTACCGATGGCGTTGATCACCGCCAGCGCCACCGCGCGTGACTGCAGGCTAATAACCTGGTCCGGCGTGGTCCAGAATATCGCCATGGCGGTAAACGATCCGGTTGAGGCCATGATGATGCCAAGCAGCTGGATCAGGCTGTGATCGGTCGCGGAGGCCAGCATCCATCCCGCCGCTGCAAACAGGTACGGCAGGATGGTGTGCTTTTTTCGCTCTTTCAGCCTGTCGGAGCGGCGGCTCCACCAGATCATCCCGAGGATGGTACAAAACTGCGGGATCGCCGCCAGCAGGCCAATCACGATATTGCTGCTGCCGGTGTTGAAGCTTTGCAGGATCTGCGGCGTCCAGATGTTGATCGCGCTCAGCGTATTGGTCAGGCAGAAGTAGGCCAGCGTGTAGAGCAGCACGGCGGGCGTAAGCACCTCGCGCAGCGTCGAGCGCGGCGTGACGGATTGGGCGATGGCGACCTCCTGCTCGCGCGCGATCATCGTTTTCAGCGCCTGCTTTTCGTCTTCATCCAGCCAGGTGGCCTGATCCGGCGTGTCGTTGAGGTAAAACCAGGTCACCACGCCGAGCACCACCGACGGCAACCCCTCCAGCAGAAACAGCCACTGCCAGCCCTTCAGGTTCCACAGCCCGTCCATCGCCAGAATATACCCGGAGAGGATCGAGCCAAGCATCATGGTCACCGGCATGGCGATCATAAACAGCGCGTTGGCGCGGGCGCGGTGATAGGCCGGGAACCACCAGGTGAGATAGACCAAAATCCCTGGCAGGAAACCGGCTTCCGCAATGCCAACCAGCATGCGCAGGACGTAAAGCGTTTCGGGGCTGGTGGCGAACATGGTGCAGGTAGAGGCGATGCCCCACACCACCATGATCCCGGCGATCCAGCGGCGCGCGCCGACCTTCGCCAGCATGATGTTGCTGGGGATCCCGCACAGCACGTAGGTGACGTAAAACAGCGTCGCGGCCAGGCCAAACATGGTCGACGTGAGGCCCAGATCTTTGCCCATCGTCAGCCCGGCAAAGCCGATGTTGATGCGATCGAGAAACGAGAAAACAAACAGGATAAAGAGAAACACGATCAAACGACGGAACAGCTTATTTATTGCGCGATGTTCTACATCTTTATTATGCAGGGTTGAGGTCGTCATGTTGCGCTCCACATCGTGCGTTTAGTAGACGGATTTATTGTTATCAACTGCTGTGGTGACGTCGGTAAAGCGGGCCGCCAGCGCTTCGGCGCTGCGGGCGAGCAGGGTGGTATCCACACCGACCGCCACAAACAATGCGCCGAGGCCGAGATAGCGTTTCGCCAGCTGTTCATTCGCCATCAGGATGCCGGGCGCTTTGCCCGCGTTGAGGATCTGGGCGATCGCCTGCTCAATGGCGGCCTGCACCTCCGGGTGCTGCGGATTGCCGGCAAAGCCCATATCGGCGCTCAGATCCGCCGGGCCGATAAACACGCCGTCGACGCCTTCCACGTCCAGGATCTGCGGCAGGTTTTTCAGCGCCTCGCGGGTTTCGATCTGCACCAGCACGCACATGGCGTCGTTAGCCTGATGCAGATAGTCCGGGATGCGGTTCCAGCGCGACGCGCGCGCCAGGGCGCTGCCGACGCCGCGGATGCCCCCAGGCGGGTAGCGGGTGGCGCTTACCGCCAGCCGCGCCTCGTCAGCGTTTTGCACCATCGGCACCAGCAGGGTTTGCGCGCCTATGTCCAGCAGCTGCTTGATCTGCACCGGATCGTTCCACGACGGGCGCACCACCGGCTGGCTGGGATAAGGGGCGATAGCCTGAAGCTGAGTCAGGATGGTCTGCACGCTGTTCGGCGCGTGCTCGCCGTCGATCAGCAGCCAGTCAAAACCGGCCCCGGCCAGCAGCTCTGCGCTGTAGCTGCTGGTCAGCCCCAGCCATAAACCGATTTGCGGGCGGCCCGCCTTCAGCGCCGCTTTGAATGCGTTTTGCATGGTCGCCTCCTTATACAAAGCGACAGCTGATGGAGCCCATGTTGCCGTAGTCAACATGGAAGGTGTCGCCTCTGCTGGCGGCAACCGGACGGGTAAACGAGCCGCCGAGGATGATCTGTCCGGGCTCAAGCTGCACGTCGTACGGCGCGAGCTTGTTCGCCAGCCACGCCACGCCGTTCGCCGGGTGGTTAAGCACGCCTGCGGCGACGCCGGTCTCTTCGATCACGCCGTTGCGGTAGAGCAGGGCGGAGATCCAGCGCAGATCCAGCGCGTCGGGCTTAATCGGACGACCGCCGAGGATCACCCCGGCGTTGGCGGCGTTATCGGAGATGGTGTCGAACACCTTGCGCGGGAGCTGGGTCTCCGGGTCAACGTTGTGGCAGCGGGCGTCGATCAGCTCCAGGGCGGGAATGACGTAATCCGTGGCGTTGTAGACGTCGAAGATCGTGCAGTTCGGGCCGCGCAGCGGTTTTGCCAGCACGAAGGCCAGCTCCACTTCGATACGCGGGACGATAAAGCGGTCAACGGGGATGTCGCTGCCGTCGTGGAAGAACATATCGTCCAGCAGCGCGCCGTAGTCCGGCTCGCTAATCTGCGAGCTGGCCTGCATCGCTTTCGAGGTGAGGCCAATCTTGTGGCCTTTCAGCACGCGGCCTTCGGCAATTTTCAGGCTCACCCATTCGCGCTGTACGGCGTAGGCGTCTTCGATGGTGATCTCCGGGTACTCTAGCGAGATCGCGCGGATCTGCTCCCGGGACTGTTCCGCCTGATGCAGGCGCTGGGCGATCAGGGTATGGGTGTGTTTGTCGAGCATGGTGATATCCTGTTTTTGCCGGGTGGCGCGTAGCGATCCCGGCCTACGATGTACGGTACGGGGCGGTGTGCGCTCGCTATTTAAACAACGCGTGCACGTTGTTCTGCTTGTAATTGAGCGTCGGGTGCAGTTCGTCGAGCTCAAACGACAGCGCCAGATAGCGCTCCGCCATCAGCGCCGCGAAGTGGGTTTGGATCAGCGCAAACAGCATCTCCCCCACGGCTTCCCGGCTCTCCAGGCTGCGCCCGGCGCCGATCTTCAGCGTCATATGCACAAAGGCGTAATCATGCTTACCGTCCGCCATCTGCCAGGTGTCCAGCCAGTGGGCGCGGCTGCGGATGCCGCCGAGCGGGAAGATGCCCGTGGCGGCCAGCGCCTCGTTCACTTTGGCGAACAGCCCCGGCAGGTCGGCCTGCGCGCGGATGTTGTCGGTACATTCAGCAATAAAGTGCGGCATAACGACTCCTTATGCGGGCAGCGGGAAAACGGCATTGACCTGGCCGGTGCCGGAGCTGGCGAACAGCTCGGTGAGAAACTCCACCTTGCCGTCGTATTTATCCCAGCCCAGCATCCCCAGCAGCATCACCGTGTCGTGCATGTTCCCCTCGCCGTAGCAGTAGTCGGCGTACTCCGGCAGCATGCTGCAAAACTCTTTAAACTGGCCTTCGCGCCACAGCTTCACCACCCGCTCGTCCATCTGACGGTCGAACTCGCGGGTGTAGCTGTTCATCCCTTCTTCCGCACGCTGGTCGTCGATAAAGCGGTGCGAGAGCGAGCCGCTGGCGAGTACCGCCACGGTGCCGTCGTACTTTTCGATGGCGCTGACGATGGCCTCGCCCAGCCTGCGGCTGTCGGCGAAGTCGTGAACCGTGCAGAACGCCGAGATGGAGATCACTTTGAAGTGCTTATCCGCGTTCATGTAGCGCATCGGCACCAGCGTGCCGTACTCCAGCTTGAGGCTCGGGATGTTGTGCGCCTTGGCGCGCACGCCGAGCTTCACCGCTTCGTCGGCGATCAGTTGCCCGAGCTCCGGGTTGCCGTCGTAGTCGTAGGTCATGTCGCGGATAAAGTGCGGCAGCTCGTTGCTGGTGTAGACGCCTGAAAAATGATCCGCACAGTTGATGTGGTACGCGCTGTTCACCAGCCAGTGGGTGTCGAACACGATGATGGTGTCCACGCCCAGTTCACGGCAGCGCTTGCTGATCTCTTTATGCCCGTCGATGGCGGACTGGCGGCAGCCGTGGTTTTTCCCCGGCAGCTCGGAAAGATACATCGACGGCACGTGGGTGATTTTTGCCGCTAACGCTAGCTTGCCCATTGTCAGATCCCCCATTTTGGAATCGGATGGTCGCCCATGGAGATGCAGACGTTCTTCATCTCCGCGAACACTTCAAAGCTGTACTCGCCGCCCTCGCGGCCGGTGCCAGAGGCCTTCACGCCGCCAAACGGCTGGCGCAGGTCGCGCACGTTCTGGGTGTTCACGAACACCATGCCCGCTTCAATGCTGCGCGCCAGGCGCAGCACCTTGCTGACGTCCTGGGTCCAGATGTATGACGCCAGGCCGTACTCCACGTCGTTCGCCAGGCGCAGGCCTTCCGCCTCGTCCTTAAACGGCAGCAGGCAGGCCACCGGCCCGAAGATCTCCTCCTGCGCCACGCGCATGCGGTTGTCGACGTCCGCCAGCACCGTCGGGCGCAGGAAGTTGCCGCCTTTCAGGTGTGCAGGCAGATCGACCGGTTTGTCCGGGCCGCCCGCCAGCAGGGTGGCGCCTTCCTCAATGCCGAGGCGGATATAGCCGGAGACTTTCTCCCAGTGCTGCTGGCTGATGAGCGCGCCAATCTGGGTGTTCGGATCGGTCGGATCGCCCACGCGCAGGCGATTGGCGCGTTCGGCGAAGCGCTTGACGAACTCCGGGTAAATGCTCTGCTGGATGAAGATGCGCGAGCCCGCTGTGCAGCGCTCGCCGTTGATGGAGAAGATGGTGAACAGCGCGGCGTCCAGCGCGCGCTCGATGTCCGCATCTTCAAAAATCAGCACCGGGGATTTGCCGCCCAGCTCCATGGAATATTTCTTCAGCCCGGCGTTTTTCATGATGTTGCGCCCGGTGGCGGTGCCGCCGGTGAAGGAGACAGCGCGCACGTCGTGGTGGCGCACCAGCGCGTCGCCTGCCGTCGCCCCGTAGCCCTGCACCACGTTCAGCACGCCCGCCGGAATGCCCGCCTCCAGCGCCAGCTCGCCCAGACGGTCGGCGGTCAGCGGCGAGAGTTCAGACATCTTCAGTACCGCGGTGTTGCCCAGCGCCAGGCACGGCGCGACCTTCCAGGTGGCGGTCATAAACGGCACGTTCCACGGCGACACCAGCGCGCAGACGCCCACCGGCTGCACCAGCGTGTAGTTGAGCATTTTGTCGTCGACCGGGTAGGTTTTGCCGTTCATCTGCTGGCACACCTCGGCGAAGAACTCGAAGTTGTGCGAGGCGCGCGGGATCAGCACATTTTTGGTCTGGTGGATCGGCAGGCCGGTGTCGGCGGTTTCCATGGCGGCGATCTCGGGCACGTTCTGGTCGATCAGATCCCCCAGGCGACGCATCAGGCGCGCGCGCTCCTTCATCGGCATGTTGGCCCATTTCGGGAACGCCTCTTTAGCGGCGGCAACGGCCTGATGAATTTCCGCTTCACCGCCGGAGGCGACTTCCGCTAATACCTCGCCGGAGGCCGGGTTAGTGGTATGGAAGTACTCGCTTCCGGCGACGTTTTTACCGTTGATCCAGTGGTTAATCTTTTTCATTTTGCAGTCTCCTCGCTGACAATCCGGTTCACCAGGCGGCCCACGCCTTCCACTTCCACCACCACTTCATCGCCCGGCACCACGTCGGACAGCCCCTTCGGCGTGCCGGTGGCGATCATGTCGCCCGGCTGTAGGGTCATAAAATCGCTCAGATACGCAATCAGGTAAGGAATGCTGAAAATGAGATCGGCGGTGGTGCCTTCCTGACGCAGTTCGCCGTTGACGAAGGTGCGCAGGGTTAAGTTATGCGGATCAGGAATGGCTTCTTTCGGCACGATGTTCGGGCTGATGGGGGTTAATCCGTCGCGGCTTTTGACCCGCAGGTTCGGGCGGTAGTAATTTTCCAGGTAGTCGCGGATGGCGTAGTCGTTGCAGACCGTGTAGCCCGCGACATACTCCATCGCCTCGGCTTCGCTCACCTTACGCGCGGTTTTACCGATAACCACCACCAGCTCCGCCTCGTAGTGCATGTATTCGATATTGTTCGGGCGCACCGAGGTCTGGTTGTCGCCATTGAAGGTGTTCGGCGCTTTGATAAACACCAGCGGCTCGGTGGGCGGCTTGAAGTCCAGCTCGCTGGCATGATCGGCGTAGTTAAGACCGAGGGCGAACAGCGTGGCGTGTTCAGGCGTGTGGTGGGAAAGGGCAACGTCGCGCTCGTTCACCACCGGGTTTTCCAGCGGCGGGAAACCTTCCGCCAGAATCCGCACGAGATCGCCCGGGCGGATCTCCACGCGGCTTTGCGGCGTGCCGAGCAGGATCGCATCGCCGGGATTGAGGGTGGCGAATTCGCTCAGGGCGCTCAGCAGTTCGGCGGCGCTGCGCTGCAGATCGGCGGTGTTCCAGTGGTCCGCTTCGCGGCCGTTGATCTCGGTGATGATGGTCAGGTTGTCGACGTTATCAACGGCGGCCAGCTCGCCAAGCGGGCAAAAGCCGTCCCGGCATTTGGCCTTAATGGCCGGGCGGTAGAAGCTCTCTTCCGGCAGGCTCACCTCGTTGGCCAGCGCGTACCCGGCGATGTAGGCCGCGGCGTCCTCTACGCGCACCCTGCTGGCGGTTTTACCCACAACCAGCGCCACCGTCGCGCCGCTTAACACCGTTTCCCCCTGCGGGAAAGGAATGGGCTCGCCCGCGCGAATCACCGTGTTGTGCGGTTTGATAAACCACACCGGCGTTTTTGGCGGCGTGTTGTAAGGGGCTTTTTCAAACGCCTCAGCCCAGGCTTCTTGCTGACTCTGGTGGTTCAGCGCGACGGCAAATACGGTACCTTTCATTCACCTACTCCTCACCCCGACGGTCCGGGTTATGATTTCATTAATATGTTAATGATCTGTTTTTATGCTTTTGCTGTTTATTTCGCAATCAGAAGTGAAGAATTTGTGATATGAATAACAATAAATTTACATGTTGGATTTTAATGTCATCTAAATCAGTTGCTTAATAAAACAGAATGGTTTCTGTTAGACTTTCTGGCAGGAAACGTGTTGTTTATAAAAACATCTTTTATGAATCGTTTACTTGTTAATGATGTGAAGGGGAGAGGCTATGCATGATTCATTAACCATCGCGCTTTTGCAGGCGCGGGAAGCGGCGATGTCGTACTTCCGTCCGATTGTGAAGCGGCATAACCTCACCGAGCAGCAGTGGCGCATCGTGCGCGTGCTGGCTGAACATCCGTCGATGGATTTTCACGATCTGGCATTTCGCACCTGTATTCTGCGCCCGAGCCTGACCGGCATTCTGACGCGCATGGAGCGCGACGGCCTGGTGCTGCGCTTAAAGCCGGTGAACGACCAGCGCAAGCTGTACGTGTCGCTGACCAAAGAGGGAAATGCGCTGTACGAGCACGCCCAGGCGCAGGTGGAAGAGGCGTATCAGCAGATTGAGGCGGAATACACGCCGGAGAAGATGAAGCAGCTGACGGCGCTGCTGGAAGAGTTCATTACCCTCGGCAATCGTCACATTGCCGCGCGCGGGGATGAGGAGTAGCTCATCCGCGTAATGCCGCGAGGACGTTGCTGAACAGCTCGGGGAGAGGGGCGTCGTACCACAGGGCGTACAGGTCGGCGGGAATCTGTTCTTCAAGCGTGACAAAGGTGACGCCGGGCCAGTGGATCAGCGCGCAGGTTTCCGGCAGCAGCGCCACTCCCGTGGCCGCGCTGACCAGTGCCAGCACCGTTTGCGGCTCAAAGACCTGCTGGGCAATCAGCGGCTGAAAGCCATGTTCCGCGCAGGCGTCGTATACCTGACGCGCGAAGTCGCCCCGGTTAAAGGAGAGTGAGATAAAGGGGCGCTGCGCCAGCTCCGCCAGCGATACGCGGCTGCGTTTCGCCAGCGGGTCGTTTTCATGCACCGCCAGGCGCATGGTTTCCCGCGAAATGAGCTGGCAGCGGATGTTGACCTCGGTGTTGGGGATGACGTTGCGGTTGATGGCGATATCAATCGTGCGGGCGCGCAACGCCTCTATTTGCTGCTGCTGAGAGAGCTCTGTCAGCGTCCAGTGGACGTTGGGGTACTGCTCGTGCAGCGTCTTAAGCCGGGTAAGCAGTGTTCCCCAGATGGCGCTGCCAATAATGCCGATGTTGATATGCTGTTTTTCACTGCGGCCAATCTGCTGAACGTAGTTGAGGGACTGTTCGGCAGCGCTCAGCAGCCGGTCGACCTCGGCCTTCAATATTTTTCCCGCGTGGGTTAACACGACCTTACGGCTCGTCCGCTCGAAAAGCTCAACCTCGAGCAGGGTTTCAAGCTCTTTAATCTGCATGCTTAGCGGCGGCTGGGAGATATTCAGCCTGGCCGCTGCGCGGCCAAAGTGCAGTTCATCGGCCAGAACCTGGAAGTAGCGTAGCATGCGCATGCGCACGCGGCTGAGGAGAGCAGAATCGTTCATGAGGATGGCTGGTAAGGGAGAGGTTGCCGCCATTGTTGCCATCCTCTCCCTGGTCTGTCAAACCGCGCTGGCGGTTGAGTGATGCAAACGCTCGGCCCGGCTGCGCATAACCGCGCACAGCAGCACCAGAAGCAGGGCAGCGTAGGCGACGGTCGCGGCATTCACCGCACCGTGCAGGCCAAAGCGGCTGTTCACCAGCGACGATACGGTGGCGAACAGCAGCGTGCCGACGGTGCCGCAGGTCAGCAGAGCGGAGATCAGCGTTGGCGAGCTGCGGCTCACCTGCAGCGAACCGTAGCTCATGAGCCCGGAGAACAGGCCAGAGTTAAAGAAGCCAAAGCAGCCGCAGGCAATCAGGATCGCCGTAGTGCTGCCACTGTTGGCGATAAGCGCAATGGAGATCATCCCGACAACCGTGCAGATCAGCAGGAAGGTACGCAGCTTCATAAGCTTGACGGTGAACTGGTTGATGAACAGCCCGGTTGCTTTGGTGACCCAGTAAACGGTTGTAAACAGCGCTGCCTGCTCAGGCTGCATGACGAAGCGCCATTGCAGATAGCCCGGCGTCCACATGGTGAAGATGGGCTCGGCCAGCAGGAACAGAAACAGCGAAAGGCAAATCAGCCATACCGACATTCCCCAGGGTTCAGCCACCGGCGAAGACGCTTCAACGGGTGTTGCCGCTTCTGTCGTCGGAAAGCGAGCGCGCAGCACCAGAACCAGCATCAGCGCACCCAGCGCCCCCATGATGGCATACATCGCCATCCAGCTTGCGCCAAGCTTAAAAAGCCACGCCAACAGGAAGGAGAGCGTTGCCCCGGCAAGGCTAAAGAAGAAATCGGTGAAAATCAGGCTGGCAGAACGGCTTTTTTCATCGGGATTAATGCGCACCACCAGATAGCTGCCGATAGTCATGAAGATCCCGCCGCAGGCCCCCATCAGGGCGACCGCCACGCTAAACAGGGTCAGGGTCGGGTGCGTAAACAGCACGATGCTCACGACGAGGGTGAGCGCGGCGGCGATGGCCAGCGGTTTTTGCAGCCCCCATTTTTTCATCAGCAGGCCGCCGAGCATAATGGGCACAAACATGCCGATGTTCATCAGGGTAAATACCTGGCCGATAAAGCTCGGATCTTTGTTGAAGGCCGCGCACAGCGGGCCGAGGTCCCGAGCGTCGATACCAGCGCGCCGACAAAGTAGTAGCTGAGGTAGGATACGGCGTTCAAACTGCCGCGAGAATAGTTGTTATCAGACATGTGTATTCTCCTGACGGGCACGGATGCCCGTCTGTGGATAACGATCAGCGGTAGTGCTTCACAAACTCGCTGATGAGACGAATAAAATCAACTGTGACCATGGCAGCGCATTTCAGGGTCTGCTCATGGGAAAGTTCAACGTCGCTCAGACCTTCCGCCATGTTGGTAATCGCGGAGACGGCCAGCACGCGCAGGCCGCAGTGGCGGGCAACGATCACTTCCGGCACCACTGACATACCGACGACGTCACCGCCTATTCTTTGCATCATGCGGATCTCTGCTGCCGTTTCGAAGTTGGGGCCAGGGTAGGAGACAAACACCCCTTCATGCAGCGTCAGGCCGAGAGTTTTTGCCGTGGCGTGCAGGCGTTCGCGAAGCGTCTTGTCGTAGGCATTCGCCAGGCTGAAAAAGCGTGGGCCAAAGCGTTCGTCGTTGGGACCCACCGTTGGCGTGGACGGCATGGTATTGATGTGGTCGTTCAGCGCCACCAGCGAACCCGCTGGAATGTCGGTGTTCAGGGAGCCGGCGGCGTTGGTGCAGAGCATGAAATCACATCCCAGCAGCTTAAAGGTGCGTACCGCGTGGGTCATGATGCCCATCCCGACGCCTTCGTAAAAATGCCCACGGCCCTTCATGCAGATAAGGTTGACGCCGTGCAGGCTCCCCATCACCACTTCGCCCGCATGGCCAATGACCGTACTGACCGGAAAACCGGGCAGCTTTTCGTATGAGACAACGGTTTTATTTTCCAGCCTGTCGGCTAACGCGCCGAGACCCGAGCCGAGGATCATCGCGATGCGGGGCGTAAAACCGGGTTTAGCCGCGCGCAGGATTTCAGCGGCTTCAAACGGGGAATCAGTAAAGACGGAACGGGACATAACTACTCCTTGACGGGTTATCTCCTTACATTTTCGGGTGCCGTTGATTGGGGTTCCAATATGATTGGCGGGGTTATTGATATTGTTTTTATATTGATGTGGGCGGAAGGGTAGATATTTCAGTGGGTTAGGAAAAAGCGGGGCCCGCAGCGTCGCAAAATGGGGAGAAGAAATGTGATTGGCTTCACTGTGCGGGTGTGAAACGCGATTGCGCGACTTTTTTGCACGAAAAGAGTGCGTTTTTTGTAAAGTTTTCCCTTATCAGGCCGAAAATTCTGTTATCTGTCTGATGGAAAGAGAAAACATGTTAAACCGTATCAAGATTGTCACCAGCTTAATGCTGGTTTTAGCGATATTTGGCCTTTTACAACTCACATCCGGTGGTCTTTTCTTTAATGCTCTGAAGAATGACAAAGAGAATTTCACCGTCCTGCAAACCATTCGTCAGCAACAATCCACCCTTAACGGGAGCTGGGTTGCGCTGCTGCAAACCCGTAATACCCTGAACCGCGCGGGCATCCGCTACATGATGGATCAGAACAATATCGGCAGCGGCGCGACCGTTAACGATCTGATGCAGATTGCGTCTGCCTCGCTGAAACAGGCGGAAAAAAACTGGGCTGACTATGAAGCCCTGCCGCGCGACCCGCGTCAGAGCGACGCCGCTGCGCTGGAAATAAAACGTAACTACGATATCTACCACGGTGCGCTGGCTGAGCTAATTCAGCTGCTGGGGGCGGGCAAAATCAACGCCTTCTTCGACCAGCCGACCCAGAGCTACCAGGATGGATTCGAGAAGCAGTACGTGAGCTACCTGCAGCAGAACGACAAGCTGTACCAGATAGCGGTTGAAGACAGCAACAGCTCTTACACTCAGGCTATCTGGGTGCTGATCAGCGTGCTGGTTGCCGTGCTGGTGGTGATTGTGGCCGTCTGGCTGGGTATCAAGCAGGCGCTGATCTCTCCGCTGACGCGTCTCATTGACAATATTCGCCACATCGCCAGCGGCGACCTGGTGAAACGCATCGACGTGGAAGGCTCTAACGAGATGGGCGAACTGGCCGACTCGCTGCGTCATATGCAGGGCGAGCTGGTGCGCACCGTGGGCGACGTGCGTAACGGCGCGAACGCTATCTATAGCGGCGCGAGCGAAATCGCGATGGGCAATAACGACCTCTCTTCCCGTACTGAACAGCAGGCCGCTTCACTGGAAGAGACCGCTGCCAGCATGGAGCAGCTGACGGCGACCGTTAAGCAGAACGCCGAGAACGCCCGTCAGGCGAGCCACCTGGCGCTAAGCGCGTCTGAAACCGCGCAGAAGGGCGGCAAGGTGGTGGACAACGTGGTGCAAACCATGCGTGATATCGCGGGCAGTTCGCAGAAAATTGCCGATATCATCAGCGTGATCGACGGCATTGCCTTCCAGACCAACATCCTGGCGCTGAACGCGGCGGTAGAAGCGGCGCGTGCGGGCGAACAGGGCCGTGGATTTGCGGTGGTGGCAGGGGAAGTGCGTAACTTGGCCCAGCGCAGCGCTCAGGCAGCACGTGAGATCAAGAGCCTGATTGAAGACTCCGTGGGACGCGTGGAAGTGGGGTCAACGCTGGTGGAAAGCGCCGGTGAAACCATGGGTGAGATCGTGAACGCGGTGACCCGCGTGACCGATATCATGGGCGAGATTGCCTCTGCGTCCGACGAGCAGAGCCGCGGTATCGACCAGGTGGGCCTGGCGGTGGCAGAGATGGACCGCGTGACCCAGCAGAACGCCTCGCTGGTAGAAGAGTCAGCCGCAGCGGCGGCGGCGCTGGAAGAGCAGGCGAGCCGTCTGACGCAGGCCGTGGCAGTGTTCCGCATTCAGCAGGAGCAGATGAAGGCGCGCGAGTTCGCTGCCGCGAAAAGCGTTGTCGCGCCGGTGATGTCGCGTAAAGTCGCGACGGCGGACGCGGGCGATAACTGGGAAACGTTCTGATCCAGCGCGTTGTGCCGGGTGGCGGCTACGCCTTACCCGGCCAACGGAAGCTTGTTGTAGGCCCGGTAAGCGAAGTGTATGACCGGATACATAGGTGACAGATCAGACCGGGAACATAGGTAACACTTTTAGTCTATCCGGAGCACACTCTGGGTTTTTCGGTCATAGTACGCAAGCGTTATTCCGTTAAAGATGATGGCCTCAAGGCCATCATCTTGTTCTTCCAGCATGATGTACTCATCAGTCAGCGCTTCACTCAGGAACACCGTCCCCTTTTTCCCCATATAGAGTGTCCCCCTCGATTTCACTCTGTAGACCGTTCCTCCTGACGGATAGGCATAGTCAGGAACACGGCCATCCCACTGTCGCTTCGAGGGTTGCCACACCGTTCCGGGCGTTGCACCCGCCAGGGCTTCATGCGGTCTTTCATAGTTAAATTCTTTCCGGTAGTCACTGAACCACCGCTGTTGTTCTTCCATCGTCATGAAGGTGTTCCCCTGCGCCAGCGCACTTTTCAGGGAACGGTGCATGCGTTCGTGCCGCCCGTTCTCTTCGGGATGGCCCCGGCGGATTCGTTCCGGTCTGACGCCCAGCTTTATCAGCCAGACTGCAAGACGACTTAACCCGGCGATACCCGTCCCTGCGAAGGGCTGACCATTATCGGTTCTCAGAACGTCCGGCAGACCGTACTCCAGGAACGCCTCCGTCAGACAGTGCCTGACGAAGGGCTCGCTCTCACGGTCCGTTCCACGGCAGCTCAGCAGATACCGGCTGTGGTTGTCGGTCAGGGTGAAGGGATGACAGTACTCTCTGCTCAGCAGCCTGAACTTGCCTTTAAAATCAGCGCTGCAGACCTGATTGTTCTCACTGATGCTGGTCAGGGGCCGGCGATTCCCCGGCGTTCTGCGCTTTCTCTTTCTGTCTGGTACCAGGCCTTCACGCTTGAGGATATCGCCGACAGTGCTGGCAGCAGGAACGGTAAAATCGACGTGATGATTGAGGAGCCACATCCGCAGTTTTTTCGGGCCCCAGTCAGGGTGTTTCTGACGCAGGGCAGTCAGGTGTCCGACGACCTCATCAGGAACCGTCCGGGAGTGGGAGCGTGGTGCGCGCGACCGGTCAGAGAGAGAGGACAGGTCAGAAGGGTCAAAACGCTGAAGCCATTTGTAGCCGGTTTTGCGGCTGATGCCAAAAAGACGGCAAAGAGCGGAGAAGGAGTCCGTACCTGCATGGCAGGCACGGATAAAATCAAGGCGTTGCATAGGTCGGGTCTCAGTCCAGGGCATAGCGAGTCTCCTCTTCTATGCCAGTTATAACTGTTACCCATGTATCCGGTCTAAAGTGTTACCCATGTTTCCGGTTCATACC
>NZ_JBQENR010000004.1:263862-378592 GCF_052044815.1 Enterobacter sp. 22499 | reverse complement strand
CAAAGGCAGGTTCTTTAAGGTAAGGAGGTGATCCAACCGCAGGTTCCCCTACGGTTACCTTGTTACGACTTCACCCCAGTCATGAATCACAAAGTGGTAAGCGCCCTCCCGAAGGTTAAGCTACCTACTTCTTTTGCAACCCACTCCCATGGTGTGACGGGCGGTGTGTACAAGGCCCGGGAACGTATTCACCGTGGCATTCTGATCCACGATTACTAGCGATTCCGACTTCATGGAGTCGAGTTGCAGACTCCAATCCGGACTACGACGCACTTTATGAGGTCCGCTTGCTCTCGCGAGGTCGCTTCTCTTTGTATGCGCCATTGTAGCACGTGTGTAGCCCTACTCGTAAGGGCCATGATGACTTGACGTCATCCCCACCTTCCTCCAGTTTATCACTGGCAGTCTCCTTTGAGTTCCCGGCCTAACCGCTGGCAACAAAGGATAAGGGTTGCGCTCGTTGCGGGACTTAACCCAACATTTCACAACACGAGCTGACGACAGCCATGCAGCACCTGTCTCAGAGTTCCCGAAGGCACCAAAGCATCTCTGCTAAGTTCTCTGGATGTCAAGAGTAGGTAAGGTTCTTCGCGTTGCATCGAATTAAACCACATGCTCCACCGCTTGTGCGGGCCCCCGTCAATTCATTTGAGTTTTAACCTTGCGGCCGTACTCCCCAGGCGGTCGACTTAACGCGTTAGCTCCGGAAGCCACGCCTCAAGGGCACAACCTCCAAGTCGACATCGTTTACGGCGTGGACTACCAGGGTATCTAATCCTGTTTGCTCCCCACGCTTTCGCACCTGAGCGTCAGTCTTTGTCCAGGGGGCCGCCTTCGCCACCGGTATTCCTCCAGATCTCTACGCATTTCACCGCTACACCTGGAATTCTACCCCCCTCTACAAGACTCTAGCCTGCCAGTTTCGAATGCAGTTCCCAGGTTGAGCCCGGGGATTTCACATCCGACTTGACAGACCGCCTGCGTGCGCTTTACGCCCAGTAATTCCGATTAACGCTTGCACCCTCCGTATTACCGCGGCTGCTGGCACGGAGTTAGCCGGTGCTTCTTCTGCGGGTAACGTCAATTGCTGAGGTTATTAACCTCAACACCTTCCTCCCCGCTGAAAGTACTTTACAACCCGAAGGCCTTCTTCATACACGCGGCATGGCTGCATCAGGCTTGCGCCCATTGTGCAATATTCCCCACTGCTGCCTCCCGTAGGAGTCTGGACCGTGTCTCAGTTCCAGTGTGGCTGGTCATCCTCTCAGACCAGCTAGGGATCGTCGCCTAGGTGAGCCGTTACCCCACCTACTAGCTAATCCCATCTGGGCACATCTGATGGCAAGAGGCCCGAAGGTCCCCCTCTTTGGTCTTGCGACGTTATGCGGTATTAGCTACCGTTTCCAGTAGTTATCCCCCTCCATCAGGCAGTTTCCCAGACATTACTCACCCGTCCGCCACTCGTCACCCGAGAGCAAGCTCTCTGTGCTACCGTTCGACTTGCATGTGTTAGGCCTGCCGCCAGCGTTCAATCTGAGCCATGATCAAACTCTTCAATTTAAGTTTGATGCTCGTGAATTAAACTTCGTAATGAATTACGTATGTTCACTCAGAGACTTGGTATTCATTTTTCGTCCGAGGACGTTAAGAATCCATGTCACTTTGAGTGCCCACACAGATTGTCTGATAAATTGTTAAAGAGCAGTTGCAACGCGGCTTTCAGCTCACCGTTGCGAGGTCCCGTATATTACGTTTTCCTCATTCAGAGTCAAGCGATTATTTTCACTTTTCTCTGTTGGCGTTCATCTCTGAACCCCGCTAACCCGGCGGCCTGTAAGCCGTTGTTCCGTGTCAGTGGAGGCGCATTATAGGGAGTTCTCAGACGTTGACAACCCCTCTTTTAAAAAAAAACTTTCAACCGTCTCTTTTTTGCTCAAAACCGTGCTACAGCGCCAGTTTTTCGAGCGTTTCAAAGCCATAACGGCGTAAAACGGGTAAAAGTTGCTCAGTCTCTTTCGTGATAGCCATGCAAAATGCGATATTTGCATCGGTAGATTTCGCATTCGGCGCTTCATGCTCCAGCAGCCAGGCCGTACGACGGGCGATCGCCGCACCAGAATCCACCAGCCGCGTCCCCTCCGGAAGCACTTCTAATAGCTCTTCCTGCAAGAGAGGGAAGTGGGTGCAGCCCAGCACAACCGTATCCGGTGGTTCGGGCATCCGCAGCCACGGACGAAGAATACGACGCAGCTCTTCGAGCGATACCGTCTCGCCGTGCAGTTTCGCTTCCGCCATCTCCACCAGCTCTGCGGAGCCAAGCATTGCAATCTGGCATTCGTTAGCAAAACGGTCGATCAGCTCGCGGGTATAAGGACGCTTCACCGTGCCACGCGTGGCCAGCAAGCCCACGATACCGTTCGCCGTCAGGCGCGCGGCAGGCTTTATGGCAGGAACAACGCCCACAACCGGGAACTGGAATTTCTCACGCAGGGCGGGAAGAGAAACGGTGCTCGCCGTATTACAGGCAATGACCGCCAGCGCAAGGGGATAGCGCTTTTGTACCGCGGTGACGATTTCAACCACGCGCTCAACGATAAAGTCCTCACTCTTCTCCCCATACGGAAAAGCGACGTTATCGAAGGCGTAGATGTAATGGAGATCCGGCAGGAGATGCCGAATCTCATCGTAGACCGAAAGCCCACCGACGCCGGAATCAAACACCAGCACGGTAGGGCGCGGATTAGAAGGTGTAGCTGCCAGACAAGGTGTATTCCCGTCCTGCAGTTTGGTAGCCATAAACTGTCTCGTAATCTTTATCGAACAGGTTGGCTATTTTACCACGAACTGTGAGGTGTGAGGTGACCGGATATGAAACTGCGACATCCCACAGGCTCACACCGCCCATTTTCACTTTTTCTGACGGATAAGAACCAAAATCAGTGTCGTAACGCGTGCCGAGATAGTGATACGTCAGGCTCCAGTCGAAATCATAGATCTGCGTATCGAGCTGATATTTCACCTGCTGCTTAGCACGACGGTCCAGAAGTTCGTTGGTCGCCGCATTGCGGGCATCCACATAGTCGTAGCCAACGGTATGCGTCAACGGACCTGTATCAAACGACGCCGTCGCTTCCACACCCTTAATGCGTGCTTTGCCGACGTTGTAATATTCCTGAAGGTTATTATTGAAGTCGATGAGATTATCAACGTCATTACGATAGCCAGACACGCGCCAGCTCACGCCTGCCGTCAGGCCTTCAAACGCCCCTTCCCATTGCTTGCTCTCTTCTGGATCAAGATGGTCATTGCCATAGAAGCCATAGAGTTGACCCAGATTCGGGGCCTTATAGGCCGTACCATAAGAAGCAATGAAGCGGTAACCGTCCACGAACTCCCACGCTACACTGCTTTGCCAGGTGCCATGGCGACCAAACTGAGAGTTGTCATCGCTGCGAACCGCCCCTTCCAGAGTGAAATCGCCCAGCTGCTGCAGCCCGGTCAGGTAGACGCCGGTGTTACGCAGGTCGTAGCCGTTGGTCACGTAGTTTGTACCCGGCTCGGTGCTCTGCTTCTGCCAGTCAACGCCCGCACCAATGTTCCCGTGCCCCACATCAACGGAGTTGAGCCACTGAACGTTGTACTGTTTGATTTCATCCAGCGTGGCCGTCGAATCGTAACGGCCCAAATTAGGGTCGTAGTTATAGTCTTTGCTGTGGCTATAGCTGGTGAGCAGCTGTGAATGGAATATATCCTCGTTGAAGCGTAGTCCTGCGTCCCAGGTTTGGCTATAGAGCTGGCGGGTATCGACCAGAACGTCAGGGGTAAATGAGCTGTAGTAACCGTCATAGGCCGTACGGTTGCTGTAGCCAAAGCCGCGAACAAATCCGCTCCACTGGTCTGAGAATGCGTGCTCCAGTGCGCCGTAGAGTGTTTTATTCATAAAGCCGTCGCGATCGGTCTGGGCAAGGCCACCATTGTTGCCGTCCGCAACCACATCGAAACCTTTGGTATAGGTGTAATCCCCCGCCAGCGTGACGCGCGTGCTGTCGCCCAGCGTTTGCTGGGTACTGCCGCCATAATTCTGGTAACCGTGCGACCCTACGCCGGCATTCAGCGTCGTACCGTCCTTCGCGCGAGTGGTAATAATGTTGACTACACCGCCAATCGCATCCGAGCCGTATACCGCCGAACGCGGTCCACGCACATATTCGATACGCTGCACCAGGGAGATCGGGAACTGGCTGAGATCGGACGACCCCGTGACGCCCGCCTGGTTAAGGCGGATGCCGTCAACGAGAATCAGGACGTGGCTGGAGTTGGTGCCACGGATAAAGAGAGAAGAGAGTTGCCCCATCCCGCCACTTTGCGCCGTGTCCACGCCGGGCAGGCGACGCATAACGTCCAGCACCGAGGTTGACTGCCAGCGGTCAATATCGGCACGCGTAACCACCGACGTTGCTGCCAGAATAGTTTTTTCAGGTTGTTCAAAACGATTTGCCGTCACCACCAACGAGTCAGCGCTATCCTGCGCCCAGCCCGAAAATGCCGTGACGGACAGCGCCGTCAACAGCGATACTTTTTTAATCATTGTTAAAGCATCCACAATATAAGAAGGATGCCGCAGGCCTCATCTATAGCACGCGATGATGAAACCAAATGCGACGTGATCCCGGCAGGTCTTCGGGCTAGGTGGCGTTATACGGATGAAGACTTCCCATTTTCACAGTGTCTACAGCTCTCATCCCGCCAGTCTTTACCGCTGCGCGTCAGCTCCAGATTTTCACTGGATTCCCTTTTCACTCTCAGGAGACCGGAAACAGAATGCTACAATTAGACACGTATAGATGTCCAGACAGCTATTGGCCATTAAATCTGGACATCCCCTGAACAATCCCTACAATCCCCGCGTAATTCTTTATCACTCAGGACGCATCATGACCCCAGAACACCTCCCGACAGAACAGTACGACGCGCAGCTGGCCGAGAAAGTTGTCCGCCTGCAAAGTATGATGACGCCTTTCAACGCGCCCGTTCCCGAGGTGTTCCGCTCCCCTGTCAGCCACTACCGCATGCGCGCCGAGTTCCGCATCTGGCATGACGGCGACGACCTGTACCACATCATTTTCGATCAGCAGACCAAATCACGCATTCGCGTGGACAGCTTCCCGGCAGCGAGCGAGCTTATCAACCAGCTGATGACGCTGATCATTGAAGGCGTGCGCAACAATCCGGTGCTGCGCCACAAGCTGTTCCAGATTGACTATCTGACCACGCAAAGCAATCAGGCGATTGTCTCTCTGCTGTACCACAAAGCGCTGACCGACGAATGGCGCGAGCAGGCCGAAGCCCTGCGCAATGCGCTGCGTGCGCAGAACATCAACGTGCACCTGATTGGCCGCGCGACCAAAACCAAAATCATGCTGGATCAGGATTACGTCGACGAGCGTCTGCCGGTGGCAGGTAAAGAGATGGTTTACCGTCAGGTGGAAAACAGCTTCACCCAGCCGAATGCCGCGATGAACGTGCAGATGCTGGAGTGGGCGCTGAAGGCGACGGAAGGGTCTAAGGGCGATCTGCTTGAGCTGTACTGCGGTAACGGCAACTTCTCGCTGGCGCTGGCGCGTAACTTCGAACGCGTGCTGGCAACGGAAATCGCCAAGCCGTCGGTAGCGGCCGCGCAGTACAACATCGCCGCTAACCATATCGATAACGTGCAGATCATTCGCATGGCGGCAGAAGAGTTCACCCAGGCCATGAACGGTGTACGCCAGTTTAACCGCCTGGAAGGGATCGATTTGAAGAGCTATCAGTGTGAGACGATTTTTGTCGACCCGCCGCGCAGCGGCCTGGACAGCGAAACCGAAAAGATGGTGCAGGCGTACCCGCGTATTTTGTACATCTCCTGTAACCCGGAGACGCTGTGCAAGAATCTGGAAACATTAAGCCAGACGCACAAGGTTGAACGTCTGGCGCTGTTCGATCAGTTCCCGTATACGCACCATATGGAGTGCGGTGTACTGCTCACGGCGAAGTAACTAGCCGGCGTTTTTGGCAGGTGGCGCTTCGCTTACCTGCCCTACTCAGACCTCATTACTCTGGCAGTTGGCTCTTGCGGCTACGCATGCGCGAGCCAATCCAGAACACCAGCGCCACGGACAGTACCGCAGGGAAGAAGTTAGAGCCGATATCCGGATACTCCGCGCGCACCACGGTGCTATACAGCAATACGCCCAGAATAAAACAGGCAGCGGCCAGCCCCGGTAACCCAACCGGCATCGTACGGTTCAGGTAACGCTGATGCAGGCAGTAGACCGTCAGCACCAGCGCAATAAGCGGGAAAATCGAAAATGGCACGATGGAGCTAAAAATAGCGGCGAACGTACCATTAATGGATAAGCCAGCGATCAATGCCAGCAACAGCGTCCCTTTATCCTGACCTGACTGTTTCATTACTCACCTTCACTCTTCGGTTTGATGTGCCAGTTTCTCTTGTTCACGGCGATACCAGTAGTACGCGCCTTTGGAGATCATCCTGAGCTGCAATACCAGTCGCTCTTCAAGCTGCTTGCGTTGTTCAATGCTGACGTCCAGCGCTTCGGCACCCGCGCTGAACACAATCGTCACCATCGCCTCGGCCTGTGCTTCAGTAAAGGCACGCGGCATATGGTTTTCGAGTTCAAGATAGTCGGCAAGTTCCGCGATGAAGTGCTGAATTTCCCGCGCGACGGCGGCACGAAACGCTGCCGATGTGCCCGAACGCTCGCGCAAAAGCAGACGAAACGCGTTGGGGTTATTGCCGATAAATTCCATAAACGTCGACACGGAGGTGCGGATCACGCTGCCGCCTTTGGCGATACGCTGACGCGCCTGGCGCATCAGCTGGCGCAGCATCAAACCGCTCTCGTCGACCATGGTCAGGCCCAGTTCATCCACATCACGGAAGTGACGATAGAAGGACGTTGGCGCAATCCCGGCCTCGCGTGCGACTTCGCGCAGGCTCAAACTGGCAAAACTCCGCTCAGCACTCAGTTGACTGAATGCGGCTTCCACCAGCGAACGCCGGGTTTTCTCTTTTTGTTGTGCTCTTACGCCCATCACGATAGTTGAATCCTTCCAAAGGCCTGATGGCACTATACCAGAGAATAAAATTAATCTGTTTGCTCAGCTTTGTGAATGATTGTTTACGTGCGGTTTGTGCTCCACTGCCGGAAAAAAGCACAACGATAATTGGGTTACCCTGGCAATGATGTTATGATTCTGTTGCTTTTATGTATAAGAACAGGTAAGCCTTGCCATGCCACATTCCTACGATTACGACGCAATAGTTATTGGTTCCGGCCCCGGCGGCGAAGGTGCTGCTATGGGTCTGGTGAAACAGGGAGCCAGAGTAGCGGTCATCGAGCGCTACCATAATGTCGGCGGCGGTTGCACCCACTGGGGCACCATCCCATCGAAAGCCCTCCGCCACGCCGTTAGCCGCATTATCGAATTTAACCAGAACCCTCTTTACAGCGACCACTCCCGACTTCTTCGTTCCTCCTTTGCCGACATCCTGAATCACGCGGATACCGTCATTAACCAGCAGACGCGCATGCGTCAGGGCTTTTATGAGCGTAACCATTGTGAAATCCTGCAGGGCAACGCGCATTTTGTGGATGAACACACCCTGGCACTCGAATGCCACGACGGTTCGATTGAGACGATCACCGCTGAAAAATTTGTGATTGCCTGCGGTTCACGCCCTTACCATCCGGCCGACGTCGACTTCTCACACCCGCGCGTCTACGACAGCGACTCCATTCTGAGCCTGCATCATGAACCCCGCCACGTCATTATCTATGGCGCAGGGGTCATCGGCTGCGAATACGCGTCGATCTTCCGCGGAATGGATGTCAAAGTTGACCTGATTAACACCCGCGATCGCCTGCTGGCGTTCCTCGATCAGGAAATGTCAGACTCCCTCTCCTACCACTTCTGGAACAGCGGCGTGGTGATTCGTCACAACGAAGAATACGAGAAAATAGAAGGCTGCGATGACGGTGTGATCATGCACCTGAAGTCCGGTAAGAAGCTGAAAGCCGACTGCCTGCTGTACGCCAACGGCCGTACCGGCAATACCGATTCACTGCGGCTGAAAAATATTGGGCTTGAAACAGACAGCCGCGGTCAGCTGAAGGTCAACAGCATGTATCAGACCGCGCTGCCGCACGTATACGCGGTGGGCGACGTAATTGGCTATCCGAGCCTGGCCTCCGCCGCTTACGATCAGGGCCGCATTGCCGCTCAGGCGCTGGTGAAGGGTGAAGCGACGGCGCATCTGATCGAAGATATTCCGACGGGGATCTACACCATTCCGGAAATCAGTTCTGTCGGGAAAACCGAACAGCAGCTGACGTCAATGAAGGTGCCTTACGAGGTAGGTCGTGCCCAGTTTAAACATCTGGCGCGGGCGCAGATCGTGGGGATGAGCGTAGGTACGCTGAAAATTCTGTTCCATCGCGAGACGAAAGAGATCCTCGGGATTCACTGCTTTGGTGAACGCGCGGCGGAAATCATTCATATCGGCCAGGCAATCATGGAGCAGAAAGGCGGTGGTAACACCATTGAGTACTTCGTTAACACCACCTTTAACTACCCGACCATGGCAGAAGCCTATCGGGTAGCCGCGCTGAACGGCTTAAACCGCCTGTTTTAACGCGCTGTCGAAATGGCCATCCATCGCACCGCGGATGGCCTCTGCCAGCTGCTCATAGCGGCTGCGCAGCGGTGACCCCGGACGATAAACCAGACCAATGGTGCGACGCGGCTCCGGCTTAATGCACGGCAGGTACACCACGCCATCACGCTTACGCTCGCGTGGCACGGCCAGCGCAGGCAGCAACGTAATACCGCTTCCCGCCGCCACCATATTACGCAGCGTTTCCAGACTGGTTGCGCGGAAGTGGGTATCTTCGTCAGCGCCCGCTTCGAAGCAGAAGCCCATCGCCTGATCGCGCAGGCAGTGACCGTCTTCCAGCATCAGCAGCTTTTCCCCGGCCAGATCGGCCATCGGCACGCGATCGCGGTTCGCCCACGGGTGATCTTCATAGATCGCCAGCATCATCGGCTCATCGAACAGCGGTACTTCAATAAACGCTTCGCTCTCTTTTACCAGCGCCAGAATGGCGCAGTCGAGCTTGCCGCTGTCCAGCTGCGCCAGCAGCTGATGGGTTTGCGCTTCGTGCAGGTACATTTCGAGTTTCGGGAACGTCTGGTGCAGCATCGGAATGATGTGCGGTAACAGGTACGGGCCAACGGTTGGGATCAGGCCAATATGCAGCGGGCCGGACATGGCCTCTCCCTGCTGGCTTGCCATTTCCTTGAGCACTTTGACCTCGCGCAGCACGGTGCGCGCCTGATCCACCAGCAGAAGACCGGCCTGGGTGAACAGCACCTTACGGCTGGTGCGCTCCAGCAGCATCACGCCCAGCTCGTCTTCCAGCTTGCGGATCTGCCCGCTCAGCGTGGGCTGGCTGACGTGGCAGGAATCTGCCGCGCGGCGAAAGTGACGATGCTCGGCTAACGCTACCAGGTATTCAAGATCACGAATATTCATTATTCATCCTCCGTCGCCACGATAGTTCATGGCGATAGATAGCATAGCAATGAACGATTATCCCTATCAAGCATTCTGTTGAATAATACGCCACATAGACGAGGCGGCACGTGTTTGACCCTTGACGTCCCCGCACCGTCAGCGAGTTTCTCTCAAAACTCGAACAACTAAAGCCAACGTGAACTTTTGCGGACCCCGTGGTCCGCTTTTTTTTTGCGTAAAAAAGCCCAACTCAGGGTTGGGCTGGGGTTTTGTAGGTCGGGTAAGGCGAAGCCGCCACCCGACGTTTCAGGTATCAAATCAGGCGGTTTTTCGCATCCGCAATCGCCTGCGCCACCTGCTTCGGCGACACGCCGCCTTTCGCCGCACGTTTATCCAGGCAGGACTGCAGCGCCAGAATCGGGTACACATCCTCCCCGATCGCCGCGCTGAATTTTTGCAGGTCGGCAAGCGCCAGATCTTCCAGCGGTTTACCCTGACGAATCGCTTCCACCACCGCTTCGCCCACAATATGGTGCGCCTCGCGGAACGGTACGCCCTTCGCGACAAGGTAGTCCGCCAGTTCAGTAGAGTTGGCATAGCCCTGCTGCGCCGCTTCCTGGCAGCGCGGACGTTTCACCTGAATGCCGTCCAGCACCAGCGCGCCCATGTGCAGGCAGTCAAGCCAGGTGTCGAGCGCGTCGAACAGCCCTTCCTTGTCTTCCTGCATATCTTTGTTATACGCCAGCGGCAGCCCTTTCAGGGTCATCATCATACCGGTCAGCGCGCCCTGCACGCGACCGCACTTGCCGCGGATCAGCTCCAGCGCGTCCGGGTTTTTCTTCTGCGGCATCAGGGATGAGCCTGAGGTCACGCGGTCGGACAGCTCAACGAAGCCCGCTTCGCCAGAGTTAAAGAAGATCAGGTCTTCGGCAAAGCGCGAAAGATGCACCATCCCGATAGAGGCATTGGAGAGCAGCTCCAGCACGTGGTCACGGTCAGATACGCTGTCCAGGCTGTTACGGGTGGCGGAGGCAAAGCCCAGCCATCCTGCCAGCTGCTCGCGGTCGATTTCATACGCCGTACCGGCCAGCGCACCGCTGCCCAGCGGGCTGACGTCCAGACGCTTCAGGGTATCCTGCAGACGGCTTTCGTCACGCGCCAGCATCTCAACGTAGGCCAGACACCAGTGCGCAAAGGTCACCGGCTGCGCGCGCTGCAGGTGGGTATAACCCGGCATCACCGCGTCCTGATTGTTCTGCGCGGTCTCTACCAGCGCACTTTGAAGCTGACGGTTGGCTGCCAGCAGTTCGCCAACGGTCTCTTTACACCACAGCTTCAGGTCGGTGGCGACCTGGTCGTTACGGCTACGGCCGGTGTGCAGCTTTTTACCCAGCTGGCCGACTTTGTCGATCAGCTTGCCTTCCACCCAGCTGTGAATATCTTCGGCATCGCTCTGCAGGATTTGCTGCGGATCCAGACGCACCTCTTCCAGCAGGTTATTCAGCGCCTCTTCCAGCTGCTGCTGTTCGTCTGCGGTCAGTACGCCAACGGTCACCAGCGCTTTGGACCAGGCCACAGAGCCGACAATATCCTGTTCGGCCAGGCGGTAGTCGAAGCGCAAAGAGTCGTTGAACTGTTTGAACCGCTGATCCGCTGCCTGTGTAAAACGCCCACCCCAAAGTGCCATAACATCGTTCCTTTATTCGTTAGTTCCGCCGGGTGGCGCTTCGCTTACCCCGACCTACGGTCATTCAATAAAAAACTTACGCTAAAATACGCGTGCCAATCGGCGTGCCGTTAAACAGCGCCGGGAGCTGCTCCGCGTGACGCCAGGAGGCGATATCCACCGGGCGGCCCAGCGTGCGCGCCGCATCCAGCGCAGCGTTCACTTTGACGATCATGCCGTCGGTAATAATGCCCTGAGCGATCAGCTGCTCGGCTTTGGCGGCGGTCATTTCCGCTATGCGCTGGCCTTTACCGTCAAGAATGCCGCTCACGTCGGAGAGCAGGATCAGGTCCGCGCCCAGCGTGGCCGCCAGCGCGGTTGCCGCCTGGTCCGCGTTAACGTTCATCAGCTCGCCCTCTTCGGTCACGCCGATAGAGCTCACCACCGGCAGGAAACCGCCTTCCAGCAGGGTGTTAATCAGCTTAGGCGAACCTGGCTGCGCCAGTCCAACATGGCCGAGCTCTTCGTCGAGCTGGGTCACTTTTACGCTGTCACCGTCGCCCAGGTAGAGGCCAACGGACGCAATATGGTGTTTCTTCGCCCATGCCAGCAGCGTTTTGTTCGCCGTGCCCGCCAGCGCGCCGGTAATGATGTCAATCTGGTCAGCAGGCGTGACGCGCAGGCCATTTTTCTTTTTCACCGGCAGATTCAGCCCTTTCATCAGCTCATCCACCACGCAGCCGCCACCGTGCACAATCACCAGCGGACGCTGGTGCGATTCGCGATAATTCACCAGCGCGGTAAACAGGCGCTCCAGCGCTTCTTCGCTGTCCAGCAGTACACCACCGAGTTTGATAATTAATGGGTTCATCATCACACCTTAAATAAGAGCCTGCGTTTCAGGGAAGCCGAAACGAATATTTGCACACTGCATTGCCTGTGCGGCAGCGCCTTTGAGTAAGTTATCTTCTGCGGCGACCACAATCAGATGCTCGCCCTGTACGGCAAAGCCGATATCGCAGAACGGCAGGCCAACCACGTTTTTAAGCGCCGGCACGCCTTTGTCGTACAGACGCACCAACGGCTTATCCGCATACGCCTGCGTGAAGGCCTCGCTCACCTGCTCTTTGGTCACGCCCGACTTCAGGCGGCAGGTGATGGTTTCGAGGATCCCACGCGGGAAGCTGCCCAGGTGCGGGGTAAAAATCACCTCCGCGCCCAGATGGGTGGTGATTTCAGGATGATGGCGGTGATTAAACACGCCATACGGCTGAAGGCTCACTTCGCAGAAGCTGTTGGAGATAGCGGCCTTGCGCCCCGCACCGCTCACGCCGCTGGTGGCGTTGATCACCGGCCACTGGCTCAGATCCAGCAGACCGGCGTCGATCAGCGGCTTCAGGGAGAGCTGCGCCGCCGTCGGGTAGCAGCCCGGAACGGCAATCAGGTCCGCTTCTTTCAGTTTATCCGCACTCCACTCCGCCAGGCCGTACACCGCTTTTTCAAGCAGATCCGGATGCTGATGAGTGAAGCCGTAATATTTTTCGTAGAACGCGCCGTCGTTAACGCGGAACGCGCCGGAGAGGTCAAACACCACGCAGCCGGCCGCCAGGAACTGCGGCGCAAGGTCGTGGCTGACCTCGTGCGCGGTGGCTAAAAACACCACGTCGACGCCGTCGGTAAACTCGCTGATGTCAGACATCGGCTGCAGCGGCAGATCGACAATGCCCTTAAGCTGCGGATGCAAATCGGAAATTAACTTTCCTGCATCATTGCTTTGCGCTGACACGGTCAAAGCGGTTATGGTCATATGAGGGTGGCGATTTACGTAGCTTACAAGCTCTGCGCCCGCATAACCGCTAGCGCCTACAATCAGCGTATTCAACATCGGGTTCCTTTATGCTCAACGTTAATGTATTTTTATTCACATTTATTGCATGAATATTGATACTATCACGACCTAAGGTGTGTCAACAATGAAAATGAACTTACCGCCATTTATCGAGATCTACCGCGCCCTGATTGCCACACCGTCCATCAGTGCGACCGAAGAAGCGCTGGATCAGAGCAATGAGTCTTTAATCAATCTGCTGGCGGGTTGGTTTAGCGATCTTGGGTTTAACGTTGAGGTTCAACCCGTCCCCGGTACTCGCCACAAATTTAACCTGCTCGCCAGCACCGGAACCGGCGCGGGCGGCCTGCTGCTGGCCGGCCATACCGACACCGTACCGTTTGACGATGGCCGCTGGACGCGCGATCCGTTCACCCTGACCGAGCATGACAACAAGCTCTACGGTCTGGGCACCGCCGACATGAAAGGCTTCTTCGCCTTTATCCTCGACGCGCTGCGTGACGTGGACGTGACGAAGCTGAAAAAACCGCTCTACATTCTGGCAACCGCCGATGAAGAGACCAGCATGGCGGGCGCACGTTATTTCTCTGAAAACACGTCGATTCGTCCGGACTGCGCGATCATCGGTGAACCGACCTCTCTGCAGCCGATTCGTGCGCACAAAGGCCATATTTCTACCGCGGTGCGCGTGCTGGGCCAGTCCGGTCACTCCAGCGATCCGGCGCGCGGCGTGAACGCCATTGAGCTGATGCACGACGCCATTGGCCGCATTATGACCCTGCGCGACGATTTGAAAGAGCGGTATCACTACGAGGCATTCACCGTGCCGTATCCGACGCTGAACCTCGGTAGCCTGCACGGCGGCGATGCGTCCAACCGCATCTGCGCCTGCTGCGAACTGCATATGGATATCCGTCCGCTGCCGGGCATGACGCTGAGCGATCTGGATGGCCTGCTGAACGAAGCGCTGGCCCCGGTGAGCGAGCGCTGGCCGGGACGCCTGACGGTCTCCGAACTGCATCCGCCAATCCCGGGCTACGAATGCCCGCCAGACCATCAGCTGGTTCAGGTGGTGGAAAAACTGCTCGGCGAGAGAACCGACGTGGTGAACTACTGCACCGAAGCGCCTTTTATTCAAACGCTTTGCCCGACGCTGGTCCTCGGCCCTGGCTCCATTAATCAGGCCCACCAGCCGGATGAATATCTTGAAACCCGCTTCATCAAGCCCACCCGCGAGCTGATTACCCAGGTTGTGCATCACTTCTGCTGGCATTAAAACCGCACCGAAAAGTCCCCTCTCCCTGTGGGAGAGGGTTAGGGTGAGGGCAACAAATCGCATGATCACCGTCACATTTCCATAAGCATCTCTTATCTGACGCAATGCGAATTAAATTTCGTAAATTGCCCGCATTTATTCGTTTGCTGAACCGTTTTCGCAGCAATTGACGACGGGGGTTTTACGTGGCTTTATAAAGGGAGATGACAAAATAATGTCCAGAAGATTTTCGCCTGGGCATAAACAAAAATGATGGGGTGACTGGGTTTTTATGAACGAACAATATTCCGCGTTGCGTAGTAATGTCAGCATGCTCGGCAAAGTGCTTGGAGATACCATCAAAGACGCATTAGGGGAGAACATCCTCGACCGCGTTGAAACCATCCGCAAGCTGTCCAAATCTTCCCGTGCCGGTAACGAGGCCAGTCGTCAGGAGCTGCTCACCACCTTGCAGAACCTCTCTAACGATGAGCTGCTGCCCGTTGCCCGCGCCTTCAGCCAGTTCCTGAACCTGGCAAACACCGCTGAGCAATACCACAGCATTTCGCCAAACGGCGAAGCGGCCAGCAACCCGGAAGTCATTGCCCGCACCCTTCGTAAACTGAAAGACCAGCCAGACCTCAACGAAGCCACCATCAAAAAAGCGGTGGAGTCCCTTTCGCTGGAGCTGGTGCTGACCGCACACCCAACCGAAATCACCCGTCGTACGCTGATCCACAAGATGGTGGAAGTAAACAGCTGCCTGAAGCAGCTGGATAACAAAGACATTGCCGACTACGAGCGCAACCAGCTGATGCGCCGTCTGCGCCAGCTGATTGCCCAGTCCTGGCATACCGATGAAATTCGTAAGCATCGCCCAAGCCCGGTCGACGAAGCCAAATGGGGCTTTGCGGTGGTGGAAAACAGCCTGTGGGAAGGGGTACCAAACTACCTGCGCGAGCTGAACGAACAGCTGGAAGAAAACCTGGGCTATCGTCTGCCGGTAGACTTTGTGCCGGTGCGCTTCACCTCCTGGATGGGCGGTGACCGCGACGGCAACCCGAACGTGACCGCGGAAATCACCCGTCACGTCCTGCTGCTGAGCCGCTGGAAAGCGACCGACCTGTTCCTGAAGGATATTCAGGTGCTGATCTCCGAGCTGTCGATGGTTGAAGCGACGCCGGAACTGCGCGCGCTGGCCGGTGAAGAAGGTGCCAGCGAGCCGTACCGTTTCCTGATGAAAAAGCTGCGCGGTCAGCTGATGGCCACCCAGGCGTGGCTGGAAGCGCGCCTTAAAGGCCAGCGCCTGCCGAAGCCGGAAGGTCTGCTGAGCCAGAACGAACAGCTCTGGGAGCCGCTGTACGCCTGCTATAAATCACTCCAGGCCTGTGGCATGGGCATCATCGCCAACGGCGAACTGCTTGATACCCTGCGCCGTGTGAAGTGTTTCGGCGTACCGCTGGTGCGTATCGACGTGCGTCAGGAAAGTACCCGCCATACTGAAGCCCTGGGCGAGCTGACCCGCTATCTCGGCATCGGCGACTATGAAAGCTGGTCAGAAGCCGACAAGCAGGCGTTCCTGATCCGCGAATTGAACTCCAAGCGCCCTCTGCTGCCGCGCAACTGGGAGCCAAGCAACGACACCCGCGAGGTGCTCAACACCTGTAAAGCGATCGTCGATGCGCCGAAAGGATCGGTGGCCGCCTACGTGATCTCTATGGCGAAAACCCCGTCCGACGTGCTGGGCGTTCATCTTCTGCTGAAAGAAGCGGGCATCGACTACGCCCTGCCAGTCGCCCCGCTGTTTGAGACCCTCGACGACCTGAACAACGCCAACGACGTCATGACCCAGCTGCTTAACATCGACTGGTATCGCGGCTTTATTCAGGGCAAACAGATGGTAATGATTGGCTATTCCGACTCCGCGAAAGATGCGGGCGTGATGGCGGCGTCCTGGGCGCAGTATCAGGCTCAGGATGCGCTGATCAAAACCTGCGAGAAAGCCGGTATTGAGCTGACCCTGTTCCACGGTCGCGGAGGCTCCATTGGCCGCGGTGGCGCACCTGCTCACGCAGCACTGCTGTCACAGCCGCCGGGAAGCCTGAAAGGCGGCCTGCGCGTGACCGAGCAGGGCGAGATGATCCGCTTCAAGTACGGCCTGCCGGAAGTGACCATCAGCAGCCTGTCGCTCTATACCAGCGCGATCCTGGAAGCGAACCTGCTGCCACCGCCGGAGCCAAAAGAATCCTGGTGCCGCATCATGGACGAGCTGTCAGACATCTCCTGCGATCTGTACCGCGGCTACGTGCGTGAAAACAAAGACTTCGTGCCTTACTTCCGTTCAGCCACGCCTGAGCAGGAGCTGGGTAAACTGCCGCTGGGCTCGCGTCCTGCAAAGCGTCGCCCGACCGGTGGC
The DNA here is from genome assembly GCF_052044815.1 of Enterobacter sp. 22499. Classification (NCBI taxonomy): domain Bacteria; kingdom Pseudomonadati; phylum Pseudomonadota; class Gammaproteobacteria; order Enterobacterales; family Enterobacteriaceae; genus Enterobacter; species Enterobacter sp. 22499. Next base: position 361,829 of record NZ_JBQENR010000004.1, on the reverse strand, counting down.
GTTGAATCCTTGCGCGCCATTCCATGGATCTTCGCCTGGACGCAGAATCGCCTGATGCTGCCCGCCTGGCTGGGTGCCGGTGCCGCGCTGCAAAAAGTGGTGGAAGACGGCAAACAGAACGAACTGGAAACCATGTGCCGCGACTGGCCCTTCTTCTCTACCCGTCTGGGCATGCTGGAGATGGTCTTCTCGAAGGCCGACCTGTGGCTGGCGGAATACTACGACCAGCGGCTGGTGAAACCAGAGCTGTGGGCGTTGGGTAAAGAACTGCGCGAACTGCTGGAAGGCGACATCAAAGTGGTGCTGGACATCGCCAACGACTCGCACCTGATGGCGGACCTGCCGTGGATCGCCGAGTCAATCCAGCTGCGTAACATCTACACCGACCCGCTGAACGTTTTACAGGCTGAACTGCTGCACCGTTCCCGCCTGGCGGAAGAGGAAGGTAAAGAGCCGGATCCTCGCGTTGAACAGGCGCTGATGGTGACGATTGCGGGCGTTGCGGCGGGTATGCGTAACACTGGGTAATGCTTTATGCCGGGCAGGCGTTTTTAGCGCCGCCCGGCACGTTTCGGTAGTCTTCTCATGTATTCCGATATCACCCGAATTTTGGCTGACCTGGTGAACCGTACGTTACCGCTGGGCCAGATTCATTTCTCGGCGCTGGCTGAACAGCATCCCCGAACATCTCCCTGCCTCGTCATTACCCTTGCTCCCCCCTGTGAGGCGATATTTTCATCCTTTGGACACATCACGCTTCCACCGCCTAACGCCCTGAGCATACATTTCGGTAAGCAGCAGCTGACTCTCGATTTACAGCGTGACAACGCGCTTTTGCAGCAGCTGCAGGTTCCCCGGCGTGGCCCGCGAACGGGTGCTTTTCTTCTGCAAGCGCTCACCGAATTACAGATGCAGCCAGACGAGCAAGACACAGCCATGCTGGTGGTATTAAGCTTGCTCAGCCACTGCGGGGATCTGCTTGGCAGTGACATCCACACCGCTAACCGCAGCCGGGCGCTATTCGAAGCCGTTCGTAGCTATATCGAAGAAAATTACGCCTCTTCGTTAACGCGCGAATCCGTGGCACAGGCGTTCTACATCTCGCCGAATTACCTTTCCCATCTCTTTCAGAAGATCGGCCACGTGGGGTTCAACGAGTATCTGACGCAAACGCGGCTGGAACATGCACGCCAGCTGCTGAAAGGCTACGATCTCAAAATTAAAGATATTGCCGCACGCTGCGGATTTCCTGACAGCAACTACTTTTGTCGCCTCTTTCGCAAGCACACCGAGCGTTCCCCTTCCGAATATCGTCGCCAGTATCACAGCCAGCTTATCGCCAAAAAATAGCATTGTGATCGCTATCGCACTTCGCTAAGGACATTACATTTGTCCAGTATTTGGCAAAATTGACCTGTATCCGCCGCACTCAGCCGGGCCTTATCCTTTATTCAACCTTTCTGACTTAAGGAAAAATAATGGAACTGTACCTGGATACCGCCAACGTGGCGGAAGTTGAGCGCCTGGCGCGCATTTTTCCCATAGCGGGCGTCACCACAAATCCAAGCATCATTGCCGCCAGCCGTGAATCCATCTGGGACGTGCTGCCGCGGCTGCAAAAAGCCGTCGGGCCGAACGGTACGCTGTTTGCTCAAACCATGAGCCGCGACGCCGAAGGCATGGTGGCGGAGGCCAAACGCCTGAGTAACGCCATCCCGGGTATTGTGGTGAAAATTCCGGTCACCGCGCAGGGGCTTATCGCCATTAAAGGGCTGAAAAGAGAGGGTATTACCACGTTGGGCACCGCCGTTTACAGCGCCGCTCAGGGTTTACTGGCCGCGCTGGCAGGCGCGAAATACGTTGCGCCGTACGTCAACCGCGTCGACGCACAGGGCGGCGACGGTATTGACATGGTACAGGAGCTGCAGTCCCTGCTGGAATTGCATGCGCCGGAAAGCATGATGCTGGCTGCCAGCTTTAAAACACCGCGTCAGGCGCTGGACTGCCTGCTGGCCGGATGCGAGGCAATCACGCTCCCCTTAGACGTAGCGCAACAAATGCTCGGTACCCCAGCGGTAGAGTCGGCCATAGAAAAGTTCGAGCAGGACTGGAAAAACGCGTTTGGTAACCTCAATCTCTAAGGGAGAACTGTTATGGACCGTATCATTCAATCGCCGGGGAAATATATCCAGGGCGCGGATGTGCTGACCCGTCTCGGCGACTATCTGAAACCCCTGGCAAACCGCTGGCTGATCGTCGGCGATAAGTTTGTGCTGGGTTTTGCCGAAGACACCCTGCGCCAGAGTTTTAAAAAAGCCGAACTGCATGCCGAAATCGCGCCGTTTGGCGGCGAATGTTCGCAAAATGAAATCGATCGCCTGAAAAAGTTGGCCGACAGCGCCGACTGCCTGGCAGTACTGGGGATTGGTGGCGGTAAAACGCTTGATACCGCGAAAGCGCTGGCTCACTTTATGGACGTGCCGGTCGCCATTGCGCCGACTATCGCTTCCACCGACGCGCCGTGCAGCGCCCTTTCCGTTATTTACACCGACAGCGGCGAGTTCGATCGCTACCTGATGCTGCCGCACAACCCGAACATGGTCATTGTGGATACGAAAGTGGTAGCAGGTGCGCCTGCACGTCTGCTGGCCGCCGGGATTGGCGACGCGCTGGCGACCTGGTTTGAAGCACGCGCCTGCTCGCGCAGCGGCGCGACCACCATGGCCGGGGGTAAATGCACACAGGCGGCATTAGCGCTCGCCGAGCTGTGCTACAACACGCTGGTTGAAGAGGGTGAAAAAGCGATGCTGGCGGCGGAACAGCATGTGGTAACGCCTGCGCTGGAACGCATTATCGAAGCCAACACCTATCTCAGCGGCGTCGGCTTTGAAAGTGGCGGGCTGGCGGCTGCACACGCTATTCATAACGGCATGACGGCGGTGCCGGACGCGCATCACTTCTATCATGGGGAAAAAGTGGCGTTTAGTACGCTGACGCAGCTGGTGCTGGAAAACGCGCCGGTAGAAGAAATTGAGACCGTCGCGGCGCTTTGCCACAGCGTAGGGCTGCCGATCACCCTGGCACAGCTGAACATCAAAGAGGATATTCCGGCCAAAATGCGTCTGATTGCCGAAGCCTCTTGTGCGGAAGGAGAAACGATCCACAACATGCCGGGGGGCGTCACGCCGGATCAGGTGTATGCGGCGCTGCTGGTGGCAGACCAGTATGGGCAGCGATTCCTGCAGGAGTGGGAGTAATAAAAAAGCCGGGTGGCGCTGCGCTTACCCGGCCTACATGGCACTTTAATTTGTAGGCCGGGTAAGGCGTAGCCGCCACCCGGCACAATGGCTACTTCACGTCAAACCGATCCAAATCCATCACCTTCGCCCATGCGGCAACGAAGTCACGGACAAACTTCTCGTGTGCGTCGCTGCTGGCATAAACTTCGGCCAGCGCACGCAGGACGGCGTTCGAACCGAAGACCAGGTCGGCGCGGGTCGCGGTGTATTTCACTTCACCGCTGGCGCGATCGCTACCGGCAAACAGCTCGTTTGAATCGTCGGTCGCTTTCCACTGGGTATTCATATCCAGCAGGTTCACGAAGAAGTCGTTGCTCAGCACGCCCTCGCGGCTGGTGAATACGCCATTCTTGCTGCCATCAAAGTTCGTGCCCAGCACGCGCAGGCCGCCGATCAGCACCGTCAGCTCAGGTGCGGTCAGGGTCAGCTGCTGGGCCTTATCAATCAGCAATGATTCCGTCGTGGACACATCCACCTGCGCACGGTAATTGCGGAAGCCATCGGCAATCGGTTCGAGCAGGTTAAACATCTCGATATCCGTCTGATCCTGACGAGCATCCACACGGCCCGGCGTGAACGGCACGTTGACGTAAACGCCCGCGGCTTTCGCCGCCTGCTCAACGCCCACAACGCCCGCCAGCACGATGATATCCGCCAGTGAGGCTTTATTGGTGGTGCGCTGAATAGCTTCCAGAGCCGGTAACGCACGTACCGCCGCGGCGTTTACATCCCAGTCGCGCTGAGGCGCCAGCGCCAGACGCGCGCCGTTGGCGCCGCCGCGCTTGTCGCCGCCGCGGAAGGTCGATGCAGACGCCCAAGCCACGGAAACCAGCTCGCTCACGGAGAGGCCAGAGGCCGCGATTTCCGCTTTCAGGCTTTCAATGTCTTCCTGCGTCGGATGGAACACCGGCTGAGGCAGCGGATCCTGCCAAATCAGATCTTCTTTCGGCACTTCCGGGCCGATGTACCGCGCTTTTGGCCCCATATCACGGTGGGTCAGTTTGAACCACGCGCGCGCGAAGGCTTCGTTAAAGGCCTGCGGATCGTTCAGGAAGCGACGGGAAATTTTCTCGAATTCCGGGTCGAAACGCAGCGTCAGGTCGGTGACCAGCATGGTTGGCTTACGTTTTTTCGACGGGTCAAACGGGTCTGGCATGATTTCCGGCGCATCCACGGCTTCAAACTGAATCGCGCCTGCCGGGCTGCGGGTCTGCACCCATTCGTATTTGAACAGGTTCTCGAAGAAGTAGTTGCTCCACTGGGTCGGAGTTTGCGACCAGATGACTTCCAGCCCGGAGGTGATGGCGTCAGCGCCAATACCGGTGCCGTGCGTGCTGGCCCAGCCTAAGCCCTGCGCTTCAATCGGCGAGGCTTCCGGATCGGTACCTACGTGCGTGGCTTCACCCGCGCCGTGGGTTTTACCGAGCGTATGACCGCCGGCAATCAGCGCGACGGTCTCTTCGTCGTTCATACCCATGTTGCCAAAGGTGGCGCGGATCGCCGCCGCAGCAGACAGCGGTTCACCGCTGGCGTTTGGCCCTTCCGGGTTCACGTAAATCAGCCCCATTTCGGTGGCCGCCAGCGGGCGCTTCGCCAGTGCTTCCGGGTCACGGTGGGTCAGCCAGGCTTTTTCATCACCCCAGTTCACGTCCAGATCCGGTTCCCAGACGTCTTCACGACCGGCGCCAAAACCAAAGGTGCGGAAGCCGGAGTTCTCCAGCGCCACGTTACCCGCGAGGATAAACAGGTCGGCCCAGGAGATTTTTTGTCCGTATTTTTGCTTGATTGGCCACAGCAGGCGGCGCGCTTTATCCAGGCTGACGTTATCAGGCCAGGAGTTCAGCGGCGCAAAGCGCTGTTGGCCGCGTCCGGCACCGCCGCGTCCGTCAACGGAGCGGTAAGTACCTGCCCCGTGCCAGGCCATGCGAATAAACAGACCCGCGTAGCTGCCCCAGTCGGCAGGCCACCAGGGTTGAGAATCGGTTAACAGGGCTTTGAGATCGCCCTTGAGGGCGGAATAGTCGAGCTTGCTGAATTCTTTGCGGTAGTCGAAGTCTTCACCCAGAGGGTTCGAACGATTGGAATGTTGGTTTAGAAGATCGATGCGGAGTTGTTTAGGCCACCACTCTTTGCTTCCGGTACCTGCGCCCGCGCTGTGATCGACGCCGCCCTGATGGAACGGACATTTGCCGGCGGATGCCGCGTTATTGGTCTCGTCTGACGTGCTCATCGCTATGCTCCCTTTACAGTGATACCGTTACGATATACACCACTAGCAATAAGATATAGTTGAATTAATCCACAGATTCGATAGTTAATACCTTTTAACTTTTTATCTGATTAAAAAGCCCTCGCTTTATGAGGGCTTTTTGCTGATTACGCCGGACGAACGCCCAGCGTATGACAAATGGCGTAGCTCATCTCCGCGCGGTTAAGCGTGTAGAAGTGGAAGTCTTTCACCCCTTCGCGGCTTAAGATCTTCACCATGTCCATCGCGATATTGGCCCCCACCAGCTTGCGGGTTTCCGCGTCATCGTCCAGCCCTTCGTACATTTTGGACATCCACAGCGGAATGCGAACGTTGGTCATATCGGCGAATTTCTTCGCCTGTTTGAAGTTAGAGACTGGCAGAATGCCCGGGATAATTTCGACGTCGATACCTGCCGAGACGCAGCGGTCACGGAAGCGCAGATAGCTTTCCACGTCAAAGAAGAACTGGGTGATGGCGCGGTTGGCACCGGCCTCCACCTTACGCTTCAGGTTAAGCAAATCCGCCTGGGCGCTTTTCGCTTCCGGGTGGACTTCAGGGTAGGCGGCCACGGAGATATCAAAATCAGCAACGTTTTTCAGCAGCGCGACCAGATCGGTAGCGTACATGTCCGGCTTGCCGCTTCCCGGCGGCAGATCGCCACGCAGGGCAACGATATGGCGAATCCCGTTGTTCCAGTAGTCCTGGGCAATGGCGCGCAGCTCATCGCGGGTGGCGTCAATACAGGTCAGATGCGGCGCTGCTTCCAGACCGGTACGATCTTTGATGCCTTTAATAATGCTGTGCGTACGGTCGCGCTCGCCGGAGTTAGCGCCGTAGGTCACGGAGACAAACTTCGGCTTAAGGCTGCTCAGGCGATCGATAGAGCTCCACAGGGTTTGCTCCATTTCACTGGTGCGCGGCGGGAAAAATTCAAAAGAGACGTTAATCTGGCCATTTACTTCGGCCAGGCTCTGATTCAGTGCTTCCCGCTGGTTGGCGTGAAAAAAGCTCATACCTTACCTCTATCTTTCGCGTGTCATTGTCTGTTGTGTTGTGAACTTCTATACGTTTAGACGTCCAGATGTAAAAATGACGGAAAAGCGGCGTGACGTCAACAGAAATAATCACAATAACGGTGAGGTTTGCTCAGGGAAGATGAAGGGAGTTCATGATGAGGGTGAGCGCGGTCTGATGCCCTCACCCTAACCCTCTCCCACAGGGAGAGGGAAATTCACTTTTTACAGCAGCTTAGCCAGACGGTTAATATCGGACTGGATAGCCCCAGCGGTGACATCGCGCCCCGCGCCCGGGCCGCGGATCACCAGCGGGTTATCGCGGTACCAGCGGCTTTCAATGGCGAAGACGTTATCGCACGGCAGCAGGGCCGCCAGCGGATGGTCAGGACGCACCGCCTCGACACCCACACGCGCCTTACCGTTCGCCTCGAAACGTGCCACGTAGCGCAGCACCAGCCCCATCTCGTTTGCCGCTTCCAGACGCTGCACCATCTGGTCATTCAGCTCGTCGCCGTTTTCGAAGAAGTGGTCAACAGAACCTTCTTCGCAGCCCGCAGGCACCAGCGATTCGACGCGGACGGAATCCGGTTCGATGTCATAACCGGCTTCACGCGCCAGGATCACCAGCTTGCGCATCACGTCTTTACCGGAGAGGTCAACGCGCGGATCGGGCTCGGTTAAGCCCTGCTGCCACGCCTGATCCACCAGGTCGGTGAACGGTACGGTGCCGTCAAACTGCAGGAACAGCCAGGAGAGCGTGCCGGAGAAGATCCCGCTCAGCGCCAGAATGCTGTCGCCGCTTTCAATCAGGTCACGCACGGTATGGTTAACCGGCAGGCCCGCGCCAACGGTGGCATTATAGAGCCAGTGGCGGCCCGTTTTTTCAAACGCGTCGTGGATCTGACGATATTTATCGGTACTGCTCGCCCCCGCCAGCTTGTTGGCGCTGATGACGTGGAATCCGTGGCTGGCGAAATCCAGATACTGATCGGCAAGCTGTTCGCTGGCGGTGACGTCCAGCACCACCAGATCGTCATACGGGTGCGCGCGCATCCACAGGAACAGCGACTCTTCATCCTGCTCAACCGCTTCATCGTTAAAGAAGGCAAGCGCCCGGCTGGCGTCCAGCCCTTCGTAGTTCAGCAGGCTGCGGCGGCTATCCACCACGCCCGCAAGAATAAATTCAAACCCGGTACGCGCCGAAAGCGTGACCTGTTCGCGGGCGAACAGCTCCAGCCAGCGGGAACCGATGTTACCCTTGCCAAACAGCACCAGGCCGATGCGTTTTTCCGCGCGGAACAGCGAGGTGTGCAGACCCTGAATCAGGCTTTCGGTTGGGCCTTTACGCAGCACGGCGACCAGGCTGATGCCCTCTTCCGACTGCCAGGTGAACTCTACCGGCTGGCCCTTCAGCTGCTGCCAGAAGCGGTGGCAGTGCAGCGGGTTACGGGTGACGCCCGCGCCGACCATCGCCACCAGCGCCAGCCCCTGACGCAGGCGAAGCTCGCCCGGCAGGCCCGCTTCGTCGAGAATTTTCAGCGCGCTGTCCGCCACTTCGGCGGTATAGCAGAACTGCAGCAGCTGACGATCGTTATGCACGCCAACGGCCAGCGGACGCACCTGCGCACGTTTCAGGATTGTGTCGATATCTTTATGCGCCAGCCTGAAGTCCTGGCCCGCAGGCACCTGGAACTCAATCAGGCAGATGTCGTCGTGGCTGGTGACAATGCGCGCGCCCGTGCCGGACGCCAGCACGCGCTCAATGCGGGTAGACCCCTGATCCGGCGTATAGCTACAGCGCAGCTGCAGGTCAATATCGCTGCCGGAAACCGGCTGCAGCGTGCGTGCGTGCAGAACCGGTGCCGCCAGACGCGCCAGCTCGCTCGCTTCGTCGAGACGCAGCAGCGGAAGCAGACAGGCATCTTTCACTTTACGCGGGTCCGCGCTGTAGACACCGGCCACGTCGCTCCAGATGGTAACGCGGGACACGCCCGCCAGGGCACCGATCTGCGTTGCCGAGTAGTCCGAGCCGTTACGGCCCAGCAGCACGGTTTCACCGGCGTTGCTGCGGCTGATAAAGCCGGTGACGACAATACGTTTGCCCGGATGCTGCACCAGCAGCTGTTGCAGCAGCGGATAGGACAACCCTTCGTCCACCTGCGGCTGCGCGGCGCGTTCCGCACGCAGGAAATCACGCGCGTCGAGCCAGGCCGCGTCTACGCCCTGGTGTTGCAGTACGGCGGCCATCAGGCGCGCGGACCACACTTCACCGTGGCCCACCACTTCGGCATACACCGCGTCGGTAATCCCGCTGTCCAGCAGGGCAGCCAGACGCTCAAGGTCATGCGTGAAGGCGCTGATCAGCCCGTCCGCCACGTCCGCAGGCAGCAGGCCGGCAATCAGCTCGCTCTGGTAACGACGTAAGGACTGTTGCACCTGATGCGCAGAAAGGCGATCGGTCTGGCTCAGTTTCAGCCAGCTAATCAACTGGTTGGTGGTGCTGCCCGCCGCCGAGACAACCATCATGTCACCCGGCTGTGAATATTCGGTCATGATCCCTGCGACGCGCAGATAACATTTCACATCAGCAAGACTACTACCACCAAACTTGTGCAGCTGACGACCCTTCGCCCCTGCCTGCGCTATCACACTCATGATTACCCCTTGGCTGCGACCCGGAAGCCATTTTCCAGATCGGCAATTAAATCTTCAGAATCTTCAATACCGGTCGAGATACGCAGCAGCGTCTCAGAAATCCCGGCGGCGGCACGTGCTTCCGGTGCCATACCTGCGTGTGTCATGGTCGCGGCGTGGGAGATCAAGCTTTCAACCCCACCTAAGGATTCCGCCAGCGTAAACAATGACAGCCCGCTCAGGAAGCGACGCAGCGTTTGCTCGTCACCGTCCAGTTCAAAACTTAACATCGCGCCAAATCCCTTCTGCTGGCGCGCGGCAATCTCATGCCCCTGGTTTTCCGGCAGCGACGGGTGATAAAGCTTCTTCACCAGCGGCTGGGTTTTCAGGAAATCGACAATCGCCTGGGCATTACGCTGCGCCACGTCCATGCGCGGCGACAGCGTGCGGATGCCGCGCAACAGCAGGTAGCTGTCGAACGCGCCCGCGGTGACGCCGATATTATTAGCCCACCATGCCAGTTCCGTGACAACGTCGGGATCTTTTGCAATCACCACGCCCGCCACCACGTCAGAATGGCCGTTCAGATATTTAGTGCATGAATGCAATACCAGATCCGCACCCAGTGCTAACGGGTTCTGAAGGGCCGGACTGAGGAAGGTATTATCCACTACACTTATCGCTCCCGCATCCCTTGCGAGCTGACAAATTTTCGCAATGTCGACAACGCGCAACAATGGGTTGCTTGGACTTTCCACCAGAACCAGCTTCGGCTTCTCTGCCAGCGCCTGTTTCAGCGCCTGTTCGTCGTTTTGATCGACAAACAGAACGCGGTAGCAGCCGCGCTTTGCCAGGCTGTCAAACAGACGATAGCTGCCGCCGTAACAGTCGTGCGGCGCAACCAGCAGATCGCCAGGCTTCAGGAACACCGTGGTCACCAGGTGAATGGCAGACATACCGGTATTGGTTAATACCGCACCCGCGCCGCCTTCCAGTTCCGCCAGCGCGCGCTGGGTTACATCACGCGTAGGGTTGCCGCGACGCGAGTAGTCATGCGCGCGCGGTTCATTAAATCCGGTGAAATTGTAGGTGCTGGAAAGATGAATGGGCGGGACAACGCAGCCGTACTGCTCGTCATCATTTAATCCGCTACGCACTGCGATCGTGGCCTGTTTACGCGTCATGGTGAGGGCTTCCTGGCGAATGAGGTGAAAAGTCAGCCACCAGAGTAAACATTGAAAGTATGGACGTCAATACATCTGGACATCTAAACTTCTTTGCGTATAGATTGAGCAATGCGCAAATAGCCGTTAAAATTATATGCTTTAGTGCACGCTGCAGCGGCAATATCCGTGCCACGGTATCGTCTCTACGGTAAACTACGCAAGATTACGGTTCAAAACGGGCAGTGACCGGTTTGCACCTTTAGATTAATGACTGAGAGGATTAAAGGTATCTCATGGCTGAATGGAGCGGCGAATATATCAGCCCATACGCTGAGCACGGTAAGAAGAGTGAGCAAGTAAAGAAAATTACGGTTTCCATTCCTCTGAAGGTGTTGAAGATCCTCACCGATGAACGTACGCGTCGTCAGGTGAACAACCTGCGTCACGCGACCAACAGCGAACTGCTGTGCGAAGCGTTCCTGCATGCGTTTACCGGCCAACCGTTGCCGAACGATGACGATCTGCGCAAAGAGCGCAGCGACGAAATCCCGGAAGAGGCGAAGGTGATCATGCGTGAACTGGGTATTGACCCGGAGACGTGGGAATACTGAGAAGCGGATACAAAAAAGGCACCTTGCGGTGCCTTTTTTTCGGGAAACTTATTTAGCGCCCGGGATGCTGAAACGCTTGTTGAAGCGGTCAACACGGCCACCGGTTGCAACATCACGCTGCTTACCAGTGTAGAACGGGTGGCATTTGCCGCACACGTCCAGGTTCAGATCGTGACCCACGGTAGAGCGGATCTGGATAGAGTTACCGCAAGAGCAGTTTGCAGTAATCATTTCGTATTTCGGGTGAATATCTTTTTTCATGGGAGAACCTCAGTTAAGGCCGCGTCGCTCTTCCAGCCCTAACGCCAGACACCACGCGATGTTGAATGTAAGTTCTTTGGCGTAAAGTACACCAAAGGCGGCGAATCATACAGAATTTAACCAACGTATGCAAACTGATCCGCACGCCGCTTTTACTAATGTGTATACTAACGCGCCACTTTTCAAGTCAGGAAGATTCGATGCCCGTCGCTCACGTTGCCCTGCCCGTTCCGCTTCCCCGCACCTTTGACTACCTGCTGCCCGACAGCATGAGCGCCAAAGCGGGCTGTCGCGTGACCGTGCCGTTTGGCAAACAGCAGCGCGTGGGGATCGTCGTCTCCGTCAGCGATACAAGCGAATTGCCCCTCAATGAACTGAAATCGGTGGTTGAGGTGCTGGACAGCGAGCCTGTTTACTCCACCAGCACCTGGCGACTGCTGCTGTGGGCGGCAGATTATTATCATCACCCGATTGGCGACGTCCTGTTCCACGCCCTGCCGATCCTGCTGCGCCAGGGCAAGAGCGCCAGCCACGCCCCGATGTGGTACTGGTTTGCCACCGAACAGGGGCAGGCCGTGGACATCAACAGCCTGAAGCGTTCGCAGAAACAGCAGCAGGCGCTGGCGGCGCTGCGTCAGGGAAAAATCTGGCGGCACCAGGTCGACGAGCTTGAGGTCAGCGAAACGGCGCTACAGGCATTAAGAAAGAAAGGGTTGAGCGAGCTGGCCAGCGAAGCGCCCGCCCTTCACGACTGGCGCGACGGCTTCTCCGTCTCGGGCGATCGCCTGCGTCTGAATACCGAGCAGGCTACCGCGGTAGGCGCCATTCATAGCGCCTCGGACCACTTTTCCGCCTGGCTGCTGGCGGGCGTGACGGGCTCCGGCAAGACCGAAGTCTATCTGAGCGTGCTGGAAAACGTGCTCGCGCAGGGCAAACAGGCGCTGGTGATGGTGCCGGAAATCGGCCTGACGCCGCAAACCATCGCCCGCTTCCGCGAGCGCTTTAACGCGCCCGTTGAGGTGCTGCACTCCGGGCTGAACGACAGCGAGCGCCTCAGCGCCTGGCTGAAAGCGAAAAACGGCGAAGCGGCGATTGTGATCGGCACCCGCTCGTCGCTGTTTACGCCGTTTAAAAACCTCGGCGTTATCGTCATCGACGAAGAGCACGACAGCTCCTATAAACAGCAGGAAGGCTGGCGCTATCACGCCCGCGATCTGGCGGTCTACCGTGCGCACAGCGAGCAAATCCCTATTATTCTCGGATCCGCCACGCCTGCGCTCGAAACGCTGCACAACGTGCGCCAGCGTAAATATCACATGCTGCGCCTGACGCGCCGCGCGGGGAATGCCCGCCCGGCCATTCAGCACGTGCTGGATCTCAAAGGCCAGCAGGTGCAGGCCGGCTTAGCGCCCGCCTTGATTTCCCGCATGCGCCAGCATTTGCAGGCGGGGAACCAGGTCATTCTGTTCCTCAACCGTCGCGGATTTGCCCCCGCCCTGCTGTGCCACGACTGCGGCTGGATTGCCGAGTGCCCGCGCTGCGACCACTACTACACCTTCCATCAGGCCCAGCGACACTTGCGCTGCCACCACTGCGACAGCCAGCGTCCCGTGCCTCGCCAGTGCCCGTCATGTGGTTCCACGCATATCGTGCCGGTGGGGCTGGGAACGGAACAGCTGGAACAGGCGCTTGGCCCTTTCTTCCCGGACGTGCCTATTTCCCGAATCGACCGGGACACCACCAGCCGCAAGGGGGCGCTGGAGCAGCAGCTGGCGGAAGTGCATCGCGGCGGCGCGCGCATCCTGATTGGCACCCAGATGCTGGCCAAAGGGCACCACTTCCCGGACGTGACGCTGGTCGCCCTGCTCGACGTCGACGGCGCGCTGTTCTCGGCAGATTTCCGCTCCGCCGAGCGCTTCGCCCAGCTTTATACCCAGGTTGCCGGGCGTGCCGGACGCGCGGGTAAACAGGGCGAGGTAGTACTGCAAACGCATCACCCTGAGCACCCGCTGCTACAGACTCTGCTGCACAAAGGTTATGACGCCTTTGCCGAGCAGGCGCTGGCCGAACGCCAGACCATGCAGTTGCCGCCGTGGACCAGCCACGTCATCATCCGCGCGGAGGATCATAACAACCAGCAGGCGCCGCTTTTCCTGCAACAGCTGAGGAATCTCCTGCAGGCCAGCCCGCTGGTGGATAACCAGCTGTGGATCCTGGGCCCGGTGCCGGCGCTGGCGCCAAAACGCGGTGGACGTTTCCGCTGGCAAATTTTGCTTCAGCACCCCTCGCGTATTCGCCTGCAGCACATCGTCAGCGGCACGCTGGCGCTCATCAATACCCTGCCGGAAGCGCGTAAAGTGAAGTGGGTACTGGACGTCGATCCCATCGAAGGCTGAAGACGGATCGAAAAATTTAACGCGCCTCACACTTTTTATGAAAATTCTGTAACCGATTCCATTAACTATCTGTAAAAATGGTGATGTCCGCAGTTCGGTGTTCAGGCGAGGAGAAGACGTTGAAGTCCAGGAAAGAGGTTGCCACGGCGACCATGAAAGACGTTGCCGAGAAAGCACAAGTCTCAACGGCAACCGTGTCCCGCGCATTAATGAACCCGGATAAAGTCTCCCAGGCGACCCGTAACAAGGTTGAACAGGCGGCGCTGGAAGTGGGGTATTTCCCGCAGGCGATGGGGCGGAACGTCAAGCGCAATGAATCGCGGACCATCCTGGTAATAGTGCCGGATATCTGCGATCCCTTCTTCAGCGAAATCATTCGCGGTATCGAAGTGACGGCGGCGGAGCAGGGCTATCTGGTGCTGATTGGCGACTGCGCTCACCAGAACCAGCAGGAAAAAACCTTTATCGACCTCATTATCACCAAGCAGATTGACGGCATGCTGCTGCTTGGCTCGCGCCTGCCGTTTGATGCCAGCATCGAAGAGCAGCGCAATTTACCGCCGATGGTAATGGCCAACGAATTTGCGCCTGAGCTTGAGCTGCCGACGGTCCACATTGATAACCTCACCGCCGCGTTCAACGCCGTAAACTATCTCCAGGAGTTGGGACATAAGCGGATTGGCTGCATTGCCGGGCCGGAAGAGATGCCGCTGTGCCACTACCGCCTGCAGGGCTATGTTCAGGCGCTGCGCCGTACCGGTGCGATTGTCGATCCGCACTATATTGCGCGCGGTGATTTTACCTTTGAAGCGGGCGGACAGGCGCTGGAGAAACTGCTGGCGCTGCCGGAACCGCCAACGGCGGTGTTCTGCCACAGCGACGTGATGGCGCTGGGTGCGCTTTCACACGCCAAGCGCCGTGGCTTACGCGTGCCGAAAGATTTGTCGATTATCGGATTCGATAACATTTCACTTTCAGAGTTTTGCGATCCACCGCTCTCCACCGTTTCACAACCGCGCTATCAGATTGGCCGCGAAGCGATGCTGCTTCTGCTGGATCAGCTGCAGGGTCAAACGGTTAGCAGCGGCTCGCGTTTGCTGGACTGCGAGCTGATTATTCGCGGCTCTACCCAGGCATTGACTTAAAGTAAACGCCTTTCGGACACCCTTATCTGGTCAAAGCCCCGCCGCTTAAGTAACATGGCGGGCTGACGAACGAATAAATACAGCGAAACGATAGTGGCACAACGAGATTATGTACGTCGCGGCCAGCCGGCACCTTCGCGACGCAAAAAGAGCAGTTCAAAAAGCAAGCAGCGTAATCTGCCTGCGGTCTCGCCAGCAATGGTCGCTATTGCTGCGGCCGTGCTGGTGGCCTTTATTGGCGGCCTGTACTTCATCACGCACCATAAAAAAGAAGAGTCCGAGGCCCTTCAGGGCAACAAAGTGGTGGGAAATGGTCTGCCGCCGAAACCTGAAGAGCGCTGGCGCTATATTAAAGAGCTGGAAAGTCGTCAGCCCGGCGTGCGTGCGCCTACTGAGCCCTCAGCCGGTGGCGAAGTGAAGAATGCCGATCAGCTGACGGACGAGCAGCGCCAGCTGCTGGCACAGATGCAGGCCGATATGCGCCAGCAGCCGACGCAGCTGAATGAAGTGCCGTGGAATGAACAAACGCCAGCACAGCGTCAGCAAACGTTGCAGCTGCAGCGTCAGCGCCAGGCACAAATTCAACAGCAGCAACAGCAGCAGTGGACGCAAACTCAGCCGGTGCAGCAGCAGCCGAAGGCCCAGCCATACCAGCAACCGCAGCAGCAGACGCGTACGGTGCAGTCGCAGCCTGTTCAACAGCCAAAAGCGCAGCCGCCAAAGCAAGCGGCGCAGCCGTATCAGGATCTGCTCCAGACGCCAGCGCATACCACCGCGCAGCAGCCGAAAACGCAGCAGGCCGCGCCGGTGACCAAAGAGACCGAAGCGCCGAAGCAGACGGCAGAGAAAAAAGACGAGCGCCGCTGGATGGTGCAGTGCGGTTCGTTTAAAGGTGCCGAGCAGGCGGAAACGGTGCGTGCACAGCTGGCGTTCGAAGGATTTGATTCACGCATTACCACCAATAACGGCTGGAACCGCGTGGTGATCGGCCCGGTTAAAGGCAAAGAAAACGCAGACGGCACCATTTCACGTTTGAAAGTGGCTGGCCACACAAACTGCATTCGACTCGCCTCCGGGGGTTGAAACCCCCAAAATCCCCCCCATCTATCATTTAATTCAGCCCTGAGCACAGGCTCAGGGCTTCTGTTTCCCGAATCTGTAACCAGGGGGTCTGCTCGTGACAACAATAGTAAGTGTACGCCGTAACGGCCATGTGGTAATCGCCGGTGATGGCCAGGCCACGCTGGGTAATACCGTCATGAAAGGCAACGTGAAGAAAGTCCGTCGTCTCTACAACGACAAAGTGATCGCCGGTTTTGCAGGCGGCACGGCGGATGCCTTCACGCTGTTTGAACTGTTTGAACGCAAGCTGGAAATGCACCAGGGTCATCTGGTGAAAGCTGCCGTTGAGCTGGCAAAGGACTGGCGTACCGACCGTATGCTGCGCAAGCTCGAAGCGCTGCTGGCGGTCGCGGATGAAACCGCTTCGCTTATCATCACCGGTAACGGTGACGTGATTCAGCCGGAAAACGACCTGATTGCCATCGGCTCTGGCGGCCCTTATGCCCAGGCTGCAGCCCGCGCACTGTTGGAAAATACCGACATGAACGCGCGTGATATCGCGGTGAAGGCGTTGGATATTGCAGGTGATATCTGCATCTATACCAACCACAACCACACCATCGAAGAATTGACCTCCAAAGCGTAAGGATCTCCCATGTCTGAAATGACCCCACGCGAAATTGTCAGCGAACTGAACAAACACATTATCGGCCAGGATAACGCCAAGCGCTCCGTGGCCATCGCGCTGCGTAACCGCTGGCGTCGTATGCAGCTTGACGAAGAGCTGCGTCACGAAGTCACCCCGAAAAACATTCTGATGATCGGCCCGACCGGCGTCGGTAAAACCGAAATCGCCCGTCGTCTGGCGAAGCTGGCGAACGCGCCGTTCATCAAAGTTGAAGCCACCAAGTTCACCGAAGTGGGCTATGTGGGTAAAGAAGTGGACTCTATCATCCGCGACCTGACCGATTCTGCGATTAAGATGGTGCGCGTCCAGGCGATTGAGAAAAACCGCTACCGCGCGGAAGAGATGGCCGAAGAGCGTATTCTCGACGTGCTGATCCCACCGGCGAAAAACAACTGGGGCCAGGCTGAACAGCAGGCTGAGCCTTCAGCCGCGCGTCAGGCATTCCGCAAAAAACTGCGTGAAGGCCAGCTGGACGACAAAGAGATTGAGATCGACCTCGCGGCCGCGCCGATGGGCGTGGAAATCATGGCGCCTCCGGGCATGGAAGAGATGACCAGCCAGCTGCAGTCCATGTTCCAGAACCTGGGCGGCCAAAAGCAGAAAGCGCGTAAGCTGAAAATCAAAGACGCGATGAAGCTGCTGATTGAAGAAGAAGCGGCGAAGCTGGTGAATCCGGAAGAGCTGAAGCAGGACGCTATCGACGCGGTTGAGCAGCACGGTATCGTGTTTATCGACGAAATCGACAAAATTTGTAAGCGCGGCGGCAACAGCTCCGGTCCGGACGTGTCCCGCGAAGGCGTACAGCGCGATCTGCTGCCGCTGGTTGAAGGCTGCACCGTCTCTACCAAGCACGGCATGGTGAAAACGGACCACATTCTGTTTATCGCTTCCGGTGCATTCCAGGTAGCCAGCCCGTCTGATCTGATCCCCGAACTGCAGGGTCGTCTGCCTATCCGCGTTGAGCTGCAGGCGCTGACCACCGAAGATTTCGAGCGCATCCTGACGGAGCCAAACGCCTCTGCTACCGTACAGTACAAGGCGCTGATGGCGACCGAAGGCGTGAACCTCGAGTTCACCGAAGACGGTATCAAGCGTATCGCCCAGGCCGCATGGCAGGTCAACGAAACCACCGAGAACATCGGTGCGCGTCGTCTGCACACCGTGCTGGAACGCCTGGTAGAAGACATCTCATATGACGCGAGCGACCTCAACGGTCAAACCATTACCATCGACGCAGACTATGTGAGCAAACATCTGGATGCGTTAGTGGCAGATGAAGATCTGAGCCGTTTTATCCTATAATCGCGGTTACTGCATTCTCATCACTGTTAATGGGGGCTAAGGCCCCCATTTTTATTGGCTAAATTACTATGACTGATATCAGCCGTACTCAGGCGTGGCTCGAAAGTCTGCGCCCTAAAACGCTTCCTCTGGCTTTTGCCGCCATTATTGTTGGCACCGCGCTTGCCTGGTGGCAAGGGCATTTCGATCCGCTGGTGGCAGGTCTGGCGCTCATTACCGCCGGGCTGCTGCAAATCCTCTCTAACCTCGCGAACGATTATGGCGATGCGGTAAAAGGCAGCGACAAGCCTGACCGTATCGGGCCGCTGCGCGGGATGCAAAAAGGGGTGATCACCCAGGCACAGATGAAGCGTGCGCTGATTATCACCGTGGTGCTGATTTGCTTATCTGGCCTGGCGCTGGTGACGGTCGCCTCGAAAACCACCAGCGACTTCATTGGCTTCCTGGTGCTGGGTCTGCTCGCCATTATCGCGGCCATCACCTACACCGTCGGCACGCGCCCTTACGGCTATATTGGCCTTGGGGATATCTCCGTGCTGGTGTTCTTCGGCTGGCTGAGCGTAATGGGGAGCTGGTACTTACAGGCGCATACGGTGATCCCTGCCCTGTTCCTCCCGGCGACCGCCTGCGGCCTGCTGGCGACGGCGGTACTCAATATCAATAATCTGCGCGATATCGACAGCGATCGTGAGAACGGCAAGAACACGCTGGCGGTGCGTCTGGGGCCGGTGAATGCGCGCCGCTATCATGCCTGCCTGCTTATTGGCGCGCTGGTTTGCCTGGCGCTGTTTAACCTGATTTCCCTGCACAGTTTGTGGGGCTGGCTGTTTGTGCTTGCCGCGCCGCTGCTGGTTAAGCAGGCCCGCTTTGTGATGCGTGAACTCAGCCCGGCAGCCATGCCGCCAATGCTGGAGCGAACGGTAAAAGGCGCGCTGCTGACTAACCTGTTGTTCGTCATTGGGATTGTGTTAAGCCAGACGCTCAGTTAGCTGACAAATATCAATTAACAATTGATGATTTTGCCAACAACGCATTTCGCACGATATACTGAACACATTCGCAGCAACTGAGCGTTAAACCTATGAAATACGATACCTCCGAGCTTTGTGACATCTACCAGGAAGATGTCAACGTCGTTGAACCGCTGTTCTCCAACTTTGGTGGGCGGTCATCGTTTGGCGGGCAAATCGTCACGGTGAAATGTTTCGAGGACAACGGGTTGCTGTACGATCTGCTCGAACAGAACGGCCGTGGCCGCGTACTGGTGGTCGACGGCGGCGGGTCCGTGCGTCGCGCACTGATTGATGCTGAACTGGCCGGCATTGCCGTCCAGAACGAGTGGGAAGGCATCGTGGTGTACGGTTCCGTGCGTCAGGTGGACGATCTCGAAGACCTGGATATTGGAATTCAGGCCATCGCGGCCATTCCGGTAGGCGCTGCGGGTGACGGCATCGGCGAAAGCGACGTGCGCGTTAACTTCGGCGGCGTGACCTTCTTCTCAGGCGATCATCTCTACGCCGATAATACCGGCATTATCCTTTCTGAAGATCCGCTGGATATCGAGTAATAAAACCATAAGCGTGAACCATAAAAAAACCGCCAACAGCAATGTGGCGGTTTTTTTGTCCCTCGGGATTCGCGGTCCGTTGGGAAGTTTTGCAACCTTTAACCAGGATTTTTATCTTACCCTGGTTCAAACCTCAGGTAACCCCATCGACCCTTTATAAATTCCTAATTATCTATGAAAACCTTAACTACGCTGCTATTGCTCATTATGATGCAGCGTCCCTTTCCGCCATTTCGCACATGGGCATCGGTCCAGGGAAAGGTGTAACCACAACCGTAAAGCAGCCTTTAACCAGGCTTGTGTCCACCGACTTATCACCGGTGGTGAACGGTGGAGCGGTTAGCCGCAGGGACCGCATAATGAAACGCTATTTATGTATCGCGTTCATTGTCGCCAGCGTACTCGTTGTAAAAAGTGATGAACCGATCGGGTTTGTTGCGTTTACCACGATAGCGCAGGATAAGTAGCGTTAAGGCCGCCTTGGGCGGCCTTTTTTATGGTTGGATGTCAGTCAGCGAGAACCATAAAAAAAGCCGGGTGGCGGCGTCGCCTTACCCGGCCTGTTCAGTTCATCCCAGTGGGAATCAGACTTCTTCCATACGTCCCAGCAGCGCCTGCAGGCGATCCTGCCAGCCGTTCTGCTGTTCACGCAGCTGGTTGTTTTCGCGCTCCAGTTCTTCGCGGCCGTGCTGAGCGTTCTGAACTTCCTGCGCCAGGCTGTTGTTCTTTTCTTTCAGCTCTTCAATCTCCATCTGCAGCAGCGTGATGGTGTCAATCGCCTGCTGTACTTTCGCTTCCAGTTTCTCAAACACTTCTAAAGACATGATCCTACCTCTCCTGAATTGCAAGGCGACGCTTTAACGTAAACGCGCACAACATATGTTCCGATTGTATGGAGCGCAGTCGCCCCTGTCCAGCGGCATGCCACGCAGATCGCGGTTTGCAACACTTTTCGGCCTCGTCCTGGTGCGTTCGCGGCATATACCTCTAAGTTGTTAACCCATTCGTTAAAAAAATGATTCAGCTCACCGTGCGCGACTGATGCAAAAACGCGCTTTATGGCGCGAAAACGCTCATTTTATTGACACAGACCACACATTTTAATTTCGATATTTCTCGTTTTTGCTCGTTAACGATAAATTAACACTATGTCTACAGGGCATCGTGGCTGTCACGGGCGGCCACGCTAACAATAAACATCAATTTCTTCAGGATTCCGATTATGAGTCAGACATCAACCTTAAAAGGCCAGTGCATTGCCGAGTTCCTTGGTACCGGGTTGTTGATATTCTTCGGAGTGGGCTGTGTCGCTGCACTGAAAGTGGCGGGTGCCAGTTTTGGTCAGTGGGAAATCAGTATCATCTGGGGTCTGGGCGTGGCGATGGCCATTTACCTAACTGCAGGGGTCTCTGGCGCACATCTTAACCCGGCGGTGACTATCGCACTGTGGCTGTTCGCGTGCTTCGACGGACGCAAAGTTGTTCCCTTCATTATTTCTCAATTTGCCGGCGCGTTTTGCGCAGCGGCGTTAGTTTACGGGCTTTATTACAATCTTTTCATCGACTTCGAACAGACGCATCATATGGTGCGCGGTAGCGTCGAAAGTCTGGATCTGGCAGGCATCTTCTCAACCTACCCTAACCCGCATATCAATTTTGTGCAGGCGTTCGCAGTTGAAATGGTGATTACCGCTATTCTGATGGGCGTCATTATGGCTTTGGGCGATGATGGTAACGGCATTCCACGTGGCCCGCTGGCGCCATTGCTGATTGGCCTGCTGATCGCCGTCATCGGTGCATCCATGGGGCCGTTAACAGGGTTTGCGATGAACCCGGCGCGTGACCTGGGTCCAAAAACCTTCGCCTTCTTTGCAGGATGGGGCGACGTGGCTTTCACCGGCGGCAAAGATATACCTTACTTCCTGGTACCGCTGTTTGGACCAGTCGTAGGGGCGGCACTGGGTGCATTTGGCTATCGCAAATTAATTGGTCGCCACTTACCGTGCGACACCTGTGTGGAAGAGGAGAAGGAAACGACTTCTACCGCACAACAAAAAGCTTCGCTGTAATCTGACTACGGGACACATACCATGACCGAAAAAAAATATATCGTTGCGCTCGACCAGGGCACTACCAGCTCCCGCGCTGTCGTAATGGATCATGACGCGAATATCGTCAGCGTGTCACAGCGCGAATTTGAGCAAATTTATCCTCGTCCAGGCTGGGTAGAACACGACCCGATGGAGATCTGGGCGTCACAAAGCTCCACGCTGGTAGAAGTGCTGGCGAAAGCCGACATCAGTTCCGACGAAATCGCCGCGATTGGTATCACCAACCAGCGTGAAACCACCGTGGTGTGGGAACGCGAAACCGGTAAGCCGATTTACAACGCCATCGTCTGGCAGTGCCGCCGTACGTCAGAGATCTGCGAACAGCTTAAGCGTGACGGGATGGAAGAGTACGTGCGTAGCGCCACCGGTCTGGTGGTTGACCCGTACTTCTCCGGCACCAAAGTGAAGTGGATCCTCGACCACGTGGAAGGTTCACGCGAGCGTGCAAAACGCGGCGAGCTGCTGTTCGGTACCGTCGATACCTGGCTTATCTGGAAGATGACTCAGGGACGTGTCCACGTTACTGACTACACTAACGCCTCGCGCACCATGCTGTTCAACATCAACACCCTGGAGTGGGATGACAAGATGCTGGACGCGCTGGATATTCCGCGCGCGATGCTGCCTGAAGTGCGTAAGTCGTCTGAAGTCTACGGCCAGACCAACATCGGCGGTAAAGGCGGCACCCGTATTCCTATCGCCGGTATCGCCGGTGACCAGCAGGCGGCGCTGTTCGGCCAGCTGTGCGTCAAGGAAGGGATGGCGAAGAACACCTACGGCACCGGCTGCTTTATGCTGATGAACACCGGCGAGAAAGCGGTGAAATCAGAAAACGGCCTGCTGACTACCATCGCCTGCGGCCCGCGCGGCGAGGTGAACTATGCCCTGGAAGGTGCGGTGTTTATGGCGGGCGCATCTATTCAGTGGCTGCGCGACGAGATGAAGCTGATCAGCGATGCGTTTGACTCCGAGTACTTCGCGACCAAAGTGAAAGACACCAACGGCGTGTACGTGGTGCCAGCGTTCACCGGTCTGGGCGCACCGTACTGGGACCCGTATGCCCGCGGCGCAATTTTCGGCCTGACGCGCGGTGTGAACTCAAACCACATCATTCGTGCGACCCTGGAATCCATCGCCTACCAGACGCGTGACGTGCTGGAAGCGATGCAGGCAGACTCCGGCATTCGTCTGCACGCCCTGCGCGTAGACGGCGGCGCGGTGGCCAACAACTTCCTGATGCAGTTCCAGTCCGACATTCTGGGCACCCGCGTTGAGCGCCCTGAAGTACGTGAAGTGACGGCTCTGGGCGCGGCGTATCTTGCGGGTCTCGCGGTAGGCTTCTGGCAGAACCTGGACGAGCTGCAGGAGAAAGCGGTCATCGAACGCGAATTCCGCCCTGGCATCGAAACCACCGAGCGCAACTACCGCTACAGCGGCTGGAAGAAAGCGGTGAAACGCGCCCTGGCGTGGGAAGAGCACGAAGAGTAACTATAAAAAGCGGCCTATATAATATATAGGCCGCTTTACTATTAGGAATCTTGTTGCATTACTTTTTCTAAAAATATCTGCGATACCTTATCCTCCATTTCCTGATATGAATCTAAAAACTGAATATCAACATGTTTTTTATATTTAGTTGAAAATTCGAAAGCTATACCTTTTCCGTTTTTTCGATCAGCAGTAGAAAAGAAAAATTTTGAATATCTTCTAGGTGAAACACCTTCAAACTGTATGAATATAACCTTGTTACTTTCCGAAGAATTACTATCACTGATAGCATCATCATGTAGATCTAATGCAAGACTTTTTTCATACGGCTCAATATAATAAACACGCCGAATGCCACATGCTACAATATGTCTTGCGCAGTTATGACATGGATATGTAGTTGTATACATATCTTTATTTTCTGTTGACGCATCACCAGTTCGAGCAAGAGTTGTTATCGCATCCATTTCAGCATGTATTGCCCTTGAGTACTCAGTCAATGACTTAATTGGTGAGTTTTCATAAATTTTATTAGTGAGCACCTCAACAAAAGTATCAGAAATTATCTTCTGTACAATTAAACTTTGACTCTCACCCAAAAAATCATTTCCAAGTAAGGACAATAGGTTTGATTTTATTTCAGAATAAATTCTTTCTTTAATTTTATTTTTATGTAAATCATTATAACATTTACCACCTTTATGAATGCACCTATAATCTTTTGTATCATCCTCAAAAGTATATAGCCCACCACCGAACTTGGGTACATCATTTCTACCCGTAGATAAAATGTTACCATGATTATCTACTATTGCAGCACCAACTTGACGTGATAAACAAGCAGACTGTAATGAAGCACTAAAAGCATTAAACATACCTTTTTCATGTAGAGTTGGAGTGAGTCCATTTTTTCCATGAATGAGACCTAAAAAACGTTTAACTTTTTCATTTAATTGAGTAACATGACTTTGATTATTTCTTATAAAAAAATCAGAATCTAAAATGGTTTTCTCTACTTGCTGCCCTGAGTTACCACCGCTTTTGCGATCTCTGTGTATAAGATCATCTATATGTTGAGGGATAATATCTTCATCTCTTAAATTACGCTTCCTTTCAGATTCGTTCCTTACTACTCCAATAAGATAAAAATTATGTTGATATACTAACCTCAGAAGTTCCACTTCAGCAGGATTTTTCAATTGGTCAATAAGATATGCATACTTTCCATTAAATTTTTGATTTTCTTCTTCGGATGATTTTGCTAATTGTTTTATCCTAGCCATTTCATATATTGCAGCTTCCGCTAAAACTTGAGAAGAGTATTTATGGCGTAATTCGTTACCCTGATCTTGCCTTTTTATATATCTTTCATACGAATTTTTATATTGGAGATTTTTTTTCTCAATTGAATCCATTAAAGAACTAATATGAATATGTTTGACATCATATCCCATGTCATTAAGATTTTTTTCAAATGCTAACCTTACAGATTTTATTCCTGCTCCGATAGGACCACAAAAAGCTATTACAAGTTCATTAGATTGTCTTTGAACTAATGTGTTGATTGTATCACTTGAAGAGGAATTTTCACTTGAAGCAATTGATGGAATATAGATTTTTTTTGCTGCGTTCGTAGCCATATAAATGCTCTCATAACCATGAAAGCATTTACTATAGAATAGTTAGAAAAGAATCACCACTTCAGGGATCTTGCTCTATTAAGAATTGCTGCGGTTGCTTGATCATTATCACGTTTGCGCGATTCATCTTTGGATGGAAAGCCTAATATAGTGGCTTCAGTATGCGAACGCGAATCTTCTCGCTGCTGTTTTTGTAACGAGCGTTCTTCTTTTTTCCAGTATCCAAGTTCAATGACCATCTTAATCCCTCCCTTAAAACCTGATGCATTCTACGCCAAAGAGTTATATCGTCAATACGGACACCAAATTCTTTCAAAGATAGCTCATAACCTTTTAATCTAGCAAGTGCACAACCAACCTATTGATATAATTGCTTTTATAAAGAAAACCATTTCAACACTCTGTGATAAACTTCGTGCAATTCCTTTTGATTGTACGAGTCCCTCATGAAACGTGAACTTGCTATCGAGTTTTCCCGCGTCACCGAAGCAGCCGCCCTTGCAGGCTATAAATGGCTGGGTCGTGGCGACAAAAATACCGCAGACGGCGCGGCCGTCCACGCCATGCGCATTGTGCTTAACCAGGTCAACATCGACGGCACTATCGTCATCGGTGAAGGCGAGATCGACGAAGCGCCGATGCTCTACATCGGTGAAAAGGTCGGGACCGGCAAAGGCGATGCGGTGGATATCGCGGTGGACCCGATCGAAGGCACGCGCATGACGGCGATGGGCCAGGCCAACGCCCTGGCGGTGCTGGCCGTGGGCGATAAAGGCTGCTTCCTCAACGCGCCAGACATGTACATGGAAAAGCTGATTGTCGGCCCTGGTGCGAAAGGCGCAATCGATCTCAGCCTGCCGCTGGACGCCAACCTGCGCAATATCGCGGCGGCGCTGGCTAAACCGCTCAACGAACTCACCGTGACCATTCTGGCCAAACCGCGCCACGACGCCACCATCTCTTATCTGCAGGCACTCGGCGTGCGCGTGTTTGCCATTCCGGATGGCGACGTTGCCGCGTCTATTCTGACCTGCATGCCGGACAGCGAAGTCGACGTGCTTTACGGCATCGGCGGCGCGCCGGAAGGCGTGGTCTCTGCGGCGGTGATCCGCGCGCTGGACGGCGATATGCAGGCGCGTCTTCTGCCGCGCCATGAGGTGAAAGGCGACAGCGACGAAAACCGTCGTATCGGTGAGGACGAGCTGGCGCGCTGCGCAGCGATGGGCATCGAAGCCAATAAAGTACTGGCGCTGAACGACATGGCGCGCAGCGATAACGTCGTCTTCTCTGCAACCGGCATCACCAAAGGCGATCTGCTGGACGGCATCACCCGCAAGGGCAACATGGCAACCACCGAAACGCTGCTGATCCGCGGTAAATCGCGCACCATCCGACGCATTCAGTCCATTCACTATCTCGACCGTAAAGACCCGGACGTGCAGACCCACATTCTGTAAAACCGTTTGATCGATAGAGCTTTCCGGCCCGAAGGGGCTGGAAATGTTTCCCACAAGTACGGAAGATAGAACAGAGAAACAGCACAGGAGAAGATCATGGCGGACTGGGTAACAGGTAAAGTCACAAAGATAGAATTCTGGACCGATGCGCTATTTAGTCTCACCCTGCATGCTCCCGTTCATCCGTTTAAGGCCGGGCAATTTGCCAAGCTGGGTCTGGATGTCGACGGCGAGCGCGTGCAGCGCGCCTACTCTTACGTTAACGCGCCGGATAACCCGGATCTCGAGTTCTATCTGGTCACCGTTCCTGACGGTAAGCTCAGCCCGCGCCTTGCCGCCCTTCAGCCCGGCGACGATGTGCAGATTGTGAGCGAAGCGGCAGGCTTCTTTGTGCTCGAAGAGATCCCTGACTGTGACACGCTCTGGATGCTGGCAACCGGCACGGCCATCGGTCCGTATCTCTCTATCTTGCAGTACGGTAAGGATCTGGAGCGCTTCAAAAACATCGTGCTGGTGCACGCCGCGCGCTATGCCGCAGATTTAAGCTATCTCCCGCAGATGCAGGCGCTGGAACAGCAGTACGGCGGAAAGTTAAAGATTCAGACGGTAGTCAGCCGCGAAACCGTAGCAGGAGCGCTTACCGGTCGCGTACCGGCGTTAATTGAGAGCGGCGCACTGGAAGACGCAGTGGGCTTACCGATGACGGCCGAAACCAGCCACGTCATGCTGTGCGGTAACCCGCAGATGGTCCGGGACACGCAGCAGATTCTGAAGGATACCCGGCAGATGACGAAACATCTTCGCCGCCGGCCGGGCCATATGACCGCCGAACACTACTGGTGATCAGCGGTATTTCACCTCGACGGTATCTTTACCGTATTTATTTTCGCTCTGGGTGCCGATAAACGCGCCCAGATCGACAATCATCATCACGAAGATGACCGACGGCAGCAGCCTGCCCACGACCCACGGCAGGATGGAAGGCAGCATCGCCCAGTTCCCTGCCACCAGCATCCACGCCAGTATGATCAAAAATGCCCACGCGCCGGAGCGGCCGCGATCGTGCAGGCGTTTCACCACGACGGCCGCCGTTGGCCATAGCAGGCAGACCAGTGCAAATGCCGCCGTTTGCGTGCTCAGCCAGGCGTTGTAGGCAACGAAAAAAAGAAGCAGCATGGCGACGACCCACGTCACCATCCAGACCCAGAAATCACGGCGTCCAATACGCCCTTTGAATGAAAACAGCCACTGCTGTATGGTCATGTAAGGTTCCTTATTATCGTTTAGCCCGCATTTTACCCTGGAGTTGTGACCTTTTGACAAGCCGACCAGATATCGTTTTAATCATGAGCACTTACGGCCAGGTGCAATGTTGATGAAAAATTCGGCACATTCTCTCTTCCTGTGTTTAGCGATGCTCGGCGCGGGTTTTCCGCTGCACGCCGCCAACACCGCGGCCCCCACCACTGCGCCGTATTTGCTGGCGGGCGCACCGTCTTTCGATCAGTCCATCAGCCAGTTTCGCGAAGCTTTCAATCAGGCCAACCCAGGGCTGCCGCTGGATGAGTTTCGCGCCATTGATAGCTCGCGCGATACCCCTACACTTACCCGTGCAGCGAGCAAGATTAACGAGAATTTGTATGCTTCCACGGCGCTGGAGCGCGGTACGTTAAAAATCAAAAGCATGCAAATCACCTGGCTGCCGATTCAGGGGCCAGAGCAGAAAGCGGCTAAATCGAAGGCGCTTGATTACATGAGCGCGGTGCTGCAGGCGTTTACGCCTGCGCTGACGAAAAAGCAGAGCCAGCAAAAGCTGCAAAAGCTGCTGGCCGCCGGTAAAAACAAGCGGTACTACGCCACAACCGAAGGCGCGATTCGCTATGTAGTGGCGGATAACGGCGAAAAAGGACTGACCTTCGCCGTTGAACCGATTAAGCTGGCGCTATCTGACACCCTTGGCGGGGCCAATTAATGACAAAAAGCAAAGCCTTTCGAGGGAAAATCTCTATACTGATTCACAGACCATGCTGCCCGACAGGGCGGCCATATTCCTTAATTCGCTTATTTAGCGTGGAGAATTGAAATGCGACATCCTTTAGTGATGGGTAACTGGAAACTGAACGGCAGCCGCCACATGGTAAACGAACTGGTTGCAAACCTGCGTAAAGAGCTGGCTGGCGTGACCGGCTGCGCGGTTGCTATCGCTCCGCCGGATATGTACCTGGATCTGGCTAAACGTGCCGCTGACGGCAGCCACATCGTGCTGGGCGCGCAGAACGTTGACGTTAACCTGTCTGGCGCGTTCACCGGTGAAACTTCCGCTGAAATGCTGAAAGATATCGGCGCGAAATACATCATCATCGGCCACTCCGAGCGTCGCACCTACCACAAAGAATCTGACGAGTTCATCGCGAAGAAATTTGCCGTGCTGAAAGAGCAGGGTCTGATCCCGGTTCTGTGCATCGGTGAAACCGAAGCGGAAAACGAAGCGGGCAAAACCGAAGAAGTGTGTGCACGTCAGATCGACGCCGTGCTGAAAACGCAGGGCGCGGCAGCGTTCGAAGGCGCGGTTATCGCTTACGAGCCAGTCTGGGCGATCGGTACCGGCAAATCTGCTACCCCTGCGCAGGCTCAGGCAGTTCACAAATTCATCCGTGACCACATTGCTAAAGCCGACGCGAAAGTGGCTGAGCAAGTGATCATCCAGTACGGCGGCTCCGTAAACGCCTCCAACGCTGCTGAGCTGTTCACCCAGCCAGATATCGATGGCGCGCTGGTTGGCGGTGCATCCCTGAAAGCGGACGCTTTCGCGGTGATCGTTAAAGCGGCAGAAGCGGCTAAACAGGCGTAATGGCCTTTGTGGCGGGGGGCGCTTGCGCTTACCCGCCGCTACAAACGCCCTAACACGCTAAACCACAGATAATCCAGCGGCAGCAGCACCAGATACGTCGCAATCGCCAGCGCCAGGCAGAGCACCATCCCCGCCCTTGCAGGCACCTTTCCTAGCCCCATCGCCACCACAATCGGCGACGCCTGATACGGCAAAAGAGGCGTGGAATAGCCCAGCACCTGAATCATGATCACCGACAGCAGCGGGAAACCGGTCGCGTCCGAGAAGCTCTGCGCCAGCGTGGTGTACAGCGCCGGAACGCCGTTGGCAGTCATAATGAAGTTGAGTGCCGTAGTAATTCCGGTCAGCGCCAGGAAGCTGGTGAATGGTTTGTCCGCATCCAGCGGCATTATGCGCAGCAGCGCCTCGCCTACGGCCGCTCCGATACCCGTTTGCGTCACGACGATCGCCAGCCCGAGAATACCCGCAACGTAAATGCAGGTGCGCATATTTACCCCCGCCGAGAACTCCTCGCCGGTGATAAAACCAATGCGCGGCAGCATAACGATAATCGAGGCCGCCAGCCCCGTCCACGCCGGCCCCACGCCGTGCCAGCTCTCCGTCACCCACATCATCAGCACCACCACCAGCAGCCAGGCGAGTCGTTTTTCGTCACGCCCCATCGGTTCAGACAGCGTGAAATCCTTCGCCGGTTTCGGGCTGCCGGGGAACAGCCAGCAGATGAGGCCAATCAGAATCAGGCCTTTGAGAATACCGAGCACCGGCGTGTGCAGCAGCAGATACGGGACATAGTTCAGGTGAATGCCGTACGAGCCTTCCGCCGCGCCGCTCATGACCAGGTTAGGCACGTTGGCGGGCAGAATGGTGGCCGAGAGCTGGAAGGTACCGAAGCCGACTGCCAGCGCAAGGCCGAACCAGGCGCGGGAGCCGTCGGCAATACCGGCGCGTTTCGCCATCGCCGCGACAATGGGCATCAGCAGCGCAATACGCCCCATGTTTGACGGCATTACAAACGCCAGCGCGTAGCTGAGCAATACCACGCTCGCCACCATCAGCATCCAGGAGTCAGTGAGCTTTGCCGACAGCGCCCGGGCGGCCCTGTCCGCCAGGCCGGTTTTACGGATCGCCACGCCGAGCACAAAGCCGCTGAAGACCAGCCAGAAAGCCGACGAGGCAAAACCGCCAAAAATCACCTCCGGCGGGGCGATTCTGGCGGTCATCGCCGCCGTGAAAAACAGCAGCGCGGTGATAAATTCCGGCAACAGCGACGTCGCCCACAGCACGATGGTGACGCCGACGATCAGCGAGGGCAGCAGCAGAGGATGCGTTAACCAGAGCGACATACCTGTCTCCTGTAGATTTTTTCAGCAAGTCTACGGTGACAGGCAGCCTGAGTAAACGCGATTTATGGTGGGGTTATTTCAGGATAGCGCATTGATGATCCTGCAATTCCTCTGCCGACGCGCGGTTAAGCGTGAGCAGGTTACGCTCGGTCGCCAGCAAAACAAACGAACCATCCGACTGCTGCGCCATCGCCAGCGCGAAGCGTCCCATATGGTCGCGCGCCTCCGGCAGCTCTTCCGCCAGCATCATAAACGGACTGCGCTGGACCAGTTCATTCTCCGTCACCCGGCGTGCGAGGTACTCATGCCCTTCCAGCCCACCCGGGAACGGTAGCCACTGGGTGCTGATATCTCCCTGCGCCGCGTTGAGCTTCTCGCGCACGTCCGGGCGCAGGCAGGAGATATGGATATGGAAATGGTTTTGCGTGCGTCCGGTCGGTGAGTTAATCGTCAGCGAAATAGCGCTGTCCGGCACTTCAGAGCCACGCTTCAGGGTCATAAAGCTGCGCGACTGCCACGCCAGCCAGAAGAAGTTTGGCGTATGAGGCTCGGTCAGGAGCGGGCTTTCGGTGCCGTTGATGCGGTACGTTGGCATCAGCAGATACTGCAGCGGCCCGTTGCGGTCCTTAAATACCACATAGCCCGCATCAGGCTTCACCTGCGCGCAGGGTGCCGGGTTACGGTGCTGCAGCTGATTAGGCAGACACTGGTCGAGGACGATATGGCGCAACGCATTCGGATTACCCGCTTTTATCCAGTACACGCCGCCTGCGGCAAGGGCGATGACAATCAGGATCAGTAAGATAATTTTTTTCACAACGCGTTCCCTGTTTTCAATAGAGGCAAAAGAGTAACGCAAAATGATGACCAAATAAAAAACCCGGTGGATTTCTCACACCGGGTCGCCGTGTCGTTTGCTAACCGTTAGCGCTGGCTAATCTGGTCGAAGGTGCCGCCATTAGAGAAGTGCTCTTTCTGCGCTTTCGTCCAGCCGCCGAACACATCATCAATGGTGAAGAGCTTCAGTTTCGGGAATTCGCTGTCGTATTTCTTCGCGACAGCCGCATCACGTGGACGATAGAAGTTCTTCGCCGCGATTTCCTGGCCTTCCGGCGAGTAGAGATACTTCAGGTAGGCTTCCGCCACCGCTTTGGTGCCTTTCTTATCAACGACCTTATCGACCACGGAAACGGTCGGCTCGGCGAGGATGGATTCGCTCGGAGTCACGATCTCAAACTTGTCTTTACCCAGTTCGTGGGTCGCCAGTAGAGCTTCGTTTTCCCAGGCAATAAGCACGTCGCCAATTCCGCGCTCGACGAAGGTGTTAGTGGCACCGCGCGCGCCGGAGTCCAGCACTTCAACGTTTTTGTACAGGGATTTGACGAACTCCTGTGCTTTAGCCTGGTCACCGTTATTGTGGTGCAGCGCGTAGCCCCAGGCCGCCAGGTAGTTCCAGCGTGCCCCGCCGGAGCTTTTCGGGTTCGGGGTAATCACAGAAACGCCCGGTTTGATCAGGTCGTTCCAGTCCTTAATCTGTTTCGGGTTGCCTTTACGCACCAGGAAGACGATGGTCGAGGTGTATGGCGCGGAGTTGTCCGGCAGGCGTTTGATCCAGTTTTTGTCGATACGGCCACGCTCGGCGATAGCGTCGACATCATAGGCCAGCGCCAGGGTAACCACGTCGGCTTCAATACCGTTAATCACAGATGTCGCCTGCTTACCAGAGCCACCATGCGACTGGCGAACCACCACGTTATCGCCGGTTTCCTGCTTCCAGTGCGCCGCGAAGGCTTTGTTGTATTGATCGTACAGCTCACGCGTCGGATCGTACGACACGTTGAGAAGTTGAATGTCCTTTGCCAGCACGCTGGTCGATGCCAGCAATAACGTTAACCCCACGCCCCATTTATTCATCGCCCAGCTCTCTTGTGTAGTGTTTTGATGAATGCAGCGTGCCAGAAAGCGAATCGATGATTAAAGAATAAAAAAAGATTGGCTATAACGTGGAGGAATAAAAGCCCTCTTCAGAAAGAAGAGGGCTCGAAGGATCAGTACAGTTTTTTCGCGCAGTCCAGCCAGTCACCTTTGAACGGACGCTTCATGTTTTCAATCGCGTCGATGATGTCATGGTGAACCAGCTGTTCGTTCTGAATACCGACGCAGCGGCCGCCGTGGCCCTGCAGCAGCAGCTCGATAGCGTACGCGCCCATGCGGGACGCCAGAATACGGTCGTACGGGCCAGGGGAACCACCGCGCTGGATGTGGCCCAGAACGGTCGCGCGGGTTTCGCGTTTGGTTTCGGTTTCGATGTACTTCGCCAGCTCGTCAACGTCACAGATGTGCTCGGTGATAGCCACAATCGCG
This sequence comes from Enterobacter sp. 22499, assembly GCF_052044815.1. Lineage (NCBI taxonomy): Bacteria > Pseudomonadati > Pseudomonadota > Gammaproteobacteria > Enterobacterales > Enterobacteriaceae > Enterobacter > Enterobacter sp. 22499. The sequence goes on along the minus strand of NZ_JBQENR010000004.1, from coordinate 329,178 downwards.
TGTTTCTTACCTTTCGCGATACCGGCTTTGATTTCAGCAACCAGATCTTCGCGGCTGAATTCCACTTCCGGAACCACCACAAACTCACAACCACCGGCGATAGCCGCTGCCAGGGTCAGGTCACCGCAGTAACGGCCCATCACTTCAACGATAGAGATACGCTGGTGAGAAGAAGAGGTGTCACGCAGGCGGTCAATGGCTTCCACAACGGTGCCCAGCGCGGTGAAGTAACCGATGGTGTAGTCAGTGCCTTTGATGTCGTTGTCGATGGTGCCCGGCAGGCCGATGCACGGGAAGCCCATTTCGGTCAGACGTTTTGCACCCATGTACGAGCCGTCACCGCCGATAACGACCAGCGCGTCCAGACCACGCTTTTTCATGTTCTCGATAGCCACTTCACGGATGTGTTCGTCACGGAATTCCGGGAAGCGCGCAGACCCAAGGAAGGTACCGCCACGGTTGATCATGTCAGACACGCTGTAGCGGTCGAGCTGAACCATACGGTCTTCATACAGACCCAGGTAACCATCATAGATACCAAAAACTTCCAGACCTTCCGTCAGCGCTGCACGGACAACCCCACGAATTGCCGCGTTCATGCCCGGCGCATCACCGCCGCTTGTCAACACACCGATTTTCTTAATCATGACTACCTCTGAACTTAGGAATGCAAAATTGAAATCTGTTGCCGGAAGAAACTTATCGACCAACGAATACTGCAAATAGTATATCAATCCCTTCTGGCTGAATTGATTCAGGTCAGACCAAATGGCGGTAATTTATACACAAAATGCTGGCCTGGCTCACTTTTTTACAACGAATTACGAAAGCCCAACATGTCCGGGTACAACCGAGCAGGGATCCTGGTGAATGATGACGTCTGAACCAGGAAAACGCTGCAAAATCGCCTGCTCGACCTGCTCAGCAATAACGTGAGCCTGTACCAGTGGCAGGTTGTCTTCCATTTCAATATGAATCTGAATAAAGCGGGTCGGCCCTGACTGCCGCGTTCGAAGATCGTGTGCACCGCTGACGCCGGGCCAGGAGGTCACGATAGAAAAAATTTCGTTACGTTCTGAGTCCGGAAGAGCGCGATCGAGCAGTGATTGCACCGCGTCATACCCCATCCGCAGGGCGCTATATAAAATATAGATACCAATCCCTAACGCAAACAACGCATCGGCCCGATGCCAGCCATACCAGGCCAGACCGAGTGCAATAAGAATAGCCCCATTCATCATAACATCAGATTGATAATGAAGCATATCCGCCCGTACGGCCTGACTTTGCGTTTTGCGAACGACCCAGCGCTGGAACGTTACCAGAACAAGTGTGCTTATAAGTGCAATGACCGTGACGACCACGCCGACACCGGGATTGTTCATCGGTGAAGGTGAAACCAGATGCTGAATACCGGTCAAAAACAGGAACAGTGCAGAGCCAGAAATGAACATACTTTGCGCCAGCGCCGCGAGCGATTCCGCCTTGCCGTGCCCAAACGTGTGCTCTTCATCCGCCGGCTGCAGCGAGTAGCGCACCACCAGGAGGTTGGTCAGCGAGGCGGCGATATCGACCAGTGAATCCACCAGCGCCGCCAGAATACTGACCGAGCCGGTATACCACCAGGCAAAGATTTTGATCAGCAGCAGGCCAGAGGCCATGACGGTCGCCGCAATGGCGGCCCGGCTTACCAGCCTTCCATAGGATTGATTCATAAACGCTCCTGTCATGTCATGCCGCTAGTATAACGGAAGCATGGGGAGGCAAAGGATGAATAAACGGTTAACAAATCAGAATGCGGGGCAAAAAAAACCCCCACATCATGTGGGGGAAGACAGGGATGGTGTCTATGGCAAGGAAAACAGAGTTTACTGGTTACTACGGGTACTGCTATTGCTACTGAAAAACGTCGCTTCTGAGCTTCGCTGCATCCGTGCAACCTCACGCAGCTGGTCCATACGCTGCTGATGTTTGGCATTCAAAACCGCTTGCTGCTCGGGCGTTAGCAGGTGGAACATCTGGTTGCGGACCTTCGCCATTTCTACCTGGCGGGCAACCTGTTCCTGTGCCATTTTTTCGGCCTGAGCGCGAACAGCGCTTTCGTCAAAATTTTCTGCGGTGACAAGGCGATGCATTGTCTCCATTTCGCTAACATTAACAGGGGGCTGGTCGTGTCGTGCCCTCTGCATCAGATCTCGCATCTGTTGACGCTGATGTTCGGTTAAACTTATGCCGTCAAACATATGGCTTTGGCTGCTGTGCTGCGTTGCGCCCTCTTGCGAGGAACCGTTATCGCCGATGATAGCTACAGCAGCCTGGCTAAACGCACTGAACGCCAGCGTTGAGGCCATGACGGCAGCGGTAACTTTGCGCATCACTTGCTCCCAAAATCTTTCGTGTCGCGATTCAACGAGAGACAGTCTACGATTCAGGCTGCAAACATGCGTCAGGGGGTGTAAAACAACGTAAAGTCATGGATTAGATAGCCTTGATGTCGTAATTTCTGCCTCGGAGGTATTTAAACAATGAATAAAATCCTGTTAGTTGACGATGACCGAGAGCTCACATCCCTTTTAAAGGAGTTGCTCGACATGGAAGGTTTCAACGTCCTGGTTGCCCATGATGGCGAGCAGGCGCTGAGTCTCCTTGACGACAGCATCGATCTACTTTTGCTCGACGTAATGATGCCAAAGAAAAACGGTATTGATACGCTGAAAGAGCTTCGCCAGACACACCAGACCCCCGTTATCATGCTGACCGCCCGCGGCAGCGAGCTTGACCGCGTTCTCGGCCTTGAGCTGGGTGCGGATGACTATTTACCGAAGCCGTTCAACGACCGTGAACTGGTGGCCCGTATTCGCGCGATCCTGCGTCGTTCCCACTGGAGCGAGCAGCAGCAGAATACCGACAACAGCTCGCCAACGCTGGAAGTGGACTCCCTGAGCCTGAACCCGGGCCGTCAGGAAGCAAGCTTCGACGGCCAGACGCTCGAGCTTACCGGCACCGAGTTCACCCTGCTGTATCTACTGGCGCAACATCTTGGCCAGGTGGTATCGCGTGAACATTTAAGCCAAGAAGTGCTGGGCAAACGCCTCACGCCGTTTGACCGCGCCATCGACATGCACATCTCTAACCTGCGCCGCAAGCTGCCGGAGCGTAAAGACGGTCACCCATGGTTTAAAACCCTGCGTGGTCGCGGTTATCTGATGGTTTCTGCTTCATGATAGGCAGCTTAACCGCCCGCATCTTCGCCATCTTCTGGCTGACGCTGGCACTGGTTTTAATGCTCGTTTTGATGTTGCCAAAACTCGACTCACGCCAGATGACGGAGCTGCTCGACAGCGAGCAACGTCAGGGCGTGATGATCGAGCAGCACGTGGAAGCGGAGCTGGCAAACGATCCGCCGAACGATTTAATGTGGTGGCGCAGGCTGTTTCGCGCTATCGACAAGTGGGCGCCGCCAGGACAACGTCTTTTGCTGGTTACCAGCGAAGGCCGCGTGATTGGCGCCGATCGCAATGAAATGCAGATCATCCGCAACTTTATTGGCCAGGCGGATAACGCCGATCACCCACAGAAAAAGAAATATGGTCGGGTAGAGATGGTCGGCCCTTTCTCGGTACGGGATGGGGAAGATAACTACCAGCTCTACCTGATTCGCCCTGCGAGCAGTTCCCAGTCCGACTTCATCAACCTGCTGTTTGACCGTCCGCTTCTGCTGCTGATCGTCACGATGCTGGTCAGTTCCCCGCTGCTGTTATGGCTGGCGTGGAGCCTGGCGAAACCGGCGCGTAAGCTGAAAAACGCGGCGGACGAAGTGGCACAAGGCAATCTCAGACAGCATCCGGAGCTGGAATCCGGGCCGCAGGAGTTCCTGGCCGCCGGCACCAGTTTTAACCAGATGGTCAGCGCGCTTGATCGGATGATGACGGCCCAGCAACGCCTGCTGTCGGACATCTCGCACGAACTGCGCACCCCGCTCACGCGCTTACAGCTGGGCACCGCCCTGCTGCGTCGCCGCAGCGGGGAGAGCAAAGAGCTGGAGCGTATTGAAACGGAAGCGCACCGTCTGGACAGCATGATTAACGATCTGCTGGTGATGTCGCGCAACCAGCAGAAAAACGCGCTGGTGAGCGAAACGGTGAAAGCCAATCACCTGTGGCACGAGGTGCTGGACAACGCGGCGTTCGAAGCGGAGCAGATGGGTAAATCGTTCACCGTCAACTTCCCGCCGGGCCCGTGGCCGCTGTACGGTAACCCCAACGCGCTGGAAAGCGCGCTGGAGAATATCGTGCGTAACGCCCTGCGCTACTCGCACACGAAGATTGAAGTGGCGTTCTCGGTGGATAAAGACGGGATCACCGTCATTGTCGATGACGATGGTCCAGGCGTCAGCCCGGAAGATCGCGAGCAGATTTTCCGTCCGTTCTACCGCACCGACGAAGCGCGAGACCGTGAGTCCGGCGGCACGGGGCTGGGGCTGGCGATTGTAGAAACCGCCATGCAGCAGCACCGCGGCTGGGTGAAAGCCGACGACAGCCCGCTGGGCGGGCTGCGGTTAACGCTGTGGCTACCGCTGTATAAGCGTTCGTAACGGTATGTGCCGGGTGGCGGCTTCGCCTTACCCGGCCTACTTTCTACGGAACCTATTTCCCCCACAATCTCCGCGAACTACTCTCGATCTTCCCGCTTATACGCCGCTTTTGCATCGTTCTCGTCCAACTGGTAGACAACCCCGCCGCCGACAGCAGGCGATGATACTGTTCATCGTCAAACGGCATATGCCAGGCAATCGCGCAGGCGTCGTAAACGGACACGTCGCTCAAACGCGACGCGAGCTCAAGCGGCGCATCCGCAGATACTTGTCCTGCAAGCACCACGCGGTACAGCCAGCCGGTTTTACCCGCGTTTTGCAGCTGGGCCGACATATCCTGAATACCGAAATGGTAGTTGAGCTTAAAGCACGGCGAGCGCGGCTGGGTGATCTGAATCAGGGCATCGCCCCAGCGGTAAATATCGCCAATAAAGACGTTCTTTTCCGTCAGCCCTTCCGTTGAAAGATTTTCGCCAAACGCGGGCGCGACGAAGAGGTCCGCCTGCTCAGGAAATTCGGTTTTCCAGTGCTGATAGTGCTCGCGCGGATAGTGGCACAGCGCGCGATCGGGCCCGCCGTGGATTTTCTTTTCGGCCTGCTGGTCGCCCACAAGCCCGAGCTCGGTCAGCGACAGCTCACCGTCAACCTGCACTTTGGCGATGGCGCTCGGGCGGCTGCCGTCGTACTCCCTTACCTTGCCTGTAAACACGTTCACCGGGTAATGCATCGCTGCCTCCATTACGCAGATACAAAAAAAGCGAGTCATCAGACTCGCTTCTCACAGGCGTCAATGCAACCTTATTTTTTAGCGGCGAAACGCGCTGCTGCTTCGTCCCAGTTCACGACATCCCAGAACGCTTTGATGTAGTCAGGGCGACGGTTCTGGAACTTCAGGTAGTAAGCGTGTTCCCACACGTCCAGACCCAGGATTGGGAAACCGGATGCGCCAGAGATCGCTTCACCCATCAGCGGGGAGTCCTGGTTAGCAGTAGAAACCACTGCCAGCTTGTCGCCTTTCAGAACCAGCCACGCCCAGCCAGAGCCGAAGCGGGTTGCAGCGGCTTTTTCGAATTCCGCTTTGAAGTTGTCTACGGAACCGAAGTCGCGCTCGATAGCCGCTTTCAGGTCGCCCTGCAGGGTGGTGCCGGTTTTCAGGCCTTTCCAGAACAGGCTGTGGTTAGCGTGACCGCCCGCGTTGTTACGCAGTACGGTTTTCTTGTCTGCTGGCAGCTGGTCCAGCTTGGTGATCAGCTCTTCAACAGGCAGATTAGCGAACTCTGGCAGGCTTTCCAGCGCAGCATTCGCGTTGTTCACGTAGGTCTGGTGGTGTTTAGTGTGATGGATTTCCATCGTCTGCTTGTCGAAATGCGGTTCCAGTGCGTCGTAGGCATACGGCAGGGATGGCAGTGTATAACTCATAATCCTCTCCATTATTGTCGGGCGGCACAGCTGTTAATGCCGCGTAAGCAGTTGGTTCATTATAGTTAATTAAATGATATTGAAAATGATTATCAATGCCGTAGTTTTTATAAGGTTATTCGGTTTTTGAGAAATAAAAGAATTGTGAGTCTGCTCACGCGCTTAACGTGCTGATTGCCATTCAAAACAAAAGTGCGGCAACCTTCTGAAGGTTCCTGAACAGCCTAATTTTTACACTCATCAAGTCGGGGGGAAGCCTCCGGCTATAAAAACGATGAGGACGTAAAAATGAATCATGCGATTACGATGGGTATCTTCTGGCATTTAATAGGCGCAGCCAGTGCAGCCTGTTTCTATGCCCCATTCAAAAAGGTGAAAGGCTGGTCGTGGGAAACCATGTGGTCCGTTGGCGGTACCGTGTCCTGGCTGATTTTGCCGTGGACAATCAGCGCCATGCTGCTGCCCGATTTCTGGGGCTACTTCTCCTCCTTCAACGCCTCCACCCTGCTGCCGGTATTCCTGTTCGGCGCGATGTGGGGCATCGGCAACATCAACTACGGCCTGACCATGCGCTACCTCGGGATGTCGATGGGTATCGGCATCGCGATTGGCATTACGCTGATAGTGGGCACGCTGATGACGCCAATCCTTAACGGCCATTTCGACGTATTGATCAACACCCAGGGCGGGCGAATGACGCTGCTGGGCGTGCTGGTGGCGGTGATCGGCGTGGGGATCGTCACCCGCGCAGGCCAGCTAAAAGAACGCAAGATGGGCATCAGGGCCGAAGAGTTCAACCTGAAGAAAGGGCTGCTGCTGGCGGTGATGTGCGGCGTCTTCTCGGCGGGCATGTCGTTCGCCATGAACGCCGCCAAACCGATGCACGACGCCGCTGCGGCGCTGGGCGTTGACCCGCTGTATGTTGCCCTGCCAAGCTACGTGGTGATCATGGGCGGCGGCGCGCTGGTAAACCTCGGTTTCTGCTTCATTCGTCTGGCAAAAGTGAAGAACCTGTCGGTTAAAGCCGACTTCTCGCTGGCAAAACCGCTTATCCTCACCAACGTTCTGCTCTCCGCACTCGGCGGCCTGATGTGGTATCTGCAATTCTTCTTCTACGCCTGGGGCCACGCCAGCATTCCGCCGCAGTACGACTACATAAGCTGGATGCTGCACATGAGCTTCTATGTGCTGTGCGGCGGGCTGGTTGGGCTGGTGCTGAAGGAGTGGAACAACGCCGGACGTCGTCCGGTTGGCGTACTGAGCCTGGGCTGCGTGGTGATTATCATTGCGGCCAATATCGTCGGCCTCGGCATGGCGAACTGATTACGCTGCTTTTCGACTGCGATGACGCCACTGAACCGGCGTCATCCCCACCTCACGGTTAAACACCACCGAAAAGTAGTTACTGTCCTCAAAGCCGCAGCGCATCGCCACTTCACTGACCATCAGCTCCGTATGCTGTAACAGATACTGGGCGTGGCAGATGCGCAGCTGGCGCAGGTAATGGTTTATCGTCATCCCCGTCTGGGTGCGGAACTGCTGGCGCAGCGCGCGCTCGCTGCACTGCTCCTGCTCGCAGAATTTTTCCAGTACGAAACTCTTGTTCAGACTGCCCGCAAGCCGGGCGATCAGCTTATCCAGCAGCGCTTCCTGCGTGGTGGCGGAGGGATTATCCGTGGCGTAACGATGACGCTTCAGGGTCATCACCAACTGGGCGAAAAGCAGCTCCGACATCTGGTTTGCCACCGGGTCGCTCTTCTGGCTCTCCTGCTCCAGCTGGGAAATCGTCTGGCGCACCTGAGCCATGCCGCTGCTGCTTAAGCGCCAGTGCGGTTCGCCTCCGGCATTCAGAATGCCCGGAATGTTGCTCGCCCAGTCGACATTCAGTTTAAGCCTGTCAGGGCAGTAGATGACGTTCTGCAACACCAGATCGTTAACCGAGGCGTAGGCGTGTTTGTCTTCGGCGCGAATGTAAAACAGATCCCCGCGCGTGATGCGGTAGGGCCGGTCGTTGAGGACGTGAAGGCCGTTGCCGCGCCACACCAGCACTAGCTCGCAGAACTCATGGGTGTGCTCGGCAAAGACATTTTGCGGGTAACGGTCAGCCACCGCGACGGCCTGACTCGCGGAGGCAAAAAAATCATCTTTGCGAAGAATTAACTGAGCGGCCACACCACAACCTCTACGGCGAATAACCGGGCATTATTAGCTTTTTTGCGGCCTGAAAACGGTGACTGCCCTCGCGTTACTGAAGCAACGCGTCTTTCCCCTGACGAATATCGCGCGGCGACCAGCTAAATTCCCGGCGAAATAGCGTCGAAAAGTGATTACTGTCGCCGAAACCGCAGCGATAAGCAATTTCTGTAACGCTTTCGTCGGTATGCCGTAAAAGGTGACGCGCTTTGATCAGGCGCAGACGGTTAAGGTAACGCTGCGGCGTGAGCCCGGTATGCTGCTTGAGCTGACGATGCAGCGTGCGCAGCGAGAGCGAAAAGTCGTCCGCCAGCGTTTCCCAGCAGACATCTTCAGCGAAATGATCTTCCAGCCAGGCCATGAGCTGGTTCAGCCGTGCGTCATTATTTTCCATCCCTTCCACCAGGCTGCTTCGGCGCAGCAGCACCAGCAGCTGCATAAACAGCATCTCGCGGGTGGCAATCGCGTGCGTCTCCTGCCCGTCCTCGCTCTGCTCCATCTGGCTCACCAGCTGACGCACCTGCTGTAACGTGGATTGATTCACCCGCCAGTGCGACGGGTAGTGGCCGTCCTTCTCCTGCGGCAACAGCTGATTCAACCCGGAGAGAAACTGGAACGCGTCCGGGGAACGATAGAGCACGTTGGTCAGACACAGGTTGTCGGTATGTTCATACAGGTGTCTGTCGTGGTCGCGCACGAAGCACACCGTACCGCCGCTGATGGTATACGGCTGACCGTTGAACACGTGGATGCCTGTTCCGTGCTCAACAATCACAATCTCATGAAAATCATGATGATGCTCCGGGAACGCAGCCTGAGGAAGCCGTGGCTCAATCGCGACGGGAGAAGCCCCCGAAGGAAAAAAATCGACGCTGTGCAGTACGGTCATAACGGCCCCCACCAATGAGAAAAGTTCTCAAAATAGTAATTAAGGCCCTCCACGCTCACCTTAAATTTTTGACAGTAAACCGCGCAAAAGCTGCCGATTTTTCAAGAAACAGGCGGAAAGATCGGGAAATGCGGTCAGCGTCACACTGCCTGCAAACCCCGTCATTACTGGAAACTGTGAACTCCCTCACGTTCACCTTTGCTTTCTTGCCAGCGCGAGATTTGGGCTGTCAGTGGAGAGAAGGTGGCTATTTCTTCCCTTTCTTACACTCATCGCTAATGACTTAAGAAAGGACCCGACCATGACTTTTCGCCATTGTGTGGCTGTCGATTTAGGCGCATCCAGCGGCCGTGTAATGCTCGCCACCTGGGACTGTGACCAGCACACCCTTACGCTTCGCGAAATGCACCGTTTCGCCAATTGTCTGCAAAAACAGGACGGTTTTGTGACCTGGGATATTGATGCGCTGGAGGCGGAGATCCGCACCGGACTTCACAACGTCTGCGAAGACGGTATCCGCATCGACAGTATCGGCATTGATACATGGGGCGTGGATTACGTGCTGCTGGACAGTCACGGCGAACGCGTTGGCCTGCCCGTCTCCTACCGCGACAGCCGCACCGATGGGCTGATGGCGCACGCCATCGCGCAGCTTGGCAAAGAGAACATCTATGGTCGCAGCGGCATTCAGTTTCTGCCGTTTAACACGCTGTACCAGCTGCGCGCGCTGGTGGAGCAACAGCCAGAGCTGGTTGAAAAGGTGGCGCATGCGCTGCTGATCCCGGACTACTTAAGCTATCGTCTGACCGGCAACATGAACTGGGAATACACCAACGCCACCACCACGCAGCTGGTCAATATCAACACCGATAACTGGGATGAACACCTGCTGGCATGGACGGGCGCCTCGCCGTCCTGGTTCGGCGCGCCAACCCATCCGGGCAATGTGATCGGCCAGTGGATTTGCCCGCAGGGGAATGAAATTCCCGTTGTCGCCGTCGCCAGTCACGACACCGCAAGCGCGGTCATTGCCTCGCCGCTCGCCAGCAAAGACGCGGCCTATCTCTCCTCCGGCACCTGGTCGCTGATGGGTTTTGAGAGCAAAACGCCTTACACCAGCGACGCCGCGCTGGCCGCCAATATCACCAACGAAGGCGGTGCCGAAGGACGCTACCGCGTGCTGAAGAACATCATGGGCCTGTGGCTGCTCCAGCGGGTGCTGAAAGAGCAGAACGTCACCGACCTGCCCGCACTTATTGCGGAAACCGAAAAGCTGAAGGCCTGCACCTTCCTGATTAACCCGAACGACGACCGCTTTATTAACCCGGTGCACATGAGCGCTGAGATCCAGGCCGCCTGTTTTGACGCGGGGCAGCCGGTACCTTCCCGCCCCGCCGAGCTGGCGCGCTGTATTTTTGACAGCCTCGCCCTGCTCTATGCCGACATCCTGAGCGAGCTGGCTGACCTTCGCGGTAAACCGTTCAGCCAGCTGCACATCGTGGGCGGCGGCTGCCAGAACCAGCTGCTGAACCAGCTCTGCGCCGATGCCTGCGGCATTACGGTGGTGGCAGGCCCCGTAGAGGCTTCCACGCTCGGCAACATTGGCATTCAGTTGATGACGCTGGACGAACTATCAAACGTCGACGATTTCCGTTCGGTGGTGACGGCGAATAACAGCCTGACCACCTTCACCCCCAATCCCTGCCATGACATTGCCCGCTACCGGGCGCAGTTTCAGCAAAAACGACTGACTAAGGAGCTTTGCGCATGACCACTCAACTTGAACAAGCCTGGGACCTGGCTAAACAGCGTTTCGCCGCCGTCGGCGTGGATGTCGAAGAGGCGCTGCGCCAGCTCGACCGTCTGCCCGTCTCCATGCACTGCTGGCAGGGTGATGACGTCGCCGGTTTCGAGAATCCGGGCGGTTCCCTGACGGGTGGCATTCAGGCAACGGGTAACTACCCGGGCAAAGCGCGCAACGCCACCGAACTGCGTGCGGATCTTGAAATAGCGTTGAGCCTGATCCCAGGGCCAAAACGCCTGAACCTGCACGCGATTTATCTCGAATCCGACGCGCCGGTCGCGCGTAACGAAATCAAACCGGAACACTTTAAGAACTGGGTGGAGTGGGCAAAGGCCAACCGGCTGGGACTGGATTTTAACCCGTCCTGCTTCTCGCACCCGCTGAGCGCGGACGGGTTTACCCTTGCGCACGCCAGCGACGAAATCCGGCAGTTCTGGATCGACCACGTCAAAGCCAGCCGACGCGTCTCGGCGTATTTCGGCGAACAGCTTGGCACGCCGTCGGTGATGAATATCTGGATCCCGGACGGCATGAAGGACATCACCGTAGACCGACTGGCGCCACGCCAGCGCCTGCTGGCCGCGCTGGATGAAGCCATCAGCGAGAAGCTGGATCCGGCGCACCATATCGACGCGGTGGAGAGCAAGCTGTTCGGCATTGGCGCAGAGAGCTACACCGTGGGCTCAAACGAGTTCTACATGGGTTACGCCACCAGCCGCCAGACCGCGCTGTGCCTGGATGCTGGCCACTTCCACCCAACGGAAGTCATCTCCGACAAAATTTCCGCCGCCATGCTCTACGTGCCGCGCCTGCTGCTGCACGTCAGCCGTCCTGTGCGCTGGGACAGCGACCACGTGGTCCTGCTGGACGACGAAACCCAGGCGATTGCCAGCGAGATCGTCCGTCACGATCTGTTTGACCGCGTGCACATCGGCCTCGACTTCTTTGACGCCTCCATCAACCGCATCGCGGCGTGGGTAATCGGCACCCGCAACATGAAGAAAGCGCTGCTGCGCGCCCTGCTGGAGCCGACTGCTGCGCTGAAACAGCTTGAAGAAAACGGCGACTACACCGCGCGTCTGGCGCTGCTGGAGGAGCAAAAATCCCTGCCGTGGCAGGCGGTATGGGAGATGTACTGCCAGCGTCACGATGCGCCTGCGGGCAGCCAGTGGCTGGACAACGTGCGGGCGTATGAAAAAGACGTGCTCGCCGCTCGTCAGTAAAAAATATCGCCCGGCGGCGCGTTGCTTGCCGGGCCTACAGGTAAAAGCAGGCCGGGTAAGCGTAACGCCACCCGGCATTTTCAAAGGAAACACTGTATGCAGACCATCACCACCTCCTGGTTCGTCCAGGGCATGATCAAAGCCACCTCCGACGCCTGGCTGAAGGGCTGGGACGAGCGCAACGGCGGCAACCTCACGCTGCGCCTGGACGATGCGGACATCGAGCCGTACGCCGCCGATTTTCACCAGAAGCCACGCTATATTGCCCTGAGTCAGCCGATGCCGCTGCTCGCCAACACGCCGTTTATCGTTACCGGTTCCGGCAAGTTCTTCCGTAACGTTCAGCTGGACCCGGAAGCCAATCTCGGCGTCGTGAGGGTAGACAGCGACGGCGCGGGCTACCACATTCTGTGGGGGCTTACGGACGACGCGGTGCCGACCTCTGAACTGCCGGCGCACTTCCTCTCCCACTGCGAACGCATCAAGGCGACTGACGGCAAAGACCGCGTCATCATGCACTGCCACGCCACTAACCTGATCGCCCTGACCTACGTGCTGGAAAATAATTCTGATTTCTTTACCCGCAAGCTGTGGGAAGGCAGTACCGAATGCCTGGTGGTCTTCCCGGACGGTGTCGGTATTCTGCCGTGGATGGTGCCGGGTACCGACGAAATCGGTCAGGCGACCGCGACGGATATGCAAAAGCACGCCCTGGTGCTGTGGCCGTTCCACGGCGTCTTCGGCAGCGGTCCGACTCTGGATGAAACCTTTGGCCTGATCGACACCGCCGAGAAATCCGCGGAGGTGCTGGTGAAGGTCTACTCCATGGGCGGCATGAAGCAGACCATCACCCGGGAAGAGCTGATCGCGCTGGGCAAACGTTTTGGCGTTACCCCGATGCAGTCGGCCCTGGATTTATACGCGTAACGCCACAGGCGATAGTTAAGGAGAATTATCATGAGCTTTATGTTGGCACTTCCCAAAATTAGCCTGCATGGCGCGGGTGCAATCGGCGATATGGTCAACCTGGTAGCGACCAGGCAGTGGGGCAAAGCGCTGGTTGTCACCGACGGCCAACTGGTGAAACTGGGCCTGCTCGACAGCCTGTTTACCGCGCTGGACGCCCATCAAATGTCATATCAACTGTTCGATGAGGTGTTTCCGAACCCGACGGAAGCGCTGGTGCAAAAAGGATTTGCGGCTTACCGGGACGCGGAGTGTGATTACATCATCGCCTTTGGCGGCGGCAGCCCGATTGATACCGCCAAGGCGATTAAAATCCTCACTGCTAATCCAGGCCCGTCTACCGATTACTCCGGCGTCGGCAAGGTGATAAACCCAGGCGTGCCGCTGGTGGCGATCAACACTACCGCAGGCACCGCGGCAGAGATGACCAGCAACGCGGTGATCATCGACTCCGCGCGTCAGGTGAAAGAGGTGATTATCGACCCGAACATCATCCCGGATATCGCGGTGGACGATGCCAGCGTGATGCTTGATATTCCGGCCCCGGTGACCGCCGCGACCGGTATGGATGCGTTAACGCACGCCATTGAAGCCTACGTGTCCGTTGGCGCGCACCCGCTGACCGATGCCAACGCGCTGGAAGCGATTCGCCTGATCAACCTCTGGCTGCCGAAAGCGGTCGACGACGGTCATAACCTGGAAGCGCGCGAGCAGATGGCGTTTGGTCAGTACCTGGCAGGTATGGCGTTTAACAGCGCAGGGCTGGGGCTGGTACACGCTCTGGCGCACCAGCCGGGCGCAACGCACAACCTGCCGCATGGCGTGTGTAACGCCATCCTGCTGCCGATCATCGAAAACTTTAACCGCCCGAACGCGGTCGCGCGTTTTGCCCGCGTGGCGCAGGCAATGGGCGTCGATACCCGCGGGATGAGCGATGAAGCCGCAAGCATGTCCGCCATTCAGGCGATTCGCGACCTGAGCGCCCGCGTCGGCATTCCGTCCGGCTTCAGCCAGCTCGGCGTCACCAAAGCCGATATCGAAGGCTGGCTGGATAAAGCCCTCGCCGATCCGTGTGCGCCGTGTAACCCACGCACCGCCAGCCGCGACGAGGTCCGCGAGCTGTACCTGGAGGCATTATGATCCGCAAAGCGTTTGTGATGCAGATAAACCCGGACGCGCACGAGGAGTACGCGCGTCGCCACAATCCGATTTGGCCCGAGCTTGCAGCGGTGTTGAAAGACCACGGCGCACACCACTACGCCATTTATCTCGACAGAGAACGCAACCTGCTGTTTGCGACGGTGGAGATTGAGTCGGAGGAGCGCTGGAACGCGGTGGCGAATACCGACGTGTGCCAGCGCTGGTGGAAATATATGGCTGACGTCATGCCGTCGAACCCGGATAACAGCCCGGTGAGCGCCGGGCTGAAAGAGGTGTTTTACCTGGAGTGATGCGTTAACGCTGCCGCCCCTGTGGTGGCAGCAATCTCCCGCCTGCTGCTCAGCGTAAACGCCGACACCACCGTAATCGCCAGCACGAAACAGCCCAGCATCAGATACGTCTCCTGGAAGCCGATCCGGTCATACATATTCCCGGCAAAGGCGGAGAGGAAAATCGCTGCCGACTGTTTGGCAAACTGAAAACCAATCAGATAGATGGTGGCCGACAGGCGCGTATCAAACACTCCGGTAATGTATTTGAATGCCCCCACCAGCAGGAACGGGACCTCCAGCGCGTGCAGCATCTTCAGGGCGATGACCTCCACGGCGGTGGTGGCAAACGACGAGCCGATAATGCGCGTCGCCATAATCACCCCGGCGATCAGCAACGTGTTCTTCGCGCCGATGCGGTTAATGATCCATGGCGAGCAGAACATGATGATGGCGTTACAAATCTCCCCCGCCGTGGTGGCAAAACCAAAGGCGCGGGTCCCTTCCTGCGGCGTGGCGAAGAAGGTTTTAAAGAAGGTGGCAAACTGCTGGTCGAAAACGTCATACACGCAGGCCACGCCAATCACGTACAGGATGAACATCCACATTCTGCGCTGGCGGAACAGGTTGAACACGGTTTTAGCGGTGATCTGCGGCTGGTTCGCGCCCAGGGCGTTCATCACCTGCGCCGTCTGGTTGGGCTTCGGTTTCGCGACCACCAGCAACAGCATCAGCAAAAGTGCCGCCGCCGATCCCATCCAGAAAACATACGACGGATCGATGCCGAACAGGATGCCGCCCGTTGAGGCGCACAGCCCCCAGCCGAGGCAGCCAAACATGCGCGCCTTACCATATTCAAAGAGGCTGTTGCGGCTCACGCGTTCAATGTAGGCCTCAATGGCCCCGGATCCGGCTGAAAAAACAAAGCCGATATACAGCCCGCCGCTCAGCGCGCCCAGCCAGATATTGGTTTTCAACAGTGGCGCGAAGACGTACAGGAAAAACGGCGCGAACAGAAACAGCAGCACCGAGATGATCCACAGCAGGTGTTTTTTCAGCCCCAGCTTGTCCGAAATGACGCCCAGCACCGGCTGGAACGCGATGGCCGACAGCGAGATGCAGGAGAAGACAATCCCGGTATGGGTTTTATTCAGGCCAATGATGTCCGACAGCCAAATCGGCAGGAACGGAAAGCAGGTGGCCATGATGAAGAAGTAGAGAAAGAAGAACAGCCCGAAGATCCAGAAATTGGGGTTGTCTTTGTGGGTACAGGTTGTTGTGTTCATTATTTTTATCCTCAACGGAGGGCCGGTTGCCCGGCCCGTCACCTTTACACGCGTTCTACGCCAATCAGAATGGCGGTTTCCGGATCCAGAATCGGCAGCGCAATACCCGCCCGCATCAGCCATTCGCCGCTTGCCGTTTGCGGGGCTTCCATCCACGCTGGCAGCTTGCGCATGGTGTGCCCGCCCTCGCCCGTGATCTGAATGTTCGGGTGATCCAGCAGCGTGATGCGGTACTGCGCGCTGGCGTCTAACCCCGGCATGCGCAGCGGCATCATCAGGGTGTAATCCGGCATCGCGAGCTGGCTGACCATAAACAGCCCCTGCGCTTTGTCTTCACTCACTATACCCTGCGCCAGCGTGGTGGCATCCGGCATGTCCACGCGCCACTGGGTACCGTGATGAATCACCTCACGCCACCGCTTATACAGCGCGGCATAATGGCGATAGCCCTCACGCTCCTGCGCATCGACGGTGAGCGGATCCAGCTCCAGCCCCATATGCCCAAACAGCGCCGTCAGCCCACGGAAAGCGATGCTATGCTGGCGGAAGGTGGCGTGACATTTATGATGACCGATATGCGCCCCCATCACCTCCGGCGGGAAGAAATAGCTCATGCCGCGCTGGATCGTGTTGCGCTCCAGCGCGTCGTTGTTGTCGGACGCCCAGAAGCGATGGCTGCGGGTCAGCACTTCATAATCGATTCGCCCCCCGCCGGAGGAGCAGGATTCTAATTCAATGTGCGGAAAACGCTCGCCCAGCACGTCCAGCAGGCGGTAAAACTGGCGGGTCTGCGCGTCGGCGGCGGCTTTACCGTTGTGCCCGGGCTGCACCAGCTCGCGGTTCATGTCCCATTTCACGTAGTCAACCGCATGCTCACCCAGCAGCCAGCTCATGCGCTCCACGAGATAATCAAAGGCCTCTGGGATGTTGAGATTAAGCACCAGCTGGTGCCGTCCGGTCGCCTGCGCGTAGCCCGGCAGCGCCAGCACCCAGTCAGGATGCGCGCGATACAGATCGGAATCCGGGTTAATCATCTCCGGCTCGATCCAGATGCCAAACTCCATGCCGAGCCGTTTAACGTGACTGATTACCGGCGTCAGGCCGTTCGGGTATTTTTTCTCATCCAGGTACCAGTCGCCCAGCGCGGCATGGTCGTCGTTGCGGCCTTTGAACCAGCCGTCGTCAATGATAAAGCGCTCCACGCCCAGCGCGGCGGCCTCATCGGCCATACGCATGATGTACTCCGGATCGTGGCTGAAGTAGATCCCCTCCCAGGTATTGAGGTGTACCGGGCGCGGTTTGTTTTCCGGGAAGCGGATGATGCTGTCTCGCAGGTAGCGGTGGAACTGCTGGCTCATGCCGTTCAGCCCGTGCGGGGAGTAGCTGGCATACAGGCGCGGCGTCCAGAGCGTTTCGCCCTCTTCAATCGCCATTTCACCCGGCAGGTAAAGCGCTTCGGCCTGTATATAACGGCGACCATCGGTTTTCGCTTCGGCGCGCAGGCGGTGGTTGCCGCTCCAGCCCAGATGCACGCCCCAGACGTCGCCCTGCATTTCGCTGAACGATGGCGTACCGGCGATTAGCGCCGGGAAATGTTCGTGGGACGTTTTACCCCGACGGTTTTCAATGATAAAGCTGTCGTGTTCAAGCGTGACGCGGTGCGGCTGAAATTCTCTGATCCAGCGTCCGTGAAAGGCCATTACCTCCTGCGCGCGCTCGGCCACCGGCAGCGTGACGGCGAATCGGTCCACCTGCCACGCCAGCGCTTTCAGGTTGGTTAACCCATGGCGCACCACCAGCACGCCGCTGGCCTCCAGCGTCAGCTCGCTGGTCAGACGCAGTCCCGCGCATTCATCTTCGGCGGTTATCGTCAGGGTGTTTACGTCCTGCTGCACCTGCGTGGTTTTAAACACCGGGGAACCGTCCAGCCCCTGGCGATGTCCCTCAATACCGGGCGAGCCAAACAGCCCGTGCCCCAGTTCGGCCATCAGCGTTACCGGGGAGTCCACATCCAGCCTGCCGTTTGCCACCGGCCGCACCAGCGTAGCGACGTTCTGCGGCGAAAAGTGCTGAAGATGCGGCCCCCAGTAGAGAATTTCGGCGAACGGTTGGGTTTTTATCACCACATCAACGGTGGTGCTTTCGAGTCGTAAAATGGCATCTTGCATCAGACATCTCCTGTCGTCGGGATGCCTTGAGTGTTGATCCGAAACGTTTCGGATACAAACCAAAACGTTTCGGATCTGTGATCGGGTTTGGAAATTTACGCGGTTTAGGCCGTCTGGCCCGGGGAGAATTCGGGCTGCCAGAGCACCTGGAGCTGCTCGATCGCCTCGCCATTGATCAGCTGGCGCACCATATCGGCAATCTGTTTCCCGACGCCCTGACGAGTGGACTGGATCACTGCCGCCACGTCAGCATCAACGATGCTGTCCTGCGGAAGTCCGTCATAAACCACCAGCGCAACGGCGTTCTCGCCTGTCAGGCGGCCCAGTTCCGCCAGCGCCATCGCCGCGCCGTCGCCGTGGGTGTTGCAGTCGGTAATGATGGCCGTGGGGGGCTGCGGCAGGGAGAGAAGTTCTTTCGTGGTGGCATACCCCACGCGGCGAGAAGGGGGCATAGCGCGCAGCCATTCGCTGGAGAGCCCGGCTTCCCGCAGCGCGTCCAGGTAGCCCTGTCGCCGCTGGGTGATGAATGCCTGATTATTGCTTTCGCCCAGCAGGGCGATGCGCTGATGGCCTTTCTCAATCAGCCAGCGGGTGGCCTGGTACGTGCCAGCATAATTGTCGAAGTCGAACCACGCGTACGGCTGCGGCAGCTGGCTGCGGCCAAGCGCCAGAAAAGGGAATCCGACGGCCTGTAGCTGTTCAAGTCGCGGATCGCGATCCAGCGTGTGGGCCACAATCAGCGCATCCACGCGGCGGCTTTGCACCATGCGCATATAGCTGTGCTTATCCGCCAGATCATCGTCGGCGATGAGCAGCAGGTCGATCTCATGTCGCGCCAGTTCGTGGCTAATTTCGCCGACCATGTCCATAAAAACGCTGTTATTGAGCGGAACAGGATGCACGGGAAAAACGAGGCCGACGGCATCAATTTTGCCCATCTTCAGGCGGCGCGCAAACGTATTAGGTCGGTAACCACGGCGCTGGGCCTCCGCCTCCACGCGGGCGCGCGTCTCAGCAGAAACATCGTCATACCCGTTGAGGGCGCGGCTGACGGTAGTGACGGACAGCCCCAGTTCTTTAGCAATGGCTTTGAGCGACATGATTTTCCGTATCTTCGTTAATTTTGTTCCGCCACCAGAAGGGCGTGGGTGTCTGGCTCCAGCGCCTTAAAGATATGCGGCTGATCGGCAGGGTAGCAAATGTAATCGCCCGGGCCGAGTTCTTCCGCCGCGTCGATCAGGCCGACCATCGCCCGCCCCTGGGTCACGATAATATGCTCAACTGACCCCGGCGGATGCGGCTGGGAAATACGGTCTGCGCCCGGCTGCGTCAGCAGCAGATAGATATCACGACGCGCGCCCGGCGGACACGCCGCCAGCAAAATCGCCTCGTAGTTTGCCTGCCCGGCAACCACCTTGGTGCCCTCGCCGCGGCGGATCACCTGCGTGACGGGCTGCTGCGGCTCCAGTAACCGGGCAAATGGAATATCCAGCGCCACGCAAAGCGACCAGAGCGTTTCCAGGCTAGGATTGCCGTTGCCAGACTCCAGCTGAGAAAGCGTAGATTTGGCGATCCCGGCACGGCGGGCAATTTCCGCCAGTGACAGCCCGGTTCGCAGGCGTTCCCGCACCAGGCTTTTGGCGATCACGCTGATTGGCTGCGTCATAAAAACGGCCTCTTTTTCTCTATAACGAACGATTCGTTCATCTTGTAAAACGATTTTGATGCGTTCATTATAATGGAAATACGTTCGATATGGCTAAAATGATATGAAGAATTCCCTCTCTTGCCTGAAAGGCGACACGATAAAAGCGATAATTTTGGTCTGCCTCGCGGTAGGCGTGGTCGGCATGTCTTACGGCTCCCTGGCGATGGCCTACGGTTTTCCGCTGTGGGTGCCGTTTGTGCTTTCCCTCACGGTGCTGGCGGGCGCATCCGAGTTTATGTTTATCGGCATTGTGGCAAGCGGAGGTAACCCGCTGGCGGCAGCGGCCGCCGGTTTGCTGGTCAACGCGCGCCATGTGCCGTTTGGCGTGACGGTGCGTGAACTGGTGGGCAAACGGGGTTTGAGCTATCTCGGCTGTCACATCATGAACGATGAAAGCGTGGTGTTTGGCCTGTCGCAAAAAACGCCCGAGCAGCGTAAAGCGGCCTACTGGCTGTGCGGTTTAGGCGTGGCGATTATCTGGCCGGTGGGGGCGCTGCTGGGTGCCATGGTCGGTAAACTGCTGCCGGACCCGGAGACCATCGGGCTGGACGCGGTGTTTCCGGCGATCCTGCTGGCGTTAGTGGTACCCGCGTTTAAAAACCGTACCACGCTGATCCGCGCCTGCAGCGGTGCCGCGCTATCACTGGCTGCCGTGCCGTTTGCCCCGGTGGGTTTACCGGTTCTGCTCTCGTTACTCGGTCTCGCTGCGAGGAAAAAATAATGGGAAACATGACGTTTTTTATTCTCGGCATCGCCATCCTTTCTGCCGGAACCTACCTGATGCGTCTCGGCGGGGCAAAGCTGGGCAACCGGCTGGCTCTCTCTGAACGATCGCAGGCGCTGCTTTCCGATGCGGCTACCGTTTTGCTGTTCTCCGTCGCGCTGGCGACCACGTTTTATGAAGGGGAACATTTTGCGGGCATGGCGCGCGTGCTGGGCGTGGGGTTCGCGGTGTTCCTGGCATGGCGAAAAATGCCGTTAATTGTGGTGATCGTCGCGGCGGCGGTGGTGACGGCGCTGCTGCGTCTGGCGGGTATAAACTAAAAAAGCGCCCCAGGGGCGCTCTTTCGACGGTATAGCGAAATTATTTGTTCAGTTCAGCGGTCATGTGTACGCGGTTACCGGTGAACGCCTGGGTAATTTTGTAGGATGACGCGCCCGCTTCCTGAGCCTGAGCCGCGATTTTCGCTTCTGCGCTATCAATGGTGGAAGCAGAGGCGGTCACTGTCTGTGCAGCGAAAGAACCGAAAGAAGCAGCCAGAGCGATTACAGCGACAAAAGTTTTGATGCTTTTCATGATATAAACCCTTTCATTAAGTTGTTTAGGTAAGGCACCGTGCCTTGATGAGATAGATACTAGCCCTCATCCTTAACAACTAAAAGCGGAATGATTTGCTATTATCATTCAAAATTACTGATCAACCATTAACCGCTGCGGATGGGTATAAATCGTCGCCCTGCCCGGCTTGCAGAACCCCACCAGCGTCAGATTGCAGCGCTCCGCCACCTCCACCGCCAGCGTGGTTGCCGCCGACACTGCAAACAGAATTTCCACGCCGCACATCGCGGACTTCTGCACCATCTCATAGCTGGCGCGGCTGGAAACAAGCGCCGCGCCCTGCTGCCAGAGATCGCTCTCCCCCGCACGACGGCCTAATAGCTTGTCGAGCGCGACGTGGCGGCCCACGTCCTCATGCCCTCCAGCAATATCTCCTGACGGCAATACCCACGCCGCCGCGTGCGTGCAGCCGCTCAGTTGGCCGATGGGCTGAACATCGTTGAGATTTTCCAGCGCACGGTCGAGATGCGCCAGATTGAAGGTCTGGGTAAACGGCAGTGGCGCAACGGGCTTGCCAATATCATTAAGCTGCTCAACACCACAGACACCGCACCCGGTACGCCCGGCCAGCGCGCGGCGGCGCTCTTTCAGCCCCATAAAGCGGCGGCTGGAGAGTTCGATTTGCACTTCAAGACCGTTACACGCCTGAACCACGTCCATGCCGTAGATCTCCTGCGGATGCGCAATGATGCCTTCCGAAAGGGAAAAACCGATGGCGAACAGTTCGAGATCTTTAGGTGAGGCCATCATCACCACGTGCGAAATACCGTTGTAAACGAGGGCAACGGGCACTTCTTCAGCCAGAAAATCGGGTGTGGCATGGGTAATGTGGGGCGGTCTGCGTACCGACATTTCCACAATGCCCGCAGGCAGTGGCGATGAGCGGGTAGCACGGTTTTGTTTAGACACAGCGGTATTCCTGAACAACCACGGAAGTAGGCCTGCTATTGCAGCATAAACCGCAGGCCTTACGCATAGTATGGATCAACTTTTCGACACTCATTGTCCTACTCATTAAGAAGAGGTGCAACCCGACCCCCGCTACACCCCTTTAACATGCAGAGCTTATAGTGTGATCAGTGTCACACTTTATAATCAACACAGTGATAATACGTTCACTTTGTATTAACGCCGTTGGAACAGGTATACCGACATTGTGGTATTCTGATGATATCCCTCGGAGAAATGAGGGATTAACGCAAATTTTTCTCCTTTGCGGTCAATTCTCAACCGCGAAGTTAAAACTACATATATAAGCAATGTCGAACAAGGAGTGACCCATGCAGGTCAGCAGAAGGCAGTTCTTTAAGATCTGCGCTGGCGGTATGGCAGGCACCACGGCGGCGGCACTGGGCTTTGCGCCCGGCGTAGCGCTGGCGGAAACGCGGCAGTACAAACTGCTGCGCACCCGCGAAACCCGTAACACCTGTACGTACTGCTCCGTCGGCTGTGGGCTGTTGATGTATAGCCTCGGCGACGGTGCGAAAAACGCCAAAGCGTCTATTTTCCATATCGAAGGCGACCCGGACCATCCGGTCAACCGCGGCGCGCTGTGCCCGAAAGGGGCCGGTCTGGTGGACTTTATCCACTCCGAAAGCCGTCTGAAATTCCCGGAATATCGCGCACCTGGCTCCGATAAATGGCAGCAAATCAGCTGGGAAGAGGCGTTTGACCGCATCGCAAAACATATTAAAGAAGACCGCGATGCCAACTTTATTGAGAAGAACGCCGACGGCGTCACGGTCAACCGCTGGCTCTCCACCGGGATGCTGTGTGCTTCTGCCTCCAGCAACGAAACCGGCTATTTAACCCAGAAATTCACGCGCGCACTCGGTATGCTCGCGGTCGACAACCAGGCGCGTGTCTGACACGGACCAACGGTAGCAAGTCTTGCTCCAACATTTGGTCGCGGTGCGATGACCAACCACTGGGTCGACATCAAGAACGCCAACCTCATTGTGGTGATGGGCGGTAACGCCGCTGAAGCGCACCCTGTCGGGTTCCGCTGGGCGATGGAAGCCAAAATCCACAACGGTGCGAAACTGATTGTGATCGATCCCCGCTTTACGCGTACTGCGTCAGTGGCGGATTTCTACACCCCTATTCGTTCAGGTACTGACATCACTTTCCTGTCAGGCGTACTGCTGTACCTGATGACCAACGAAAAATATAACCGCGAGTACACCGAAGCCTATACCAACGCCAGCCTGATCGTGCGTGAGGATTACCACTTCGAAGATGGCCTGTTCAGCGGTTATGACGCGGAAAAACGCAAGTACGACAAAACCAGCTGGAACTACGAGCTGGATGAGAAAGGCTTTGCGAAGCGCGACACCACTCTTCAACACCCGCGCTGCGTATGGAACCTGCTGAAAGAGCACGTTTCCCGCTACACGCCGGACGTTGTCGAGAACATCTGCGGCACGCCGAAAGCAGACTTCCTGAAGGTCTGTGAGCTGATCGCGGAGACCAGCGCGAAGGACAAAACCGCGTCGTTCCTGTATGCACTCGGCTGGACGCAGCACTCCATCGGCGCGCAGAACATCCGTACCATGGCAATGGTGCAGCTGCTGCTCGGCAACATGGGGATGGCAGGCGGCGGCGTGAACGCCTTGCGCGGTCACTCTAACATCCAGGGTTTGACCGACCTCGGCCTGCTGTCTCAGAGCCTGACGGGTTACATGAACCTGCCGAGCGAGAAACAGACTGACCTGCAGACCTACCTGACGGCCAGCACGCCAAAACCGCTGCTCGAAGGCCAGGTGAACTACTGGGGCAACTATCCGAAGTTCTTCGTCTCGCTGATGAAAGCTTTCTACGGCGACAAAGCGACGGCGGAAAACAGCTGGGGCTTTGACTGGCTGCCGAAGTGGGACAAAGGTTACGACGTTCTCCAGTACTTCGAAATGATGCACCAGGGCCAGGTCAACGGCTATATCTGCCAGGGCTTTAACCCGGTGGCGTCGTTCCCGAACAAGAACAAGGTTGTTGAATCCCTCTCGAAGCTGAAGTTCCTGGTGACGATTGACCCGCTCAACACCGAGACCTCGACCTTCTGGCAGAACCACGGCGAATCAAACGACGTCGATCCGTCGAAGATTCAGACCGAAGTGTTCCGCCTGCCGTCCACCTGCTTCGCGGAAGAGAACGGTTCTATCGTCAACTCCGGCCGCTGGCTGCAGTGGCACTGGAAAGGCGCGGACGCCCCGGGCATCGCCATGAACGACGGCGAGATCCTGGCCGGTATCTTCTTACGCCTGCGTAAGATGTATGCGGCAGAAGGCGGCGCGAACCCTGAGCCGGTGCTGAACATGACCTGGAACTACTCGACGCCGGAAAATCCTGCGCCGGAAGAAGTGGCCATGGAGAGCAACGGTAAGGCGCTGGCGGACGTTATCGACCCGGTCACCGGCGCGGTTCTGGCGAAGAAAGGCGATCAGCTCAGCACCTTCGCGCACCTGCGCGATGACGGTACCACCTCCAGCGGCTGCTGGATCTTTGCCGGTAGCTGGACGCCGAAAGGCAACCAGATGGCCAACCGCGACAACGCCGACCCGTCGGGCCTCGGCAATACGCTGGGCTGGGCATGGGCATGGCCGCTGAACCGCCGCATCCTCTATAACCGTGCCTCCGCTGACCCGCAGGGTAACCCGTGGGATCCGAAGCGTCAGCTGCTGAAGTGGGACGGCGCGAAATGGGGAGGCGTGGATATTCCGGACTACAGCACTGCCGCACCAGGCAGCGACGTTGGGCCGTTTATCATGCAGCCTGAAGGGATGGGGCGTCTGTTTGCTATCGACAAGATGGCGGAAGGGCCGTTCCCGGAACATTACGAGCCGTTTGAGACGCCGCTGGGCACCAACCCGCTGCACCCGAACGTGGTCTCTAACCCGGCAGCGCGTATCTTCAAGGGCGACTTTGAAGCGCTGGGTAAAAAAGACAAGTTCCCGTACGTGGGCACCACTTACCGTCTGACCGAACACTTCCACTACTGGACCAAGCACGCGCTGCTTAACGCCATCGCGCAGCCGGAACAGTTTGTGGAGATCGGCGAGAAGCTGGCGAACAAGCTCGGCATTGCCCATGGCGATACCGTGAAGGTCTCCTCTAACCGCGGCTACATCAAGGCCAAGGCGGTGGTGACCAAGCGTATTCGCACGCTGAACGTTCACGGTCAGCAGGTGGATACCATCGGCATCCCAATTCACTGGGGCTATGAGGGCGTGGCGAAGAAAGGGTTCATTGCGAACACCCTGACGCCGTTCGTCGGCGATGCGAACACGCAGACGCCGGAGTTTAAGGCCTTCCTCGTGAACGTGGAAAAGGTGTAACGGAGACGACTTATGGCTTATCAATCTCAAGACATTATCCGTCGTTCCGCGACTAACGGTTTCACGCCCGCGCCTCAGGCGCGGGACCACCAGCAGGAAGTGGCGAAGCTGATCGACGTGACCACCTGTATCGGCTGTAAAGCCTGTCAGGTGGCCTGCTCTGAGTGGAACGACATCCGTGACGAAGTGGGTCACAACGTCGGGGTGTACGACAACCCGGCAGACCTGACCGCCAAGTCCTGGACGGTAATGCGTTTCTCGGAAGTGGAGCAGAACGACAAACTGGAATGGCTTATCCGCAAAGACGGCTGTATGCACTGCGCGGATCCGGGCTGCCTGAAGGCGTGTCCGTCAGAAGGGGCTATCATTCAGTATGCCAACGGCATCGTCGACTTCCAGTCCGAGCAGTGCATTGGCTGCGGCTACTGCATCGCGGGCTGTCCGTTCGACGTGCCGCGCATGAACCCGGAAGACAACCGCGTCTACAAATGCACCCTGTGCGTGGACCGCGTTAACGTGGGCCAGGAGCCTGCATGCGTGAAGACCTGCCCAACCGGCGCTATCCACTTTGGCTCAAAAGAGGATATGAAAACTCTGGCGGCAGAGCGCGTGGGCGAGTTGAAAACCCGTGGTTACGACAACGCGGGCCTGTACGATCCGGCCGGGGTTGGCGGTACGCACGTGATGTACGTGCTGCACCACGCCGACAAGCCGAACCTGTATCACGGCCTGCCGGAGAACCCGGAAATCAGCGCCACCGTGAAGTTCTGGAAAGGCATCTGGAAACCGCTGGCCGCGGTGGGCTTTGCTGCCACCTTCGCAGCGAGCATCTTCCACTACGTCGGCGTCGGTCCGAACCGTGCGGAAGAGGAAGACGACAACCTGCATGAAGAGAAAGACGAGGTGCGCAAATGAGAAAACGTGACACCATCGTGCGCTACACCGCGCCGGAACGCATCAACCACTGGGTCACCGCCTTCTGCTTCATGCTGGCGGCGATAAGCGGGCTGGGGTTCTTCTTCCCCTCCTTCAACTGGCTGATGCAGATCCTGGGCACGCCGCAGCTGGCGCGCATCCTTCACCCATTCGTGGGTGTGGTGATGTTTGCCTCGTTTATCATCATGTTTTTCCGTTACTGGCACCATAACCTAATCAATCGGGATGATATCTTTTGGGCGAAGAATATTCGTAAGATCGTCGTCAACGAGGAAGTAGGTGATACCGGGCGTTATAACTTCGGCCAGAAATGCGTATTCTGGGCGGCGATTATCTTCCTGGTCCTGTTGCTGGTGAGCGGCGTGATCATCTGGCGTCCGTACTTTGCGCCTGCTTTCTCAATCCCGGTGATCCGATTTGCGCTAATGCTGCATTCATTTGCCGCAGTGGCGTTAATTGTGGTTATCATGGTGCATATTTACGCCGCCCTCTGGGTGAAAGGCACCATTACCGCGATGGTGGAAGGATGGGTAACCAAAACGTGGGCGAAGAAACATCACCCGCGCTGGTACCGTGAAGTCCGCCAGAAACAGGAAAAGTCATCTGAATGAGTATTCGCATAATCCCGCAAGATGAGCTGGGGTCGAGCGAGAAACGTACGGCGGAGTATATTCCGCCGTTGTTATTCCCCAGACTCAAGAACCTCTACAACCGCCGCGCAGAGCGTCTGCGCGAGCTGGCAGAGAACAACCCGCTGGGCGATTTTCTGCGTTTTGCCGCGCTGGTCGCCCATGCGCAGGAGGTGGTGCTGTACGACCACCCGCTGCAAATGGACCTGACCGCGCGCATCAAGGAAGCTAACGAGCAGGGCAAGCCGCCGCTGGATATTCACGTCCTGCCGCGCGACAAGCACTGGCATAAGCTGCTTCATTCGCTGATTGCCGAGCTGAAGCCGGAGATGAGCGGCACCGCGCTGGCGGTCATTGAGAACCTGGAAAAAGCCTCTGACCTGGAGCTGGAAGAGATGGCGAGCGCGCTGTTTGCCTCCGACTTCTCGCTGGTCAGCAGCGATAAAGCGCCGTTTATCTGGGCCGCGCTGTCGCTCTACTGGGCGCAAATGGCGAGTCTGATCCCGGGCAAAGCCCGCGCCGAATACGGCGAAGCGCGCCAGTTCTGCCCGGTGTGCGGCTCAATGCCGGTCTCCAGCATGGTGCAGATTGGGACCACGCAGGGGCTGCGCTACCTGCACTGCAACCTGTGTGAAACCGAGTGGCACGTGGTGCGCGTGAAGTGCAGCAACTGCGAGCAGACTCGCGATCTCAACTACTGGTCGCTGGAAAATGAAGACGCGGCGGTGAAAGCCGAAAGCTGCGGCGACTGCGGAACCTACCTGAAGATCCTGTATCAGGAAAAAGACCCGAAAGTCGAAGCGGTGGCCGACGATCTCGCCTCGCTGATTCTGGATGCGAAGATGGAGCAGGAGGGCTTTGCCCGTAGCTCGATTAACCCGTTCCTGTTCCCGGGTGAAGGGGAGTAATCTCCATAAAAGCCCGGTGAGCCTCAGTGCAACCGGGCTAATTACTGCGATAGCGCAGGGATGACATGTTGAGGATCGTTAGCAATAGCGCGCAAAAGCGCTTTAGCCGGGCCTGTAGGCGAGCGTCTGCCTTGTTCCCAGTTACGCAATGTATCAACGCTGACAGAGATTAAGGTCGCGAATTTACTCTGCGACAACCCGGATGCCTGACGAATTTCTTTTATTTTCATCGCATCGATTTGAAAGATACGCGACGGCTCGCGTTGGCCCTCGGCAATCTCGTTCATTTGCCCAACGCTTTGGGTTAATCGCTCAAACAGCGCCTTATCCATTTACCACCTCTCTATCATCTTTTTCAGAATAGCTTTCTCCCCCGCAGACAGGTCATCTTTAATCCCTTTGCGATAGATGAGCAGCAGTCTGATTTCAAACTCACACGTACGGTAAAAATAGATAACTCTGACTCCACCACGCTTTCCCTTTCCGCCAGCAAGCCAGCGAATCTTTCGCAAGCCTCCCGTATTCTGGATAACATCGCCGTACTCCGGTTGTGTCGCCAGGAATATCTGGAACCGATGATATTCGTCGTCATCCAGTAACGTTTTGACGTCTTCTGTGAAAATGTCCGTTTCAATGAATAGCATTAAACATACGCCGTTGGCTTATAGTAACAAATGTCTAATGTACGTCAATGACGTACCCCTTGCTGATTACGTTAATGGGATACGCCGAATAAAGCGAAGGATACGTCCTGCTACGATGTGTATTTGCAAGCCGCTTTCCAGAAGACCGTTATTCTTCCTCGTTCCCCCCCTCTTCATACGCCCCATACGGCTTCGCAGGAAGAACGATATAGGTGCCTTCAAACACCGCGCCCGGCGTTTCATCGCCGAACAGCTCAACCTGCATTTGCACGCGCGCTTTGCGGCCACGTGCCAGACGATCAAGATCGCCGCCCAGCGCGCCAAGGTCCGCCACCGCGCTCGGCTTGCCGCTGATCGGCGCGCTGTAGCGAATGTGGGCATCGGCCAGAATAATGGTGCCGCCAAGATGCCGCTCGCGCAGCATTAGCCAGATCAGCCCCCAGCCGGTGAGCGTCGCCAGGGAAAACAGGCTGCCGGCAAACAGGGTGTGGTGAGGGTTCTGATTGCCGGTTTCCGGCATGGTGGTAATGAATTTTTGCCCGGTGTACTGCTGAATGCGCACGCCCATCTTTTCACTCAGAGGGATGTGTTCATACCAGGCCTGCTGCAGCTGCCCGCACCAGTCCGCGCGATGAAGAATATCGTCCAGCGTGGCGATGGGTTTGATCATCAAAAAGTGGCGAATCGGCGTGGTTTGCGGAGCGGTGATTTCACCCTGGTTAACAAAACCGAGTTTGGCAAAAAACTCCACGGCATCTTCCCGGGCGCTACAGGTGACGCGCTTAACGCCTTCCTGACGGGCGACGGACTCCAGCGTCATCGCCATTAGCGTCCCCAGCCCTTTATCCTGCACGGAAGGGTGAACCGCCATAAAACGAATAGACGCTTCGTTATCAGCGTTGATATACAGTCGCCCGACGGCGACGAGGTTGCCCTCTTCGTCCATCACCATCTGATGATGGGCCATCGCATCCCAGGCGTCGCGTTCAGATCCTTTTGGCTGATGCAGTGGCTTGCGCAGCATTTCCCAGCGGAACTGGTAATACGCTTCTAACTCTTCTTCCGTTTGCGGTACTCGAAGGTGATACATAGCTGTACTCTCTCTTGTTACCCGCGGCCACGCCGCCAGTTGGCTCATACCTGGAGCCAGAATGTGACGGGGCCATCGTTCACCAGCGAGACCTGCATATCTGCAGCGAATCGTCCGGTTTGCGTATTCATTTCCTGTTGGCGACAACGCTCAACAAAGTATTCGTAAAGTGCTTCTGCACGATCCGGCGCGGCGCCTTTAGAGAAACTTGGGCGCATGCCGCGCTCGGTATCCGCTGCCAGCGTAAACTGGGAAACCACCAGCACGCTGCCGCCCGCCTGCTGGACGTTCAGATTCATCTTGCATTCCGCATCGCTGAATATGCGGTAGCCCAGCACGCGCTCGCATAAGCGGTTCGCTTTTTGTTCGTCATCATCCTTTTCGACACCTAACAACACCAAAAGTCCTGGGCCAATTTCACCCGTCACCTCTCCCTCCACGGTGACGCTGGCACGGGTTACGCGCTGTATCAATGCAATCATGGTTGGTCTGCTTCTAATTGTTTTTCAGCTTCTGCTGCTTTTTTAAGTTCGCGGTATACGCCGAGAGTGACAGTTATTTCGGCACCAAGCAAGACGATACACCAGGTCCAGTAAACCCAGACAAATAAAATGGGGATCACCGCCAGCACGCCGTAAATCAGCTGATAAGACGGGAACATGGTGATGTAAAGGGCAAACCCTTTTTTACCCAGTTCAAAAAGCACTGCCGCCACCAGCGCCCCAACTACCGCATCGCGGTTAGGCACGCGCGTGGTCGGTACAACGCTATAGAGCAGCCAGAACGAGAGCCAGGACAGGATCAGCGGAAAAATACGCAGCACGTTATCAATCACGCTGTTTAAATCACTCGCCCAGCGCAAGGAGAGAAGATACGAACTGATTGCCAGACTCGCCCCAGCCAGCAACGGCCCCAGCGTTAAAATCATCCAGTAGACGGCAAAGGAATAGACCTTAGGACGGATTTTTTTGCTTCGCCAGATGGTGTTAAGCGCGCTGTCGATAGAGTACATCAGCAGCAGCGCGGTAACGATAAGGCCGCACGCCCCCACCGCCGTCATTTTGCTGGAGTTGGCAACAAACTGCTCGATGTAGTTCTGGATAACATCCCCGGTGGCCGGGATGAAGTTCGCGAAGACGAAATGGCGAAGCTGCAGGCTAACGTCCGCGAACATCGGGAAAGCGGAAAAGAGCGCAAAGATCACCGCCACCAGCGGCACTAATGAGAGCAACGACACGTAGGCGAGGTTACCCGCCAGCGTGGTCATGTTGTCCTCATCAATGCGGTGCCAGAGCAACTTCAGCCAGGCCCTCAGCGGGCGAGTATGATGCGTGGCTTTTTGATGAACGGTTTTTAGCATAACTGCTTCGCAAAGTAGTTCGGTATCGTCTCTTTTCCGGTCACCAGAATTGACGTGATACCCAACTGGTTAGCTCCCTCTATATTATCGGCGTTGTCATCGAAAAAGACCGCATCGGCCGCGGTGAATCCCTCTGCCTGCAAAACAGCCTGATAAATTCGCGCTTCAGGCTTACGCATACCCATCTCTTGCGAAAGATAGATCTTATCTGCCGCCGCCTTAACTTCGGGATATTCCTCTGGCCAGAAGGTCGTGTGCAGACGGTTGGTGTTAGACAGTACGACCACCCGGTGCCCCTGCTCGCGTAGTTTGTGCATAATGTCGATCACTTCCGGACGGATCGCGACGAATACCGCCTGCCAGCCGTGAGAAAATTGTTCATAGCTTAACGAAAGCCCCATCTCCTGGCAGAAGCGTTCAGCAAACTCTTCATCGCTAATCTCGCCGCGTTCATGCTGATGGAAGGTCTCACCCATCGCGAAATCCTGCTTTAACGTCGCCAGCGGCACACGGCTAAAGTCGCTCCAGGCACCCAGCACCCGGTTAAAATCGATATCGACGATTACGTTTCCTAAGTCAAAGATATAAAGCATGTTTATCTCCTTTCGCCGTGGAGAGATAACTGTAGCGGGAATCACGAGATTTGACTATGCGTGCCGTCTAAGGTGTGCGATTGATTTTTACGGCGCGTTTTTACGGCAGTACAGCGAAGGGACGTTCGACGCGGCAAAAAGCCACGCTCCACGGTACTCATCAATCATCAGGCTCAGATCTCTTCCCGGCGTGCGATAAAAACCCGGTAGCGTTGCATTGATATCAGCCTCATCCGCACTATCGGCGAAGGTTTTAACAATACGATCGTTATTCAATACGCGCGCGTTCTGGTGATCGCTGTAGTGGAAATAGATGGTGCGGTTGACTTCAGAAACCACGTGACCAATCAGTTTACCGTTAATGACAGCGGTCCCTTCCCGATGCTGCATTCGCCATGAAACCGTTCCTACAAATCGGTTTTTACCAATCGTCCACTCCACATCACCTGTACAGCGTATCGGCGCACTCGAAAAATGCGAATACGCTAGCCAGCCGCTGGTAATAGCAGCCCCCAGCAACGCCGCCAGCAAAATAATACGATTCCCGAGTGTCATCATTGCTCATGCGCCCAAAAATAATGCGTGGTACATAACGCTGCCGCGTCATGTCGCGCATCGTTATTACAGACAAACGCCGCGATTCGCTCCGTTTTACTATAGCCGATGAGAAAAATGTATCGGTTTCCGGCACACAGGCTGGGGTAATTTTTTAACAAGCGAAGGTAATGGTCCTGCATATGTTCATTAGGTGCATAAAAGAGTTGGCAGGCGTTGGTCGTGCTGCCCATTGAAAGTGGAATGTAGTGACTAAACGGCATGTTCTGGTGATGTTTATATAATATGACCCCGTTAATAAGCGCGATCAGAAAAAGCGTAGCGGTGGCTATTATTAACCACGCCGGCTTCTTCATCGCGGTGCCCTCGGCTATTGCCGCGTCTTCACTGGCAATTACCGGCTCGGCGGTTGGGGTAAATACTTCAACCTGGGTGGCTTCGGAAAGCGTCAACCCGCGACGCGAAATCGTTTTTACCGTATCGCGCGGTAACCCCACTTCAGCCAGCGCATTGCGCAATGTCAAAATGGCCTGGTAAAAGGTATTCGGTGTGGTGACATCGTTACGCTCACCCCATCCCACCACCATTAACTGATTTTGCGAAATTATTTCGCCAGGATGGGTAACGAGATAAAGAAAGCAGAGATTGGCAGGAAGCTGCAAATGTATCGTGCGCCCGGTAATATGATTCGCCAGGGTTTTGTTTTCCGGGTCATACTCGACCAGCTTGTTAATAAGATACAATTTTACTTTCCTCTGCAATAACAATATTTAACCTCACAAACCCAAAAAACATACGTATATTTAACAACAGTATAGGTCAGAAGGATCAGAGCGCGACACACCCGTACCTAAGATTAGAAACATCGCATTATTTTTCAATTGATTACAAATCGGTTTTCTTAGGTGAGCCTCAGCTAAAAGGACATAATGAGATTTCATTACACTTCACCAGGTCAAATAATTATATTGAGCCACACGTTGAGAAAAGACTGACGTTCAGGCAGAACGAGGTGACGAATCTTTAGCTATTAGTGCTATTTCGTCAATTTCCTTCCGGGGTTGTTTTTGCCGAATAATCTTAATGGATTGATGAATATTCCTGGGTAAGGTCTGGCAATCAATGTTCTGTCGCTATGTCTGCGGCCTGCAAGAATAGAGACAGCCAGGAATTTATTTTCTCTGGCATTATTTCTCATAAATACGACAGAAACGCTGGATATGTTTCAAGATTGACACATTTGAAAGGCAGTGAAATATTGATAATGAAAATAAGACAGGAGTGGACTGGATGATAACATCGTCGCAAAAGGTTGTCCGCTGTATAAGCTGCGAATTGTCCTGTCAGTTATTTCCGGATAACACGGTGCGCTCACAATACTGTGGCAGCGCCTCCTTCGCAGTTTGGCCGGTGGGAAATCATTTCCTGCAACTTGCAGTAGAAAATAAAATATTATCTGGGAACAAGAATCATTTATTACGCGGATTTATTTTTGTAGATTTTTCGATGTATAACCTGCGCCTGCTTGTCGATCCGCAATGGATTGAACATCTGGCGATGACTAACATGCACATCGTGCTTATCGCGGACCGTAAACTGGAGGCGTTGGCTCACTATTTTTTCGCTCACCACAGTGAAATAAAGGGAACTATTTATGCAGATGACGATGACGCTATATTGCAGGAAAAAATTAACCATCTTTTTTCCGGCAGGCGAGTGAGCAGCAGGCGTGGTAATACCCTGAACACTGTTGAATTCACTTTACTTAACAGACTTATTTCAGGGGTGTGTCTCCGGGAGATAATAAAAACAACCAGCGTTGATGTGAAAAAAATTTACGTTCATAAAATACGATTAGAGAGGAAGTTAGGTACCAGCATTCATAAAATTCTCGTTTCTATTTTGTAATTTCAACTTCTTAACATACCCACATTTAATGGTGTGGAGGATGTTTTACGCCTGAAAGAAAGGGGGCAGTTATGCCATATTTATTGAAACATTCACCTGTCGCCGTTGCGATTTCGCTGGCACTATCGTCAGCGCTATTTACCGCGAATGCTGCAGTTATCGATTTTGCTAATTTACCAGCCACCGGAGCAGTAACGGATTTGCCTGCGGAAATACAGGCGCTGATTCCTGCAACGGCAAACGCGAACTTTAGCAAAAATACCAGCGATCCTAACTATGTCTACCAGTACAGCCCTGGCAATATTCCAGTCTACGGGGATGGGATCACTCTCGAAGGGCCGGGGGCGGAAGCCTTTGAGCACTCCGTGACCGTTATTCAGAACTCCACGTCCGGCAGCCCGGGGGTGATATTTGGTGACGACCTGACTATTCGTACCCAGTCAAAAGTGGCTGCCAATAACGGTAAAGATGTCGACGGTATTCGTACCCACGGTATGAACACGCCGAATAACCCAGTGTTTATCATTACCGGCGACCGCACCCACATTTACGTTAATGGCCAAAGCGGCGATGGCATCAATGCCGGGTACAGCTCCTTCAGCCAGGGTTCTCTCGGCTCCGCCAATATTTATGTGGGTGACGATCTCTATATCGAAACCACTGGCAGTACCGGTCGCGGTATTAGCGCCTATGCACTGAATGATGCCTCGAAGGCCAAAAATAACATTGTCGTCGGCGATCGTGCGCATATTGTGACGCGGGGTACCTACGCCGAGGGAATTCGTACCAACCAGAGCGGCTCATCCGTCCGTCTGGGGGATGAGGCCACCATCGAAACGTTTGGCACCTCGGCCTACGGCCTGTATGCGGGTTCTGCCTCCAGAATCGAGCTGGGAAAAAAAGCGACCATTACCACCGACGCAGCCAGTGCCTCCGGCGTGTACTCTACCGGCTCGTCAACCATCACCCTTGATGAAGGCGCGACCATCACCACCAACGGTGCCAGCGCGCATGGCATCTACGCTTATACAGCAGCGGTAAATGTGGGAGATAACGTCACCATTGCGGTCAACAGCAGCGAGAAAACCAGCAGCTCCGCCCAGGCACCGCACGGGATGTATGCCTGGTCACGCGGCGTGATAACGCTCGACGGTGGGGCAACCATTACCACCGCAGGCCAGCGCGACCAGGGTAGCTATGCCCTGAACGCCAGCAATGGCGGAATTATTGATGCCTCTGCAGGCGGAAAATTCCTCCTTAACGGCGATATCCTCGCCGCAGGTGGCGTCGCGGCCAACAGTACCCTTCCGGCACAAAACAGTACCATTACGCTGACAATGGGTAACAGCTCGCTGTGGAACGGAGCATCGTACATAGAAAGCAACGCTGCTGGGACCGGTACTCTCGCGCTTACGATGAATGATGCCGTCTGGAATATGCGCGACAGCTCAACGTTGACCAGCCTGACCCTGAACGCGGGCGGCACGATAAATTTCCAGCATGCTGAGGACGCGGCCTGGCAAACCCTGACCATCAACGAGGATTACACAGGCAACGGCGGCAAGCTGGTTTTCAATACCGTGCTGTCTGACGATACCTCTGAAACTGACAGGCTGATTATTGAAGGAAACACATCTGGTCGTACCGCGGTTGACGTAAACAACATTGGTGGTGCAGGCGCACAAACCGTTGAAGGGATTGAAATAGTCAGCGTTGGCGGCAACTCGGAGGGAACGTTTGAGAAAGCCAGCCGTATCGTAGCGGGGGGTTATGACTATAACGTTGTGCAGAAAGGTAAGAACTGGTTTCTGACCAGCCTGGCTGAACCCGTTGACCCACCGATCGACCCGGTAGATCCTCCTGTTGACCCGGTAGACCCACCGGTCGACCCCGTCGACCCGCCTGTTGACCCGGTGGATCCACCTGTTGACCCTGTCGACCCGCCTGTCGTCCCGGTAGATCCGCCCGTCGACCCGGTGATTCCGCCACAAGAACCGGTACCGCCACCTGCGCCGCCGAAAAGCGAGCATCAGTATCGCCCAGAATTTGGCAGCTATCAGGCAAACAGCTATGCGGCAAATACGCTGTTTATGACCCGCCTGCACGATCGTCTGGGTGAAACGCAGTACACCGACATGCTCACCGGCGAGCAAAAAGTGACGAGCCTTTGGATGCGTAACGTCGGCGGGCATGCGCGTTTCAACGACGGCAGCGGCCAGCTAAAAACGACAGCCAACCGTTACGTGCTGCAGTTGGGTGGCGATATCGCCCAATGGAGCACAGATGGCCTGGACCGCTGGCATCTTGGCCTGATGGCGGGCTACGGTAACAGCCAGAGCCGGAGCGCTTCCAGCCTGACCGGATACCACTCACGTGGCGAAGTGAATGGCTATAGCGTAGGTCTGTACGGTACCTGGTACGCAAACGAAGCCGATAAAAGCGGCACCTACGTTGATAGCTGGGTGCTGTATAACTGGTTTGACAATAAGGTGATGGGGCAGGACCAGGCGACCGAGCGTTATCGCTCCAGCGGCATAACCGCCTCTGTCGAAGCGGGCTATAGCGTTAAGGTGGGTGAAAGCGGCCGCAACAGTTACTGGATCCAGCCGAAGGCGCAGGCCGTTTGGATGGACGTGCAGGCTGACGACCATCGCGAGCGTAACGGCACGCGGGTGAAAGACGAAACCCAGGGCAACCTGATGACGCGTCTCGGCGTGAAGGCCTATATCAGCGGACATAACGCGATGGATGACGCTAAATCACGCACCTTCCAGCCGTTTATTGAAGCGAACTGGATCCACAATACCCAGACCACGCGCATCCGCATGGATGACGTCAGCAATGAGATGCGCGGTACGCGCAATATTGGTGAGTTAAAGACGGGCGTAGAGGGGCAGATTACCCCGCAGCTTAGCGTCTGGGGCAATGTGGCACAGCAGATTGGCGATAAAGGCTACAGCGATACGCAGGGAATGCTGGGAATAAAATACAGCTTCAAATAACAAAAAAAGCCGCTGAGAAATCAGCGGCTTTTTGCTTCAGGCGATATCATCGCTGGTACAGGCCAGCACCGTTTCAACCTTGCTGGATTTCAGATGATTTTGCAGCGCCGAGCCGGGCATCTCATCGGTGAAAAGAGCCGTTGTCTGCGCCACGTTGCCAATTTCCACCGCGGCGGATGCGTTAAATTTCGTATGATCGGCCGCCAGCAAAATGTGGCGAGAGTGGGCCATCATGGTTTTCACCACGCTGGCTTCATTCACGTCAAACTCCATCATCGCGCCGTCGTGCTCAATCGCACCGACGCTGGTCACGAGATAGTCCGCCCGAAAACCAGACACAAACGCCGTCGCCGCAGGCCCGATAATGCCGCCGTTGTGCGGGCGCAGCGTGCCGCCCGGCACCATCACTTCAAAGCGCGGGTTCTTATACAGAATATGCGCCACCCGCAGGCTGTTGGTGATGATGCGCAGATGATTATGGTTAAGCAGCGCCCGGGCAACGTGCTCTACAGTCGTGCCGATGGTGATGAAAATAGTTGAGCCGTCGGGAATATAGTCCGCAATCGCCTCGGCAATCGCCCGCTTCTCTTCGGTAAGCGACACTTCGCGCTGTTCGAACGCCGTGTTCACCACGCTGGATGCCCTGCCCGCGCCGCCGTGATGACGCGTGATCAGCCCCTGCTCGCTGAGCTTACGGATATCCCGGCGCACCGTTTGCGTCGACACGTCCAGCAGCTGCGCCAGTTCATCAATGTTCATATAGCCGCGATCGGCAATCAGCGTTAGCAGCTGATCGTGACGCGGGTTGCCGGTCAGTTCGGTAAGGCTCATGGGCTGTCCTCTGAAAACCATCACGCCCCGCATTTTATACAAAAAGTGACAAAAAAGAGCGGGTTTGATCACAGTCGGGTATACCCGCGCGCCCGCCGGGCTTTGTGCATTTCAGGGCTGCGACGGCGCTGGCAAAACGCACGGCGTCTGCGGCGGTGGATTGCTGTCCCAGGCTGAACGCCAGCGCGCCGTGGAAAACGTCGCCCGCGCCGGTGGTATCCACCACGTTCACCTCAAAGCCGGATTGATGACACAAGGCGCCGTTTTCCAGCCAGTAGCAGCCGTCTCGCCCCTGAGTGACATACACATGTCCATTTGTGAGCGTTTGTGCTTTTTTCAGGGCATCTTCTGCTTTATCCAACTGAGTTAGTCGCCGCAGGCCCGGCGCGGAGAAGGCCGCGTGGTCGCTTAAGGCTATCAGCTCCGCGATGTCCTGCGGGGTAACGTCAGCATCAAGCAAAGTAGGAACGCCCTGCTGACGGGCCAGCGTAAACGCCTGTTTTGCCCCGTCATGCCAGCGCACGTCTGCTAACACGATATCCCATTGCGAGAAGTCGATTTCATGCAGCCAGTCTGCCTCGGCGGGCAGATCGGGGCTGGGGTAGTTGGCAATCACTCGTTCTCCGCCTGCGTCCACCAGCACCGCGGATTGTGACGAGCGGGCACCTTTAAACACGCGTGTATAGCGGGTGTTCACCCCCAGGGATTCCAGCTCCGCCAGCAGCCGTCTGCCGGTATCGTCGTCCCCCACCCGGCCAATAAAATCCACTTCCGCACCCAGTTTTGCCGCGGCCACCGCCGCCGTGGCCGCCGGGCCGCCGCCCACTTCCGTATAGTCTTTTGCGACATATTTCCCTCCTTCCTTAGGTAAATCATCGAGATACCAGATGCGATCCAGCACGGTAATGCCGACACAAACGATGCGAGTCATGGTGATTCCTTCTGCGATTTCTGATGCCTTCATTTTAATTTCACCAAATGTTTAAAAAGTGACCCGTGTCAATTTTTTGA
The DNA here is from genome assembly GCF_052044815.1 of Enterobacter sp. 22499. Classification (NCBI taxonomy): domain Bacteria; kingdom Pseudomonadati; phylum Pseudomonadota; class Gammaproteobacteria; order Enterobacterales; family Enterobacteriaceae; genus Enterobacter; species Enterobacter sp. 22499. The sequence goes on along the minus strand of NZ_JBQENR010000004.1, from coordinate 290,361 downwards.
CTATAAATTACAAATACGATCAAAAACAGACAACACAAACGCGCAGAAATTGACACGATGTGACAGGAGAGAGGCATGTCAGCGATCGCATTTATCGGTTTAGGGCAGATGGGCGCGCCAATGGCGAAGAATCTGTTGAAGCAAGGCCACCAGCTTAACGTGTTTGACGTGAACCCGCAGGCGGTTCAGGCGCTGGTAGAGAGCGGCGCACGGGCGGCGGCTACGCCTGCTCAGGCCGCAACGGACGCCGAATTCGTCATTACCATGCTGCCAAACGGCGACCTGGTGCGCAGCGTGCTGTTCGGCGAGCACGGCGTGTGCGAAGGGTTATCCCGCGACGCGCTGGTGATTGATATGTCCACCATCCACCCGCTGCAAACCGACGCGCTGATCCGTGACATGGCTGAACGCGGCTTCAGCCTGATGGACGTGCCCGTGGGACGCACGTCCGACCATGCCATCGCCGGCACGCTGCTCCTGCTGGCGGGCGGCACCGCGCAGCAGGTGGAACGCGCCACCCCCGTCTTAATGGCGATGGGCAATGAGCTGATTAACGCCGGCGGGCCAGGCATGGGCATCCGCGTGAAGCTCATCAACAACTACATGAGCATCGCCCTGAACGCGCTTTCCGCCGAGGCGGCGGTGCTGTGTGAAGCGCTTGGTCTCTCCTTTGAGGTGGCGCTGAAGGTGATGAGCGGCACGCCGGCGGGTAAAGGCCACTTCACTACCTCATGGCCGAACAAGGTGCTGAAAGGCGATCTTTCACCCGCCTTCATGATCGACCTTGCGCATAAAGATCTGGGGATCGCCCTGGACGTGGCTAACCAGCTCCACGTTCCGATGCCGCTGGGCGCGGCGTCCCGCGAAGTTTACAACCAGGCTCGCGCCGCCGGGCGTGGGCGCGAAGACTGGACGGCCATTCTTGAACAGGTTCGCGCATCTGCCGGGCTGAAAAAATCACACTGATACGAAAGGACTGAGGAATGACGATGTACACCCTGAAAGATATCACCCGACCTTCCGGCGGTTTTGCAATGCTGGCCGTGGATCAGCGCGAAGCGATGCGCCTGATGTTTGCCGCCGCAGGCGCGCCGGTGCCGGTAACCGACCAGCACCTGACGGATTTTAAGGTCAACGCGGCGAAGATTCTGTCGCCGTACGCCTCTGCCATTCTCGTCGACCAGCAGTTCTGCTATCGCCAGATTGTGGAGCAGCAGGCCGTAGCCAACAGCTGCGCGATGATTGTGGCGGCCGACGAGTTTATTCCGGGGAACGGTATTCCGGTCGACAGCGTGGTGATCGACAAAAGCATCGACGCGCAGGCGGTCAAACGCGACGGCGGCAAGGCGCTCAAGCTGCTGGTGCTGTGGCGTAGCGATGAAGATCCGCAGCAGCGCCTGGAGATGGTGAAAGCGTTCAATACGCTGTGCCACGACAACGGGCTGCTGAGCATTATCGAGCCTGTGGTGCGTCCGCCGCGTCACGGAGCCGAATTTAACCGCGAACAGGCGATTATCGATGCGGCTAAAGAGCTGGGCGACAGCGGTGCCGACCTCTACAAGGTGGAGATGCCGCTGTTTGGTAAGGGCACGCAGCAGGAACTGCTGGCGGCCTCGCAGAAGCTGAACGAGAACATCGCCATGCCGTGGGTGATCCTCTCCTCCGGTGTGGACGATAAGCTGTTCCCGCGCGCCGTGAGCGTGGCGATGCAGGCTGGGGCATCGGGCTTTTTAGCCGGTCGCGCCGTCTGGTCATCGGTGATTGGCCTGCCGGATACCGAGCTGATGCTGCGTGATATTTCCGTACCCAAACTTCAGCGCCTGGGTGAGATCGTCGACGAAATGATGGCTCGCCGTTAAGAAAGGACCCGAACATGAAATGGTTTAACACCCTGAGCCACAACCGCTGGCTCGAACAAGAGACCGACCGCATTCTCGATTTCGGCAAAAACGCCGCCGTACCGACCGGCTTTGGCTGGCTGGGCAATAACGGGCAGGTTCGCAGCGATATGGGCACCCATCTTTGGATCACCGCCCGCATGCTGCACGTGTACGCGGTGGCGGCAAACATGGGCCGTCCCGGCGCGTATGCCCTGGTTGAACACGGCATTAATGCCCTGAACGGTCCGCTGCGCGACAAGCAGCACGGCGGCTGGTACGCCTGCGTAAACGATGAAGGCGTGATTGATGCCTCCAAGCAGGGCTATCAGCATTTCTTCGTCCTGCTGGGCGCGGCGAGCGCCGTCACCACCGGCCACCCGCAGGCACGCAAGCTGCTGGACGATGCCATCGAGGTGATTGAGCGCTACTTCTGGAGCGAACAGGAGCAAATGTGCCTTGAGTCCTGGGATGAAGCCTTCAGCAAAACGGAAGATTACCGCGGCGGTAACGCCAACATGCACGCCGTGGAAGCCTTCCTGATTGTCTATGACGTGACCCACGACCGGAAATGGCTCGACCGCGCCCTGCGCATCGCCTCGGTGATTATTCACGACGTGGCGCGCAAAGGTGAGTATCGCGTTAACGAGCATTTCGACACCGACTGGAACCCGATCCGCGATTACAACATCGATAACCCTGCTCACCGCTTCCGCGCCTACGGCGGCACGCCGGGGCACTGGATTGAGTGGGGCCGCCTGATGCTGCATCTGCGCGCCGCGCTGGAAGCGCGCTTTGAAACCCCGCCGGAGTGGCTGCTGGAAGATGCAAAAGGCCTGTTCCACGCCACCATCCGCGACGCCTGGGCACCCGACGGCGCCGACGGGTTTGTCTACTCCGTGGGCTGGGACGGCAAGCCTATCGTGCGGGAACGCGTGCGCTGGCCAATCGTCGAGGCGATGGGCACGGCCTATGCCCTCTATACCGTGACCGGCGAGGCGCAGTACGAAGCCTGGTATCAGAAGTGGTGGGATTACTGCATCAAGTACCTGATGGATTACGAAAACGGTTCCTGGTGGCAGGAGCTGGACACCAATAACGAAGTGACCACCAAAGTCTGGGACGGCAAGCAGGATATTTACCATCTGCTGCACTGCCTGGTGATCCCCCGCCTGCCGCTGGCGCCGGGCTTAGCGCCTGCCGTCGCCGCCGGATTGCTGGACAGCCAGGCCAAATAATAAAGACGGAGTTTTTATGCGTACCCTACACAATATTGACCTGAAAAATAACGAACGTGGCTTCACCCTGCGCTGGCAGGATCGCCTGATTTTGTCCCACTCCGAAGAAGCGCCTTGCCTGTGGATCGGCGCAGGCGAGGCCGATATCGAGATGTTTCGCGGCAACTTCAGCATCAAAGACAAGCTAAACGAAAAGATTGCCCTGACGGACGCGACCGTCACGCAGCAAAGCGCGGGCTGGGCGATCCGCTTTACCCGCGGCGATGCGGTGAGCGCCACGCTGCTGGTGGCCGTGGATGCGGAAGGCCGTCTGGAGCTGAAGCTGAAAAATGATGCTCCCGGCCACAACCGCATCTGGCTGCGGCTGGCGGCGCAGCCGGAAGATCATATCTACGGCTGCGGCGAGCAGTTCTCGTATTTCGATCTGCGCGGCAAGCCGTTCCCGCTGTGGACCAGCGAGCAGGGCGTGGGCCGCAACAAGCAGACCTACGTCACCTGGCAGGCCGACTGCAAAGAGAACGCGGGCGGCGATTACTACTGGACCTTCTTTCCGCAGCCTACCTTCGTGAGCACCCAGAAGTACTACTGCCACGTGGATAACAGCTGCTACATGAACTTTGACTTCAGCGCGCCGGATTTCCACGAGCTGGCGTTCTGGGAAGATAACGCCACGCTGCGCTTCGAATGTGCACAAACCTACGTCGATCTGCTGGAAAAACTGACCGGCCTGCTGGGACGTCAGCCTGAGCTGCCGGACTGGGTGTACGACGGCGTGACGCTGGGCATACAGGGCGGCACCGAGGTGTGCCAGCAGAAGCTCGACGCTATGCGCGAGGGCGGCGTGAAGGTAAACGGCATCTGGGCGCAGGACTGGTCCGGCATCCGCATGACCTCCTTCGGCAAACGCGTGATGTGGAACTGGAAGTGGAACAGCGAACTCTATCCGCAGCTTGATGAACGGATTGCGAAGTGGAGACAGGAAGGGGTGCAGTTCCTCTCCTATATCAACCCGTACGTCGCCAGTGATAAAGATCTCTGCGAAGAGGCGGCGAAACGCGGCTATCTGACCAAAAACGCCAACGGTGAGGACTACCACGTTGAATTCGGCGAGTTCTACGCGGGCGTTATCGACCTGACCAACCCGGAAGCCTACGGCTGGTACAAAGAGGTCATTAAAAAGAACCTGATCGAACTGGGCTGCGGCGGCTGGATGGCCGATTTCGGGGAATATCTGCCGACCGATACCTTCCTGCACAACGGCGTGAGCGCAGAGATCATGCATAACGCCTGGCCTGCCCTGTGGGCGAAATGTAACTACGAGGCGCTTCAGGAGACCGGCAAACTCGGCGAGATCCTGTTCTTCATGCGCGCGGGCTACACCGGCAGCCAGAAGCACTCGGTGATGATGTGGGCGGGGGATCAGAACGTCGACTGGAGCCTGGATGACGGCCTGGCGTCCGTCATCCCTGCGGCGCTGTCGCTGGCGATGACCGGGCACGGCCTGCACCACAGCGACATCGGCGGCTATACCACCCTGTTCGAGATGAAGCGCAGCAAGGAGCTGCTGCTGCGCTGGTGCGACTTCAGCGCCTTTACGCCGATGATGCGTACCCACGAGGGCAACCGCCCTGGCGACAACTGGCAGTTCGACGGCGATGCGGAAACCATCGCGCACTTCGCGCGCATGACCACCGTGTTCACCACCCTGAAGCCGTACATCAAAGCTGCGGTTGCGCAGAACGCGAAAAGCGGCCTGCCGGTGATGCGTCCGCTGTTCCTGCACTACGAGGACGACGCGCGCGCCTACACGCTGAAGTACCAGTACCTGTTTGGCCGCGATCTGCTGGTGGCACCGGTTCATGAAGAGGGCCGCCGGGACTGGTCGCTCTATCTGCCGCAGGACAGCTGGGTCAATGCGTGGACCGGGGAAACCTGCCAGGGCGGTGACGTGACCGTTGATGCCCCGATCGGCAAACCGCCGGTCTTCTATCGCCAGCACAGCGAATGGGCAGATCTGTTTAGCACCTTACGTGATATCTGATAAGGCTCGCCCGCAGGGAAACCTGCGGGCAGACGGAGAACAATAATGAGTCAACATACTTCCGATCCGGCAACCCTACGCCTGCCGTTTAAAGAAAAACTCGCCTACGGGATGGGCGATCTCGGCTCTAACATCCTGCTGGATATCGGCACGCTTTATCTGCTGAAGTTTTACACCGACGTGCTGGGGCTGCCGGGCACCTACGGCGGGATTATCTTCCTGATTGCGAAGTTCTTTACCGCCTTCACCGATATGGGCACCGGAATCATGCTCGACTCCCGGCGCAAGATTGGCCCGAAAGGGAAATTCCGCCCGTTCGTGCTGTATGCCGCCTTCCCGGTGACCTTACTGGCGATTGCCAACTTCGTCGGCACGCCGTTTGAGATGACCGGCAAAACGGTGATGGCAACGGTGCTGTTCATGCTGTACGGCCTGTTCTTCAGCATGATGAACTGCTCTTACGGCGCGATGGTGCCCGCCATCACCAAAAACCCGGATGAGCGCGCCTCGCTGGCGGCCTGGCGTCAGGGCGGTGCCACGCTCGGCCTGCTGCTCTGTACGGTGGGCTTTGTCCCGGTGATGAACCTGATTGAGGGTAACGACCAGCTTGGCTACATCTTTGCCGCAACCCTCTTCTCGCTGTTCGGGCTGTTCTTTATGTGGTGGTGCTATAAGGGCGTTACCGAGCGTTACGTCGAGACGCAGCCTGCTAATCCAGCGCAAAAGCCGGGGCTGCTGCAGTCGTTTCGCGCCATTGCCGGGAACCGTCCGCTGTTTATCCTGTGTATCGCGAACCTGTGCACGCTGGGCGCGTTTAACGTTAAGCTCGCCATTCAGGTCTACTACACGCAGTACGTGCTGAACGACCCGATCCTGCTGTCGTACATGGGCTTCTTCAGCATGGGCTGTATTTTTATCGGCGTCTTTATGATGCCCGGCGCGGTGCGGCGCTTCGGCAAGAAAAAGGTCTACATCAGCGGGCTGGCAATTTGGGTGGCGGGCGACCTGCTCAACTACTTCTTCGGCGGCGGCTCGGTGAGCTTTGTGGCGTTTTCCTGCCTGGCGTTCTTCGGCTCCGCGTTCGTGAACAGTCTGAACTGGGCGCTGGTGTCCGATACCGTGGAATACGGCGAGTGGCGCACCGGCGTGCGCTCCGAAGGGACGGTCTACACCGGCTTTACCTTCTTCAGGAAGGTATCCCAGGCGCTGGCCGGCTTCTTCCCGGGGATCATGCTCACGCAGATCGGCTATGTGCCCAACGTGGTGCAGTCCGCCGGGACGGTTGAAGGGCTGCGGCAGCTGATATTTATCTACCCGAGCCTGCTGGCGGTCATCACCATCGTGGCGATGGGCTGCTTCTACAACCTCAACGAGAAGATGTATGTGCGCATCGTGGAAGAGATCGAACTGCGCAAACGTACGGCCTAAATGACGTGATAGAGCGCCCTGCGGGGCGCTCTGAGGATCGACCATGACACACAATACTGATCCGTTAACCCTGAAATTGAGCCTGCGAGAGAAGTGCGCCTACGGGATGGGCGATTTTGGCTCTAACCTGATGCTGTGTATTGGCACGCTGTACCTGCTGAAGTTTTACACCGATGAACTGGGGATGCCCGCGTTCTACGGCGGCATAATTTTCCTGGTGGCGAAGTTTTTCACCGCGTTTACCGACATGCTGACCGGCGTGCTGCTGGATTCCCGGCGAAACATCGGCGCGCGGGGAAAATTCCGGCCATTCATTTTGTATGCCTCCGTGCCGGTGGCGCTGGTCGCGACGGCGCAGTTTATGGCCAACGACTTTAGCCTGACGGTGAAAACGGCGCTCGCCACCGTGCTCTTCATGATGTTTGGGCTCTGCTATAGCCTGATGAACTGCGCCTATGGTGCGATGGTCCCTGCCATCACCAAAAACCCGAACGAGCGCGCGCAGCTGGCGGCGTGGCGACAGGGCGGCGCAACGGTGGGGCTGTTGCTCTGCACCGTCGGCTTTATGCCCATTCAGGCGCTGTTCGTCCACCAGCCCTCCCTCGGCTATCTGGTGGCTGCGCTGGTGTTCGCCACTGGCGGCCTGTTCTGCATGTGGTGGTGCTACAGCGGGGTGAAAGAGCGCTATGTCGAGATAACGCCCGATCACCATAAGCCCGGCATTCTGAAATCGTTCTGCGCGATTTTCCGCAATCCGCCGCTGCTGGTGCTGTGCATTGCCAACCTGTGTACTCTCGCCGCGTTCAACATCAAGCTGGCGATTCAGGTCTATTACACCCAGTACGTGCTGAACGACCTGCATCTGCTGTCGTGGATGGGCTTTTTCAGCATGGGCTGCATTCTGATTGGCGTGTTTCTGGTACCCGGCGCGGTGAAGCGCTTTGGCAAGAAGCCGGTCTATCTGGGCGGGCTGGCGCTGTGGGCGGTGGGCGACGTGCTGAACTTCTTCTGGGGAACCAGCTCCCTGCTGTTCGTGCTCTTTTCCTGCATGGCCTTTTTCGGCACCGCGTTTGTGAACAGCCTGAACTGGGCGCTGGTGCCGGATACCGTTGATTACGGCGAGTGGAAAACCGGCATTCGCGCCGAGGGATCGGTTTACACCGGCTACACCTTCTCGCGCAAAATCTCCGCCGCCCTCGCCGGCTTCCTGCCCGGCATCATGCTGACCCAGATCGGCTACGTTCCCCACGCCGTGCAAAGTGCGGGCACGCTGCTGGGTTTGCGTCAGCTTATTTTCCTCTGGCCGTGCGGCCTGGCAATCGTCGCCGCCGTGACCATGGGGCTGTTTTATAAACTCAACGAAGCGCGCTTCGCCTTTATCATCGAGGAGATTGGAAAACGGAAAAAACAGTCAGCGAATACCCCTGAGATAACACCCAACAATAAAGCGTCAGCAGTCACTTTATAACAATAAATTCGGCCCGTATTTCCTTCCTGTTCATCAGGAGGGAGGCCTTTCTGTACCTGATACATGGACAAATTATGAAAAGAATCATCACTGTACTGATCGTGTCGTCTGTGTCCTGCCCGGTATTCGCCGGGGCCTATGTCGAAACCCGTGAAGCCTACAATACGGCCTCTGAGCTGCACGAAGTGATCCTGCGTGCCGGCTATAACTTCAATATGGGCGCGGGGTTGATGTTCACCAACGCCTACAACGTGGGGAGGTGGGATGAGCTCAAGCACAGCTATAACGAAATAGAGGGGTGGTATCCGCTCTTTAAACCGACGGACAAACTAACCTTCCAGCCGGGCGGGTTGATCAACGACAGCAGCGCCGGTTCGGGTGGCGCGGTTTATTTAGATACCAACTATAAATTCACGGACGGGTTTAATCTGACGTTCCGCTATCGCTATAACCATAACAATTACGATACGCCGGACTATAACGGGCAGATGGATAAGAACGACACGCACGAATTTGCCAACTACTGGAATTTCAAGGTGACCGATGCGTTTTTCTATACCTTTGAGCCGCATTTTTTCCAGCGGATAAATGATTACCACAGTAAAAATGGCAAAGACCATCACTGGGAAATTACCAACAAGTTCAGCTATAAGATCGACAGAAACTGGCTGCCGTACCTCGAACTCCAGTGGCTGGACAGATGGAATGATTACAACCGCGAGCAGTACAGGATCCGCCTGGGGTTACGTTATTCGTTCTAATAAAAAAGCCGCTGATTTCTCAGCGGCTTTTTTTACTACGGATTGACCGTATTAGTCTTCTTTCGCACCGCGCATAGCACGTTTACGATCGTTCTCGGTCAGGTGACGTTTACGGATACGAATTGACTGTGGAGTCACTTCTACCAGTTCGTCATCATCGATGAACTCCAGAGCCTGCTCCAGGGTCATCTTGATCGGTGGAACCAGAACCGTTGCTTCGTCAGTACCGGACGCACGCATGTTGGTCAGCTTCTTACCGGTCAGGCAGTTTACCGTCAGGTCGTTAGAACGGCTGTGAATACCGATGATCTGGCCTTCGTAAACTTCAGCACCGTGACCCAGGAACAGCTTACCGCGATCCTGCAGACCGAACAGCGCAAACGCAACCGCTTTACCCTGACCGTTGGAGATCAGTACGCCGTTGTTACGCTGGCCCACTTCGCCCGGACGAACGTCGTCGTAGTGGCTGAAGGTGGAGTACAGCAGGCCGGTACCGGAGGTCATGGTCATGAACTCAGAACGGAAGCCGATCAGGCCACGGCTTGGGATCACGTAGTCGAGACGTACGCGGCCTTTGCCATCTGGATTCATGTTTTTCAGGTCGCCTTTACGCTCGCCCAGTGCCTGCATCACAGAACCCTGGTGCTGCTCTTCTACGTCCAGCGTTACGTTTTCGAACGGCTCTTGTTTACGGCCATCGATTTCACGGAAGATTACTTTCGGACGGGAAACCGCCATCTCGAAACCTTCACGACGCATGTTTTCGATCAGAACAGACAGGTGCAGCTCACCACGACCGGAAACGCGGAATGCATCAGCGTCTTCGGTTTCTTCAACGCGCAGCGCAACGTTGTGCACCAGCTCTTTGTTCAGACGGTCAAGGATCTGACGAGAGGTAACGAACTTACCTTCTTTACCACAGAACGGAGAGGTGTTGACGTTGAAGAACATGGATACGGTTGGTTCATCAACGGACAGGGCTGGCAGCGCTTCGACGTTCTGCGGATCGCAGATGGTGTCGGAGATGTTCAGTTCACCCAGACCGGTGATCGCGATGATGTCGCCCGCTTCAGCGATGTCGCTCTCGATACGCTCAAGACCCAGGTGAGTCAGGACTTTACCGACTTTACCGTTACGGGTTTTGCCTTCGCTATCGATGATAGTGACCTGCTGGTTAGGCTTCACTTTACCGCGCTTGATACGGCCAATGCCGATTACGCCAACGTAGTTGTTGTAGTCGAGCTGGGAGATCTGCATCTGCAGGGTGCCTTCCAGATCAACGTTTGGCGCAGGAACACGGTCAACAATCGCCTGATACAGCGGGGTCATGTCTTCAGCCATGTCTTCGTGGTCCAGACCTGCGATACCGTTCAGCGCAGAGGCGTAAACGATAGGGAAGTCCAGCTGCTCGTCGGTCGCGTCGAGGTTAACGAACAGGTCGAAGACCTGGTCAACAACCCAGTCAGGACGCGCGCCAGGGCGGTCAACTTTGTTGATAACAACGATTGGCTTCAGACCATGGGCAAAAGCTTTTTTGGTCACGAAGCGCGTCTGTGGCATTGGGCCATCCATTGCGTCAACGACCAGCAGAACGGAGTCTACCATGGACATTACACGTTCAACTTCACCACCGAAGTCGGCGTGCCCTGGGGTATCAACGATGTTGATACGGTAGTCATTCCATTTAATCGCGGTGTTTTTCGCGAGGATGGTAATCCCACGCTCTTTCTCCAAATCGTTGGAGTCCATCACGCGTTCTTGGGTTTCGGCACGAGCATCAAACGTACCGGATTGCTGCAGCAGCTTATCAACCAGGGTAGTTTTACCATGGTCAACGTGCGCGATGATGGCGATGTTACGCAAATTTTCGATCACAACTTTGCCTCAGGCATTTAGAAATAGCGCGTTATTGTACACGGATTAATCGCACTACAAAACAGGATCACAAACATCCCCCGCAAACAAGTATTGCAGAGATGCTTTGTGATCGCTTTCACGGAGCGGTAAAAGGGCACTTTAACGTAAATTGCACCAATATGGTGCTTAATGTTCACATTGAAGCACTATACTGGTGCAACAAATCCATCATGGTGCAGCCCTTTTGCACTATGGTGCGCATGATAACGCCTTTTTGGGGTGTTTTAAAAGTTGGCACAGATTTCGCTTTATAAAAAATACATGGCAACAGCCAGTACCAACAGAAATTGAAGACCTCGTTACCACGACGACAATGACCAATCTGGAGAGTTAAGTATGTCCGCTGAACACGTTTTGACGATGCTGAACGAACATGAAGTGAAGTTTGTTGATCTGCGCTTCACCGATACCAAAGGTAAAGAACAGCACGTCACAATCCCTGCTCATCAGGTGAACGCCGAATTCTTTGAAGAAGGCAAAATGTTTGACGGCTCCTCCATTGGTGGCTGGAAAGGCATTAACGAATCCGACATGGTTCTGATGCCAGACGCAACCACTGCGGTCATTGATCCGTTCTTCGAAGAACCAACCCTGATCATTCGCTGCGACATCCTCGAGCCTGGCACGCTGCAGGGCTACGACCGCGACCCACGTTCTATCGCTAAACGCGCTGAAGAGTACCTGCGTTCCACCGGCATCGCGGACACCGTTCTGTTCGGGCCAGAGCCAGAGTTCTTCCTGTTCGACGACATCCGCTTCGGTGCCTCTATTTCTGGCTCCCACGTGGCTATCGACGATATCGAAGGCGCATGGAACTCTTCCACCAAATACGAAGGTGGTAACAAAGGTCACCGTCCTGGTGTAAAAGGCGGTTACTTCCCGGTTCCTCCGGTCGACTCTGCGCAGGACATTCGTTCCACCATGTGTCTGGTGATGGAAGAGATGGGCCTGGTTGTTGAAGCGCACCACCACGAAGTGGCGACTGCGGGTCAGAACGAAGTGGCAACCCGCTTCAACACCATGACCAAAAAAGCGGACGAAATTCAGATCTACAAATACGTTGTGCACAACGTTGCGCACCGTTTCGGTAAAACCGCGACCTTCATGCCAAAACCAATGTTTGGCGACAACGGTTCCGGTATGCACTGCCACATGTCTCTGTCCAAGAACGGTACCAACCTGTTCTCTGGCGACAAATATGCCGGTCTGTCCGAGCAGGCGCTGTATTACATCGGTGGTGTTATCAAACACGCTAAAGCGATCAACGCCCTGGCGAACCCAACCACTAACTCCTACAAGCGTCTGGTCCCGGGCTACGAAGCGCCAGTCATGCTGGCCTACTCTGCGCGTAACCGTTCTGCTTCCATCCGTATCCCGGTGGTGGCGTCTCCGAAAGCGCGTCGTATCGAAGTGCGCTTCCCGGACCCAGCGGCTAACCCATACCTGTGCTTCGCTGCGCTGCTGATGGCCGGTCTGGACGGTATCAAGAACAAGATCCACCCAGGCGAAGCGATGGACAAAAACCTGTACGACCTGCCGCCAGAAGAAGCGAAAGAGATCCCACAGGTTGCTGGCTCTCTGGAAGAAGCCCTGCAGGCGCTGGATGCAGACCGCGAGTTCCTGACTGCGGGTGGCGTATTCACTGACGACGCTATCGATGCTTACATCGCCCTGCGTACTGAAGAGAACGACCGCGTGCGTATGACTCCGCATCCGGTTGAGTTCGAACTGTACTACAGCGTTTAATTTAGTTGTTTTACCCGGCGTCAAAAGCGCCGGGGGTAGTTGCCGTGGAAACTTTTAGCCCATCTCCGGATGGGCTTTTTTCTCCACCAACAACCTGATCTCACGCGCTTTTTACGCTGAAACCGCTATACTGCACTAAAACAGTGCAACGACTCCAGGAGACTGCTGAATGGCAACTGGCACGCTGCCCGATGCTGGGCAGATCCTCAATTCTTTGATTAACAGCATCCTGCTGGTCGACGACGAGCTGGCCGTCCATTACGCCAACCCGGCGGCGCAACAGCTGCTCGCCCAGAGTTCACGCAAACTGTTTGGCACCCCGCTTCCTGAGTTGTTGAGCTATTTCTCGCTGAATATTGGCCTGATGCAGGAAAGTTTGCAGGCCGGTCAGGGGTTCACCGATAACGAAGTCACGCTGGTGATCGACGGGCGCTCACATATTCTTTCCCTTACTGCGCAACGTTTGCCGGAAGGACTGATCCTGCTGGAAATGGCGCCGATGGATAATCAGCGTCGCCTGAGCCAGGAGCAGCTTCAGCATGCGCAGCAAATTGCCGCCCGTGACCTGGTGCGCGGTCTGGCGCATGAAATCAAAAACCCGCTGGGTGGGTTACGCGGCGCGGCGCAGCTTCTGACCAAGGCGCTGCCCGATCCCGCGCTGGCGGAGTACACCAACGTCATCATTGAGCAGGCGGACCGCCTGCGTAACCTGGTCGATCGCCTGCTCGGGCCGCAGCAGCCGGGTATGCACGTTTCAGAAAGCATTCATAAAGTCGCTGAACGGGTGGTGAAGCTCGTCTCTATGGAGCTGCCGGAGAACGTCACGCTGGTGCGTGATTACGACCCAAGCCTGCCGGAACTGGCGCATGACCCGGACCAGATTGAGCAGGTTCTGCTGAATATTGTGCGCAATGCCCTGCAGGCGCTGGGGCCGGAAGGCGGCGAGATTATTTTACGCACCCGCACCGCCTTCCAGCTCACGCTGCACGGTGTGCGCTATCGTCTGGCGGCACGCATCGACGTTGAGGATAACGGGCCTGGCATTCCTTCTCATCTGCAGGACACCCTGTTCTACCCAATGGTAAGCGGGCGCGAAGGCGGTACGGGACTGGGCTTATCTATCGCCCGCAGCTTGATCGATCAGCACTCCGGAAAAATTGAATTTACCAGTTGGCCGGGACATACCGAGTTTTCGGTTTTCCTGCCGATTAAAAAATAAAGGTGACGTTTATGCAACGAGGGATAGTCTGGGTAGTCGATGACGATAGCTCCATCCGTTGGGTGCTTGAACGCGCGCTCACAGGGGCAGGTTTAAGCTGCACGACGTTTGAGAGCGGCAGCGAGGTGCTCGACGCACTCACCACCAAAACGCCGGACGTTCTGCTGTCGGATATTCGCATGCCGGGCATGGACGGGCTGGCGCTGTTAAAGCAGATCAAACAGCGCCATCCTATGCTTCCGGTCATCATAATGACGGCTCATTCCGACCTGGATGCCGCGGTGAGCGCCTATCAGCAAGGGGCATTCGATTATCTGCCCAAACCGTTCGATATCGACGAAGCGGTGGCGCTGGTTGAGCGCGCGATTAGCCACTACCAGGAGCAACAACAGCCGCGCCACGCACCCGATTTTGGGCCAACCACTGACATCATCGGCGAAGCGCCGGCGATGCAGGACGTGTTTCGCATTATTGGCCGTCTGTCCCGCTCGTCCATCAGCGTGTTGATTAACGGGGAATCGGGTACAGGTAAAGAGCTGGTGGCGCATGCGTTACATCGCCACAGCCCGCGGGCAAAAGCGCCGTTTATCGCCCTCAATATGGCGGCGATCCCGAAGGATTTGATTGAGTCCGAGCTGTTCGGCCACGAAAAAGGGGCGTTTACCGGCGCGAATACCATTCGCCAGGGGCGCTTTGAGCAGGCTGACGGCGGCACGCTGTTCCTGGACGAGATCGGCGATATGCCGCTGGACGTTCAAACTCGCCTGCTGCGCGTGCTGGCCGACGGGCAGTTTTACCGCGTGGGCGGCTATGCGCCGGTGAAGGTGGACGTGCGTATTATCGCCGCGACGCACCAGAACCTGGAGCTGCGCGTGCAGGAGGGCAAATTCCGTGAGGATTTATTCCATCGCCTGAACGTGATCCGCGTCCACCTGCCGCCGTTGCGCGAGCGTCGGGAAGATATCCCGCGCCTGGCGCGTCATTTCCTGCAGGTGGCGGCCCGCGAGCTGGGCGTTGAAGCCAAGCAGCTTCACCCTGAAACCGATGCCGCCCTCACCCGTCTGGCGTGGCCGGGCAACGTACGCCAGTTGGAAAACACCTGCCGCTGGCTGACCGTGATGGCCGCCGGCCAGGAAGTGTTGATTCAGGATCTCCCTGCCGAACTGTTTGAGGCCACCGCGCCCGAAAGCAGCACCGGGCACGCGCTTCCAGACAGTTGGGCAACGCTGCTGGCGCAGTGGGCCGACCGCGCGCTGCGTTCCGGTCATCAAAACCTGCTGTCTGAGGCTCAGCCAGAGATGGAGCGTACGCTGTTGACCACCGCGCTTCGTCATACGCAGGGCCATAAGCAGGAAGCCGCGCGCCTGCTGGGATGGGGACGTAATACCCTGACGCGCAAGCTGAAAGAGTTGGGAATGGAGTGATCGTACGCCGCTGTGTAAAGGTTATTAATTGAGCGCAAATTGCCGTTATTTTGCGCTTTACTGTTCCGATGAGTTTTGTATGATCGTGCCCGGAAATTGGGGGAACCATCATGCTGGAATCATTAGTGACTTTACTGTCGAGCGGAGCAGCTGAAAGCCACACGCCGCAAACCGCTGTTGCTGCGGTATTATGTGCGGCGCTGGTTGGGCTGTTTAGCTAGCAGGTTGAAATGTAAAAGCCGGGTAGCGGCTTCGCCTTACCCGGCTTTGCGCCTTAAATCACCCGTGAAAACTGCTGCATACGCGCCTTCTGGCGCAGATACGCGTCAAAGCACATGCAGATATTACGGATTAACAGACGCCCTTTCGGCGTGACCTCAATCGCGTTCTCCGACACATCCACCAGCCCGTCTTTCGCCAGCGGCGCAATCAGCTTCAGGTCTTCCGCAAAATATTCGCTGAATGTCAGATCCCACTGTGCTTCCAAGTCGCTAAAGTCGAGACGGAAGTTGCAGATAAGCGCCTTAATCACATCACGACGAATGCAGTCGTCACGGGTCAGCGCGATGCCGCGCCATAGCGCGTTGCCGGTTGCATCAACTTGCTGGTAGTAGAGCTTCAGCTCTTTCTGGTTCTGCGCGTAGCAGTCACCGATCATGCTGATGGCGGAGACACCCATGCCGAGCAGATCGGTATCGCCCTGTGTGGTATAACCCTGGAAGTTACGGTGCAGTACGCCTTCGCGCTGGGCAATCGCCAGCTCGTCATCCGGACGGGCAAAGTGATCCATGCCGATAAATTGATAGCCGCTCTCGGTCAGAGAGGTGATTGTTTCCTGCAGGATATCCAGCTTCTGCTGGGCAGAAGGCAGATCGGCATCTTTGATTTTGCGCTGGGCTGCGAATAGCGTCGGCAGGTGCGCATAGTTAAAGACGCTCAGGCGGTCCGGGCTAAGTTCAGCCACGCGCTTCAGCGTGAAGGCGAAGCTCTCCGGCGTCTGCTTTGGCAGGCCGTAAATCAGGTCGATGTTGGTCGAGGTAAAGCCAATGTCGCGTGCGTGGTTGAGTAAGGCGAAGATAAACTCTTCGTCCTGCTCGCGGTTGACCAGACGCTGCACCTCTTTATTGAAATCCTGCACGCCCATGCTCAGACGATTAAAGCCTTCGGCGCGTAAGTGATCCAGTACATCCAGCTCAATTTCACGCGGATCGACTTCGATCGAGATTTCAGCGTCGTCGTTAAAATTGAAATTTCCGCGCAGCAGCGTCATCAGGCGGCTTATTTGCGCCTTATTGAGATACGTTGGCGTGCCGCCGCCCCAGTGAAGCTGGCTGACGTGACGACCTTTAAAAAGCGGTGCGCGGTGCACAATTTCCTGTTCGAGCGCATCGAGGTATTGGTCGGCTTTATGCTGCTGACGGGTCACGATTTTATTGCAGCCGCAGAAGTAGCAGAGCTTGTGGCAGAACGGAATATGGACGTAGAGCGACAGCGGACGCTCTGGATAGCGCGCGACGGCCTGCTGAAAATCCTCCTCGCCGAAGGCATCGGAGAACTCTAGCGCGGTGGGGTATGAGGTATAACGCGGCCCAGAATAGTTATACTTCTGGATTAGGGCCAAATCCCAGTCGATAGTTGGTGCTGACATGCTCACTCCTTCCGTTGGTGTCGCGTTCGTATACGGCGGCCCGTTCTGGCCCCATCGCGGGCCATCATTCGGGTGCGCAGCCACTTCTGTCGCCGCGACAACCGCCGTAGTTTAACGAATAACCACACCAGATAACATATAACCGGAAGGGTTATAAGCAGGACTATCGTGCCTGCCGGGTGCAAATGTTAGTTTCCACCTTTCAGAAGACGCATCATATCTTCCTGCTTTTCTTCTTCCTCTTCGTCGTCTTCGTCATCGTAAGACAGACCCAGCTTCTGCATTAGCTCATCAATGCGGTCCAGTTTGGCATCTACCCATGACTGCTCTTCGGCGGTCAGGGTTTCACCCTCTTCAAGACGTTCCAGCAGCGCGTCCAGGCGCTCATCGTTCTCCAGCATATCCAGCTCAGCCTGCGGTGAAAGCATAGGTTTCTCGCTCTTTGGTTTGTGCTGCTTAGTGACCGGGGTGTCTGTCACGCCCAGTGGAATGGGAGTTTTACTGCCGATACGAGGGTCTTTCTGCTGTTTGCCTTTTGCAGAGGCGCCCGTTGCACCAACGCCGTTGGCACGGCTACCCGCAGCATGACCGCGATGTTTTTTGTCGCGTTTGCGATCGCGCGCTTCCTGGTTCAGTTCTTCGCGCGTTTTGCGGCGTGCTTTTGCAGGGCGTTTCGCGCCCGCAGCGGAGGTTGGTTTTTTCATGATGTTTTATCTTAAAGTCGTTTTCTTCAGTATAGAATTGCGGCGAAATCTAGCAGAAAGCAAGCAAAGAAAAAAGGCGACAGAGCAATCTGTCGCCTTTTTTCCTGACTCACAACCCTTAACGGGTCAGACATTCCATGTTTACCAACAACACACCCTGTTTATCCTTTGGCTGATACCGTCCGTGTATGGTTCCATTTCCTGTTAAAACGCCTCCAGGCGCTGGTCGTCCTGACTATCCTGCGTCTTCGCCTCCTGGCGCTCCTGACCCTAATCCTTAAGTCGATTTCCTGTTGGCTTCCTCGCCTTGCCGCATACTTTACCTTGTTCCGTTAAACTAACAAGCAACGAAACGGTACAAATACGGATTTTCAGATAATTACCTGGAAATAAGATTATGATTTAAAACAGTTTGCATTTTTTGACGCCTGCGAATTCTCTGAAATCTCCCATAGCAACATTAGCCGATCTCTTACAGCCGTTTGGGCATTCGCCTGCAAGCCTCGTGCAATGAGAAAAGCCTTTTGCCCGCATTCGGGTATAATCCCTCCAGATTACGATTTTTGGAGACGACCACGTGACTACCTGGAACTACCAACAGACGCATTTTGTCACCAGTGCGCCCGATATTCGCCACCTGCCTTCTGATACCGGTATTGAAGTGGCATTTGCTGGCCGCTCAAATGCGGGGAAATCCAGCGCCCTGAATACGCTGACCAATCAGAAAAACCTGGCGCGTACCTCAAAAACACCTGGCCGTACCCAGCTGATTAACCTCTTTGAAGTGGCTGAAGGCAAACGCCTCGTAGACTTGCCGGGATACGGTTATGCGCAGGTGCCTGAAGAGATGAAGATCAAGTGGCAGCGTGCGCTGGGCGAATACCTGGAAAAACGCATGTGCCTGAAAGGTCTGGTGGTGCTGATGGATATTCGTCACCCGCTAAAAGATCTCGATCAGCAGATGATCGACTGGGCCGTAGCAAGCGATATTGCCGTGCTGGTGCTGCTGACGAAAGCCGACAAGCTGGCAAGCGGCGCGCGTAAAGCGCAGGTGAATATGGTTCGCGAAGCGGTACTGGCCTTCAATGGCGATGTACAGGTTGAGCCTTTCTCTTCGCTGAAAAAACAGGGCGTGGACAAGCTGCGTCAGAAGCTCGACAGCTGGTTTAACGAGCTGGAACCCGCGACGGAAGCGGAAGAAGAGTAATACCGAGCGCGGCGATGTCCGCGCTTTTTTTTGCCCGAACTTTTCTTTGCCGCAATAAAAAACGCCCCAGTCATTACTGACTGGGGCGGCTAAAATATTCAGCCAAATCCGATTACGTGAAGTAAAAGGTCTGAAAGATAGAACATCTTACCTCTGTACCCTACGTCGATAACTCTACCCCTTTTTGTGCTGCAGAAAAAGCACTTTTTGTAGTTTTTTTTCATTCTTTACATAGGGAATTCTAATGATCGTCACAAAACGCGCTTTCTTATGTTGCAAACTTACATAAACAGCGCGTTATGCGAAGAACCTTTAGTGAGCCTGATCCCAGTTTTCACCACTTCCCACTTCCACCAGCAACGGGACGTCCAGCGTCATGCTGCTTTCCATCAGTTCGTGGATCTTTTTCGACACAATATCGAGATCGTCTTTGTGCACTTCAAATACCAGTTCATCGTGTACCTGCATGATCATTTTCACGCGCGGCTTCTCTTTCTCCAGCCAGGCATCAACAGCGATCATTGCGCGCTTGATGATGTCCGCTGCGGTACCCTGCATCGGGGCGTTGATCGCCGCACGCTCTGCGCCAGCGCGGCGCGCCGCGTTGCTGGATTTGATGTCCGGGAGATAGAGACGACGGCCATCCAGGGTTTCAACGTAACCTTTCTCTTTCGCCTGCGCGCGGGTGCGTTCCATATATTCCAGAACGCCCGGATAACGCTCGAAGTAAAGATCCATATACTTCTGCGACTCTTTGCGCGGAATGTTTAGCTGGCGTGAAAGGCCAAACGCGCTCATGCCGTAGATTAGACCGAAGTTGATCGCTTTTGCACTGCGGCGCTGTTCGTTGGTCACGTTGTCCAGCGGTAAACCAAAGACCTCCGCCGCGGTCGCCCGGTGGATGTCTTTTCCTTCCGCAAATGCCGTCAGCAGACCTTTATCGCGGGACAGGTGCGCCATAATGCGCAGTTCAATTTGCGAGTAGTCAGCCGAGACAATCAGGTAGTCATCAGGAGCTATAAAGGCCTGACGAATGCGGCGCCCTTCCTCATTACGCACCGGAATGTTCTGCAGGTTAGGATCGGTTGACGAGAGACGCCCGGTTGCCGCTACCGCCTGATGATACGACGTGTGCACACGGCCCGTTTTCGGGTTGATCATCAGTGGAAGTTTGTCCGTGTAGGTAGACTTCAGCTTCGCGAGACCGCGGTACTGCAGAATCACTTTTGGCAGCGGGTAGTCCAGCGCCAGCTCTTCCAGCACCTCTTCAGAGGTTGACGGCGCGCCGCCAGGGGTTTTCTTCAGCGGCTTGATGCCCTGCTTTTCAAACAGAATGGTTTGCAGCTGCTTCGGTGAAGAGAGGTTAAACGGCTCGCCTGCAAGCTCATGCGCTTTCTGCTCGAGCTCGGTCAAACGCTGCGCGAGCTCGCCAGAGTGGTTATGCAGCACCGTTGGATCGATCTTAACGCCATTGCGTTCGATACGGGACAGAACGGGCACCAGCGGCATTTCAATATGCTGGAATACGTTCAGCGGACCTTCGTGCTTCTGCAGTTTCGGCCACATCTTCAGATGCAGTTGCAGCGTGACGTCGGCATCTTCCGCCGCGTAGCGCCCTGCTTCTTCAAGAGCAATCTGGTTAAAGGTGAGCTGATTTTTCCCTTTACCGGCAATCTCTTCAAAGGTAATGGTTTTGTGCTTGAGCCAGCGGTCAGATAAGGAATCCATATCATGACGGCCCGCCACGCTGTCCAGAATGTAGGATTCGAGCATAGTGTCAAAGGCAATCCCGCGCAGCTCAATGCCGTAGTTCTGCAGAATGCCGCGGTCGTACTTGAGGTTTTGCCCAACCTTCAGCGCCTTTTCGTCTTCCAGAATCGGCTTCAGTAGCTCGAGCGCGCGCTCGCGGGAGATCTGCTCCGGCGCATCCAGGTAGTCGTGCGCCACGGGAACGTAGGCGGCAATACCCGGCTCTGTCGCAAAGGACAATCCCACCATATTGGCTGAGATGTTGTCGAGGCTGTCTGTTTCGGTGTCAAAGGCAAAGACCGGCGCTTTTTTCAGTTTCTCGATCCAGGCGATCAGCTGTGACTCTTCCAGAATGGTTTCGTAGTTGTCGAAGGAGAGCGCTGCGGCTTCTTCTTCCGCCTGATCTTCGGCATCAACGACAATCGTCTCTTTCGGCTTAGCAGCAGGTTTGGCCCCTTTAGCCTGCAGCCATTTACCGGCTTCCACGTCAGTGGTCCAGCGCTTGAATTCGTATTTCTTAAACAGGCTCAGCAGGTCGTCAGCGGAAGGCTGTTGCACTTCCAGCTGCTCACAGCCCAGCTCCAGCTCCACATCGGTTTTGATTGTTGCCAGCTTATAGGAGAGATAAGCCACCTCTTTGTTCTCTTCCAGCTTCCCGGCCATGGTTTTTGCGCCACGGAAGGAAAGTCCGGCGATTTTGTCGGATTCCGCGTAGAGCGTGTCCAGACCACCCAGCCCCTGAAGCAGCGCCTGCGCGGTTTTTTCACCGACGCCAGGAACGCCAGGAATGTTATCCGAGGAGTCGCCCATCAACGCGAGGAAGTCGATAATCAGCTCTGGCGGCACGCCATACTTAGTGACTACTTCTTCTGGCCCCAGAATGGTGTTGGTCATGGTGTTGATCAGGGTAATACCTGGCGTCACCAGCTGCGCCATATCTTTATCACCGGTGCTGATCAGCACCGGACGGCCCATTTTTTCAGCTTCACGCGCCAGCGTACCGATGACGTCGTCAGCCTCCACGCCAGAGACGGCCAGCAGCGGCAGGCCCATTGCTTTCACCATGGCGTGCAGTGGCTCAATCTGCGCACGCAGATCGTCAGGCATTGGCGGACGATGGGATTTGTAATGTTCGAACAGCTCATCGCGGAAGGTTTTGCCTTTCGCATCAAAAACGACAGCCGCATGGGTGGGCTGATATTGAAGAATCAGGCTGCGCAGCATATTCAGCACGCCGTACATCGCGCCGGTAGGTTCCCCTGCGCTATTGGTCAGAGGAGGAAACGCATGGTACGCCCGATACAGGTAAGAAGAGCCGTCGACGAGAATAAGTGGGTTTTCTGGGATCTGAACCATAATGTCCGTGCCTTTAATCAATTTATGCGTAAAGGATGCCACAGAAGGATGAAAACATCAGTTATTCAGGTTCGATACAGGAAAAGATTTTGCGATCGTGAGGATCGCTCGCAAAATTCAAACTGTGGATAAGTTTGTGAATATTTTCACTTCAAATGAAAAACAGATACTAAAAGCAGGCACGCGTTGATAATAAATTATTACATATCATAATGTTAACAACTAACACTGCATGAAAATAGCCTGCTGATGGCAATTTAGTCTATGTGGATATAAGTTCTGATTAGCGCACAATAATAGAGAAATCTTCTGCTTCAGGGGAAAAGCCGTCTATTGACGATATGAAAGCGCCATAATTTTGTCACTTTTCTGATAAAATCAGCCCCCAGCGCCGTATCATCGGCGGGTCCATTAAAGCTAACCATCTGAAAAAGCTCATCATGTCGAGATTGCTCGCTGCAATAACATTACCGCTAAGCATCATTTTAACTATTCTGGTGACGATTGCGTGTTCTGTGCCAATCATTATCGCCGGGATCGTTAAACTTCTGCTGCCTGTGCCTGCGGTGTGGCGATCCGTCTCTGCGTTTTGTAATTTCATGATGTATTGCTGGTGTGAAGGGTTAGCGATCCTGCTGTGCCTGAATCCGCATCTTAAGTGGGATGTCGAAGGGCTGGAGAGCCTCAACAAAAAGAACTGGTACCTGCTGATTTGCAATCATCACAGCTGGGCGGACATCGTGGTGTTATGCGTGCTTTTTCGCAAACATATCCCGATGAACAAGTACTTCCTGAAGCAGCAGCTCGCCTGGGTGCCCTTTATCGGGCTGGCCTGCTGGGCGCTTGATATGCCGTTTATGAAACGCTATTCGCGCAGCTATCTGATTCGTCATCCGGAGCGTCGCGGTAAGGATGTGGAAACCACCCGCCGCTCCTGTGAAAAGTTTCGCGCACATCCAACGACCATCGTGAACTTTGTTGAAGGCTCACGGTTTACGGAAGATAAACGTCAACAAACACGCTCCCCTTATCAGAACCTGCTTCCGCCAAAGGCGGCGGGTATTGCGATGGCGCTTAACGTGCTGGGTGCACAGTTCGATAAACTTCTGAACGTTACGCTCTGCTATCCGGAAAATGACAGGACGCCATTCTTCGATATGCTCAGCGGCAAGCTGACTCGCATTGTTGTTCGGGTGGATTTAGTGCCGATCGATGCCGGGCTGCACGGTGACTACGTTAACGATAAGAATTTCAAACGTGGTTTCCAGCAGTGGCTTAATACGCTCTGGAAAGAGAAAGACGAACAGATAGACAGCATTAAATCTTCATACAAAAACGCCGGTCAGTGACCGGCGTTTTTGTATCAACGAAATTACTTCTTCTCAACCAGGTATTTCACGGTATCAGCATACTGCTGTACGAAAATATCCATGCTGCTGGTATCCATGCCCTGCATGTTCAGCTGATATTTGCCGTTAACAAACATCGCCGGAACGCCCTGAAGCTGCAGATCAGCGGCCGCTTTTTCCTGCTGAGCAACCAGAGATTTCACTACAAAGCTGTTCCACGCGGCGTCGTACTCTTCACCTTTCACACCGGCATCAACGAACACTTTGCGGATATCCGCAGTGGTCTGAACG
Organism: Enterobacter sp. 22499; assembly: GCF_052044815.1. Lineage (NCBI taxonomy): Bacteria > Pseudomonadati > Pseudomonadota > Gammaproteobacteria > Enterobacterales > Enterobacteriaceae > Enterobacter > Enterobacter sp. 22499. The sequence continues at coordinate 266,938 of NZ_JBQENR010000004.1, read as the reverse complement.
GTCTGGGTTTTCTGTACGGCCTCGAACATTGGAGCAGTGATTTTATCTTCCACGCCCAGCGCCATCGCAACCGCCCACGCCTGAGTCAGGTCTTTACCCAACGGGCCCAGGAACTCAACGTGGTACTTGGTCATTTTGGTGCCTTCCGGCAGCTTCTTCTTCACGTTGTCAGAAACATGCAGCACCTCTTCGAATTGATAGCAGTGCGGGCAATAGAATGAGAAGAACTCCAGAACCTGTGGCTCGCCAGCAACCGGCTTTTCCAGCGTGATAAACTGTTTACCGTCGGTAAACTGCGCAGCAGAAGCGCTAAATGCCAGAATCATACCTGCCAGCGCCAGCCAAATTTTTTTCATGATTAACTCTCTCCTGGGTGTGTCCAATTAATACATCGGCGTTAATTGCAGAGGGGGTTCCTGAAGAACCTTAACCTGCTGAGTGAATGTAGATATCTGGCTGCGCCAGTAATCTTCTCCGGTAAGCCACGGGAAATTACGATGAAATGCGGGGTCGTCCCAACGCCTGATTAACCATGCGAGATAATAAACAAAACGCATCGCACGTAAAGGCTCAATCAGGGCAATTTCGTCTGAATTAAACGGGCTAAATTCTTCATAGGCTTCAATAATCGTTTCAAGCTGCATACGCTGCTCGGCTTTGTCGCCATTGAGCAGCATCCACAGATCCTGAACCGCTGGTCCCATGCGCGCATCGTCGAGATCGACAAACAGCGGACCATCGCGCCAGAGAATATTTCCGGCATGACAATCGCCATGCAGGCGCAGAACGGAAATATCATCACGCCAGCAGGTTTTCACCGCAGCAATAAGCTTATCGGTGGCGTTGAGGAAATCATCCTTTAACGCAGCGGGGATCAGCGCAGACGTTTCGAATATCTGACGTGGTTCGGTGAGATATTCATGAATCCCGATCGTTGGTCGGGCAGTGAACGCTGTTTTACGTCCCGTCTGATGAATGCGTCCCAGATAGCGAGCAACCCACTCCATCTGATCGATATTATCCGCTTCAAACTGGCGGCCACCCAGACTGGGGAATACGGCGTAGTAAAACCCTTCATGCGTGAGCAGCGTTTGGTTATTGAACTTTATCGGCGCGGCAACGGGAACGTCATCAACCAGCAGATCGTGAGCAAACTGGTGCTCCTCCTGAATTTGCTGTGCAGACCAACGTTCAGGGCGATAGAACTTTACGACGAAGCGCTGACGATCCTCGTCCTGAAATTGATAGACGCGGTTTTCGTAGCTGTTTAACGGAGTTAGCCCGGAATCCACACGAATACCCTGTTCAAACAGGGCATCCATAATGGTATCCGGGTGTAGTGTCTGGAAAGTAAAAGCCTGGTCGTTCATCCGATCATCCGGAAATTATACGAATGATTCAGGATATCATCTTGTAGCGATTTCGGTGGCTCCGCTTACAAGCTTTTACTCTTTAATTACGCCTCGGGCGCGCAGCAATGCAGTTTTAAAATCTTCCTCATAATCCTTCTGAATACCAGGAATAACAGCATCTTTGGCTGAGTCGCGCATTTTGAGGTGGTAGATCAGGATGTCGTCAGAAAGGTCTGCCAGATCGCCGTCAAAACCTGACTCTTTTGCCAGTTTCTGTAAGAATCGCATCAGATTCAGCTCTGGCTCTTTTTGCCAGGCCGGCTGGAGGAGTTCAATGACTTCATTCAGACGTTTACATTTCATGGTGGTGCTCCTTTCATTTAGAGTGACACGTTAGCAGGGTCAATCCCACAATAAAAGAGGCGATATTCGTGAATCTTAGCCTGGAAATCACTGGGGTCGTTCTGGCAGGCGGCAGAGCTACACGTATGGGCGGGGAAGATAAGGGACTTCAGCTCCTGAAAGGCAAGCCCTTATGGCAGCATGTCGCTGATACGCTTGTCGATCAGGTGTCAGCAATGGCGCTGAGCGCAAATCGCCATATCGATATTTACCAGCGCAGCGGGTTTCCCGTTTATCAGGATAATCTCGCAGATTTTCCGGGGCCGCTGGCCGGCATGCTTTCGGTGATGCAGCAGTCGCAGGGAGAGTGGTTTCTCTTTTGTTCGTGTGATACGCCATTTATACCCACCTGCCTGGTGGAACGGATGCTGCAACAGCGAGGTGATTCACCCGTGGTCTGGGTGCATGACGGCGAGCGCGACCACCCAACTATCGCGCTCATTAACCGATCCTTGATTCCTGCTATGAGCGACTATCTGGCCTCCGGAGAGCGAAGAGTGATGGTATTTATGCGTAAGGTCGGCGGACATGCTGTTGATTTTAGCGACATGAAAACATCGTTCGTGAATGTGAACACAATAGAAGATTTACAGGCCATGCAGGAGAAGAGATGAACTCTGTTTTAGCCATTTCCGCCTGGAGTGGGACAGGAAAAACCACGTTGCTGAAAAAACTGATACCCGCGCTGTGCGCCCGCGGTATTCGTCCTGGCTTGATTAAGCATACTCACCATAATATGGATGTCGATAAGCCGGGCAAAGATAGCTATGAGCTGCGCAAAGCGGGTGCCGCGCAGACAATGGTAGCAAGCAACCAGCGTTGGGCATTGATGACAGAAACGCCGGATGAGGCACCGCTGGATCTCGCGTATCTGGTGAGCCGGATGGATCACTCCACGCTGGATCTGGTGCTGGTTGAGGGATTTAAGCATGAGGCCGTGCCTAAGATCCTGCTGTTCAGAAGCGATGCCGGGCATGACATCAGCGAGTTAACGCTGGATGAGCATGTGATTGCGGTGGCCAGCGATGTTGCTCTCGATATTGAGGTTCCGGTGCTGGATTTAAATGATGAGGATGGGATTGCTGAGTTTATTGTGAAGTGGTGTGCGGTCTGACTTGCCGGGTGGCTGCTTCGCCTTACGCGGCCTACATTTCGCGGTATGTAAACGCAAAAAGGCCATCCTTTCGGATGGCCTCTTCACTTAATTGATGCCTGGCAGTTCCCTACTCTCACATGGGGAGACCCCACACTACCATCGGCGCTACGGCGTTTCACTTCTGAGTTCGGCATGGGGTCAGGTGGGACCACCGCGCTAAAGCCGC
>NZ_JBQENR010000004.1:0-263812 GCF_052044815.1 Enterobacter sp. 22499 | reverse complement strand
ATGAATTACGTATGTTCACTCAGAGACTTGGTATTCATTTTTCGTCCGAGGACGTTAAGAATCCATGTCACTTTGAGTGCCCACACAGATTGTCTGATAAATTGTTAAAGAGCAGTGCAACGCGGCTTTCGCTCACCGTCGCGAGGTGGCGTATATTACGCTTTCCTCTTTCAGAGTCAACCCGTTATTTCAGGATTTTTTCTCTTCAACCGACCGGGTTAACTGTGAAGTGATTCACATCCGCCGTGTCGATGGAGGCGCATTATAGGGAGCTGCCAAGGAATGACAAGCGGAAATATGCATTTTTATTTCGACCGCTCACCTTTTCGCCAAAAAGGCTATTTCTGATGCTTTTTTATCTCTTTTGGCAGCTCTGCCAGACTATTAATCACCCAATCCGCTGCACTTTCTGCTTCTGGTGTTACGGGCTTACCGGTACGCACTAATATTTTGGTACCCACTCCCGCCGCTGCCGCTGCCTGCATATCTTCCAGCTTATCGCCCACCATATAAGAAGCAGCCATATCAATGTGCAAGAACTCCTGCGCAGAGTTAAACATGCCCGGATGCGGTTTACGGCAGTCACAGGTCTGACGATACTCTTCTACCGTTCCCTGCGGGTGGTGCGGGCAGTAGTAAATGCCATCAAGATCGACCCCACGATCGGCCAGCGACCAGTCCATCCATTCCGTCAGCGTCTCAAACTGCGCTTCGGTGAACTTACCACGCGCGATGCCGGACTGGTTCGTTACGACCACCAGCGCAAAGCCCATCTCTTTTAGCTGGCGCATTGCCTCTATAACGCCGTCGATAAATTCGAATTCATCGATCTCATGCACATAACCGTGATCCACATTAATAGTGCCATCACGGTCGAGGAAAATTGCGGGTACTGATTTTGCCACCGGTTTGCTCCTGAAAAAGGCCTGTTGAGCTAGTATCTCATGAATCGCAGCGCAATAAAGTGCTCATCGTACAGAGTTGGATTGATTTAGACGTCTGGATGCCTTAACATCCGTTTTGTTTACGGTCATCACCCGTATCTGGCAGAAGAAAATGCCACGGCTAACTTACATACGATAAAAATAATCTAATGATTAAACTTTCCAATATCACCAAAGTGTTCCAGCAGGGGAACCGAACCATTCAGGCGCTGAACAACGTCAGCCTGCATGTTCCTGCTGGTCAAATTTATGGCGTCATTGGCGCATCGGGTGCAGGTAAAAGCACGCTCATCCGTTGTGTTAACCTGCTTGAGCGCCCAACCCAGGGCAGCGTAGAAGTTGGCGGTCAGGAACTTACCGCCCTTTCAGAAAAAGAACTCACCAAAGCGCGCCGTCAAATTGGCATGATCTTCCAGCACTTTAACCTGCTGGCTTCCCGCACGGTGTTCGGCAACGTCGCCTTACCGCTGGAGCTGGATAACACGCCGAAAGAAGAAGTTAAGCGTCGCGTTACCGAACTGCTCGACCTCGTGGGTCTGGGTGATAAGCATGATAGCTACCCGGCAAATCTGTCCGGTGGGCAGAAGCAGCGTGTTGCTATTGCTCGCGCGCTGGCCAGCAACCCAAAAGTACTGCTGTGCGACGAAGCTACCAGCGCACTGGATCCGGCCACCACACGTTCTATTCTGGAACTGCTGAAGGACATTAACCGTCGCCTGGGCCTGACGATCCTCCTTATTACGCACGAGATGGACGTGGTGAAACGCATCTGCGACTGCGTGGCGGTCATTAGCAACGGTGAACTGATCGAGCAGGACACGGTAAGCGAAGTATTTTCCCATCCGAAAACGCCGCTGGCGCAGCAGTTTATTCAGTCCACGCTGCATCTGGATATTCCAGAAGATTATCTGGAGCGTTTGAAAACCGAGGCAACGGCGGACAGCGTCCCGATGTTGCGTATGGAATTCACCGGTCAGTCCGTTGATGCCCCTCTGCTTTCCGAAACCGCGCGTCGCTTTAACGTGAACAACAACATTATTAGCGCGCAGATGGATTACGCCGGTGGCGTGAAGTTCGGCATCATGCTGACGGAAATGCACGGCACGCAGGAAGAAACCCAGGCGGCAATTGCCTGGCTGCAAGAACATCATGTAAAAGTAGAGGTACTGGGTTATGTCTGAGCCGATGATGTGGCTACTGGTTCGCGGCGTTTGGGAAACGCTGGCAATGACCTTTGTATCGGGTTTCTTTGGTTTTGTGATTGGCCTGCCGGTAGGCGTACTGCTGTACGTGACGCGTCCGGGTCAAATCATTGAGAACGCGAAGCTCTACCGTACGCTCTCCGCGCTGGTGAATATCTTCCGTTCCATCCCGTTTATTATTCTGCTGGTGTGGATGATTCCGTTTACCCGCGTGATCGTCGGCACATCGATTGGTCTGCAGGCGGCTATCGTTCCGCTGACCGTAGGCGCTGCGCCGTTTATCGCCCGTATGGTGGAGAACGCCCTGCTGGAGATCCCAACCGGTTTGATTGAAGCTTCTCGTGCAATGGGGGCAACTCCTATGCAGATCGTCCGCAAGGTTCTGCTGCCTGAAGCACTGCCGGGCCTGGTGAACGCGGCAACGATTACGCTTATTACTCTGGTAGGGTATTCCGCGATGGGCGGTGCAGTTGGCGCTGGCGGTTTAGGACAGATTGGTTATCAGTACGGCTATATTGGATATAACGCTACCGTGATGAATACCGTTCTGGTATTGCTGGTTGTTCTGGTTTACTTAATCCAGTTCTCTGGCGATCGCATCGTCCGGGCTGTTACTCACAAATAACGTTACACACAACACAAACTCGACGAGTTAAGGATAAAACATGGCGTTTAAATTAAAGACCTTTGCAGCAGTAGGCGCGCTGATTGGATCTCTGGCACTGGTGGGTTGCGGTCAGGACGAAAAAGATCCAAACCATATTAAAGTGGGCGTTATCGTAGGTGCAGAACAGCAGGTTGCTGAAGTTGCTCAGAAAGTGGCGAAAGAAAAATACGGTCTGGACGTTGAGCTCGTAACCTTCAACGATTACGTTCTGCCGAACGAAGCGCTGAGCAAAGGCGATATCGACGCCAACGCCTTCCAGCATAAGCCATACCTGGATCAGCAGATCAAAGATCGCGGCTATAAGCTGGTTGGCGTGGGTAACACCTTCGTCTACCCGATTGCAGGCTACTCCAAGAAAATTAAATCGCTGGACGAACTGCAGCCGGGTTCTCAGGTAGCCGTGCCTAACGATCCAACCAACCTTGGACGCTCCCTGCTGCTGCTGCAGAAAGTGGGCCTGATCAAACTGAAAGACGGCGTTGGCCTGCTGCCAACCGTTCTGGATGTCACCGAGAACCCGAAAAATCTGAAAATTGTTGAACTGGAAGCACCGCAGCTGCCGCGTTCTCTGGACGATGCGCAGATTGCCCTGGCCGTCATCAACACCACTTACGCCAGCCAGATTGGCCTGACGCCAGCGAAAGACGGTATCTTCGTTGAAGATAAAGACTCTCCGTACGTTAACCTGATCGTGACTCGCGAAGATAACAAAGACGCGGAAAACGTGAAGAAGTTCGTCCAGGCCTATCAGTCAGACGAAGTTTACCAGGAAGCCAACAAAGTGTTTAACGGCGGCGCTGTTAAAGGCTGGTAATCTCACCTCAGTGTAATATCATCAGGACGGGCTTATGCCCGTCTTGTCATTTGTGCAGTCACCTGATTCAATATCTGACGTTTTGATTATCCATTGAGGAATTATTATGCGTGCTTTACCGATCTGTCTTTTAGCACTCATGCTGAGCGGCTGTTCTATGCTAAGCAGATCTCCTGTTGAACCCGTTCAAAGCACGGCAACCCCGCCAAAAACAGAGCCTGCAAAACCGAAAGTGGTTCGCCCTGCGCCGGTTCGCATTATCACCAAGGCTGACGAACTGGTCGGCAAACCGTTCCGTGAACTGGGTGAAGTGAGCGGTGAATCCTGTCAGGCAACCAATCAGGACTCTCCACCGAATATCCCGACTGCGCGTAAACGCATGCAGATTAACGCCGCAAAAATGAAAGCTAACGCGGTGCTGCTGCACAGCTGCGAAGTCACCAGCGGCACGCCGGGCTGCTACCGTCAGGCGGTTTGCATCGGTTCTGCGCTGAACATTACGGCGAAATGAGTGCATTTCAGTTTGAGCAAATAGGCGTTATCCACTCTCCGTATAAAGAGAAGTTCGCCGTGCCCCGCCAGCCCGGTCTGGTCACCAGCGGCAGCGGCGAGCTTCATCTTCAGGCACCTTATAACCAGGCCGATGCGGTACGCGGGCTCGGGTCTTTCAGTCACTTATGGGTGGTATTTGTTTTTCACCAGACAATGGAAGGCGGCTGGCGTCCCACCGTGCGTCCCCCGCGCCTGGGCGGAAATGCGAGAATGGGCGTGTTTGCGACTCGTTCGACCTTCCGCCCCAATCCGATCGGGATGTCGCTGGTTGAACTGAAAGGCATACGTTGCCAGAAGGATCAGGTCATCCTTGAGCTGGGCAGCCTGGACCTGGTTGACGGCACGCCGGTTATCGACATTAAACCCTATTTGCCTTTCGCCGAATCCCTCCCGAATGCGCGTGCAAGCTACGCTCAGGACGCACCGCAGGCGGATATGCCAGTCTCGTTTACGCCTGAGATAGCCTTACAGCTGAGTCAGCTGGAGAAACGCTATCCTCGCTTACGGCATTTCATCACTGAAGTTCTGGCACAGGACCCCCGTCCGGCCTACCGCAAAGAAGAGGAAGCAGGAAAGACGTACGCCGTCTGGCTGCTGGATTTTAACGTGCGCTGGCGCGTCACTGGGGCAGGTTTCGAAGTGTTTGCCCTTGAACCCAGGTAATTTTGTTCTCCTCTCTTTTGGCATCTTTGCCACACTGGTAAACTAAACCACTTTTTTTGTGTCAGGCTGGCGTTTCAGCCTGTTCCAATCGTCGAAATGGAACCGTAACAACATGCGTACTAGCCAATATCTGCTCTCCACTCTGAAGGAGACACCTGCCGACGCCGAAGTGATCAGCCATCAGCTGATGCTGCGCGCCGGGATGATCCGCAAGCTGGCCTCCGGGTTATACACCTGGCTGCCGACCGGCGTGCGCGTCCTGAAAAAAGTCGAAAACATCGTGCGTGAAGAGATGAACAACGCCGGTGCTATCGAGGTGTCCATGCCCGTGGTTCAGCCCGCTGACCTGTGGCAGGAGAGCGGTCGTTGGGAGCAATATGGCCCAGAACTGCTGCGCTTCGTCGATCGCGGCGAGCGTCCGTTCGTTCTCGGTCCAACGCATGAAGAAGTCATTACCGATCTGATTCGTAACGAGCTGAGCTCTTACAAACAGCTGCCGCTGAACTTCTTCCAGATCCAGACCAAGTTCCGTGACGAAGTGCGCCCACGTTTCGGCGTGATGCGCTCTCGCGAATTCCTGATGAAAGATGCCTACTCTTTCCATACGTCACAGGAATCGCTGCAAGAGACCTACGACAAAATGTACGAGGCTTACAGCAAAATCTTCTCCCGCATGGGTCTGGATTTCCGCGCTGTGCAGGCTGATACCGGCTCCATCGGCGGTAGCGCGTCCCATGAGTTCCAGGTTCTGGCGCAGAGCGGTGAAGACGATGTGATCTTCTCTGACTCTTCAGACTACGCGGCGAACATCGAATTTGCAGAAGCGCTGGCACCAAAAGAACCTCGCGGTGCGGCAACGCAAGAGATGACGCTGGTTGATACGCCAAACGCGAAAACCATCGCCGAGCTGGTTGAGCAGTTCAGTCTGCCAGTCGAAAAAACCGTGAAAACGCTGCTGGTGAAATCCACCGAAGGCAGCGCTTACCCGCTGGTTGCCCTGCTGGTGCGTGGCGATCATGAACTGAACGAAGTGAAAGCCGAAAAGCTGCCGCAGGTCGCCAGCCCGCTGACGTTCGCCACGGAAGCGGAAATCCGCGCCGTCGTGAATGCCGGCCCAGGCTCTCTCGGTCCGGTGAATATGCCGGTTCCTGTCGTTATTGACCGCACGGTTGCTGCAATGAGCGACTTCTCCGCGGGTGCTAACATCGACGGTAAACATTACTTCGGCATCAACTGGGATCGCGACGTAGCGACGCCAGAAGTGGCAGACATCCGTAACGTGGTTGCAGGCGACCCAAGCCCGGACGGCCAGGGTACGCTGATGATCAAGCGCGGTATCGAAGTGGGCCACATCTTCCAGCTGGGTGATAAATACTCTCGTGCGCTGAACGCCGCCGTTCAGGGTGAAGATGGCCGTAACCAGATCCTGACCATGGGCTGCTACGGTATCGGGGTAACGCGCGTGGTGGCTGCGGCCATCGAGCAGAACTACGACGAGCGCGGCATCGTCTGGCCGGACAATATCGCGCCGTTCCAGGTAGCCATTCTGCCAATGAACATGCACAAATCTTACCGCGTGCAGGAGCTGGCCGAGAAGCTGTACGCCGAGCTGCGCGCTCAGGGTATCGAAGTGCTGATGGATGACCGTAAAGAGCGTCCGGGCGTGATGTTTGCCGATATGGAACTGATCGGTATCCCGCACACCGTCGTCATCGGCGACCGTAACCTCGACAGCGATGAGATTGAATACAAATACCGTCGCAGCGGCGAAAAACAGATGATCAAGACCGGCGATATTCTTGATTACCTGGTGAAAGCCATCAAAGGCTAAACAAAAAACCCCGCTCTGGCGGGGTTTTTTAATGGCTCAACGTCAATTTATTTACTGTTACAGTCTTTACCCGCGACAAACTTCGCGTCTTTATCTGCCACCAGCGTTTTCACCATCTCCCCGCTATCCGGGTTTGGCTCCAGCGTAAAGTGGCCATCAACCGTCAGCAATACCGGCTTGCTGTCATTGCCGCGCGCCACGGCGTAATCACGTTCAAGCTGCGCATTGTTTGCCACGCTGACTTTCTTACCGGTAGCGCAGTCAGTAAAGATCGCCGCATCCGCCATATAGAAATACATCCCCCGCATCGCCATTGGCGTGGCTGGCAGCGCCGCTTTCACCGGCGTCAGCGTGTAGTTGAGCTGGGATTCAATCGGATTGCCTTCCCGGTCGAGCATTTCCATGTTCTCACCTTTAGGGCGGAACCAGGTTTTGTCACCGGAGGTATCCGTCAGGACCAGCTTCTCCGCCGTACGCGCCCATGTCCCGTAGGTGGCAAATGAAGAGGGTTCTTTCGCGCCCTGGTAGCGCTGGTTCATCACCCAGGTACCGTCTTTTTGCAGGAACAGTGACGTTTCAATGCCTTCGCAGTCCGCGCAAGGCAATACGCCGCGCCAGCTCTGCTGCATTGGCTTTAACTCTTCATTCTGCGCTGGCTGCAAAACCTGCGTTTCAGAACGGTTGTTACACCCGAAAAGCGCAAACAATGTACTCACTGCCAGCGCTGAAAATAATGCTTTTTTCACAATGAATTCCTTATGAAAATTGTGTTCCCTTTCGTCACTCCATCGGGCGACGAACTTTACCGCGTAATGCTTTCACTGTGGATTTTTGGGCTTTCGAGGACAGCCGACGCTCTTTCGATGCGCGGGTTGGCCGCGTTGCCCGGCGGCTTTTTTGTACTGCCGTTAACTCTTTGATGACCGCCACCAGCCTGGCTAGCGCCGCTTCCCGGTTTAATTCCTGGCTGCGGTACTCCTGGGCTTTGATCACAATCACACCATCGCTGGTGATCAAGTGATGGCTGGCGGCAAGCAGACTTTCTTTATAATACTCTGGCAGGCTTGAGGCCCGAATGTCAAAACGCAAATGGATAGCCGTCGACGCCTTGTTGACGTGCTGCCCGCCCGCGCCCTGAGCACGGATGGCGGCGATCTCCAGCTCGCTATCAGGGATGCTGACGCTTCGGGACAAGACGATCATGGCGCAGGCTGCCAGGCTGTCAGATGAATTTCCAGATTATTCTGAGAATCAGAAAGCCAGATGGCTCCGTCCTGGATCGTTGCCTGCAGCGCCATCGTCCGGCTGGCGAACTCGCTCAGCTGCGCCAGCTGTTCATCATCCAGATACCAGACGGCGAGATTTTTAAACTGCGCGCATTTATTCTTATTTTGCTGCCACCAAATCTCCGCCGCGCGCTGGTTATAGGCGAATAACGCCACTTCCGCAGACTGAGTACACGCCTTTTTAATCCTGCGCTCGTCCGGCAGACCGAGTTCAATCCATAAATCGATCCCCAGATGGTCGTTGCGCAGCCAGGCTTCAGGCTCGTCTTCCGCGCTCAACCCACGGGTAAACTGCAGACGTTCATCAGCATACTTAATCCACGCCAGCAGGCGCAGCATCATACGCTCCTGTGTTTCGGAGGGGTGGCGTGCCAGCGTAAGCGACGCGTCCAGAAACTGGTTGCGATCAAGATCGGCCACGTTGACCACTGCTTTATAAATTGTCGCTTTCAGCGCCATGAGAGAACTCCATTCGAATCAGCCGCACATTGTAGCGAAAACGGAGGCAAAAGGCTGTTACTGAGTAATAAATACACCGCTATCAAGGCGCTGATATTGCTTAAATGAGTATGGTATAGTCACCTTGCTAAACCGAGTTTATCTTCGTAGGCTTAATGATATCTCACAGTAAGTCAGTGCGCTGGCGGGAGGGGATGTGAATAATTATTGTGAGTTAATTCGCAAACGGTATGCGGAAATCGCCAGCGGAGATCTGGGGTATGTCCCGGACGCGTTGGGCTGTGTATTGAAGGTGCTTAATGAAGTGGCCTCTGATGAGAGCCTTTCAGAGTCGGTCAGGGAAAAAGCAGCGTATGCTGCGGCGAATTTACTGGTGAGCGATTATGTCGATGAATGATACTTATCAACCCATCAATTGTGATGACTATGACAACCTCGAACTCGCCTGCCAGCATCATTTAATACTGACGCTGGAGCTAAAAGATGGCGAAGTGTTGAAGGCGAAGGCCAGCGATCTGCTTTCTCGCAAGAATGTGGAATACCTGGTCGTGGAAGATGCCGGTGCGACGCGCGAGCTGCGTCTGGACAAAATAGCCAGCTTCAGCCACCCGCAAATCGGCACCGTCGTGGTGAGCGAATCCTGATGACATTAACGGGCAGCCGGGCTGCCCGTTACGCTTTCCGCCACTCGAAGCTGGCACCCTCTTCTATCCACCCCTCTTCCGTGATGAACACCCCTGCAGCAGCAATCAGCGTTTCACCGTAGAACAGCAGCGGCGTGGTGTCGCGCAGCCACGGCGGCACGTTGTACTCCTGCCATATCTTTTTCAGCTTCCGTCCCCCGTTGCGTCCGACGATATGCAGCAAGCCGCCAGCCTTAAAGCGCACGCTGACGGGTTCACCGGGCTTTGGCAGACGCACATGGCCAGTCGGCATCAGAGAGACACTCCCCGTGTCCTGGGGCAATATCAGCGGTGCCTCTGGTGAGGTCCAGTGAAGCACCACATCGGTCAGCGAGGGGGAGTATTTTACCCACCAGAGTTTGCCTTTAAAGCGTCTGACCTCATATCCACTGAGGTGTACGCAGGGGGAAGCATCTTCCCGCGCCTGCGCGACTTCGTCCCAGATACGGCTAAGCATTGCCCGCGACGGCATCGCAGCATGATGCGTGGCGAGCCAGCGACGTAACAGCGCGGCCCGACGCGCCGGGCTTATCGCCTCCAGAGGCGCAATTGCCAGCGCTCCGTCTTCTGAAATGAGGTCAGACAACTCCTCGCGGAGTAACTCATCCAGCAGGCTCTCCTGTTCGGCACACAGCATAGCGCTTCTTGCCGTCGCGTCGGCGAAATGCGGCCAGCGCTCGCTTAAAAGCGGGATGACGCGCAGACGCAGGAAGTTACGATCGTAGCTGTCGTCCTGGTTGCTCTCATCTTCAATCCAGCTCAGCTGATGTTCTCGCGCCCAGGCTTCCAGCGACGCGCGTGTCTCGCCAAGCAACGGCCGTAATAATTGCGTCCCGGCAAACTCTGAACGCGCCGGCATGGCGGAAAGCCCCGCGGGTCCGCTGCCCCGCTTAAGCGCCAGCAAAAAGGTTTCGCACTGATCGTCCAGATGCTGCGCCGTGACCAGCGCTTCGCCGGGCAGCAATACGCAGGCAAAAGCGGCATAGCGGGCTTTACGCGCCTGCGCCTCAATACCCAATCCTTCATCAGCAAGCGTGACGCGCTCAACGATGAGCGGGATAGCCCACGCCTCACACAAGGCTTCACAGTGCGCCACCCACTCCTCTGCATGACGGCTTAGTCCGTGGTGGATATGTATAGCCCGAAGCTGGACGCCAGGGTCCCGGTCGCGCCAGAGCTTAAGGCGATGTAGCAACACGGTGGAATCCAGGCCACCGCTAAACCCCACCAGCAGCTGGCGGTACGGTGAAACGGCTTGTGCGATAGCAGGTAAGGTCATAGGAAATTACACATAAAAAATGCCCGAACTGAGCGGGCATTATCACACAGGACAAACATTACTGCTGGTAAAGCTCCAGCGGCAGGCCGTCCGGATCGTTGAAAAAGGTGAAACGCTTATCGGTAAAGGGATCGACGCGAATCGCCTCGCACGTCACGCCGTGCGCTTCCAGGTGTTTTACTGCGCTATCAAGGTCATCAACGCTGAAAGCCAGATGACGCAGGCCGCAGGCTTCCGGGCGGGACGGACGCGAAGGCGGGAAAGGAAAAGAGAACAGCTCAATCACATACTGCCCGTTTAGCGCGAGATCGCCCTTCCAGGAGTCACGCTCCTCGCGGTAGGCCTCGCTCATGAGCGTAAAGCCAAGAATGTCGCAGTAGAAGGCCTTACTTTTCGCATAATCGGTGGCGATGATCGCAATATGGTGAACCGCTTTTAAACCCAGCATAGCTTCTCCTTTTTATGATGCCTGAACGTTACAACCGAAAACCCACACCTGGCAAGCGGTCACCTTTATTTTAGGACTCGCACCCAGTAAACGCCGTTTTCGTCGCGTTTCGCGCCGTGAATATCCGTTTCAAAGCCCGGGTAGTGACGCCCCACCGAACAGAGCATCAGCAGAAAATCGAGCACCGCCCGGCTCTCCTCGGTGATCATCTCACCCGGCATCAGCAGCGGCACGCCCGGCGGATACGGCAGGATCATGTTGGCCGATACCCGCCCGACCAGATTTTCCAGCTCAACGGTTTCGACTTCGCCTTTCACCTGCCGCTGCCAGGCCTTGTGCGGCGTCAGCTTCATATCAGGCAGGACGTCAAACGCCTGGAGCATCAGGCGCGGCAGATCGTGCTGGCGGATCAGTCGGTGGATACCCTGAGCCAGATCCTGAATGCGCATGTTGCGGTAAAAGTCAGGATCTTCCGCGTAGAGATCCGGCAGCATGTTCTTCACCCGCAGGTTCAGATCGTAGGCGCGCTTGAACTCCATCAGCCCGCGGAGCAAACCCATCGCCCGTGTTTTATCGATCCCGATGCTGAACAGGAACAGCAGATTGTAAGGACCGGTCTTCTCCACCACCACGCCGCGCTCGTCAAGGAACTTCGCCACCAGCGCGGCGGGGATCCCCTCCTCGCCCATCACGCCCTGTTCGTCCATACCCGGCGTCAGGATCGTCACCTTCACAGGATCGAGAAACATGTGGTCCGCATCGGCATCCCGAAAGCCATGCCAGCTCTCTCCCGGCGCGACGGGCCAGCACTCCGCCTCGTCGATCTCTTCCGGCTGCCAGATATCAAAGAACCAGCCGTCGGCCTCATCCTTCAGCCGCTGGACCTCTTTACGGAAATGCAGCGCCCGTTCCACCGAGCGGTTAATCAGGCGTTTACCCGGATTGCCGCGCAGCATCGCCGCCGCCGTCTCGATAGAGGCCACCAGCGGATAGCTCGGTGAGGTGGTGGTGTGCATCATAAAGGCTTCATTAAACGTATCCTCGTCGTACTCGCCTTTAATATGGATTAACGAAGCCTGCGAAAACGCGGCCAGCATTTTGTGCGTCGACTGCGTTTCGAAAAATACCTTGCCCGGCACGCGCTCGCCGCTCATCCCGCTTTTGCCCGAGTAAATCGGGTGGAAGTTGGTATAGGGCACCCACGCGGAATCGAAGTGGATCGACGGTACGTCCAGCGTCTGCTTGATCCAGTTCGTGTTATACAGCAGACCGTCATAGGTGGAGTTGGTGATTACCGCATGGACAGGCCAGCTTGCGTCGGGGATCGCCGCAACCTTACTTTCGATGGCCTGGTGCGTGAACTCCCGGCGCGGAATGCCGCCGAGGATACCGAGCGCGTTACGCGTGGGTGACAGCCAGATCGGGACGACGTCGCTCATCATCAGCAGGTGCGCCAGCGATTTATGGCAGTTACGGTCAATCAGCAACGTGCTTCCGGTTGGCGCGGCGTACATCCCGACGATTTTGTTCGAGGTCGAGGTGCCGTTGGTCACCATATAGCTCTGCTCGGCGCCAAAGGTGCGGGCGATATACTCTTCAGCTTCAAGATGTGGGCCGGTGTGATCCAGAAGAGAGCCTAACTCGGTCACTGAAATCGACACGTCTGCTTTCAGGGTGTTGCCGCCGAAGAAATCGTAGAACAGGCACCCCACCGGGCTTTTTTGATAGGCCGTTCCGGCCATGTGTCCCGGCGTACAGAAGGTGTATTTCCCCTCTTTCACATAGGTGAACAGCGCGCGCGTAAACGGCGGCGTGATGTTATCCAGGTATTCACCGGTGTACTGCTGAATGCGGGTCGCAATGTCCTCGGCCACGCCGAGCGCGTATTCGAAGAACCACAGCGCCATGCGCATATCGTGCGCGCTCACGTCCATGGTCGAGTGAGTGTTGATAAAGGCGTAGAGCGGAAGGTATTCATTCAGCCTGTTGATCTCGCTGCACAGCTCCATGTCGTATTCGTCCCAGTCGAATATCACGCCACAGATGCGCGGATTATGTTCGATGAATTTCAGCAGATCGGCGCTGTTTTGCGGCCAGATTAGCTGATATCCGCGTGCTTTAAGAGCTTGCTCCAGCTCCTTGATGGGCTCGTCTTTATAAAAGACGCCGTGTGGCCCCATGATGGCAATGATGTTCATGGTTTACCTCCTTGAAAAACATCAGATAAGCATAGTTAAGGTAAACGGCAGGTATAAAAAAAGCCGCAACAATGTGCGGCTTTTCAGATAATTGTGAAGCTTACGCGTAACCGTAGGTCATCAGACGCTGGTAACGACGATTGAGCAGATCTTCTTTGCTCAGGACGTCCAGATCGGCCAGGTCGGCCAGCAGCTGTGCTTTCAGGGAAGCAGCCATCACTTCCGGCTTACGATGCGCGCCGCCCAGAGGCTCCGGGATAACGGTGTCGATCAGCTTCAGCTCTTTCAGACGCGGCGCAATGATGCCCATCGCTTCAGCGGCCAGCGGCGCTTTGTCGGCGCTTTTCCACAGAATGGACGCACAGCCTTCCGGGGAGATAACGGAATAGGTGCTGTACTGCAGCATATTCACTTTATCGCCCACGCCAATCGCCAGCGCACCGCCAGAACCACCCTCACCGATAACGGTACAGATGACCGGTACCTTCAGGCGAGACATCTCGCGCAGGTTGCGTGCGATAGCTTCAGACTGGCCGCGCTCTTCCGCGCCTACGCCTGGGTATGCACCCGGCGTGTCGATGAAGGTGATGATTGGCATATTGAAACGCTCAGCCATCTCCATCAGACGCAGGGCCTTACGGTAGCCTTCTGGTGCTGGCATACCGAAGTTACGACGGATCTTCTCTTTGGTTTCACGGCCTTTCTGGTGACCAATGATCATCACCGGACGTCCATCCAGACGCGCGATGCCGCCAACGATAGCTTTATCGTCAGCGTATGCGCGGTCGCCTGCCAGTTCGTCAAATTCGTCAAACGCCAGGCGGACATAATCCAGGGTGTACGGACGCTGTGGATGACGCGCCAGCTGCGCGATCTGCCATGCGCCGAGATCGGCAAAGATTTTGCGCGTCAGTTCTACGCTTTTTTCGCGCAGACGATGCACTTCTTCGTCGATGTTAATATCCAGTTTTTCATCCTGACGGCTTACCGCTGTCAGAGAATCGATTTTCGCTTCCAGCTCAGCAATCGGCTGTTCGAAATCAAGGAAATTCAGACTCATAGTATTCCTGTATTAGTCAAACTCCAGTTCCACCTGCTCCGAACCAATGAGGCCACGGAGATCGTTCAGTAAACGATCGCTCGGAGAGACACGCCACGTTGCACCAAAGCGCAACCGCGCACGTGCATCCGCCCTCTGATAGTAGAGATGTACTGGAATGGTCCCCGAGCGGTGGGGTTCCAGAGACTGACGGAGTCGGTTTAAAAGCTGGTCATCAATTTGCCTGTCCGTCAGCGAGATAGCAAGCCCGCGAGCATATTTTTCCCGGGCTTCGTCAATGTCCATCACTTCGCGGGCGGTCATTTTAAGCCCCCCGCTGAAGTCATCAAAGCTGACCTGTCCGCTGACGATAAGTATGCGGTCTTTTTCCAGCAATTGCTGGTATTTATCCAGCGCGTCGGTGAACAGCATCACCTCCAGACGCCCGGAACGGTCATCTAACGTACAGATGCCGATACGATTGCCGCGCTTGGTGACCATTACCCTTGCAGCAATCACGAGCCCCGCAGCCGTGGTGATCTTACCACGTTCTGTCGGATGCATGTCTTTAAGCCTGTGGCCGCCGACATAGCGCTCAATTTCTTTAAGATACTGGTTGATCGGGTGCCCCGTCAGGTACAGACCTAACGTTTCCCGCTCTCCATCCAGTACCACCTGTTCTGGCCACGGCTGGCAGTTGGAATAGGACTGCTCGATCTGCTCTGGCTCTTCCGCCAGCACGCCGAACATATCCGCCTGGCCAATGGCTTCCGCTTTTGCATGCTGATCGGCCGCCTTCAACGCATCGCCGAGCGAGTTCATCAGCGCGGCACGGTGTGGCCCCAGCCTGTCAAACGCGCCGGACATGATCAGTTTTTCCAGCACGCGGCGGTTCAGTTTTTTGGTATCGGTACGGGCGCACAGATCGAACAGCTCACGGAAGTAGCCGCCGTTATTACGCGCTTCGATGATCGCCTCGATCGGCCCCTCACCCACGCCTTTGATCGCGCCGATCCCGTAGACGATCTCCCCGTCATCGTTAACGTGGAAATGGTACAGACCCGAGTTAATATCCGGCGGCAGGATCTTCAGCCCCATGCGCCAGCACTCGTCCACCAGGCCAACCACCTTCTCGGTGTTGTCCATATCGGCGGTCATTACCGCCGCCATAAACTCAGCGGGATAGTGGGCCTTGAGCCACAGCGTTTGATAAGAAACCAAAGCATAGGCGGCGGAGTGAGATTTGTTAAATCCGTACCCGGCGAATTTCTCCACCAGGTCGAAGATTTTCATCGCCAGTTCGCCATCGACGCCGTTTTTCTTCGCCCCATCTTCAAAGATGGAGCGCTGCTTGGCCATCTCTTCCGGCTTTTTCTTACCCATCGCACGACGCAGCATGTCCGCGCCGCCAAGGGTATAGCCGGAAAGCACCTGGGCGATCTGCATGACCTGTTCCTGATACAGGATGATGCCGTAGGTCGGCTCCAGCACAGGCTTCAGGCTTTCATGCTGCCACTGCACGTCCGGGTAGGAAATCTCTTCGCGCCCGTGTTTACGGTCGATAAAGTTATCCACCATCCCTGACTGCAGCGGGCCCGGACGGAACAGGGCCACCAGCGCGATCATATCTTCGAAGCAGTCGGGCTGCAGGCGTTTAATTAGATCTTTCATGCCGCGGGATTCAAGCTGGAAGACGGCTGTCGTCTCCGAGCGCTGCAGCATGTCGAAACTTTTCTTGTCATCCAGCGGGATGGCCGCGATATCCAGCGGCGGCTCGCCGTTCTTCTCGCGGCGGGCGTTGATCATCTCCAGCGCCCAGTTGATGATGGTCAGCGTGCGCAGGCCGAGGAAGTCGAACTTCACCAGCCCGGCGTATTCCACGTCGTTTTTATCGAACTGGGTGACCGGGTGCTGGCCCGCTTCGTCGCAGTAGAGCGGCGCAAAGTCGGTGATTTTGGTCGGGGCGATAACCACGCCCCCCGCATGCTTACCGGCGTTACGCGTCACGCCTTCCAGCTTGCGCGCCATGTCGATCAGCGCTTTTACCTCTTCATCAGCTTCGTAGATTTCCGGCAGCTGAGGTTCAGCTTCAAAGGCTTTTGCCAGCGTCATGCCCGGATCGGGCGGCACCAGCTTTGAAATACGATCGACAAAACCGTACGGGTGGCCCAGCACGCGGCCCACGTCGCGGATAACCGCTTTCGCCGCCATGGTACCGAAGGTAATGATCTGCGAAACCGCGTCACGACCGTACATATCGGCCACGTGCTCAATCACCTGGTCGCGTTTTTCCATGCAGAAGTCGACGTCGAAGTCGGGCATGGAAACACGTTCCGGGTTAAGGAAACGTTCGAACAGCAGGTCAAATTCCAGCGGATCGAGGTCGGTAATTTTCAGCGCATACGCCACCAGTGAGCCCGCACCCGAGCCACGGCCCGGACCTACCGGCACGCCGTTATCCTTCGACCACTGGATAAACTCCATTACAATCAGGAAGTAGCCCGGGAAGCCCATCTGGTTAATCACCTGGAGTTCAATATCCAGGCGTTCGTCATACTCCGGACGACGTTTTTTACGCTCTTCTTCATCCGGGAACAGGAATTCGAGACGCTCTTCCAGACCTTCTTTCGATTTCATGACCAGGAAATCTTCCGTGGTCATGTCCCCGGTCGGGAACTGCGGCAGGAAGTATTCGCCGAGGCGCACGGTCACGTTACAGCGCTTGGCAATCTCTACGCTGTTTTCCAGCGCTTCCGGAATGTCAGAGAAGAGCTCGCACATCTCCTCTTCGCTGCGCATATACTGCTGCGATGAGTAGTTCCGCGGACGCTTTGGATCGTCGAGAGTGAAGCCATCGTGGATAGCGACGCGAATTTCATGCGCGTCAAAATCGCCGGACTCCAGGAAACGCACGTCATTCGTTGCCACCACGGGCAAGCCGCGCTCTTCTGCCAGTGCGACAGCAGCGTGCAGATAGTTCTCTTCATCCTGGCGGCCGGTGCGAATCAGCTCCAGATAGTAACGATTCGGGAAGTACTCTTCATAGAACGAGACGCACTGATCCACCAGCGCGCTGTTACCGCGCAGCAGGGATTTACCGACATCGCCCATGCGGCCGCCGGAGATCAGCAGCAGCCCTTCGTTTAGCTCAGCCAGCCATTCCCTGTCAATCCACGGCCCCAGCGCCCCATAACCGCGCTGATAGGCTTTTGAGATAAGCAGAGTGAGGTTTTGGTAACCCGTATTGTTCATCGCCAACACGGAGATTTGCGTCAGTTCATCGCCGATGAGATCGCTCTGCACATGGAAATCCGCACCGACGATAGGCTTCATCCCCGCGCCATGCGCCGTCCCGTAGAACTTAACCAGGCCGCACAGGTTGGTAAAATCGGTGATCGCCAGCGCAGGCATGCCAAGCGAGGCCGCCTTTTTTACCAGCGGCCCGGTCTTTGCCAGCCCATCGATCATGGAGTAGTCGCTATGCACCCGCAGGTGTACGAAACGTGGTTCAGCCATCTTCAGATCCCGCGTTACTTAATTGCTTGCGTCTTGATTCAGGACACCAGTCCCAGCGCGCGCTTCACCGGGCCAAAGCTGCGCCGATGATGTTCAGTTGCGCCATGTTCAGCCAGCTTTTCCAGATGGAAAGCCGTTGGATATCCCTTATGCTGGGCGAAACCATACGCGGGATAAGTGAGGTCCAGCGCGGCCATTTCGGCGTCGCGCGTCACTTTGGCAATAATAGAAGCTGCACTGATCTCTGCGACGCGGCTGTCGCCTTTAACGACGGCCATCGAAGGCATCGGCAGCGCCGGGCAACGGTTACCGTCGATCAGTACATATTCAGGCACAACCTTCAGGCCAGCAACGGCTCGCTGCATTGCCAGCATCGTGGCGTGCAGAATATTCAGATCGTCGATTTCATTCGGCTCTGCGCGCCCGACGCTCCACGCCAGCGCCTTCTCTTTAATTTCATCGAACAGCGCCAGGCGGCGCTTCTCACTGAGTTTTTTTGAGTCGTTCAGACCCATAATCGGGCGCGTTGGATCGAGGATCACCGCCGCGGTCACCACGGCACCGACCAACGGGCCGCGCCCGACTTCATCCACTCCGGCAACGAGGTGCGTGTGGGGATAAGTAAATTCCATCATTTTGCTAACTCCAGCACTGCATCAGCCGCCTGCTCATCAGCATTACAGCGGATCTGCTGATGCAGTTCACGGAAAGTATCGTGCATCTGGTGGCTGGTCTTGCCGTTGGCCAGCAGCGGCAGCAGGGCATCCGCAAGCGCCTGCGGCTGGCACTCATCCTGCAACAGCTCTTTCACCAGCTCGCGCCCGGCAAGCAGGTTTGGCAGGGAGACATAATCCGTTTTCACCAGACGTTTTGCCAGCCAGAAGGTAAACGGCTTCATGCGATAACCGACCACCATCGGGCATTTCGCCAGCATACACTCCAGCGCTGCCGTGCCGGAAGCCAGCAGTGCGGCATCGCTTGCATACATGGCTTCCCGCCCTTTCCCGTCGAGAAGACGAACGTGAAGATCCGGGGCAACGTCGGCTTTGATACGCTCGAACTGCTCGCGGCGTTTGGCATTCACCAGCGGCACAACCACTTCAAGATCGGGCCAGGTCTGGCGAAGAATCTGCGCGGTCTTCAGGAAATCAGCGCTCAGCATCTCGACCTCTGCGCCACGGCTGCCCGGCAGCAACGCCAGACAGTGCACATCATGCGGGATACCCAGCACGTCTCGCGCCGCGTTTTTATCCGGATCCAGCGGCATCGCATCCGCCATGGTATGACCGATAAAACGGCACGGAACATTAAACCTGTCGTAAAACGCTTTTTCGAAAGGCAGGAAAGCCAGCACCAGGTTGGTGGACCGTCCGATTTTGAAAACGCGTTTCTGTCGCCACGCCCACACGGACGGACTGACATAGTGAATGGTTTTGATGCCCTGCTTTTTCAGATTACCTTCGAGGGTAATGTTGAAATCAGGTGCATCGATACCGACAAACACATCGGGTTTGAGTTCGGTAAAGCGGCGGGTGAGATCGGCACGAATATGCAGCAGGCGTCGCAGGCGCCCCAGCACCTCGACGATGCCCATCACGGCCAGCTCTTCCATTTCATACCAGGCTTCACAGCCTTCGGCCTGCATCAGCGGGCCTGCCACGCCAACAAAGCGAGCATTGGGTACGCGCGCCTTAAGCGCCCGGATGAGACCTGCACCAAGAATATCGCCGGAGGTTTCTCCGGCGACCAGGGCTATCGTAAGCGGACGACTGTCGACCATTAACGAATCAGACCCCTCGTGGAACGGTCAAAGAACTCCATGAACGCGTTCACTTCAGGATGCTTATTCGCCAGCTCGGCAATTTCCGGCTTCGCCTCTTCCAGCGTTTTACCGCTACGGTACAGCAGTTTGTACGCGTTGCGGATAGCAGTAATCGCTTCGCGGCTAAAGCCACGACGCTTGAGGCCTTCGATGTTCACGCCAAACGGCGTGGCATGGTTGCCCTGCGCAATCACATACGGCGGGACGTCCTGCGCCACACCGGAGCATCCGCCGACCATCACGTGTGCACCAATGATGCAGAACTGATGGACTGCGGTCATGCCGCCAATAATTGCGAAGTCATCAACCGATACGTGTCCTGCCAGCGTTGCGTTGTTGGCAAGAATACAGCGATCGCCCACGGCACAGTCGTGCGCAATGTGCGCATTCACCATGAACAGGTTGTCGCTGCCCACCTTCGTCAACCCACCACCCTGCACTGTTCCACGATGAATGGTGACGCTTTCGCGAATACGGTTACGATCGCCAATTTCCAGACGGGTCGACTCACCAGCATATTTCAGATCCTGGTTAACTTCGCCGATGGAAGCGAACTGATAGATCTCGTTATTGCAGCCAATGGTCGTGTGACCATTCACGACAACGTGAGATTTAAGTACTGTACCCTCACCAATTTCGACATGGGGTCCAACAATACAAAACGGGCCAATGTGGACGTTTGCGCCAATAATGGCACCGGTTTCCACAATAGCGGTAGGATGAATAAAGGCGGATTTATCAATCACGTATCAGGACTCCCGGCTACGAGCACACATCATCGTCGCTTCGCAAACAACTTTGCCGTCAACCAGCGCTACGCCTTTGAAGCGAGTCAGGCCACGACGCGTTTTTTCAAAAGTGACTTCCATGATCATCTGATCACCAGGCACGACAGGACGCTTGAAGCGTGCTTCATCAATACCTGCGAAGTAATACAATTCACCCGGCTCCAGCTTACCGACGCTTTTAAACGCCAGAATACCGGTAGCCTGAGCCATCGCTTCCAGAATCAACACACCCGGGAAGATAGGCTTACCCGGGAAGTGTCCCTGGAAGAACGGCTCGTTCACGGAAACATTTTTCACTGCGCGCAGAAAACGACCTTCTTCAAAATCCAGCACACGGTCTACCAGCAAAAACGGGTAGCGGTGCGGCAGAAGTTCTAAAATCTCTTCAATATGCAGAGTATGAGTGTCAGTAGTCAAAATACTCTTCCTGTCAAAATGTACTGATAACAATAATAACACGGCCTGCCGGTTTATTAGAAAGCCGACAGGCCGGGAAAGATAGCGTTAAACGGGTGACGTTTAGTCTTGTTGATCGATCTTACGCTCAAGAGACTTGAGTCGCTTGCTCATATCATCAATGTTCATCACCAGAGCTGCTGTTTTACGCCATACCTTGTTGGGTTGCAGCGGAATACCGGAGGAATAGACGCCAGGTTCAGTGATAGGACGCATTACCATGCCCATGCCCGTCACCGTCACCTTGTCGCATATTTCCATATGGCCATTAATCACGCTCGCGCCGCCAATCATGCAGTAACGACCAATTTTCAGGCTGCCCGCCATGATGACGCCCCCCGCAACCGCGGTATTGTCGCCAATCACAACGTTATGCGCAATCTGGCACTGGTTATCGATGATAACACCATTGCCAATAATCGTGTCGTCGAGTGCACCACGATCGATCGTGGTACAGGCCCCGATCTCCACGCGATCGCCAATAATAACGCGACCAAGCTGCGGGATCTTAACCCAGTTACCGCGATCGTTCGCGTAACCAAAGCCATCAGAACCAATCACGGTACTGGACTGGACGAGGCAATTTTCGCCGATTTCAACTTCATGATAAACGGACACATTGGCCCATAAACGGGTGCCAGCGCCGATTTTCGTATTTTTCCCAACGAAGCATCCGGGGCCAATGACGACGTTATCGCCCAGCTCAACGCCAGATTCAATAACCGCATTCGCGCCAACGGCCACGTTGTTACCCAGCTTAGCCGTCGGATCAATCGCTGCACTGGCAGCAATGTTCTGCGCCGGCTGCGGCGTGGTATCAAGAATTTGAGCCATGCGTGCATACGTCAGGTAGGGATTTTTCACTACCAGCGCGCTTCCAGTGGCAAAAGGAAGATCGTCCTGCGTCAGAACAACAGCTGACGCCTGGCATTGAGCCAGTTGTTCACGGTACTTAGGGCTTACCATGAAGGTAATCGTGCCAGCTTTAGCAGATTGCATGGACGCAACAGCGGTGATGACGATATCGCCATCACCGTGTAATTCTGCACCCAACTGCTGAGCTAAATCAGCCAGTCGAATTGAAGGCATTACTTATTTGACCTGTTTCAGAACATCAGCGGTGATGTCTTTAACATCGCTGCTGTTGAAAGCAACGGCGTTCGCATCAACAACCAGATCGATGCTCTGATCGGCAGCAACTGCTTTAACAGCAGTTTGAATGCGAGTCACCAGCTTGCCACGCTCTTCGTTAGAACGACGCTGACGATCCTGCTCGAAAGCCTGCGCTTTCTGGGAGAAGGTCTGGCGCTGAGCCATAACGTCTTTTTCCAGTTTGCTGCGATCGCTTGCTTTCATGGTAGAACCATCACGCTGCAGACGCTGCATTTTGGACTGAAGATCGCCTTCCATACGCTGCAGTTCGCTCGCACGGCCTTTGAATTCGTTTTCCAGAGTCGCAGAAACACCTGTTTTCTGAGCGACCTGCTGGAACAAATTACCCATGTTGACGATTGCGATTTTGTCTGCTGCCTGAGCAGAAGTTGCCATCGCTAAACCGAGACCTGCAGCTAATAACCACTTTTTCACAATTAACTCCTTACCATCCCATTGGCACCAGAAGGTACCGTTCTTTGCGTGGCAAGGCGACCGTTTTACCGATCGCCGGTTGTCAGCGCTACACTGCCAACGCATTCCATTGCAGCGGATTATTACCAGGTTTTACCAATGTTAAACTGGAATTGCTCCGCTTTGTCTCCATCGTATTTCTTAAACGGCTGGGCGTAGGAGAAGACCAACGGCCCCAGCGGTGACATCCATTGTAATGCGATACCGGCAGACATGCGAATATTGCCCGGATCGCTATAGTCTGGAACGCCAGCCGCGCGCATCTGGGCAGTATTCTCCCAGTTGGTATCCCACACCGTACCCGCATCCCAGAAGAAGGACGTACGTACGGAGTTCGCGTATTTATCACTGATAAATGGCGTTGGGGTGATGAACTCCAGGCTGGCCACGGCCATGGCGTTACCGCCTACCGCATCATCAGAGCTACATACTTGTTTTGGATCACGGCTTGCGCAGTTATCTTCATCATTACCGCCGTAATAAACCGCTTTCGGACCAATGTTGTTAGACTGGAAGCCACGCACGGTGCTTGAACCACCCGCGTAGAAGTTCTCATAGAACGGCAACTCTTTACTGCCGATACCGTCACCATAGCCCCAACGGGTACGACCCAGCACCACCCACTTGTGATCGTCATCAATCGGGAAGTAGGACGCGGTATCCAGCGTCACCTTGTAGAACTCGTTATCGGAACCAGGAATGGTCACCTTACCGTTCAGGTTAACGCGAGAGCCTTCCGTTGGGAAGAAACCGCGGTCAAGACGGTTGTAGGTCCAGCCATAGTTGAAGGTGAAGTCATCTGCAGCAAAACCGTTGTCATCGCTGGAGGTACTCGCCGACTGGCCGATGGAATCCAGATAACGCCACATCGCCACCTGCGGCTGCATGTTGGACAGGTCGTTATGCACGTAACCTAAGCCCGCTCGCAGGGTGTTGTATTCGTTAACCGGGAAGCCAAGCGTTCCGTCCACACCGTAACTTTTGTTGGTGTAGGAAGACAGATCTGCATCATCCGCTTTAAAGTCGTTATAGAAGATACGACCGCCCAGGCTCACACCGTCAACGGTGAAGTATGGGTTGGTAACGGAGAACTCAGAGTAGGTCTGGTAGTCGTTTTTGGTACCGTTAATACCAACAGAGTAACCCGTACCCAGCCAGTTATCCTGCTGGACGCCTACCTGGAAACTCACGCCGCTTTCCGTGCCGTAGCCCACGCCGAAGTTAAAGCTACCGGTGTTACGCTCTTTCACTTTATAAACGACATCAACCTGATCCGGGCTGCCCGGTACACGCTGAGTTTCAGTATCTACGGTTTCAAAATAGCCCAGACGGTTCAGACGCTCTTTACCCTGGTCGACCAGGTCGCTGCCCAGCCACGCCCCTTCCATCTGACGCATTTCACGACGCAGAACGGAGTCTTTAGAGGTGTCATTACCGACGAAGCGGATCTTACGCACGTAGAAACGGTTACCCGCATCAACGTTAACGTGCAGCTTAACGGTTTTATCCGCATCGTTGATTTCCGGCTGAGTTTGTACGCGCGGATAGGCATAACCATAGCGGCCGAGCAGCTTCTTAATGCTGTCTTCCATTTTGGTGACTTTGGATCCGCTGTACAGATCGCCCGGCTGAATTTTGGTCAGCGATTCGATCTCAGCAGAATGCCCCGCCAGGTTACCACTCACTTCAACACCAGAAAGCTTGTACTGATCGCCTTCAGTAATGTTAACCGTAATGTAGATACCTTTCTTGTCCGGAGTCAGACTGACCTGAGTCGAGTCGATGTTGAAGCGGGCATAACCGCGATCCAGATAGTAGCTGCGCAGGGTTTCAAGGTCGCCCGCCAGCTTCTGTTTCTGGTATTTACGATCGCCAACCACGTTCCACCACGGCACTTCATCGCGCAGCTGGAAGGTCGAGATCAGTTCGTCGGTGCTGAACGCGTGGTTACCCACGATGTTGATCTGCTGGATCTTCGCAGAAACACCTTCCTGGAAGACCAGCTTCAGGTCAACACGGTTACGCGGGAGCGGAGTGACAACCGCTTTCACGCTGGCGCTGTATTTACCGACGCTGTAGTAGAAGTCTTCCAGACCTTTTTCAATGTCTGAAAGGGTTGTGCGGTCCAGAGATTCACCCACACGAACACCCGATGCTTCAAGGTTTTGCTTGAGCATGTCATCTTTCACCGACTTGTTGCCGGAGAAAGTGATACTGGCGATCGTTGGACGTTCTTTTACCTGTACCAGCAGCGTATCACCATCGCGCAGGACGCGGACGTCCTCAAAGTTGCCGGTGGCAAACAGAGCACGGATGGTGTTACTGATATCTTCATCATTAACCGTATCGCCGGGGCGCACAGGCATACTGAGGAGGGCCGCACCAACGGCGACACGCTGAAGGCCTTCGAAATGAATATCTTTCACTACGAACCCGTCAGCACCGTATACGGTGGCGCTGCTAAACAGCAGCGACGCTATGAGCAACTTTTTCATCGCCATCGTTATTATGCGTTCTTCCTAACTAACTCTCTTACAACCGAGAGAAATCATTGAAAAGTGCAAGCCCCATTAACAGCACCAGCAAAATCGAGCCAATGCGATAACTAAAGTCTTGAACTCGCTCGGATACCGGCCCGCCTTTTAGCTTTTCAATCGCTAAAAACAGCAGATGACCCCCGTCTAAAACGGGAAGCGGGAACAGGTTGATAATCCCAAGGTTCACGCTAATAAGCGCGAGGAACATGAGATAGTAAATCACCCCGAACTCCGCTGACATCCCAGCCCCCTGAGCAATCGAGATTGGCCCACTGAGGTTGTTCAGTTTCACATCACCGGTTATCAATTTCCCCAACATGTTGACCGTCAGCTTCATCAGTTGCCATGTTTTATCCGTGGCTTCAAGAATGGCGCTAAACGGCCCATACTGGCGTATTGTCTTGTACTCATCTGGCAGCGGGATCACTTTTGGCACAACGCCTGCAAACCCTTCTGCCTTTTTGCCGACCGACTTCGTATCCGGGATCAGCGTCAGCGAAAGCGGACTGCCTTGCCTTTCAACTTCCAGCGCGAGGGACGTCCCCGGATTATCGCGCACCAGAGTAACAAAGGTCATCCACTCTGTTAATGGTTGACCATCGACTTTAACGATCCTGTCGCCAGCTTGCAAACCCGCTTTGCTCGCCGCCGAATTTGCCTGTACTTCGGCTAATACCGGCTCAATCTGCGCGCCGCGGGGACGAATGCCCAGCGCAGCGACGGGATCCTCTTTGTCTGGCTCGAAACGCCAGTGGCGTAAATCCAGTACTTTGTCCTGACGCGCGTCTGACCCAAACGGCGATACGCTGATAGTTGTCTGCGGATCGCCAATTTTGGCTACCAGCTGCAGTCGCACGGCATCCCAATCAGGGGTTTCGATGCCATCAATCGCTTTAAGTTCCATCCCGGAGGTAATTTGCGCACTCGCCGCGATGGAGTCAGGGGCAATATCCCCCACTACCGGACGCACGCCAGGGACGCCGATGATAAACACCAGCCAGTAAGCGAAAATCGCAAAGATGAAGTTGGCTACCGGTCCGGCAGCGATGATAGCGGCGCGTTGTCCAACGGTTTTGTTGTTAAACGCACTGTGTCGCAGTTCGGGAGCGACAGGCTCAACACGTTCGTCGAGCATTTTGACGTAGCCGCCAAGCGGGATAAGGGCGATGACAAATTCCGTGCCGTGACGATCGGTGCGCGTCCAGAGTGATTTGCCAAAACCAATGGAGAATCGCTCTACCCGCACACCGCAACGGCGAGCAACCCAGAAATGGCCAAATTCATGCACGGTAATCAGTACACCCAGTGCAACAATGAACGCCGCCAGATTCCAGAGAATGCTCAGCATAAAACCTTCCGTTAAATCGTCCCGAATACCAGTAAAAGCAGGCAAGCAAATACTGGAACAGCCGCTGTCAGGCTGTCAATGCGATCCAGTATACCGCCATGCCCTGGAATAAGATGTCCGCTGTCCTTAATCCCTGCTTCACGCTTAAACATACTTTCGGTTAAATCACCGAGCACTGAGGCAAGTGCAGCAAAAATCGAGCACACCAGCAGTATTGATGGTGCCACGGCCAGATCTGCCCAGACGCCATAGCCCCAGGAGATGATCGCTGCCGTAAACAAGCCGCCGATGAAGCCTTGCCAGGTTTTCCCCGGCGAAACTTTTGGTGCCAGCTTATGTTTGCCAAACAGTTTACCAAACATATAGGCCCCGGAGTCAGCCCCCCAGACGAGAATCATCACATAAAGCAGCCAGATCGCACCGCTGTAGTGATTTTCGTCATAGTGCCAGGCGCGCAGCGCGACCATGCCCCAGAAAAACGGAACAATGGTGAGCAAACCAAAAATCAGTCGCAGCACTTTTGAATGACGCCAGATTGCGGCCGAACCTGGATAAAAAAGCACCAGTAACAGCGCAACAACCCACCAGGCCAACGACATCCACAAGGAGCCGGCAACCAGCGGTTGATGAATATCATGGTGATATTCAGGCAACGTAAACAGCATTATGGCCAGGATAAAGCCACAGAGTACCGCAAGCCATACTCGCTGGCTGCGCGAGGTAAAGCCGCTAAACTGTCCCCACTCCCACGCGGCAAGCATGCACACTACCAGCGTGACAATGGCGAATCCCACCGGGGGCAGTAAAAACAGCGCCGCAATGACAATGGGTATTAAAACAAAAGCGGAAATCAGGCGATACTTCAGCAAAAGCTACCCCCATCAGGCTTTGTCGCCACCTGGCTCGGTGCCGCCGAAACGACGCTCTCGATTGGCAAAGGCATGCAGCGCACCTTCAAAGTCTTGTTCATCAAAATCGGGCCAGAGAACATCCGTAAAGTAAAGTTCAGCATAGGCAATTTGCCATATCAGAAAGTTACTTATGCGATGTTCCCCCCCTGTCCTAATTACCAAATCCACAGGTGCCAGTTCATTCATGCAGATTTGCTTGCTCAGCGCCTCTTCATCAATCTGGTCGGGTCTCAACAGCCCTTCCTGAACCTGTTCGGCCAGATGCCGAACGCCCTGGATAATATCCCAGCGTCCACCGTAATTCGCCGCAACGTTGAGCGTCAGACCGGTATTATTTTCCGTCAGCGCTTCTGCTTTACGAATCCGCTCCTGCAAACGTGAGTTAAAACGACTGGTATCGCCAATGATGCGCAGGCGAACGTTGTGGCGGTGCAGGCTTTTTACTTCGCTGTCTAGCGCCCACACGAACAATTCCATCAACGCAGTCACTTCCTGCGGAGGTCGATTCCAGTTTTCACTGCTAAAAGCATAGAGCGTTAACGCATCAATGCCGTTATTGGCGGCAAAAGAGACGGCGCGGCGAACAGATTTCGCTCCCGCTTTATGCCCAAAGGCTCGTATTTTCCCTTGTCTTTTCGCCCAGCGCCCGTTGCCATCCATAATGATTGCTACATGACGGCAGCCATGAGCTGGCAAGTTTTCGCTTATTGGTTGATTCGCAGACAACATAACGCGTTTTTTGTCCCTGAAAGGATTTAACGGTACTCAGGAATACTTAAGCCTGTACATAAAAAAGCCGTGTCAAACCACGGCTTACCTGACCACATAAAGTCAAATTCCTGCGATCAGGTGGCGCAGACTATATCACTGAAGCCCAACGCTAACAAATAGCACGACCACTAGTGCTTGCTTTATCACCAGCTTGCGAGACGTGTCACCTGTTTACGCGCAATATCACGAGCAGCTGTATCCACCGCCAGCACCTCTTCCACGCTTTGTGGCTCGCGCAAATCCATCATTTCCAGTACCGATAAATTTAAGGACGCGATATCGGTAAAACGGATCTGCTGATTCAGAAATGCGTCAACGGTAATTTCATTGGCTGCATTCAGTGCCGTCGTCGCCGCCTGCCCCTGGTCAAAGGCGTTCATTGCAAGCTTCAGACAAGGATAACGATCGTAGTCTGGTTCACTGAACGTCAGAGAACTGAGCTTACAGAAATCAAGCGGCTTCACGCCGGATTTCACCCGGTTCGGCCATGCCATTGAATGAGCAATAGGCGTACGCATATCCGGCTCGCCGAGCTGTGCCAGCACGCTGCCATCCTGATAGCGCACCATCGAGTGAATCACCGACTGCGGGTGGATCAGTACTTCCATCTGTTTCGCCGACGCATTAAACAGCCAGCGCGCTTCAATGTATTCCAGACCTTTGTTCATCATGGTGGCAGAATCCACGGAGATTTTACGCCCCATTGACCAGTTCGGATGACGGCACGCCTGATCCGGCGTCATTGCGCGCAGTTCAGACAGTGGCGTTTCACGGAACGGGCCACCAGACCCGGTAAGCAGAATCGACACAACGCCATTCTGCTCCAGGTCAGCGTACCCCAGGTTCTGTTGAAAAGGTTGCGGTAAACTCTGAAAAATGGCGTTGTGCTCGCTGTCGACCGGTAAAAGACGCGCCCCGCGCTGTTTTACCGCGTCCATGAACAGACGTCCGCAGGTCACCAGCGACTCTTTATTGGCGAGCAAAACATCTTTACCGGCATCGATCGCAGCAAGTGTCGGCAGCAGCCCGGCTGCGCCGACAATGGCCGCCATAACCTGGTCAACCTCATCCAGCGCCGCCATCTCGCAGGCCGCCTGCTGGCCACTCAGCACCTCGGTTCGGCTGCCCTTCTCACGCAGTTGGGCTTTTAGCAGGCGCGCGCCCTCTTCGTCATCCATCACCGCATAGCGGGGCATAAACTCCAGGCACTGCTCGACCATACGCTGCACATTCTTACCGGCCACCAGCGCTGTCACGGTGTAAAGTTCAGGATTATGGCGGACGACGTCGAGAGTACTGCAACCAATGGAACCGGTTGAGCCGAGGAGTGTTAAATGCTTCATGAGATGCCCGAAAAAAGTTAGACCAGATAAAAGCAAAACGCCGCCAGCAAGACCCGAAGTCCCTCTGAACGGCGTTTATCAGTGTACGACAGAAATCAGAACTGCATCAGTTCCGCTTCTTTTTCTGCCAGCGCCGCATCAATTTTCTTGATGGCAGCGTCGGTCATTTTCTGAATGTCGTCCTGAGAACGACGATCGTCATCTTCGCTGATCTCTTTTTCTTTCAGCAGTGCTTTCACTTTATCGTTCGCATCGCGACGCACGTTACGCACGGAAACACGACCCTGCTCAGCTTCACCGCGAACCACTTTGATGAGATCTTTACGACGCTCTTCCGTCAGCGGAGGCAGCGGAACGCGGATGTCAGCACCCGCTGAGCTTGGGTTCAGACCCAGGTCAGAAGCCATGATCGCTTTCTCAACGGCCGGGCTCATAGAGCGATCGAAGACGTTGATTTTCAGCGTACGGGTATCTTCAACCGTCACGCTCGCGAGCTGACGCAGAGGGGTTGGCGTACCGTAGTATTCTACGATGATGCCATCCAGCAGGCTTGGGGAAGCACGGCCAGTACGGATTTTGCTGATTTGGTTTTTGAACGCTTCTACGCATTTGTCCATGCGTACTTCAGCATCTTTTCTGATGTCGTTAATCACGTTACGAATCCTTGAAAACTTGTCTCAGGCAGACTATCCGCCAGCACAGCGCTACAGGTGTGCTAAGTATAGTCGCGTTTAATTCATGACAACGCCAAAGGCGCGTCCAGGTAAGATACCACTACAAAGTAAAGCGGAATCTTACCTGTATTTATCGTCGACGGAAATTATTCCGTGATCAAAGTGCCTTCTTTTTCGCCCATGACCACGCGACGCAGTGCGCCAGGCTTGTTCATGTTGAAGACACGGATCGGCAGTTTGTGGTCGCGAGCCAGCGTGAAGGCGGCAAGATCCATCACTTTCAGCTCTTTATCCAGCACTTCGCTGTAGCTCAGCTGATCGTACATGGTCGCAGAAGGATCTTTTGCCGGGTCGGCAGTAAACACGCCGTCTACTTTGGTCGCTTTCAGCACCACGTCGGCTTCAATTTCGATACCGCGCAGGCAGGCAGCGGAATCGGTGGTAAAGAACGGGTTACCCGTACCGGCGGAGAGGATCACCACGCGGTTGTTGCGCAGCAGGCTGATGGCCTCTGCCCAGCTGTAATTATCGCATACGCCATTCAGGGGAATCGCGGACATCAGGCGGGCATTCACGTAGGCGCGATGGAGCGCATCACGCATTGCCAGGCCATTCATCACGGTTGCCAGCATACCCATGTGGTCGCCCACAACGCGGTTCATTCCCGCTTTCGCCAGACCAGCACCACGGAAAAGGTTGCCACCGCCAATGACCACGCCAACCTGGATACCCAGTTCGACCAGTTCTTTGATTTCCTGTGCCATGCGATCAAGGATGCTTGCGTCAATACCGAAGCCTTCCGATCCCTGCAGCGCTTCGCCACTCAGCTTAAGCAGAATGCGTTTGTACACGGGTTTTGCATTGGTAGCCATGTTTCTTTCCTGAGACTGTCAACGATTAAGATGGGAGTTAATTCTGGCGACATAATATGCCGCAAATCAGCACGGCGATACTGGAGCCTGTCTGATTTCCTGTGACGGGTGACAAAAAGAAGCCGCCCTCAGGCGGCTCCTTTTCAATCATTAAGACTGCTTGGACATTGCAGCAACTTCTGCTGCGAAGTCAGTCTCAACTTTCTCGATGCCTTCGCCCACTTCGAAGCGGATGAAGCCAGTTACGTCAGCGTTGTGCTCTTTCAGCAGCTGAGCAACAGACTTGCTTGGATCCATAACGAAAGGCTGGCCAGTCAGAGAAACTTCGCCGGTGAATTTCTTCATGCGGCCTTCAACCATTTTCTCTGCGATTTCTTTTGGCTTACCAGACTGCATCGCGATGTCCAGCTGAACCTGGTACTCTTTTTCTACCACTTCAGCAGACACGTCTTCTGGCTTAACGAATTCTGGTTTGCTTGCAGCGATGTGCATTGCCAGCTGTTTAACCAGCTCTTCGTCAGCGCCTTTAGCCGCAACCAGAACACCGATACGTGCGCCGTGCTGGTAAGAACCCAGTACTTCGCCTTCCAGGGAAGATACGCGACGGATGTTGATGTTCTCACCGATTTTAGCAACCAGCGCAACACGTTCTTCTTCGAACTGTGCTTTCAGAACTTCAACGTCAGTGATTTTGCCAGCAACCGCTGCGTCCAGAACTTTGTTCGCAAATGCCTGGAAACCGCCATCTTTAGCAACGAAGTCAGTCTGGCAGTTAACTTCCAGAATGATGCCGTAGGTGCCGTCGATTTTAGTGATGATCACGCCGTCAGCAGCAACGTTGCCTGCTTTCTTAGCTGCTTTGATCGCACCGGATTTACGCATGTTTTCGATTGCCAGCTCGATGTCGCCGTTCGCTTCAGTCAGCGCTTTTTTGCAATCCATCATGCCTGCGCCAGTACGCTCGCGCAGCTCTTTTACCAGGGATGCGGTAATTTCAGCCATTCTTAAATCCTCGGGAGATGTGAACTGCCCGGCCGGAGGCCAAACAGTGTAAATTGAAGAAAGGGGCCGATAATGGGCCCCTATTCATACACGGTACTAATAAGGGGTAAAACCTTATTATTCAGCTTCTACGAAGCTTTCTTCCGCCTGAGAAGCCAGATCCTGGGAACGGCCTTCACGAACGGTAGCAGCTACAGCGCTCAGGTACAGGCTAACAGCACGGATTGCGTCGTCGTTACCCGGGATAACGAAGTCAACACCGTCCGGATCGGAGTTGGTATCAACGATAGCAAATACCGGGATACCCAGGTTGTTAGCTTCTTTGATAGCGATGTGCTCGTGGTCTGCATCGATTACGAACAGCGCGTCTGGCAGGCCGCCCATATCTTTGATACCGCCCAGGCTGTTTTCCAGCTTGTCCAGTTCACGAGTGCGCATCAGCGCTTCTTTCTTAGTCAGCTTGTCGAAAGTACCGTCCTGAGACTGGGTTTCCAGATCTTTCAGGCGCTTGATGGACTGACGAACAGTTTTCCAGTTGGTCAGCATGCCGCCCAACCAGCGATGGTTCACGAAGAACTGGTCGCAGCTGTTAGCAGCATCTTTCACAGCTTCGCTTGCAGCGCGCTTAGTACCAACGAACAGAATCTTACCTTTACGGGAAGAGATCTTGTTCAGCTCAGCCAGGGCTTCGTTGAACATTGGTACAGTTTTCTCAAGGTTGATGATGTGAACTTTGTTACGCGCGCCGAAGATGAAAGGCTTCATTTTCGGGTTCCAGTAACGGGTCTGGTGACCAAAGTGAACACCAGCCTTGAGCATGTCGCGCATGGAAACAGTTGCCATGTTTTAAAACCTCTATATTGAAAGTTGGGGTTATGCCTCCACGTATCCCATATTACCGACCCCGAAGGGCACCCCGGAATATGTGCCGATACGTGTGTGTTGTTACACAAAGTGAGATTTGTCGCTTCCGTCCAGCCTGTGTATCTGAGATGGATCGGAAGTCCGGCGCGCTTTATACCACAAAACACGACCAGAAACCAACAGTTGTTGGCGGAGTGTGCTGTTAATGATTCTCAATTTGGCACGGGGTGTGCCTGACTGATACCATTGACGACACTTAGACTAGTATTGTCGAAAAAATCGACACCGATGGACAGATTACATGGCTATCTCTATTAAGACACCTGAAGAAATTGAAAAGATGCGCGTCGCCGGTCGTCTGGCCGCGGAAGTGCTGGAAATGATCGAGCCGTTCGTGAAGCCGGGCGTCAGCACCGGCGAACTGGATCGCATCTGTAATGACTATATCGTTAACGAGCAGCACGCGGTTTCCGCCTGTCTCGGCTACCACGGTTTCCCGAAATCCGTCTGCATCTCTATTAATGAAGTGGTTTGCCACGGTATTCCGGACGACGAAAAACTGCTGAAAGATGGCGATATCGTCAACATCGACGTGACCGTCATTAAAGACGAATACCACGGTGACACCTCGAAGATGTTCATCGTTGGCAAACCAACGATTCTGGGCGAGCGTCTGTGCAAAGTGACGCAAGAGAGCCTGTACCTGGCGCTGAAAATGGTTAAGCCGGGCATCCGCCTGCGCACCCTCGGTGCCGCAATTCAGAAATTCGTGGAAGCGGAAGGTTTCTCCGTGGTGCGCGAATACTGCGGTCACGGCATTGGCCGCGTCTTCCATGAAGAGCCGCAGGTTCTGCACTATGATGCTGATGACGGCGGCGTGGTGCTGCAAAAAGGGATGACCTTCACCATCGAACCGATGGTCAACGCCGGTGACTACCGCATCCGCACCATGAAAGACGGCTGGACGGTGAAAACCAAAGACAGAAGCTTGTCTGCCCAGTACGAGCATACTATTGTGGTAACGGACAACGGCTGCGAAATTATGACGTTGCGCAAGGATGACACCATCCCGGCGATACTGACGAACATTGAGTGATAAGAAGCCGGCAAATGCCGGCTTTTTTAATGGCGATAGCTTTTTCTTATGGGTGGCGCACGATGAGTAATCTATTACCCGAACAGTATGCTAACACAGCACTTCCCACCCTCCCCGACCAGCCCGATAACCCGGGCGTCTGGCCGCCGCACGAGCTGACCTGCGCGCACATAAAAGCCCATATGGATGTTTTCCACCGCTGGCTGGGCAGCGCGTTCGACGCGGGCGTCTCTGCCGAGCAGCTCATCGAAGCGCGCACCGAATTTATCGACCAGCTCCTGCAGCGTCTGTGGATCGACTACGGTTTCGGGCAGGTGAGCGACGTCGCGCTGGTTGCCGTCGGGGGCTATGGCCGCGGGGAGCTGCATCCGCTTTCCGATATCGACCTGCTGATCCTGAGCCGCAAAAAGCTGCCGGACGAACAGGCGCAGAAAATAGGCGAGCTGCTGACTCTGCTGTGGGACGTCAAGCTTGAAGTGGGCCACAGCGTGCGCACCCTGGAAGAGTGCCTGCTGGAGGGGCTATCGGACCTGACCGTCGCCACCAACCTGATTGAAACCCGCCTGCTGATTGGCGACGTCGCGCTGTTCCTGGAGCTGCAAAAGCATATTTTCAGCGACGGCTTCTGGCCATCTGAGAAATTCTTCGCCGCCAAGGTCGAGGAGCAAAACCAGCGCCACCAGCGCTACCACGGCACCAGCTATAATCTTGAACCTGATATTAAAAGCAGCCCCGGCGGCCTGCGCGACATCCACACGTTACAGTGGGTCGCCCGTCGCCACTTTGGTGCCACCTCGATGGACGAGATGGTCGGCTTTGGCTTCCTGACCGAGGCCGAGCGTAACGAGCTGAACGAGTGTCTGCACCTGCTGTGGCGCATCCGTTTTGCCCTGCATCTGGAAGTGACCCGCTACGATAACCGCCTGCTGTTTGACCGTCAGCTCAGCGTAGCGCAGCGGCTGAACTATCAGGGCGAAGGCAACGAGCCGGTTGAGCAGATGATGAAGGATTTCTTCCGCGTCACCCGCCGGGTCACCGAGCTGAACCAGATGCTGTTGCAGCTGTTCGACGAGGCCATTCTGGCCCTGACTGCCGACGAAAAGCCGCGCCCGATTGATGACGAATTCCAGCTGCGCGGCACGCTTATCGATCTGCGCGACGAAACGCTGTTTATCCGCGAGCCGGAAGCGATCCTGCGGATGTTCTATACCATGGTGCGCAACAGCACCATCACCGGGATCTACTCCACCACCCTGCGCCATCTGCGCCACGCGCGCCGCCATCTGACGCAGCCTTTGTGTTACATCCCGGAAGCGCGCTCGCTGTTCCTGAGCATGCTCCGCCATCCGGGTGCCGTCAGCCGCGGGCTGCTGCCGATGCACCGCCACAGCGTGCTGTGGGCCTATATGCCGCAGTGGTCGCACATCGTTGGGCAGATGCAGTTCGATCTGTTCCACGCCTACACGGTGGATGAACACACCATCCGCGTGATGCTCAAGCTGGAAAGCTTTGCCAAAGAAGAGACGCGCTCCCGCCACCCGCTGTGCGTGGAGCTGTGGCCGCGCCTGACCCATCCGGAACTGATCCTGATTGCCGCCCTGTTCCACGACATCGCCAAGGGCCGCGGCGGCGATCACTCGGTGCTGGGCGCACAGGACGTGCTGAAATTTGCCGAACTGCACGGTCTCAATTCGCGCGAAACGCAGCTGGTCGCCTGGCTGGTGCGCCATCACCTGCTGATGTCGGTCACCGCCCAGCGTCGCGATATTCAGGACCCTGAGGTAATTAAGCAGTTCGCCGAAGAAGTTCAAACGGAAAACCGTCTGCGCTATCTGGTCTGCCTGACGGTGGCCGATATTTGCGCCACCAACGAGACCCTGTGGAACAGCTGGAAGCAGAGCCTGCTGCGCGAGCTGTACTTCGCCACCGAAAAACAGCTGCGACGCGGGATGCAAAACACCCCGGACATGCGCGAGCGTGTGCGTCATCACCAGCTGCAGGCGCTGGCGCTGCTGCGGATGGATAACATTGATGAAGAAGCGCTGCATCAGATTTGGGCCCGCTGCCGTGCCAACTATTTTGTGCGCCACAGCCCAAACCAGCTTGCCTGGCACGCGCGGCACCTGCTGAAGCACGATCTGTCTCAACCGATGATCCTGCTGAGCCCGCAGGCCACGCGCGGCGGAACGGAGATATTCATCTGGAGCCCGGACCGGCCTTATCTGTTTGCTGCCGTCTGCGCCGAGCTGGACAGGCGTAACCTGAGCGTTCACGACGCGCAGATTTTTACCACCCGCGACGGCATGGCGATGGATACCTTTATTGTGCTGGAGCCGGACGGCAGCCCGCTGTCCTCGGACAGGCATGAAGGGATACGCTTCGGTCTGGAGCAGGCGATCACGCAGCGCAGCTGGCAGCCACCGCAGCCGCGCCGTCAGCCGGCTAAGTTACGCCACTTTACCGTCGATACCGAGGTCAACTTCCTGCCGACCCACACCGACCGTAAATCGTTCCTG
Organism: Enterobacter sp. 22499; assembly: GCF_052044815.1. Taxonomy (NCBI): domain Bacteria; kingdom Pseudomonadati; phylum Pseudomonadota; class Gammaproteobacteria; order Enterobacterales; family Enterobacteriaceae; genus Enterobacter; species Enterobacter sp. 22499. The sequence continues at coordinate 227,605 of NZ_JBQENR010000004.1, read as the reverse complement.
GAGCTGATCGCGCTCGACCAGCCAGGGCTGCTTGCCCGCGTCGGCCAGGTTTTTGCCGATCTGGGAATTTCGCTTCATGGGGCCCGAATTACAACCATTGGCGAGCGAGTAGAAGATTTATTTATAATCGCCACCGCCGATCGGCGTGCCCTTAATAATGACCTGCAGCTTGAAGTGCAACAACGGTTGACAGCAGCCCTCAATCCAAACGATAAAGGGTGACGTGTTTTTTAGTAAAATGGAAAGAGTAAACAATGCAGCAGTTACAGAACGTTATTGAGTCCGCTTTTGAGCGTCGCGCCGAGATCACTCCGGCAAATGTGGATACCGTGACCCGTGAAGCGGTAAACCAGGTTATTTCCCTGCTGGATTCCGGCGCCCTGCGCGTGGCAGAAAAAATCGACGGTCAGTGGGTTACTCATCAATGGCTGAAGAAGGCCGTGCTGCTCTCTTTCCGCATCAACGATAACCAGGTTATCGACGGAGCAGAAAGCCGCTACTTCGATAAAGTGCCAATGAAATTCGCGGATTACGACGAAGCGCGTTTCCAGAAAGAAGGCTTCCGCGTAGTCCCACCAGCGGCAGTTCGTCAGGGCGCATTCATCGCACGCAACACCGTGCTGATGCCATCCTATGTGAACATCGGTGCGTACGTTGACGAAGGCACCATGGTCGATACCTGGGCAACCGTCGGTTCCTGCGCGCAGATCGGTAAAAACGTTCACCTGTCCGGCGGCGTCGGCATCGGTGGCGTTCTGGAGCCACTGCAGGCTAACCCGACCATCATCGAAGACAACTGCTTCATCGGCGCGCGTTCAGAAGTGGTTGAAGGCGTGATCGTGGAAGAAGGCTCCGTGATCTCCATGGGCGTTTACATCGGCCAGAGCACCCGCATTTACGATCGCGAAACCGGCGAAGTGCACTACGGTCGCGTTCCGGCGGGCTCAGTGGTCGTTTCCGGTAACCTGCCGTCAAAAGACGGTAAATACAGCCTGTACTGTGCCGTTATCGTGAAGAAAGTGGATGCGAAAACCCGCGGTAAAGTGGGCATCAACGAACTGCTGCGCACCATCGACTAATCCCCGACGCGTTGATAAACCGGGACGCGCCTGTGCGTCCCGGTGTAATCATCAAAAACGTCCGTTTCCGCAGTGGCGATTGCCATTCCCTTTTTTCTCAACCCTGCGATATCCGCCGCCATACGCTGGCTCCCCAGCCAGAAAAGCCCGTCGAGAGCCGTCACGGCCAGACCCGACTCCAGCGCCAGCTTCAGTCGCTCACGCGGCGCTTTTACCTCTTTGGCGATCTGCCGGAAGGGCTCTGCAGTAAGCCCGGTGGGATCGATCCGCCGAATGCGGGTGCTCATGCGGTACTGAAAAGCCTCAGGAATCGCATTGAGATCGGCTTTCAGGCTGTAGACGCAGCCAAAGCGCTTGCCGTTAAAGATGACGTTCTTCTGGCTTAGCTGAAACTCATCGCGCAGCCCGGCGATAAGCTGAGGGGCGCGGGTCAGCACCAGTCGGAACGGCAGTTCGAAGCTGGTGACATAATCCACGTTCAGTAAGGCAATACGTAAACGCTCTTCCGCACCCGCTTTTAGCTGGCGGCACTCTGCGGCAACTTCTGCCCACTGGTGCGTGAGCCTTGGGCTCTCATCTGCGGCGCCAAAGCTGTATTTTTCGATCTGATAATCAATGCGTCCTGACATGTCATTATCCCCGCGGGCTACGCTTTCGTGCGATAACTTTGCCTCATTTCCCCGCTTTTGAATACCCGTCTCGCTCGCCTTTTCTCAGCTGAAGTAACAATGATGAATCTCTTTACAAGCAAGTTCACCTCGTTACTTAATGCAAATTTTTTCTTTTAAAACATAGGTTTGTTGAAAAACAGGATTAACGATATTATTCGTGAACAGCAAATAATAATCTGGCCTTGCGGACAATAAACGGGAATCGTGCAATGAGTCATTACGGCAAAATAATTGGTGCGGGGATCGCAGGTCTGGTCACTCTGGCCGGGACGTATTTATGGGGAAAAAATAACGGCAAAGACGAAGGGATTGCTGAAGGGCAGCAGATCGCAAAAGCTGAATATGCCGAAAAGATCAAAAAACTCCAGACTGAACTGGCGGACAAGATGCGCGATATCAGTAAACGGGATGACTTTATCCTCGCGGCGTATGCGCTGGGGACATGCTGCATCAAGGCTAATGGCAAGACCCCAGCGGAAAATATTGCCCTGCTGGATGATGCAGTGTCTGGTCTTGTTCCGCGGGAAAAGTTACCTCAAGCCGTTCAGCAGAAGATCGTCGAGATGGTCGAAACACCGCCCAATCTGCCAACGGTTTGGTCACTTATAAATGAATATCAGCTTAACGATGCGAAAAGCCTGGAGAGGTTTAGCCTCATTGTTGGCATGATGGCAAGTCAGGATGAGCTAAGAACACAAAGCGAAAGTGATTTTATGGCCTCCTGGAACTTACTGGTTGCGGCCTGAGGACGACGGATGACAAATCTTAATGCACATCTCGCCAGAATGAAAAAGCTGCAACAGGTGCGGAATGCCCCTGCGCTAAAATCCGTGGCGACGGCGTCCGCCATCAAAGCTCATCTGACCGGAGAAGTCGATGCTGCATTTATAAAGGGGTGCGATACCGGCAGCATTTACCGCGAAGCGATCATGGGGGCCAACCTGACGGTCAGCAACGACGACGTTATGGCCCGCCTGAACGTAATCTCAACGGGCAGCGCCATCGACAATATCCTCGAACCCGTGTTTCTCAGCCTGCTCGACGGCACAATGCGCGCCTGCAATATCGGCACCCGACAAGGTGTTACCCCGTCCCGCCTGTACCAGGAGTGCCGGGCGTTCAGTTACGAAGCGCCCGAAAGAAATGCCTTTATGCTGGATAGCTACAGCGAGCACTTGAACGAGCGTCAAAACATTGACCGTTTTTCTGAACAATCGTCGTTTAACGGCGGCGAAATGACGCGCAACAACGACTCTCTGAACATGCGCGATGGTGCAAAAATGAAGGCCCGTAAAGAGAACCATTTCTCCGGTAGTCTGCGCGCTGAGGATGAATATGGTAACGGCACGATCTACCAGTACAAAAAACATGCGAAAAGCGAGGGAGAGCAGAAGCAGGCTGCCGAAGTCGATCATGTCGTCTCGTGCGCCGAAGTATGCAACAACCTCAAAAGCAACAAGGCTCTGAAGCTTGATGACATCAAAAATATTCTCAATATTGACGAAAATTATGCTGTTACCAGCATGCAAAACAACCGTGGCGAGAAAACCGGTAAGTTCGCTAAAACCCGCGAAGAACTCCAGCAGGAGATCGATCAGGGCTTTGTAGTTGTCAAAAAAGGGAAAAAAGATGTCGCGCATCCGCTGACAGAAGAGGAAATCAAAACGCGACAGGTGATGGTCGAGAAAATGGACATCGCGCAGCAAACGATGGATACCAAAACCAATGAAACCGTATTTGATAATATCCGCAAGGATCGCGACGTCCAAAAAGTTCTAGCGAAAGATGCGGCCCAGGCATCAGGTCATCAGTCGCTGGGCGATCTCATTCTCTTCATTATCAAGCCTCTTTACTATGAGCTGCGCAGCTGTTTAACGCACGGTATTGAAGCTGGCGTAGGTGCGAGCGATTTTTCGCAGGCTCTGTCGATTCGTCTTGGTCGCATGAAAGATCACATTCTCAAAAACGCTGTCGTTTTATTAAAAGATGTTGCCGTCGGCTTTATTAAAAATTTCGTGTCGATGCTGCTGGAAGGGATTGTTAACTGCTTCGTTGGCGTGTTCAAAAACATCATGCGGATGGTAAAAGAAGGCTTTAAGGTCCTGATGCAGACGGTACCGATCCTCAGGGATAAACACAGCAGTATGGCCCAAAAAGGCGATGCCATTCTTAAGCTTGTAGCAGGTTCTCTTTCCGTCTTTGCCGCTATTGGCCTTGAGTCATGGCTCAGCGGCCTTGGTCTACCAGGACCGCTCCCCATTTTACTCTCATCGGTCCTGACCGCCGTGATTACGGCGCTGGTGATGTTCCTGCTGGATAAGCTCGATCTGTTCGGCGTCAATCAGGCAATCAAAAAACAGCGGATCGACGAACTGTTGGAACAGGAAATTGCCACCACGGAAAGCGAAATGCTGGCCTCCATCGCCTTACTGCGCTAGCGCTCAGATCGTCAGGTTTTGGTATTAAAATGATTTCCACTTGACGTAGTCGTTAAAAACAACAATAAACGAGTGGGGGCAATGCACCTTCCCTGCCCGGTAATTTCAGTGAAATGTAATCAGGATCGACCCCGCTTTTTTTATATATGAGGGTGGCAAAAAGGAATTTTTTCATTAATTATTCAAAGGTTATGTTGAGATAAGGGTACCGCTATGTACGATAATCTGAAAAGTCTGGGCATTACCAATCCTGATGAAATCGATCGTTACAGCCTTCGCCAGGAAGCCAACAACGACATTTTAAAAATCTATTTTCACAAGGATAAAGGAGAGTTTTTCGCCAAGAGCGTGAAGTTTAAATATCCACGCCAGCGTAAGACCGTCGTCGCTGACGGCGTAGGACAAGGGTACAAAGAGGTGCAGGAAATCAGCCCTAACCTGCGCTATGTGATCGATGAACTCGATCAGATTTGCCAGCGCGATCGCACCGAAGTCGATCTCAAGCGTAAGATCCTCGACGATCTGCGTCACCTTGAAAGCGTTGTCACCAACAAGATCAGCGAGATTGAAGCGGATCTTGAGAAATTAACGCGGAAATAAAAGCAAAACGGCAATCCCTGATTGCCGTTTTTAGTGTTTGCGCCCTCTCCCCGTGGGAGAGGGATGGGGTGAGGGCACCAGACCGCACTCAGTCATCTCTGTTCGTCCAGCTGCAAGGCGACATAGAGCAGCAGCCTGTCGTCAAAGTTCCCCAAATCCAGCCCCGTCAGCTCCGAGATCCGGTTTAGCCGGTACTCAAGCGTATTGCGGTGAATAAACAGCGCTTTTGAGGTCGCCAGCGGTTGCACGTTATGGCGAAACCACGCCTGCAGCGTCCGGCGCAGCAACCCATTGTTGTCCATCGCCTTCAGGCGCGCTAATGGCCGCGCCAGCTCATTGGCCTGCCAGCCGCCGCGCAGGCTGTCGAGCAGCACCGGCAGCATCAGATCCTGATAGAAATAACTGCGGCTCTCCGGCATCCGCTGCTTGCCCACCATCATGGTGGTGCGCGCGGTACGCCAGGACCGGGCGATGCTGCCCGGCCCGGTAAAGTAATTGCCCAGGGCAACGCGAAAACGCAACTGGCCGTTCTCCTGCATACGTGAAATCAGCAGTTCCACGCGACGACGATGATCTTCCGCATCCCAGCGGCCGAACGCATTGAGCGCGGGTTTGAGTACCACCATTTCCGTCAGCGAGACGATCGCCACCAGGTTGTCGCGCTCAGGCGTCGCTAGCGCATTTTGCAGCTGCTGCAGCTCGGCCATCGCGCTGTCTACGCCAAGCTGTCCGCTATCGACCTCAATCACCGCCACCACGCGCGGCTGGTTCAGATCGATCCCCAGACGCTGCGCCCATTCGCTGAGTGCAGGCGTATGTTCTTCCGCCTGAATCAGGTTCATTACCAGCTCCTCGCGTAAACGGCTGTCCTGGGCAAGCAGATGCATCAGACGCGACTGCTCCAGCATCATTTCCGCCGTCATACAGACCAGCTCGCCGTATTTACGCAGGGATTCCGGTTCGCCCGTCAGGCCGATGACGCCAACAATTTCCCCTTCCAGACGCAGCGGCAGGTTGATCCCCTGACGCACGCCGTGCAGGTGTTTCGCTACCGCATCATCGATATCAACCACGCGGCCCTGAGAGAGCACCAGCAGGGCTCCTTCGTGCAATTCCCCAATACGCTCGCGATCGCCGCTGCCAATAATGCGCCCGCGGGCATCCATTACGTTGATATTGGTATCAATGATGCGCATGGTGCGCGCCACAATATCCTGCGCCATTTTGGTATCAAGATGCCAGCCAGCCATGTAACCCTCCTGTGAGCAGAGCTCAAGCATAGGGAAGTTCAACAGCGACTGCATTGTGCGAATGCACAAAGTGAGAGGGGGAAGTATGGAGTTGCGGTAGGCGTCACAGAAACAAGAAAGCCCCTGCGTACAGGGGCTTAAGAGAATTACTGCATCAGCAGGTAAATTGAGGTGTCACCGCGCTGGATATTCAGCGCCAGCACGGACGGTTTGCTGTCGAGAATTTTGCGCAGTTCAGCGATGTTTTTCACCGGTTGCTGGTTAGCCCCCATGATCACATCGCCTTTTTTCAGGCCGATACGGGCAGCAGGTGAATTTGCTTTCACGTTGTTCACCACCACGCCTTTGTCCTGGCCCTTGTTACTCATCTCTGCGCCTTCAATTCCGCTGAAGATGGTGCTGGAGTCCACCTGATTCTGGCTGCTCTGCTGCAGCTCCAGGCTTACGTTAACCGGTTTGCCGTCACGCAGCAGGCCAAGGGTCACTTTGCTGCCAATTGGCATCGAGCCCACTTCCGCACGCAAGGCGGCAAAGCTGCTGATCGGTTTACCGTTCAGAGAGGTGATCACATCACCCGCTTTAATGCCCGCCTTCGCTGCAGAGGAGTTCGGCATAACCTGGCTGACGAACGCACCGCGCTGCGCATCCACCTTCATCGCTTTCGCCAGCTCGGAGTTCAGCTCGGTACCCATAATACCCAGCTCACCGCGTTTCACCTGGCCGTACTGCACCATCTGAGCAGTCAGGTTTTTCACCATGTTGCTCGGGATAGCAAAGCCGATACCGATGTTACCGCCGTCCGGTGCCAGAATAGCGGTGTTGATACCGATCAGCTCGCCGTTCAGGTTCACCAGCGCACCGCCGGAGTTACCACGGTTAATGGCCGCATCCGTCTGGATGAAGTTTTCATAGTTTTCCGCATTCAGGCCGCTACGGCCCAACGCAGAGACGATACCCGAGGTCACGGTTTCACCCAGACCGAACGGGTTACCGATAGCGACGGTGTAATCGCCCACGCGCAGCGCATCGGAGTCGGCAATTTTAATCGCCGTCAGGTTCTTCGGATCCTGAATCTGGATCAGCGCGATGTCGGAGCGCGGATCTTTACCCACCACTTTAGCATCGAATTTACGACCATCGCTCAGCTGTACTTTAATGGTGCTGGCGTTATCCACAACGTGGTTGTTGGTGACCACGTAGCCTTTTGCGGCATCAATAATCACACCGGAACCAAGCGCCATGAATTTCTGTTGCTGGCCGCCGCCCTGGCCGTCATCCCCTGCGCCACCGCCCTGACAGAACGGAGAACTCTGGAATGGCGAACCGTCCTGGCAGAACGGTGAATTGTCACCGAAGAACTGCTGGAAGTTACGCGGCATGCGCGGCGTATTGACGGTCGTGCTGCCCTCAACGTTAATACTCACCACCGATGGCATCACTTTTTCGAGCATCGGTGCCAGGCTTGGCATCTGCTGCGCGGTTGCTGCCGACGACGCGGTCTCGGCTGCAGTAGCAGTCAGAGGAGACAGCGCTAAACCTAAACTCAGAGCCAGTGCACTCATTGCTAATGTGGTTTTTTTCATGTTTCTCAATCTCGATTTACAGGTAACGCAAAATTGCTGTGTAACTCAGATTCATTTTATACCGCTTAGTTCCGGCCATAAGTTTATGGAAAAGGTAAAAATTTATTGGCCTTCTTTACAAAACTCCGGAATTATTCCACGGCCATGAGCTTGCGGTATTCATCCCAGGCATACAAATCGGTCATGCCGCTGATATAGTCCTGGATTAGACGGCAGCGATAATAATATTCCATCACCGGCCATTCCAGAGCGTGGCGATCCAGCTTACCCATCGCTTCGACATACGCCAGCCGATGGCGGGTAGAAAGTTTCTGATAAAGCCGGGATTCGATAGGAATTCGCCGCACGCGTTCTTTTTCCACCAGCTCGCTAAACTCCTCGACGGAGAGTTGAAGCAACGGGGAATAAATTTCCAGTAATCCACTGATTACACGGTATCCCTGCAGTTCCAGCTGCTCGACATCAGGATGGCTGAACACATGCCGCATCGCCACATGTTTATAAAGCTCAAGGAGTTGGCTGAAACTGCTGTCATCTTCCAGCAGCGCGTGATTGAATTCCCCGCTAAAGATTTGCGGCAAATTATCAATAAAGCGCGAGGCGGCATACGGCACCAGTTTATTTAATGTATTAACCCGCAAATACATAAAGAACTGATCTTCCGTACTGCGGCTCAACGTATTTGAGCGCGATTTTTCCCAGGCATTTTCGACAACCTGCGCAAACAGCGATCCTTTTTCATGGGTTCCCCATGCCGCATAAAGATGCTGATAAAGCTCCTCGACGCTGAATATTCTTTTCTCAACGGCATCTTCCAGGTCAGCCACGCAATAGGAAATATCGTCGGCGGCTTCCATAATCCACGTCAATGGGAATCGGCCGTTTGGCGTCAGGGAAAGTTCTTTACGCAGCCGTTCTATATAGGCCTCTTCGGAAAGGTAATAGCCCGGTTTTTTCATTAAATAGCTGTGGGATGCAGGCGTCTCCCCCATCCACCACGCGGGACGCGTATATTTCAAAATGCAGCCAACCTGCGCCCAGGTCAGGTTCATGCGCATCAGGGAGTGCACCAGCCGGATCCCCTGCGCGTTGCCCTCAAAGTGACAGAGATCCTGGCGCACTTTGCGGCGCAGATCGTTCAGCCCTTCTTCGCCTTCACGCAGGCGTAAATCGCGCACGATGCAGCGGTCATCGCTGAGTGGCTGGCTTGCCGCATCCGACGGATAAAGCCGTTGTTTAAACCAGTCATTAATAGCCGCCTCGCCAAAGTGGCCAAAAGGCGGGTTGCCGATGTCATGCATCAGGCAGGCCATCTCAACGATGCTCTCGAAGGGCCCCGTCAGCTCATCCAGGCCATAGGTTTCCAGTAAACGCTGCTCTTTGAGGCGGCTTAAAATCTCTTTGGCAATATAACGCCCGACCTGCTGCACTTCCATGGAGTGGGTTAAGCGCGTGCGCACCGCCGCGTTACGCTCCAGCGGGAATACCTGGGTCTTTTGCTGCAGACGCCGGATGGCGGGCGAGTTAATAATCCTGCCGCGATCGCTTTCAAAGATACGCAGGATCTCATGTTCGCTCTTTTCGCCCTGCGGCGAACGGAAACGTCGGTGCCAGTTAATTTTGGTACGAAAATCGATTGGTGACATGTGCTCCCCCGCGTGAGAATGCGTTTCCCCTTAACCGCATGATAGACTATGCCTCTTAACAAGGCACATCGCGAGTAAATCTATGAAAATCGGCATTATTGGTGCAATGGAAGAAGAAGTTACGCTCCTGCGTGACAAAATTGAGAACCGTCAGACCCTCTCTCTCGGGGGTTGTGAGATCTACACCGGACAGCTGAACGGTGTTGAGGTGGCTCTGCTGAAATCAGGCATCGGTAAAGTGGCTGCTGCGCTGGGTGCGACCCTGCTGCTTGAGCGCTGCAAGCCGGACGTCATCATTAACACGGGCTCAGCAGGCGGTCTGGCACCGACGCTGAAAGTGGGCGATATCGTTGTCTCCGACGAAGCGCGTTACCACGATGCTGACGTCACCGCGTTCGGCTACGAGTATGGCCAGCTTCCGGGCTGCCCGGCAGGGTTTAAAGCTGACGATAAACTGATAGCGGCGGCTGAAGCCTGCATTGCTGAGCTCAATCTCAACGCGGTACGCGGCCTGATTGTCAGCGGTGATGCGTTCATCAATGGCTCGGTCGGTCTGGCGAAAATCCGTCATAACTTCCCGCAGGCGGTTGCCGTAGAGATGGAAGCGACCGCGATTGCGCACGTTTGCCACAATTTCAGCGTACCGTTCGTGGTGGTTCGCGCCATCTCTGACGTGGCAGACCAGCAGTCTCACATCAGCTTCGACGAGTTCCTGGCCGTTGCGGCAAAACAGTCCACCGTGATGGTGGAACGCCTGGTGCAGAACCTGGCGCGTGGCTAAACGATCTATCAGGGCGCTGGCCGCCCTGCTGCTGCTTGCACCGGCGTGGCTGTTCGCCGCGCCGCGTGTGATTACCCTCTCTCCCGCTAATACCGAACTGGCGTTTGCCGCCGGGATCACCCCCGTTGGCGTCAGCAGCTTTTCAGATTACCCCCCACAGGCGGCCGGCATTGAACAAGTGGCAACCTGGCAAGGGATGAATCTTGAGCGCATTGTGGCGCTTAAGCCGGATCTCGTGCTGGCCTGGCGCGGCGGTAACGCCGAGCGGCAGGTTAACCAGCTTACCTCGCTTGGCATCAAGGTCATGTGGGTTGACGCGGTAAGTATTGAGCAGGTCGCTCAGGCTCTGCGCGCCCTGGCCCCTTATAGCCCTGCGCCTCAAAAAGCCGAGAGTGCGGCGAACCAGATGCTCAGCGACTATGCCGCGCTGAAAGCCCAATACGATACGCCTGTTAAAAAGCGCATCTTCCTGCAGTTCGGCAGCCAGCCGCTGTTTACCACCGGAAAAGGCTCGATTCAGAACCAGGTGCTGGAAGTCTGCGGCGGTGAAAATATCTTTGCTGCCAGCCGGGTACCGTGGCCTCAGGTGAGCCGTGAGCAGGTTCTGGCGCGCCAGCCGCAGGCCATCGTCGTGGTCGGAAATGCGAGCGAGATTCCTAAAATTAAACAATTCTGGCAGAGCCAGCTAAAAATTCCGGTGATCCCACTCAACGGTGACTGGTTTGAACGCGCCAGCCCGCGTATTATCCTCGCCGCAAAACAGCTCTGTGCCGCCCTGGCAGAGGGTCATTAACATTTGTTCGAGGATTTAACGATGCTCGTTTATTGGCTGGATATTCTTGGTACAGCCGTTTTTGCTATCTCCGGCGTCCTGCTCGCCGGAAAACTACGCATGGATCCGTTTGGCGTGCTGGTGCTTGGCGTGGTGACCGCCGTTGGCGGCGGGACAATCCGCGATATGGCGCTGGCAAATGGCCCGGTGTTTTGGGTGAAAGATCCTACCGATCTTGTGGTCGCCATGGTCACCTGTCTGTTGACCATTGTGCTGGTTCGCCAGCCCCGCCGATTACCCAAATGGATATTGCCGGTGCTGGATGCCGTCGGTCTGGCCGTGTTTGTCGGTATTGGCGTCAATAAGGCGTTTAATGCGGGCACCGGCCCGATGGTGGCGATCTGCATGGGCGTGTTAACCGGCGTGGGCGGCGGCATCATTCGCGACATTCTGGCGCGGGAGGTGCCGATGATCCTGCGTACTGAAATTTACGCAACGGCCTGTATTGCGGGCGGCATTGTCCACGCGACCGCGTACTACACGTTTGCAATTCCGCTGGAAAACGCCGCGATGCTGGGGATGGTCGTGACGCTGGTGATACGTTTAGCGGCGATACGCTGGCACCTGAAGCTGCCGACGTTTGCGCTGGATGAAACTTCAAGATAGGCGTCGTTTATAAGCCCGGTGGCGCTTCGCTTACCGGGCCTACAATCCGCATTCAGGCTTAAATGCTGAACGAAGAACCACACCCGCAGGTGCTTGTTGCGTTCGGGTTGGTCACCACAAAACGCGAACCTTCCAGACCTTCGGTGTAATCCACCGAACCGCCCACCAGATACTGCAGGCTCATCGGGTCGACTACCAGCGCGACGCCTTGCTTCTCGATGGTCATATCGCCGTCGTTCACCTGATCGTCAAAGGTAAAACCGTACTGGAAGCCGCTGCAGCCGCCACCGGTAATATAGACACGCAGTTTCAGATCCGGATTGTCTTCGTCGGCAATCAGGGTTTTCACTTTGTTGGCTGCTGCTTCGGTAAACTCCAGCGGCACAGCTACGTCATCACTCATCTTATGCTCCCATGAATACTGCTATTGGGTAAAATTCACCCAATTCTTTTCGTCATTATCTAATACCCTGGTAATTCATTCAAGTATTCTGCGTGGCGGCCCGCTCCGCCTCTTGTTTTGCCAGGGTACGCGCGAGGATGGTGGAGTATAGCGGTTTTCCACCCAGGAATTGGGCTAATAGTGTCGCGCCGAGACAGGTAATGATCATTGGCAAAATGAGCTGGTAATTATCCGTCATCTCCAGCACCAGCACGATGCCGGTTAACGGCGCGCGCAGGGACGCGGCCAGCAGCGCCCCCATCCCGGCCACTGCAAAGGTGCCGGCGTCCAGGTGGTAAGCGGGGAAACCTGCCTCAGCCGCCATACCAAACGCGGTGCCGAGCAGCGTTCCCAGTGCCAGCATCGGGGCAAAAATCCCGCCGGGCGCGCCGGAGGAGAAGCACAGTACCGTCGTAATGACCCTGGAGAAAAACATAAACAGCAGCAAACCCACGCTGAAATTCCCGGCTGCGGCAATGGGAATCAGCCCGAAACCGCCGCCCGCGGCATTCGGTTCAATAAAGCCGAGCACGCCACAAATGCCGCCCAGCAGGCCGCCCATCAGCACCCATTTCGTGGTATTGCCGCCGTGAACGCGCTGGAACATATCCTGAGCGCGTAAGATAAAGGTGTTAAACAGCGGGCCCACCACACCAAAAATCATGCCGAGGATCAGGTATAGCCACAGGGTGTTAACCGGTGCGTTGGTCAGTTTACCGACTTCAATCACCGCCCCTTCGCCATTAAAGATGCGAAAGACGATGCTCGACATAATGACGCCGGTAAAGACCGCTTTAATGGAGATCAGGTTGTAGCGGAACTGCGCGCGCATCTCTTCGATGATGAACAAAATACCGGCCAGCGGCGCGTTAAACGCCGCAGAAAGCCCCGCCGCTGCACCGGTGGCCAGCAGCGTATGGCGCGCCTCGGCGCTGCGCATGCGGAACAGATCGCCCACCATGCGGCCGACGTTCCCCCCCAGCTGCACCGTTGGCCCTTCCCGGCCGAGCACCATCCCTGCGCCCAGCGTCCCCATGCCGCCAATAAACTTAACCGGGATCACCCGCCACCAGCGCACCGGGCGCAGCTCCTCCAGCGCGCCTTCAATTTCCGGGATGCCAGACCCGCCCGCCTCCGGGGCGAATTTACGCACCAGAAAATACCCCACCATGGCAAACAGCGCAGACAGGCCGAATGCCGCTACCCAGACCAGCCATTCGCGATCGGCAAAACCGGCTACGGTACCCACTCGCCAGTTGAGTACGGCATTAACCGCTTTTTCAAACGCCACGCCAACCAGCCCTGCAAGGGTACCCACCACGGCAGCGGCCAGCAGGATCGCCAGCGGCGTTTTATCGCGATTGAGCAGCCGCCGAATGCTGATTCGGTGCTGGGCGCGCGTAAACTGTTGTTCTTCAAAAGACGGGGAATCTGATTTCATGTCCTGTTCTTATTCGTCATACAAAAAGCCGCGAAGATTTTACCAGAGACCTTCCCTGCGACGCCTGAAAAATACTTAACAAATCTTAAAGCATTAACAGGCTAAAAATTTCATAACCTTCTGCGGATCACTTAGAATAGTGTGCTTAATCATTTTATACGAACCAGGAACGACGCTATGAGCAAGTCTGAAAACCTCTACAGTGCAGCCCGCGAGCTAATCCCCGGTGGCGTGAACTCGCCAGTACGCGCCTTTACCGGCGTGGGCGGCACGCCGCTGTTTATTGAACGTGCTGACGGCGCGTATCTGTATGATGTCGATGGCAAAGCCTATATCGATTACGTCGGTTCCTGGGGGCCGATGGTTCTCGGACATAACCATCCCGCCATTCGTAACGCGGTCATCGAAGCCGCGCAGCGCGGCCTGAGCTTCGGTGCGCCGACCGAGATGGAAGTGAAAATGGCGGAGCTGGTTACCGAACTGGTGCCGACCATGGACATGGTGCGTATGGTGAACTCCGGTACCGAAGCCACCATGAGTGCCATCCGTCTGGCGCGCGGCTTTACCGGTCGCGACAAAATCATCAAATTCGAAGGCTGCTACCACGGCCATGCGGACTGCCTGCTGGTGAAAGCGGGCTCCGGCGCGCTGACCCTCGGCCAGCCAAACTCGCCTGGCGTACCTGCTGATTTCGCGAAGCACACCCTGACCTGCACCTACAACGATCTGAACACCGTTCGCGCGGCGTTCGAGCAGTATCCGCAGGAGATCGCCTGCATTATCGTTGAACCGGTTGCGGGCAATATGAACTGCATCCCGCCGCAGCCTGACTTCCTGCCGGGCCTGCGCGCGCTGTGCGATGAGTTCGGCGCGCTGCTGATCATCGATGAAGTGATGACCGGCTTCCGCGTGGCACTGGCGGGCGCCCAGTCTTATTATGAGGTTGAGCCGGACCTGACCTGCCTCGGCAAAATCATCGGCGGCGGCATGCCGGTCGGTGCTTTCGGCGGTCGTAAGGACGTGATGGAAGCCCTGGCGCCAACCGGCCCGGTTTACCAGGCGGGCACGCTATCCGGTAACCCAATTGCCATGGCTGCGGGCTTCGCCTGTCTGACCGAAGTGGCGCAGCCGGGTATTCATGAAACCCTGACGGACCGTACCACGCAGCTGGCAAACGGTCTGCTGGAAGCCGCAGAAGAAGCGGGAATTCCGCTGGTTGTTAACCACGTGGGCGGCATGTTCGGGATTTTCTTCACCGATGCGAAAACCGTGACCCGCTATCAGGACGTGGTGAAGTGCGACGTTGAACGCTTCAAGCGCTTCTTCCACCTGATGCTGGAAGAAGGCGTGTACCTGGCACCGTCCGCGTTCGAAGCGGGCTTTATGTCCGTGGCGCACAGCGAAGAAGATATCAATAACACCATCGACGCGGCGCGTAAGGTGTTTGCGAAGCTTTAAGGGCCTTGCCGGGTGGCGCTAACGCTTACCCGGCCTACGATGTTCTCCCTCTCCCCGTGGGAGAGGGTATCAGGCCGCACCTGACTACCGACTCTGCTTTCTCAACAGATAGATAAAGTAAGGCGCACCGATAAAGGTCGACAGCAGGCCCGCCGGGATCTGATACGGGAACAGCACCATCCTTCCACACCAGTCGGCAAACACCAGAATGACCCCGCCCGTCAGGGCCGACATCACAATATGTGGCATCGTCCGTCGGAAACCCATCATTCTGGCGATATGCGGCGCCATCAACCCTACAAAGCTTAGTGGACCGATGGTCATGGTGGCGGTTGCCGTCAGACACGCCGCCAGCAGAAGAAGCGCGACGCGCGTTGGCGTCAGCGCTAAGCCAACCGCACGCGCGGTTTCGCCCCCCAGCGGCAGAATGGTCATCCAGCGACGGCACAGCGGTACCATCGCCAGCAGCACGATCATAACGCTTCCTGACCAGGCAACCTGGCTGGCGGTGGCGTTGTACGTTGAGCCGGAAATCCAGGTCAGGATCTTCGCCATGCGCGGATCGCCGCTCGCCTGCAGCATCATCAGCAGCATAGTAAAGGCGGTGCTGAGCGCCATACCGGCCAACAGCATGCGGTGCGGAGAAAATCCGCCGCGGCCAGAGGCAACCAGAATAATCATCAGCGTGGCCGCCGCACCGATACTCCCGGCAGGCATCAGCCAGCCAAACGCATTGCCCGGCACCAGGAAGAGCATCAGCACCACGCCAAAGGCCGCGCCGGAACTGATCCCCAGCACTTCAGGGCTTGCCATCGGGTTACCGGTCAGACGCTGAATAATACAGCCCGCCACCGCCAGCATCACCCCGGCAATCAGCGCGGAGAGAATACGCGGCCAGCGCCACTGCAGCAGTTCGTTGAGTAAGTCACCCGTTGCCCAGTGCCAGCCTGCGGCATCGCGCCCAAACGCGAGGGCGGCAAACGAGGCGATAAGCAACACCGCCAGACCGGCAAGGCTGAACCACAGCACCGACTGACGTTCAGCGTAGACCTTATCACCCGCGTCCATCGCTGGGGCGCTGATGCTGCGCAAACGCGGGAGCAGCCACAGCAGCAGCGGCGCACCGATAAGCGCCGTTGCCGACCCGGTAGACACTTCCATCCAGACGCGCGCCAGCCAGAGAATGATCTGATCGGAAAGCCAGAGGATCAGCGCCCCGATCAGCGGCGCCAGCAGCAGACGTGCCAGAAGGCGACGCGCCCCGAGCATTTTCGCCAGCAGCGGCGCAAAGAGGCCGATAAACCCGATGATGCCAACCGCGTTAACCAGCAGAGCGCTCAGCACAATCGCCAGCGTGAGCGCCGCCAGACGAGCCAGCGACAGCGCCAGCCCCAGGTTGCGCGCCACGCCATCATCCAGCCCCATCAGCGTCAGCGGGCGCAGCAGCAGCAGCGTGAGCACCACGCCGCCAAACAATTGTGGCCACAGGCGCTGGACGATACTCCAGTCGGTCTGGGTGAGCGTGCCGGTGCTCCACATAAACATGCTTTGCAGCTGGTCGTGGTGAAACAGCACCAGCAGCTGGTTGATCGCGCCGCAGTAGAGGCTGACGACCAGCCCGGCGAGGATCAGCGTGACCGGCGAGAGACGTTTTCCCCAGGCCACGCCAAAGACCAGCGCGCCCACGACGCAGGCACCTGCCAGCGCGGCAAACTGCGAGGTTAATGCCCCCGGCAGCGTCCAGAGGGTGGTGATGGTGATCCCCAGCTGTGCCCCCGTCGCCACGCCCAGCGTGGTTGGCTCCGCCAGCGGGTTACGTAGCACCTGCTGGAACAACACGCCCACCAGTCCCAGCCCCGCCCCGACCAGCAGGGAGATGCTAAGACGCGGCAGCAGGCTGTAGTGGAACAACATCTGCTGAATATTGTCGATGTCCGGAGCGGCAAACGCGGCCGCCCACTGCTCGCGCGGCAATGCCGTGGAGAGGTTGAACCCGGTTAGCGCCAGCGCCGCCAGAAAAATCAGCCCCAGCAGCAGCGCCGGGAAACGGGCAATACGCGTACTCATGCTTTGCCCCCCATCACGTTGTCCAGCACGCGGGCAAAGTGCATTGCCGACAGCGTCGCGCCGTAAAACCATACCGCAGGGGCGCGCAGGAAGCGCTGCTCGCGCACGAACGGCATCGCCTGCCAGAGCGGGGTCGCCATCAGGGTTTGCATTTCACGCTCGTTGCCGTGGTCAAAGCACAGCACGTCGACGTCGCGAAACGACGCCAGGCGGTCGATGCCCACGGCGGTGCTTCCCCAGAACGTCATCTCGCCTTCCCAGGCGTTGCGAATGCCGAAGTTGTCGAGCACTTCCTGGAACAGGCAGTTCTTTCCAAAGACCAGCATATGGCGGGCATCCAGCAGCGTCACCATCAGCAATGGCCGATCGCCACGGCGGGCAAAGCGCGGCTTAAGAGACTCAATCAGCGCGTCAAACTCATCGAGATGCTGTTTTGCTTCCGCTTCCCGGTTGAGGAACTGGGCCATCTCGTGGATAGAATTTTTTGCCATGGTCAGCGGCTTTTTTCCGTCGCTAAAGGAAAAGCCTCGTCCCGGCGCAATCTTCGCCATGATCTCTTCCGACGGGCCATACCCCGCAGACCAGAATAAATAAGACGGTTTCATCTGCGTGAGAAGCTCAAGGTTTGGCTCCGTGCGCAGACCGATGTCGATGACCGAGTCCGGCAGTTTTGGCTCATTCACCCACAGGGTGTAGTTGGGAATGTCGGCCACGCCGTAGGGCGTGATACCCAGGGCCATCATCAGCTCGACGGGTAACCACTCCAGCGCCACGATGCGGTGCGGATCGATAGCGGCGGCGCGGGCCGGGGCCATCTTCAACAGCAGCGGCGAGAGCGCCATGGCCGTCAGCAGGCGACGGCGGCTAATGTATGTTGAATCCAGCATCAGTAGACAAAGCTCACGGGAGCTGCCCCGGCAGGGTGAGGCAAAATACCCATCGGAATACCGTAAATATGTTCCAGCGTTTCGCTGCGCATCAGCTCAGACGGCGTGCCCTGAGCGATCATTTCACCGCCGCGCAGCGCGACGAGGTAGTCACAGTAGCGCGCCGCCATGTTGATATCGTGCAGGACAGCGATCACCGTCAGGCCGCGCTGCTGGCTTAAGCGATGCACCAGCGCCAGCACGTCGACCTGATGGGCGATATCCAGCGCAGAGGTCGGTTCATCCAGCAGCAGGCAGCGGCTGTCCTGCGCCACCAGCATCGCAATCCACGCCCGCTGACGTTCACCGCCGGACAGACTATCCACCAGGCGATGCGCCAGCGGTTTTAGCCCTACCAGCGCAATCGCCTCTTCTACTTTCTCCCGGTCGGCGACGCCGAAGCGGCCAAGCGCCCCGTGCCACGGATAGCGGCCAATCGCTACCAGCTCACGCACCGTCATCCCTTCCGCCTGCGGCAGCTGCTGCGGCAAGTAGGCCACCTTGCGGGCAAAGGCTTTACTGCTCCAGCCCTCCAGCGGCCGATCGTCCAGCAGAATATCCCCTTCAGAAGGTGGCTGGTGGCGTCCCAGCATCTTGAGCAGCGTGGATTTACCGGAACCGTTGTGGCCAATCAGGCCCGTCACTTTACCGGCAGGAAACGTCAGAGAGAGCGGATGCAGCAGAGTGCGCCCGGGTACGCGAAAGGAGAGATTATTGAGCGTAAAGGTGGTGTCGGATTGCGTTTTATTATCCTGCATGTCAGCCAACTTAAATAAAAAGGGCACGGCGAACCGTGCCCATAAAGAGGTTAGAAGCGGAAGGTCGCGGTGGCGACAACCTGGCGTTCAGCACCCCAGAAGCAACCGTAGGTGTTGAAGCAGCTGGCAACGTACTCACGATCGAACAGGTTGTTCACGTGAAGCGCGACGTTTGATCCGGCCATGCCTACACGCGCCAGATCGTATCTGACCAGTGCATCAACCAGTGTATAGCTTCCAACAGTGAAGCTATTCGCCGGGTCACCTTTGCTGGAGCCGGTATAACGCACACCGGTACCCAGCGTCAGGCCAGAAAGTGGGCCGTCAAACATCGTGTAATCACCCCACAGGGATGCCATATGTTTTGGCACCTGCGCCGGCGTGTTGCCTTTGTAGTTGGTGTCGGTGGTGTATTCCGCATCGGTATAGGTATAAGAACCGACAACGTTCACGCTGGCAGATAACGCCGCTTTGGCTTCCAGCTCTACGCCACGGGCGCGGATCTCGCCGCCTTCAACGGAGAAGGGTGAGCCAGTTGGGTCAGCCATCAGGTTGTTGGTTTTGGTCAGCTGATACACTGCACCGGTGATCACGATCGGACGATCGTTAGGCACGTATTTCACGCCCGCTTCGTACTGTTTGCCTTTAGACGGTGAGAATGGTTTACCTTGAGCGTCGGTCAGGGAAGCCGGTTCAAAGGATTCGCTGTAGCTGAAATAAGGAGTTACCCCGTTGTCGAACAGGTAGTTAACGCCGCCACGCCAGGTGAACTGAGTATCATCACGCTTGGCGGTGGTATTTAATACGCGGTTGTAGGACTCCTGATCGGCCCAATCGTAACGGCCGCCCAGTGTCACCAGCACTTTATCCCATTCGATCTGATCCTGAGCGTAAACGCCGGTCTGCTTCTGCTTGTTCAGCACCTGGTAAGCACCAGATGGTCCAGGGTGTGAACCGAAATCGAAATCGCCACGATCGAGATCGTAAATATCGGATGGCGCAACGGAGCCGGCATAGCCGAACCAGGAGTTAATGTCATTACGCATGCGCATGAAATCAACGCCTGTCAACAGAGTATGGTCGAGAGCCCCCGTCGCGAACTTGCTCTGAAGCTGCGTATCAACGGTGAAGTTTTGCAGCTTCTCGTCATCGATCACATACTGGCGAGTCAGCGTATGCCCCCATTGTGACTGAGGAATGCTCGCGCAAGGGCTGGATGCCGGATTACTCGAATAGAGCGGATCGGAACACATGCCGTAGCCGTAAACGCTGTTTTGCGAGGTTTTGTTCTCGGCAAAGCGCAGATTCTGACGCACGGTGAAAGTATCGTTGAATTCGTGGTCGAAGCTGTATCCCACCATTTTCTGGTTACGGGAATAGGTGTTGTTCTTCGCGCCTTCATTGAAGTTAGTCGGCAGACGATCGCCGTTTGGCAGCGGGTCAACCGTCCCCTCTTTTGGCAGCCAGCCGTAGTAGCCCGTTTCAGGCTCGTTCTGGAAGTAGGAGAGGAACGTGAAGGTGGTTTTGTCATCCGGACGCCAGGAGAAGGATGGCGCGATGGCATAACGCTGCTCGCCCTTATCTTCCTGCTGCGAATTGTTCGAGCGCGCAACGCCCGTCAGGCGGTATGAATAGACACCGTCATCGTCGATCGCATCGCTGAAGTCAAAGCCTGTCTGGAACAGGCTGTCGGTACCCACTTTAAACTGGATCTCTTTCAGCGGCTCGGTTGTTGGGCGCTTACTTACCATGTTCAGCAGGCCGCCTGGGCTGCTTTTACCGTACAGAACGGAAACCGGACCGCGCATGATTTCGGCGCGCTCCAGCATGTACGGGTCAATTACCGCGTCGTTGTAGAAGTTCCCCTGCATTTTCATGCCGTCGAGGTAGTTGTTCTGGCTCTGGCCATCGGCCGCGAAACCGCGAATAACCAGGTAGTCGTAAGTATTGGAAGCACCACGGGTGCCTACTGCAACGCCCGGGGTATAGCTCAGAGCTTCTTTAACGGAACGTGGCTGATGCAGCGCCATCTCTTCGGCCGTTACCACAGAAATAGACTGTGGAACCTTTTGAATTGGGGTGTCTGTTTTGGTACCGGTCGCAGATTGGCGAGCGGCGATAGTCGCAGCAGGTCCCCAGGCACTTTCCTGTGCAGCAGGTGCAGCGGTAACGGTAATAGTATCTTCTTTTTTCGGGGTTTCGGCAGCGTGAGCAAATGCAGACATGCCGGCAACCGCTGTGGCTACGACAACCGCGACTTTACGCAGCGACGTGTTAATTGGCTGAGCAGTATTGGAAAGCGCCATGTTTATCTCTGATGGAAAAGTGAATGATAACGTAAACGAGAATTATTATTATGACCGCAGAATAATATGCGAAACGCTGGTTGCATAGCAAGCAGTAAGCGGCCCTACAAGATTTAAGGGTTTAAGAATTAACCAGATGAAAAGAGAGGGTTAACGAAGTTAGTGAAATGATCCTTAGCCCGCCAGAGCGGGCAGGATGAATCAACGGTAAAAGAGCTCGAACGTCGCGACAGAATCGACTTTGCCGGCTTTTATCTCCCCCGTCCTGACGTAGCGAGCCTTGAGTGGGATCTCGACAGGAACGTTGTCCTGCGTGCCGGTTATCGCCGTATAGTTCCGATCGAACTGCAGTACAGTATCATTCTGGTCAAGGATCTGAATGCCGACGCCTTCAGCGGCGGAATCTCCGGAGGCGATCCCCAAAATATTGCCGTTCGTGACGCCCGTTGATCCCGCGCTGGTAAACTGATAATCCACCTTTGTGCCTGCCGCGCAGTCGGTGATCTCAATCTTAAAGCTGCCGTCCGTGAGGATGTCAGAGTATTGGCCGCTAAAGTCCTGGGTATTGACCGTTTTCAGCGGCACATAGATATTGCGATCGACCAGGTTACAGGTGTTTGTGGTGATGCGAATAGTGGTGGGAGAGAAGCGCATTTCACCGATCGGCGCGTTGCCCATGATATCCATTGAGGTTAACCGTGAGGTATCAAGATCGCCCTCCTGGATAGCGCCCGTGACGACCAGCTGGGCAGCGGCGCGAAATACAGATGTACTTGTCGAAGAGCCGTGGATCGATCCCAGAAATTGCATGGGCCGGACTAAATCCTGTTCAGTGTAACCGGGAAGCCGTTCGGTCGATGACGCCGCACGGATGCCAATACCAGGCACGTTGGTCTGATAAACCCCGCTCATCACACCTTCGCGCGCATCCGCATCCGTGAGGTACAAATACCCGCGTCGAATTTGCGCGTCACCGCTACAATCCACTGTTACCGCTTTACTCTCGACGCTGGCGTCATAAAGCACGGTGCCGACGGGTGTGTCGGGGGCGACAATAATGACCGGGGGAAGCTGAAACGTCACCACGGCGTCCGCGTCAGCGCTGCCGTTGAAGGTACAATCTGCCCGGGCTGAATGGCAAAACGCCCCCGCCAGCACAAGCAGTACCGGTGGCAGAAAAGTGTTAACGATACGTCGTAGGTTCATGAGATACCTCAGTTAAGGCAGTTGATCGTGGCTTTCACGATCCCTGCCGGGCTGTGCGAGGGAAGATCGAGCGTCCCGTGACACTGCCGATCGCGCTCTTCTCCCCACTGCACGCTAAACGTTGTTTTGCCGGACAGCCCTGTCAGGTAAACCTCCCCATCATCGCCCACGATGGCCGTGGTGTTGTCCAGCGCCACCAGGGCACCAAACGGCACGGGCTTACCCGCGTAGAGCAAGGTCACCAGCGCGCGTCGTCCCACGCGCGCGTCGAACGTGGCCGGCACTGCCGCCCCTTTCGTCGGCACGAGATCCAGCGTTGCCGCGTCGATATCAATATCTTCCCGATCCTGCGTATTCACGGTGATGATGTTGTGCCGGTAGGCCGTCAGAGAAGGAACAATCGCGTTACCAAAACGGTCCGTCGTGATGCCGCGCCCATTTTGCACTTTGACGTTATCACCATCTTTAATGTGCACAATGGCGAAGGCGTCGCGTACGGGTTGCCCCAGCGTCACGCCATGCTCGTGAGCAACGATTGACCCCTGAGCGCTGTAGTTCCACTGCCGATTGTTACCACCGTAGCTGTACCCCATCCCTACCTCACCGGAAGCCCCGCGATAACGCCCGGACAGGCTGCCGCCGTAACCCGTATCCTGGTTGGCATAGGTCTGCTGGAGGTTGTAGCTCAGCTTATTGTCCTCCAGCGCGGTACCGCCAAGCCCAACCTGATGCGAGACAAATCCGCCACTGGAGGTATTGGCACTGTAGGTTGCCCAGGAATTCGGCAGCCACTTTGATAACGGAATGTTGACCGTCAACGCCATTTGCCGGTCGGTATCGGCATCTGGCGTGCGGGTCAGGTTGTAACTTATCGACCAGGTGATGTCGCGCCAGCTGGAGCTGAACCCCGCGCTGACGCTACGCTCATGGCCGTCCATATCCCAGTAGTCCTGCTGATAGCCGTTGAGATAGGCCGAGCCCCAGTCAGAAAACCGCTGGGAAAGGTTGAGCTGCATGCGGCTACGGCGGTTATTAGTTCTGCGGTAGGTATAAATGCCGTCATCGATTTCGCTGTCACGCTGATCGATAGCTTCCTGAAAGGTATAGAACCCCGATGTGGAGTAGCGATAGCTGGCAAGCGTGATAGTGGTATCCGTATCGGGAATATCTTTTGAATACTGCGCCCGCCAGGATAAACCACTGGCATCGTCACGCCCGTCATCAAACGCGGTACGCGCGGCCGTGAGGTCGACAGAGGCGGAGCCGAAATGCCCCAGATCGGCACCGAGCCCCAGCAGCAGCGCATGATACAGTGATGAACCCAGCGCGCCGGTATACGCCGTGACGCCGTAAGGCAGACCATAGATGGCCGTGCCTTGCGCAAAGGTGGGTTCGTCTTCACCTTCATTACCGCGATAGCGCCCTGCGGCCAGCGAATACTTAAAGCCGCCTTCCCGCTGTAACACCGGCACCGACGCGCTGGCCTGGATGAAGCTATGCTCGCTGCCGTCCGCCTCTTCGACGGTCACTTCCAGATCGGCTCCGGATGTTACCTGGCTTAAATCGCGGATCTCGAACGGCCCCGGCGAGACGTTTGTCTGATAGATGGTGTAGCCGTTTTGCTTGATAGTGATTTTCGCATCGCTATTGGCAATACCGCGCACGACGGGGGCAAAGCCCTGCTGACTAACAGGCAGCATAGAAGTATCCGTTTCCAGCTTCACGCCGGTCATCTGGACGCTGTCAAAAAGTTCACCATTGGTATATGTCTGACCAATCTCAAGCTGGCTTTTCAGCGTTTTGATGTCGCGTTGTAACGTGCTGGCAATGCCCTCCCAGCCGGAAGCGTCGCTCCAGGTGCTGTTATTCCGCAGCCGCCACGCCCCAAGGTTAATCCCCGACTCCAGGCCAAGCCAGGTCGAAGAGGTTTTGCCCGAACTGTAGTGCTGCTGAGAACCGCTGAGTTGATAGCTTGTCCAGGCGGCAGGCGCGCCGTCATCCCAGAATTTTGGATGTATCGCGCCAGCGGCAGCATGGTCGCGGTACGCCTGCGGGATGACCAGCTTCAGGGTCTGGTCATCCTGATTGTATTCGTAACGGGCATTTTCAATGAAATGAGAGATATCGCGGACATAAGCGCCGTCATCCAGATCTTTTAAGTCCGGGATCGTGTCGACTTTCACGCCGTAATCGCGCAGATCCGCTTTCGTCAGCTCCGGCAGCAGGCGCTGTTTATCGTCAGACAGCACGAAAGCGATGGGACGTTTATCCACAACGTCCCGATCCCACATAACAGTCGTAAGGTAGCTTCCGGCAAGTAGCCCGTTATCGTTAATGAAGTTTTTTAATGTAGAGGTATTTTCGAGGGGCGTATCCAGCTCAAGGATCCGCAGGTTAAATTCGTCATCAGCACAGGCAGGCTGGATCGCGGCGAGCAGCGTCAGCGCGATCCCGTACAGTACCTGTTTGTGAAGCAGAGATGACGACATAAAATACCAACATGATGATTTAAAGAGCCTGCTTGCGCTGTGGGGTTTGCCCACCGAAATCATTGATTGCCGTCCAGGTCACCGCGCCCTTTGCTGAATTCGGTAACGCGAAACGCTGCTCGCTGAACGGAGCCACCATCATTGAAATGGCGCCTGGCGTGGTTTTGGTCTCTTTCACCGGAACACTTTTCCCACCAACGGCCAACTCGCCAAACGAGACGTAAAACGGGGTCGGGTTGTTTGCAATTAGCGTGTCGCCCTGACGCTGGAATGTGATTTTTGCGTAGGCTTCCAGGGCATCGCTTTCCTTCAGCTGAGCCGGACGCCAGAAAAGCTTCAGGCGCGTTTTCATCGCAAATTGCAGCGTGTTTTTTTCTTTCAGCTCCGGCGAGAGTGCCGATACGGATTTAACGTTTGCCAGAAACAGAGATTCCCGGTCTGCGGGCAGGCTTTTTTTATCGCCGGTAAAAATAACGTGCAAAAGGGTTTGACGATTTTCCTGCAATTTGTAAACAGGAGGAGTAATAATAAAGGGCGCTTTCGCATCATTGGGGTAACTGACCCAGCTTTGCACCAGATAACGTGTATGCGGATCTTTATTTTTAAGTGCTATCTGAACTTCTGATTTATTCGATGGATAAATAATTCGCGTACCACCGAGAACAACACTTGCCTGTACTGAACAGCAGGAAATAATTAAACAACCACATAACAATTTAAATAAAGTCTTCATACAATGTTCCAAAAAGGCAGCCGTTCAGGCTGCCCGTCATTGCTTAGCGATAGACAACCTCAAATGTTGCAGAGGAGGAGTAATGGCCCGCGGTTGGTGCGGTATCCCCCACCTGAATCACTTTCGCGGTGTAGTTAAAGACAGAAGCCGTTGCCCCGGTCGCGTCGTTATTCACATCGGTACCCGTATCCGGTACTGAACCGTCGAAAACAACATCGCCTTTAGCGCCGTTCTCATTGCTGACGATGATGCCAACGTTGGTCGCATTGCCTGCGCCAGTCAGATCGTTCTTCAAGCGCTTGTTAGCGGCGTCTGTTGTCGTGCCGCTAAACTTGAGGTTCAGTTTAGCGACCAGCGGGTCACATTTTTTCACTTCAATCTTAAAGGCTTTTGAGGTGCCAACCGTACCGTCAGCACCAAAATCCGAAGGATAGGTATCTGCGAAAGTGACGGTGGAAGCGTTAGTCCCTGTGCCATCAACGTTAATTTCACAGGTATCGGCAACAATTTTTCCGGCGAAGTTCACCGTACCGGAATCGTTTGATGCAAATACAGGCAGAGACAGCGCGGCCATAACGCTTCCGGCTAAAAATGTAGCGACAACTTTTTTGTTCATGAAAAATATCCTTATATTTGATAATTGTGGCATCCATTCGCACTACAAATACTTTGAGTCGAAATGTTATCCAGCATGTTACACATGACTGACTAAATAGGAATATCCTATGAGCCAGTGAATTTCTTATGGCGATTACATCAGATTATTCTTCATTGTGTCCAGAGAGGATAAAGTTACGCAACATGTAGAAGATTTCAAATGCATGTTTTAGATGAAAAAAATGAGAACTTAAAAATTCTAAATTAGATATTTAATATTTTTAAAAATTGCAGAATGTAAAAAACAAAAAAGCCGCTTTATATTAAAGCGGCTTTTTATTCAGGGAATTAATTCCCACCAAACATATCCTTGATCCAGCCGGCCACGCCATCACTGTCTTTCTTCTCGTTCTGCTGCTGGGCCGGTTGTTGCTGCGGCTGCTGCGGCTGAGAAGATTGATCGAACGGGTTGCCCGTTGGCTGTTCAGGCTGGCTCTGCTGGCACAGTGAGTCCGGGTTGGTCGTCCAGACCGGCAGGGTACGCATCCCGCCGCCGCAGATAAAGTTCCCGGAACCATCCACGCCCATATCGACGATATCTTCCGGCGCGACCAGGTTCAGCGGCACAGGTGACTGGTTCGCCAGGTAGCGCTGGTAAATCGACATCGCCCCGCTCGCCCCGTAAAGTTTGGTCGGCTGGTTGTTGTCACGGCCTACCCAGGTGATCACCACTTCACGGCCATCAATACCGGCAAACCAGGTATCGACGTTGTTGTTGGTGGTCCCGGTTTTACCCGCCAGATGCAGACCAGGATACTTCGCCCCCAGCTGACGACCGGTACCGCGCTGCACAACCTGCTGCATCGTCCACAGCGTCATGTAGGCCGCCTGCGCAGGAACGGCACGTTCAGCCTGCGGGAAGCTCTGATACAGCACGGAGCCATCTTCGGCAATCACCGAACGCAGGGCAGAGAGCGGTGCGCGGTTACCCCCGCTGGCAATGGTCTGGAACGCCTGCGCCACTTCGATCGGCGTCAGGTTAAGCGCCCCCAGAATCATCGCCGGAACAGGGTGCAGCTGATCTTTCGGTACGCCCAGCTTCTGCCAGGTATCGACAATGGCCGGCAGGCCCAGCGCCATACCGAGGTTAACCGTAGGTACGTTCATGGAGCGGGTTAACGCGTCCACCAGCATCACCTGGCCGCTGAACTGTTTATCATCGTTCTGCGGTGACCAGACCTGGCCGTTAGGCTGACGCAGGGAGATTGGCGCATCGGCGATCCAGGTGTTCAGGCGATACAAATTCGGCTGGCTCAGCGCGGTGAGATAGGTCGCCGGTTTAGCCAGAGAGCCAATCGAACGACGCGCCTGCATCGCGCGGTTGTAGCCCGCATACTGCGGCTCTGCGCCGCCCACCATCGCGCGCACTTCGCCGGTGTTACGGTCAACCACCACCATCGCGGTTTCCAGATCGGAGAGCTTGCGCTGCTTCTTCAGCACCGGAATGCCTTCAACCGCCGCTTTTTCTGCCGCGTCCTGGGCTACCGAGTCAAAGGTTGTGAAGATCTTCACGCCGGAGAGATCTTTGACCTTATCACCGAGCTTGCTTTGCAGCTCCTGGCGCACCATCTGCATGAAAGCAGGCTGCGGAGAGATCACCCCACCGCGCGGCTGCACGCCCAGCGGACGTGCGCTAAGCATGTCGTATAATTCCTGGTCAATCACCTGCTGCTGTTGCAGCAGACGCAGTACCAGGTTACGACGCTCCAGCGCCAGTTTCGGGTTGCGCCACGGGTTATAAATGGACGCCCCTTTCACCATGCCCACCAGCAGCGCCTGCTGGTCAAGGCTGAGCTCTTCCACCGGACGGCCAAAGTAGTACAGGCTCGCCAGCGGGAAGCCGCGGATCTCGTTATCGCCGCTCTGGCCGAGGTACACCTCGTTCATGTACAGCTCAAGGATACGATCCTTGCTGTAGCGCGCATCCATCAGCACGGCCATGTACGCTTCGTTGGCTTTACGCCAGTAAGAACGCTCGCTGGAGAGGAACAGGTTCTTCACCAGCTGCTGGGTAAGCGTACTCGCCCCCTGCACGGTACGACCCGCAGTCAGGTTCGCCAGCACCGCACGGCCGATGGAGTAGAGACTGATACCGTCGTGCTCGTAGAAATGGCGGTCTTCGGTTGCCAGCAGAGTATCCACCAGCAGATCCGGGAAGCCGTTACGCGCCACGAACAGGCGCTGTTCGCCATTGGCGGACGAGAGCATGGTGATCAGACGCGGATCAAGACGGAAGAAACCGAACTGGCGGTTATTGTCCATGTTCTCAATGGTTTCCAGCCGATCGCCGTCAAAAGTCAGACGCGCGCGCACCTGCCCCTCTTTGCTGTCCGGGAAGTCGAACGGGCGGCGGATCATCTCAATGCTTTTCGCCTGGACGGTAAATTCGCCCGGGCGGGTCATTTTCGTGACCTGACGATACTGCGTAGCTTGCAGCAGTTTCACCATCTCGTTCTTGCTGATGGACATGTCCGGCTCAAGGTTCACCATGCGACCATACACTGCCGCCGGCAATTGCCAGACTTTCCCGTCGATACGGCTGCGGATCTTCTGATCCAGATAAACGCCGTAAATAGCGATCAGCACAACAAAAACAATGAACAGCTTCAGTAGCAGCCAGAACCAGCCGCGCTTCCCACGAGGCTTACGCCCTTTGCCTTTTCCTTTACGCGGCATGGGTTCTTCATCCTCATAATCGTCTTCATAGTCATCGTCATACTCCTCATCTCTGAGGCGACGACGGCTTACCTTTTCTTTCGCCGGACGCGCGGGTTTTCCCTTACGTCCTATTGGCTCGCGGTCATTCCCCGCCATGCTTTTTCTCCGCAACTTTCAGGCGCAAAGGCCAGATTTTCTTTTCTTCCACAGGCCTGTGAAAGAAGAAATCTCTCAAAATTGGTTTTCTCCCTCTCTCCGTGGGAGAGGGCCGGGGTGAGGGCATCAGGCCGCACTTTCCCCACTACGAATATTTCTTCGTCCGCCGCGTCGGCGCCGTATTCGCCGGATCGTCCGGCCATACGTGTTTGGGGTAGCGCCCCTTCATCTCTTTCTGCACTTCACGGTAGCTTCCCGCCCAGAACGCTCCCAGATCGCGGGTGATCTGCAACGGACGATGCGCAGGCGAGAGCAGCTCAAGCACCAACGGCACCCGCCCTTCCGCAATAGACGGCGTGGTTGCCTCACCAAACATCTCCTGCATCCGAACCGCCAGCGCCGGAGGATTATCCTCATGATAACGAATGGCAATCCGGCTCCCGGTGGGCACAGTGTAATGCCCAGGAAGCTCACTATCCAGACGTTGACGTAATGACCAGTCCAGTAAATTCTGTAACGCGGTCTTAACATCAAGCGCCTTAAGGGCGCGCAGAGAGTGCACGGCGCTCATTTGCGGCAGCAGCCACTGCTCAAGCGTCGCGAGCAGCGTCTCATCATCCACCGCGGGCCAGCCGTATTCCGGTAGCCACTTCGCGGCGCAGTGCAGACGAATGCGATACTGTTCAGCTTCCGGCGTCCAGTTCAGAACGTTAAGGCCCTTTTCCCGAATGCCGTTCAGCATTGCCTGGTGTAACTCTTCTTCCGACGGCTTCGCCAGCGGTTTCGTCCCGAGGATCAGTTTGCCAATCTGACTACGCCGAAACGCCTTTAGCGTCCCCTGAGCGTCATCCCATTCCACGATGTCCGATTGCTGGAGCAGCTGCGGGCAGGTACGCGTCAGGGCATCTATGTCCACGGCAATCGCCTGTAAAATACGGGCATCAGGAGACTGGCTGCCCTGAAGCAGGAGCGGCGCGATCAGCCATTCATGTCGCGTCAGGGCATCATCGCTGTCCAGCATCGCCCCCATGCCGTTTGCCAGCTGGTAGCGTCCATCCAGCCCGCGGCGGCGCGCAATCCTGTCCGGGAAGGCCAGCGCCAGAAGAGAGGCAATCTTATCGCCGTCAGGTGAACCGCCCCGGCAGTTCAGGCGTTTGCACAGCTGCTGCGCCCGCTGCTGCCAGTTTCCCTGATTGCGCGAAAACGCCTGCCCCAGATCGCTGCTGCCTCCGCGCGGCGGCTCCTCAAGAATAGCCGCCAGTTTCGCCGCTGTGGCAATTTCATCTTCGCCCTGAGCGGCCACCAGCATCGCCGCCAGACGCGGATCGTTGCCCAGCGCCGCCATTTTCTGACCGCGCGCCGTCAGACGTTCACCTTCCAGCGCGCCAAGCTGGCTGAGCAGGCTGCGCGCGGCGGCGAGATTCACGACAGGCGGCGGATTAAGCCAGGTGAGCTGTTCAGGATCCGGGCAGCCCCAAAGCAGGAGATCCATCACCAGCCCGGAGAGATCGCTTTGTAAAATCTCCGGCGTGCTTTGCTGTGCCGCGCGTTCAGCCTGCTCCGCGCTGGTCAAATGCAGGCAAATACCCGGCTCTAGACGCCCCGCACGGCCCGCGCGCTGCACCATTGACGCCTGACTGATGCGTTGTGTCAGCAGTTTAGTCAGCCCGGTGCGCGGATCAAAGCTCGCCACCCTCTCCTGCGCGCTATCCACCACCAGGCGAATGCCTTCGATAGTTAAACTGGTTTCGGCAATGTTGGTTGCCAGCACGACTTTACGCTGCCCCGCCGGGGCGGGAAGGATGGCTTTACGCTGCTCGGTCAACGACAGGGCACCATAGAGCGGGCAAAGCAGTACGTCACTGCCCACCCTGGAGGCCAGCCGCTCCTGCACGCGCTGAATCTCCCCCACGCCGGGCAAAAATAGCAGCAGCGAGCCGGGCGTCTGGCGAAGCAGGTCAGCAGTAGCAATAGCTACCGCTTCGTCAAAACGCTGATGGGCAGGAAGCGGCTGATAGCGACGCTCAACAGGAAATGCCCGTCCTTCTGAGCTGATGACCGGCGCATCGGGTAATGCCTGTCGTAGCCGCTCGTTATCCAGCGTCGCCGACATAATCAGCAGCCGCAGATCGTCGCGCAGCCCCTGCTGAACGTCGAGCAACAGCGCGAGGGCCAGATCGGCCTGCAGGCTGCGCTCGTGGAATTCATCCAGGATCACCAGCCCGACGCCGTTCAACTCCGGGTCGTTTTGCAGCATGCGGGTAAGAATGCCCTCGGTGACCACCTCAAGCCGCGTGGACGGGCCGACGCAGGTTTCGGCGCGCATCCGGTAGCCTACCGTTTCGCCCGGTTTTTCATTCAGCAGTTCCGCCAGGCGCTGCGCCACGTTGCGCGCGGCCAGCCTGCGCGGCTCCAGCAGGATAATTTTCCCGGCAATCTTCCCCTCTTTAAGGATCTGCAGCGGCAGCCAGGTAGATTTACCCGCCCCCGTAGGCGCGTTAAGCAAAACCTGCGGGGCATGTTGTAAGGCAGCGAGAAGCTCAGGAAGAACGACGGCGACCGGCAATGAGGACACTAACAGCTCCAGAGGGTTAACATTAGTCGGCGTACATTGTAGCATCGGCGTATATCATTACCGAGTCCCCCGTATGTCTGATTCGAAACGGCTGTTTTTTGCCATTGAATTGCCCACCACCCTACAGCGGCAAATCGTTCGCTGGCGCGCGGAACATTTTCCACCGGAAGCGGGCCGGCCCGTTGCGGCGGCAAACCTGCACCTGACGCTGGCCTTTTTGGGTGACGTGAGCGCCGAAAAACATCGGGCATTAGCCGCCATGGCCGGGCGTATTGCCCAGCCGGCGTTTACGCTGCACCTTGACGATGCGGGTCAGTGGCTGCGTTCGCGCGTGGTCTGGCTGGGTACGCGCCAGCCGCCGCGCGGGTTGTTACAGCTCGCCAATATTTTGCGCGCGCAGGCAGCGCGCAGCGGCTGTTACCAGAGCCCGCAGCCGTTTCATCCGCACGTCACGCTGCTGCGCGATGCCGGTCAGGCCGTTGCCATTCCGCCGCCGGGTTTTCACTGGGCTTTTCCGGTTAATGAATTCGCGCTTTATGAATCCGTCTTTGCACGGGGACGCACCCGCTACAGGCCGCTACAGCGCTGGACGTTGGGCGACACCACAAGGAATTCCGATGAAGTTTAGTCCTGCACTCCAGTCCGCCACGCTGATCCAACGCTACAAACGCTTCCTCGCCGACGTGGTGACGCCAGAAGGCGAAGAACTCACCCTGCACTGCCCCAACACCGGCGCCATGACCGGTTGCGCCGCGCCGGGTGACACGGTCTGGTATTCCACTTCAGAAAATATTAAACGCAAATATCCCCATACCTGGGAAATAACCGAAACGCAAAACGGGGCGTTTATTTGTGTTAATACTCTGCGTGCAAATCAGCTGGTTAAGGAAGCGCTGACGAATGGCGCCATTCCCGAACTGGTGGGTTACGGTACGCATAAAACAGAAGTGAAATACGGCGATGAAGGCAGCAGAATTGACTTCATGTTACAGGCGGAAGGCCGTCCTGAGTGCTATATTGAAGTAAAATCAGTGACGTTAGCGGAACAGGAAAACGGCTTCTTTCCGGATGCGGTAACACTACGCGGGCAGAAGCATCTGCGAGAGCTAATGAGTGTTGCGGCGGCGGGCAAACGCGCCGTATTGCTGTTTGCGGTGTTGCATACAGCGATTGAACGGTTTTCCCCTGCCCGCCACATCGATCCTAAATACGCACAACTGTTGAATGAGGCACAAAAGCAGGGGGTAGAGGTTTTAGCTTATAAAGCGGGACTTTCTGCCGATAATATGACTCTGAGATCGTCTCTTCCCATTGTCTTATAAGGGATTAGACGATTGATGAATAAGTGTTCTGGCCGCGTGCGCAAATACGCTTTTCCTCACAGGCTTGTCAAGTGTTACGTTTAGATAATTGCCATACGGAAAAGCATCTGCTATTTATAGCGACCTGATTTTTCCCCCAACACGGGGATCGATAGTGCGTGTTAAGGAGAAGCAACATGCAAGAAGGGCAAAACCGTAAAACATCGTCCCTGAGTATTCTCGCCATCGCTGGGGTGGAGCCGTATCAAGAGAAGCCGGGCGAAGAGTATATGAACGAAGCCCAGCTGTCGCACTTCAAGCGTATTCTTGAAGCATGGCGTAATCAACTCAGGGATGAAGTGGATCGCACCGTTTCGCATATGCAGGATGAAGCTGCTAACTTCCCGGATCCGGTAGACCGTGCCGCTCAGGAAGAAGAGTTCAGCCTCGAACTGCGTAACCGTGACCGCGAACGCAAGCTGATCAAAAAGATCGAGAAAACGCTGAAAAAAGTCGAAGACGAAGATTTTGGCTACTGCGAATCCTGCGGTGTTGAAATCGGTATTCGTCGCCTGGAAGCGCGTCCAACCGCCGATCTGTGCATCGACTGTAAAACGCTGGCCGAAATCCGCGAAAAACAGATGGCCGGCTAACGCCAGCGCTGTTTATACACTTCAAAGGCGGGAGTCTCTCCCGCCTTGTTACTGTTGATATGTCTGAATCACACTATATTGGGCGCTTTGCGCCATCTCCTTCCGGTGAATTACACTTCGGCTCATTAATTGCCGCGCTTGGCAGCTACCTGCAGGCTCGCGCCAGTCAGGGTAAATGGCTCGTCCGCATCGAAGATATTGACCCTCCGCGTGAAGTTCCCGGTGCTGCAGACACCATTCTGCGTCAGCTGGAACATTACGGTCTTCACTGGGACGGCGACGTTCTGTGGCAGTCACAACGTCATGAGGCTTATCGGGAACGTCTGGCCTGGCTCAGCGCTCAGGGGCTCTCCTATAACTGCACCTGCACCCGCGCGCGTATCCAGAGCGTGGGAGGTGTGTATGACGGCCACTGCCGCACGCTGAATCTTCCCCCGGAAAATGCCGCCGTACGCTTGCTACAGCGCGCGCCCGTCACCCGCTTCCACGATCGGCTCTCCGGTGAGATTAGGGCGGATGAACGTCTGGCATGTGAAGATTTTATTATTCACCGTCGTGATGGTCTGTTTGCGTATAACCTGGCGGTGGTCGTCGACGATCATTTCCAGGGCGTGACGGAAATTGTGCGCGGGGCGGACCTGGTCGAACCGACCGTACGGCAAATCTCACTTTATCATCAGTTTGGCTGGACGGCGCCGGATTACATTCATCTGCCGCTGGCGGTCAATGCGCAGGGCGTTAAGCTCTCCAAGCAGAACCACGCCCCGGCCCTGCCAGACGGCGATCCGCGTCCTGTTTTGATCGACGCGCTGCGATTTCTCAACCAGAATGTAACCAACGAATGGCAGGATCTGCGCATTGACGAATTGCTGAAAATAGCCATTGCCAACTGGACGCTCGCGGCAGTGCCAAAAATCCAGCATTCTCAAATGCGTTGCGCTGAGCTATGATTAGCCGCTTTTTTCATAACAAAACACACTACGAGGTGTACCATTTTTACCCGAGTCGCTAATTTTTGCCGTAAAGTGCTAAGCCGCGAAGAGAGCATGGCGAACGACGCTATTGCACAGCCACACATGTCGGTTATTCCGCGTGAGCAGCACAATATTTCCCGCAAAGATATCAGTGAAAATGCCCTCAAGGTACTCTATCGTCTGAATAAAGCGGGCTACGAGGCCTATCTCGTTGGCGGTGGGGTGCGTGATTTACTGCTGGGCAAAAAACCGAAAGATTTCGACGTGACGACCAGCGCCACGCCCGAGCAGGTGCGTAAATTATTCCGCAACTGCCGTCTCGTTGGCCGCCGTTTCCGTCTGGCTCACGTGATGTTTGGGCCGGAAATCATCGAAGTTGCGACCTTCCGCGGCCACCACGAAGCGGGTGCATCCGACCGCACCACGTCACAGCGCGGCCAGAACGGTATGCTGCTGCGCGACAATATCTTCGGCTCTATCGAAGAAGATGCCCAGCGTCGCGACTTCACCATCAACAGCCTTTATTACAGCGTGGCGGATTTCACCGTGCGTGATTACGTCGGCGGCATGCAGGACCTGAAAGAGGGTCTGATCCGCCTGATCGGCGCGCCGGAAACGCGCTATCGCGAAGATCCGGTTCGCATGCTGCGCGCCGTGCGTTTTGCCGCCAAGCTGAACATGCGCATCAGCCCGGAAACCGCAGAGCCGATCCCGCGTCTGGCGACGCTGATTAACGACGTGCCGCCTGCCCGCCTGTTTGAAGAGGCGCTGAAGCTGCTGCAGGCCGGCTACGGGTTCGAAACCTACAATCTGCTGCGCGAATACAACCTGTTCCAGCCACTGTTCCCGACCATTACCCGTTACTTCACCGAGAACGGCGACAGCCCAATGGAGCGGATGATTGCGCAGGTACTGAAAAATACCGACACCCGCATCCATAACGATATGCGCGTGAACCCGGCATTCCTGTTTGCGGCAATGTTCTGGTACCCGCTGCTGGAAACGGCTCAAAGAATCACCCAGGAGAGCGGCCTCGCCTATTACGATGCCTTCGCGCTGGCCGCGAACGATGTATTGGACGAAGGGTGCCGCACGCTGGCTATCCCAAAACGTATTACCACGCTGGTGCGCGACATCTGGCAGCTTCAGCTGCGCATGTCCCGCCGTCAGGGCAAACGTGCCTGGAAGCTGATGGAGCATCCAAAGTTCCGCGCCGCCTTCGACCTGCTGTCGCTGCGTGCGGAAACTGAACGCAATCAGGAGCTACAGCGCCTGGCGCAGTGGTGGGCCGAATTCCAGGTTTCCGCCCCGCCGGAGCAGAAAGATATGCTGACCGGGCTGGATGAAGAACCTGCCCCGCGTCGCCGTCATCGTCGTCCGCGCAAACGCGCACCGCGTCGTGAAGGGACAGCATGACCCTTGCGTATATCGCCATCGGCAGCAATTTAGCCTCTCCGCTGGAGCAGGTGAATGCTGCCGTACAGGCGCTGGGTGAGATCCCGCAAAGCCGTATCGTGGCGGTCTCCTCCTTTTACCGCACGCCGCCGCTAGGCCCGCAGGATCAGCCTGATTATCTGAACGCCGCCGTGGTGCTGGAAACATCCCTCGATGCCGAAACGCTGCTGGACAACACTCAGCGCATCGAACTGCAGCAGGGGCGCGTACGCAAAGCCGAACGCTGGGGGCCGCGCACGCTTGATCTCGATATTATGCTGTTCGGCCATGAGGTGATTAACACTGAACGCCTCACCGTACCGCATTACGACATGAAAAATCGTGGCTTTATGCTCTGGCCGCTCTTTGAAGTGGCGCCCGATCTCACCTTCCCGGAAGGCATCCCGCTCAAGGCCGTTCTGGACAACCTGAACGCGGAAAGACCCGCTCGCTGGTGATCCTCTTCCCTCACCGATTGACCACAAAATAATTGTGGTTAATCGGTTGCCTAAAATCATTGTTCCCTCGAATGTTACTGTTAGAATGCGCAAAGATTCGCTTTTGGGCTATCAGGAAACAGTATGAAACCAACCACCATCTCCTTACTGCAGAAATGCAAACAGGAAAAAAAACGCTTCGCCACCATCACCGCGTATGACTACAGCTTCGCCAAACTGTTTGCTGAAGAGGGTATCAACGTCATGCTGGTCGGAGATTCGTTAGGGATGACGGTACAAGGACATGATTCCACCCTGCCGGTCACGGTCGAAGATATTGCATATCACACCCGTGCGGTACGCCGCGGTGCGCCAGGCTGCCTTCTGCTTTCCGACCTGCCGTTTATGGCTTATGCCACGCCAGAGCAGGCATTTGAAAACGCGGCGGCAGTGATGCGCGCTGGCGCTAACATGGTCAAAATTGAAGGCGGCGCCTGGCTGGTGGAGACGGTGAAAATGCTCACCGAACGCGCCGTGCCGGTGTGTGGTCATTTGGGCCTGACCCCGCAGTCCGTCAACATCTTTGGCGGGTATAAGGTGCAGGGCCGCGGCGACGCAGCGCAGACGCTGTTTGAGGATGCCCTGGCGCTGGAAGCCGCAGGCGCCCAGCTGCTGGTGCTGGAGTGCGTGCCGGTTGAGCTGGCGAAACGCATCACCGACGCACTCTCCATTCCGGTGATTGGTATTGGTGCAGGCAACGTGACCGACGGTCAGATTCTGGTGATGCACGACGCCTTTGGTATTACTGGCGGGCATATCCCGAAATTTGCCAAAAATTTCCTCACTGAAGCGGGCGACATGCGCGCTGCGGTCAGGCAGTATATTGCCGACGTTGAATCCGGTGTTTACCCGGGTGAAGAACACAGTTTCCATTAAGGAGTCTCGTTGTGCTAATCATTGAAACCCTGCCGCTGCTTCGCCAGCATATCCGCCGCGCGCGTCAGGAAGGTAAACGTATCGCACTGGTCCCGACCATGGGCAACCTGCATGACGGCCACATGAAGCTCGTCGACGAAGCCCGTGCGCGAGCAGATATCGTGGTGGTCAGTATCTTCGTGAACCCCATGCAGTTCGACCGCGCCGACGATCTGGCACGCTATCCGCGCACCCTGCAGGAAGATTGCGAGAAGCTCAAAAAACGCCACGCGGATATCGTCTTCTCACCTGCACCGGCGGACGTTTACCCGCAGGGTACCGAAGAGGCGACCTACGTTGACGTCCCGGGCATTTCCACCATGCTGGAAGGAGCAAGCCGTCCGGGCCACTTCCGCGGCGTCTCCACCATCGTCAGCAAGCTATTTAACCTGGTGCAGCCGGACGTTGCCTGCTTCGGTGAGAAAGATTTCCAGCAGCTGGCGCTGATCCGCAAGATGGTTGCTGACATGGGTTACGATATTGAGATCGTCGGCGTACCGATTGTGCGTGCGAAAGACGGTCTGGCGCTCAGCTCGCGGAATGGTTACCTGACCGCCGAACAGCGTAAAATCGCGCCGGGCCTGAGCAAGGTGATGAACACCATGGCAGAGCAGATGCTGGCAAAAGAGTTAACAGCAGAAGAGATTATTGCCCTTGCCGAGCAGGCGCTTAACGATAAGGGCCTTCGTGCTGACGACGTACAAATTCGTGATGCTGATACGCTGCTGGAATTAACCCAGAACAGCAAGCGCGCAGTCATCCTGGTGGCGGCATGGCTCGGCCAGGCACGCCTGATTGACAATAAAGTGGTTGAGCTGGCGTAGTTCTTCACCCTTGATAATTAAAGGTAAACGTAATGATTCGCAAAATGCTGCAAGGTAAGCTTCACCGTGTGAAAGTCACGCAGGCCGACCTGCACTATGAAGGCTCCTGCGCCATTGACCAGGATTTTCTCGACGCGGCGGGTATCCTTGAAAACGAAGCGATTGATATCTGGAACGTGAACAACGGTAAACGCTTCTCTACTTATGCGATTGCCGCCGAGCGCGGTTCTAAAATCATCTCCGTTAACGGCGCTGCGGCGCACTGTGCGGACGTGGGCGACATTGTGATCATCGCCAGCTTCGTGATGATGTCTGACGAAGAAGCCCGCCGCTGGCAGCCTAAAGTGGCCTACTTCGAAGGCGACAATGAAATGAAGCGCACCGCAAAGGCGATTCCGGTTCAGGTTGCCTGATTCCAACAAGGAGCGGAACCCTCTGGATCCGCTCCTTAACAGGAAAAAACACATCATTGTAAATTATGTAAATAGCATCTCTTTACTCATTTCTCTTATTTTCACCTCTCTTTTCGCGTCTCCTTTCTTAAATAAACATTCCCCTCAGTTATATACGAAGGGAAAATGATCAATGCCATTAATAATCCAAGCCTGCCAATAGCATATCAACGCAATAAAAAATAACTCCCAGTGTTTTTTTTGAGATCATTTTCAAGATCTTTTTCAATGACTTATCAATCTTTAATTTTTTCTAATTGTAACTTTTAGTAATTCTAAATACCCAACGTATACAGAGATCCCTATCATCATTTTGCTTGTATTAAATCATTACAATGTTTTTTAAATGGAATTTCAATTATGTTAAAAAAAACGTTATTAGCTTCAGCTGTAGCTTTGTTTGCAGTAGGTTCTTTTTCAGCAATCGCAGATACGGATCTTGGTTTAATCACCTTTGATGGTGCGGTAACAGACACAACATGTAATATTTCCACCTCTAATGGTGAATCACAAAGAAATATTACTATTACCTTACCCGTCGTTAAAAAATCTGAAGTTGAATCCACAACTATTGATACTGGCGTCGGTTCCAAAAACTTTGAACTGCTGCTCACCAATTGCCCTGAGACATTAAAGAATGCCTCTGCAAGCTTCATGTCAAAAAATATGGGCGCTATTGCGAACGGTACTATTGAACCCGATGCTAACGTACAAGGCTCTGCAACCAACGTTGCACTTGCCCTGTTTAACAATGCCCCAACCGTTTCATCTCGTATTATGGTAGGCCAGCCTGACAATAATACGCAGAAAACAGACCTGAAAGCCGGCTCCGGTAAACTGTTCTACCGTGTTGCTTATGTCCCTGGCTCCAACTGGGTGAAAGATACTAGCCCTGTGCAGTCAGGTAAAGTCAGCGCCAACGCTTACTTCACCATGAGCTA
Organism: Enterobacter sp. 22499; assembly: GCF_052044815.1. Classification (NCBI taxonomy): domain Bacteria; kingdom Pseudomonadati; phylum Pseudomonadota; class Gammaproteobacteria; order Enterobacterales; family Enterobacteriaceae; genus Enterobacter; species Enterobacter sp. 22499. The sequence continues at coordinate 188,256 of NZ_JBQENR010000004.1, read as the reverse complement.
CGAATAATTTTATTCGTCTTGTTAATGTGCCCAGCCGGGCACATTTTTTCGTATTATTTGAGAGTAGACATGTACTTACTGAATATTAAGAGCGGATTAAAAGCCCTGCTGCTGGCCTCGGTGAGCGTTTTTGCTCTTAACGCCAGTGCAGATATTGTAATTTCCGGCACCCGTGTCATTTATCCAGAATCGGCAAAAGACGTAACGGTGTCTATGGATAACCGTGGCACCAGACCTTTACTGGTACAAACCTGGCTCGATGACGGAAGAGATACCACTAATCCTCAAGAGCTGAAACTTCCCTTTATTGTCACGCCTCCTGTATCGCGTGTAGAACCGCAAAAAGGGCAAACGGTCAGAATCACCTGGCTTGGTCAGTCATTGCCAAAAGATAAAGAATCCCTGTTCTGGTTTAACGTTCTGGAAGTTCCGCCAAAGGCAAAGGAAAGCGATACGCAAAGCATGCTTCAGCTGGCATTCCGTACCCGCATAAAACTCTTTTTCCGGCCTACAGGTTTGAAAGGAGAACCGACAGATGCGGCTAAAAATCTTAAATGGACTGAAACCCGGCAAGGTCAAAATATCGTTTTAAGTGCGAAGAATGATTCACCTTATTATGTATCACTGGCGGGGGCAACGCTTATTGCTGGTGCTAAAAGCTACGATATTGAAACGCATTATATTGAGCCATTCTCAAGCCAGACTATGAACGTAAAAAATCATAACACCTTGGGGTATAACAAAATCACCTGGCAAGCCATCAATGATTTCGGTGGAATTGATAAGTATGAATCCATACAGAATTGATTATTTATCCGCCTCGTATCATTCGGAATAACTATAATTAGCTTAACTCTGGGACAGAGTACATCATGCGGTTTAAACGTTCACTACTATGTTTATCGATAAGTGCGGTATTGCCGTTTTGTGCATTTGCTGCTGAAAATAATAAAGAAGAAGACGTGCAGTTTAACGATCAGTTTCTTTATAACACCGGTACATCAATTGATGTCAGCCGTTTTTCAAAAGGCAACCCTGTTCTTGCCGGGACGTATAAGGTGAAGGTGGTTATTAACGGGAAACCTTCCATTACCACGGATCTTGTGTTTAAGGAGAATGGTACACCGCGCGCCACGCCCTGCATCACGCGTAAACTGCTCACCCAGACAAATGTAGCAACCGAGCAACTTAAACCAGCCGGAGATGATTCCGAAGATACGTGCGTCTCTGTGTCAGACGCCTATCCCGGCTCACGTGTGGCTTACGATCCTTCCACACAGGAGTTGGACCTTTCTATTCCCCAGGCTTTCGTCATTCAGCGCCCGGCGGGATTTGTCGATCCTTCACTTTGGGAAGACGGGATCCCGGCGGCGATGCTCTCCTGGGATCTTAACGGCTGGCACGCGGACACGTCTGATTACAGCACCGATACGGCCTACGCAGGGTTGCGCTATGGAGCAAACCTGGGCCCGTGGCGGCTCCGGGCACGAGGTAATCTGAACTGGGATCGGGATTCCGGTACTCATTACGCCAGCCAGGACATTTATCTCCAGCGTGATATCACGCCGCTGAAAGCACAGTTTATCGCGGGAGATTCCTACACCCGTGGAGATGCTTTCGATTCCATTAGTCTGCGCGGGGCGCGTTTATATAACGATGATCGTATGCTTCCTAATGGCATATCGACTTATGCGCCGGTGATTCGGGGTGTGGCAAACAGCAACGCCAAAGTCACGATCGCCCAGAGCGGAAACACGATTTACGAAACCTCCGTCCCGCCGGGGCCCTTTGAAATCTCAGATCTCAGTACGACGGGTTATGGCAGCGATCTTATCGTCACTGTAGAAGAAGCGGATGGCAGCAAACGTTCCTTCTCGGTCGCGTATTCCTCGGTCGCGCAAATGCTGCGCCCGGGCTACTCCCGATGGGATGTCGGCGTGGGTGAACTGCGTGACGATAACCTACGTGACAAGCCAAAGGTAGGTTACGCCACGGGCTATTATGGATTAACCAATACCTTCACAGGTTATGCGGGTCTGGAGTACACCGATAGCGATTTTTACGCCGCATTGGTGGGTTTGGCTATGAACACCCGCATTGGCGCATTCGCCTTTGATGTCACGCATTCTGATGCCCGGATCGACGGCTTACGGCATCTTAAGGGTGAGAGTTATCGTATCTCCTACAGCAAACTCATGGAAGCCACGAATACCTCTTTCAACGTAGCAGCATACCGGTTTTCGACATCTGACTATCTCAGCCTGAGCGATGCAGCTTCCTTGACCAACGAGATCAAATACCGTGACAGGGAGCTTAACCCTGACCGCGATAACAGCGATGTGTACCAGACTTTCCAGCGCATGAAGAACCAGATCCAGGTGAACATCAGCCAGCCGTTGGCCTTTAACGGCCTTGATTTGGGATCGCTGTATGTCAACTCCACCTGGCAGGACTACTGGAATGAAAGCAGTTCATCAGCGCAGTACTCGGTTGGCCACAGTCAATCGTTAAGCTGGGGAAGTTACAGCCTCTCCGTGCAGCGCACCTACAACGAGTTCGGGGAAAAAGATGATAGTGTCTATCTGAGCCTCACAATTCCTTTCGACACGCTGATGGGTAACGGCAAGCGTGCAGGCGGGTTCTCATCCCTCACCACGGGCATCGGCAGCGATCTAAAAGGCGGTGGAAGTTTTAACGCCAGCGCCAACGGCAACACCGAAGATAACCGGTTCAGTTACAGCATAACCGAAAGCACCACGCGTAACGACGATACATTAAATCAGCTAAGCGGTTACGGGAGTTATAACGGCCCGCATGGACCGGTGAGTCTTTCCGTCTCCGCATCCGATGACGATAGCCGACAATATTCCGCCAGCTATAGCGGCGGGATGATTCTGCACTCTGGTGGCATAACACTCGCCCCTGGCAGCATTAGCGAAAGCGATACGCTTGCGCTGATTAAAGCTGAGGGAGCAGAAGGTGCCCGAGTCTCCATCGGTAACGGTGAAATTGGCTCTTCAGGCTATGCCCTTATGCCCTATCTGTCTGCCTACCGTGAAAACAACGTCGGTCTTGATATCAGCGATATGCGCTCTGACGTTGAAGTGAAAAATACCCGTTCCACTACTGTCCCTCGTAGCGGTGCCGTTGTGCTGGTTAATTTTGAGACCGATCAAGGGCGTTCAGTGTTAATGGAACTGACGCGTGACGACGGTGGGTTTATTCCGCTTGGTGCCGATGTTCAAACTGAGCAAGGCGTATCCGTAGGTAGCGTAGGCCAGGCCGGGCAAGCCTGGATTCGCGGAATTGAAGATAAAGGGTTGTTAAAAATCGTCTGGGGAAGTGAGTCCGGCACATCCTGTACTGTCTCCTATCAGATTCCGCCCAATGCGAAAAAGATTGGACCAACAACGCTGCTGACAGGCCAGACCTGCCGCATCACAGTATTATAAAAGGAGTTAGAGCATGCTTTTTAAACCTGGGAAAAAAACAGGATTATGGGTATTAAGTTCGAGTCTGATGGCGCTGTCGCTCGGAACATACGCCGATAATCTCGATATTACCTTTACCGCTAATATCCGTGACACCACCTGCGATATGAAAATTGAAGGTGGCAGCGGTGATGGCTCCAGCAACGTTATTCCCATTGGCACCGACGGCAAGGTACGCCTGGATTACATCATCCTCAAAAATGCCAAAGCAACAACAAATTTTAAACTCAAAATGGTCTCATGCCCTTCGAGTCTGACAAAGCTGAACACGACCATTAGTGGTAGTGCCAGCCCACTGAATACGGCAATTAAAAACTCACTCTCCGGTGAGGGCAGCGCAGAAAATATTGGCGTGGCGATTTCCCGCACCGCCACTCCGGATGCCCCTTTTGTCATTAATTCATCCACTGATACTCAGCGCCTCGTCTGGTCGAGCGGAGAAATAAGTGCTGGCGAAGTTCAACTCCTGGCGACGCTGGTGGAAACTGCAAGCGGGCAAGGAATGACCGGCAACTTTAGCGGTATCGCTACGTTTAATTTCACCTATGAATAACTGGCGCAATACGGAGCGTTAATATGAAAAAGAAAATGACATCACTGGTGTTTGCGATGACTGCCATCCTGCCTTCCGTTTGTTTAAGCGCCATTACGGGTACGACGAGCGTTCAGGCCACCTTTACGTCCACCATTGAAGCCGGAACCTGTAATGCCGAGATTCAGGATGCGAGCGGGGCTCCCATTAGCATTTTGCCGTTTGGCGATGTATTTAAGTCCGATCTGGTGAGCCAGAACCGAACAGGGGCATTCAAAATCGCGTTCACTAACTGTGCCGGGGTCAAAAATGCCTCCGTTCAAGCCACGCCGGGTGCTGGCGGGTCCTGTACTGGCAATGCCAAAAATGGGAACTCATATGCAGCCGGGCATAACGTTGGTTTTGAAATCTGGAAAGGTTCTGTCGACTCAGGTTCCCTGCTGAACTGCGCCACGGCCCCAACTTCTATCGTCAACCTGTCTAACGGGGCGGGAAAATTTGAAATGGATGCGCGCATCGTTATTGCTAAAGATAAAACCATTTCTGACGTGACCACTGGTTCGGTCAGCGCCCCTGTGACTTTTATCGTGACCTATCAATAATGTTTATTAAGACTGATAGCTTAAATAGGATGTTCCACTCCCGCTTAAACTTTAGAAGTGCGATGTTATGGCTCGCCTGCTGTCTGGGGTTTCCCGCAGCAGGTTTTGCCTCGAGCCTGGAGATGGATATGACGGCAAACATCATCAACAATACGTGTCAGGTAAGTATTCCGAATGATGGCAAAGTTATTTTACCGATCGTTGGCAAAGGTTTGTTTTATAACTCCGACGGCAGCCCACGGCTACAACCCGGTGACGCAGCTGGGGGAACTCGCTTCGAAATACAGCTGAAAAGCTGTGCGGAAAGTGAATCTGGACTGGCAAAAACCCTGCATTTTGAGTTTAAACCTCAAAGTGGGATAGTTATCGGAAGCTCTCAACAGGTGTTCGCCAATGAAATTCCCGCCTCCGGGGGAGGAGCAGAGAACGTCGGCGTTGTGATTTTCTCAGAAAAAGACAATACCAATGTGGTCAATGCGTCAGGAACGTCAGATGTTATTTTTGATGTATCTAACCAAACCGAAAGCCAGTATTTAACAAATTATAATTTCTATGCCCGTTATCAAGACACAGGGATTGTCAGCGCGGGGAAAGTTACCACAAGCGTGCTGGTCAGCGTTACTTACAATTAAAATATACCAAGCATCGGATATAAGGAATTTTTGAATGTGTTATATAGCAGGAGCCGGAACAAGTCATTTCTTCATAAAAGGTGCAGGCCTTGCTTTGTCAATTCTTGCAATAAGTTTTTCTGCATCGGCCGATTTGTATGAATGCAAATTTAATGGTTACAGTGTTCAGCCTATTTCGGATGTCAAAGGTGCAAAGCCCAAGATCGTTCCCCTGGAGAGCGTCAGCGCGCCAACAAAAATAAGCGGCCTTATTGATTTGCAGGTGACTCCGGGCCTCTACTCCTGGTGCTCAATGGGTAGAGATGGCGAGCGCGTCTATCAGAAAACGGACAGTACACTGGTCGTCGGTGGCGTGGACGGAAAAGCACTCTTTAAAACTAACGTAACGGGGATCGCCTATACGCTGGCCATGTACCCGACCAACAACGCTTTTAATGCCTTTTTCCCTTCGACTACAGGAAGTTATGTAGAAACGGCCAATCAGGGGGATAATTCAGATCTGGTTAAAGCAGTATGGTGGTATGCCCGTATGGAATTTTATCAATTACCCTCATATGCTGGCGTGCCCGCAAGCGTCACACAGATTGGTCCAGTGGCCGGGAATATTGGCAATATTGTCGTAGGTAACCCCTGGAGCTCAGATGAAAGTGACCATCCACGTCCGTTAATCACGATACCCGATATGGCCTTCAATGTTCCTGTTGAAAAACCGACCTGCACTCTTACGGCTCCTAAAAGCGTAGATCTGGGGGAGTATGATGTTTCCGATGTCGAGAACGATAACACGCAAAAAGTCTCTGCTACCGTGTCAGGGAATTGCACCAACACTCGCAAAATTACGATGAAGTTGACCACCAGCAAGACAACCGGGACTGATGGCTCTTTACTCGCGAACACCGCATCGTCGAATGCGGCAAAAGGCGTGGGCGTGTTGCTGAAGTGGCCGGACAACAGCCTGGCGGTGCCTAATTCAACTAACAACTATTCGACAAAAGGGAACACTATCATCCCGTCATTTAGCGAGTCTCTCACTGCTCAGTTGGTTAAATCTGGTACAGAAAAAGTCACTTCAGGAACGTTCAGCGCCATCGGCACGTTGCAGATTACCTACGAATAGCTTATCCCTGCGGCTGATTGCTGATCAGCCGCGACATCGTCTCCAGCGAATCCGTTCTTAAAATATAGAGTCGTTTGAGTAAGAACGGATTATCCCCCGGCTTCACCTTACCCTTCACCGTGGTCACGGCCAGATGGAAACCGGCATCATTCGCCGCCTTGATCGCCTTATTGTCATAGCCGCCAAAGGGATAAGAAAGGTAGAGCACACGCGGGTTGAACTGTGACAGCGCGCGACGAGAACGCTCAAAATCAAACAGGATCACGTGATAGCTGCGGCTCAGTAAGATCGGGTGTTTATACCCGTCCACGCGGTGCAGGAAGTGAGTGTGCGACTGAATGTCGAACACATCCTGAATGCCTTTGATTTCCTGAACGCTCATAAACTGCAGCGATTTCGGATCCCACTTCTGCGGATGGCCTTTAATACGTGACGAAATGATAAACGCCGTCGCGTTGAAGCCATACTCTTTCAGCACAGGATACGCGTAACGGCTCACCGACTTCAGGCCGTCGTCAAAGGTAATCACCACCGCCTTCGCGGGCAGGTTCATCTTGTTGCGCACGTAGCCTTCCAGCTGATACATCGTCAGCGTGGTGTACCCCTGGTCGCGAAGCCAGGTCATCTGGTTGCTGAACGCGCGCACGCTGGTGGTGGTGGAGGTATGACGAAAACGGGTGTTCTCCTCATCGCGCAGGATATGGTGATAGGTCAGAACCGGAATGCCGTTATCTTCCTGCGCGTCCAGGCTGCTTATCCACGCCAGGCGGTTGCCGATGCGGATCTGATACCAGGTCTGGTTCAGGCGGTCTTTAAGTTTGTTCAGAATGGGATAACGCAGGTTGGCGCTCAGAGTACCAAAGGGCGCGCTTCCGCTGCTGGGCGCGTTATAGACGGGCGTATCTTTCCAGGTGATGAGGTTCTGGTTACTGAGCGGCTTGTTCAGGTCGCCCAGGCTGTCCTCAACGCGTTGCTTGCCCTGCACTTTCTCAAGGTGGTCTTTATCAATAAAGCCGGTACCGAACCCGAAGCGAAATTCGTAATAATCCGCCGCCGCGGGAAAGACTGCGATGATCTGCCCTGCGCGAATATTGCCCACATTAACCACGGAGTTACCTACCTGAGCCCAGATGGCAGCATCCTCAGTGGTTTGCATATATTGAGCAGGAAGCCCTTGCTGACTTATCAGGCTGGCAGACGCCCCGCCGGAAACCAGCAGCAAAAGGAGAAAGAACACGCGCATGAACATAGGATATAAATCGACACGGGAAATCAGTCGCCATTGTAGCAAAAGCGACATCAATACCAATGTTTAATGCTTATACAGATCGTGAAGCAGAACGAAAGGCGGGTTTTTCTGCTGCTGGTGCCACAGGCTGCTCACTTCCGGCTGGCCCTCCGCCACGATAGCGTGCCGAAACTCTGCGCTGCTCAATGAGGCGCGAAGCGGATAGAGGGCTTCGAGTAAAGGCAGGCTGATACCGGAGATCACTTCACAATTATCATGCTTGTGGCTCAGCAAAGCGGCCGCGCGGTAAGGCGCCGCGCCGGATTTATCGGTAAGAAAAATCACCCCATCACCGGTATCCGTTTCATGCAGGGCATCGCACATCATCCGGCTGAGCATGTTGGTGCTCAACCCGCGCCAGTAGTTAACCACCCGGCATTGCGCCAGCGGGCCAAATTTGGCCTCAAGCTTATCCAGCATGTCCTGCGCTCGTTCATCGTGGCAGGTGATCACCCATCCCAGCATAACTCTCTCCTTAGCAGGCAAGTAGTTTAGCGGAGTGAAGGTTTGCTTACGGTGATAACAGTCAAAGAAAGTGCCCGGCAACCAGAGCGTCGCCGGGCAGAGGGTTAACTACGCAGACCGCGCCCGCGCTGGATCAGATACCAGCACAGCAGGTAGAAGGCGATGATGAACACCACCAGCACCGCCACCGTGGTAAACAGCGGAACATCGGTAATGCCGAGGAAGCCAAAGCGGAAGCCGCTGATCATGTAGACGATCGGGTTCAGATGCGACAGCGCCTGCCAGAACGGCGGCAGCAGCGTCAGGGAGTAGAACACCCCGCCGAGATAGGTCAGCGGCGTCAGCACAAAGGTCGGGATCAGGCTGATGTCGTCAAACGTTTTAGCGAACACCGCATTCAGCAGACCGGCCAGCGAGAACAGAATTGCCGTCAGCAGCAGAGTCAGCGCCACGAACAGCCACGAGTGCACCTGGAACGGCACGAAGAACAGCGAAATCGCCGTCACCAGGATGCCCACGCACAGCCCGCGCGCCACGCCGCCGCCCACGTAACCGGCTATGATGACGTGCGTTGGCACCGGCGCCACCAGCAACTCTTCAATATTACGCTGGAACTTAGCGCTAAAGAACGACGAGGCCACGTTTGCGTAGGCGTTGGTGATCACCGCCATCATAATCAGACCCGGCACGATAAACTGCATATAGGTAAAACCGTGCATCTCACCAATGCGGGAACCAATCAGGTTGCCGAATATGATGAAATAGAGCGTCATGGTGATGACCGGCGGTACCAGGGTTTGCACCCAGATACGCATAAAGCGGTTTATCTCTTTCGCCCAGATACTTTTCAGCGCGACCCAATAAAGATGCGTCATGCCTTGTCTCCTTGTTTATCCTGCACCAGAGAGACAAACAGCTCTTCCAGTCGGTTCGCTTTGTTACGCATGCTTAAAACCTGAATCCCCTGCGCGCTCAGTTGGGAGAACACGCTGTTGATCCCCTGCTCGCGCAGCACTTCCACTTCCAGCGTTGAGGTATCAACCAGGCGATACTGGTACCCTTCAAGCTTCGGTAGCGGGCTTTTTGCCGCCAGATCGAGAATAAACGTTTCGGATTTCAGCTTGGAGAGCAGATCCTTCATCGAGGTGTTCTCCACCAGCTCGCCGTGCTGAATGATGCCGATGTTGCGGCATAGCATCTCTGCTTCTTCAAGGTAGTGGGTGGTCAAAATGATGGTGGTGCCTTTGTCATTAAGATCCTTTAGGAAACCCCACATAGAACGACGCAGTTCGATATCCACGCCTGCGGTGGGTTCATCAAGGATCAGCAGCTTCGGCTCGTGCATCAGCGCACGGGCAATCATCAGGCGGCGCTTCATCCCCCCGGACAACATCCGCGCTCGTTCGTTACGCTTTTCCCACAGATCGAGCTGTTTCAGGTACTTTTCGCTACGCTCAAGCGCCTCTTTACGCTCAACGCCGTAATAACCCGCCTGGTTAACGACAATCTGCTGCACCGTCTCAAACGGGTTGAAGTTGAACTCCTGCGGTACCAGCCCCAGCTGGCGCTTGGCGTTTACCACATCTTTTTGCAGGTCGTAACCAAAGACGCTCACCCGTCCGGACGTTTTATTCACCAGCGAGCTGATGATCCCGATGGTGGTGGATTTCCCCGCCCCGTTCGGCCCCAGAAGCGCGTAAAAATCCCCGGCCTCTACTTTTAGGTCTATCCCGCGTAGCGCCTGAACGCCACCCGGATAGGTTTTTTTAAGCTGCTCAAGCTCCAGTGCAATTGCCATGAATTTAACTTACCTTCAGTTCTTACACACGTTGTGTGGTTTCATTAAAAGTCGGGTTACCCTATAGTAGCGCAACGCAATTACTTGGTTACAGGTCGCTAACCTCCATGAACGACATAGATACACTCATTAGCAACAATGCACTATGGTCAAAAATGCTGGTGGAGGAAGACCCCGGATTTTTTGGAAAACTCGCACAAGCCCAGAACCCGCGCTTTCTCTGGATTGGCTGTTCAGACAGCCGCGTACCTGCCGAGCGCCTGACCGGCCTTGAGCCCGGCGAACTGTTTGTTCACCGCAACGTCGCCAACCTGGTGATTCATACCGATCTCAACTGCCTTTCCGTGGTTCAGTATGCCGTTGACGTCCTGGAAGTCGAGCACATCATTATTTGCGGCCACTACGGCTGCGGCGGCGTGCAGGCGGCGGTTGAAAACCCGGAACTGGGTTTAATTGATAACTGGCTGCTGCACATTCGCGATATCTGGTTCAAACATAGTTCACTGCTCGGCGAAATGCCGCAGGAGCGACGCATGGACACGCTGTGCGAGCTGAACGTGATGGAGCAGGTATATAACCTTGGGCATTCGACCATCATGCAGTCGGCGTGGAAACGCGGGCAGAAGGTATCAATCCACGGGTGGGCGTACGGTATTCACGATGGCCTGCTGCGCAATCTGGAAGTCACCGCCACCAATCGCGAAACGCTGGAGCAGCGTTACCGTTCGGGGATTGCCAACCTCAAGCTTAAGCATGTGAACCATAAATAAAGCCGGGGGTTTTCGCCCTCTCCCCGTGGGAGAGGGTCGGAGTGAGGGCATCAGCCCGCAATTACTCGTCCAGCAATACCACTTTCCCAACATACGGCAGATGACGATAACGCTGCGCGTAATCAATGCCGTAACCCACCACGAACTCGTCCGGGATGGAGAAACCGACAAACTCCACCGGCACCTGCACTTCACGACGCTCCGGTTTATCCAGCAGCGTACAAATCGCCAGCGATTTCGGCTCGCGCAGGCTCAGGATCTCGCGCACCTTTGAAAGGGTGTTGCCGGAGTCGATAATGTCCTCAACGATCAACACATCTTTGCCACGAATATCTTCATCCAGATCTTTCAGGATTTTCACATCACGGGTTGTGGACATGCCGCTGCCGTAGCTGGAAGCGGTCATAAAATCGACCTCGTGCGGTACCTGCACTTCACGGCACAGGTCTGCCATGAACATGAAAGAACCGCGCAGCAGACCAACCAGCACCATTTCGCTGCCGCTGTCCTTGTAATGCTCGGTGATTTGACGACCCAGTTCGGCGATACGCGCTTTGATCTCGGCTTCCGGGATCATCACTTCAACAGTATGTTTCATATTACTAACCAAATGATTTTGATGAAAATCTTTCAATGCGGATGAATCTTGCTCCGGCATCGATACGCAAGCCAGCCATTATATCAGTAAATGGATAAGCCTGGCGTATGAGTTATAAAAAGCAAATATTGTGATTCCGATCACACTTGTTAACACCTATAATTAGTTGCTAGCAAATTATTAACAAAAACTGACGAGTACACTTTCTATGGCTGAAACAAACACTAAACAGCCGCGTCTACTGGTGACACTAACAGCGCTATTCGCCGCCTTCTGCGGCCTGTACCTGTTAATCGGTGGCGTATGGCTGGTCGCGATCGGCGGCTCCTGGTACTACCCGATTGCGGGCCTGGTTATGCTTGGCGTAACCGTCCTGCTCTGGCGTAGAAAACAATCCGCACTGTGGCTGTATGCCGCCCTCCTTCTTGCCACCATGATCTGGGGCGTCTGGGAAGTCGGTTTCGATTTCTGGGCCCTGACGCCGCGCAGCGACATCCTGGTCTTCTTCGGTATCTGGCTGATCCTGCCGTTTGTCTGGCGCCGCCTGATTGTCCCTTCCAGCGGTGCCGTTGCAGCCCTGCTGGTGGCTCTGTTAATCAGCGGCGGCATTCTCACCTGGGCTGGCTTTAACGACCCGCAGGAGATCAACGGTACGCTGAACGCGGAGTCCACGCCTGCGGCAGCTATCTCGCAGGTCGCTGACGGTGACTGGCCTGCTTATGGCCGTAACCAGGAAGGTCAACGCTACTCCCCGCTGAAGCAGATCAACGCGGACAACGTTAAGAACCTGAAAGAAGCCTGGGTATTCCGTACCGGCGACCTGAAGATGCCGAACGATCCGGGTGAACTGACCAATGAAGTGACGCCAATTAAAGTCGGCGATATGCTCTACCTGTGTACGGCGCACCAGCGTCTGTTCGCGCTCGACGCGGCCACCGGTAAAGAGAAATGGCACTTTGATCCACAGCTGAACTCCAACCCGTCCTTCCAGCATGTCACCTGCCGCGGCGTTTCTTACCACGAAGCGCGCGCCGATAATGCCAGCCCGGAAGTCATTGCTGACTGTCCTCGCCGCATTATGCTGCCGGTGAACGATGGCCGTCTGTTTGCCATCAACGCTGAGACCGGCAAGCTGTGCGAAACCTTCGCCAACAAAGGCATTCTGAACCTGCAGACCAACATGCCGGACACCACGCCGGGTCTGTATGAGCCAACCTCCCCGCCAATCATCACCGATAAAACCATCGTGATTGCCGGTTCGGTAACGGATAACTTCTCTACGCGTGAAACCTCCGGCGTTATCCGTGGTTTCGACGTGAACACCGGTAAACTGCTGTGGGCTTTCGACCCGGGCGCGAAAGATCCAAACGCGATCCCGTCTGACGAGCACACCTTTACCTTCAACTCGCCGAACTCCTGGGCACCAGCCGCGTATGACGCGAAGCTGGACCTGGTCTACCTGCCGATGGGCGTATCCACGCCGGATATCTGGGGCGGTAACCGCACGCCGGAGCAGGAACGTTATGCGAGCGCTATCCTGGCGCTGAACGCAACCACCGGTAAGCTGGCGTGGAGCTATCAGACCGTTCACCACGATCTGTGGGATATGGATATGCCGTCCCAGCCGACGCTGGCGGACATTACCGTTAACGGCAAAACCGTGCCGGTCATTTACGCTCCGGCTAAAACCGGCAACATCTTCGTGCTGGATCGCAGCAACGGTAAGCTGGTTGTGCCTGCCCCGGAAAAACCGGTTCCGCAGGGTGCGGCCAAAGGCGACTACGTCAGCAAAACCCAGCCGTTCTCTGACCTGAGCTTCCGTCCGAAGAAAGACCTCAGCGGTGCAGACATGTGGGGTGCCACCATGTTTGACCAGCTGGTGTGCCGCGTGATGTTCCATCAGCTGCGCTATGAAGGCATCTTCACACCGCCGTCTGAGCAGGGCACGCTGGTCTTCCCGGGCAACCTGGGAATGTTCGAGTGGGGCGGTATTTCCGTCGACCCTAACCGTCAGGTAGCGATTGCCAACCCAATGGCGCTGCCGTTCGTTTCCCGTCTGATCCCACGCGGTCCGGGTAACCCGATGGAGCAGCCGAAAGACGCGAAAGGCAGCGGGACCGAAGCCGGTATCCAGCCGCAGTATGGCGTACCGTTTGGCGTTACCCTGAACCCGTTCCTGTCTCCGTTTGGTCTGCCGTGTAAACAGCCTGCCTGGGGTTACATTTCCGGTCTGGATCTGAAAACCAACCAGATCGTCTGGAAAAAACGTATTGGTACCCCACAGGACAGCATGCCGTTCCCGATGCCGGTTCCGGTGCCGTTCAATATGGGTATGCCAATGCTGGGTGGTCCAATCTCCACAGCCGGTAACGTGCTGTTCATCGCGGCAACCGCAGATAACTACCTGCGCGCGTACAATATGACCAACGGTGAAAAACTGTGGCAAGGCCGTCTGCCGGCCGGTGGACAGGCAACGCCGATGACCTATGAAGTGAATGGCAAGCAGTACGTTGTCATTTCTGCGGGTGGTCACGGTTCGTTTGGTACGAAGATGGGCGACTATATTGTCGCGTATGCATTGCCGGACGAAGGCAAATAAAAGCAAAACGGCAACGAAAGTTGCCGTTTTTAGCAATGCAGGCCGGGTAAGGCGAAGCCGCCACCCGGCTTTTTTTATACGGTAAAACCGAGCATCATCCCCGTATCTTCATGCTCCAGCAGATGACAGTGCGCCATATAGGCAAACTCTTCAGGCGCTTCATGGTCGAACTTCACCAGCACCTCGCTGACGCCGCCTTCCACTCTCACCGTATCTTTCCAGCCTGCTCGATGCGCTTCAGGCGCTTTGCCGTTCTCAGACAGAATACGGAACTGCGTGCCGTGGATATGGAACGGGTGCAGCATCATGTCCCCTTCACCTGAAACCACCCAGCGCTCAAACTGCCCCTTCGTGGCGGCAAACATCGGCGTGTTCATATCGAACGCTTTGCCGTTGATTTTGTTGGCGTTGTGGAAATCGAACCCGTGACCGCCGTGATCCATACCGCCCATTTTGCCGTGGTCCATATTCATGTGGCCCATCATCTGGCCGTGGTGCATTCCCGCCATGGCCTGATTGCCATACTTTTTCATCAGCGCCTGCATGCCCATCATGTCAAGCATCGGGTCCATGGAGAGCTGAAGCTTACGCTGCGTGAGCCCATCCAGCGACGGGAGAGCTGGCAGCGTGGCTAAGGTGTCCGGCAGCATACCGGAGGCGGTGATCTGTAGTGGCTGAATGCGCAGCACCGGATGCGGTTTATCAAACGGCGCCACTGCCATCCCCATCTGGCTGACAGGCAGCGTTACCAGGTCAAACGGCTTGCCGTCGCTGATGTCCACCAGCACTTCGAAGCGTTCGCCCATCAGCATCGGCAGCTCGCTCACTTTTACCGGTTCCGGCAGCAGGCCGCCGTCGCTTGCCACCACGTAAAGCGGGCGCTTATCGCTGGTGGCGAAGTTCAGCGAGCGGGCGTTACAGCCGTTAAGCAAGCGCAGGCGCAGCCAGCCTTTCGGGGCGGCGTGCTGCGGATAGATCGCACCGTTGGCCAGCAGCGTATCGCCAAACCAGCCGACCGCCGCGCTCATCACGTCCAGCTGGTAGTCAATCTGCCCGTCCGCGCTGAATTTTTTGTCCTGCACAATCACCGGCACATCGTCGATACCCCACTGTTTCGGCAGGCGCAGGAGACGGCTTTCGTCATCCTCAATCAACACCAGTCCGGCCAGCCCCATTGCCACCTGATGGCCCGTTTTGCCGTGCTGATGCGGGTGGAACCAGCAGGTTGCCGCCCGCTGGTCAGGGGTAAAGGTTACGCTGCGTTTACCCCCAGGCTTGATAACGCCCTGGGGACCACCATCCACTTCGCCCGGGACTTCCAGCCCGTGCCAGTGCAGCGTGGTCTCCTCGGCAAGCGTATTGTGGATATCCACCGTCACCGCTTTCCCTTTGCGTAACTGAAGTGCCGGGCCGAGCAGATTGCCGTTGTAGCCCCAGGTAATAGCGCTGTGCCCGCCGAAGGAGGTTTTACCGGCCTGAACAACGAGCTGAATACGGCTACGTGCGTCTGCGGTCAGTAAGTCAGGAATGGGTAAGGCAGGCCTTTCAGCCGCAAAAACCGCGCGGCTCCAGAGTGGTAATGCGCTGGCAACCCCCAGCACAGCGGAATATTTTAAAAAATCACGACGTTGCATGTTCATTTCCTTATTTCCAGCAGGCGATCTTTTGAGCATAAACCCTCCCCTTACCGGAAGGTCAAGTAAAGCGGCAATAATAAAGATCGTCGCACTGGCATCAAGTGTGCTAACGTTAATTTTCCGTGAAGAAGTGGTAGAAGCAATGAAGACGTTTTTCAGGACAATTTTGTTCGGAAGCCTGATGGCAATGTGTGCGAACAGCTATGCGCTCAGTGAAAATGAAGCGGAAGATATGGCCGATTTAACGGCGGTTTTTGTATTCCTGAAAAATGATTGTGGCTACCAGAATTTACCCAACGGGCAAATTCGCCGCGCGCTGGTCTTTTTCGCCCAGCAGAACCAGTGGGATCTCAGCAACTACGACAGCTTTGACATGAAGGCGCTCGGTGAAGACAGCTACCGTGACTTGAGCGGTATTGGCATTCCCACGGCTAAAAAATGCAAAGCGCTGGCCCGCGATTCGCTCAGCCTGCTCGCCTACGTGAAATAACCTTCCCGACGCCCCCTGTTCAACCTATACCCGTGCAACCACGGTTATAGTTAGCTATCATGTTTCGCTCATTTTTTGTGAGCGTTACGGATGTTAACAAAGGAGGAGTCCGCGTATGGCCGACCACACGTTGTGGCATGAAACACTGCATGACCAGTTTGGTCAGTACTTTGCCGTTGATAACGTGCTCTATCATGAGAAAACGGATCACCAGGATCTGATCATCTTCGAAAACACCGCCTTTGGCCGCGTGATGGCCCTGGATGGCGTAGTTCAAACGACCGAGCGCGACGAGTTTATTTATCATGAGATGATGACCCACGTTCCGCTGCTGGCCCACGGACACGCGAAGCATGTTCTGATTATCGGCGGCGGCGACGGCGCAATGCTGCGCGAGGTTTCACGTCATCGTTCCATTGAAACCATCACCATGGTTGAGATCGATGCGGGCGTGGTCTCTTTCTGCCGCCAGTACCTGCCCAACCATAATGCCGGCAGCTATGACGATCCGCGCTTTAATCTGGTTATCGACGACGGCGTTAACTTTGTTAACCAGACCACGCAGACCTTCGACGTGATTATCTCTGACTGTACCGACCCCATCGGCCCTGGCGCGTCGCTGTTTACCTCCTCGTTCTACGAAGGCTGCAAGCGCTGCCTGAACCCGGGCGGGATCTTCGTCGCACAAAACGGTGTCTGCTTCCTGCAGCAGGACGAAGCGCTCGACAGCCATCGCAAGCTCAGCACCTATTTCGGTGACGTCAGCTTCTATCAGGCGGCAATTCCGACGTACTACGGCGGGATCATGACCTTTGCATGGGCAACGGACAACGACGTGCTGCGTCATCTCTCTACCGAAATTATCCAGGCCCGCTTCCATCAGGCCGGGCTCACGTGCCGCTACTACAATCCGGCTATTCATACCGCAGCGTTTGCTCTGCCGCAGTACCTGCAAGACGCATTATCCACTAAGGAGGTGAGCTAATTGAAAAAGCTTAAACTACATGGCTTTAACAACCTGACTAAAAGCCTGAGTTTTTGTATTTACGATATCTGCTATGCCAAAACAGCGGAAGAACGCGATGGTTACATCGCCTATATCGATGAACTCTACAACGCCAACCGTCTGACCGAGATCCTGTCAGAAACCTGCTCGATCATCGGTGCCAATATTCTGAACATCGCACGACAGGATTATGAGCCCCAGGGTGCCAGCGTCACCATTCTGGTCAGCGAAGAGCCGGTCGACCCGCAGCTTATCGACAAAACTGAACACCCGGGTCCGCTGCCGGAAGTGGTCGTCGCCCACCTCGACAAAAGCCATATCTGCGTTCACACCTACCCGGAAAGCCACCCGGAAGGCGGGCTGTGCACTTTCCGCGCGGATATTGAAGTGTCGACCTGCGGCGTGATTTCCCCGCTGAACGCGCTGAACTATTTAATCCACCAGCTGGAATCGGACATCGTCACGATTGATTATCGCGTGCGCGGTTTTACCCGTGATATCAACGGCATGAAGCACTTCATCGACCACGAGATCAACTCCATTCAGAACTTTATGTCCGAGGACATGAAATCGCTGTATGACATGATGGACGTGAACGTGTACCAGGAAAACATCTTCCATACCAAGATGATGCTTAAGGAGTTCGACCTTAAGCACTACATGTTCCACACGAAGCCGGAAGATTTAAGTGAAGAAGAGCGCAAGGTCATCACCGACCTGCTCTGGAAAGAGATGCGCGAAATCTACTACGGCCGCAATATTCCGGCCGTGTAAGTGTTGCCCGGAGCAGGGACGCTTCGGGGAGTTACTTCTGTTTCATAAACTCACGGTAGGCATTCACTACCTGCAGGAAGTCTTCCACGCCGCACAGCGACAGGCTCTCTTCGTCGTAGTAGCTCATCCCCTCTTCCATCTCATCCCCTGAAAACTCAAGCTGGTTGGCGCGCACCATCACCTCTTCGCCGTCCATCCACAGGGTGTACTCATGCCCGGCGCGTTGCCAGGAGCGCTCGCTGCCTTTCACCGTATTTGCCGCCTGTTCGACTTCATCAAGAAGGGCGAGATTTTCTTTCACCTCTTCGTTAAACCAGTGTCCAACGGCTTCGTGCCCCATCGACATGCGCACTTTCACCACGCCGGTGATGTCGCGCAAAAATTCGTAATCCATAGCGTTTTCCTCTGCAAAGCCATTAGGGTAATTATCGCAGCAGAGGGAAAGAAAAAAAGCGGGAGAGGTGGGAGGAATGAAAATAAAAAGGTGAGAGCAAGACCCTGCGGCCTGATGCCCTCACCCCGTCCCTCTCCCACGGGAGAAGGTGCAAACACTAAAAACCGTCTCGTAGAGACGGTTTTGCTGATTATACCGCCGTCTGGAAGATCACCCCGTCAGCCTTCTCGGTGTACTGAGAAAGCTGGTCGAAGTTCAGATAGCGATAGGTATCCACCGCCGTCTTATCCACCTGCGCCACGAAGGTCTGGTACTCTTCCGGCGTTGGCAGTTTGCCAATCAGCGCCGCAACCGCCGCCAGCTCCGCAGAGGCCAGGTAGACGTTCGCACCAGTACCTAAACGGTTCGGGAAGTTACGGGTAGAGGTGGAAACCACCGTCGCACCGTCGGCCACACGCGCCTGGTTACCCATACACAGGGAGCAGCCAGGGATTTCGATACGCGCCCCGCTCTTACCGAACACGCTGTAGTAACCCTCTTCGGTCAACTGAGCCGCGTCCATACGGGTTGGCGGTGCCACCCACAGGCGGGTCGGCAGCTGGCCTTTGTGGGTATCCAGCAGCTTACCGGCAGCACGGAAGTGGCCGATGTTGGTCATACAGGAGCCGATGAACACTTCGTCGATCTTATCTCCCTGCACGTCAGAGAGCAGACGCGCGTCGTCCGGATCGTTCGGCGCACACAGGATTGGCTCTTTAATATCCGCCAGATCGATGTCGATCACCGCCGCGTACTCTGCGTCTGCGTCAGCTTCAAGCAGCTGCGGATCCGCCAGCCATTTCTCCATGCCCTGAATACGACGCTCCAGCGTACGACTATCGCCGTAGCCTTCCGCAATCATCCACTTCAGCAGCACGATGTTGGAGGTCAGATACTCAATGATCGGCTCTTTGTTCAGCTTGATGGTACAGCCAGCCGCAGAACGCTCGGCGGAGGCGTCGGTCAGCTCGAACGCCTGCTCCACTTTCAGATCCGGCAGACCTTCAATTTCCAGGATGCGGCCAGAGAAGATGTTTTTCTTGCCTTTCTTCTCAACGGTCAGCAGGCCCTGTTTGATGGCATACAGCGGGATCGCGTGAACCAGGTCGCGCAGAGTGATGCCCGGCTGCATTTTGCCCTTGAAGCGCACCAGCACCGATTCAGGCATGTCCAGCGGCATTACGCCGGTCGCTGCAGCAAACGCCACCAGGCCGGAGCCCGCCGGGAAGGAGATACCGATTGGGAAACGGGTATGGGAATCACCGCCGGTACCCACGGTATCCGGCAGCAGCATGCGGTTCAGCCAGGAGTGGATGACACCGTCACCCGGACGCAGTGACACGCCGCCGCGGTTCATGATGAAGTCTGGCAGCGTGTGGTGCGTGGTCACGTCAACCGGCTTCGGATAGGCCGCCGTGTGGCAGAAGGACTGCATCACCAGGTCAGAAGAGAAGCCCAGGCACGCCAGGTCTTTCAGTTCGTCACGGGTCATTGGGCCAGTGGTGTCCTGAGAGCCCACGGAGGTCATCTTCGGCTCGCAGTATGCGCCAGGACGGATACCGGCTACGCCGCAAGCGCGACCCACCATTTTCTGTGCCAGCGAGAAGCCGCGGTTGCTTTCTGCCACGTCTTTCGCGTGACGGAAAACGTCGGAGTGCGGCAGACCCAGCGCTTCACGCGCTTTGGTGGTCAGGCCGCGCCCAATGATCAGCGGAATACGGCCACCGGCACGCACTTCGTCAATCAGCACGTCGGTTTTCAGTTCGAAGCTTGCCAGCAGCTCGTTGGTTTCGTGGTTGCGCACTTCGCCTTTATACGGGTAGACGTCAATCACGTCACCCATGTTCAGGTTGCTCACATCTACTTCAATTGGCAGCGCGCCCGCATCTTCCATGGTGTTGAAGAAGATTGGCGCAATTTTGCCACCGAGGCACAGGCCGCCGCCGCGCTTGTTCGGCACGTGCGGAATATCGTCGCCCATGAACCACAGTACGGAGTTGGTGGCGGACTTACGGGAAGAGCCGGTACCCACAACGTCACCGACGTAGGCCAGCGGGAAACCTTTCTTCTGCAGCGCTTCGATCTGTTTTATCGGGCCCACCACGCCCGGCTGATCTGGCTCAATGCCTTCACGGGCGTTTTTCAGCATCGCCAGGGCGTGCAGCGGGATATCTGGACGAGACCACGCGTCCGGTGCCGGAGACAGGTCATCGGTGTTGGTTTCACCGGTCACCTTAAAGACGGTCACGGTAATTTTTTCCGCCAGCGCAGGGCGGTTCAGGAACCATTCGGCATCGGCCCAGGACTGCATCACCTGCTTCGCATAGACGTTGCCCGCTTTGGCTTTTTCTTCTACGTCGTAGAAGTTATCGAACATCAGCAGCGTGGAAGAGAGCGCTTTAGCGGCAATCGGTGCCAGCTTGTCGTTATCCAGCGCGTCAATCAGCGGATGAATGTTGTAACCACCCTGCATGGTGCCGAGCAGTTCAATGGCTTTTTCAGGAGTAACCAGTGGGGAGGTGGCTTCGCCTTTGGCGATAGCAGCAAGGAATCCGGCTTTTACGTAGGCAGCTTCATCTACGCCAGGCGGTACGCGGTTGATCAACAGATCTAACAGGAATTCTTCTTCGCCCTTAGGCGGGTTCTTCAGCAGCTCGACGAGCGCGGCCATTTGGGTTGCATCTAAAGGTTTGGGTACAATTCCCTCGGCGGCACGTTCTGCTACGTGCTTACGGTATTCTTCTAGCACGACGGTTCTCCTCGCTCTCATTGTCATATGCGGCGGGCGTTCTCTTCACGCTCCTGTGAGACAGCAGTTTGTAGGGTAAATGCCCGATACCGCGTCGGGCAGCATAGCAGGATTTCTGCACAGTGTTAATCCGTTTACAAAAAAGCAACATTAAAAAGTTTGCTGAATCGTTAAG
This sequence comes from Enterobacter sp. 22499, assembly GCF_052044815.1. Classification (NCBI taxonomy): domain Bacteria; kingdom Pseudomonadati; phylum Pseudomonadota; class Gammaproteobacteria; order Enterobacterales; family Enterobacteriaceae; genus Enterobacter; species Enterobacter sp. 22499. The sequence continues at coordinate 167,100 of NZ_JBQENR010000004.1, read as the reverse complement.
CATGGTGTAGCGGGGAGACGAGGTGAATTTTGGGGACAAAAAAACCGCCTGGTAGCGGTTATTTTGTTGCCTTGCGGTGGTAGCACACCGGGTTGGCAGATTTGCGGCAATGCACTCGGCATGAATAATGCTCCTGAGTATGCAGATCCGCAAGCACATATTTTGTGTTTACGAGCCGCCATCCAGTTTCGAATGTAAAAGGATGAAACTGCATTTCACCTCTTTTCAGTCCATTTCGGCTGTAATACTGTTGCCCCCGGCCTGCTTCGCTGGTGTAGCAACCAGTCACCGGGCCCGGAAGCAGTTCCGTAACCTACGCGGCAATGTACTCATTTGCCAGGTTCTGCCTTTTCCGGTGAAGAAGGAACCCGCGTAGCCTGTACAGGAACGCACGCAATGGAGATGCGAATCATTGCGCTGATCGTTGCAATTGGTTTACTGCTTACCGCGCTGCACGGTGGCTGGAACATATCCGACATCACGGTGCTGTTTGTCGTCAACCTCGGCAACTAGCTGCTGGCCGCTCGCAAGAGCGGCCATCTGAATTCCCGGTGCCTTTTCCCGCATCGCATATAATTGTGTAATAAATACTCACACTCTTTATCCGGACGTACCGGACGCTTCCCAATAAAAGTCAAAACAGTAAAAGACGGGTGAATAATACTCACGCCAACCGTAACGCCTCACGGCACAGCGCCTGTCTCGTTGGAGTCATTTTATGAAGTTGCCCTTTAAGCCACATCTGCTTGTCCTTCTGTGCAGTGCCGGGCTGTTTGCCGCCTCAGGCGTCATGTTTGTCAAAAGTCGTGCAACGGAACCCGTTGCGCCAGCCCCCGTCGCGCAACCACCGTCAGCGCCTACCGCAGCCCAGCCGGCCCCTGTTGTCGCGCCAACCTACACTGCCGCGCAAATCGATCAGTGGGTTGCCCCCATCGCGCTCTACCCGGATGCTCTGCTGTCACAAATCTTGATGGCCTCGACCTACCCGGCCAACGTGATTCAAGCGGCGCAGTGGTCCAAAGACAACCCCAAAATGGAAGGGGACGCCGCGATTCAGGCCGTTGCCAGCCAGCCCTGGGATCCCAGCGTAAAATCCCTGGTCGCGTTTCCTCAGCTTATGTCGCTGATGGGAGAGAATCCGCCGTGGGTACAAAATCTGGGCGATGCGTTTCTCGCGCAGCCGAAAGATGTAATGGATTCCGTTCAACGCCTGCGCGCGCTGGCGCAGAAGACCGGCGCCTTGCAATCTACGCCTCAGCAGACGGTCACCACGGTAACGAAACCCGCACCGGCAAAAACCAGCACCACCGAGTCAACGTCAACCACCACGTCCGCACCGGCCCCGACGGTGATCAAAATTGAATCTGCCGACCCGCAGGTGGTTTACGTCCCCACCTATAATCCCAATATGGTTTACGGAACCTGGCCCAACACCGGTTATCCGCCAACCTATCTCCCGCCGTCACCCGGGGAGCAGTTTGGCAACAGCTTCGTCAACGGCTTAGGTTTCAGCCTGGGTGTCGCCACAACTTATGCCATCTTCAGCAATATCGAATGGGATGATGACGATGACTGGGACCATCATCATGACGGTGACTGGGATAATCACGGCGGCTACAACCGCAACGGTGATAACAACATCAATATTAACGTTGAGAACTTCAATAAAATCAGCGGACAACGTCTGACGGACGCCAACCGTACCTGGCAGCACAACCCGGCCTATCGGGAAGGTGTCCCCTACCCGACAAACCAGCTCAACACGCGTTTCCACTCCACCAACACGGCCACGGGGCTTAGTGCAACGCAGCAACCGGTTAATCGCGATAGCCAGCGTCAGGCGGCGCTGAGCCAGATGGAGAAATCGACAGGTAAAACCTTCCCACAGACTGCTCGCCCGGGCACGAAAGCGGCGCAGCGACAGGCCTCAAGTGAACAGCTGAAACAGATTTCTCAGCGCAATAACTACCGTGGCTATGACACCAAACCGCAGACGGCGAAGCGGGCCACCACGCAGCAGCGAGAAAACCGACAGACCACCGCGCAGAGACAAGAGAAACGGGTTCAGCCTTCTCAGCAACGTCCCTTCCAGCAGCGAAACAGTCAACTCCGGGCCAATGCACTGAGCGGCAACGACAGCCGTTCCGCCAACTGGCAGGCGCAGCAGCAGCGTGGGGCGCAAAGCAGACACCTCGCCGCTCGTCAGCAGCAGCTACGCCCGGCAGCGGCTGGACGTGCTGAACACCGTGAATTCCGTCATCGCTAAGGGAGCCGACATGAAACGTAAATTACTCAGTGGAATGGTGTTGTTCATGGTCTCGGCGACCGTCATGGCGCAGCAATCCTTCAGCTCACCAGAACAGGCTAGCAATGCGCTGGAAAGCGCCATCCGCGAGCAAAACGAAAGCGCGATGAGCAACCTGCTCGGTGAGAACTGGCGCGACTTCCTGCCCCCTGAAGGCGTTGATCCTGACGCAGTCGATCGCTTTCTGCGCGACTGGAAAGTCCGTCATAACACCATTGTCGAAGGCGATAAAGCGCATCTGGTTGTCGGAGACAGCGGCTGGCAACTTCCCATTCCGGTGATCAAAACCGCCTCCGGCTGGCAGTTTGACATCAAAGAAGGCGCCGAGGAGATCCTGACCCGCGAAATTGGGCGCAACGAACTTGCCGCCATCGAAGCCCTGCATGCTTACGTGGCCGCTCAGCAGAGCTATTTTGCGATGAACCAGAAATACGCGCAGAAGATTGTCAGTTCTGAGGGGAAAAAGGACGGTCTGTACTGGCCCGTCTCGCCCGGCGAAGCGCCAAGCCCGCTTGGTCCGGCATTTAGCCCTAAAGAGCCAGGCGCGGGTTACCATGGCTATCGCTTCCGCATCCTGCCAGATAATCACGGTTTCGCGATGGTGGCGTGGCCTGTCAGCTATGGTCAGACAGGCGTCATGAGCTTTGTGATAAACCAGGACGACAAGGTGTACCAGTCCGATCTCGGCAGCGATTCGGAGCAGAAGGCCCGGGCGCTGACCTCATACGCACCTGATAACACCTGGCAGCCTGTAGCCCCCTGAACGCCGCGCATAAAAAAAGCGGCCTCAGGCCGCTTTTTTTCATCTGAAGAAACTTATTTCTTCTTCGCTTTCGCGTTTGGCAGGTCAGTAATGCTACCTTCAAACACTTCAGCCGCCAGGCCCACGGACTCGTGCAGCGTCGGGTGCGCGTGGATGGTCAGCGCGATGTCTTCCGCGTCACAGCCCATTTCGATAGCCAGACCGATTTCACCCAGCAGCTCACCGCCGTTGGTACCGACAATCGCACCACCGATTACGCGGTGAGTCTCTTTGTCGAAGATCAGTTTGGTCATACCGTCTGCGCAGTCGGACGCGATAGCACGGCCAGAAGCAGCCCACGGGAAGGTGGCGGTTTCGTAGCTGATGCCTTTCTCTTTCGCTTCTTTCTCGGTCAGACCGACCCATGCAACTTCTGGCTCGGTGTACGCGATAGATGGGATCACTTTCGGATCGAAGTAGTGCTTCATGCCGGCGATAACTTCAGCGGCAACGTGACCTTCGTGAACGCCTTTGTGCGCCAGCATTGGCTGACCGACGATGTCGCCGATAGCAAAGATGTGCGGCACGTTGGTGCGCAGCTGTTTGTCAACGCGGATGAAGCCACGGTCGTCCACTTCCACGCCAGCTTTGCCCGCGTCGAGGTTTTTACCGTTCGGTACACGACCGATAGCCACCAGCACGGCGTCGTAACGCTGTGGTTCGGATGGGGCTTTTTTGCCTTCCATGGAAACGTAAATACCGTCTTCTTTCGCTTCAACGGCAGTCACTTTGGTTTCCAGCATCAGGTTGAATTTCTTGCTGATGCGCTTGGTGAAGACTTTAACGATGTCTTTGTCAGCAGCCGGGATAACCTGGTCGAACATTTCAACCACGTCAATGTCTGAACCCAGCGCATGGTACACGGTACCCATTTCCAGACCGATGATACCGCCGCCCATAACCAGCAGACGCTTAGGAACGGTTTTCAGTTCCAGGGCATCGGTGGAATCCCACACGCGTGGATCTTCATGTGGAATGAATGGAAGTTCGATTGGGCGAGAGCCTGCCGCGATGATCGCGTTGTCGAAGTTGATAACGGTTTTGCCGTTTTCGCCTTCCACTTCCAGGGTGTTCGCACCGGTGAATTTACCCAGACCGTTTACCACTTTCACTTTACGGCCTTTGGCCATACCCGCCAGACCGCCGGTCAGCTGAGTGATAACTTTCTCTTTCCAGGTACGAATTTTGTCGATATCGGTTTTCGGCTCGCCGAAGACGATACCGTGTTCAGCCAGCGCTTTGGCTTCTTCGATAACTTTCGCTACGTGCAGCAGCGCTTTAGAAGGGATACAGCCGACGTTCAGACAAACACCGCCGAGGGTGCTGTAACGCTCTACGATGACGGTTTCCAGACCTAAATCCGCTGCACGAAATGCTGCGGAGTAACCTGCCGGGCCTGCCCCAAGTACTACGACCTGAGTTTTGATTTCTGTGCTCATCATGACCTCTTAGTTTATACCCGTCGTCCACCGGGTCGTTCTATCCGCCCGCAGTTTACAAAATTGTTAACAATTTTGAAACAACAAACGGCTCACGAATTGTCGCTTTCACCAATAACCTCATAAACACCATGAGATTATCAGAAAAAAGCCGGCCGACTGGCCGGCTTTTCGATTACATCACCAGGCGGCGAATGTCGCTCAGCATGTTGTTGATGATGGTGATGAAACGCGCACCATCAGCCCCGTCGATCACGCGGTGGTCGAAGGACAGAGAGATTGGCATCATCAGACGCGGCACGAACTCTTTGCCATTCCACACCGGCTCCATCGCGGACTTGGACACACCGAGGATAGCCACTTCCGGCGCGTTCACAATCGGCGCGAAGTGGGTGGTACCCAGGCCGCCGATGCTGGAGATGGTGAAGCAGCCGCCCTGCATTTCGCCGGCAGTCAGCTTACCATCACGCGCTTTCTTGGAGATGGTGGTCAGTTCACGGGACAGCTCGGTAATGCTCTTCTTGTTCACGTCTTTGAATACCGGAACAACCAGACCATTTGGCGTATCAACCGCAACACCGATGTTGATGTATTTCTTCAGCGTCAGCTTCTGGCCGTCTTCGGACAGGGAGCTGTTGAAGCGTGGCATCTGTTCCAGAGCCGCAGCAACCGCCTTCATGATGAAGACCACTGGGGTGAATTTCACGTCCAGCTTACGCTTCTCGGCTTCGGCGTTCTGCTGTTTACGGAACGCTTCCAGATCGGTGATATCGGTTTTGTCAAAGTGGGTAACGTGCGGGATCATCACCCAGTTACGGCTCAGGTTCGCACCAGAGATTTTCTGGATACGGCCCAGTTCCACTTCTTCGATTTCGCCGAACTTGCTGAAGTCCACTTTCGGCCATGGCAGCATGCCCGGGATACCGCCGCCAGCGGCTGCCGCAGGTGCAGCTTCGGCGCGTTTCACCGCGTCTTTCACGTAAGCCTGAACGTCTTCGCGCAGGATACGACCCTTACGGCCGGTCCCTTTCACTTTCGCCAGGTTCACACCGAATTCGCGCGCCAGGCGACGAATCAGCGGAGTCGCGTGGACGTAAGCGTCGTTTTCAGCGAACTCTGATTTTTCTGCTTTTGCAGCAGGGGCAGCGGCTGGTTTAGCAGCCTGAGCCGGTGCAGCAGCCGGTGCTGGAGCAGCCGCGGCAGCCGGAGCTGCGGCAGGCGCAGCGCCTTCCACTTCGAAGACCATGATCAGGGAGCCGGTAGACACTTTGTCGCCGGTGCTGATTTTGATCTCTTTAACGGTACCGGCGAACGGCGCAGGCACTTCCATGGAAGCCTTGTCGCCTTCAACGGTGATCAGTGACTGTTCAGCGGCAACTTTGTCGCCCACTTTTACCATCACTTCGGTGACTTCAACCTCGTCACCGCCGATGTCCGGTACGTTAACGTCTTTCGCGCCGCCAGCAGCGGCTGGTGCTGCGGCCGGAGCCGGAGCAGCGGCCTGTGCAGGCGCGGCAGCAGGTGCAGCACCCGCCACTTCGAAGATCATGATAAGCGACCCGGTAGACACTTTGTCGCCGGTGTTGATCTTGATCTCTTTTACTGTACCGGCGAATGGCGCTGGTACTTCCATAGAGGCTTTGTCGCCTTCTACGGTGATCAGTGACTGCTCGGCCGCAACGGTATCGCCCACTTTCACCAGGATTTCAGTGACTTCAACTTCGTCACCGCCGATGTCAGGCACGTTCACTTCTTTCGCTGCCGCGGCAGCTGCTGGAGCAGCGGCGGCCGGAGCGGCTTCTTTCTTCTCTTCCTGCGCAGGTGCAGCTGCTGCTGCACCGTCGGCGGAATCGAAAATCATGATCAGTTTGCCAGTCTCGGTTTTATCGCCAACGGAGACTTTGATCTCCTTAACGATGCCAGCCTGAGGAGACGGGACTTCCATAGAGGCTTTATCGCCTTCTACGGTGATCAGCGACTGTTCAGCTTCAACTTTGTCGCCCACTTTGACCAGGATCTCGGTGATTTCAACTTCATCAGCCCCGATGTCCGGCACTTTGATTTCGATAGCCATTATTCTTTTACCTCTTACGCCAGACGCGGGTTAACTTTTTCTGCATCGATGTTGAATTTGGTAATTGCGTCCGCAACCACTTTCTTATCGATTTCGCCACGTTTAGCCAGTTCGCCCAGTGCTGCTACAACCACGTAAGAAGCATCAACTTCGAAGTGGTGACGCAGGTTTTCGCGGCTGTCAGAACGACCGAAGCCGTCAGTACCCAGAACGCGATAATCATCAGCTGGAACGTAAGTACGAACCTGCTCAGCGAACAGTTTCATATAGTCAGTGGACGCCACCGCTGGCGCGTCGTTCATCACCTGAGCGATGTACGGAACGCGTGGGGTTTCCATTGGGTGCAGCATGTTCCAGCGCTCACAATCCTGGCCATCACGCGCCAGTTCGGTGAAGGAAGTCACAGAGTACACGTCGGAACCCACGCCGTAGTCTTTCGCCAGGATCTGCGCTGCTTCACGCACGTGACGCAGGATAGAACCGGAGCCCAGCAGCTGAACTTTACCTTTGCTACCTTCAATGGTTTCGAGTTTGTAGATACCTTTACGGATACCTTCCTCGGCACCTGCTGGCATTGCCGGCATGTGGTAGTTTTCGTTCAGGGTGGTGATGTAGTAGTAAATGTTCTCTTGCGCTTCACCGTACATGCGCTGCAGACCGTCATGCATGATGACAGCAACTTCGTACGCGTAAGACGGGTCGTAAGAGATACAGTTAGGAATAGTCAGAGACTGAATGTGGCTGTGGCCATCTTCGTGCTGCAGGCCTTCACCGTTCAGAGTCGTACGACCAGAAGTACCACCGATCAGGAAGCCGCGAGCCTGCTGGTCGCCTGCCTGCCAGCACAGGTCACCGATACGCTGGAACCCGAACATGGAGTAGTAAATGTAGAACGGGATCATCGGCAGGTTGTTGGTGCTGTATGAAGTCGCAGCAGCCAGCCAGGATGCGCCTGCGCCCAGCTCGTTGATACCTTCCTGCAGAATCTGACCTTTCTCGTCTTCTTTGTAGTATGCAACCTGCTCACGGTCCTGCGGGGTGTACTGCTGGCCGTTCGGGCTGTAAATACCGATCTGACGGAACAGACCTTCCATACCGAAAGTACGCGCTTCGTCGGCGATGATTGGAACCAGACGATCTTTGATCGACTTGTTCTTCAGCATCACGTTCAGGGCACGAACGAAAGCGATGGTGGTAGAGATCTCTTTGTTCTGCTCTTCCAGCAGCTGAGAGAAGTCTTCCAGCGCCGGCAGTTCCAGCTTCTCGGTGAAGTTAGGCTGACGAGCTGGCAGGTAGCCTTTCAGCGCCTGACGACGTTCGTGCAGGTACTTGTGCTCTTCAGAGCCTTCCGGGAAGGTGATGTAAGACAGGTTTTCTACCTGCTCATCGGTCACTGGAACGTTGAAACGGTCGCGGATATAGCGCACGCCGTCCATGTTCATTTTCTTAACCTGGTGAGCGATGTTTTTACCTTCTGCGGTATCACCCATGCCGTAACCTTTGATGGTGTGGGCCAGGATTACAGTCGCTTTACCTTTGGTTTCACGCGCTTTTTTCAGTGCAGCGTAAATTTTCTTCGGATCGTGACCACCGCGGTTCAGGGCCCAGATCTGCTCATCAGTCCAGTCGGCAACCAGCGCGGCGGTTTCAGGGTATTTACCGAAGAAGTGCTCACGCACGTAGGCACCGTCTTTGGATTTGAAGGTCTGGTAGTCGCCGTCAACGGTTTCGTTCATCAGCTGGATCAGTTTACCGCTGGTGTCTTTACGCAGCAGTTCGTCCCAACGGGAACCCCACATGACTTTGATCACGTTCCAGCCAGCACCTGCGAAGATGCCTTCCAGTTCGTTGATGATCTTGCCGTTACCGGTTACCGGACCATCCAGACGCTGCAGGTTACAGTTGATGATGAAGCACAGGTTGTCCAGCTTCTCACGGGTTGCGATGGTGATCGCACCTTTAGATTCTGGCTCATCCATTTCGCCGTCGCCCAGGAAGGCGTAAACGGTCTGCTCAGAGGTGTCTTTCAGACCACGGTGTTCCAGATACTTCAGGAATTTAGCCTGGTAGATCGCACCGATTGGGCCCAGACCCATAGATACGGTCGGGAACTGCCAGAATTCAGGCATCAGTTTAGGGTGCGGATAAGAAGACAGACCTTTACCGTGAACTTCCTGACGGAAGTTGTTCATCTGCTCTTCAGTCAGACGACCTTCCAGGAATGCACGTGCATAGATGCCCGGAGAGATGTGGCCCTGGAAGTACACCAGATCGCCGCCGTCTTTCTCGTTCGCTGCACGGAAGAAGTGGTTGAAGCACACTTCGTAAACGGTCGCAGAAGACTGGAAGGACGCCATGTGGCCACCCAGTTCCAGGTCTTTCTTGGACGCGCGCAGAACGGTCATGATGGCGTTCCAGCGGATTGCAGAACGGATACGACGTTCCAGATCCAGATTGCCCGGGTATTCCGGTTCGTCTTCAACGGCAATCGTGTTTACGTAGTTGCTAGCCCCTGCACCTGAAGCAACCTTCACGCCGCCTTTGCGAGCTTCAGAAAGCAGCTGATCAATCAGATACTGAGCGCGCTCAACACCTTCTTCACGGATGACCGATTCGATCGCCTGTAGCCAGTCGCGAGTTTCGATCGGATCCACGTCATTTTGGAGACGTTCTGACATGGGGGTATTCCTTATCTATCTAATACGTTGATTTGTCTGGAACCTGTCCCATTGTGCTCTTGGGCAAGAACACAATAAGACAGGTTCTGCGTTTAGTTGCCGCGCTCTAAAAGTACCTGGCGCTTAATCCTTTCGTTGCTGTATGCGGCGTAATGAACGTTCGCGACGCGATTGTTCACGGCTGCGGTCCAGCAAGATTTCCTCAATGAAAGCCAGGTGACGGTGCGACGCTTCGCGCGCCTGCTCCGGCTCCCCGGCCATTATCGCCTCGAATACTCGGGTGCGATGGTTGCTTACCAGCGGGAGCATCTCCCGACGGGCATACAACAATTCAAAATTCTGACGAACGTTCTGGGCCAGCATCGGCTCCATGCAGCGTAGCAGATGGAGGAGCACCACGTTGTGTGCCGCTTCGGTGACGGCGATTTGATACTGGACAACGGCGCTGGACTCGGCGTCTAAATCGCCGGACTGCTGTGCCCGTTCAATGGCCTGATGCAGTTCGCGGATACGCACGCGATCTTCATCAGTGCTGCGAAGGGCGGCATAATAGGCCGCAATACCTTCAAGCGCGTGACGGGTCTCAAGCAGGTCAAACTGGGATTCTGGGTGGTCAGAGAGAAGTTCTACCAGCGGATCGCTGAAGCTCTGCCACAGGCTGTTTTGCACAAAGGTTCCGCCGCCCTGGCGACGAAGCAGCAAGCCCTTTGCTTCGAGGCGTTGAATCGCCTCACGCAGAGAGGGACGTGAAACGTCGAACTGTTTTGCCAGCTCGCGTTCTGGCGGAAGTTTCTCACCCGGGCGCAGAGTCCCTTCGAGGATTAAAAACTCCAGCTGCTGCTCAATCACATCAGATAGTTTTGGTTGGCGAATTTTGCTGTAGGCCATATTCCCTGTCTTACGCCTTTTTGCCCGGAGTCAATTGGTCTTACCAATTTCTAGTTCGTATCGCTAAAGTAACAAAGTATTCACCTTCTGTCCATATTGGTTTTGATTGAAATCAGTAAACCCTGCACATTTTAACAACCTTACAGAAATAACGTTTCAGAAATGTAACTTTGCACAAATGAGTTGATTACTCCCAAAGAGGGAGTTTTAACCATAATGAAACGAGGGTTTTTGCAATCTGAAGCGATTCAACATGGCAAATAATGAAAATTCGCCCACTTAAGAAGCATTTCTATTCTATAGGTTGGGTTAGGAAGAATAAGCGGGCCGATTTACAAATGCTTTCTTTTTATTCAAGTCGTCAGCATCCCTTCATAAAGCAGGTGCATTCGCAGGCGCTTACCACTATTCTGGCGCTTACGGAAGTCATCTCCGCTTTTTTCGGTTTGTTTAACCGTAAAGAAATAAATACAGAATATGGACTTTCATAATTACACACGCACAGCGTGAACATAACAACCACACACGAGGTTTCAAATGGAAGCTCAACAGCACGGCGATCAGCTAAAGCGCGGACTTAAAAACCGCCATATACAGCTCATCGCACTGGGCGGTGCGATTGGTACCGGCCTGTTTCTGGGCAGCGCATCCGTTATCCAGTCAGCCGGTCCGGGTATTATTTTGGGTTATGCGATTGCGGGTTTCATTGCTTTTCTGATCATGCGCCAGCTTGGCGAAATGGTCGTTGAAGAGCCTGTCGCAGGCTCGTTCAGCCACTTTGCCTATAAATACTGGGGCAGCTTTGCGGGCTTCGCCTCCGGCTGGAACTACTGGGTGCTGTACGTTCTGGTTGCTATGGCCGAGCTGACCGCCGTCGGGAAGTACATTCAGTTCTGGTATCCTGAGATCCCCACCTGGGCGTCTGCTGCAGCCTTCTTCGTGATTATCAACGCCATTAACCTGACCAACGTAAAAGTATTCGGCGAGATGGAGTTCTGGTTTGCCATTATCAAAGTCATTGCCGTTGTGGCGATGATCATCTTCGGTGGCTGGCTGCTGTTCAGCGGCAACGGCGGCCCGCAGGCTACCGTGCGTAACCTCTGGGAACAGGGCGGCTTCCTGCCTCACGGCATGACCGGTCTGGTGATGATGATGGCGATCATCATGTTCTCCTTCGGCGGCCTGGAGCTGGTGGGTATTACCGCCGCCGAAGCCGATAACCCGGAGCAAAGCATTCCGAAAGCCACAAATCAGGTTATCTACCGTATTCTGATCTTCTATGTGGGCTCACTGGCCGTGCTGCTCTCCCTGTTGCCGTGGACGCGCGTGACCGCTGACACCAGCCCGTTTGTTCTCATCTTCCACGAGCTGGGCGATACCTTTGTCGCCAACGCCCTGAACATCGTGGTGCTGACCGCAGCGCTCTCCGTTTACAACAGCTGCGTATACTGCAACAGCCGTATGCTGTTCGGCCTGGCCCAGCAGGGCAACGCGCCGAAGATGCTGCTCAACGTGGATAAACGCGGCGTGCCGGTGAATACCATCATTGTTTCAGCCATCGTGACCGCGCTGTGCGTGCTGATTAACTACATGGCACCGGAATCGGCGTTTGGCCTGCTGATGGCGCTGGTAGTCTCCGCTCTGGTTATCAACTGGGCGATGATCAGCCTGGCGCACATGAAGTTCCGCCGCGCGAAACAGCAGCAGGGCGTCACCACGCGCTTCCCTGCCCTGCTCTATCCGCTGGGTAACTGGATTTGCCTGCTGTTTATGGCGGCCGTGCTGGTGATCATGCTGATCACGCCGGGCATGGCGATTTCCGTCTACCTGATCCCGGTCTGGATTGCGATCCTTGGCGTTGGCTATCTCTTCAGCCAGAAAAGCCGTAATGCCATGAAGGCGCACTAAACCTCTCGCCGCGGCACCTGTTTTTGCGGGTGCCGCGCGTTGTTACCTCCTTCACACTTTCACGCCAACAGCACATTTATCCATATCACCGCCCTGATACTGCAACGCATATATTCCTTTGCCAGCGAATAATTCTCCCCATACCGTAAACCGGAGAGCTGTCGATGGATAACAACAAACTGTCAGTAAAAGAAAAGATCGGCTATGGGATGGGCGACGCGGGATGCAACATCATCTTCGGCGCCATCATGCTGTTTGTTAACTATTTCTATACGGATATTTTTGGCCTGGCGCCTGCGCTGGTCGGCGTGCTGCTGCTGTCCGTCCGCGTGATTGACGCCGTAACGGACCCGATCATGGGGGCGATTGCCGACCGTACCCGCAGTAAATATGGCCGGTTTCGTCCATGGCTGCTGTGGATTGCGTTCCCCTACGCGCTGTTCAGCATTCTGATGTTCACCACCCCGGAGTGGAGCTATAACAGCAAAGTTATCTATGCGTTTGTCACCTACTTCCTGCTCTCGTTAACCTATACGGCCATCAACATCCCTTACTGCTCGTTAGGTGGAGTGATCACCAACGATCCAAAAGAGCGCGTGGCCTGCCAGTCGTATCGCTTCGTGCTGGTCGGCATCGCCACGCTGCTGCTCTCCTTAACGCTGCTGCCGATGGCCGACTGGTTTGGCGGGGATAACAAAGCCAAAGGCTACCAGATGGCGATGACCGTCCTGGCACTGATTGGTACCTGTATGTTCCTGTTCTGCTTCGCCACCGTGCGCGAGCGCGTGCGTCCGGCAGTGCAAACCAACGACGAACTGAAAAACGACCTGAAAGACGTGTGGAAAAACGACCAGTGGGTGCGCATTTTGCTGCTCACGCTGTGCAACGTCTGCCCGGGCTTTATCCGCATGGCGGCGACCATGTATTACGTCACCTGGGTGATGGGCCAGAGCACCCACTTCGCCACGCTGTTTATCAGCCTGGGCGTTGTCGGCATGATGCTTGGCAGCGTGCTGGCGAAAGTGCTGACCGACCGCTGGTGTAAGCTGAAGGTCTTCTTCTGGACCAATATTGTGCTGGCGGCATTCTCCTGCGCCTTCTATTTCTTCGACCCGAAAGCCACCGTTACCATCGTGGTGCTCTATTTCCTGCTTAACATCCTGCACCAGATCCCGTCTCCGCTGCACTGGTCGCTGATGGCTGACGTGGACGACTACGGCGAATGGAAAACCGGGAAGCGCATCACCGGGATCAGCTTCTCGGGTAACATCTTCTTCCTGAAACTGGGCCTGGCGATTGCCGGGGCGATGGTCGGCTTCCTGCTCTCCTGGTACGGTTATGACGCGGGCGCAAAAGCGCAAAGCGCGGACGCCATCAACGGGATCGTGCTGCTCTTTACCGTCATTCCGGGCATTGGATACTTAATTACCGCTGGGGTGGTACGTCTGCTGAAAGTGGACCGTGAGACCATGAAGCAGATCCAGTCCGATCTGGAAAAACGCCGCAACAATTACCGCGAGCTGAATGACTATCAGGAACTCAAAGCCGCTGAGACTAAATAAGGAAAGCCGCATGCATAACTGGCCAAACCCGTTTATCGAACAACGCGCCGACCCGTACATTTTACGCCATGAGGGACAGTACTATTTTATTGCCTCCGTGCCGCAGTACGACAGGCTGGCGATCCGCCGCGCAGACTCGCTGGAAGGACTACGCGGAGCTGAAGAGGTAGTGGTCTGGCGCAAACCCGAGACCGGCTCGATGAGCCAGCTAATCTGGGCGCCAGAACTGCACCACGTTGACGGCAAGTGGTACATCTATTTTGCCGCGACGCACACCCAGGCGCTAGACGCGCTCGGGATGTTCCAGCACCGCATGTTTGCGATTGAGTGTGCGGACCGCGATCCGCTCAGCGGTACCTGGATCGAGAAAGGGCAAATCAACACCCCGTTCGACACCTTCGCCCTGGACGCCACGACCTTTGTTCATCAGGGCAAACGCTGGTACCTGTGGGCGCAAAAAGCCCCGGATATTTTCGGTAACTCTAACCTCTATCTGTGTGAAATGGAGAACCCGTGGACGCTGAAAGGCGAGCCGGTGATGCTCAGCAAGCCAGAATACGACTGGGAATGCCGTGGTTTCTGGGTCAACGAAGGTCCGGCGGTGCTGGTTCACGGCGATAAGCTGTTTATCAGCTACTCCGCCAGCGCCACCGATGAGAACTACTGCATGGGATTACTGTGGATAGACCTGAACGCCGATCCGCAAAACCCGGCAAACTGGCACAAATCCCCTCGCCCGGTTTTCGTCACCAGCTACGAGAACCGCCAGTACGGGCCAGGCCACAACAGCTTCACGCAAACGCCGGAAGGGGAAGATGTATTGGTGTACCACGCAAGAAATTACACCGAAATTGAAGGCGATCCGCTTTACGATCCGAACCGTCATACCCGCCTGAAGCTTGTCCGCTGGGACGAAAACGGGATGCCTGATTTCGGCATCCCGCCTGCGGATACGTTATAGCGTCTGCGGCGCGCTGGGTTACACCAGCGTGCCGTAAATCGTCAGCAGCGCCACAATCACCACCACCACAAACGAGGTTTTCTTCGCCATGGAGACGGCGGCTTTTGGCGTTTCGATCTTGTCGGTATGCGGTTCGCGCGCCAGCGAGAACTGCGCCAGGCGCGTCAACACCTGGTACTGGGACGTATGGCGGTCCCCAAGAGAAGCGAACCATGCGGGCAGCGCTTTTTCACCGTGCCCAATTAAGGCGTACACCACGCCCACCAGACGCACCGGGAGCCAGTCGAGCACGTGCAGGATGGCATCAATGCCGGACAGCAAACGCTCATGCGGCGTCAGATAACGGGCAAGCCAGGTCTGCCAGGCGCGCAGGAACGAATAGCCCATCAGCAGTACCGGCCCCCACGGGCCGCCCACCACAAACCAGAACAGCGGAGCAAGGTAGTAGCGGAAGTTAATCCACAGCAGCGCGTTTTGCAGCTCGCGCAGGAACTCGCGCTCGTCGCAGTCCGGCGGCACGCCGTGGATCATCGTCAGCTCGCTCGCCATCGCGCCGCGCGCGTGGGTATCGTCACGGGAGGCGGCTTTCAGGTAGGCGTGATAGTGCAAACGCACCTTGCCCGCACCAATGCACAGCACGCCGAGCAGGATCCACACCACCAGCAGCGGCACGTTGAAAAAGAGTCCGTACAGCGAGCGCAGCAGCAGGAAGGTAATCAGCATGACGCCCGCCATCATCAGCAGCGTGCGCAGCATGGAAAAGTGCTTGATGCGGCGGAATAACACCTCCAGCCGGTGATCCAGTTGCCAGTGCTCGCCGAGCTTGAACAGGCGTTCAGCGATGATAACCAGCAGCATGGTAAACAACGTCATGGTATCTCCTTATTCTGACGACGAGGCAAGCATGGCGCGAAACCGCGGCCAGTCAAATGCCGGGCCGGGATCGGTTTTTCTCGCCGGTGCGATATCGCTGTGCCCGGTAATATTGTCGGCGATTGCCGGGTAGAGTCCGATAAGCGTGTGGGTAATAGCAACCAGCTGCTGATACTGGGCATCGGTGTAGGGGGTAGTATCCGTGCCTTCCAGCTCAATCCCAATCGAGAAATCATTGCACCGTTCGCGCCCGTGATACATCGATACCCCGGCATGCCAGGCGCGCTTATCAAAAGGAACATACTGAACCACCTCACCATCACGGCGAATCAGGCAGTGAGCCGACACGCGCAGATGCGCAATCTCAGCGAAGAAGGGATGTGCATTGGGATCTATCGTTCCCGTGAATAACGCATCGATCCACGGGCCGCCAAACTCACCCGGCGGGAGGCTAATATTATGAACCACCAGCAGTGTGGGCTTTTCATCCTCCGGGCGGCAGTCGTGGTGCGGCGAGGGCACATGCCGCGCATCCACCAGCCATCCGTTTTCTAACAACATGCTGGAACTCCTTCTGTATGGTGCAATGACTCGGTTCAGAGTAGCATGTTTCAATATTATGATTCGTTACCAATTTGGAGTTTTATCATGCCGCCTCGCCGCTACAACCCCGACCACCGACGTGAAGCGCTTCTGGAACGTATTAATATGGATATTCCGGCAAGCGTCGCCCATGCGTTGAAAGAAGACCTGGGGGGTGACGTTAACGCCGATAAAGATATTACCGCACAATTGTTGCCAAAAGAGACACGCTCGCACGCGGTCATTATCACCCGTGAGGAGGGCGTTTTTTGCGGCAAGCGTTGGGTTGAAGAGGTCTTTACTCAGCTGGCGGGTGACGATGTACAGGTGACATGGCACGTTGATGATGGTGATGCAGTGACCGCCAATCAGCCGCTGTTCGAGCTGCACGGTCCTTCCCGCGTATTACTGACAGGCGAGCGTACCGCGCTCAATTTTGTCCAAACGCTCTCTGGCGTCGCCAGTGAAGTGCGCCGCTACGTTGACCTGCTGGCCGGCACCCGTACCCAGCTGCTTGATACCCGCAAAACGCTGCCGGGCCTGCGCACTGCGCTGAAGTACGCGGTGCTCTGCGGCGGCGGCGCAAACCATCGTCTGGGCTTATCCGATGCTTTCCTGATTAAAGAGAACCACATTATTGCTTCTGGCTCCGTGCGTCAGGCGGTGGAGAAGGCCTTCTGGCTGCATCCGGATGTGCCGGTTGAGGTGGAGGTCGAAAGCCTGGAAGAGCTGGAGCAGGCGATTAAGGCCGGGGCCGATATCATCATGCTCGATAACTTCGAAACGGAGCAGATGCGCGAGGCGGTGAAACTGACCAACGGCCGGGCCCAGCTTGAAGTCTCCGGAAACGTCACTTTCGACACGATCCGTGAATTCGCCGAAACCGGCGTGGATTACATCTCCGTTGGCGCGCTGACCAAGCACGTTCGCGCCCTCGATCTCTCAATGCGCTTCAAATAATGCACGCTCCCCTCTCTGCCCGGAGAGGGGAATTTCAGCCTCGCTCGCAAATCCATTGTCCTTCTCTGCAACACGGAATGAATTCTCTGAAGCTCCTTTCTCGTTCTCTTCTTTGCCCCTCGTTTCTGCCCTGTCCCGCTGACAAAGTAGCGCCACTTTGCATAAGGAGCAGATATGGACAGACAACAAGGATTCACACTCATTGAACTGATGGTGGTCATTGGCATCATTGCGATTCTGAGCGCCATCGGCGTTCCCGCCTATCAGAACTACCTGCGTAAAGCAGCCCTCACCGATATGCTGCAAACTTTCGTTCCCTATCGCACTGCCATTGAGCTTTGCGCGCTCGATCGCGGCGGCGTGGAGAGCTGCGATGCCGGCAGTAACGGTATTCCCTCTCCTGCCACGACGCGTTACGTTTCAGAAATGAGCGTGGCGAAAGGGATCGTGACCTTAACAGGCCAGGAGAGCCTGAACGGGCTGACGGTAACCATGACGCCGCAGTGGAGCAACGGCAACGGTATGACGGGCTGGACGCGTGACTGCAATATCAGTGCTGACAGCGCGCTTAAGCAGGCCTGCGAAGACGTCTTCCGCTTCGACACTAACTAAGGAGCGGATAATGAACACCGATCAACTCGTGGCGCTTTGTCTTCGCCACCATGCCCTGCTGCTCACCAGCGACAGCGACATGATTAGCATCGCCGTCGTGGGAACCCCCGCGCCTGAACTGATGGAGGCTCTGCGCTTCGCGACCCAGAAGAGGATTGATATCGAATGCTGGAGCGCTGAACGCATGGAAAAGCACCGGCAGTTAACCGCGCAATCGCATCTGCCCGTCGTTTCGCAACCCCACTCCGCGGTGGACATCCTCAACCACACGCTGCAGCAGGCAGTAAACCAGCGCGCGTCTGACATCCATATCGAACCAATGGAGCACGCGTGCCAGATCCGCTTACGTATCGACGGGGTACTTTATCCGCAGCCTCCCCTTTCCGCCGCGCTGGCGACGATGCTCAGCGCCCGGTTAAAAGTGCTGGGTAATCTGGATATTGCGGAACGACGCTTGCCGCAGGACGGTCAGTTTACGATTGAGCTGACAAACGAGCCGGTCTCGTTTCGTATCGCCACGCTTCCCTGCAACGGCGGTGAGAAAATTGTGCTGCGTTTGCTACATCAGGTTCAGCAGGCGCTGGAACCGAACGCGCTTGGCATGAGCGCTAAACAGCTGGCCTGTTTTAATGAGGTACTCCACCAGCCTCAGGGGCTAATTCTGGTCACCGGCCCGACGGGCAGCGGCAAAACCGTAACGCTTTACAGCGCGCTGCAGGCGCGTAACACCCCTGACGTCAACATCTGCAGCGTGGAGGATCCCATCGAGATCCCGCTTGCGGGGTTAAATCAGACGCAGGTTAACCCCCGCGCGGGCTTAACATTCCAGAGCGTACTGAGAGCGCTGCTCCGTCAGGATCCGGACATCATTATGGTCGGGGAAATTCGCGATGGTGAAACGGCAGAAATTGCCATTAAAGCCGCGCAGACCGGGCATCTGGTATTGTCGACGCTGCACACCAACTCGACGACGGAAACCCTCATTCGTCTGGAGCAGATGGGCGTGGCGCGCTGGATGATCTCTTCCGCGCTCTCGATGGTAATTGCCCAGCGGCTGGTTCGGCGCCTTTGCCCGCACTGCCGACATAAAACAGGGGAGCATACGGACCTGCCGCGCTCGGTTTGGCCGCGGCAACTTCCTCGCTGGCAACCTGCAGGCTGCGATCGTTGTTATCACGGTTTTTACGGGCGCGTGGCCATTTTTGAAGTACTTGCGATCGATAATCCCCTGCGCCAGGCTATTGCCAGCGGGGCAGGCACCGAGGTGATTGAAGCCAGCGCCCGACAGGCTGGACTCATCTCGCTGTTTGAACACGGCTGCATGGCCGTTGAACAAGGGATGACCACGCTTGAAGAGTTAGTGCGTGTTCTGGGTATGCCCGATGGCTGCTAATCAACTCTGGCGCTGGCGAGCAATCTCCGCTGAAGGAGCCCCCCGACACGGGGTACTCTGGGCCACCGACCGCAACGCAGCCTTCACCAGGCTGATGCGTAACGACCTCCATCCTCTGGCCCTGACCCGATGCGCTCAAAGGCACCGCTGGCGTCCACATCACTGCTACGAGATGTTTCGTCAGCTCGCAACGCTTCTGCAGGCCGGGCTGCCGCTCGCGCATAGTCTGCAAATGCTGGCAAACCAACATCCAGTAGAACCGTGGCGGGGGCTACTGCAAAACGTTGCCGATGAACTCAGTGAAGGCTGTCCTTTTTCTGAGGCGCTCAAACGGTGGCCAGCGGTCTTTAGCCCACTGCATATCTCAATGGTGAAAACCGGAGAGCTAACGGGGAAGCTTGAAGCGTGCTGCCGAGAGCTTGCAGAGCAGCAAAAAGCGCAGCAGCAGCTCAGCGCGAAGGTGAAAAAAGCGCTGCGCTACCCGGCGATCGTCCTGACGCTGGCCGTGCTCGTCGTGCTCGCAATGGTCACCCTGGTTTTGCCCGAATTTGCTGCAATCTACAAAACCTTTAATACCCCGCTTCCGGCGCTGACGCGAATTGTTATGGGGATAGCCGCGTTTATGCAGTCATATGCCCTTGCGCTGTTCACGATGCTGCTTGTTTCCGTAACCGCAGCCTGGCCTCTGCGACACCATCCTCGCTGGCAGCGTATTCTGCTGAGTTTTCCCGTAATGGGCGCGCTGGCGAAAGGGCAAAAGCTGGGGCAGATCTTCACCGTGCTGTCGCTCACGCAGCAGGCGGGCATTGCATTCTTACAGGGGCTTGAAAGTGTAGAAGAGACTGTTGAAAGCCGGTACTGGCAGGGAATACTCCGCAGCATACGCGAGAACATTGAAAAAGGTCTCCCCGTCTGGTCGTCCTTTCAGAAGGCGGCAATGTTTACCCCGCTCTGTATTCAGCTTTTACGAACCGGCGAGATGTCAGGTTCGCTGGACGTCATGCTGGCAAACCTTGCTCGCCATCACACGGAACAGACCTTTCAACGGGCAGACAACCTGGCGGCGCTTCTGGAGCCACTGCTCCTGGTTGTTACGGGGGTTATCATCGGCACGCTGGTGGTGGCAATGTATCTGCCGATTTTCCATCTGGGTGATGCGATGAGCGCGGGGTAGTGCAGTAGCGCTGGCGCACAAGCATGCGCCAGCGAAAGCCATTACAGGCTATTGAAAACGCGGTTTTCCTGCTCCTGAACGCGAATAAACGTTGTGCGTTTCGTCAGCTCTTTCAGGCGGGATGCACCCACGTAGGTACAGGCTGAGCGCAGACCGCCCAGAATGTCGCGCGCGGTGTTTTCAACCGGGCCGCGCAGAGGCAGCTTCACGGTTTTGCCTTCTGCCGCACGGTATTTTGCCACGCCACCGACGTGGCGGGTCATCGCAGATTCAGAGCTCATACCGTAGAACAGCATGAATTTCTCGCCGTTCTCTTCCACCACGGTGCCGCCGCTCTCTTCGTGGCCTGCCAGCATACCGCCGAGCATGACGAAGTCCGCGCCGCCGCCAAAGGCCTTTGCGACATCGCCCGGCATGGTGCAACCGCCGTCGCTGATGATCTGGCCGCCCAGGCCGTGCGCCGCGTCGGCACATTCAATGACCGCGGAAAGCTGCGGATAACCAACTCCGGTTTTCACGCGCGTGGTGCATACGGAGCCCGGGCCAATGCCCACTTTCACGATGTCGGCACCGGAGAGGATCAGCTCTTCACACATTTCACCGGTCACCACGTTACCCGCGATGATGGTTTTGGTCGGCCAGGCTTCGCGCGCCTTGCTGACGAACTGCACGAAGTGCTCGGAGTAACCGTTCGCCACATCAATACAAACGAAGCTAAGCGCCGGGTTAGCATTCAGGATCTGTTTGGTTTTCTCGAAATCGGCGTCGGAAGTACCGGTGGAAACCATCACGTGCTTCACCACGTCAGCAGAGGCGGACGCAACAAACGCATTCCACTCTTCAGGAGTGTAGTGCTTGTGGACTGCAGTAAGAATATCGAACTGAGCCAGCGCCGTTGCCATCTCAAAGGTACCGACTGTATCCATGTTGGCAGCAATGATTGGCACGCCAGACCAGGTCTGACCGGAGTGTTTAAAGGTGAATTGACGTTCGAGTTCAACGTCTGAGCGACTTTTCAGTGTAGAGCGTTTAGGGCGGATAAGAACGTCTTTGAAACCTAACTTCAGATCTTCTTCGATACGCATGTGCGGATTCCTGGGGTTAGAGGCAAATATGTTAAAAGCACAACTCCAGTGACGCTATCATACGCACTAATACCTGCTCCGCAAGACTGCGAAATTCTCTTTTTTTACGCTACAATCCTATAAATTTACCTGGTAAAAAGCCGGTAAAGAGAATCAAACAATTACTGTCGCACGTTTGTTTTTTAAGCAACTGATTTCCATAATGAATAATTCCCAGGATTTGATTTAATGGGGTATATCGTCGCAGTAACCGGCGGCATCGGTAGTGGCAAAAGTACCGTTGCGGACGCGTTTTCTCGTCTCGGCATCGCGATTATTGATGCTGATATTATTGCCCGTCAGGTGGTAGAGCCCAATACACCCGCGCTAAAGGCCATCGCCGACCATTTCGGTCAGGCAATCATCAATGCCGATGGCACACTGAACCGCCGTCAGCTTCGCGAATATATTTTTTCCAATTCTGCGGAAAAAGCCTGGCTTAATGCCCTGCTCCACCCCATTATCCACCAGGAAACTCAGCGTCAGATAGTCGCAGCCCGCTCGCCCTATGTCCTGTGGGTGGTTCCGCTCCTGGTAGAAAATCAGCTGCATAAGAAAGCCAATCGGGTATTGGTGATTGATGTCACACCCGAGACGCAAATCCAGCGAACCATGACGCGCGACCACGTCTCGCGTGAACATGCTGAACAAATTCTTGCCGCTCAGGCCACTCGCGCTCAGCGCCTTGCCGTTGCGGATGATGTTATTGATAATAACGGCGCACCAGATGCCATTGCATCGGATGTTGCCCGCCTGCACGAGCAGTATCTAACCTTCGCCGCGCAGGCCGTTGCACAGGAAAAACCATAATGTCGACTCACATCCTTTTTGAGCACCCGCTTAATGAAAAAATGCGTACCTGGCTGCGCATTGAATTTCTCATCCAACAGCTTTCACAACATCTGCCTGTTAACGATCATGCCACGGCGTTGCACTTCTTTCGCAACGTAGGCGATCTGCTGGATGTGATTGAACGTGGCGATGTCCGCACGGAGCTGTTGAAAGAGCTGGAGCGCCAGCAGCGTAAATTACAGGCCTGGGCCGAAGTACCGGGCGTGGATCAAAGTCGAATTGACGCCTTACGCCAGCAGTTGAAAAACAGCAGCACGACGCTGATGGCCGCGCCGCGCGTTGGGCAATATTTACGAGAAGACCGTTTGATAGCGCTGGTGCGCCAGCGCCTGAGCATACCGGGCGGTTGCTGTAGCTTTGATCTGCCAACGCTGCATATGTGGCTGCATATGCCGCAGGAACAGCGCGATCGCCAGGTAAACAGCTGGCTGGGTAGCCTGGAGCCGATGAATCAGACGCTATCGCTGATCCTCGATCTTGTGCGTAACTCTGCCCCGTTCCGCAAGCAAACCAGTCTCAACGGTTTTTATCAGGACAACGGCGACGACGCCGATCTTCTGCGTCTAAATTTGTCTCTTAGCGAGCAGCTTTATCCACAAATTTCCGGGCATAAAAGCCGTTTCGCGATCCGCTTTATGCCGCTGGACAGTGAAAATGGCACCGTGCCGGAACGCCTCGATTTTGAACTGGCCTGTTGTTAAGGAGTGCCAATGTCTGACGTCACCACCGTAAACTGCCCAACCTGTGGGAAAACTGTCGTCTGGGGAGAAGTGAGTCCGTTTCGCCCGTTCTGCTGCAAGCGCTGTCAGCTCATTGATCTGGGCGAATGGGCGGCGGAAGAGAAACGAATTCCGAGCGAAGGCGACCTCTCGGATAGCGATGACTGGAGCGAAAGCAAGCAGTAACGTTCAAAGCCTGCTGGCGATTCGTTCGGCAGGCCTACATGTTTGTCGCTAAGCGGCGGATCACAGGCTCATTGGCTGGCGGGAATTTGTCGGCATCACTGACCTGAAGTTCCACCCAGTTACCCGGCTGTCCCTCTTTTCCCCAGGGTTCACCTTCCCAGCTTTCCACCAGCCAGAACCACAGCGTGATGTGCCTGTCGGGAAACTGATACTCCAGCTTATCGAACAGCGTGGCGCCAAGCGGGGTAATCCCCACCTCTTCCTGCAGCTCACGCACCAGCGCCTCTTCCGGTGTTTCTCCTGATTCGATTTTCCCGCCAGGAAACTCCCACTTGTTCGCCATATGGGCGTCAGCAGCGCGCTGGGTGATGAAGATTTGGTTTTGCGGGTTGCGAATAATCCCGACGGCAATTTGCAGTATTTTCATAGCGTCACTTCCATAAAAAAGGCGCAGATATCTGCGCCTTTTCAGTTAGTTATGTTCTTAGCTCAGGCGGCCGTGGCACGCCTTGTATTTTTTACCGGAACCACACGGGCACGGATCGTTACGACCGACTTTACGATCGCCGGTCTGCGCGGCGATCGCTGCTGCGGCTTCGCTTTCGTCAGTCTGGTGGCTCAGCTGCTGCATCTGCGCCAGACGCTCAGCTTCTTCACGACGCTGCTGCTCCATCGCTTCCACTTCTTCCGGCATGCGCACCTGAACCTTGCTCAGGGTGCTGATCACTTCGTACTTCAGTGACTCCAGCATAGAGGCAAACATGGAGAAGGATTCACGCTTGTACTCCTGCTTCGGATCTTTCTGCGCATAGCCGCGCAGGTGGATACCCTGACGCAGGTAGTCCATCGCCGCCAGGTGCTCTTTCCACAGGGAGTCCAGCGTTTGCAGCATCACCCCTTTCTCGAAGTGACGCATCATCTCAGCGCCAACCACTTCTTCCTTACGCTTATAAACCTCCAGCGCGGTTTCAAAGATACGTTCGCGCAGGGTCTCTTCATGCAGCTCAGGCTCTTTGTCCAGCCACTCTTTGATTGGCAGATCGAGATCGAAGTCGTTTTTCAGACGTTCCTGCAGGCCTTCAACGTCCCACATCTCTTCCAGAGACTGCGGTGGAATATGCGCGTCGATGGTGGCTTTGAACACATCTTCGCGGATGCTGTTGATGGTTTCGCTCACGTCGGATACGTCCAGCAGTTCGTTACGCTGGGTGTAGATCGCGCGACGCTGATCGTTGGCCACGTCATCATATTCCAGCAGCTGCTTACGAATATCGAAGTTGCGGCTTTCCACTTTACGCTGGGCGTTAGCGATCGCTTTAGTCACCCATGGGTGCTCAATGGCTTCACCAGGCTTCATGCCCAGCTTACGCATCATGCCGGACACGCGGTCGGAGGCGAAAATACGCATCAGCGCATCTTCCATAGACAGGTAGAAGCGGGAAGAACCGGCATCACCCTGACGGCCCGCACGTCCACGCAGCTGGTTGTCGATACGACGAGATTCGTGACGCTCGGTACCGATGATGTGCAGACCACCGGATGCCAGCACCGCGTCGTGACGCACCTGCCAGTCGGCTTTGATCTGCTCGATCTGCTCTGGCGTTGGGTTTTCCAGCTCAGCGACTTCAGCCTGCCAGCTACCGCCGAGCATAATATCGGTACCACGACCCGCCATGTTGGTGGCGATGGTCACGGCTCCCGGATAGCCCGCCTGAGCAACAATGTCCGCTTCTTTAGCGTGGAACTTGGCGTTCAGAACGTTGTGCTTGATGCCTGCTTTGGTCAGCTCATTGGAAACCACCTCGGATTTCTCGATGGAGATGGTCCCCACCAGAACCGGCTGACCATTGGCAGTACGGTCGCGAATATCTTCGATGATCGCCTGAATTTTTTCCGCTTCGGTCATGTACACCAGGTCCGGCATATCCTTACGGATCATCGGACGGTTGGTTGGCACAACCACGGTATCCAGCTTGTAGATGGAGCTGAATTCAAACGCTTCGGTATCTGCGGTACCGGTCATCCCCGCCAGCTTCTCATACAGACGGAAGTAGTTCTGGAAGGTGATTGAGGCCAGCGTCTGGTTTTCGTTTTGAATGTCCACGCCTTCTTTCGCTTCCACCGCCTGGTGCAGGCCATCGGACCAGCGACGACCCTGCATGGTACGGCCGGTGTGTTCATCGACAATGATGACTTCACCGTCTTTCACGATGTAGTCAACGTCGCGGGTGAACAGCGCGTGGGCGCGCAGCGCGGCGGTCACGTGGTGCATCAGCATGATGTTGCTCGGAGAGTACAGAGACTCACCTTCTTCCATAATGCCTTCAGCCACCAGCAGCTCTTCGATTTTCACCAGACCGCGTTCGGTCAGGTTCACCTGGCGCGCTTTTTCATCTACGGAGAAGTGGCCTTCACCCTGGAAGGTATCGGAGTCTTCTTTCTCCTGACGCAGCAGGTGTGGAATGATTTTGTCGACTTTACGGTACATGTCAGAGCTGTCTTCGGCCGGGCCGGAGATGATCAGAGGGGTACGCGCTTCATCGATCAGAATGGAGTCAACCTCATCCACCAGCGCATAGTGCAGCTTACGCTGGACGCGCTCTTCCGGGCTGAACGCCATGTTGTCGCGCAGGTAGTCGAAGCCGTATTCGTTGTTGGTGCCGTAGGTGATGTCCGCGTTGTAGGCTTCGCGCTTGGCGGGTGCCGGCAGTCCGGACATGTTTATGCCGACGGTCATGCCGAGGAATTCGAACAGCGGACGGTTGTTTTCGGCATCACGCTGGGCCAGATAGTCGTTGACGGTAACGACGTGAACGCCTTTACCGGTCAGTGCATTCAGGTAAGCCGGCAGCGTTGCGGTCAGGGTTTTACCTTCACCGGTACGCATTTCCGCGATGCAGCGTTCATTAAGCACCATACCGCCCAGCAATTGAACGTCGAAGTGACGCATGCCGAACACACGTTTACTCGCTTCACGCACAACGGCGAAAGCTTCCGGGATCAGGCTCTCTAAGGTTTCGCCTTTTTCCAGGCGTGCGCGGAACTCCGCGGTTTTCGCCTTCAGCTCATCATCAGAGAGCTTCTCCATCGCCGGTTCCATACCGTTGATGATGTTTACAGCTTTGCGCATACGGCGCAGGGTACGATCGTTACGACTACCAAAAACTTTGGTTAATAATTTGATTAGCATAATAAATTCTCAAACGCCCCAGACGGGCAGATAAATTAAGGTATTGAAAAAGGTTAATTTAGCTGAGGCGTTGAGGCCCGGCACGGATGCCGTGAACCTGGCTAATCCATGTCGAAACGGAGAATGATACAGGAGGAACAAACCAGGTTTGCGCCGTCTGACTCACGGTCACGGGCGGCTGGTTATCCTGCGTCAGAAGCGCATTAAGCGTATCGAGCAGGGCAAGATGCTGAGCCTGAACCGGCAGCGACTCTTCAGCAACAGGCATCGTCTGCGGCGCCATCGCGAACGACAGATGACGAATAACCGTGCGGATGGCGTGCTGCTGCCAGTAATCAACGGAGAAATTAGGACGGCGGCTGGCTTCAAGCCACGCGAGATTAGTAAAGTTAACCCGCGTCGAGAGATCGTGTTTAGTTGTCGTGGAACGTGCTGGCGTCGCCGCTTCCGCACTGTTGCTGAGCGCAGGCAAGCCGAAACTCGCCGCGACCATCCCTAATAAGAGATGCGGCCAGAAGTAACGTCTGCCAAATTGTCGCCAGCGCGTCAGTATTCCGCTCACTTGCTCCACCACATTCGCCCGCCAGTGCAGGCTGAGTTCAATTATTCTTTTTTAGCGCCCAGATATTACCACTAAAGCCAATACGCAGCAGCAGGAATGACACCTTGCAGCAGGTAAAAACGGTCAATAATGCAGCGAACACACCGTTATTCGGCACCCGACAATGGCCAGGGAGTAGAGGGACAAATCAAAGAAGGGTAGAAATAAAAACGACTGGCTTCCCTGGTCGGAGAGAGTACCAGGTGAACCAGTCGCTTTTCTTACGAAACGGCGTTAACCGTTACGCCAGGACCATAGTCGGTGCTTTGAACGCCAGCGGCAGTTCCGCTTCGTCTTCAAAGGTCACATATTCCCAGGCTTCCTGTTTTGCCAGGACGGCCTGCAACAATTTGTTGTTCAGTGCATGACCGGATTTGAACGCGGTAAATGCACCAATGATGTTGTGACCACACATGAACAGGTCGCCGATCGCATCCAGCATTTTGTGACGAACGAATTCATCTTCAAAACGCAGGCCGTCTTCGTTCAGTACGCGATAATCGTCAACAACGATGGCACAATCGAAGCTGCCGCCCAGGCACAGGCCGCGGGACTGCAGATATTCGATATCACGCATGAAGCCAAACGTACGTGCGCGGCTGATCTGGCGCATAAACGCATCAGCAGAGAAGTTCATCGCGTAGCGCTGAGTGCTGGAGTCAATCGCCGGATGGTTAAAGTCGATGGTAAAGTCCAACGAGAAACCATTGTACGGTTTGAATTCAGCCCACTTGTCGCCATCTTCGACGCGAACGGTCTCTTTGATGCGAACAAATTTCTTCGCACAGTTCAGTTCTTCGATGCCGGCATCCAGCAACAGATAAACGAACGGCGCAGCACTACCATCCATAATCGGGATTTCTGGCGCATCGACTTCAACAATAATGTTGTCGATACCCAGACCCGCCAGGGCGGCGTTCAGGTGCTCTACGGTAGAAATCCGCACGTCATGCTCGTTCACCAGACAAGTACAGAGCATTGTATCACGCACAGATTTGGCATCGGCCGGAAAATCTACCGGTGGATTCAAGTCGGTGCGACGATAGATGACCCCGGTATTGGCCGGCGCAGGGCGTAACGTCAGTGTGACTTTCTTGCCGGTATGTAAACCGACACCCGTCGCCTGAACGATACGTTTAAGTGTCCTTTGTTTGATCATCGTATAATCTCGCCAAATTAACTATCCAACCGAGAGTGTATATCACTAACGGTGGGCCAGTTTAGCACAAAGAGCGCAAATCCCCAAATTCCAGCCAATTCTTAGTCAGCTTGCTTACGCAGGAACGCCGGGATGTCCAGATAATCTGGCTCTTTTGCCGTTTGCGGCGTTGGGTCGTTCACCACTTTCGCGGCCGGTTTTTGCTCCTGAGTCAGAGGAGACATACCGTGCTGCTGGTAACGATCCATTACCGGTTGCTGAGTCTGCTTGTTGGTCACGAGGGTGATCTCAGGACGCTTGTCCATACCGATACCGGTCGCAACAACGGTAACACGCAGCTCGTCGTTCATTTCCGGGTCAAGGGAAGTACCAATTACCACGGTCGCGTTGTCAGAGGCGAACGCGCGGATGGTATTACCCACGGTTTCGAACTCATCCAGACGCAGGTCAAAGCCAGCGGTAATGTTGACCAGCACGCCGCGCGCACCGGACAGATCGATATCTTCCAGCAGTGGAGAAGAGATAGCCATTTCAGCCGCTTCTTCCGCACGGTCTTCACCGCTCGCCACGCCAGAGCCCATCATCGCGTAGCCCATTTCGGACATGACGGTGCGAACGTCTGCAAAGTCAACGTTCATCAGGCCAGGACGGGTAATCAGTTCTGCGATACCCTGGACCGCGCCTTTCAGCACGTCGTTTGCTGCGCCGAAGGCGTCCAGCAGGGAGATACCACGACCCAGAACTTTCAGCAGCTTGTCGTTCGGGATGGTGATCAGCGAGTCCACATGCTTGGACAGCTCGGTGATACCCTGTTCCGCGAAGGCCATACGCTTTTTGCCTTCGAAGTTGAAAGGCTTGGTCACGACAGCAACGGTCAGGATACCTAAATCTTTAGCTACTTCAGCGACAACAGGTGCTGCACCGGTACCGGTACCGCCGCCCATGCCCGCTGCGATGAAGACCATGTCCGCACCTTCCAGTGCAGCACGCAGGGCTTCACGATCTTCTTCAGCCGCGTTGCGACCGACTTCCGGGTTAGCCCCAGCGCCCAGTCCTTTGGTGATGCCACCGCCGATCTGGATAGTCTGGCCAACTGCCGTTTTACGCAGTGCCTGCGCATCGGTGTTAACTGCGAAGAATTCAACACCTTCAATGCGTTCACGCACCATATGCTCTACGGCGTTACCGCCGCCGCCACCGACGCCGATGACTTTAATCACCGCGTCGTTGGTCAGTTCCATAGGTTCAAACATAATTTCTCTCTCCGTTGTGCCTGTCGCCCGAGACCGCTAATTCTCTCCGGTCTCTTTAAAAAATTAAAACTCTTTTCGCAGCCAGTTGTTCAGTCGTTTGACCCACGACCCCACTGAGACGCGTTTTTCCACTTCTGCTTCACCACTGAGATGAGATTCCTTCCCGTAGTGGAGCAGGCCCACAGCCGTTGAATAGTACGGCTCCTGAGCATAATCCGTTAAACCGGTAATATTCAGCGGCGCACCAATACGCACCTGCGTATGGAACACGCGCTGAGCGCAGGCCGCAAGACCTTCAATTTGCGCTGCACCGCCGGTTAATACAATCCCCGCCGCAAGATGATGCTTAACACCCTGCTGACGAAGCTGTTCCTGAAGCTGTAAAATCTCTTCGTTGACCAGGTTGAGCAGCTCGGTATAGCGCGGCTCAATTACCTCTGCCAACGTCTGGCGCTGCAGGCTACGCGGCGGACGGCCGCCCACGCTCGGCACCTCAACGCTCTCATCTTTACCAACGATAGACCCCAGCGCACAGCCGTGGCGTACTTTAATCGCTTCTGCATCGCTCGGTGGCGTACCAAAAGCGTAAGCAATATCGCTGGTCACAACGTTCCCTGCGTAAGGGATCACTTTAGTGTGGCGCAGCGCACCGCCGGTATACACGGCCATGTCCATTGTACCACCACCGATATCCACCACACAGACACCCAGTTCGCGTTCGTCTTCGGTCAGCACGGAATAACTTGCCGCCAGACCGGCGAAAATAAGTTGGTCAACTTTCAGGCCACAACGTTCAACGGCTTTTACGATGTTCTTCGCCATATCGTTGTGACATGTGATCAGGTGCACTTTTGCCTGCATACGCACGCCAGACAGACCAACCGGGTTCTTGATCCCTTCCTGGTAGTCAATCGCATATTCCTGCGGGATCACGTGCAGCACGCGATGCTCATCGCGAACGCGCACGGACTTCGCCGTATGCACAACGTTTTCAACGTCTTCCTGCGTCACTTCTTCTTCAGAAATCGGCACCATACCGATTTCGTTCTGGCAGCTAATGTGCTTGCCAGAAAGGGCCAGATAGACAGAAGAAATCTGGCAATCTGCCATTAATTCAGCCTGGTCGATGGCGCGCTGTACGCATTTCACCACCGACTCAAGGTCGTTTACCCCACCTTTATCCATACCACGGGACGGGCAACTGCCCACGCCAATGATATTGACCATACCGTCGGGCAGAACTTCCCCTACTAAAGCGGCAACCTTCGCGGTGCCAATCTCCAGTCCAACTACCAGTTTTCTGTCCGTCGCCTTGATCATTGTTGTTCTGCCTGTACCTGTGCCTGATTCTGTTGCTGATTAGGTTCCTCGACCGGAGCCGGCTCCCAACCGACTGCTGCGCCTGAGTCATAGCGCAAATCAACGTAGCTTATCCGTTTGCCGTCCGCCTGCGCCTGCTGTTGTAAAACCGGGTAAAGTTCTACAAAACGCGCAAGACGTTTCATTGTGTCGCCGCGTCCCAGGTTGAGCTTAATGCCGTTCGTCAACGTCAGCTGCCAGGAGCGGCGCGCCGTCATCGCAGCATCTTTTAACGTAAACCTGTCCTTCGCCAGCACCTGCCCCATTTCACGAAAACCCTGCAATACTTCGTTTTCGCTGCCTTCAGGGCCATACAACATCGGTAAATTTTGCTTGTTGACACGATCGCTCGGGACGCTGAAGGAATTTCCATCTACGTCAACCATGTGCTGATCATTCCAACGCGCAATGGGCACATATTCAACCAGATGAATCTTCAATTCATCAGGCCATTGTTTTCTGACACTCGCCTGTTTTATCCATGGCAGACGTTCAATCTGGCTCTGGATAATATTGACGTCCTGCGTCATAAAGGTGCCGGGCGATCCCAGCGCCAGAATAGACTGGCGAATATCATCGTTACGCGTGTAGTGACGCTCGCCGGTCACCACCAGCTTTGACAGCGGCAACCGCTGTGCGTCTTCCATCCAGCCCAGCACCATCCAGCCGCTGATAAACACGGTGCACAGCACCCCGAGCAGGAAAATTATCCCTGCAAGACGCGTTCCATTACTCCGGCGTGAAGAAGTGTATTCTTCTTCGTCATCGCGGTTGCGCGTGTTCAATGCAGCCTGAGACATATCAGCCCGCCTGGTCCAGAATACGTACGACTAACTGCGAGAAGCTCATTCCCGCCTGACGCGCCGCCATCGGCACAAGGCTGTGGCTGGTCATTCCCGGTGAGGTATTGGCTTCCAGCAGATAAAACTGCCCGTCATTGTCCTGCATCACATCAATGCGTCCCCAGCCGCTGCAGCCCAAAACATTCCAGGCTTTAAGCACCAGGGACTGTAATTCGGCTTCGCGCTCTGCTTCAAGACCACAAGGGCAGAAATATTGCGTCTCATCAGACAGATACTTCGCCTCATAATCATAGAAGACTCCGGCGGGTTGGATGCGAATTGACGGTAAAATTTCTTCGCCAAGCATCGCGACGGTAAATTCCGGCCCGCTGAGCCATTTTTCAATCAGAACTTCTTCATCGTGTTGAAATGCCAGCGCTAAAGCAGATGTTAAATCTTCAGCTTTATCGACCTTTGACATCCCGACGCTCGACCCTTCCCTGCTCGGCTTTACAATAACCGGTAAGCCCAGTGCCGCAATGCGTGTATTAACGCTGTCCGACAGGCCCAATTCAAATTCGCCGCGCGTCAGTGCCACCCACGGCGCAACGGGTAAACCCGCTCCCTGCCAGAGTAACTTACTGCGCAGTTTATCCATAGAGATGGCGGATGCCATCACGCCGCTGCCGGTGTAAGGCAGGCCGATCAGCTCCAGAAGCCCTTGCAGGGTTCCGTCTTCACCGCCACGACCATGTAACGCGATAAAGATCTTATCGAAGCCCATCGCTTTTAATTGCGTCACGTCGACCTCTTTTGGATCGACAATATGTGCGTTTACGCCGCCTTCACGCAGGCCCGCCAGCACGGCAGCGCCGGAATTCAGAGAAACCTCGCGCTCGGCGGAGTTGCCGCCAGAGAGGACTGCAATCTTATCAGCCATGATGCTCATCCTCCTGGGTTTGCGGCTTCAGTTTGATTTCAGCTAAGGTACGGGCGATCTTGCCGATATTTCCCGCACCCTGAATCAGGATGAGATCGTTACCGGTCAGGACCGGTGCCAGAATCTCCGCCACCTGTGCCGGGTCAGAAACCAGAATAGGGTCAACTTTACCGCGCCCGCGGATGGTACGACACAGGGAACGGCTGTCTGCGCCTGGAATTGGCGTTTCGCCGGCGGCGTAAACATCCAGCATCAGCAGGGTATCCACCTGTGACAGCACGCTGGCGAAATCGTCATACAGATCGCGGGTACGCGTGAAGCGGTGCGGCTGGAAGATCATCACCAGATTCTTCTCCGGCCAGCCCGCGCGTGCGGCTTTGATGGTCGCGTCCACTTCCGTCGGATGGTGACCGTAGTCGTCCACCAGCATCGCGGTACCTGGCTTACCATTCACCGCTTCCAGCGGGAACTCGCCGAGGAAGTCGAAGCGACGCCCCGTCCCCTGGAAGCTTTCCAGCGCGCGCAGGATCGCCTCATCATCAATACCTTCTTCCGTCGCAACAGCCACTGCCGCTGCGGCGTTAAGTGCGTTATGGCGCCCTGGCGCATTCAGCGTAACGTGCAGCAGCTCTTTGTCCTGACGCGCCAGAGTGAAATGCCCCTGCGCACCAATCTGTTTGTACTCTTCCACGCGGACGTCAGCGTCTTCGCTGAAGCCGTAGGTGGTGATTTGACGACCGACGCGCGGCAGCAGCTCGCGGATCACCGGGTCGTCCACGCACATCACCGCGCGGCCATAAAACGGCAGGTTGTGCAGGAAGTTGATGAAGGTCTGCTTTAAGTTTTCGAAGTCGCCCTGGTAGGTATCCATATGGTCAGCTTCGATATTGGTGACAATCGCCACCATCGGCTGCAGGTGCAGGAACGACGCGTCGCTCTCATCCGCTTCCGCAATCAGATAACGGCTGTGGCCCAGACGCGCATGGACGCCTGCGGCTTTCACCAGACCGCCATTGACAAACGTCGGATCGAGACCCGCTTCCGCATAAATGCTGGAAACCATCGCCGTGGTCGTGGTTTTACCGTGGGTACCGGCAATCGCAATGCCGTGACGGAACCGCATCAGTTCCGCCAGCATTTCTGCGCGGCGGATCACCGGAATGCGCGCTTCGTGCGCGGCAACGATTTCCGGATTGTCAGAGGAGATGGCGCTCGATACCACCACCACGCTTGCATCGCGCACGTTTTCCGGGCGATGGTTGAAATAGATAGTCGCCCCAAGCGACGCCAGCTGCTGCGTGACAGGGTTTGGCGCCAGGTCAGACCCGCTGATCTGATAGCCTTCGTTAGCTAACACTTCGGCAATACCGCCCATGCCGGCACCACCGATGCCAACAAAGTGAATGTGCCGGACGCGACGCATCTCGGGCACGATTGAACGCAGTTTTGCCAGTTGTTGTGTATTCATTCTCTAAACGCCATCGACTACTTAAAATTCGTGCAGCGCAACACGCGCTGCGAGGGTTAAGCCTGGGCTGCCAGGCTCACTTCTTTTGCCACCCGTTCTGTCGCATCCGGGATAGCGGCAGCGCGCGCGCGCTGTGCCATCTCCAGCAGTGCGTCTCTGTTCCAGCCCGCCAGGGTGGTGGCGACCGCATCGGCGGTAAAGTGTGGCTGCTCAAAAATTTTCGCCGCGCCGGCTTTCTCAAGCGGCAGCGCGTTCCAGTACTGCTGTCGGTCTTTGTGCTGGAACGGCACGAACAGCGCTGGCAAGCCGGCGGCGGCGATTTCGCTCACCGTCAGCGCGCCAGAGCGGCAGACCACGACATCGGCCCAGGCATAGGCTGCGGCCATATCGTCAATAAATTCCGTCACTTTATGCTGCGGCTGGCCTTCATCAGCGTACGCCTGCTCAACGGTCTGCTGAGCGCCTTTACCGCTTTGGTGCCAGATAGTCACGGCATCACCCAGCTTTGCCGCCACCTGCGGCATTGTCTGATTCAGAATGCGCGCACCCTGAGAACCACCAACGACCAAAACACGAACCGGGCCTTCACGTCCCGCCAGGCGGGCATCCGGCAGCGGCAGAGCCAACACGTCGACGCGCACCGGGTTACCCACCACGTCCGCTTTCGGAAACGCGCCGGGAAACGCCTGCATCACTTTGGTGGCGATTTTCGCCAGCCACTTGTTGGTCAGACCCGCAATACCGTTCTGCTCGTGCAGAACAACGGGAATGCCTAACGACCACGCGGCCAGCCCGCCGGGACCAGAAACATAGCCGCCCATACCCAGCACCACATCGGGCTTAAAGCGCTTCATGATGGTGCGCGCCTGACGCCAGGCATTAAAAATACGCACCGGCGCCAGCAGCATGGCCTTGAGGCCTTTGCCTCGCAGGCCGGAAATACGAATAAAGTCGATCTCAATACCATGCTTCGGTACCAGGTCGGCTTCCATGCGGTCTGCGGTTCCCAGCCAGCGTACCTGCCAGCCCTGCTCCATTAAATGGTGCGCAACCGCCAGCCCCGGGAACACGTGTCCACCGGTACCGCCTGCCATCACCATTAACCGCTTCGGTTGATTCATCGTGAACCTCGTGTAAACGCCTGGGCTTTCTCCAGACGCGTCTCATAATCTATGCGTAACAAAAACATAATGGCCGTCGACATGATCAACAGGCTCGAACCACCATAGCTGATCAGCGGCAACGTCAGACCTTTGGTCGGCAGCATACCCGCTGCGGCCCCGACGTTAACCAGCGCCTGGAAGCTAAACCAGATACCAATTGAGCAGGCTAAGAAGCCTGAGAAGCGGTGATCAATCTCCAGCGCTTTTCGGCCAATCGACATGGCGCGGAAAGCGACGAAGAATACCATTAAAAGCGCTAATACCACACCGATATAACCCAGTTCTTCCCCAATAATGGAGAAGATGAAGTCGGTGTGCGCCTCCGGTAAATACTCCAGTTTCTGTACCGAGTTGCCCAGGCCTTGTCCCCAGACTTCACCGCGGCCAAACGCCATCAGCGACTGCGTCAGCTGGTAACCGCTACCGAACGGATCTTCCCACGGGTTCCAGAACGAGGTCACGCGGCGGATACGGTAAGGCTCGGCGAGGATCAGCAGTACCACCGCTGAAATCCCCATCCCGATGATGGCGATGAACTGCCACAGCTTGGCCCCTGCCAGGAACAGCATCGCCAGCGTGGTGACAAACAGTACGACAACGGTCCCGAGGTCAGGCTGCGCCAGCAGCAGGATCGCCAGCACCAGAATGACGCCCATCGGCTTTAAGAAGCCGCGAAGGTTGTTACGCACCTCATCGACTTTTCGCACCAGGTAGTTTGCCAGGTAGCAGAATAACGAAAGCTTGGTGAACTCCGCAGGCTGAATACGCAGCGGGCCGAAGGCGATCCAGCGTGATGCCCCGTTAACGGAGCTCCCGACAACCAGCACGATCAGCAGCATGATAATGGAGGCGATCAGCATCGCGGTACTGTGGCGCTGCCAGAACGCCATCGGCAGACGAAGCGTTACCAGCGCCAGGCAGAACGCCAGAATGATGTACAGCCCGTCACGCTTGGCGAACAGGAAGGGATCGTTCGCCAGACGCTGTCCAACGGGCATAGAGGCCGACGTCACCATGATAAAGCCGATCGCCGCCAGCCCCAGCGTCAGCCAGAACAGGGTGCGGTCGTACATAATCAGGCTATCGGAATCTTTATCCCGTGAAGCCATCACCCAGCCTTTCAGCGCCGCAAACAGCCACACCAGAATTCCAAATCCTGGCAGGCGCGGCATTTTCAGGCGAGGGAGAGATAAACGCATCAGCCTAACTCCTTCGCAAGGCGGGTAAAGACATCGCCACGCTGTTCGAAATTCTTAAACTGATCGAGGCTGGCGCACGCCGGGGAGAGCAGAACCATGTCGCCAGGCTGCACGCGCGGGGCAATCAGGCGCATCGCCTGTTCCATCGTTTCAGTTTGCTCAGCAACTTCCGGGCGTAGTTCAGCCAGCTCGCTGCCGTCACGGCCAAAGCAGTACAGGCGGATGTTATCGCCGGTGAGGTACTGTTTCAGGGAGGAGAAATCAGCAGATTTGCCGTCGCCACCCAACAGAAGATGCAGGGTGCCGTCAACGTGCAGACCGTTCAGCGCGGCCTCTGTGCTTCCCACGTTGGTCGCTTTGGAGTCGTTAATCCAGCGCACGCCGTTATGCTCCAGCGCCAGCTGGAAACGGTGTGCCAGGCCGGAAAATGTGGTCAACGCTTTCAGGCTGGAAGAGCGCGGCAGCCCTACGGCATCTGCCAGCGCCAGCGCCGCCAGGGCATTGGTATAGTTGTGCTGGCCGGAAAGCTTCATCTCCTTCACGTTCAGCACCTTTTCACCTTTCACGCGCAGCCAGGTTTCGCCCAGCTGGCGGTTCAGATGATAATCACCCATGGTGATACCAAAGCTGATGCAGCGCTCGTCCGCGCCGCGCACCGGCATGGTCAGCGCGTCGTCGGCGTTAACCACGCAAATTTTGGCATTTTCGTAAACACGCAGCTTGGCCGCGCGATACTGCTGCAGACCAAACGGATACCGATCCATATGATCTTCCGTCACGTTGAGGATCGTTGTCGCCGCCGCATGCAGGCTGGAGGTGGTTTCAAGCTGGAAGCTGGAAAGTTCCAGAACGTACAGCTCGCAGCCTTTGTCCAGCAGCATCAGCGCGGGCAGACCGATATTGCCGCCTACCCCTACGTTCATGCCTGCGGCTTTCGCCATTTCACCCACCAGGGTAGTGACGGTGCTTTTGCCGTTAGAACCGGTGATCGCGATAACCGGTGCCTGCGCTTCGCGGCAGAACAGCTCGATATCGCCGACAATCTCAACGCCCGCATCCGCAGCAGCGCTCAGTGAAGGGTGCGCCAGCGCCATACCCGGGCTGGCGACAATCAGATCGGCTGCCAGCAGCCAGTCATCATTCAGACCACCAAGGTGGCGTTCAACCTGTTCCGGCAGTTTGTCCAGACCCGGCGGAGAGACACGCGTATCCATCACACGCGGCGTCACGCCGCGCGCAAGGAAAAAGTCCACGCAGGAGAGGCCAGTGAAGCCTAACCCGATGATAACGACTTTTTTACCCTGGTAATCTGCCATGATTAACGTACCTTCAGCGTTGCCAGGCCAATCAGCACCAGCATCAGCGAAATAATCCAGAAGCGCACAATCACGCGCGGCTCCGGCCAGCCTTTCAGTTCATAGTGGTGGTGGATCGGCGCCATACGGAAGATGCGCTGACCGCGCAGCTTGAAGGAGCCGACCTGCAAAATCACCGACAGGGTTTCAACCACAAACACGCCGCCCATGATCACCAGCAGGAACTCCTGACGCAGCAGCACGGCGATAATGCCCAGCGCGCCGCCCAGCGCCAGAGAACCGACGTCACCCATAAAGACCTGCGCCGGATAAGTGTTGAACCAGAGGAAGCCCAGCCCCGCGCCGACTATCGCCGTACAGACGATCACCAGCTCACCCGCGTGACGCAGATAAGGGATGTGCAGGTAGTTCGCAAAGTTCATGTTACCGGTCGCCCACGCCACCAGCGCAAAACCAGCCGCCACGAAGACGGTTGGCATAATCGCCAGACCATCCAGGCCATCGGTCAGGTTAACGGCGTTACCGGTACCAACAATTACAAAGTAGGCCAGCAGGATGTAGAACAGCCCCAGCTGCGGCATCACGTCTTTAAAGAACGGCACCACCAGTTCGGTGGCGGGCGTATCTTTTCCTGCCAGATACAGCGCGAAGGCGACGCCCAGCGCAATCACTGACATCCAGAAATACTTCCAGCGGGCAATCAGGCCCTTCGTGTCTTTGCGGACGACTTTACGGTAATCATCCACAAACCCGATAATGCCGTAGCCCACCAGTACGGTCAGCACACACCAGACGTACGGGTTAGACGGATAGGCCCACAGCAGTACGGAAACGACGATCGCGGTCAGGATCATGATCCCGCCCATCGTCGGCGTACCGCGCTTGCTGAAGTGCGACTCCGGACCGTCGTTACGTACGACCTGGCCGAAAGAGAGTTTTTGCAGACGGGCAATCATGCGCGGGCCCATCCACAACGAGATGAACAGCGCAGTCAGCAGGCTGACGATGGCGCGAAACGTCAGATACGAAAAGACGTTAAAGCCTGAATAATATTTGACCAAATGTTCGGCCAGCCAAACTAACATGTCCCGTTCTCCTGTAATGCGTGCACAACCTCTTCCATGGCGGCACTACGTGAACCTTTCACTAACACTGTCACAATTTGTTTTTCTGTAATTAATGCCTTAAGGCGCTCAATCAACGCGGCTTTGTCGGCAAAATGTTCGCCAACGCCGCTGGCATGGCTAATCGCCTGGCTCAGTTTTCCTGCGCTCAGCACGCAGTCCAGTCCCGCCGCTTTCGCCGCTTCACCCACCTGGGTATGACAGGCTTCGCTTTCATCGCCCAGCTCCGCCATGTCGCCAACCACCATGACGCGGTAGCCCGGCATTTCAGATAGCACCTGCACCGCCGCCGTCATTGAGCCGACGTTCGCGTTGTAGGAGTCATCCAGCAGCAATTTGTTTTCTGCAAGCGGGATCGGGTACAGGCGTCCCGGCACGGCTTTCAAATTCGCCAGCCCGGTTTTAATCGCCTCGTGTGACGCTCCCACCGCCGTCGACAAGGCCGCTGCCGCCAGCGCATTGGCGATGTTATGGCGTCCCGGCAGCGGTAACAGCACGTCTACGTCACCCGTTGGGGTAGCAAGCGTGAACTCCGTACCGTGCGACGTCACATGGATATTGGTCGCGGTAAAGTCACTGTTGGCCGCGTTCGGCGAGAAGCGCCAGGTTTTACGCGAGCCAATGATGCTCTGCCAGTTCAGCCAGTCGTTGTTGTCGGCATTGAGAATGGCAATGCCGTCAGCAGGCAGACCGGTGTAGATTTCGCCTTTCGCTTTCGCCACGCCTTCCAGCGAGCCAAAGCCTTCCAGATGCGCTGCCGCAAGGTTATTCACCAGCGCCGCTTCCGGGCGAGTCAGGCTCACGGTCCAGGCGATTTCGCCCTGGTGGTTTGCCCCTAACTCGATCACCGCAAACTCATGCTCTTTGGTCAGGCGAAGTAATGTCATCGGCACGCCGATGTCATTATTGAGGTTGCCTGCGGTATAAAGCGTATTACCGCACTGGCTGAGGATGGCCGCCGTCATCTCTTTCACTGACGTTTTGCCCGATGATCCGGTCAGCGCGACAACGCGAGCAGGCACCTGCTGACGAACCCAGGCGGCCAGTTCACCGAACGCGAGACGCGTATCGTCCACCACAATCTGCGGCAAATCGATATCCAGCCTGCGGCTGACCAGCAGCGCGCCAGCGCCGTTTTCTTTGGCCTGTCCGGCAAAATCATGCGCGTCAAAACGTTCGCCTTTCAGCGCCACAAACAGACAGCCCGCGGTCACTTTGCGGGTGTCGGTGGTGACCGCGTCAATGGTCAGATCCTGGCCCAGCAGCTCGCCGTGCAGTACCGCAGCGGCCTGCCTTAAGGTGATGCTAATCATGCGACGACTCCCAGCAGACGCGCTGCCGTTACGCGGTCGGAGTAGTCCAGACGACGATTGCCAACAATCTGATAGTCTTCATGGCCTTTACCGGCCAGCAGAACGACATCATTTTCTTTTGCCTGCATGATGGTGTTTGTCACGGCTTCCGCGCGGCCTTCCACCACACGGGCGCGACCGGCGTCCAGCATACCCGCCAGAATGTCGTTGATGATGACGCGCGGCTCTTCGGTACGCGGATTGTCATCGGTGACCACAGGAATGTCTGCGAACTGCTCCGCAATGGCGCCCATCAGGGGACGTTTACCTTTGTCGCGATCGCCACCGCAGCCGAAGACGCACCAGAGTTTACCGGTGCAGTGCAGGCGTGCCGCTTCCAGCGCTTTTTCCAGCGCATCCGGCGTGTGGGCATAATCGACAACCACGGTCGGTTTGCCCGGCGCGCTAAACACTTCCATACGGCCGCAAACCGGCTGTAGACGCGCTGACGTTTTCAGCAGTTCCGCCAGCGGATAGCCCAGCGCCAGCAGCGTTGCCAGCGCCAGCAGCAGGTTGCTGACGTTGAACGCCCCCATCAGGCGGCTTTCAATTTCACCTTCACCCCAGGAAGAGGCAAAGCGGATCGTCGCGCCACTGTCGTGATAGTTAACGTCAACGGCCTTCAGCCAGCGGCCGTGGCAGTTCGGATTGATATGGTCTTCCATCGACACCGCTACCGCGTCTGGCAGCTTCGCAAGCCAGCGGCGGCCCACTTCGTCGTCGGCGTTGATGATGGCCTGGCCATAATGGTGAGTAGAGAACAGCAGCCATTTCGCGGCTTCGTAGTGTTCCATATCACCATGATAATCAAGGTGATCGCGGCTCAGGTTGGTGAACACTGAAGCAGCAAACTTCAGTGCCGCGACGCGGTGCTGTACCAGGCCGTGCGAAGAAACTTCCATCGCGGCAAAGGTTGCCCCCTGCCCTGCCAGACCGGCAAGCACGTGCTGTACGTCAACCGCAGAACCGGTGGTGTTTTCCGTCGGGCTCACTTTGCCCAGCAGGCCGTTACCCACGGTCCCCATCACCGCGCCGGTTTCACCCAGCAACTGAGCCCACTGCGCCATCAGCTGCGTGGTGGTGGTTTTTCCGTTCGTGCCCGTCACGCCAACCAGACGCAGCTG
Organism: Enterobacter sp. 22499; assembly: GCF_052044815.1. Taxonomy (NCBI): domain Bacteria; kingdom Pseudomonadati; phylum Pseudomonadota; class Gammaproteobacteria; order Enterobacterales; family Enterobacteriaceae; genus Enterobacter; species Enterobacter sp. 22499. The sequence continues at coordinate 125,978 of NZ_JBQENR010000004.1, read as the reverse complement.
GTCGGAAGGTTCGTGATAAAAACGTCCTGCCAGTGCAGAGAGACGCTCATTCAACTGGCTGAGATAGATAACCGGCACCCCGTGCATTTCACGGTTCTCACCGTCGGTTGCCTCGTCTTTAGCCTCAGCAATAATGGCAGCCACACCTTGCGCAATCGCCTGCGGGATATAACGACGCCCGTCCGCCTGATGACCAACCACCGCCACAAAAAGATCGCCAGAAGCAGCCACGCGGCTGTCCAGTACCATCTCTCGCAGTGCTCGCTCCGGTGCATTTGGCACCCACGGAGCGAGAAGGTCGCGCAAATTACGATCTGCCACCTGTACCCTCGCCTTGATTAATTACAAATTCACTTTTTTCGCCCGTCGCCAGCGCATCTGGTTCAACGTTCATGGTGCGTAACACGCCGCCCATGATGGCGCCAAACACAGGCGCGGAAACCGCGCCGCCGTAGTATTTACCCGCCTGTGGATCGTTAATCACGACCACCAGCGCAAAACGCGGATTGCTAGCAGGCGCAACGCCTGCGGTATAGGCAATGTATTTGTTGATGTAGCGGCCGTCTGGCCCCACCTTTTTCGCCGTACCGGTTTTAATGGCGATGCGATAGCCTTTGATGGCCGCCTTCACGCCGCCACCGCCCGGCAGCGCCACGCTTTCCATCATGTGCACAACGGTACGAACGATGGATTCGGGGAAGATACGCTCGCCCGGAACCGGTGGATCAACTTTGGTGATGGACAGCGGGCGATAGACGCCGTAGCTGCCAATCGTTGCGTAGACTCGCGCTAACTGTAACGGGGTTACCATTAGCCCGTAGCCGAAAGAGAAGGTGGCCCTCTCTATGTCAGACCACCGTTGTTTTTGAGGATATAAGCCACTGCGTTCTCCGACCAACCCCAAATTGGTCGCCTTTCCAAGTCCAAAACGTGAGTAAGTCTCTACTAACGCTGAGGACGGCATCGCTAACGCCAGCTTTGAAACACCGACGTTACTCGACTTCTGTAACACCCCGGTCAGGGTCAATTCGCTGTAGCGCGCCACGTCTTTAATCTCGTGGCCGTTAATACGGTAAGGGATCGTGTTCAGGACCGTGTTTTCATTGACGATACCGCGCTGAAGCGCCGTCATCACCACCATCGGTTTCACCGTGGAGCCGGGTTCGAACACGTCGGTAATCGCCCGGTTACGCATCGCATCTTTTGCGGTGCCGGTAAAGTTGTTCGGGTTGTAGGAAGGACTGTTGGCCATGGCCAGCACTTCTCCGGTGCTGACATCCACCAGCACGGCGCTGCCGGATTCTGCCTTGTTAAACGCCACGGCGTTGTTCAGCTCGCGGTAGACCAGCGCCTGCAGGCGCTCGTCGATACTCAGAGCCAGGTTGTGCGCCGCCTGGCTGTCTGTAGAGGAGATATCTTCAATGACGCGCCCGTAGCGGTCCTTACGCACAATTCGCTCGCCAGGCTGGCCGGTGAGCCACTTATCGAAGCTTTTTTCAACGCCTTCAATCCCCTGGCTGTCGACGTTGGTGAAGCCGATGAGGTGAGCGGTTACTTCGCCGGACGGATAGTAACGACGGGATTCTTCGCGCAGATGAATGCCCGGCAGCTTCAGTTTTCGAATGTAGTCCGCCATGTCAGGGTTAACCTGGCGCGCCAGATAGATAAAACGCCCTTTCGGGTTCGCGTTGACGCGGGAGGCTAGCTGATCCAGCGGCATTTTGAGCGCATCTGAAAGCGCTTTCCAGCGGTTATCAAGCGTGATGCCACCGGCGTCGTGCAGCTCTTTCGGGTCGGCCCAAATCGCTTTCACCGGCACGCTCACCGCCAGCGGGCGACCTGAACGGTCAGTGATCATTCCGCGAGAAGTCGACACTTCCTGAACGCGAAGGGAGCGCATATCGCCCTGGCGTACCAGCATGTCAGGGGCGATGATTTGCAACCACGCCACGCGTCCCAGCAGGAAACCCAGCGCCAGTAAAATGCAGCCGCAAAGCAACGCAAAACGCCAACTGATGAAGTTGGCCTGTTCTTCCTGACGTTTTGGTTTAAGCGTTTTTGCCGCTGCTTTCATGCGTCGCGTGTTCCCTTATTTTTGTACTACGATATTTTCCTGGGAAGGATCAACATGCTGCAGTTGCAGCTTTTCCGTTGCGATCCGTTCAACCCGGCTGTGATCGCCGAGCGCGTTTTCTTCAAGGATCAGATTTCGCCATTCAATATCCAGCGCATCGCGTTCCAGCACCAGCTGCTCGCGTTGCGCAGTCAATAAACGTGTATGGTGAGCTGTGGTCACCACCGTAACTGCCGTAACAATGATGCAAATGAACAGGCAGAGTGGCAGTTTCCCGAATCGCAAAAGATCGTCGCCGATCACGCCAGGCAAGGCATGGCGCTCGTTGCTTCCTAACGATCCCTTAACTTTGCTTAGGGTTTCTGTCACTCTGCCGATCATGCGTTCGTCCTCTCTGCAACTCGCAGCACTGAACTACGGGCACGTGGATTCTCTGCCACCTCTTCTTCGCCCGGCATCAACTTGCCTAATGCTCGCAACTGACGGCCCCCCAGCTTCCTGAGTTGTTCTTCCGTCATCGGCAGCCCCGCTGGAACCTGAGGACCGCGGCTCTGTTCACGCATGAAGCGTTTTACAATACGGTCTTCCAGCGAATGGAAGCTGATGATGGATAACCGCCCACCCGGGGCCAGCACGTCGAGCGAGCTTTTTAGCGCCAGCTCTATTTCCTCCAGTTCACTGTTTACCCAGATGCGAACCGCCTGGAAGGTACGGGTCGCGGGATGTTTGTGCTTATCCTTCACCGGCGTCGCCGCCGCAATCACTTCGGCCAGCTCTTTGGTGCGGGTCATTGGCTCAACGCGGTTGCGCTCAACGATGGCGCGCGCAATGCGCTTGCCAAAACGTTCTTCGCCGAAGGTTTTGATCACCCAGGCAATATCTGCTTCGTCAGCGGTCTGCAGCCATTCGGCGGCAGACTGGCCGCGCGTCGGGTCCATACGCATGTCCAGCGGACCGTCGCGCATAAAGGAGAAGCCGCGTTCTGCATCATCAAGCTGGGGTGAAGATACGCCAAGATCGAGAAGAATCCCGTCGATCTTGCCCGTGAGACCGCGCTCGGCCACGTAATCCGCGAGCGCAGAAAAAGGTCCATGCACGATGGAAAAGCGTGGGTCATTGATGGTCTGTGCCACGGCAATCGCCTGCGGATCGCGATCGATTGCCAGCAGTCGCCCTTCCTCTCCAAGCTGGGAGAGGATCAAACGCGAGTGACCACCGCGACCAAACGTGCCATCAATGTAGATGCCATCCGGACGAATATTCAGGCCGTTCACGGCCTCGTCCAGTAACACCGTTTTATGTTTATAATTTTCCATCATATTTATAGAGACAAGTCCTGCAGCCGTTCCGATAAAGTTGCGGAATCAGACTGCTCAGCGTCGATATCTTCCTTGACCTGTTGATACCAGGTCGTTTCGTCCCACAGTTCAAACTTGTTGAACTGCCCGACCAGCATCACTTCTTTGGTCAGACCGGCATGTTGCCGCAGCACGGGCGCAATCAGTAATCGCCCGGCGCTATCCATCTGACACTCACTGGCATGTCCCAATAACAGCCGCTGCACGCGGCGCTCTTGCGGGTTCATGCTCGACAGTCGCGACAGCTTTTGCTCAATGATTTCCCATTCAGGTAAGGGGTAAAGCAGCAGGCAGGGGGAGTTGATATCAATGGTGCAAACCATTTGACCCGAAGCATTCTCAATCAGCTGGTCGCGGTATCGGGTTGGGACCGATAAACGCCCTTTGCTGTCGAGATTGACTAACGTAGCTCCACGGAACATGCCAGTCTCACCCCTCCTCACCACTTTAACCCACAAATTCCCACCTAAAGGAGTTTACGGAGCGAGGGAAAAGCTTGTCAAGCCAGGACTCTCCCTGTAGAGACCCGAAAGCCCTCTATTTACAGAGATAAACAGTCCTGGTTAATAACTGCACAACTGGCGAGGCAAATTAACGTTATGAATATTTGTAAGAAAAAAACCGAATATGCACACTAGCGTTAAGGCTCACTCAATATCATCGCAGATAAATATAAAGTGTCAGTTTGCGACGCGGGCAGCATTTTATGACAGATTGTCAGGGGATAACAGCGCCAGATTCACTCAATCGGTCGGTGGAAGCGGCGGTTGCGTTGCTGGCCGGTCGGGGGGAAGGAAAAACGTCTGAATATTCATCGACCGAAGAGGGTTTGTAACAAAGTAATACAAAGAGAGGCTTTTAAAAATCGCTTCATGATTCTTTAAGGACCCTTTTAAACGGCAAAATGAATTAAGAAAAATAGTAGATTAGGATCTCTCAAGAATTATCCTAATTTCACTGCGGGAATTAACTCGGCGAATTATTCCAGTAAAAAGGGGCGGTTTTTCGCCGCCCCGTCATTTCATTTATGGCGGCTCAAAATTCCGCGATGATAGAGATTACGTTTGATACGCGTCAGACCCGGCTTCGGTTTGCGCGGCTCATCTAGGCTCGCCAGAACAATCTCCAGGACGCGTTCCGCTACATCTCGGTGACGCTGGGCCACCGCCAGCACCGGGCACTGAAGGAAATCGAGAAGCTCGTTATCCCCAAACGTGGCGATCGCCAGGTCAGAGGGAAGCTTGCCTTCACGACGCAAGGTGACATCCATTACCCCCTGCAGAAGGGCAAATGACGTGGTGAACAGCGCCTGGGGCATCGGGTGCGTCTCCAGCCATTTTTCGAACAGCTGCGCAGCGGCTTCGCGTTCATAGCTGTTGGCATAGAGATAGTGGACTTCACGCGGATCGTCTTTCCAGGCGGTTCTGAACCCTTGCTCACGGAGGAAGCTTACGGAAAGCTCGGGCAGCGCGCCAAGATACAGCACCGTTTCAGCGGGGAAGGTTCTCAGCTCAGCAGCCAGCATTTCCGCGTCATCCTGATCGGCACCCACTACGCTTGTGAAATGCTCACGATCGAGCGCGCGGTCCAGCGCCACGATGGGGAACGGATCGTTCGCCCAGCGCTGGTAAAACGGATGCTCCGGCGGTAAGGAGGTCGAGACGATGATGGCATCGACCTGACGCTGGAGCAGATGTTCAATGCAGCGCATCTCGTTATCGGGCTGGTCTTCAGAACAGGCGATCAGCAGCTGGTAACCGCGCTGGCGGGCCTGACGTTCAAGATAGTTGGCGATACGGGTATAGCTGGTGTTTTCCAGATCCGGGATCACCAGACCAATAGAGCGGGTGCGCCCGGCACGCAGGCCGGCAGCGACAGCATTCGGATGGTAGTTATGCTCACGAACCACCGCCATAACTTTTTCAACGGTCTTATCGCTGACGCGGTACTGCTTTGCTTTGCCGTTAATCACATAGCTGGCCGTTGTTCGTGACACGCCGGCTAGCCGGGCGATTTCATCCAGTTTCACAATTGCCCCTTAAAAAAAGAAAAGAGTCCATGGCCCTGTCAAGGTTATGGTTAAATCTTTTAACATCTAAACGCAGAAAAGCCTTCGCGGCAACCGCTTTTATCTGCGTTGTCGGCTGATTACGCAAAAAAAAGCCCGGCTTTGGTGACCGGGCTGAAAGAGGCGAACCTTTTTAACAACTACCGCATGATTTTCTCGCCGCGTGACAGACCAACGATCCCCGATCTCGCCACCTCAACAATTTTTGCTACATCTCGCACAGATGCCAGGAAAGCGTCCAGCTTGTCACTGGCTCCGACCAGTTGAACCGTATAAAGAGAAGGCGTGACGTCGATGATCTGCCCGCGGAAGATATCCGCATTGCGTTTGACCTCTTCGCGCCCGTAACCGCTGGCCTGTATTTTGACCAGCATGACCTCACGCTCAACGTAAGCGCCCTGCCCTAGCTCGCTTACGCGCAGCACATCGACCAGCTTATGCAGCTGTTTCTCGATCTGCTCAATTACCTTGGCATCGCCAACGGTCTGAATCGTCATACGCGACAGCGTCGGATCGTCCGTTGGCGCCACGGTCAGGCTTTCAATGTTATAACCACGCTGCGCAAAAAGCCCAATGACGCGCGACAGTGCGCCAGACTCGTTTTCCAGTAATACCGATAATATCCGGCGCATATCAGGTTCTCTCCGTTTTGCTTAACCACATCTCGTCCATACCGCCGCCGCGAATATGCATCGGATAAACGTGCTCGGTTCCATCAACGATGACATCCATAAAGACGAGGCGGTTGTTTTTAACGTGCTCAAGCGCTTCTGCGAGCTTCGTTTCCAGTTCAGCCGGATCGGTCACCCGCATCCCTATATGACCGTAAGCTTCAGCAAGACGAACAAAATCCGGCAGCGATTTCATATATGACTGAGAGTGGCGGCCCGAGTAGATCATATCCTGCCACTGCTTCACCATACCGAGATAGCCGTTATTAAGGTTGAGCACCAGTACCGGCAGCTCATATTGCAGCGCGGTGGAAAGTTCCTGAATGTTCATCTGAATACTGCCGTCTCCGGTCACGCAGACGACGGTTTCATTTGGCAGCGCCAGCTTCACGCCCAGCGCGGCAGGCAGGCCAAAGCCCATCGTGCCTAAACCTCCCGAGTTGATCCAGTGGCGCGGTTTATCAAACGGATAATAGAGGGCGGCAAACATTTGATGCTGGCCCACATCAGAGGTCACATACGCGTCGCCTTTCGTCAGTCGCCATACCGTTTCGATGACCGCCTGCGGCTTAATATGCTCGCTTTGGGTGTCATATTTCAGACACTGCCGCGCGCGCCATTGCTCAATTTGCTGCCACCAGTCACGGATTTCATCCAGCGGCTGCGCTGTGTTTTCCAGCGCCAGCAGATCCAGCATTTGTTCAAGGACCTGTCGCGCGTCGCCGACGATAGGTACATCAGCAGACACCGTTTTTGAAATTGACGTCGGATCGATATCAATGTGCAGCACGGTGGCATTCGGGCAATACTTCGCCAGGTTGTTGGTAGTACGATCGTCAAAACGCACGCCGACGGCAAAGATGACGTCAGAATGATGCATCGTCATGTTGGCTTCATAGGTACCGTGCATACCCAACATGCCGAGCGCCTGACGGTGGGTGGCGGGAAACACTCCGAGTCCCATCAGCGATGACGCAACAGGAAGATTGAGCTTTTCAACCAGTTCACGAAGCTGTGCCTCACACGCTGAATTGACGGCCCCGCCACCGACATAGACCACCGGTTTTTTAGCGGCCAGCAGCGTTTGCAGCGCGCGTTTGATCTGACCTTTGTGGCCCTGCGTTGTTGGGTTGTAAGAGCGCATGCTCACCGATTCCGGCCAGACATAAGGCAGCTTGTTTGCCGGGTTCAGGATATCTTTAGGGAGATCGACCACCACCGGCCCCGGGCGCCCGCTTGCCGCCAGCCAGAACGCCTTCTTCAGAATGCCAGGAATGTCTTCGGTTTGCTTGACCAGGAAGCTGTGCTTCACGACGGGACGCGAAATCCCGACCATATCGCACTCCTGAAACGCATCATAGCCAATCAGTGATGTCGCGACCTGTCCGGAAAGGATCACCAGCGGAATAGAGTCCATGTACGCGGTCGCAATGCCGGTAATGGCGTTTGTTGCACCGGGCCCCGACGTGACCAGGACCACGCCCACTTCACCCGTCGCACGCGCCAGGCCATCGGCCATATGTACCGCCGCCTGCTCATGGCGTACCAGCACATGGTCAATACCCCCTACCGTATGCAGTGCGTCATAAATATCGAGGACCGCGCCGCCAGGATAGCCGAACACTTGCTTTACGCCCTGATCGATCAGCGACCGGACGACCATTTCCGCGCCAGACAACATCTCCATGCTTTGCCTCCAGGCATTTTGTTATAGACGGACCGCCGAATTCATTTCCGCACCGTCTTGCGATCGGGATGAACCCGTCTTCTATTTTGCAGAGTGATACTTACCTTAACCGCTCGTTATGAGGCAGGCAATTCGCAAACCAGGAGAGAGAAGAGGCCGTGAAAGCAGAAAAAACAGACATTGTCAGAGGATATGGTTAATTCATCTGAAATTAGGGGATGAGATGATAAATCATCGCTGAAAAGCGCGGCGATGTAGAAAATCATCTATTTTTACGGGCCTGGCAGACGCCAGATAAAATACGTAACAGAACAAAATATTAATAAAAGAAACAAAACCAGGATAAATCACATACAAAGAGGCAATTTATCCTGACTCGATTACCGACGGCAGATGCTAATAAGTAGCTCTTCCATCCACTGATGTCCTTTATCCCGTCCAGCAGCTTCATGCCAGGAGAGATAGCAGGTGCGGCTATTTAGCTTGAGCGGCAGAGGCAAAATTTGCAGATTTAACGCGCCAGAGAACTCTTCTGCCAGCCAGCGTGGGGCAATTGCCACCAGCTGCGTCTGGGAAACGACGTTTAACACGCTGACCATGGCCATCCCCTGATAAGCCACGCTCGCCTGTTTCTCCGCAGTGTCGTACCAGGGCAGGCTAAAGGAGGCATATCTGTCGAGCGCAACAACGGCATGCTGTTCGCTATAAACGTCACTTTCACGTAACGGCGCATTCAGTCGTGGATGTTTTTTGCTGGCAACCAGCACCATTTCATCTTTAAACAGCGGTACACAGGAAAATTCAGGACGGCGGAATTCTTCATAACCCAGGACGAATTCGATTTCCTGGTAACGTAACTGGTGTTCGGTGTTTTGATTTAAGGACGATTTAAAGACGAGATTAATATTAGGTGCGATCTCTTCAACTTTATTATAAATAATTGATGTCAGATAATTATCTAATGGACTGCAGACGCAGAGATGGAATACTCGCTCACTGCTTAAGGGTTCAAAGCCCGAGCCCGGCAGCTCATTTTGCACCAGCTGCAGCGCCTGGCGGATGGAGCCGAAAAGCTGGAAAGCCCGCGCTGTAGGCTGGATCCCTCTTCCATAACGAACAAACAATTCGTCGTTGAACATAACCTTAAGCCTGGCAACGGCATTACTTACGGCAGGCTGTGACATCCCCAGGGCTTGTGCCGCACGCGTGATATTCTGCTCCTGCATGACAGCATCAAACACCGTCAGTAGATTAAGATCCACCGTGCGTAACTGTGGTTTAATTCCATCAGTAATCTGTGGTTGTTTAATATTATTTTCTGGCACTTCTGACTCCACTGTCACGCTACACTCCCTTCGCCAACGCACTGTAATAATTTCGAAAAATATGATTTACCATGCAGATACGACCAGCGAAAGAAAATTGTTTAAAAATCGGAATATATAAAGATTATCTAATAATGCTATAATACAAAACGGCACAAAGGATATGCTTAACTTTAGTGTTTGAATGAAACCATAAACCAAATCAATATACAATAACCATCCAGTTAAGGATGACTTAAGTATAATTAAACTGTTATCGACATTGAGCAGAATTAAGTTAACAATCTGTTATCAATGATTCTATTTGAAGGGAGAAAAAGCTCTCTCAAAAAAAGATAACTCTATGATAGTAAAACGGTTTAAAGAGAAAGCATTTGTGAGGACTGCGTCACCTGAAAAATACCCGTTATGTTTATTCGTTTCTGCAAATGTTTTTTAAGTCCAAAAATAGACAATTAGTTAAGTTAAAAATCAAAAACCCAGCACAATAAGCTAAACAACACACCCTCTCTGTTTAGCCTTCTGGGGCCGTTTTTACCATCAGGGGTTGACATGCACAGCGGTATCCAGTACCACTAAAAGCATATTGAATTTAACGGAGCACGATTCATGACACGCACCATTCGTTTCATCAGTCTACTACTACTAAACGCATCCACTGTGCGCGGTAGACTGGCGGGCGAAATTCAGCGTTGAATCGTCACCAGTAAGACTAAAAACCCGCGCCACTGCGCGGGTTTTTTTATGCTCGTAGCAAGGCGCCCTAAGACTGACAAGGACCTAACCCATGAGCCAGCAAGTCATTATTTTCGATACTACTTTACGTGACGGTGAACAGGCATTACAGGCAAGCCTGAGTGTAAAAGAGAAACTGCAGATTGCGCTGGCTCTCGAGCGTATGGGCGTCGACGTGATGGAGGTCGGTTTCCCCGTCTCCTCTCCGGGTGATTTTGAATCCGTACAGACTATCGCCCGCACCATTAAAAACAGCCGCGTGTGCGGTCTGGCGCGCTGCGTAGAGAAAGACATCGACGTTGCGGCTGAGTCGCTGAAGGTGGCCGAAGCCTTCCGTATTCATACCTTTATTGCAACCTCACCAATGCACATCGCAACCAAGTTGCGCAGCACGCTGGATGAGGTCATTGAACGCGCGGTATACATGGTTAAGCGCGCACGCAACTACACCGATGACGTTGAATTCTCCTGTGAAGATGCGGGCCGTACGCCGATTGAAGACCTGGCGCGCGTAGTCGAAGCCGCCATCAACGCGGGCGCTAAAACCATCAATATCCCGGACACCGTCGGCTATACCATGCCGTTTGAGTTCTCCAGCATCATTACCGGCCTGTATGAGCGCGTACCTAACATTGATAAAGCAATCATCTCAGTACATACCCATGATGATTTGGGCCTGGCCGTAGGCAATGCCATCGCTGCGGTGCACGCCGGTGCACGTCAGGTAGAAGGTGCAATGAACGGTATCGGTGAACGCGCGGGCAACTGTTCACTGGAAGAAGTGATCATGGCGATCAAGGTGCGCAAAGACATCATGAACGTGCACACCCGCATCAATCACAATGAAATCTGGCGCACCAGCCAGACCGTCAGCCAGATTTGCAACATGCCGATCCCGGCTAACAAGGCGATTGTTGGAACCGGCGCGTTCGCCCACTCCTCCGGTATTCACCAGGACGGCGTGCTGAAAAACCGTGAAAACTACGAAATCATGACTCCGGAATCCATCGGCCTGAACCAGGTTCAGCTGAACCTGACCTCCCGTTCCGGTCGTGCGGCAGTGAAACACCGGATGGAAGAGATGGGCTATCAGGACAGCGATTACAACATGGATCAGCTGTACGACGCGTTCCTGAAGCTGGCCGACAAGAAAGGCCAGGTATTCGATTACGACCTGGAAGCGCTGGCCTTCATCAACAAGCAGCAGGAAGAGCCAGAGCACTTCCGTCTGGACTACTTCAACGTGCAGTCCGGCTCCAGCGACATCGCTACCGCCTCGGTCAAGCTGGCCTGCGGTGATGAAATTAAAGCGGAAGCCGCCAACGGTAACGGCCCTGTGGATGCCATCTATCAGGCGATCAACCGCGTTACCGAGTACGACGTAGAGCTGGTGAAATACGACCTGACGGCGAAAGGGCACGGTAAAGACGCGCTGGGTCAGGTGGATATCGTCGTCAACTATAATGGCCGCCGTTTCCACGGTGTGGGCCTGGCGACGGATATTGTCGAATCCTCCGCGAAAGCGATGGTGCACGTCCTGAACAACATCTGGCGCGCCGCTGAAGTCGAAAAAGAGTTGCAACGCAAAGCTCAGAATAAAGAGAACAACAAGGAAACCGTGTAATGTCGAAGAACTACCATATTGCTGTGTTGCCGGGTGACGGTATTGGTCCGGAAGTGATGGCACAGGCGCTGAAAGTACTGGAAGCCGTTCGCTCGCGTTTTGCGATGAAAATTACCACCAGCCACTACGACGTGGGCGGTATTGCGATTGATAACCACGGAACGCCATTGCCGAAAGCCACCGTTGAAGGCTGCGAAAATGCCGATGCCGTGCTGTTTGGCTCCGTCGGTGGCCCAAAATGGGAACACCTGCCGCCAGCAGAGCAGCCAGAGCGCGGCGCGCTGCTGCCGCTGCGTAAACATTTTAAACTGTTCAGTAACCTGCGTCCGGCTAAGCTGTATCAGGGGCTGGAAGAGTTTTGTCCGCTGCGCGCGGATATCGCGGCCAACGGTTTCGACATCCTGTGCGTGCGTGAGCTGACGGGCGGGATCTACTTCGGTCAGCCAAAAGGTCGCGAAGGCAGCGGTCAGCATGAGAAAGCGTTTGATACCGAGGTGTACCACCGTTTCGAAATTGAACGTATCGCCCATATCGCCTTTGAATCTGCACGCAAGCGCCGCCATAAGGTGACCTCCATTGATAAAGCGAACGTGCTGCAGTCGTCCATTTTGTGGCGCGAGATCGTCAGTGAAGTCGCTAAGCAGTACCCGGACGTTGAGCTGTCGCATATGTACATCGACAACGCGACCATGCAGCTGATTAAGGATCCGTCCCAGTTTGACGTGCTGCTCTGCTCCAACCTGTTCGGCGATATTTTGTCTGACGAGTGCGCGATGATCACCGGCTCTATGGGCATGCTGCCATCCGCCAGCCTGAATGAAGAAGGCTTTGGCCTGTACGAACCGGCGGGCGGTTCCGCGCCGGATATCGCAGGCAAGAACATTGCGAACCCGATTGCGCAGATCCTCTCCCTGGCCCTGCTGCTGCGCTACAGCCTCGATGCAGGCGACGCAGCAACCGCAATTGAAAACGCCATTAACCGGGCGTTAGAAGAAGGCGTCCGTACCGGTGACTTAGCGCGCGGCACGGCAGCAGTCAGTACTGATGAAATGGGCGACATCATTGCCCGCTATGTCGCTGAAGGGGTGTAATCATGGCCAAGACGTTATATGAAAAATTGTTTGATGCGCACGTTGTCTACGAGGCGCCAAACGAAACCCCGCTGCTGTACATTGACCGCCACCTGGTGCACGAAGTGACCTCTCCGCAGGCCTTCGACGGCCTGCGCGCGCACAAGCGTCCGGTGCGCCAGCCGGGTAAAACCTTTGCCACGATGGATCACAACGTCTCTACCCAGACCAAAGACATCAATGCTTCCGGCGAGATGGCGCGCATCCAGATGCAGGAGCTGATCAAGAACTGCAACGAATTTGGCGTGGAGCTGTACGATCTGAACCACCCGTATCAGGGCATCGTCCACGTGATGGGACCTGAGCAGGGTATTACGCTGCCGGGCATGACCATCGTCTGCGGCGACTCCCATACCGCGACCCACGGCGCGTTTGGCGCGCTGGCGTTCGGCATCGGCACATCGGAAGTTGAGCACGTTCTGGCGACGCAAACTCTGAAACAGGGCCGCGCCAAAACCATGAAGATTGAGGTGAAGGGCAAAGCCGCGCCGGGTATCACTGCGAAAGATATCGTGCTGGCGATTATCGGCAAAACCGGCAGCGCAGGCGGTACCGGTCACGTGGTGGAATTCTGCGGTGAAGCCATTCAGGCGCTGAGCATGGAAGGCCGTATGACCCTGTGCAACATGGCGATTGAGATGGGTGCTAAAGCAGGCCTGGTCGCACCGGACGAAACCACCTTCAACTATGTGAAAGGCCGTCTGCACGCGCCGAAAGGTCAGGATTTTGACGACGCGGTCGCGTACTGGAAAACCCTGAAAACTGACGACGGTGCCACCTTTGATACCGTTGTCACGCTGCAGGCGGAAGAGATTGCGCCGCAAGTCACCTGGGGTACCAATCCTGGCCAGGTCATTTCTGTCAACGACAGCATTCCTGACCCGGCTTCCTTCGCCGATCCGGTCGAACGCGCCAGCGCGGAAAAAGCGCTGGCCTATATGGGGCTGAAACCCGGCGTACCGCTGACCGACGTGAACATTGATAAGGTGTTCATCGGCTCCTGCACCAACTCCCGTATCGAGGATTTACGCGCGGCGGCAGAGATTGCCAAAGGTCGCAAAGTGGCGCCGGGCGTGCAGGCGCTGGTGGTTCCAGGCTCCGGTCCGGTGAAAGCCCAGGCGGAAGCGGAAGGACTGGATAAGATCTTTATCGAAGCAGGCTTCGAATGGCGTCTGCCGGGCTGCTCAATGTGTCTGGCGATGAACAACGACCGTCTGAATCCGGGCGAGCGCTGCGCCTCCACCAGTAACCGTAATTTTGAAGGCCGTCAGGGCCGGGGTGGACGCACCCACCTGGTCAGCCCGGCAATGGCCGCCGCTGCGGCAGTCACCGGCCATTTCGCCGATATTCGCAGCCTGAAATAAGGAGACAATCATGGCAGAGAAATTTACCCAACATACGGGCCGTGTTGTCCCGCTGGACGCCGCTAACGTCGATACGGACGCGATCATTCCGAAGCAGTTTTTGCAGAAAGTGACCCGCACTGGTTTTGGCGCACACCTGTTCAACGACTGGCGTTTTCTGGACGACAAAGGCGAAGTGCCAAACCCGGAGTTCGTCCTGAACTTCCCGGAATACAAAGGTGCATCCATTCTTCTGGCGCGAGAAAACTTCGGCTGCGGCTCCTCGCGTGAGCATGCGCCCTGGGCGCTGACCGACTACGGCTTTAAGGTGGTTATCGCCCCGAGCTTCGCGGATATCTTCTACGGCAACAGCTTCAACAACCAGTTGCTGCCGGTGACGCTGAGCGACGAGCAGGTCGATGAACTGTTCGCGCTGGTTAAGGCAAATCCGGGGATGGCATTTGAGGTGGATCTGGAAGCGGAAGTGGTGAAAGCCGGGGATAAGACCTACAGCTTCAGCATTGATGCCTTCCGTCGCCACTGCATGTTGAACGGTCTGGACAGCATTGGCCTGACGCTCCAGCACGAGGATGCCATCTCAGCGTACGAGAAAAAACAGCCTGCGTTTATGGGCTAAAGGCAATGGCCCGCAGGGCGCGGGCCATTGATAAGGGTGCGTTGAGGCTCAACCACTCTGGAGAGGCGGGGACACTTCCCCCGCCAATACCGCTAACGTTTCGCTTCGTAAGCCAACACTGCCGCCAGCTCTGTTTTCTCCTGTCTGAAGTGCAACTCACACAGCGAATCACGCACCATCCAGGTGAAGATCAATAGCGTCGTACAGATCAGAAACAAACCTAACAGCAGAGTACGTTTTGGCATTCCAGCCTCCTTATTGCTTTTCGGCAATGAAGAGACTAACCTCGCAATGTTGGTTGTGAAGTTGGTCTCCCCATCAGTTTTTTGATGTGGGAATCTCCACTGTTTGCCTCTTGCGAAAGCCTGAGGCAAACAGCCTCAAGCACCCGTCACGCACTCTATGCGCCTTCTCTGTATCTGTCAGAAAATCGTTTCATTTCGTGAAGCCGCCTTCCAGAATCAAACATCCTTGACCCGGCAGGTCAGCCCAAGCGTTACCACCGAAATCGCCGCAATCATCCAGTAAACCGAGGCATGACCATAACTTTGCGCCAGCGCGCCCTGAATCACTCCCGCCAGAATAACGCCCGTCGAAATACTGTTGGTAAAAAGCGTAGTCGCAGAGCCGGCGCGGCCGGGCATGAGATCCTGGAACCAGAGCATGCCGATCCCGGCAACGATGCCAATGAACACGGCATTAAACAGCTGCAGCGCCAGCAACGCTTCACGCGAATGGAAAAGGAGCAGCCCCGCGTAGAACAGCACCCCAGCCGCCACGGCAACGATCATCATCCGACGCTTTCCGAAGCGCTTAACGTAATACCCCGCCAGAATCATCGCCGGAATTTCCAGCCCGGCGGCGGTCCCCATTAAGATCCCCGCAAGCTTGTCCGGTAGGTCTAGATCGCTGCTGATCCACAGCGGCATATCAATAATGTACATGGTGTTGCAGGTCCACATCAGCGTGGAGGCGATAAACAGCATCCGCACGTTTTTATCCTGCCAGCCGCTCACCTGAGTGATGGGCTTATCCGTCGTCTGCTCAACCCGGGCGACAGACGGCAGCGCAAAGGCAATCAGAGCCAGACTGATAATAAAAATGCCTGCCGCGATAGAAAACATGACCGTAAAGCCATAGTTCAGCGCCAGCATGAAGGCCAGCGGCGGGCCGATGACCCACGCCAGCGAGAGCTGTGCGCGCATCACCGAGCTGAACATCACTCCCTCTCGCGCCGAGCTGTCGGCGTATTCACGGGCCAGCGCGAACAGCTGCGGCATGGCGGTGTTCGCCAGAGAGGCCAGCAGCACGCCGCAGGTGATGAGCGTCAGGTAATGACGGTTAAAGGCAAAAAGCAGCGCGTTGCCCACGGCCATGGCGCAGCAAAAGAGGATCAGCCTGCGGCGATCGCCCTGGCTGTCGGATCGTTTCGCCAGCCCCAGGCTAACGAGGATCCCGGCAATCGCGTTAACGGTATAAAACAGGCCCACCCAAAACGGCTGCGCCCCCACCTCGCGGCTGAGAAACAGGCTCAGCGTCGGTGCCTGTAGCGCACCGGCCACGCCCATCATGAAGGCCACCAGCATAAAAGCAGCGTACACGCCATTCAGGCGGCGCCCCATCGTCATCAACCACAGCATGCGCAAGTCCTTGTGAAAGCGAATCGAAATTGGGTGAAAGAATAAACGAAAAAAGCCAGCAAAAACATTTTGCTGGCGGGTGATAAACACCAATACTCAGTCACACATGATCGAGGCGAGTTAGCGAGAAGAGGTCGGTTTCGTAACGTCCCACTGCATCAGATCTTCCAGGATTCTCAGCCGTTGCTCTGCACACTGGCGGGCCAGCCAGGACACTCCCTTTGTCGCTGAAAAGTACTGCTGATAAAACTGACGTGCGGTAGACCTCTTCATAATTTACCTCCTCACTTCATCGGGAAGCATTATTGGCTTAATATAGGGATTAATAAATTGCTGATTTTTTGTCAGGAGTTCCTCTTTTATGCCCTCCGGTCGACTGCAACAACAATTCATCCGCCTGTGGCAGTGCTGCGAGGGACAATCGCAGGAGACCACGCTTAACGAGCTGGCAGAACTCCTCAACTGCTCTCGCCGCCATATGCGCACGTTACTCAACACTATGCAGCAGCAGGGCTGGCTAAGCTGGGAGGCCGAGGCGGGACGCGGCAAGCGCTCACGCTTGACCTTCCTGTATACCGGCCTGGCGCTGCAGCAGCAGCGGGCGGAGGATCTGCTGGAGCAGGACCGTATCGATCAGCTGGTCCAGCTGGTGGGCGACAAAGCCGCCGTGCGCCAGATGCTGGTCTCACACCTGGGACGCAGCTTTCGTCAGGGACGCCACATTCTGCGGGTGCTATACTACCGCCCAATGAAAAATCTGTTGCCCGGTACGGCGCTGCGTCGCTCTGAAACCCACATGGCCCGGCAGATATTCAGCGGTCTGACGAAAATAAATGAGGAAAACGGGGAACTGGAAGCGGATATCGCGCACCACTGGCAGCAGCTTTCCCCCCTGCACTGGCGTTTCTTCTTACGCCCGGGCATTCACTTCCACCATGGCCGCGAACTGGAGATGCGTGACGTCATCGCTTCTTTAGAGCGCGCCCGCACGCTGCCGCTCTATTCGCATATCACGCGGATCCACTCCCCAACGGCCTGGACGCTGGATATTGAGCTGTCCCAGCCAGACAACTGGCTGCCGTGGCTTCTGGGCTACGTGCCCTCGATGATCCTGCCTGCCGAGTGGCGATCCCTGAACAATTTTTCCAGCCAGCCGATCGGTACAGGCCCCTACTCCGTTACGCGCAATAACAGCAATCAGCTGAAGATCCGCGCCTTTGATGACTATTTTGGCTATCGGGCGCTGATCGACGAAGTGAACGTCTGGGTGTTACCGGACCTCAACGAAGAACTGAGCGCAGGCCTCACCCTGGAGGGGCCCACAACCAGCGAAAAGGCGTTCGAGAGTCGCCTGGAGGAGGGCTGCTACTATCTTCTTTTTGACAGCCGCAGCCACCGCGGAGCAAACCACGATGTCCGCAAGTGGATCAGCCATATTCTGGCCCCGGCTAACCTGATTTATCACGCTGAAGAGCAATACCAGACCTGGTGGTTTCCGGCCTATGGCCTGCTTCCGCGCTGGCACCATGCTCAGCCGGTACGCAGTGAAAAACCCGCCGGGCTGGAGACCATCACCCTCAGCTACTATCGCGATCACATTGAGCACCGGTTTATCGCGAGGATCATGAGCAAGCTGCTGGCAGCCGAAGGCGTGACGCTGGCGATACAGGAAGTCGATTATGATGAATGGCACCGCGGGGATGTCGTCAGCGATATCTGGCTCAACAGCGCCAACTTTACGCTGCCGCTTGATTTCTCGCTCTTTTCACACCTGTATGAAGTGCCTCTCATTCAGCACTGCATCAGCCGGGACTGGCAGCAGGACGCCGCGAAGTGGCGGGCAGGAGAGATGGATCTGGCCGCGTGGTGCCAGGAGCTCCTGGCCGGGCAGACCATCGTACCGTTGATCCACCACTGGCTGCTGATCCAGGGACAGCGCAGCATGCGCGGCCTGCGGATGAACACCCTGGGCTGGTTTGATTTTAAATCCGCCTGGTTTGCGCCGCCGGAGCCATAACGCTTTCGTAATATTCACCAAATCATTACAATAGCGCCGTTCTCAACGGGGTGCTGCATCACAGATGTGCGCTGAGATAATACCCGTCGAACCTGATCCGGATAACGCCGGCGAAGGGATTTGAGGCTGTTTCTCAAAATCCTTTGCCACTCAACCCTGAGGTGCAAAGTGTTAAAAAACGTTCTTCCTCTGCTGGCGCTGGTTGCGCTGCCTGTTTTTGCTAAGCCTGTTCTGACGGTCTATACCTACGACTCCTTCTCCGCCGACTGGGGCCCCGGCCCGGTGGTTAAAAAAGCCTTTGAAGCCGACTGCAACTGCGAGCTGAAGTTCGTGGCGCTGGAAGATGGCGTGTCGCTGCTTAACCGCCTGCGCATGGAAGGGAAAAACAGCAAGGCCGACGTGGTGCTCGGGCTGGATAACAACCTGCTGGAAGCCGCCACGCAAACCAGACTGTTTGCCAAAAGCGGCGTAGCGGCAGATGCCGTCAACGTGCCGGGCGGCTGGAAAAACGACACCTTCGTTCCCTTCGATTACGGCTACTTTGCGTTCGTCTACGATAAAAACAAGCTGAAGAACCCGCCGAAGAGCCTGAAAGAGCTGGTCGAAAGCGACCAGAAATGGCGCGTGATATACGAAGATCCGCGCACCAGCACGCCGGGTCTGGGCCTGCTGCTGTGGATGCAGAAAGTCTACGGCGACAAAACGCCGGAGGCGTGGCAAAAGCTGGCTGCGAAAACCGTTACGGTCACTAAAGGCTGGAGCGAAGCCTACGGCCTGTTCCTGAAAGGCGAAAGCGATCTGGTGCTGAGCTACACCACCTCTCCGGCCTATCATATTATTGCCGAGAAGAAAGACAACTACGCGGCTGCGAATTTCGCTGAAGGTCACTACCTGCAGGTTGAAGTGGCTGCCCGCACCGCCGCCAGCAAACAGCCGGAACTGGCCGAGAAGTTCCTGAAATTTATGGTCTCCCCGGCATTCCAGAACGCCATTCCGACGGGCAACTGGATGTACCCGGTTACCGACGCGGCGCTGCCGGCAGGCTTTGAGCAGCTGAACAAACCGCAGACCGCGCTGGAATTTACGCCGCAGCAGGTTGCCGCGCAGCGTGCCGCATGGATAAGCGAATGGCAACGCGCCGTCAGCCGCTGATCCCCGGCTGGTTAGTTCCCGGACTGATTGCCGCCATACTGATGGTGGTCGTCAGTCTGGGAGCGTTTCTGGCGCTGTGGTTTAACGCGCCAGAGAGCGATCTGCTCGCGCTCTGGCACGATAGCTATCTCTGGCACGTTATCCGTTTCTCCTTCTGGCAGGCGTTTCTCTCCGCGCTGCTGTCAGTCATCCCGGCCATTTTTCTTGCGCGTGCCCTCTATCGCAGACGTTTCCCCGGCAGGCTGGCCCTGCTGCGCCTGTGCGCCATGACGCTGATCCTGCCCGTGCTGGTGGCCGTTTTTGGCATTCTGAGCGTATACGGTCGCCAGGGCTGGCTGGCCTCGCTCTTCGCGTCTTTAGGCCTGGAATGGACCTTCTCTCCCTACGGGCTGAAGGGCATCCTGCTGGCACACATTTTCTTCAATATGCCGATGGCGACGCGCCTCTTTTTGCAGGCGCTGGAGAACATACCCGGCGAGCAGCGCCAGATTGCGGCCCAGCTCGGCATGCGCGGATGGTCATTCTTCCGCTTTGTCGAATGGCCGTGGCTGCGACGCCAGATTGCCCCGGTGGCCGCGCTGATCTTTATGCTCTGTTTCGCCAGCTTTGCGACCGTGCTTTCTCTCGGCGGCGGCCCGCAGGCCACCACCATTGAGCTGGCGATCTATCAGGCATTAAGCTACGACTACGATCCGGGCCGCGCCGCGTTGCTGGCGATCGTACAGATGGTGTGCTGCCTGGCGCTGGTGTTACTCAGCCAGCGGCTGAGCAAAGCGATCCCCGCAGGAAGCAATAATCTTTCTGGCTGGCGCGATCCGCAGGACAGCCTGCACAGCCGCATCTCGGACGTGATGCTGATCGCGCTGGCGCTCCTGCTTCTGCTGCCGCCGCTGCTGGCCGTGATCGCCGATGGCCTCAACAGGAATGTGGTATCGGTACTTCAACAGCCGGTCCTGTGGCAAGCCACATGGACCTCATTGCGTATCGCGCTGGCAGCCGGGCTAATCTGCGTGACGCTCACCATGATGCTGCTCTGGAGCAGCCGCGAGCTGTACGCGCGACATGCCCGTAAAGCCGGACACGCGCTGGAACTGACGGGCATGCTGATCCTGGCGATGCCGGGCATTGTGCTGGCGACCGGCTTCTTTTTACTGTTTAACAGCACCATCGGCCTGCCGGAAAGCGCCGACGGCATCGTCATTTTTACCAACGCCTTAATGGCCATACCGTACGCGCTGAAGGTGCTGGAAAACCCGATGCGGGATATTAACAGCCGGTACAGCGCCCTGTGCCAGTCCCTTGGCATTATGGGCTGGCGGCGGCTGAAAGTGGTCGAACTACGTGCCCTGAAGCGGCCGCTCGCCCAGGCGATGGCCTTCGCCTGCGTGCTGTCGATTGGGGATTTTGGCGTGGTGGCCCTCTTTGGCAACGAGGATTTCCGCACGCTGCCTTTCTGGCTTTATCAGCAAATTGGCTCCTATCGCAGCCAGGACGGCGCGGTCACGGCACTTTTACTGCTGGTGCTGTGCTTTGCGTTATTTACCGTTATCGAAAAACTCCCGGGGCGTGATGTTAAAACTGACTGATGTAACCTGGCTTTACCAGCATCTGCCGATGCGTTTTACCCTCTCTGTTCGTCAGGGAGAGCGAATTGCGGTGCTTGGCCCAAGCGGGGCCGGTAAAAGTACCCTGCTCAATTTGATTGCCGGTTTTTTGCAGCCTGTCAGCGGGTCGATAGTCATTGATAATGGCGAGTATACCTACGCTCCGCCGTCTAAGCGCCCGGTGTCGATGCTGTTTCAGGAAAACAATCTGTTTAATCACCTTACGGTGTGGCAGAACATCGCGCTGGGAATCGATCCGGGGTTAAAACTCAATGCTGCGCAGCGTCAGAAGCTGGAGGCGATTGCCGAACAAATGGGCCTGTCCGCGTTGATTTCAAGACTGCCCGGTGAGCTTTCCGGCGGCCAGCGTCAGCGCGTGGCGCTGGCACGTTGTCTGGTGCGCGAACAGCCGCTGCTGCTGCTCGACGAACCCTTCTCGGCACTCGACCCGGCCCTGCGCCAGGAGATGCTCTCGCTGGTGGAAGAGGTTTGCCAGCGCCAGCAGATCACGATGCTGATGGTTTCGCACAGCATTGAAGATGCCGCACGCATTGCACCCCGATCGGTAGTGATCGCGGAGGGACGGATTTTGTGGGATGGAGAAACAGAAGAACTTCTGAGTGGTAACGCGGGGGCGTCTTCATTGTTGGGCATTCGTGCGGTCTGACGCCCTCGCCCTCTCCCACGGGGAGAGGGAAAACACCTTAACGGCTCACCACCTTCAGCAGGATCTCGCCGTACACCGGCATCAGCGGGTGACGAATCAGCGCGACCAGCGCCACCACCGCCACGCCCAGCGTCAGCGGGGCCAGCCAGAGCAGGCGCGCGCGGGGGAGATAGCGCGTCAGGCGATCGACGCTGGCTTTCGCGCTGCGCCATAGCCGCCAGCAGAGCCAGACCGCCAGCCACAGCAGCACCGCCGTTCCCAGCAGCAGCCACTTGAACTCACCGCTTTGCATACCGTCAGGGATATCAATGGCCGCACCCGCGAGGATCCCCGGCAGGAAGTAAAACGGCGGCCAGAATACGCAGCCGATAATATTCGGCACCACGAATTTTGCGACGGGGAGGTCCAGCATCCCCGCCACCATCGGCACCAGCGGACGCGTTGGCCCGACAAAGCGGCCTACCAGAATGGTGAACATGCTGTGCTGGTGCAGCGCATGTTCGGTTTTATCCAGCAGCGCTTTGTTCTTTTTCATGAACGACCAGCGGTGCAGCGGCTTCTTAAAGCGCCAGCCCAGCCAGAAGGAGATCCAGTCCCCCAGCAGGCAGCCGATAATCCCGGCCAGCCACGCCTGCCAGAAATTGACCTCACCGCTGCCAATAAGCGCCCCAAGCCCCGCCATCATCACGGTGCCAGGCAGGATCAGCCCGACCAGCGCCAGCGATTCCAGAAACGCCACCAGCGCCACAGCGATGAGCGAATACATAACGGACTGGGTAATAAAGTGTTCCAGCAATGCCTGCATAACTATTCCGGTCAGAAAACGAATCAGCGATTCTGCTTAGCGCCCCGCACCGCGTCAAGGCATCAATTGTCTGAATAGTTTACAGGATGCTCCTGAAGTTCACCTGAATGTTTACCGTTTATTCACATCCCGCGCGGAATTCACTGGGACTGGCGCCGGTGCACTTCTTAAACACGCGAGAGAAATAGAGCTGATCTTCAAAGCCCACGTTGCGTCCGACGGTCGCGATAGGCATCCGGGTGGTACTGAGTAACAGCTTTGCCTGGCTGATGCGCTGATCCTCACGCCAGCTCAGCACGCTCACGCCAAGCTGCTGGCGGAACAGGTGTGACAGGCGGGACGGCGAAAGACAGACGTGCTGGGCGACGCTGGCGATATCAAACTGGCTGTCGGCCAGATGGTCGCTGATGTACTGGCAGGCGTCGCGGACGCGGTTATCCAGCGGTGGGTTAAGCGACTCGTTGATTGCCTCCATGCGGCGCAGCAGCACCTGCTCAAGCAGGTTGATCGCCAGCAGTTCGGCATAGCGCCCGCCCGCCTGCCCCGCCTCAATAATTTGTGCGAACAGTTCACGAAACTGCGCCAGATGCGCCTCATCCGGACGAAAAAAACCGGTTTGCGCGAAAATAGCCGGCCATGAGAGCCACTCCTGCCAGTAGGCACGCGGGCGGAAATAGACCCACTGGTGATACCACTCTTTGGCGTCCGGGTGACGCCCGTAGTGGTGGATCTCCCCCGGCGGGAACAGCAGCATATCGCCCGGGCGGCAAACAAACTGCCGATCGCCGTTTTTGATCACCCCTTCCCCGCGTACGGTCAGGTTCAGAATATACCCTTTCATGCCGAGCGGCCGGTCGACGTAAAAATCGAGATACCCCTCGGCCTCAATTGGCGTCAGCCCCGCCACCAGATGGGCGTTAAATGAGTATCCCGGCAGCAGGGGATCGTTTTGCGGTTCGGCCATAGATTCAGTTCTCCCAAGGGTCCTGAAGGAAACCATTTGTCCATATCGTTAAAAGCAGTATAAAAATGGCCTGCGAAAAGATCCAAAAAGCATCACGCCTCTTTTACGTCCGCCATGTTTCAGCCTTTTCCCCTGATTTTTCTGCCGGCACGGGCAGAGAAGCAGTAACAAAAGTGTCTATAAGTGCGGCAGAAATGTCCACATTGAATATTTGCACGGCGTCACACTTTCCGTTGCTACAGCAATTTAGTCCATAAGATTAGCGGATCCTGCCTGACGATTTTTATCCCCAGTCTCTAATGTTCTTCCATACCTGTTTCGGATGGAGCAACACCATGGCAATTGCAATTGGCCTCGATTTTGGCAGCGACTCGGTTCGCGCGCTGGCAGTGGACTGTACGACTGGCCAGGAGATAGCAACCAGCGTTGAGTGGTATCCGCGCTGGCAAGAGGGGCGCTACTGCGACGCGCCAAACAACCAGTTCCGTCACCACCCGCGCGATTACATTGAATCGATGGAAGCGGCGATCAAAACCGTGCTGGCTGAACTGACTGACGCCCAGCGGGCCGACGTCGTGGGGATTGGTGTCGACAGCACCGGTTCAACGCCAGCCCCGGTGGACGCTGAAGGCCGCGTGCTGGCGCTGCGCCCGGAGTTTGCCGACAACCCGAACGCCATGTTCGTGCTTTGGAAAGACCATACTGCCGTGGAAGAGGCGGAAGCCATCACCCGCTTATGCCATCAGCCGGGAAAAACCGACTACTCGCGCTACATCGGCGGCATCTACTCCAGCGAATGGTTCTGGGCCAAAATCCTGCACGTTACCCGCGCGGACGCTTCGGTCGCCCAGGCCGCGGCATCCTGGATTGAGCTGTGCGACTGGGTTCCCGCCCTGCTCTCCGGCACCACTCGCCCGCAGGATATCCGCCGCGGCCGCTGCAGCGCCGGGCATAAATCCCTGTGGCATGAAGGCTGGGGCGGTCTTCCTCCGGCAGCGTTCTTCGATGAGCTTGACCCGATCATCAACAAAAATCTGAAATACCCGCTTTTTACCGACACCTTCACCGCCGATATTCCGGTCGGCACGCTCTGCGAAGAGTGGGCGACGCGTCTCGGCCTGCCGCAAAGCGTGACCATTTCCGGCGGCGCGTTCGACTGCCACATGGGTGCCGTGGGCGCGGGTGCGCAGCCTAACATGCTGGTGAAAGTGATTGGCACCTCCACCTGCGACATTCTGACGGCAGATAAAGCCAGCGTCGGCGACCGCGCGGTGAAAGGGATCTGCGGCCAGGTTGACGGCAGCGTGGTGCCAGATTTTATCGGCCTCGAAGCGGGGCAGTCCGCGTTTGGCGATATCTACGCCTGGTTTGGCCGGGTGCTCGGCTGGCCGCTGGATCAGCTGGCTGCCGCGCATCCTGAACTGAAAACGCAGATTACCGCGAGCAAAAAACAGCTCCTGCCGCAGCTCACCGAAGCCTGGGCAAAAAATCCGTCTCTCGACCACCTGCCGGTGGTGCTGGACTGGTTTAACGGTCGCCGCACGCCGTTTGCCAACCAGCGCCTGAAGGGGGTGATTACCGATCTCAACCTGGCGACCGATGCCCCGGCGCTGTTCGGCGGTCTGATTGCCGCCACCGCGTTCGGCGCGCGCGCAATTATGGAGTGCTTCACCGAACAGGGCATCGACGTGAACAACGTGATGGCGCTGGGCGGTATCGCCCGTAAAAACCCGGTGATTATGCAGGCCTGCTGCGACGTGCTGAACCGTCCGCTGCAGATTGTGGCCTCCGATCAGTGCTGCGCGCTGGGCGCCGCGATTTTCGCTGCCGTGGCCGCAGGCGTTCATGCGGATATCCCGACCGCGCAGCAGCACATGGCAAGCGCCGTCGAAAACACGCTCCAGCCGCGTGTCCAGCAGGCACAACGCTTTGAACAGCTTTATCAGCGCTACCAGCAATGGGCAAAAAGCGCCGAGCTTCACTATCTCCCTGTCGCCGCCCCGGCCAAAAGCACCGCGGACACTACGGCAACCCTGACCCATTAAGGACACGATGATGACCATTTTTAATAATTATGAAGTGTGGTTTGTGATTGGCAGCCAGCATCTGTACGGACCGGAAGCGCTGCAGCAGGTAACGAAACACGCGGAGCACGTGGTTAACGCGCTGAACGCGGAAGCCAAACTGCCGTGCAAACTGGTGCTAAAGCCGCTGGGGACGACGCCGGACGAAATCACCAACATCTGCCGCGATGCCAACTACGACGACAAATGCGCCGGCCTGGTCGTGTGGCTGCACACCTTCTCACCGGCCAAAATGTGGATCAACGGCCTGGCAATCCTCAACAAACCGCTGCTGCAGTTCCACACTCAGTTCAATGCCTCCCTGCCGTGGGACAGCATCGACATGGACTTCATGAACCTGAACCAGACCGCGCACGGCGGCCGCGAGTTCGGCTTCATCGGCGCGCGCATGCGCCAGCAGCACGCTGTGGTCACCGGCCACTGGCAGGACGGCAAGGCGCAACAGCGTATCGGCTCCTGGATGCGTCAGGCGGTCTCTAAGCAGGATACCCGCCACCTGAAAGTGGTGCGTTTCGGCGACAACATGCGTGAAGTGGCGGTGACCGACGGCGATAAAGTCGCGGCGCAGATCAAGTTCGGCTTCTCCGTGAATACCTGGGCGGTGGGCGACCTGGTGCAGGTGGTGAATGAAATCAGCGACGGCGACGTGAGCGCGCTGGTGGACGAGTACGAAAGCAGCTACCGCCTGACGCCTGCGGCGCAAGTTAACGGCGACAAGCGCCAGAACGTGCTGGATGCCGCACGCATTGAGCTGGGCATGAAGCGTTTTCTGGAACAGGGCGGCTTCCACGCCTTTACCACTACATTTGAAGACCTGCACGGCCTGAAACAGCTGCCGGGTCTGGCAGTACAACGTCTGATGCAGCAGGGTTACGGCTTTGCGGGTGAAGGCGACTGGAAAACTGCCGCTCTGCTTCGCATCATGAAGGTGATGTCGACCGGTCTGCAGGGCGGCACCTCCTTTATGGAGGACTACACCTACCACTTCGAGAACGGCAACGATCTGGTGCTCGGTTCGCACATGCTGGAAGTGTGTCCCTCCATCGCGGTTGAAGAGAAACCGATCCTTGACGTGCAGTACCTCGGCATCGGCGGCAAAGCGGATCCGGCCCGTCTGATCTTCAACACCCGTACCGGTCCGGCCATCAACGCCAGCCTGATCGACCTCGGCGACCGCTTCCGCCTGCTGGTGAACTGTGTCGATGCGGTTGAAACTCCGCACTCTCTGCCGAAGCTGCCGGTCGCCAATGCCCTGTGGAAAGCGCAGCCGGACCTGCCAACCGCGTCAGAGGCGTGGATCCTGGCGGGTGGCGCGCACCACACCGTCTTCAGCCACGCGCTGGACCTGAACGATATGCGCCAGTTTGCCGAGCTGCACGATATTGAGCTGACCGTGATTGATAACGACACCCGTCTGCCAGCCTTTAAAGACGCGCTGCGCTGGAACGAAGTCTATTACGGTTCAAAACGCTAAGTACGTAATGCCCGGTGGCGCTGCGCTCGCCGGGCAGGGAGACAACGATGTTAGAAGATCTCAAACGTCAGGTACTTGAAGCCAACCTGGCGCTGCCAAAACATAACCTGGTGACTCTGACCTGGGGCAACGTCAGCGCCGTTGACCGGGATAAAGGGGTATTCGTGATCAAGCCTTCGGGCGTGGATTACACGGTGATGACCGCAGAGGATATGGTCGTGGTCAGCATCGAAACGGGTGAAGTGGTGGAAGGTAACAAAAAACCGTCATCCGATACGCCCACCCACCGTCTGCTGTATCAGTCCTTCCCGACTATCGGCGGCATCGTGCATACCCACTCGCGTCACGCGACCATCTGGGCGCAGGCGGGCCAGTCCATTCCGGCCACCGGCACCACCCACGCGGACTACTTTTACGGCACCATTCCCTGCACGCGTCTGATGACCGATGCGGAGATTAACGGTGAGTACGAATGGGAAACCGGGAACGTGATCGTCGAAACCTTTGAAAAACAGGGGATCGACGCGGCGCAAATGCCCGGCGTACTGGTGCATTCTCACGGCCCGTTTGCCTGGGGTAAAAACGCGCAAGACGCGGTGCATAACGCAATAGTGCTGGAGGAAATCGCCTATATGGGGATCTTCTGCCGCCAGCTGGCACCGCAGTTGCCGGATATGCAGCAAACCCTGCTGGATAAACACTACCTGCGCAAGCACGGCGCGAAGGCCTATTACGGACAATAAACTGTATATATCCCCAGCATAAAACATTCAACCAGGCTATAATCAGGCCTGGTTTTGTTTTTGGGATAATGGCGTGGCACAGGCGCAAGAAGGCTTTTTACTGACCCGACACTGGCGGGATACCCCTCAGGGCACCGAGGTTGCGTTCTGGCTGGCGACAGATAACGGCCCGCTGCACGTTACGCTTCCTCCTCAGGAATCCGTGGCGTTTATCCCTGAACATTACGTCGAGAAGGTAAAACAACTGCTGCGCGATGAGAACGGCTGGCGCCTCACTCCTCTTGAGCTAAAAGATTTCCATCGTCAGCCGGTGTATGGCCTATACTGCCGCGCCCATCGCCAACTGATGCGCTACGAAAAATTACTACGCGAAGCGGGCGTGACGCTCTACGAAGCGGACATTCGTCCGCCGGAACGCTTTCTGATGGAGCGGTTTATTACCGCCCCCGTCTGGGTTGACGGCGCTGAGCAAAACGGCACCCTTATCAACGCTCGCCTGAAGCCTAATCCGCATTATCGCCCCCCGCTAAAGTGGGTTTCCCTGGATATCGAAACCACCCGTCACGGCGAGCTATACTGCATCGGCCTGGAAGGCTGCGGGCAGCGGGTTGTCTATATGCTCGGGCCGCCGAACGGCGATGCGTCCGCGCTCGATTTTCAGCTTGAGTACGTCAACAGCCGACCGCAGCTGCTGGAGAAGCTTAACCAGTGGTTTGCCGAGCACGACCCGGACGTGCTGATCGGCTGGAACGTGGTGCAGTTTGACCTGCGCGTACTGCAAAAACACGCAGAGCGGTATCGCATCCCACTGATGCTCGGGCGCGGAAATACGGAGCTGGAGTGGCGCGAGCACGGCTTTAAGAACGGCGTGTTCTTTGCGCAGGCCAACGGCCGCCTGATTATCGACGGCATCGAGGCGCTGAAATCCGCGTTCTGGAATTTCTCCTCCTTCTCTCTGGAAGCGGTAGCGCAGGAATTGCTCGGTGAAGGCAAATCCATCGACAATCCGTGGGACCGCATGGACGAGATTGACCGGCGCTTCAACGAAGACAAACCGGCGCTCGCCACCTATAACCTGAAAGACTGCGAGCTGGTGACGCAGATATTCCACAAAACCGAGATCATGCCGTTCCTGCTGGAGCGCGCGACGGTAAATGGCCTCGCGGCTGACAGGCACGGCGGCTCGGTAGCCGCCTTTAGCCACCTCTATTTCCCACGAATGCACCGTGCGGGCTATGTTGCGCCCAACCTCGGGGACGTACCGCCGCAGGCCAGCCCCGGCGGCTACGTGATGGACTCCCGCCCAGGACTGTATGACTCGGTTCTGGTGCTGGACTACAAAAGCCTCTACCCGTCAATTATCCGCACTTTCCTTATTGACCCGGTGGGGCTGGTGGAGGGGATGGCGCAGCCAGACGACGCGCACAGCACCGAAGGTTTTCTCGGAGCACGCTTCTCGCGCGAAAAACACTGTCTGCCGGAGATTGTGGGAAACATCTGGCACGGCCGCGACGAGGCGAAACGTCATGGCAACAAGCCGCTCTCGCAGGCCCTGAAAATTATTATGAACGCTTTCTACGGCGTGCTGGGTACCAGCGCCTGTCGCTTCTTCGATCCGCGTCTGGCGTCGTCCATCACCATGCGCGGACACGACATCATGCGTCAGACCAAAGCGCTGATTGAATCCCGGGACTATGACGTTATCTACGGCGACACGGATTCAACCTTTGTGTGGCTTAAGGGCGCACATTCAGAAGACGACGCCTCACGAATCGGCAAAGAACTGGTGGCCTTCGTAAACGACTGGTGGCAGGAACATTTGCAAAAAGAGCGGTTAACCAGCGCATTAGAACTGGAATTTGAAACCCATTTTGCCCGCTTTTTAATGCCCACCATCCGCGGTACTGACCAGGGCAGCAAGAAGCGCTACGCCGGGCTGATCCAGGAGGGTGAAAAGCAGAGAATGGTGTTTAAGGGGCTGGAGACGGTGCGCACTGACTGGACGCCGCTGGCCCAGCAGTTCCAGAAGACGCTCTATCTGCGGATCTTCCGCAACGAGCCCTATCAGGACTACATCCGCGAAACCATCGCCAGCCTGATGGCCGGCGAACTGGATGACCAGCTGGTATATCGCAAGCGCCTGCGCCGCCCGCTGGCGGAGTACCAGCGCAACGTCCCGCCCCACGTGCGCGCCGCGCGCCTGGCGGACGAAGAGAATGTACGCCGGGGCCGCGCGCCGCAGTATCAGAACCGGGGGACGATAAAATACGTCTGGACAACGAACGGGCCGGAGCCCGTTGATTACCAGCAGTCGCCTCTCGATTACGATCACTACCTGACCCGCCAGCTTCAGCCGGTTGCGGAGGGAATTTTACCGTTCATCGACGACGATTTTGCTACACTTGTGACAGGGCAACTTGGCCTATTTTGACGCGTGACGAAATGGCTGCCATCCAGTACCATAGCGCCCTTTCCATTCCCGGACCCATTTTTCGATGACCGTCTTTTTTGACGGGGGTCGAACTATTGCCTGCAATTAAAGATTAGAGCCGAACAACTATGCCTTTTACACTTGGTCAACGCTGGATCAGCGATACAGAAAGCGAACTTGGATTAGGAACCGTCGTTGCCGTTGATGCGCGCATGGTTACCCTCCTCTTCCCTGCTACCGGTGAAAACCGCCTGTACGCTCGCAATGACTCCCCTGTGACCCGCGTAATGTTCAATCCGGGCGACACCGTGACCAGCCACGAAGGCTGGCAGCTAAAGGTTGAAGACGTAAAAGAAGAGAATGGACTGCTCGCCTACATCGGAACGCGTCTTGATACCGACGAGACGAACGTCATCCTGCGTGAAGTGCTGCTCGACAGCAAACTGGTGTTCAGCAAGCCGCAGGACCGCCTGTTTGCCGGGCAAATCGACCGTATGGATCGCTTCTCCCTGCGCTACCGCGCGCGTAAGTTCCAGAGCGAACAGTACCGCATGCCGTGGAGTGGCCTGCGCGGCCAGCGCACCAGCCTGATCCCCCACCAGCTGAATATCGCCCATGACGTGGGCCGTCGTCATGCGCCCCGCGTGCTGCTTGCCGACGAAGTGGGCCTGGGTAAAACCATCGAAGCGGGCATGATCCTGCACCAGCAGCTGCTCTCCGGCGCTGCCGAGCGCGTGCTGATTGTCGTGCCGGAAACCCTCCAGCACCAGTGGCTGGTGGAGATGCTGCGCCGCTTTAACCTGCGCTTCTCCCTGTTCGACGACGAGCGCTATGCCGAAGCGCAGCACGACGCGGACAACCCGTTTGAAACCGAACAGCTGGTAATCTGCTCGCTGGATTTCGTGCGCCGCAGCAAGCAGCGTCTTGAGCATCTGTGCGATGCCGAATGGGACCTGATGGTCGTCGACGAAGCACACCACCTGGTGTGGAGCGAAGATGCCCCAAGCCGCGAATATATGGCGATTGAGCAGCTTGCCGAGCGCGTGCCCGGCGTCCTGCTGCTGACCGCAACGCCGGAGCAGCTCGGTCTGGAGAGTCACTTCGCCCGTCTGCGCCTGCTCGATCCAAACCGTTTCCACGACTT
Organism: Enterobacter sp. 22499; assembly: GCF_052044815.1. Classification (NCBI taxonomy): domain Bacteria; kingdom Pseudomonadati; phylum Pseudomonadota; class Gammaproteobacteria; order Enterobacterales; family Enterobacteriaceae; genus Enterobacter; species Enterobacter sp. 22499. The sequence continues at coordinate 94,601 of NZ_JBQENR010000004.1, read as the reverse complement.
CGCTCAGTTCGTGGAAGAGCAGAACAACTACCGTCCGGTTGCGGATGCCGTCGCGCTGCTGCTGGCGGGTAAACGTCTCTCAAACGATGAACTCAACACCCTGAGCGATCTGATTGGCGAGCAGGATATCGAACCGCTTCTGCAGGCTGCGAACAGCGACAGCGAGAATGCGGGATCCGCGCGTAAAGAGCTGATCGACATGCTGATGGACCGTCACGGCACCAGCCGCGTGCTGTTCCGCAACACCCGTAACGGCGTGAAAGGGTTCCCGAAACGCGAACTGCACACCATCAAGCTCCCGCTGCCGACGCAGTATCAGACGGCGATTAAAGTCTCCGGCATTATGGGCGCGCGCAAAACTCAGGAAGAGCGCGCGCGTGACATGCTCTACCCGGAACAGATTTATCAGGAATTTGAAGGCGATACCGGCACCTGGTGGAACTTCGACCCGCGCGTGGAGTGGCTGATGGGCTACCTGACCGCGCACCGCTCCCAGAAAGTGCTGGTGATCTGCGCCAAAGCCGCCACCGCTCTGCAGCTGGAACAGGTTCTGCGCGAGCGCGAAGGCATTCGTGCCGCCGTGTTCCACGAAGGCATGTCCATCGTCGAGCGCGACCGCGCGGCGGCGTGGTTCAGTGAAGAGGACAGCGGCGCGCAGGTGATGCTGTGCTCCGAAATCGGTTCTGAAGGTCGTAACTTCCAGTTCGCCAGCAATCTGGTGATGTTCGATCTGCCGTTCAACCCGGATCTGCTGGAGCAGCGTATCGGCCGTCTGGATCGTATCGGCCAGGCGCATGATATTCAGATCCACGTGCCGTACCTGGAAAAAACCGCTCAGTCGGTACTGGTGCGCTGGTTCCACGAAGGTCTGGATGCGTTTGAGCATACCTGCCCAACGGGCCGCACCATTTATGACCAGGTACACGGCGATCTGATCGGTTACCTGGCCGCGCCGGAAAATACCGACGGTTTTGACGATCTGATTAAATCCTGCCGCGAGAAATATGAAGCGCTGAAGGCGCAGCTTGAACAGGGGCGCGACCGCCTGCTGGAGATCCACTCCAACGGTGGCGAAAAAGCGCAGGCGCTTGCCGAGAGCATTGAAGAACAAGATGACGACACCAGCCTGATCGGCTTCTCCATGAACCTGTTCGACATTGTCGGGATTAACCAGGACGATCGTGGCGAGAACCTGATCGTGTTAACCCCATCAGACCACATGCTGGTGCCCGATTTCCCAGGCCTGCCGGAAGATGGCTGTACCATCACCTTCGAGCGTGACGTGGCGCTGTCCCGCGAAGATGCTCAGTTCATCACCTGGGAACACCCGCTGATCCGCAACGGGCTGGATCTGATCCTCTCCGGAGATACCGGCAGCAGCACCATCTCCCTGCTGAAAAACAAGGCGCTGCCCGTAGGCACGCTGCTGCTGGAGCTGATCTATGTTGTGGAAGCGCAGGCGCCGAAACAGCTGCAGCTCAACCGCTTCCTGCCGCCAACGCCGGTGCGTTTGCTGCTGGATAAAAACGGTACGAACCTGGCAGGACAGGTGGAGTTCGAAAGCTTCAACCGCCAGCTGAGCGCGGTGAACCGCCATACCGGCAGCAAGCTGGTGAACGCGGTGCAGCAGGACGTGCACGCCATTCTCCAGCAGGGCGAAATCCAGATTGAAAAAGCGGCCCGAGACCTGATTGACGCCGCGCGCAATGAAGCCGACGAGAAACTGTCTGCCGAACTGTCCCGTCTGGAAGCGTTAAAATCGGTCAACCCGAACATCCGCGACGACGAACTGGCGGCAATTGAAAGCAACCGTCAGCAGGTGCTGGAAAGCCTGAATCAGGCAGGCTGGCGTCTGGATGCCCTGCGTCTTATCGTTGTGACGCATCAGTAAACGGAGCGCAAGATGGTGATGGAGCCGTATAATCCGCCGCAGGATCCCTGGCTGGTCATTCTGTATCAGGATGAACACATTATGGTGGTCAACAAGCCCAGCGGGCTGTTGTCCGTGCCGGGCCGTCTGGATGAGCACAAGGACAGCGTGATGACGCGCATTCAGCGCGATTATCCGCAGTCCGAGTCCGTCCATCGCCTGGACATGGCCACCAGCGGCGTGATTGTGGTGGCGCTGAATAAAGCGGCGGAGCGCGAGCTGAAGCGTCAGTTCCGCGAGCGCGAGCCGAAGAAGCAGTATGTTGCCCGCGTCTGGGGCCACCCGGCGCAGGCGGAAGGGCTGGTGGATTTACCGCTGATTTGCGACTGGCCGAACAGGCCAAAGCAGAAGGTGTGTTATGAAACCGGCAAGGCCGCGCAAACCGAATATGAAGTGCTGGATTACGCGCCGGATAACACCGCGCGCGTCCTGCTTAAGCCAATTACCGGACGTTCACACCAGCTGCGCGTGCATATGCTTGCGCTGGGTCACCCGATTCTGGGTGACCGCTTCTACGCCCCGCCAGAGGCCCTGGCGTTAGCGCCACGCCTGCAGCTCCATGCGCAGACGCTCACCATCACCCACCCTACTTTCGGTAACGCGATGACGTTTAAAGCCCCGGTGGACTTCTGAAAAAAAAGCCCGACATTGTCGGGCTTTTTTTTATTTGAAACCTTTCTTCTCTTTAATGAGCTCGTACGCCTTCTGGATTTCCTGCGCTTTTTGCTTCGCCATCTCCATCATTTCCGGCGGTAAACCTTTCGCCACCAGCTTGTCAGGATGATGCTCGCTCATCAGCTTACGGTAGGCACGTTTAATCGTGGTTTGATCGTCCGTGGGCTTCACGCCAAGCACGTTGCAGGCATCTTCCAGCGTCGGGCCACGCTGCGCCTGCTGCCATGCACCGCCGGAAGACTGCTGGTGATAGCCGCCGCCAAACTGGGCACCGCCCTGCATCATGCGCAGGAACTGGTCAAACTGCATACGGGAGATACCCAGCTCTTCCGCAATAACGTACAGGACATCACGTTCATTGGGATGAAGCGAGCCGTCGGCAAACGCCGCCTGGATTTGGATTTCCAGAAACATCCGAATTAAATCAAAACGTCCGAAGCAGATGCTGCGGAACTGGCGCATCTTTTCACGCAGCGGATAGTTATCCGATTTACCGATGCGAAACGCATTCTGCGCCGCCAGGCGGGACTCACCATGCAGGTTCATGCGATCCATAAAAACGCTGGCAATCTGAATATCCGCTTCGGTCACGCGGCCTTTGGATTTGGTTAAGTGCCCCATGACCTCAAAGGTGGTGGAGAAAAAGAGCGACTGGCGCTCGCGCTGATTGGCAAACCAGGCCATTTTGCGGCTGCGTGCTTTATCAAACATATGGCCAATGATAAGCCCAAGCACAATTCCCCAGAACCCGGCACCCATGATGATGGCGAACGCAACGCCGATTATTTTACCCCAATACTGCATATACTCCCCGGATAGTCATATTCCCTGCCGACGCAACGTCATCATCACAGTGTTCAAGCCACGGTCAATTGAAGGACATCGCCTATAATTTGCTTTATCATACTCGTCATTCGATAGCGAGCCTAACACTCTGGCGCGCAAACGGGCAGGATTAACGCTGGTACTGCGCTGATGAGTAAGATAGTCTCTGAGCGTTTGTAAGCCGTAGCCACTGATGACGGAACAATAAAATATAACGTATGAAAAAACGTATCCCCACCCTCCTGGCCACAATGATTGGCTCCGCCCTGTACAGTCAACAGGGGCTGGCGGCCGATCTCGCCTCGCAGTGTATGCTTGGCGTCCCAAGTTATAATCGCCCGCTGGTGGAGGGCGATACAAATAGCTTGCCGGTAACCATTACTGCCGATAGCTCCAAAGGTACTTATCCTGACAATGCCACGTTTACGGGCAATGTGGATATTAACCAGGGCAATAGCCGCCTGCAGGCTGATGAAGTGCAGTTGCACCAGAAGCAGCCGGAAGGCGCGGTCGAGCCGGTACGAACGGTGGATGCGCTGGGTAATGTGCACTATGACGACAATCAGGTCATCCTGAAAGGTCCGAAAGCCTGGTCAAACCTGAATACCAAAGATACTAACGTCTGGGAAGGTGATTACCAGATGGTGGGTCGCCAGGGACGCGGTAAAGCGGACCTGATGAAACAGCGCGGTGAAAACCGCTATACGATTCTGGAGAATGGCTCCTTTACATCATGTCTGCCGGGTTCAAATACCTGGAGCGTGGTCGGGAGCGAAGTTATCCATGACCGTGAAGAGCAGGTCGCAGAGATCTGGAACGCACGCTTTAAGCTGGGTCCGGTGCCGGTATTCTACAGCCCTTATCTCCAGCTTCCCGTAGGTGACAAGCGTCGCTCGGGCTTCCTGATCCCGAATGCCAAATACAGCACCACGAACTACTTTGAGTTCTACCTGCCGTATTACTGGAACATCGCGCCCAACATGGACGCCACGATCACGCCGCACTATATCCACAAGCGCGGCAACATCATGTGGGAGAACGAGTTCCGCTATCTGACTCAGGCCGGTGCTGGCCTGATGGAGCTGGATTATCTGCCGTCGGATAAGGTCTTCCAGGATGAGCACCCTACAGAAGGCGATAAACACCGCTGGCTATTCTACTGGCAGCATGCCGGAGTGATGGATCAGGTGTGGCGCTTTAACGTTGACTATACCAAAGTTAGCGACTCATCTTATTTTAACGACTTTTCGTCTAAATACGGTTCGAGCACGGATGGCTATGCCACGCAGAAGTTCAGCGTAGGCTATGCGGTGCAGAACTTTGATGCAACCGTCTCAACCAAACAGTTCCAGGTATTCTCTGACCAGTCCACGCCTACCTATGGTGCAGAGCCGCAGCTGGACGTTAACTGGTATCAGAATAATGTAGGTCCATTCGACACCCGGGTTTACGCTCAGGCGGTACATTTCGTGAACACGGATTCGGACATGCCGGAAGCTACGCGTGTTCACCTGGAGCCGACGATCAATCTGCCGTGGTCTAACAACTGGGCAAGCCTGAATACCGAAGCCAAGCTGATGGCGACGCACTATCAGCAAAAAAATGTTGATAATTACAACACCACGAACAATGCGCATCTGGAAGAGTCGGTTAACCGAACGCTCCCGCAGTTCAAAATGGACGGGAAGCTGATCTTCGAGCGTGATATGGGCCTGCTGGCGGATGGTTATACCCAGACGCTTGAGCCGCGTATGCAGTATTTGTACGTGCCATATCGCGATCAGAGCAAGATTCAGAACTACGACTCGTCTTTACTGCAGTCTGACTACAGCGGCCTGTTCCGCGATCGTACTTACGGCGGTCTGGACCGTATCGCATCCGCTAACCAGTTAACGACCGGCGTCACAACACGCGTTTATGATGATGCCGCCGTTGAACGTTTTAACGTTTCTGTTGGTCAAATCTACTATTTCACCGAGTCACGTACCGGTGATGACAACATTCAGTGGGAGAAAGACAACAAAACTGGATCGCTGGTATGGGCGGGAGACACGTACTGGCGCATGACTGACCGTTGGGGCCTGCGCGGTGGTGTGCAATATGACACTCGCCTCGATAATATCGCCACAAGCAGTGCCGCTATTGAGTACCGTCGCGATGAAGACCGCATGGTACAGTTGACGTATCGTTATGCCAGCCCGGAATATATTCAGGCAACATTGCCTTCTTATGCAGGCGCAGAACAGTATAAAGACGGCATCTCGCAGGTTGGTGGTGCAGCAAGCTGGCCTATCGCCGACCGCTGGTCAATCGTAGGCGCTTACTACTTTGACACCAACGCGAATAAGCCAGCGGACCAGATGGTAGGTCTGCAATATAACTCCTGCTGTTACGCGCTGCGCGTCGGTTACGAGCGTAAGCTTAACGGCTGGGACACTGTAAACAATCAGAGCAAATACGATAACGTGATTGGCTTTAATGTCGAACTGCGCGGCCTGAGCTCCAACTACGGCCTGGGCACGCATCAGATGCTGCGTTCGAACATTCTGCCGTACAGTAGTTCTTTGTAATGTGCTTGATTTACAACGTAATCCGCTTTGCGGTTAATTGAAATGGAAAAAGTATGAAGAACTGGAAAACGCTGCTGCTTGGTGTCGCTATGGTTGCGAATACCAGCTTCGCGGCCCCCCAGGTTGTTGATAAGGTCGCCGCTGTCGTTAACAACGGCGTCGTGCTCGAAAGTGACGTTGATGGTCTGATGAAATCCGTGAAGCTCAATTCGGGCGAAGCGGGTCAGCAACTTCCGGATGACGCCACGCTGCGCCACCAGATCCTGGAGCGTCTGATCATGGATCAGATTATCCTGCAGATGGGTCAGAAAATGGGCGTGAAGGTGACCGACGAGCAGCTTGATCAGGCTATCGCTAACATTGCAAAGCAGAACAACATGTCGCCGGACCAGATGCGCAGCCGTCTGGCCTATGACGGCATCAGCTACGCTACCTACCGTAACCAGATCCGTAAAGAGATGCTGATTTCAGAAGTGCGTAATAATGAAGTCCGTCGCCGCGTCACCATCCTGCCTCAGGAAGTGGATGCGCTGGCAAAACAGGTGGGCAACCAGAACGATGCGAGCACAGAGCTGAACCTGAGCCACATTCTGATCCCACTGCCAGAGAACCCAACGTCAGATCAGGCTGCTGAAGCAGAAAGTCAGGCACGTTCAATTGTCGACCAGGCGCGTAACGGCGGCGACTTTGGCAAGCTGGCTATCACCTACTCTGCTGACCAACAGGCCCTGAAAGGCGGTCAGATGGGCTGGGGACGTATCCAGGAGCTGCCATCTATCTTTGCTCAGGCGCTGAGCACGGCGAAGAAAGGCGATATCGTCGGTCCAATCCGTTCAGGGGTGGGCTTCCACATTCTGAAAGTGAACGATCTGCGCGGTCAGAGCCAGAATATCTCCGTGACTGAAGTTCACGCCCGCCACATTCTGCTGAAGCCGTCACCGATCATGACTGACGATCAGGCGCGTGCGAAGCTGGAGCAAATTGCCGCAGATATTAAGAGCGGTAAAACGTCGTTTGCCAATGCAGCGAAAGAGTTCTCTCAGGATCCTGGCTCTGCGAACCAGGGCGGCGATCTGGGCTGGGCGGCTGCGGACATTTACGATCCTGCCTTCCGCGATGCGCTGATGAAGCTGAATAAAGGCCAGATCAGTGCCCCGGTTCACTCTTCATTTGGCTGGCATCTGATCGAGCTGATGGACACCCGCAACGTGGACAAAACGGATGCGGCGCAGAAAGACAGAGCCTATCGTATGCTGTTTAACCGTAAGTTCTCCGAAGAAGCGGCAACCTGGATGCAGGAACAGCGCGCCAGTGCTTACGTGAAAGTCCTGAGCAACTAATGAAACAGCATCGTGTTGTTATCACTCCCGGCGAACCTGCCGGGATTGGGCCTGACCTCGTTGTCCAGCTCGCCCAGCGCAGCTGGCCAGTAGAATTGGTTGTCTGCGCGGATGCAACACTGTTACAAGACCGGGCGAATCTGCTCGGTCTGCCCTTAACGCTCATCCCTTACGTTGAAGGCCAACAGCCCGCACCACAGCAGGCCGGTACGCTCACTCTTCTTTCTGTTCCCCTTCGTACACCCGTTGTTCCAGGCCAGCTCAGCACGGAAAATGGCCACTACGTCGTGGAAACCCTTGCCCGCGCCTGCGACGGTTGCCTGAAGGGCGAATTTGCCGCTCTGATCACCGGCCCCGTGCATAAGGGCGTCATCAACGAAGCGGGCATCCCTTTTACCGGGCATACGGAGTTCTTCGAAGAGCGCTCGCACAGCCCGAAAGTGGTGATGATGCTGGCGACGGAAGCGATGCGCGTTGCTCTCGTGACCACCCATTTACCGATCAAGGCCATTCCTGATGCCATCACCCCGGAACTGCTGCGGGAGATCATCGGGATCCTGCATCACGACCTGCAAACGAAGTTCGGCATCAAGCGGCCGCACGTTCTGGTCTGCGGCCTAAATCCGCACGCGGGTGAAGGGGGTCATATGGGCACCGAAGAGATCGACACCATTATTCCGGTGCTTGAAGAAATGCGCGCCAAAGGGATGAATCTCAGCGGGCCGCTGCCTGCGGACACCCTTTTCCAGCCAAAATACCTGGATAATGCCGACGCCGTCCTCGCGATGTACCACGATCAGGGTCTGCCCGTGCTAAAATACCAGGGCTTTGGCCGCGGGGTGAATATCACCCTCGGTTTACCCTTTATTCGAACGTCCGTTGACCACGGCACTGCGCTGGATCTGGCAGGCCAGGGGAAAGCGGATGTCGGCAGTTTTATTACGGCGCTTAATCTCGCCATCAAAATGATTGTTAATACTCAATGACTAATCGAGTCCATCAGGGCCACTTAGCCCGTAAACGCTTCGGGCAAAACTTTCTCAACGATCAATTCGTGATCGACAGCATCGTCTCTGCTATTAATCCGCAGAAGGGTCAGGCTATGGTCGAAATCGGCCCGGGCCTTGCCGCACTGACCGAGCCGGTAGGCGAACGCCTCGACGAGCTGACCGTTATCGAACTGGACCGCGACCTTGCCGCACGCCTGCAAACGCACCCGTTCCTCGGACCAAAGCTGACCATCTATCAGCAGGATGCCATGACCATGAATTTTGGCGAACTGTCGGAAAAAATGGGCCAGCCGCTGCGCGTGTTCGGCAACCTGCCGTATAACATCTCCACGCCGCTAATGTTCCACCTCTTTAGCTATACTGATGCCATTGCCGACATGCACTTCATGTTGCAAAAAGAGGTTGTTAACCGTCTGGTTGCAGGGCCGAACAGTAAAGCGTATGGTCGTTTAAGCGTGATGGCACAATATTACTGCAACGTGATCCCGGTACTCGAAGTACCGCCATCAGCGTTCACGCCGCCACCGAAAGTAGATTCTGCGGTTGTGCGCCTTGTGCCGCACAAAACGAAACCGTATCCGGTTAAAGATCTGCGTGTACTCAGCCGCATCACCACGGAAGCCTTTAACCAGCGCCGTAAAACGATCCGTAACAGTCTGAGCAATTCGTTTACCGTTGAGGTGTTAGCAGAGCTGGGGATCGACCCGGCAATGCGTGCGGAAAACATTTCCGTAGAGCAGTACTGCAAGCTGGCTAATTACATCAGCGAAAATGCGCCGCCGAAGGAGAGTTAAGCCATGATTGATTCGCCCCGCGTATGTGTCCATGTACAAAGCGTCTATGTTGAATCGCAATCCTCGCCGGATGAAGAGCGTTTTGTCTTTGCTTACACCGTGACCATTCGCAATCTGGGGCGGATGCCCGTGCAGCTGCGCGGGCGCTACTGGCTTATCACCAACGGCAATGGCCGCGAAATTGAAGTTCAGGGTGAAGGAGTGGTCGGTGAACAGCCCCACATCGCCCCTGGCGAAGAGTATCAGTACACCAGCGGCGCGGTAATTGAAACGCCGCTGGGTACCATGCAAGGCCATTATGAAATGGTCGACGTCGATGGCAATGTGTTCCGCGTTGCTATTCCTGTGTTCCGTCTCGCCGTAACCACACTCATTCATTAATCTAATGTCTACATATCTGATTGGCGACGTTCACGGTTGCTACGATGAACTGATCGCATTGTTAAAACAGGTCGACTTTACGCCAGGACAGGACACGCTCTGGCTGACGGGCGATTTAGTCGCGCGTGGTCCGGGCTCGCTTGAGGTTTTACGTTTCGTCAAATCTCTGGGCGACAGCGTGCGCATGGTGCTGGGCAATCACGATCTTCACCTGTTGGCCGTATTTGCCGGGATCAGCCGCAACAAACCTAAAGATCGCCTCTCTCCCCTGCTGGATGCGCCAGACGCGGACGACCTGATTAACTGGCTGCGCCGCCAGCCTTTACTGCAGGTCGATGAGGAGAAAAAGCTGGTCATGGCTCATGCCGGGATCACCCCGCAATGGGATCTTGAGACGGCTAAAACCTGCGCGCGTGACGTTGAGGCGGTGCTGGCGAGCGACTCGTACCCCTTCTTCCTTGATGCCATGTACGGCGATATGCCGAATCACTGGAGCGAGGATCTCAGCGGTCTGGCCCGCCTGCGCTTTATTACCAACGCTTTTACGCGCATGCGTTTCTGCTTCCCGAACGGGCAGCTGGACATGTATTCCAAAGAGACGCCGGAAAGCGCGCCTGCCCCGCTCAAACCGTGGTTTGCCATTCCTGGACCCGTGACAAGCGAGTACAACGTCGTCTTTGGCCACTGGGCTGCGCTGGAAGGAAAAGGCACGCCGGACGGGATCTACGGTCTGGATACCGGATGCTGCTGGGGCGGAGAGTTGACCTGCTTACGCTGGGAAGATAAAACTTACTTTGTTCAGCCGTCCAACCGACAGCTGGACTTAGGGGGAAGTGAGGCCGTTGCCTCCTGAATCATTCCCTCTCCCGGGCGGGAGAGGGACATCACTTAACGACGTTCCAGAATCTCGAAGCAGTAGCTGTGGGAGTTCTGTGCATCCGCGTCGTGGAACTCGCTGAATACCGATTCCCACTCGTCCGGATCGTAATCCGGGAAATGGGTGTCCCCTTCCACTTCCGCATCAATGTGGGTCAGATACAGCTTCTGCGCCTTAGGCAGGAACTGCTCATACACGCGGCCGCCGCCGATCACCATGATCTCTTCGGCGTCACCGCAGGCGGCAATCGCTTCATCAACGGACTTAACCCATTCGACGCGATCGTCAGTGCCCGGCTGGCTACTGATAACGATATTCTTACGGCCCGGCAATGGACGACCAATCGACTCCCAGGTCAGGCGGCCCATCACTACCGGCTTGTTTAACGTAGTACGTTTAAACCATGCGAGATCGGCAGGCAGGTTCCACGGCATGGCATTTTCCATACCGATAACGCGGTCCACCGCCAGCGCTGCAATCAGACTGATCATTGAAAATTTCCCGGATGCAAAAAATTGCCGCCACTATACGGAAAGCTTAATCTTTCGTCGACTGGCGGCAGAGTAAAGATACAGAAATTTTTTATTATTGCTGGCAACTCCACTTCACGCGGAAGGTTTACTCTCGGGCTCGTCAGCTGGATCGCCGGTATGTTTGCCCTCTTCCGTGCCCTGCCAGCCATGGCGCTGGATCAGCGACAGGTGGTTACGGTCCTCGTTAATGATTTCCGTCAGCATGGCGCTGGTGCGTTTAAACACCGCCGCACGCTCCGTGGCCGTACTGCCGGCCATCGCCGCCATCTCTTCCACCATCCCGGTGTTAAAGCGGCGGAACAGGTCCGCACGTTCGCGCGCTTCATACGCGCCGAGCCCCAGATTCTCCAGCGCCATGCGGCCAGACTTCAGCGCGCCTTCGAACGTTTCACGCTCCGGCGCCTCTACGCCCGCCTGACGCAGCCGGATGTAATGATCCACATCGCGCGCGCGGGAGATAATGGTCAGCCCTGGAAAATGCTCTTTTACCAGCTCCACCATCTGCATGCTGGTCTCAGGATCGTCAATGGCGTTAATCAATACCTCAGCTTTTGCCGCCCCGGCGGATTCCAGCAGATCGACGCGAGTCGCATCGCCGTAAAACACCTTCATATCAAATTTACGCAGGGTATCGACATGGTCAGGATCGTGATCGAGAATCACCATTTTCACCCCGCTTGACAGCAGTAAACGCCCGACGATCTGCCCGTAGCGACCAAATCCGGCGATGATGACGCGCGGCTGCTCCTCATCGATCTCGTCGGCTTCGCGCTCCTGCTCGCTGCCTGATTTTTCCAGACGCGTCAGCACCACCAGTAGAACAGGCGTTGCCGCCATCGACAGCGCGACCGCCAGCGTCAGCGCTTTCGCCCACTCGGGATCGAGCACGTTTGCCATCTGCGCGGCACCAAAGACCACGAATGCAAATTCGCTCCCCTGACCCAGCAGTACGGCAAACCAGCGGCGCTGCTTGTTCGGCACCTTCAATGGACGCGCAATCAGCCACAGCATCACCATTTTAATCACCAGGAAACCGACGAGCAGGATGACGATCCGCAGCGGGTGCGTGACCAGCGTGCCGAAGTCGACGGACATCCCCACGCCGATGAAAAACAGCCCCAGCAGCAGCCCTTTGAACGGCTCGATATCGCTTTCCAGCGCGTGGCGATATTCAGAGCTCGCCAGCAGAACGCCTGCAAGGAACGCCCCCATCGCCATCGACAGCCCGGCTTCCTCCAGCAGCAAACCAAAGCCAAACACCAGGAACAGCGCCACGGCGCTGAACACTTCGCGCAGGCCTGAACGGGCAACAAACCGCAGTAACGGGCGGGTCACGTAGCGGCCAAGCAGGACCACCAGCGCCAGCGCCCCCACGACTTTTAATGCCGACAGCGCAAACGCCCCCAGCGTCGTGGATGAGCCGCTTGCCGCCAGCAACGGGATCATCGCCACCAGCGGAATAGCGGCGATATCCTGGAACAGCAGCACCGAGAACGCGCTGCGTCCCATCTGCGAGACCGTCAGATTTCGCTCGTTCATCGCCTGCATGGCGATGGCCGTCGAGGAGAGCGCAAGCGTCATGCCGATAAGCTCCGCCACTTTCCAGTTCATGCCCAACAGGATGCAGAACCCACCGATCAGCAGGCCGCAGGCCACCATCTGCAGCGCGCCTCCGCCAAATACCGAGGCGCGAAGTTTCCATAACCTCTGCGGATCCAGCTCCAGACCAATCACAAACAGCATCAGCACGACGCCAATTTCAGCGAAATGGAGGATCGCCTCCGCATCCGTTACCAGTCGAAAGCCCCAGGGCCCAATGACGCAGCCCGCAATCAGGTAGCCGAGAACCGACCCCAGCCCCAGACGTACCGCCACCGGCACAATCAGCGCCGCCGCGCCGAGATAAATCAGCGCCTGTATCAGCGTATGGCTATCCATGATGCGTCTCCTGCCACTCGAGTAAGCGTTGTTTATAATGGCGAGCCTGCGCCTGCAGCGTTTCATCGTCGCAAACAAAGGTGCAATGCATCGCAAAAGGCGGGAGCCAGTTCAGCCCGCAGTAAAGCGCCGTAGCCTGCAGCGGCTGCGCCAGGACGTCAAACCCCGGGAAGGAACCGATATCAAAGTGACTTTCTCCTCCGCCCGTAGTGACCGCCCACATCAGACTTTTGCCTTTTAGCGCATGGCCGTTGTGGCCATACGCCCAGCCGTGAGAGAAGACCTTATCGATCCACAGTTTCAGGAGCGGGGGCGTACTGTACCACTGCATAGGATGTTGCCAGATAATCAGATCGGCACGGGTGAGCGCCTCCTGTTCGGCGGCGATATCGATATTAAAATCGGGATAGAGTTGATAGAGGGAACGTATCTCTACGTTATCCAGCGTCCTTACCTGCTCAAGCATCCGCTTATTCGCATGCGAGTGCTGCGGATAGGGATGGGCATAAATTATAAGAATCATTGATTAGCCTGTTGTTACTGCCTTCTTTTAACAAAAGAGTGTAGTCAGTAATTCAACAGGCTAATAGTGAATATTATTGACGGGCTTACGTCAGAATTCTGAATTAGTTATCCAGCTCGCCCATGGATTTCACCTGGTCGCGATTAATCTGTTCAGTTTGACCGGTTTCGGCGTTTTTGTACGACACCAGGCCGGTATCGTCATCCACCTGCGGTTTCCCGTCGGTGACAATCGTTTTGCCATCGGTGGTTTTTACGGCCTGATTGGACGAACAGCCCGCGACGGTAAACATTGCGGTGGCAGCCAGAACGGAAGCGATCAGTAATTTATTTTGCATGGTGTTTTCCCCTGCTCTCAGTTGAATTTTCGTTATCGACCTAACTATTTTAGGCTAACTGACTGAAAGCGGATGAAAAACCAGAAGGTTCTTAAGATGGGAAAATTGCCCGGTAACCGAACGGTACCGGGCAATGGGGGTTACTTGCTAATCTGCGCGTGCATTTCCTGCACCGAAATCACCTTCTCGGTAGCATCCGCATTCAGCGCCATCGCTGTTGCGAAACCGCCGTTCAGGGTGGTGTCGTAGTGCACTTTGTATTGCAGCGCGCTGCGGCGAATCAGCTTGGAGTCTTCAATCGCCTGGCGTCCTGCGGTGGTGTTGATGATGTAGGTATATTCGCCATTCTTGATACGATCCTGAATGTGCGGACGACCTTCATGCACCTTGTTCACCAGACGCGGGTTAATACCGGCTTCACCCAGCACAATCGCCGTACCGTGGGTTGCGTCCAGCTCAAAGCCTTGTTTCAGCAGCTTGGCGGCCAGGTCAACCACGCGCTCTTTATCGCCTTCGCGAACGGAGAGCAGCGCACGGCCCGATTTTCTCATGGTAGAGCTGCTGCCCAGCTGCGCCTTGGCAAACGCTTCTGCGAAGGTGCGGCCCACGCCCATTACTTCCCCGGTCGAGCGCATCTCTGGCCCTAACAGCGGGTCAACGCCCGGGAATTTGTTGAACGGCAGCACCACCTCTTTCACCGAGTAATACGGCGGGATGATCTCTTTTGTCACGCCCTGGTGAGCCAGCGTCTGGCCAGCCATCACGCGCGCCGCCACTTTCGCCAGCGGAATACCGGTCGCTTTAGAGACGAACGGGACGGTACGCGCCGCACGCGGGTTGACTTCAATCAGATAAACTTCGTTGTCTTTCACCGCGAACTGAACGTTCATCAGGCCACGAACCTGCAGCTCAAAGGCCAGCTTCTGCACCTGCTGGCGCATCACGTCCTGAATTTCCTGGCTCAGCGTGTAGGCTGGCAGAGAACAGGCGGAGTCGCCGGAGTGCACGCCCGCCTGCTCGATGTGCTCCATGATGCCGCCAATCAGCACCATTTCGCCGTCGCAGATGGCGTCAACGTCCACCTCAACCGCGTCGTCGAGGAAGCGGTCAAGCAGTACTGGCGCATCGTTGGAAACGCTCACCGCCGTCTGGAAGTAGCGGCGCAGGTCGGCTTCGTCGTAGACGATTTCCATCGCGCGGCCGCCCAGCACGTAGGAAGGGCGCACCACCAGCGGGTAGCCAATCTCCTTCGCCTTCTCAACGGCCATTTCAATGGCGGTCACCGTGGCGTTCGCCGGCTGCTTCAGCTTCAGACGGTCAACCGCCTGCTGGAAACGCTCACGGTCTTCCGCGCGGTCAATCGCGTCCGGGCTGGTACCGATAACCGGTACGCCTGCCGCTTCCAGCGCGCGCGCCAGCTTCAGCGGGGTCTGACCGCCGTACTGCACGATAACGCCTTTTGGCTTCTCGATGCGCACGATTTCCAGCACGTCTTCCAGGGTAACCGGCTCGAAGTAGAGGCGATCGGAGGTGTCGTAGTCGGTAGAAACGGTTTCCGGGTTACAGTTGACCATGATGGTCTCGTACCCGTCTTCGCGCAGCGCCAGCGAGGCGTGCACGCAGCAGTAGTCGAACTCAATGCCCTGGCCGATACGGTTTGGACCGCCGCCCAGCACCATAATCTTGTCGCGGTCGACGGACGGATTCGCTTCGCACTCGTCTTCATAGGTGGAGTACATGTACGCGGTATCGGTCGAGAACTCGGCCGCGCAGGTGTCCACGCGCTTGTATACCGGGTGCAGGTCATACTGGTCGCGCAGCTTGCGGATTTCCGCTTCGCGCACGCCCGCCAGCTTAGCCAGACGCGCATCGGCGAAGCCTTTACGCTTCAGCATGCGCAGGAAATCTGCGTCCAGGCCGTTGATGCCCAGCTCCGCCACTTTCTCTTCCAGACGCACCAGCTCTTCAATCTGCACCAGGAACCAGCGGTCGATGTTGGTCAGGTTAAATACGCCGTCGACGGACAGGCCCGCGCGGAAGGCATCGGCGATGTACCAGATACGCTCTGCGCCCGCGTCTTTCAGCTCGCGGCGGATTTTGGTCAGCGCTTCCGGGTCGTCCAGGCTCACTTTCGGGTCAAAGCCGGTGGCGCCCACTTCCAGACCGCGCAGCGCTTTTTGCAGGGATTCCTGCTGCGTGCGGCCAATCGCCATCACTTCACCCACAGATTTCATCTGGGTCGTCAGACGGTCGTTCGCGCCCGCGAATTTCTCGAAGTTAAAGCGAGGAATTTTAGTCACAACGTAGTCGATGGACGGCTCGAAGGACGCAGGCGTGCGGCCACCGGTGATGTCGTTCATCAGCTCGTCGAGGGTGTAACCCACTGCCAGCTTCGCCGCCACTTTCGCAATCGGGAAGCCGGTGGCTTTGGAGGCCAGCGCGGAGGAGCGGGACACGCGCGGGTTCATTTCGATAACAATCAGACGGCCGGTTTTCGGGTTCACCGAGAACTGCACGTTAGAACCGCCGGTTTCCACGCCGATTTCACGCAGTACCGCCATCGAGGCGTTACGCATGATTTGATACTCTTTGTCGGTCAGCGTCTGGGCTGGCGCAACGGTGATGGAGTCGCCGGTGTGTATACCCATCGCATCGAAGTTTTCGATGGAGCAGACGATGATGCAGTTGTCGTTTTTATCACGCACCACTTCCATCTCGTACTCTTTCCAGCCAATCAGCGATTCATCAATCAGCAGCTCTTTGGTTGGGGATAGATCCAGACCGCGCTCGCAAATCTCTTCGAACTCTTCGCGGTTGTAGGCGATACCGCCACCGGTGCCGCCCATGGTGAACGATGGACGGATGATGCACGGATAGCCCACTTCTGCCGCAACGGCCAGCGCCTCTTCCATGTTATGCGCAATACCGGAGCGCGCGGTGTCGAGGCCGATTTTCTTCATCGCCACGTCGAAGCGGCGACGGTCTTCTGCTTTATCAATCGCGTCGGCGGTGGCACCAATCATGGTGACGCCAAATTCAGCCAGCACGCCCTGACGCTCCAGCTCCAGCGCACAGTTCAGCGCCGTCTGGCCGCCCATGGTTGGCAGCACCGCGTCCGGGCGCTCTTTTTCGATGATTTTACGCACCACTTCCCAGTGAATCGGCTCGATGTAGGTGGCATCCGCCATTTCCGGGTCGGTCATGATGGTCGCCGGGTTAGAGTTCACCAGGATAACGCGGTAACCCTCTTCGCGCAGCGCTTTACACGCCTGCGCGCCGGAGTAGTCGAATTCGCAGGCCTGGCCGATGACGATCGGGCCAGCGCCAAGGATCAGGATGCTTTTTATGTCTGTACGTTTTGGCATGGTCTTCTCGGCTCCTGATTATTTAGCGGTCTTACGGTATTGCTCGATAAGTTCGATGAAGTGATCGAACAGCGGCGCGGCGTCGTGCGGGCCCGGGCTGGCTTCCGGGTGGCCCTGGAAGCTGAACGCTGGCTTATCGGTACGGTGGATACCCTGCAGGGTGCCATCGAACAGTGATTTGTGCGTCACGCGCAGGTTAGCCGGCATTGAGGCTTCATCGACGGCGAAACCGTGGTTCTGCGCGGTAATCATCACCGTATTGTTATCAATGTCTTTCACCGGGTGGTTACCACCGTGGTGGCCGAACTTCATCTTGACGGTGTTCGCACCGCTCGCCAGCGCCAGCAGCTGATGGCCGAGGCAGATGCCGAATACCGGGATGTCGGTTTCCAGGAAGGACTTGATGGCGTCGATAGCGTAATCGCACGGTGCCGGGTCGCCTGGGCCGTTAGAGAGGAAGATGCCGTCCGGGTTCATCTTCAGTACGTCTTCAGCGGAGGTTTTCGCCGGTACCACCGTCAGGCGGCAGCCACGGTCAACCAGCATGCGCAGGATGTTGCGCTTGGCACCAAAATCATAGGCCACCACGTGGAACGGCAGTTCGCTCTCTTTTTTCGCTTCCGGCAGGTCGCCTTCCAGCGTCCAGCTCCCCTGCGTCCAGCTGTAGGCTTCGGCGGTAGTCACTTCTTTCGCGAGGTCCATACCGTTCAGGCCCGGGAAGGCTTTCGCTTTTTCCAGCGCCAGGGCCGCATCGAGGTTATCCCCTGCGATGATGCAGCCGTTCTGTGCGCCCTTCTCGCGCAGCAGACGCGTCAGCTTACGGGTATCGATATCGGCAATCGCCACGATGTTATGGCGCTTCAGATAAGAAGAGAGGTCTTCAGTGTTGCGGAAGTTGCTGGCAATTAGCGGCAGGTCGCGAATGACCAGGCCTTGCGCATGTACCTGAGAGGATTCTTCGTCAGCCGCATTGGTGCCGACATTGCCGATATGAGGATAAGTAAGAGTAACGATTTGGCGAGAATAGGAAGGATCAGTGAGGATTTCTTGATAACCGGTCATTGAAGTATTGAAAACGACTTCCCCAACCGCCGAACCCGTTGCCCCTATGGCCCGACCGATAAACTGGGTTCCGTCTTCCAGAACCAATAGCGCTGACTTAATCAAAACACCCTCCAGAGAATATTCACTCACTTTATTTGCATATTAATTCATGACTATGTCATAGATCAATGCAAATGTGTTGCCAGCGGATTTTTGGCAAACGGCGGCATTCTGGAGATTTGGTGGGTAAAAGTCAACTTAAAACGGATATTTTGTTTATTCTTTTGCGGGACTGGCGGCTTGAATGGGATTTAATGGGCAAAAAGATCAGGTAAATAATCCTGGAAAACGCTTGCGCGGTAGGTTTTATGGAATTTAAGAGATGCGAGCGACAAAAAGTGGACCAAATGGTCAAAATTTACATTCAATTCACATAATAATGGCATAAAACTCAGATTTATGACCATTAACAATCAAAATCCATCTAAAACAAATAAAATAAGAGGGCAATAAATTATTGCCCTATGCAATCAATACATTACGACTGCAATAACCACATCACGATGGGTAATAAAGCTTACAAATTGTTGAGATCCAGCACATCTCGCATATCAAAAAGACCCTTTTCTTTCGATTTCAGCCACAATGCGGAGCGTACTGCGCCATTGGCGAACGTCATGCGGCTTGACGCTTTGTGCGTAATCTCAACACGTTCGCCAATATCGGCGAACATCGCCGTGTGTTCGCCGACGATATCGCCCGCCCGGACGGTTGCGAAACCAATGGTGCCCGGCACGCGTTCTCCGGTATGCCCTTCACGGGAATAGACCGCGATGTCTTTTAAATCTTTATCCATTGCATAAGCAATCGCTTCGCCCATCGCCAGCGCCGTGCCTGATGGAGCATCAACTTTATGGCGGTGGTGCGCTTCAATAATCTCAATGTCGGTGTAGTCGCCCATCACCTTCGCCGCTTTTTCCAGCAGCTTCAGCATGACGTTAACGCCTACGCTAAAGTTCGCGGCAAAGACAATCGCAATGTCGGTGGCTGCATCCTGAATGGCCTGTTTACCCGCATCATCGAAGCCGGTAGTGCCAATCACCATCCCTTTACCGTGCTGGCGGCAAAACGCCAGGTGAGACAGGGTGCCTTCGGGACGGGTAAAGTCGATGAACACGTCAAAGTCATCTTTCACCGCATCAAGGCAGCTCTGAACGGTAACACCTGTCTTGCCCGCGCCGGCCAGTTCACCCGCATCGGATCCCAGCAGGGATGAACCTTCACGCTCCAGCGCCGCGCCGAGTGCCACGCCATCCATTTGTATTGCCGCCTGAATCAGCTGGCGACCCATACGTCCACCCGCGCCCGCAATGGCGACACGGATCTGTGCATCATGCATAGTTATTCTCTTACGTTAAAATGATGTAAACCGTTTTCAGATTAACCAGCCTTCGTAAAGGCTGCCAACTGAAAACACCAATAATTAGAATTTAACGTGAAACCGACTCAGATATCAGTAAAAGACATGATTTTGTCGTCACGATAAAGTCCGGGGCAAAAAAAAGGCCAGCACAGGAGGTGCTGGCCTTTCATCAGAAAAGAAATTATTCAACTTCGCGGGCGTCGATACGCAGCTCTTTCGGCACTTCGAAGACGATATTCTCTTCGCGTCCTTCCAGCGGAACCGCTTCGCCCCCGCCCAGCTCCTGCAGACGAGCAATCACGTTCTGCACCAGGATATCCGGCGCGGAAGCGCCTGCGGTAACGCCAACGCAGGCCGCATTTTTCACCCACGCTTCCTGGATGTCCGTCGCGTCGTCGATTAAAAACGCCGCTTTCCCCATACGCTGCGCCAGTTCGGCCAGACGGTTGGAGTTAGAGGAGTTTTTAGAGCCGACAACCAGCACCACGTCCGCCTGTTCAGCCAGCGCGCGCACCGCTTCCTGACGGTTAGTGGTGGCGTAGCAGATATCATCCTTACGCGGCCCGACGATTTTCGGGAAGCGCTGGCGCAGGGCGTCAATCACGTCTGAGGTGTCGTCTACGGAGAGCGTGGTCTGGGTCATAAACGACAGACGCGCTTCGTTTTTCACGTTCAGCGTCAGGACATCTTCCGGCGACTCCACCAGGTACATTCCCCCTTCCGGGTTGCTGTACTGGCCCATGGTGCCTTCAACTTCCGGGTGACCGGCGTGGCCAATCAGAATCGACTCTTCACCACGGCGGCTGGCGCGCGCCACTTCCATATGCACTTTTGTCACTAATGGGCAGGTGGCATCGAATACGGTCAGATCGCGGCTTTTCGCTTCGTTACGGACCGCCTGAGAGACGCCGTGCGCGGAGAAGATCAGGATCGCACCGTCCGGCACTTCGCTGATCTGCTCGATGAAAATAGCACCGCGCTCGCGCAGGCTGTCGACCACGTAGCGGTTATGCACCACTTCGTGACGCACGTAAATCGGCGCGCCGTAAATCTCCAGCGCGTTTTCAACAATGCTGATAGCGCGGTCTACACCGGCGCAGAAGCCGCGCGGGTTAGCCAACAGGATCTGCATTTCAGGCCTCCAGTGCCGGATCGATCTCCAGCACTTCAACATCAAAATGAACGGTACGCCCGGCAAGCGGATGGTTGAAGTCAACGGTGATAGAGTCGCCGTTAATCTCGCGGATCACGCCAGGCATTTCGCTGCCGTCCATAGCGGTAAAGAGCATAATCGCCCCGATTTCCGGTTCGCCCGCGTCCATAAACTCGCGGCGCGAGAAATACTGAATCAGGTCCGGGCTTGGCACGCCAAACGCGGCATCCGGCTCCAGCGAGAACGCTTTTTTCTCACCCTCTTTCAGGCCCAGGAGCTGCTGCTCAAGACCTTCAGACAGGGAGGTATCGCCGAGACGAAACAGGGCAGGTTTGCCGTTATTGCGGGTGGATTCAGCCGTGGAGCCGTCATCCAGCTTCAGCGTGAAGTGAACGAGAACCGCGCTGTTGCTCTGTACGGATTTAGACATACACATTGCTCTTTAATGTTGTGCCGGGTGGCGCAGCGCATCACCCGGCATTGACAATTACGCCTGCTCTTTCGCTGCGGGTTTAGGCAAGAAGCCTTCCAGCACGATTAACGCCGCACCGATGCAGATGGCGGTGTCGGCCAGGTTAAAGGTCGCGAAGTGCCAGTCGCCGACGTAGAAGTCGATCATATCGACCACAAAGCCGTGCCACAGGCGGTCAAACAGGTTGCCCAGCGCGCCGCCAATGATCAGCGCGTAGGCGATGTTATTCAGCTTTTGCGTGGCCTTCGAGCGGTACATCAGCACAGCCAGTACCACGCAGATACCGAGAGCGATACCCGCGAAGAACCAGCGCTGCCAGCCACCGCTGTCGGCAAGGAAGCTAAACGCCGCGCCGTAGTTGCGCGCATAGTGCAGGTTAAGCGACGGGAACAGCGAAACCGTCTCCCCCAGAGCGAAATTCTGGAGGATCAGGAACTTGCTGCCCAGATCGATAATCAGCACCACCACAACCAGCCACAGCCAGCGCAGTCCTGTTGAACAGAGAGTTTTACTCATCAGGCAAACTTACGTTTTTCGCCGTCACCGGCGACGTTGCTTACACAGCGTCCGCAGATGTCTGCGTGTTCCGCCACCTGGCCGATATCGGTAGTGTAATGCCAGCAGCGCGGGCACTTCTCACCTTCGGCTTTGCTCAGTGCGACTTTCAGGCCTTTGAGCAACTCGCTCTGCTGAGCATCAGCAGAAGCCTCGGCATAATCCGCAACTTTTGCACCAGAGGTCAACAGGACAAATCGCAATTCATCGCCCAGCGCGGTCAGCTTCGCCGCCAGCTCCGGTTCGGCGTACAGGGTCACTGCCGCTTCCAGAGAGCCACCAACTTTCTTATCCGCACGCGCCTGCTCGATAACCTTGTTCACTTCGCCACGCACTTTCAGCAGCTCGTCCCAGAAGGCATCGTTCATTGCTTCGGTGCTGGAGAGATCGAACAGACCTTCATACCACTCGCCGGTGAAGACATACTTCTCACGGTCGCCCGGCAGATAACCCCAGATTTCATCCGCGGTGAAGGACATGATCGGCGCCATCCAGCGTACCAGCGCTTCTGCGATGTGGAACAGCGCGGACTGGCAGCTACGGCGCGCCACGCTGTCCGCCTTCGCGGTGTACTGGCGATCTTTGATGATGTCGAGGTAGAACGAGCCCATCTCGATGGAGCAGAAGCGCATCAGGCGCTGCACCACTTCGTGGAAGTCGTAAGACTCATAGGCTTTCAGGATATCTTCCTGCGCCGCTTTCGCGCAGCCTACCGCCCAGCGGTCCAGCACGACCATCTCTTCCGGTTTCACCATGTCTTTCACTGGATCGAACCCGTTCAGGTTCGCCAGCAGGAAGCGCGCGGTGTTACGGATACGACGATAGCTGTCGGCAGCACGCTTCAGGATCTCGTCAGACACCGCCATTTCGCCAGTGTAGTCGGTTGAGGCTACCCACAGACGCAGGATGTCCGCGCCCAGCTTGTTCATCACGTCCTGCGGCGAAACGGTGTTGCCGATAGATTTAGACATCTTACGGCCCTGACCATCCACGGTGAAGCCGTGGGTCAGTACCTGACGGTAAGGCGCTTTACCTTTCATCGCGGTGGAAATCATCAGAGATGACATGAACCAGCCGCGGTGTTGGTCGGAACCTTCCAGATACATGTCGGCAGCGTGACCGGCAAACTCCGGACGCACGTCAACTACGGAGGCGTGAGTCGACCCGGAGTCAAACCACACGTCCAGGGTGTCTGGCACTTTCTCATAGTTGTCCGCGTCCGCGCCCAGGATGTCGCGGGCGTCGAGATCCCACCACGCCTGAATGCCGTCAACTTCGACGCGCTTCGCCACTTCTTCCATCAGTTCCAGGGTGTTCGGGTGCAGCTCATGCGTCTCTTTATGCACGAACAGCGACATCGGCACGCCCCAGGTACGCTGACGAGAGATACACCAGTCAGGACGGTTAGCCACCATGGATTCGATACGCGCCTGGCCCCAGTCCGGGATCCACTGCACGCCTTTGATCTCTTTCAGAGACTGCTCGCGCAGGCCTTTCTGATCCATGCTGACGAACCACTGCGGGGTCGCACGGAAGATGATCGGCGTCTTGTGGCGCCAGCAGCACGGATAG
The DNA here is from genome assembly GCF_052044815.1 of Enterobacter sp. 22499. NCBI lineage: Bacteria > Pseudomonadati > Pseudomonadota > Gammaproteobacteria > Enterobacterales > Enterobacteriaceae > Enterobacter > Enterobacter sp. 22499. The sequence goes on along the minus strand of NZ_JBQENR010000004.1, from coordinate 71,284 downwards.
CTGTGCTGCATTTTCTCAACGTGAAGCAGCGCGCCGCTGGTGCGCAGCATGTCAACGATGATGTCGTTGGCTTTGAAGACGTTGATACCATCCAGCGCCGGATAGGTGCCAGGCAGGTAAGACCCGTCCGGGCCTACCGGGTTGGCAATTTCCAGGCCGTATTTAAGGCTGATGTTGTAGTCGTCAGGACCGTGGCCACCGGCGGTATGTACCGCACCGGTACCCGCGTCCAGCGTGACGTGGTCGCCCAGGATCGCCGGAACGTCAAAGTCCAGGAACGGGTGTTTGAAGCGCATCAGCTCCAGCGCGTCGCCTTTTACGGTGCCCAGCACGGTGTAGTCGGTGATATTCGCGCGTTTCAGCACGCTTTCAACCAGATCTTTCGCCAGGATAACCGCGCGGCCATCAATCTGCACCAGCGCATATTCGAACTCGCCGGAGAGAGAGATTGCACGGTTGGCTGGCAGCGTCCAAGGGGTAGTAGTCCAGATCACCAGAGAGATCGGGCCGCTAACGCCAGGCAGACCGAATTTACCTTTAATGGCATCCTGATCGACCGCTTCGAAGGCCACGTCGATTGAAGGTGAAGTTTTGTCGTAATATTCCACTTCCGCTTCTGCCAGCGCAGAACGGCAGTCCACGCACCAGTGCACAGGCTTTGCGCCTTTATGCAGGTGGCCGTTACCGATGATTTTGCCCAGCGCACGGATGATGTTGGCTTCGGTTTTGAAGTCCATGGTCAGGTACGGGTGCGACCAGTCGCCCAGCACGCCCAGACGGATAAAGTCAGCGCGCTGGCCTTCAACCTGGGTGGCCGCGTATTCGCGGCACTTCGCGCGGAACTCTGCAGCGGTGAACTTCTCACCAGGCTTGCCAAACTCTTGCTCCACTTTCAGCTCGATCGGCAGACCGTGGCAGTCCCAGCCCGGCACGTAAGGCGAGTCAAATCCCGCGAGTCCTTTGGACTTCACGATAATATCTTTCAGAATCTTGTTTACAGAGTGACCAATATGAATGCTGCCATTCGCATATGGAGGGCCATCATGCAGAATGAAGGTTTTTTTACCTTTTTTGGCTGCACGAATGATGCCGTACAGGTCATCATCGGTCCAACGCGCCAGCATTCCCGGTTCACGCTTGGCGAGATCGCCGCGCATCGGGAACCCTGTTTCCGGCAAATTCAGGGTTGATTTATAGTCACTCATCAGATTCTCGGTTCCGTATTTATCACGTAGGCAGTTAAGCCGGTTCTAAAGCCCAAAAAACTCGCGGGCCGTTAATTCATCTCGCGCGATTTGCGCCTTAAGTTCATCCAGCGAAGCAAATCGCTGCTCGTTGCGTATTTTTTTACGCAGTATTACATCTATATGGCGACCATAAAGGTCCATTACAACGTCCAGCAGGTGCACTTCTAGCTGTTGACGCACACCGGCAACGGTAGGACGCGTGCCAATGTTGGCAACGCCGTAAAACGACTTATCGCCCAGTCCTGCCACTTCCACCGCATAGACCCCTTTAACCGGGGAAACCTGACGACGCAGCGGTATATTCGCCGTCGGGAAACCAATCGTGCGGCCCAGCGCATCGCCATGAACCACGCGGCCAGAGATGGTGAACGGATGGCCCAGCAAATTTTCTGCCGTCTCCAGTTCATCATTAGCCAGCGCCTGCCGCACCGCCGTGCTGCTGACGCGCACGCCGCCTTCACAGAAGGTCATCGCGCTGGTGACGTCAAAACCGTACTCCAGACCAGCCTTCTGTAATAGCAAGAAATCGCCCTGACGACCAGCGCCAAAGCGGAAATCATCCCCCACGGCGAGAAACTGAACGCCAAGACGCTTAACCAGCAGGTCGCTGACAAAATTTTGTGCTGTCAGTGCGGCAAAGCGGCGATCGAAACGCACACACAATACGTAGTCCACGCCGGACTCCGCCAGGTAGCGCAACTTTTCGCGCAGGCGAGTGAGGCGAGCGGGAGATTTATCGCCCGCGAACAGCTCCAGCGGCTGTGGCTCGAAAATCATCACCACAACGGGCAGGCCACGGGCCTCCCCTTCTTTACGCAATCCCTGCAACAGCGCCTGATGACCACGATGCACGCCGTCGAAATTACCAATGGTCAGCACGCACCCGTGTGGCGCTCTGCTGAGATTATGTATGCCGCGTATCAGCTTCATGTCTGGCTCAAAACAGTGAAAATCGCCAAAGTATACCTTGTACAGCGGTTAAGGTTAACCGGCGATTGTTCGCGCAAAACAGAAAGCCGTAATGATTTCATCAGGCTGACCTTTCACAGCGAAAAAATCTGCCCGTGAACTGCGATTTTTACGCCGAAAGGCTGTATTCACGAAAGACAAGCTGGTAGAATCCTGCGCCATCACTACGTAACGTAGCGTCGCTAATTAACGGCGCTTATTTGCACAAATCCATTGACAAAAGAAGGCAAAGAGGGCATATTCCTCGGCCTTTGAATTGTCCACATAGAACATATTTGGGAGTTGGACTTGGCTAATATCAAATCAGCTAAGAAACGTGCCGTTCAGTCTGAAAAGGCTCGTAAGCACAACGCAAGCCGTCGCTCTATGATGCGTACTTTCATCAAGAAAGTATACGCAGCAATCGAAGCTGGCGACAAAGCTGCAGCGCAGAACGCATTTAACGAAATGCAACCAATCGTGGATCGTCAGGCTGCTAAAGGTCTGATCCACAAAAACAAAGCAGCGCGTCATAAAGCAAACCTGACCGCGCAGATCAACAAACTGGCTTAATCGCTACTTGTTGTTGCTTGTTTAAAGAACCCGCTTAACGCGGGTTTTTTTATGTCTTCAGAATGCCGGTGGCGTAAACAGCGCCGAGTAGTCACGGTTGCAGATTCGCTGCACCGCCGGGTGTTGAATCATCCTTTCGGCGAATATGGCGTGGTACTCCTCCATCACGTTATCTACTCTGCCAATCTCCGTAATCTTATCGTCTGAATAGAGATCGTGCGCGTAGAGCGTTGGCGCCACGAAGATCGCATTATGCGCTTCGCCAAAGGCTTTCATCAGCGCCGCATCGTCGAACTCACCGAGGATCTCCACGTTCAGCCCCTGCGAATTAAACCAGTTCAGCAGCTTGCGTCCGAGCATGGAACGCCTGCCCGGCACCAGCAGGCGACGCTCTTCCAGACAGGCCGGGAAAGGTTTCTCCGGCGGTGGATTGATGCACCAGAAGCTCACGCCACATTCGCCAATTTTCACCGAGAACAGCCCCTCCTGCTGCGTGGAGTCGATGGGGCAATCCGAGATAATCATGTCCAGCTTGTGCTGGCTCAGTTGCTCCAGCAGCATCTCGTGGGTGGATTCAAAGCAGCGCAGATGGATTTGTTCATCCTCTACCACAGCGGCATCCAGCACGCCGCTTACCAGCCGTTTGGATAGTGCATCCGCCACCCCCACATCAAAGAGCAGGTTCGACTCTTTGCGGTAGTTGACGATATCCAGCATCTCCTGGCTCAGGGTAAACATTTTGTCCGCATAGCGGAAAACCAGTTCCCCCAGCTCGCTCGGCTCGATCCCACGGCCCTTGCGCTTGAAGAGCTTACCCTGCAGCCGTTCTTCAAGGGCTTTGATTTGCCCGGTGATGGTTTGCGGCGTCAGGTAAAGCGCCTCTGCCGCCCCCACGACCGAGCCCTGTTTGTAAACGTGCCAGAAGTAGTAAAGATGGTTGTAATTCAAATGAGGCATCGCGTCTTCGCTCCCTGAGTGTGTATCGGGAGAAGAGTGACCTTCTCCCGGTGTTCCGTTATGCCTGGACGGCCTGTCCGGACAACTTCACCTTCAACAAAGTATACCCAATCACTGCCGCCAGTAATGACCCGATGAGAATGCCGAGCTTCGCCCAGACGATGAGCTCTGGCGCGTTTGCACCAAACGCCAGCGTCGAGATAAAGATCGACATGGTGAATCCAATACCGCACAGTATGCCGACGGCCATGATCTGACTAAAGGTTGTACCGTTCGGCAACGATGCCAGCTTCATCTTCAGCGCCAACCAGCAGAAGAGGCTGATCCCCAGCGGCTTACCGATAAACAGCCCGGCAATAATGCCCAGCGGCAGGACAGACGTCAGCCCGCCCAGCGTAACGCCCTGCAGGGAAACGCCCGCGTTGGCAAACGCAAACAGCGGCAGGATCATAAAGGCGACCCACGGGTGCAGCACGTGTTCCAGCTGTTTAGCAGGTGACTTACCGTCCTGCGGCTTAAGCGGCACGAAGAAGCCCACAATCACGCCGGCCAGCGTGGCGTGCACGCCGGATTTCAGCACCGCCGTCCACAGCACCATCCCCACCAGGATATAGATACCGATGCGGCGAACGTTGAAGATGTTCAGCACCGCCAACACCGCAATCGCCCCTGCGGCTACACTCAGGGACAGGATCGACAGATCGCTGGTGTAGAACAGCGCGATAATCACAATGGCGCCCAGGTCATCAATGATCGCCAGCGCCATCAGGAAGATTTTCAGCGCAACCGGCACGCGGCTGCCGAGCAGAGCTAAGACACCGAGCGCAAAGGCGATATCCGTTGCGGCCGGGATCGCCCAGCCGTCACGCGCGACAGGATCCTGCCAGGTAAATGCGAGAAAGAGCAGCGCTGGAACGACCATCCCACCGAGCGCGGCAATAACCGGGAACGCCGCGCGCTGGCGGCTGGCTAGCGAACCTAGCACCAGCTCGCGCTTAACCTCAAGACCAACGAGCAGGAAGAACACCGCCATTAGCGCATCGTTGATCCACAGCAGCATGTTCTTGTTAATTTCCAGCGCTCCGACCTTCAGCTCGACGGGCGTTTCCAGAAATGCGTGATAGAGATCGCGGGTCATGCCCAGGTTAGCCAGCACCATCGCGGCGGCCGCGGCAATAATCAGGATCACACCACCGGACGCCTCACTGCTAAAGAAACGGTGTAGTAATTTCATTTATGTTCTCTCTTTTACAACGATACCTCGATAAAACCATAATACCAAGCCAAATAGCTCGGCAAAAACAGATTAATATTGGGTATAGACTCAGTTTTACCGATCTATAACTGCAAAAAAAAGCCCGGAATCGCTTCCGGGCTTTTTGAAGTTAGACACCAGCTAACGAATTAGCGGGTCAAATCATCGAAGAATTTTTTGACGCCATCAAAGAAGCTTTTGGAGCGCGGGCTGTTTTTCTCACCCGTTGGGCCGCCAAAGCTCTCCTGAAGCTCTTTCAACAGCTGTTTCTGCTTGTCGTTCAGGCCAACCGGCGTTTCCACGACGACACGGCACAGCAGGTCGCCCTGCGCACCACCGCGAACGGATTTCACGCCTTTGCCGCGCATGCGGAACAGCTTGCCGGTCTGGGTTTCACCAGGGATTTTCAGATTGACGCGACCGTCCAGCGTCGGCACTTCGATTTCACCGCCGAGAGCCGCCATCGCGAAGTTGATCGGCACTTCACAGTACAGGTTATTGCCTTCACGCTCGAAGATGGCGTGCTGCTTCACCTGAACCTGAACGTACAGATCGCCTGCCGGCGCGCCGTGCTCGCCTGCTTCGCCCTCACCCGCCAGACGGATGCGGTCGCCCGTATCAACGCCAGCCGGGATCTTAACGGACAGGGTTTTGGTTTTCTCAACGCGACCGTGGCCGTGACACTTGGTGCACGGATCTTTAATCAGCGTACCGCGACCGTGACAGTGCGGACAGGCCTGCTGTACCGCGAAGAAGCCCTGGCGCATCTGTACCTGGCCGGAGCCGTGACAGGTTGGACAGGTCTGTGGCTGGGTACCCGCTTTCGCGCCGCTGCCGTGGCAAACGTCACACTCTTCCAGCGTCGGGATACGGATCTCTTTCGTGACGCCACGAACGGCCTCTTCAAGAGTGAGATCCATGTTGTAGCGCAGGTCTGCGCCGCGCGCTGCGCGCTGACGACCACGACCGCCGCCGAAGATATCGCCGAACACGTCGCCAAAGATGTCGCTGAAATCCGCACCGCCGCCAAAGCCGCCGCCACCGAATCCACCGCCGCCCATGCCGCCCTGTTCAAAGGCCGCGTGGCCGTACTGGTCATAGGCCGCACGTTTTTGTGCATCGGTCAGGACTTCGTAGGCTTCTTTGATCTCTTTAAATTTTGCTTCAGCCTCTTTGTCACCCTGATTACGGTCCGGGTGGAATTTCATGGCCAGGCGCTTATACGCCTTTTTGATTTCACGCTCTTCCGCAGTTTTCGGAACGCCTAAAATCTCGTAATAGTCTTGCTTTGCCATTGGTTTTTTTAAGCCCCTTAACATGCGAGCACGGGCGTGGAGAGTTCTCCTACGCCCGTGCCGATTAATTACCCTGCATCAGGGCGATTATTTTTTGTCTTTAACTTCTTCGAACTCAGCGTCGACAACGTCGTCGTCTTTCGCGTTGTTCGCAGAAGCGTCAGCGCCTGCCTGCTGCTGTGCGTGCTGCTGCTGAGCGATTTCCATCAGCTTCTGGGAAGCCTGTGCCAGCTCCTGCATCTTCGCTTCGATATCCGCTTTGTCTTCGCCTTTCAGAGACGTTTCCAGCGCGGTCAGTGCAGCTTCGATAGCAGTTTTGTCTTCCGCTGGCAGTTTATCGCCCGCTTCTTCAACCTGCTTACGGGTGCTGTGCAGCAGATGGTCACCCTGGTTACGGGTCTGAACCAGCTCTTCGAACTTACGGTCGGATTCCGCGTTAGCTTCGGCATCGCGAACCATTTTTTCGATTTCCGCTTCATTCAGGCCAGAAGATGCCTTGATGGTGATCTTCTGCTCTTTACCGCTGTTTTTGTCTTTCGCAGACACGTGCAGGATACCGTCAGCATCGATGTCGAAGGTAACTTCGATTTGCGGCATGCCGCGCGGTGCCGGGTTGATGCCGTCCAGGTTAAACTGCCCCAGAGACTTGTTATCAGACGCACGCTTACGCTCACCCTGCAGCACATGGATGGTTACCGCAGACTGGTTGTCTTCAGCGGTAGAGAACACCTGGCTGTGCTTGGTTGGGATGGTGGTGTTTTTGTTGATGAGCGCAGTCATCACACCGCCCATAGTTTCGATACCCAGAGACAGCGGGGTAACGTCCAGCAACAGTACGTCTTTCACTTCACCGGTCAATACACCACCCTGAACCGCCGCACCGATAGCTACCGCTTCGTCCGGGTTCACGTCTTTACGTGGCTCTTTACCAAAGAATTCAGCCACTTTCTTCTGAACCATTGGCATACGGGTCTGACCACCCACCAGGATAACGTCCTGGATGTCAGATACGGACAGGCCAGCATCCTGCAGTGCAACTTTCAGCGGCTCGATAGAACGGTTCACCAGGTCTTCTACCAGGCTTTCCAGTTTCGCACGGGTCACTTTGATGTTCATGTGTTTAGGACCGGTCGCGTCTGCGGTGATGTACGGCAGGTTCACGTCGGTCTGCTGAGCAGAAGACAGTTCGATCTTCGCTTTCTCAGCGGCTTCTTTCAGGCGCTGCATCGCCAGCGGGTCGTTACGCAGGTCAATGCCCTGATCTTTCTTGAACTCGTCAACGAGGTAGTTGATCAGACGGGTATCGAAGTCTTCACCACCCAGGTGGGTATCACCGTTGGTTGCCAGAACTTCGAAGGTTTTTTCGCCGTCAACTTCGTCGATTTCGATAATAGAGATATCGAAGGTACCACCACCCAGGTCGTAAACCGCGATAGTACGGTTGCCGACTTCTTTATCCAGACCGTAAGCCAGTGCAGCCGCGGTTGGTTCGTTGATGATACGTTTTACTTCCAGACCTGCGATACGGCCAGCATCTTTGGTTGCCTGACGCTGAGCATCGTTGAAGTAAGCAGGAACGGTGATAACAGCTTCAGTTACCGGCTCACCCAGGTAATCTTCAGCGGTTTTCTTCATTTTTTTCAGCACTTCAGCAGAGATCTGCGGTGGTGCCGTTTTGGTGCCTTTCACATCAAGCCACGCATCGCCGTTATCTGCTGCGATGATTTTGTAAGGCATGATAGAAACGTCACGCTGAACTTCTTCGTCCTGGAAGCGGCGGCCAATCAGGCGTTTGATCGCAAACAGGGTGTTTTGCGGGTTTGTCACTGCCTGACGTTTAGCCGGCTGACCAACCAGAGTTTCACCATCCTGGGTATAAGCAATGATAGAAGGCGTGGTGCGATCGCCCTCGGCGTTCTCCAGCACGCGTGCAGTAGTGCCGTCCATAATCGCTACACAAGAGTTGGTAGTACCCAGGTCGATACCAATAATTTTACCCATCTAAACGTCTCCACTAAAAATTCAGTCAACATGTGGTTGTGTACCTGTAATAAGGGCAGAACGTGCTTTTTCAACTGCCCAGATTTGATTTTTTTTTCAGGTCCACACACTGCGGTTGACTACAAGATGGGGTCGCGACGGCATCCATCAAGGGGCAAGCATAAAAAAAATTTTAATTTCACCCTGATGAGATCATAGACGGCGTCGATGCCGCCCATTATGATGCCGCGCCCCGTCAGGGAGTATTGACGCGGGTTTAACCATTTCACCATTTTAATGATGATTTTTTTTGAGGACTTATGGGCAACACTAAGTTGGCTAATCCGGCTCCGCTGGGCCTGATGGGGTTTGGCATGACCACCATTCTGCTGAACCTGCACAACATCGGGATGTTCCCGATGGACGGCGTAATCCTGGCGATGGGCATTTTTTACGGCGGTATCGCGCAAATCTTCGCGGGCCTGCTGGAATATAAGAAAGGCAACACCTTCGGCTTAACCGCCTTCACCTCTTACGGCTCGTTCTGGCTGACCCTGGTCGCCATCCTGCTGATGCCTAAAATGGGCCTGGCAGACGCGGCAAACGCCCACTTCCTGGGCGTCTATCTGGGCCTGTGGGGCGTCTTTACCCTGTTCATGTTCTTCGGCACCCTGACAGGCAACCGCGCGCTGCAGTTCGTCTTCCTGAGTCTGACCGTGCTGTTCGCCCTGCTGGCGATTGGCCACCTGGCGGATAACGAAGGCATCGTTCACGTAGCAGGCTGGATTGGCCTGGTGTGCGGCGCAAGCGCTATCTACCTGGCAATGGGTGAAGTGCTGAACGAACAGTTTGACCGCACCATTTTACCTATTGGTGAAAAACACTGATCCCTCTGTCGTGCCCGCNGCGGGCACGATATTCCCCCGCCTGCCGAAGCCAAACGCCTAATCCCAGCCCCATCAGCGAGAGCGCGAGTACATACCAGGCAGGCGCCATCGGCGACACCCCCATCATGACCGTGACCACTATCGGCGTCAGCCCGCCGAAAATGGCATACGCGACGTTATAAGAGAACGATATCCCGGTGAAGCGAACCTCCGGCGGGAAGGCGCGCACCATGACGTAAGGCACAGCCCCCACGACGCCCACGCACAGTCCGACCACGCCGTAAAGCAGGAACAGCTGTTCAGGATGACTGCCCGCAAGATGGTAAAACGCCCAGCTCGACGCGGCCAGCAGCAGGCTGCCGACAATAAAGGTCAGGCTGGCACCGAAACGATCCGCCGCCAGCCCGGCGGCCAGACAGCCAAAGCAGAGCATAATTGTCGCAATACTGTTTGCCTGTAAGGTCACGGCAGGGGCGAAACCGTACTGTTTCTGCAGCCACACCGGCGACATCAAAATCACCACCACGATGCCCGCCGACAGCAGCCAGGTGAGCAGCATCGACACCACCACCGCTTTTTTATGACGCACCACAACGGCTTTGACCGGCAACTCCTGCGCCAGCGCTTTACGCTGCTGCATTTCGAGGAAAATCGGCGTCTCCTGCAGCCAGCGGCGCAGGTACATTGCCACCAGGCCAAACGCCCCGCCCAGCAGGAACGGAATACGCCAGCCCCAGTCGTGCACGGCCTGCTGCGTCATGCTGGTGTTGACTATCGTCGCCACCACCGACCCCAACAGGATCCCGACGGTCAGCCCCGCCGTTAACGTTCCGCAGGCGATCCCGATGCGGCGGGCAGGAACGTGCTCCGCCACAAACACCCAGGCCCCCGGCACTTCCCCGCCGATGGCCGCGCCCTGAAGAATGCGCATCAGCAGCAGCAATAGCGGGGCGAGAATGCCCATGGAGGCATAGGTGGGCAGCAGGCCGATGGCCAGCGTCGGCACCGCCATCAGCAGGATGCTCAGGGTAAACATCTTCTTACGCCCGACAAGATCGCCAAAGTGGGCCATGACGATGCCGCCCAGCGGACGTGCCAGATACCCGGCAGCAAAGATGCCGAAGGTTTGCACCTGACGCAGCCATTCCGGAATATCCGCCGGGAAGAAGAGCGCCCCCACCACGGCGGCGAAGAAGACAAAGATGATGAAGTCGTAAAACTCCAGCGCGCCACCTAAGGCGGCGAGCGTAAGCGTTTTGTAGTCCTGTCGATTCAGAGGTCGGGTGTTATGTGACATAGCGAACCATTGTGCATGTGTTGTGGATTATTTTTTACAGCAATCGTAAAGAAAAAATTACTATATCGTAAATCCATTTACACGCTACTGCGGCTGGCGCTAATGTCACATTTTAGTAAATTTCAGGAGATTGTCTCGCGGCGTGCGCTTTTAGGACGAAATGCTGCTACCACTTTGTCGTCAGTTTCCACGTACGGCCCGTCAAGCAGCTGTATACAATACGGTACACTTGCAAATATGCCGTGCACGATGACGCGACCGTCCTCGGCTTTTAATCCTTCCAGCGTCTCTTTGATCGACTTTGGCTGCCCCGGCAGGTTCAGTATCAGCGCCTGTTTGCGGATCACCCCCACCTGGCGGGAAAGGATTGCCGTCGGGACAAAGTGTAGACTGATCTGGCGCATCTGTTCGCCGAAGCCCGGCATTTCCCGGTCGGCGATAGCCAGCGTCGCGTCCGGCGTCACGTCGCGACGCGCGGGGCCGGTTCCACCCGTGGTGAGCACAAGGTGACAGCTCATCTCATCCACCAGCTCACACAGGGTCTGCTCAATGATCGGCTGTTCGTCAGGGATAAGGCGAGTCTGGATCTCAAACGGGGTGGTCAGCGCGCTTGCCAGCCACTCTTCCAGAGCGGGGATGCCTTTATCCTGGTAAACGCCGCTGGAGGCGCGGTCAGAAATCGACACTAAGCCGATGCGTAAGGTATTCATATTCATTCCATTCAAAAAGTACTGATTAAAGGGAATGATACACGCAGAGGGAAAATTCAGACAGAGGACAGAAGAAGACGCGTGACCGGGAGCCCGGTCACGCAGAATGATTACAGCAGGTCGCCGATCATTTTTTCCAGTTTTTCCTGGTCGATAGCAAACTTACGGATACCGTCCGCCAGTTTGTCTACAGCCATTGGATCCTGGTTGTGCTGCCACAGGAACTCGGATTCGGTGATGCGCTCCGGGCGCGCCTTCACTTCGCCGGTGTAAGACAGCTTACGCTCGATAGCACCTTCGCTTTCTGCCAGCTCTTTCAGCAGCGCAGGGGCGATGGTCAGACGGTCACAGCCAGCCAGCTCAATGATTTCGCCCACGTTACGGAAGCTTGCACCCATAACCACGGTCTCATAGCCATGCTGTTTGTAGTATTCGTAGATTTCAGTCACGGAAATCACGCCTGGATCTTCAGACGCCGCGTACTCTTTCTTGTCGGTGTTGGCTTTGTACCAGTCCAGAATACGGCCCACGAACGGAGAAATCAGGTACACGCCTGCTTCCGCACATGCACGCGCCTGCGCGAAGGAGAACAGCAGGGTTAGGTTACAGTTGATGCCTTCTTTTTCCAGCTGCTCGGCAGCGCGAATGCCCTGCCAGGTCGACGCCAGTTTGATCAGGATACGGTCGTTGCTGATGCCCGCATCGTTGTACAGTTTGATCAGGCGTTTTGCTTTCGCGATTGACGCTTCGGTGTCGTAGGAGAGACGTGCATCCACTTCGGTAGAGATACGGCCCGGAACCAGCTTCAGGATTTCCAGACCGATGTTCACTGCCAGTTTATCGGTAGCATCCACAACCTGCTGCGCACGGTCATTGCTCTGTGCTTTCGCCCAGGTCACAGCCTCGTCAATCAGTTTGCGATACTCAGGGATCTGTGCGGCGTTAAGGATCAGAGAAGGGTTAGTTGTGGCATCCTGCGGCTGGTACAGCTTCATTGCCGCGATATCTCCGGTGTCAGCTACGACAGTGGTGAACTGACGAAGGGAGGTCAATTTATCCGTCATGATAGTGTTTCTCTTTTAACGTGCCCTGGATAATTCACGCTACCGACAGCATGCCTGCAGCGGAAAAATGACAGGTTTACTTGTTAGGGGGATGTAACCGGTCTGCCCTGATGATAACACGACGGAGGGGTAGCGCAACCGCAGACAGTGCGCTTAGGCAGAGTATGATAAACTCAAAATATTAACAGGCTGCTAAGCAACAGCATGCCCAATCAGTGGTAGCGCTTACATATTCACGTTGGCATCAACAAGAGGGACGTTAATGCCTGATTTCCTTTTCTTTATTAACGAAGTCCTCTGGGGTTCGATAATGATCTACCTGCTTCTGGGAGCAGGTATCTGGTTTACGCTACGCAGTGGGTTTATCCAGTTTCGCTATATTCGTAAGTTTGGCAGAAGTCTGAAAAACAGCGTCACGCCCCAGCCGGGCGGATTAACGTCGTTTCAGGCGCTGTGTACCAGCCTGGCTGCCCGCCTCGGTAGCGGAAACCTGGCGGGCGTTGCGCTGGCCATCAGCGCCGGTGGGCCAGGCGCGGTGTTCTGGATGTGGGTCACGGCGCTTCTCGGAATGGCTACCTCTTTTGCCGAAAGTTCGCTGGCGCAGCTCTACAAAGAGAAAGACAGAAACGGGCAGTTTCGCGGCGGTCCGGCCTGGTATATGGCGCGTGGCTTAGGAATGCGCTGGATGGGCATTCTGTTCTCGCTTTTTTTACTGCTCGCGTACGGTCTAATTTTTAATACCGTGCAGTCAAACTCCGTCGCCCATGCCCTGCGCTATACCTTCTCCTGCCCGGAGTGGATCACTGGCATCGGTTTAGCCCTCTTTGTTTTGCTCACCATTTCTGCCGGCCTGAAAGGCGTTGCCCGCATGATGCAGTGGCTGGTTCCCATCATGGCGCTGCTCTGGGTTGCCGCGAGCCTGGTCGTCGCTGCGCTACATGCCGACCAGGTTCCGGACGTGATTGCGACCATCTTTAAAAGCGCCTTTGGCTGGCGTGAGGTGGCGTCAGGCGCGCTGGGTTACACCCTGAGCCAGGCGCTGATGGCAGGTTTTCAGCGAGGCATGTTCTCCAATGAAGCCGGGATGGGCTCCACTCCCAATGCCGCCGCGGCCGCCTCTTCCTGGCCGCCGCACCCGGCAGCGCAGGGTATAGTGCAGATGATAGGCGTATTTATGGATACCGTTATTATCTGTTCCGCCAGCGCCATGATCCTCCTGCTGGCCGGTCCTGTCGCGCATGAGTCGGATATCGACGGAATACAGCTTCTTCAGCAGGCGCTGGTGAACCTGACCGGCGGCTGGGGTTCGGGATTTGTCTCGTTCATTCTGATGCTGTTCGCCTTCAGTTCGATTGTGGTGAATTACCTGTATGCCGAAAATAACCTTATCTTCCTGAAATACGACTCTCGTCCGGCCATCCTCCTGCTTCGCCTGGGCGTAGTACTGATGGTGATCGCGGGCTCCCTTCTGAATATGCCGCTGGTCTGGCAGCTAGCGGATGTCATTATGGCGCTAATGGCAATCACTAACCTGACGGCGATCCTGCTGCTCTCGCCCGTTGTGAACCTTATTGCCAGGGATTATCTTCGCCAGCGCAAGCTGGGCGTTCCCCCGGTATTTGATGCCGCACGCTATCCCGAAATTCAGTCACAGCTTGCCCCCGGCACCTGGGATGATTTGCCCCGGCGATAACAGCTATCGATCAATTCAGGGCGATTTTTTGTTAAAGTCGCTCTAAATTTCCTGCAAGGACTGGATATGCTGATTCTGATTTCACCTGCAAAAACGCTCGACTACCAGAGCCCGCTCGCCACCGAGCGTTATACCCAGCCAGAACTGCTGGACTATTCGCAACAGCTGATCCGCGAAGCGCGCAAGCTCTCTGCGCCGCAAATCGCCTCGCTGATGAGCATCAGCGACAAGCTGGCAGACCTGAACGCGACCCGGTTCCACGAGTGGCACCCGGATTTCACCCCCGCCAACGCGCGCCAGGCGATCCTGGCGTTTAAGGGCGATGTTTACACCGGCCTGCAGGCGGAAGATTTTAGTGAAGCCGACTTTGATTTTGCCCAGCAGCATCTGCGCATGCTGTCGGGCCTGTATGGCGTACTGCGCCCGCTGGATCTGATGCAGCCATATCGTCTGGAGATGGGGATTCGCCTGGAAAACGCCAAAGGCAAAGACCTTTACCATTTCTGGGGCGACATCATCACCGACAAGCTGAACGCGGCGCTGCATGCTCAGGGTGATAACGTGGTGGTTAACCTGGCATCCGATGAGTACTACAAGTCGGTGAAGCCGAAAAAGCTGAACGCGGAGATCGTTAAGCCGGTCTTCCTTGATGAGAAGAACGGCAAGTTCAAGGTCATCAGCTTCTATGCGAAAAAAGCGCGTGGCCTGATGAGCCGCTACATCATTCAGAACCGCCTGACGAAGCCGGAGCAGTTAATGGGATTCAACACCGACGGCTATTTCTTTGACGAGGCGTCGTCAGGGAAAGGTGAGCTGGTATTTAAGCGCCACGAGCAGTAAAACTAAACCCCGCCATCTGGCGGGGTTTTGCGTTAATGGTGCTTCCAGTCCGGGCCCGGACGGTGGTCGTCGTGATGATGGTCGTGTCGGTCATCACGATCGCGATGCTCGTCATGCGGACGCCAATGGTTATCGCGCCAGTCATAATGCGCCTTCCACCAGTCGTGGTCGCGCCAGCGGCCGCCATCCCAGTAATGCCCGCTATTGTCCCGATCGCCAATCTGCAGTTTTACCGCAGGTACGAGAGTAATTTCAGATGCCTGTACCGCCATGGGGGCGACCAGCACCAGAGAAAGCGCAATGAGTGCAGGTTTTAGTGTAGACACAGGTGACTCCTTATTCTTCTTGCCCAACGTGGGCCGATGTAAGGAGAGTACGCGAGGGGAACGGTGGATGTTATTCTCTGCAATCCTAAACGCTAAGTGACCGCATTTATTGGGAATTTCTGCTTTTTTCCTGCAATTTTTCTCCTTAATTTCTTCATAAAAAAGCCGGGTGGCGCTGCGCTTACCCGGCCTACGGTCATCTCGTCGTTGTAGGCCCGGTAAGGCGTAGCCGCCACCGGGCAACAAAATCACGCGCGCGTCATCATCAGATTCCGCAGTGCCGCGAAATCCGCCGGCAGCTCATGAGACAGCAGCGGCAGGTCGGCGCGCTCGGCCAGCTCTTTTGGCAGCGGCAGCGTTTCGCCCAGAATATCTTCCACGCTCTCTTTGAACTTCGCTGGATGCGCGGTGCCCAGGAACAGGCCATATTCACCCGGGTTAAGCTGGTCGCGCAGCGCGCGGTAAGCAATTGCCGCGTGCGGCTCAGAGGTGTAGCCCACCGCTTTCAGCTCGCGCATGGTGGCTTTGGTGGTTTCGTCCGTCACCGCAGCGTAGCCCAGGTCACCCAGACGCCACACCTTGCGGCGGAACAGCTCTTCCACGCGCGGCCAGTTGTTCGGCTGCGACACGTCCATGGCATTGGAGAGCGTCGCCTGCGTAGCGTTAGGCGCCCATTTGCCGTCTTTCAGGAAGCGTGGCACGGTATCGTTGGCGTTGGTGGCAGCGATAAAGCGTTTCACCGGCAGACCGAGAGATTTCGCCAGCAGCCCCGCCGTCAGGTCGCCGAAGTTGCCGCTTGGTACGGAAACTACCAGCTGATTGCGCGCTTCCTGCGGCAGCTGAGCCACCGCTTCGAAGTAGTAGCAGATCTGCGCCAGCAGGCGGCTGATGTTGATGGAGTTCGCCGAGTTCAGCCCCAGCGCGGCCTTCAGCTCTTCATCATCGAACGCTTGCTTGACCAGCGCCTGGCAGGCATCGAAATCGCCGTCGATCGCCACGGTTTCAATGTTGCCGCCGAGGGTGCAGAACAGTTTTTCCTGCAACGGGCTGATCTTGCCTTTCGGATAGAGGATCACCACGCGGACGTTTTTCAGGCCGTAGAACGCGTGTGCCACCGCCGCACCGGTATCACCGGAGGTGGCGGTCAGGATGGTCACCGGCTTGTCGCCGCTGATGTGGGTCAGCATCTGCGCCATAAAGCGGCCGCCGAAGTCTTTAAACGCCAGGGTCGGGCCGTGGAACAGCTCCAGACAACCGACGTCAGGCTCAACCTGCTTAACCGGAGCCGGGAAAGCAAACGCCGCACGCACGCGCTCTTCCAGCAGCTCCTGCGGGATTTCATCGCCAA
This sequence comes from Enterobacter sp. 22499, assembly GCF_052044815.1. Lineage (NCBI taxonomy): Bacteria > Pseudomonadati > Pseudomonadota > Gammaproteobacteria > Enterobacterales > Enterobacteriaceae > Enterobacter > Enterobacter sp. 22499. Next base: position 54,864 of record NZ_JBQENR010000004.1, on the reverse strand, counting down.
TAAACGCAGACAGAATTTTGGTGCTGCGGGTGACAAAGTCCAGCTTCAGCAGCTCATCGATTTCGGTCAGCTGAAATTCCGGCAGGTCGTGCGGGAAAAACAGCCCCTGATTTTTGCCCAGCCCCTGAGTCACCGCCTGCGCGAAGCTGACCTGCTCGTTATGATCTTTAAGGTTGTAGAGTTTCATTCGTTATCCCAGTACTCGTGCGCCAGCCGTGTCCAGACGGCAAATATGAACAAAGCCTTCCTGATTTTGCAGGTAGTGTTTAGAGAGCCAGTCCGCCACGCGCTGCGCGGTGTCTGGCTTATCGCACAGGGCGAACAGCGTCGGGCCGGAGCCGGAGATGCCGCACGCCTGCGCGCCGATATCCATTGAAGCCTGTCGCGCCTCGTTAAAGCCGGGCAGCAGCTTCGTACGGTACGGCTCGGCTATGACGTCTTTCATCAGCTTCGCCGCCAGCTGCGGCTGACGGGTGTAGCAGGCGTGGATAAAGCCCGCCAGATGACGCCCGTGGGCGATACAGTCCTGGCGACGATACTGCGCAGGCAGGATCGCACGCGCTTCCGCGGTTGACACCTTGATGCCCGGATACGCCAGCACCCACAGCCATTCATCAAACCCTGGCACCTGCTGGCTGATGATGCCATTTTCTTCAATCATCAGCTGCATGCCGCCGAGGAAGCACGGCGCCACGTTATCGTAATGAATACTGCCGGAGATGCGCCCTTCCAGCTCGCCCATCAGCGCCAGCAGACGGCTATTGTTCAGCGGCTTGCCGCAGTGCTCGTTCATCGCAACCAGGGCGGCGACTACCGAGCAGGCGCTGGAGCCCAGTCCCGAGCCAATCGGCATGCTTTTTTCCAGCGTCATGGCGACCGGCACGTTTTTGCCGATCTCCTGACAGAAGCGCTCCCAGCACTGATAAACGATATTCTCGCGTGGTTCAGGCGGCAGCTTACTGGCGAAACGGCCGACGTTATTCAGGCTGAAGCTTTCTGCCGCCTCAACCGTTACCGTATCGCCCAGAAGCGAACCATCCACCGGCGTCACCGCCGCACCCAGCACGTCAAATCCGACGCTCATATTGGCGCTGGAAGCCGGGGCATATACTTTAACCATCTTAAACTCCTAACTTCCATGACAGGGTACGCAGCAGGTCGGCAAACACGCCCGCCGCCGTCACATCATTCCCTGCGCCATAGCCGCGAAGCACCAGCGGCAATGGCTGATAATAGTGGCTGTAAAACGCGAGGGCGTTTTCGCCGTTTTTGACTTTGTACAGCGGGTCGTTACCATCCACTTCGGCAATCTTCACCCGGCATACGCCGTCCTCTTCAATGTTGCCAACATAGCGCAATACCTTACCTTCATCACGGGCTTTCGCAACGCGTGCGGCAAAGGCATCGTCAAGCTGAGGTAAATTCGCCATAAAGGTGCTGACATCGCCGCTGGTGTCAAACTCAGCTGGCAGCACCGGTTCAATCACGATATCCGAAAGCTCCAGCTCGCGGCCCGTTTCGCGCACCAGGATCAGCAGCTTGCGCGCCACGTCCATCCCGGAGAGATCGTCGCGTGGATCTGGCTCGGTGTAGCCCAGCTCGCGCGCGGCACGGGTGGCTTCCGACAGGCTCATCCCTTCATCCAACTTGCCGAAGATAAACGACAGGGAGCCGGAGAGGATGCCGGAGAAACGCTGCAATTCGTCGCCCGCGTTCAGCAGGTTTTGCAGGTTCTCGATGACCGGCAGGCCGGCACCGACATTGGTGTCGTACAGGAACTTGCGGCGCGACTTGCTCGCCGCCAGGCGCAGCTGGTGATAGTAATCCATCGACGAGGTGTTGGCCTTTTTGTTCGGCGTCACCACGTGGAAGCCTTCGCGCAGGAAGTCGGCGTACTGGTCGGCCACCGCCTGGTTCGAGGTACAGTCAACGATAACCGGGTTAAGCAGGTGATACTCTTTCACCAGACGGATCAGGCGCCCCAGGTTGAACGGCTCTTTCGCCTCTTCCAGCTCCGCCTGCCAGTTCTCCAGGTTCAGACCGTGAACGTTAGTAAGCAGCGCTTTCGAGTTCGCAATTCCGCAGACGCGCAGATCGATGTGCTTTTTCTTGAGCCACTCCTGCTGGCGCTTCACCTGCTCCAGCAGCGCACCGCCGACGCCGCCCACGCCAATCAGGAACAGCTCGATAACCTGATCGGTGTTGAACAGCATCTGGTGAACCACGCGCACGCCGGTAGTGGCGTCATCGTTATCCACCACCACGGAGATTGAACGCTCGGACGAGCCCTGGGCAATCGCCACGATGTTGATATTGGCCCGCGCCAGCGCGGCAAAGAATTTGGCGGAGATACCGCGCAGCGTGCGCATACCGTCGCCAACCACGGAAATCACCGCCAGGCGCTCCTGAATGGAGAGCGGCTCCAGCAGTTCCTCTTTCAGCTCCAGATAGAACTCTTCTTCCAGCGCGCGGCGCGCGCGCAGACAGTCGACCTGAGGCACGCAGAAGCTGATGCTGTATTCGGAAGAGGACTGGGTGATCAGCACCACCGAGATACCGTTGCGTGACATGGCCGCAAAAACGCGCGCCGCCATGCCGACCATCCCCTTCATCCCCGGACCGGAGACGCTGAACATTGCCATATTATTCAGGTTGGAAATGCCTTTCACCGGCAGACCATCTTCATCGCTGCTGGCACCAATCAGCGTGCCTGGCGCCTGTGGGTTACCGGTGTTTTTAATCAGGCATGGGATCTGGAACTGGGCAATGGGGGAGATGGTACGCGGGTGAAGCACTTTGGCGCCGAAGTAGGAAAGCTCCATCGCTTCCTGGTAGGACATCGACTTCAGCAGCCTGGCGTCCGGCACCTGGCGTGGATCGCAGGTATAGACGCCGTCGACGTCAGTCCAGATCTCACAGCAGTCAGCGCGTAAACAGGCGGCCAGCACGGCGGCAGAGTAGTCGGAGCCGTTACGGCCCAGCACTACCAGCTCGCCCTTCTCGTTCCCGGCGGTAAAGCCTGCCATCAGGATCATATGGTCAGAGGGGATTTTGCTCGCGGCAATACGGCGGGTTGATTCGGCAATATCAACGGTAGATTCGAGGTAGTGGCCCGCTGCCAGCAATTTCTCAACCGGATTGATCACGGTAACGTTGTGGCCACGCGCTTCCAGCACGCCCGCCATGATGGCGATGGAGAGTTTTTCGCCCCGGCAGATCAGCGCCGCGTTGACGCTGTCCGGGCACTGGCCCAGCAGGCTGATGCCGTGCAGCACATGCTTGATCTGAGCAAACTCCTGCTCAACGAAAGACTTCAGCTGCGCGAGCGGGAAACCAGGCTGTGCCTCTGCCAGCCCCTGCAGCAGCTCGGCGAAGATACGCTCGGCATCGCTGATGTTCGGGAGTGCATCCTGGCCACCGATGGTCTTTTCAATCATCGCCACCAGATGGTTTGTGATTTTTGCCGGGGCAGAGAGCACGGTCGCAACCTGCCCCTGCCTGGCGTTGCTCTCCAGGATATCGGCAACACGCAGAAAACGTTCTGCATTTGCCACTGATGTACCGCCGAACTTCAACACTCGCATGGTTCTACCTCGTTTCCTTTAGCCGAAAAAAAAGCCCGCACTGTTCAGGTGCGGGCTTTTTTCTGTTTTTCCTGTACGCGTCAGCCCGCATCGTTACCTGTGGTAATGATGATGGTTGTGGTAATGGTGGTGATGCTGATGCGTTTCATGGATGTTGTGTACTCTGTCATTATTATCTGTCTGTGCTGTATTCTTTTAGGGTTAAAGGATCGGGCACCTTAAGTCAATGAATTTTTAATTTGATCACAATTCCACGGACGTTCACGTCACGCTGCATGACGTTTTATTTTCATCCGAATCCCCCAGCCGCAACCCTCCACGACAGACCATTTCGCCATAGTAAAAACTTATGACAGCATTTTACTCGGCCAATTTTTTTTCAATATCGTGTAGCAAACGGTGCAACATGGCGGTGTCCCGCTGCTCAAGACGTCCAAGGCGCTGCTGTAGCCAGTCGGCCATTTTTTGATCGTCCGCAACGCCAAGGCTCGATAAAAGACGCTCTACGCGAGCACGAAGCGCGGCCAGCTGATTTTCATTGGCGGCTTCTGTCTGGGATTGAGGGATTTGCATTAGGGAAGCTAATTGATAGCAATAGACCATTACCGCCTGGCCTAAATTCAGGGAAGGATAATCGGCTACCATCGGCGCACCGGTGAGAACGTCCGCCAGCTCAAGCTCTTCGTTGGTGAGCCCGGAATCTTCACGACCAAATACCAGCGCGGCTTTCTCAAGCCACTGGCTTTTCTCTTCCAGCATGGGCACCAGTTCAGCAGGCGTGGCGTAGTAGTGGAACTTCGCCCGGCTGCGTGCTGTGGTGGCAACGGTAAATGAAATGTCATGCAGCGCGTCGGCAAGCGTAGCGTAAGTCGTTATATTATCGAGAATATCCCCCGAACCGTGCGCCACCCAGCGGGCGGCAGGCTCCAGGTGCGCAGTGCTGTCCACAATACGTAAATCGGTAAAACCCATGGTCTTCATGGCACGCGCCGCAGCGCCTATATTTTCGGCTCTGACTGGAGCGACCAGTACAATCGACAGATGCATTTATGCTCTCTTTTTAATCAGTTAGCGGAGAAAAGTGTGATGCACTTCAACATATTACGCAGCACGAATTTACAAATTTGCAACACAAATCACCGAAATAGCGTTTCATAACAAATTAAAGACGCTAAACTATTTTGTGTCTGAACAATCAGTTAGAATGTTAACAGAAGCCTATTATCCCTATGTTTTATAATGATAATGGCAACGTGAATACCCTGTTCTGATTGGATTCGCTTTGTTTATAAATCAATCTCCGCAACTAGTTGGTTTATTGAAAAATTGTGACAAAGGCTAGCATTCGGCTACGATGATTTCATCAAACTGTTAACGTGCTACAATTGAACTTGATATATGTCAACGAAGCGTAGTTTTATTGGGTGTCTGGTGTCACTTAGCCTGTTATGTTGCTGTTAAAATGGTTAGGATGACAGCCGTTTTTGACACTGTCGGGTCCAAAGGGAAAGTACCCAAGACCAAGCTAATGATGTTGTTGACGTTGATGGAAAGTGCATCAAGAACGCAATTACGTACTTTAGTCACGTTAAGCCGATCATGTTAATTTGCGACATGTATCAGGCAGGTCAGGGACTTTTGTACTTCCTGTTTCGATTTAGTTGGCAATTTAGGTAGCAAACATGCAGACCCCGCACATTCTTATCGTTGAAGACGAGTTGGTAACACGCAACACGTTAAAGAGCATTTTCGAAGCAGAAGGCTACGATGTCTTTGAAGCGACCGATGGCGCAGAGATGCATCAGATCCTTTCTGAAAATGATATCAACCTGGTGATCATGGATATCAACCTGCCGGGCAAAAACGGTCTTCTGCTGGCGCGCGAACTGCGTGAACAGGCGAACGTCGCGTTAATGTTCCTGACGGGCCGTGATAACGAAGTTGATAAAATTCTTGGCCTGGAGATCGGTGCGGATGACTACATCACCAAACCGTTCAACCCTCGCGAGTTAACCATTCGTGCACGCAACCTGCTGTCCCGCACCATGAACCTGGGCACGGTCAGCGAAGAGCGTCGTAGCGTCGACAGCTACAAATTCAACGGCTGGGAACTTGATATCAATAGCCGTTCGCTGATTAGCCCGAACGGTGAGCAGTATAAGCTGCCGCGCAGCGAATTCCGCGCGATGCTGCACTTCTGCGAAAATCCGGGCAAAATTCAGTCCCGTGCAGAACTGCTGAAGAAAATGACCGGTCGTGAGCTGAAGCCTCATGACCGTACCGTAGACGTGACCATCCGTCGTATTCGTAAGCATTTCGAATCGACGCCTGATACGCCGGAAATCATCGCCACCATCCACGGCGAAGGGTACCGTTTCTGCGGTGATCTGCAGGAGTAATCCCGCAGTTAACGCATGAAAAAACGGCGCATTTGCGCCGTTTTTTTTATTTCCAGATCCGCATTGTGTCGTTATTAGGTTCTGCGGGCGGCGCAGGTCGCTTCGGCTGTGAAAGCGAATACCAGTCGAAATGACGAGTCAGGTACATGACGGCGAACAGCGCCAGCGCGAGAACCGCAGACCCCAACAGCAGTGCACTATCCTCCGAGCGCAGCAGGAACCACATCACCACGTCCAGCCCCAGCAAGGCCAGCACAAACAGTCCGCTGCGCTTCCAGCTTTTCAGCACGGCCTGCAGGTACATTCCGTTCATCGCCGCACCAACCAAACTTGCAACTACCCAGGCTGGCGTAAACCCGACATGTTCTGATAGCGCCAGCAGCACCAGATAGAACAGCACCAGCGACAGCCCCACCAGCAGATACTGCATCGGATGCAGGCGCAGCCCAGTTAAGGTCTCGAAAACAAAGAAGGCCATAAACGTCAGCGCAATCAGCAAAATGGCGTACTTGATCGCCCGATCAGTCAGTTGATACTGATCGGCGGGCGTGGCTACCGTAACGCTGAAGGCGGGGATCGACTCCCATGACGGCGACTCACTTCCGTTGAACCAGCTCTCAAGATTGTTCGCAAACCAGCTGCTCTGCCAGTTCGCCTGAAAACCGGTGTCACCAATTTTATGCTTCACCGGCAGATAATTACTCATAAAGCCAGGATGCGGCCAGTTGCTGTTCAGCGCCATTTCACTGCTACGTCCTACAGGTACCACGGCAAAACTTCCTGTTCCCGTCAGATTCAGCGAAATATCCATAGCAAACGTTTTTAATTCCAGCGCCTTGTCAGTCAGCGGGATATGGATACCGGGAAGCGCGCCATACACGCCTGTACCCGGCTCCACACTTAGCGTCTCGCCGTTGATACTGGAGACGTTCACCGTGCCAATGCCTCGAGCATCGCCCACGCCAACAACGATAAACGGCTGCCCCAGGGTCATCGACTCCCCTTTCAGCTGCGTCATTTTTTCCGTGTTGAATTGGGCTTTTATGTTGAGGTCGGTATTCCAGATCTGTCCGTCATAGATGCCGATATTTCGCGACTCAACGCGCTGGTTACCCTCAACGCGCAGAGACTCCGGCAGGATAAAATGCATATAGCTTTTCTTGTACTCGACTTTTTTCTCATCCTCTAACTTGTAAAAAACCTCGGTTACCGGGATCGCAATCAGCGGGCCGACCAATTTTTGCGGCCCGCTGGTGCTCTGGCGAAGCGTATTTTCGACATCGTTGCGGTAGCTTTCACGCTCTGAAATGAGGTTACTCACCATAAACAGTGGGACTAACAACAGCAGGATGCACCCCAGCAGGGTGCTTACTTTCCAGAACAGGGGGGATTTCATCATTACGTCTCCTTTGTGATGTGGAGAGCGTAACCAGGCTGTGTGGGGCCAGTTTGAAGTTATGTGAAGGGACGGTGAAGTGTCAGCGTGGCTATCACGCCACCTTCATCACGATTACGCAATGTAATCTCTCCGTGGTGCAGACGCGCCACCTCCTGAACAAACGCCAGCCCGAGTCCGCTACTTTTCAACCCGTTCTCGCGCGGCAGGGAATAAAAGCGCTCAAAAATACGCTCCAGCGCATAATCCGGGATCCCGCTTCCGCTGTCGGTGACGATCAGCCGTATCTGCCCCTGCTCTTCCTGGGCCGCCAGTTCAATGGCACCGCCCTGTGGGGTAAAATCGATAGCATTATCCAGTAAATTACCGAGCGCCTGTTCGAGCAGGTCGGGATCGCCTTCAACAAGAAGCGAAGCGGGCTGGAGGGTCAGCGCAATCTTTTTTGCCGCCAATAGCGCCGAACGCGCGTCGGCAAGCCGTGTAAACAGCAGGTCGACGCGGACGGCCTGGGGCGTAATCTCGACCCGATTTTCAAGCCGCGCCTGAGTCAGCAGTTTTTCAACCAGCGACTGCATACGCGCGTTTTGCACCAGAATATTATCGATAAACCGCGCGGCCACCTGCGGCGGCGGCTGCTCGGTGAGAATTTCTGCCGCGCCGCGTATGGCGGCTATTGGGCTTTTCAGCTCGTGGGTCAGCGCATGGACATAATGTTCAATGTAGTTTTTCCCCTCAAGGCGAATACGCATATTTTCCAGCGCCTGAGCCAGCTTGTGCAGTTCGCTACTGCCTGGATTAGGCAGCGGGAGAGGCGTATCAGTGGTCACCGAGTCGGCATAGCGCGATAACGTACTGATGGAACGATTGATCCACCAGACGACGAGAAAACCGATCAGTAAAGCAATGCCAAGCAGCGCCCCGCCTGCCCACAATATCCGTCGCTCGCTGCGGTGAATCACCGGTGCCATCGCGCTGTTCGGTTTCCCCACCGACAGCACGCCGATAATCTTGCCCTGCTCCACAACCGGTGCGGCAACATACATCACCGTGCTCTCCGGATCGTCGGGATGGCTCTGGGTACTGCGCGCGCCGTATTGGCCGCGAAGCGTCAGCCAGACATCGTTCCAGCGAGAGTAATCTTGCCCCACGGCCAGGCCGGCAGAATCAAACACGACGCGGCCCTGCGCATCGGTCATGTAGACGTGATACTCGTTGCGCACCTTATGAATGCCGCCGATATTGGCGCGGAAAGGCCGCTGATGGAGCTGTAAAAAGGCCTGCGCCAGTCTGCCCTGCTGCGCATTGCCCGAAAGAAGATCCTCACGCCCAACTTCGGCGAGCAAGGTCGCAGTATCGATCAACGTGCCCTCGGTTGCCCTGCGCACGCCGGGCTTCACTTCCTGAACAAAGATCGACAGCACAAACCATGCGGCGATGGCAACGATCAGGAAGTACCCCAGCAACAAACGCATTCCGATGCGCATTAATAAAGCCCAAGGCTATAGCCCATACCGCGATGGGTGCTGATGGGTGACAGTTCCTCATTCACTGCCCGCAGCTTGGCGCGCAGGGTCTTGATGTGAGTGTCCACGGTACGATCGTAACTGTCGCCGTCTTCACCCCACACCTTGTCCATTAACTGTTGACGAGAGAAAACCCGTCCCGGAGCCTGTAGTAACGTTTTAAGCAGCAAAAACTCATAGCGCGTGAGCGGTAATGCTTCACCGCACCAGCTAATTCGCGCGGCAGCTTCGTTCAGCTCAAACTTTCCGATACGCACCGTCTCCGCTGGGGCGGCGGATTTTTGCATCCGCCGTAAAATGGTCCTTACCCGGGCGCACACCTCACGCGGGGAGAAAGGCTTGGCGACGTAGTCGTCTGCGCCCATTTCCAGGCCGAGGAGTTTATCCACTTCGTCACTGCGTGCCGTCAGAAACAGCACGGGCAGTGACGGATGCTGCGCCAGAAGCTGGCGACAGAGCTCAAAGCCGCTGATGTCCGGCAGCCCGACGTCAAGAATGGCGAGCGCCGGAGCCTGCTGGCGCGCCGCCTCCAGCACCGGTAAACCGCGCTCAAACGCTTTTACTGCAAATCCTTCCTGCTGAAGCATGTAGATAAGCGTATCGGCGATACTGGTTTCGTCTTCAACCAGCCAGACTACAGGTTGTTGCATGGTTCATCCCTGAATTAATGCCACGGCATAATCGGCACCGCACTAATGGCGTTTTTCGGTGACCCTTCCACCACTTTATCGGAATACGCCAGGTAGGCCAGGGTGTTGCGTTTTGCATCATAGAAACGCACCACCTGCAGCTTTTTAAACACCAGCGAGGTCCGTTTCTGGAACACCACGTCGCCCTGCGCTTTGCCGTTTTTGATTTTATCGCTCAGCTCAACCGGTCCCACCTGCTGACAGGAGATCGCCGCATCGGAAGTGTCTTCCGCCAGCCCCAGGCCGCCTTTAATACCGCCCGTCTTCGCGCGGCTGACGTAGCAGGTGACGTTTTTCACGTCCGGATCGTCAAACGCCTCCACCACAATTTTGTGGTCCGGACCGAACATTTTGAACACGGTATCGACAGAACCAATCTGTTCCGCCTGCGCCGCACGGCCCGCTACCAGTAACAGGGCAGTAAGAAGCAAAGTCTTGTATTTCATATTGTTACCATTCTTTAAAATTGCATTGAGCGATTATTCAACACGTTAGTCAAAAATGTAGCAAGATCACAGGATTAGAATATATTCACCCAAAATGAGAGAGAAAAGGCATTAATGCGCAAAAAAAACACTGAATGCTAAAACATCAAAAAATGCTATTATCCGCTAACCTGTTATCAGGCACCTGCTGTTTTAAGGATGAGGATAGTATATGGATCAGGCTGGAATTATTCGCGACCTGCTCACCTGGCTGGAAGGTCATCTCGACCAGCCTTTGTCACTGGATAATGTGGCGGCTAAAGCGGGCTATTCCAAGTGGCATCTGCAAAGGATGTTCAAGGATGTCACCGGTCATGCTATCGGTGCCTATATTCGCGCACGTCGTTTATCGAAATCTGCGGTGGCATTGCGCCTGACCGCGCGGCCAATTCTGGATATTGCCCTGCAGTACCGTTTTGATTCGCAGCAGACCTTCACCCGCGCCTTTAAAAAACAGTTCTCGTTGACGCCAGCGCTCTATCGCCGCTCGCCTGACTGGAGCTCGTTTGGCATGCGTCCGCCGCTGCGTCTGGGCGAGTTCGCGATGCCGAAATACGAAATGGTCACTCTGCCGGAAACCCATCTGATCGGTACAACCCAGAGCTACTCGTGCTCTCTGGAGCAGATTTCTGAGTTCCGCCATCAGATGCGCGTCCAGTTCTGGCGCGATTTCCTGAGCCATGCGCCGGCCATTCCGCCGATCCTGTATGGCCTCAACGAAACGCACCCAAGCCAGGAAAAAGACGACGAGCAGGAGGTGTTTTACACCACCGCGCTGACGCCGGAGCTGGCGAATGGCTACATTCAGGGTTCGAAGCCGGTCGTGCTGGAAGGCGGCGAGTACGTGATGTTCTCGTATGAAGGACTGGGTACGGGCGTCCAGGAGTTTATCCTGACCGTTTACGGGACCTGCATGCCAATGCTGAATCTGAATCGCCGTAAAGGTCAGGATATCGAGCGCTACTACCCGGCGCAGGATGCCAAACCGGAAGAAGGCCCAATCAATCTGCGTATGGAATTCTTGATTCCTGTCCGTCGTTAACGCTGCAGTTCATCAAGCGCAGGGGCATCGAGATGCGAAATGTCCCCTGCCATTTCCACGACCCAGCCCGACGCCAGCCACGCGCTTTCCTGATAATCAATCCGGGAAATGGAGCAGTTACGCAGGCGTAACCGACGCTCAGCGTAAGCCGGTAACCCCAGAATGGTGCTCACCAGGCAGCCGAGCGCGATACCGTGACTCACCAGCAGCGGACGGCTGCCTGCCGGAAGCTTGAGGCATTCCGCCAGCGCGGCATGCATACGCACGCTCAGCTCCTGCATGGATTCCCCTTCAGGAATACGACCATCTTCGGTACCGTTCACCAGCGTGCGGCGCCAGCTCTCTTCCGTTTCCGTCAGCGTATCAATATGGCGCTTTTCCAGCACGCCCATATCCAGCTCGCGCAGGCGCGGCTCAAGCATCACATCGCAGCCGCAGGCGTCGGCAATGATGCGCGCCGTCTGCTGTGTGCGACCTAAATCGCTGGTAATAACGTGGGTAATGCCCAGCGTTCTGGCGCGTTCCGCCACCTGCCACGCTTGCTGCACACCCTTCTCGGTGAGAGGACTGTCTGACTGGCCTTGAATACGTCGCTCGGCGTTCCACTGCGTTTCACCGTGGCGAACAAGGTATACCTGTAACATGCTTTTTTTCCGTTATACTGCGATGAGTTTTTTTGAATCGAGCTTAATTATGCACCATGTTGTCTCTGCTACCACCAATCCTGCCAAAATTCAGGCAATTCTAGAGGCTTTTGAAGAGATTTTCGGCGAAGGATCCTGCCATATTGAGGCCATCGGCGTCGAGAGTGGCGTACCTGAACAGCCGTTTGGCAGCGAGGAAACGCGCGCTGGCGCACGAAATCGCGTGGCAAATGCAAAAGCCGCGGCCCCGAAGGCTGACTTCTGGGTCGCCATTGAAGCAGGCATCGACGAAGGCGCAACCTTTAGCTGGGTAGTGATTGAAAGCCGTGAGCAGCGCGGCGAAGCGCGCTCAGCCACCCTGCCGCTGCCGGAGATCATTCTGGAAAAAGTGCGTGCAGGTGAAGCGCTCGGGCCGGTGATGTCACAGTACACCGGCATTGATGAGATTGGGCGTAAAGAAGGGGCAATTGGCGTCTTTACGGCGGGTAAGCTCACGCGTTCAGGGGTTTACCATCAGGCGGTGATCCTGGCGCTGAGCCCGTTTCATAACGCCATTTATCGTTGATCGCTCAATAAGACTGACTCGAGCCACTGGCGCAGCTCAACCGGCGCAGACTTCAGGCTGTTCGATCCACGGGTGATCGTCGCGATGCCCGCGCCCAGCTCGTTTTTCAGCTCGCGCTGGCTCATCTCACCGCGCAATAGCTCTTCAATAATCCGCACGCGCGTGCCCAGCGCCTCACGCTCGTCCGGCGTCAGCATCAGCTGCATGAGGGGTAGGTGCAAATCCTGCTCGTAAGACTGGCGAAGCAGCTCCACAAAACGAAGCCACTCCTGGTGACGCTGTTCGGCCATTGCCGAGGAATACGGGGAATGCTGGGTCATGTTATGCTGCCTCTTGTACTCTTTAGCGAGTACAGCATAACACAACCCATGCCGATCAGTAACGTCTCTGCCACTCGGCATCGCTCATCAGGGTATCTTTCTGCCCCATGAAGTAGCGATAGTAGGCGTCATAAGCCAGCACGTTCTTCACGTAGCCGCGCGTTTCCGAGAACGGAATGCTCTCCACGAACGCCACTGCGTCAATGCGTCCTGCACTGTTGCCAAGCCAGGTGCGCACGCGGCCCGGACCGGCGTTATACGCCGCCGACGCGAAGATGCGGTTATTGCCAAACTGCTGATAGACATACTGCAAATAGCTGGTGCCGATGTTGATGTTGGTATCCGGATCGAGAAGCTGTGACGGGCTGCTGTAACCTGGAATGTTGAACATCTTCACCGTATGCGTCGCCGTCCCCGGCATAATTTGCATCAGCCCGCTGGCACCCACCGGTGAACGAACTTTCGGGTTCCATGCGCTCTCCTGACGGGCAATCGCCATGGCGTAGCTTTGCGGGATATCTTTGCCGCTGGTGTAGCGGTCAAACAGATCTTTATACGCCAGCGGGAAACGCTCTTCGAGATGGTCCCACAGCTTGCCTGAAATCGTCGCCTGCACGCTCAGATCCCACCAGCGATTATCAAACGCATAGCGGGCAAGCTGCGCTTTTTCATCCGTGGTGCGGCTGGTCACCAGGTTGGCCCACTCGCTGCGCGCGGTGTTATCCATGTTCCAGTACATCAGCTCGCGCACGCGTGCCATCTCTGGCCCCTGCGTCAGCGCCGGGTTCGCGTTAGCGGGCGCTTTGTCGATCTTAAGCGTGTACTCCTCGCCCAGCCGTTGCGCCGCCGCCATCGGGTAGAACCCGCGCTGCTGCATCAGCGAGTGAAGAATCTCTTTGGCTTCGTCTTCACGACCGCGCTCCATCAGCAGATCCGCCTGCCAGTAGCGCCATTCGTCCTTCTCTTTGGCTTCCATTGGCAAACGCGCGAGCCAGGTGTTGAGGCCACGGCGGTCGCCGGTGCCCAGCGCCATGCGCACGCGGCGCTCGACAAGCGAGGTCGAGTTTGAGCGCATGATCGCATCGTCACGCCAGCGCGCTTGTTCGTCGGTCACGTCCGTGCCCATCAGTCGCCAGGCCACGATGTCGCGCAGCTCCTGGGTTTGATCTTCATTCAGCTGCTGCGCCTGCACCAGCTGCGGGATCATCAGCCGCGCGTTTTCGACATCGTCACGCGCCACGCTGGCAAAAGCCACCGCCGCCATCTGGCGGGTAAAATCGGTCGAGCCCGTGCTGCGGGCAAAGGTCAGGACGCTGTTCGGATCGTTTGCCAGCGCGATAACCGCCGAGGAGATCGTCTGGTAATCGGACGGCATCTGCCCTGCCAGCGCGGTCACCAGACGCGTGTTGCCGGCTTTCATCGCCAGGCGGATGCGCTCAAGGTAGGCCAGCGGATCCTGCTTGCCGGAAGCGCGCCATGCGCCGAACAGGGAATCACAGGCGTTCGGCTGGCTTTTGCCGGTCAGCCACAGATCTTTCGCCCCGGCCCAGGCCTCTTCCTGCTGCCCGGTCGCCCATTTCGCATAGTAGTAATTACACTGCGCTTCGGTGGTATTCGGCTTGTCAGGGCTAAACGCCAGCAGGCCGCGCCAGTCTTCACGCCGCGCCAGCTCATTCACAAAACGAGACTGGAGATTTCGGGCAGGCGGCAGGGTCGGGTTCGCCTGAATGAAATTATTCACGGTGACGGTCGGCTGGTTCATCAGATCGTCGGTAATCTGGCGATACTCCAGATACGGATACAGCGGATAATCCTTCAGCGTCGGCATCAGCGCCTGCACGGTATCCATCTGCTTGTTGTCCCACGCCTGTTTAATCTGGGCGTAGCGGTTACGTTGTTCATCCAGTGAATCGGCATGCACCGCCTGGCTTACCGCCATTACGCATACGCTGGCAGCCAGCAGACGCCAGACCACCCGTTTGGCTTTTTCCACAAGCTCTTCCTCATTGTTTTTTCGTCAATTGCAGCGTCTTGCCACGTCAAAGTCACAACAACTTATGCTAACCAGGCATCCAGCAACGCGCCACGTCATGGACACTTTTTTACCTTTCTTGCGCGTTTTAACACTCCCGACGTTCCTGGCTGGGATTAGGGCGTGAAAAAGGCTACACTTCGAGGCTGAAATTCCTTCTCATTTACGATAAAAGAGGCGAAGTCCACGTGGCTCAATTCGTTTATACCATGCATCGTGTCGGCAAAGTTGTCCCGCCGAAACGTCATATTCTTAAAAATATCTCGCTGAGCTTCTTCCCGGGCGCAAAAATTGGTGTGCTGGGTCTCAACGGTGCCGGTAAGTCCACCCTGCTGCGCATCATGGCCGGCATCGATACAGACATCGAAGGTGAAGCCCGTCCGCAACCAGGCATCAAGATCGGCTACCTGCCGCAGGAACCTCAGCTGAACCCGGAACACACCGTACGTGAATCCGTTGAAGAAGCGGTATCCGAAGTGGTTAACGCGCTGAAAGGTCTGGATGAAGTGTATGCCAAATACGCCGAGCCGGATGCGGACTTCGACAAACTGGCTGCTCAGCAGGGCAAATATGAAGAGATCATCCAGGCGCATGACGGTCACAACCTGAACGTGCAGCTGGAGCGCGCGGCGGATGCTCTGCGTCTGCCGGACTGGGATGCGAAAATCGCGAATCTCTCCGGTGGTGAACGCCGCCGCGTGGCGCTGTGCCGCCTGCTGCTGGAAAAACCAGACATGCTGCTGCTCGACGAACCGACCAACCACCTGGATGCGGAATCCGTGGCGTGGCTGGAGCGCTTCCTGCACGACTTCGAAGGCACCGTGGTGGCAATTACCCACGACCGTTACTTCCTCGACAACGTCGCCGGCTGGATCCTGGAGCTGGACCGCGGTGAAGGTATTCCGTGGGAAGGCAACTACTCCTCCTGGCTGGAGCAGAAAGATCAGCGTCTGGCGCAGGAAGCGTCTCAGGAAGCGGCCCGTCGCAAGTCTATCGAGAAAGAGCTGGAGTGGGTTCGTCAGGGCGCGAAAGGCCGTCAGTCTAAGGGCAAAGCCCGTCTGGCACGCTTCGAAGAGCTTAACAACACCGAATACCAGAAACGTAACGAAACCAACGAACTGTTTATTCCACCTGGAGCACGTCTGGGGGATAAAGTGGTTGAAGTAACCAACCTGCGTAAGTCCTACGGTGACCGCGTGCTGATCGACGATCTGACCTTCTCCGTACCGAAAGGCGCTATCGTTGGCATCATCGGTCCGAACGGCGCGGGTAAATCGACCCTGTTCCGTATGATGTCCGGTCAGGAACAGCCAGACAGCGGCTCAATCACCCTGGGTGAAACCGTGAAGCTGGCCTCCGTTGACCAGTTCCGTGACGCGATGGATAACAGCAAAACCGTGTGGGAAGAAGTCTCCGGCGGTCTGGATATCATGCGTATCGGCAACACCGAGATGCCAAGCCGCGCCTACGTTGGCCGCTTTAACTTTAAGGGCACCGACCAGGGCAAACGCGTGGGCGAGCTGTCCGGCGGTGAGCGTGGTCGTCTGCACCTGGCGAAGCTGCTGCAGGTGGGCGGTAACGTTCTGTTGCTCGATGAACCGACCAACGACCTGGATATCGAAACCCTGCGCGCACTGGAAAACGCCCTGCTGGAATTCCCGGGCTGCGCCATGGTTATCTCGCACGACCGCTGGTTCCTGGACCGTATCGCGACCCACATCCTGGACTACCAGGACGAAGGTAAAGTGGAGTTCTTCGAAGGTAACTTCACCGAATACGAAGAGTACAAAAAACGCACGCTGGGCGCAGACGCGCTGGAGCCGAAGCGTATTAAGTACAAGCGTATTGCGAAATAAAAGCAAAACGGCAACCTCGGTTGCCGTTTTTTATTCAGGGTGAGGGCATCAGGCCGCACAACATCACCCACCCACGTAATACCGCTTCACCTCATCAAACTGCATCGCAAACTCGATATAGCTCATCAGCGCGGGCGAATTCAGCTTCCGGCTCGGATAGGCCAGCCAGAGATCGTTACCTTCAACGCGCCATTCCGGCAGCACCTGAACCAACGCCCCCTTTTCGATCTTATCTTCCAGCAGAAATGCGGGTAGCAGCGTGATCCCCGCCCCGGCAATCGCGCATTCGCGGGCGTACACCAGATTATCGGTCATGTGGCCGTTGTCCGGCAGGTAGCGGTAATCCTCACCCTCGCTTCGCAGCAGCCACTCCGACCACGCCCGGTGCGTAATACAGCGGTGCTCCACCAGCTGTCGGGGATGGATTAACGGCTCCCGGCGTGCCAGATAATCCGGCGAGGCCAGCATGTAACGCGGGCAGTGCCCGATCATTCTGCCTATCAGAGATGAGTCCTGCGGCTTGCCGGTGCGCAGCGCCACGTCAAAACCGGACTCGACCAGGTCCACCACGTCGTCAGAGATCGATACATCGAGCGACACGTCAGGATAGCGAAGCTGAAACTCGGCATTCATATGCGCCAGCAGGGTCGCGCCAATCCCCGCCGGACAGGTAATACGCAGCCTGCCGCTGGGGTTTTCACGCAGGCGCTGAATGGCGTACTCCGCCCGCTCGCTGGCCGCCAGCATCTCCCGACAGTGCACCAGATAGTGCTCGCCTGCAAAGGTCAGGCTTATTCTGCGCGTGGTGCGGTTAAGCAGACGGATCCCTACCTGCTGCTC
Organism: Enterobacter sp. 22499; assembly: GCF_052044815.1. NCBI lineage: Bacteria > Pseudomonadati > Pseudomonadota > Gammaproteobacteria > Enterobacterales > Enterobacteriaceae > Enterobacter > Enterobacter sp. 22499. The sequence continues at coordinate 37,489 of NZ_JBQENR010000004.1, read as the reverse complement.
CAGCTGGCTGATCCGCTGGCTGACGCTGGATTTCGGCAGTTCGGCTTTCTGCGCCGCCGCGGTAAAACTGCCCATCTCCGCCACCAGCGCAAACAACGCCATATCCTGCAGCTGTTTAAACATGATTGTTCACCCTGTACGAACGCTGAGTTCATGATTGTCCATCTTATCATGCGGCTGGCCACTTAATAGACTAGCCTCAACAAAACGCATTCCATTGAGGAGCACACCATGTCAGTGAAAGCCATTGCCGTTAACCCAGAAAATCCGTCTACCTTCATTGAAATCACACCGCCAATGCCGACGCCTGGCGAACACGATCTGCTGGTAGAGGTGAAAGCCGTATCGATTAACCCGGTTGATACCAAAGTGCATGCAGGCATCGCCAAAAATGGGCTGAACGAGCCGCGAATTCTGGGGTGGGATGCCAGCGGGGTCGTCAAAGCCGCTGGAGCTGGCGTCACCGGCTTCAAACCAGGTGATGAGGTGTGGTACGCGGGCGACATCACCCGCCCGGGCAGCAATACCACTCATCAGCTGATAGATGCGCGCATTGTCGGCCACAAGCCTGCCAGCCTCGGCTGGGCGGCAGCCGCTGCGCTACCCTTAACTGCGCTCACCGCGTGGGAAGGTCTGTTTGAACGGCTGAATATTCAGGACGCCGAAACGGACAAAACCCTGCTGATCATCGGCGGCGCGGGCGGCGTGGGATCGCTGGCGATCCCGTTTGCGAAGCACAACAGCAAGGTGAAGATTATCGCAACCGCTTCACGAGAAGATTCCGCCCAATGGTGCCGCGATCGCGGTGCTGACGTAGTGGTCAACTACCGCGATCTAAAAGGCGAGCTGGCGAAGCAGGGGCTTACCTTCGTGGATTATATTTTCATCCTCAACGACACCGACGGGCATTGGGATGCGGTCAGCGAACTGATTGCGCCGCAGGGGCATATTTGTTCCATCGTTGAGAATGAACATCCGCTGAACCAGGACAAGCTGAAGTCCAAATCCGCCGCCCTGCACTGGGAGTTTATGTACACCCGCAGCATGTACAAGACGGCTGATATGGCGCGTCAGGGTGAGATCTTAAATGAGGTGGCGAAGCTGGTGGATAACGGCGTGGTGGAAAGCTCGCTCAGCGAAACGCTGCACGGGCTGAGCGTAGAAAGCATTACCGAAGCGCACCGTAAGGTGCTGGAGGGGCATATGCGCGGGAAGGTGGTGGTTGAGTTCTGAGGTATTCCCCCTCACCCCAAAAGGGCGAGGGGGAAGTTATTACCCCTGCTCCCCCATCATCTCCTTCACCAGCTCGACGCAGCGCAGGAAGCGGGTGTCATAATCCGACTCTTCCACATGCACAAACTCAACGTTGTTCTCGTTGAGCATCTCCACCAGCATGGTCTGGAACTCGCGCCTGTCCACCGAGCTGCCCAGGCTGCGCATGCCGTCGGCCACCCACGGGGTGTTGTTTTCCAGCAGGATCACCAGGTCAAAGCGGTATTCGTCAATCAGCGCCTGCACGAACGGGTGCTCGCGCCCCTCGTACTTTTTACAGAACGCCTGCGTGGTGACGAAATCGGTATCAATAAACGCCACTTTGTTAGCGTATTTCACCGCGAAATCAATGTACTGGGCGTGCCCGAGCGCGATTTTATCGTAGTCGGAATACTGCAGTGCCATCTCGTCGCCGCCGAGGTGAGAGAAGACGTAATCGCGTCCATACTCCCACGCGCTGGTGGTGTTGAAGATGTTCGCCAGCTTGTTGACCAGCGTTGATTTACCGCTCGACTCGCCGCCCAGAATAGCCACCGTACGCACGAAGAACGGCTTCACTTCGGTCGGAATATAATCCCAGTAGCGGAACGGGTTCTCGCGGATCTGCGCCCCGCTGATGTTCATAAAGGTGCGTTTAGGATCGATCAGCACGGTTTCAATGCCCAGATGCTCGCGGAACTGCGGCGCGTCGGACTCTTCAGAGGTGTAGATCCAGTTAGGCGCAATGCCCTTCTCTTCCATAAACGCTTTGATGCCGTTGCTCCACACGTCCCAGCCGTGCGGATACGGCTCCATGCCCTCTTCATTAAAGGCATGAATGCGAATGTTTTTCTGGTACTTAAAGGTCTGAAGCAGCCAGCGCAGGCGGTCCGGTACGGTGGGCTGCTGCGACATGGCGCTGTCTTCAAAGAGCTGGCGATCGCGCGTTTCGTCGTAGCCCATGATGATGTGCAGCTCGTCCACCTGGCTACAGGCGCGCTGGATCAGATAGATATGCCCGGTATGCAGCGGATAAAACTTGCCGAACACCACGCCGATGTTCTTTTGCATTCGCGGGAACTCCAGCCCCAGAAAGCGGTGCAGCGCTTCAAGCTTCTGCGCGCTGGGGCTTTTGATTTTGGCGTTCAGCAACTGGCTCAGGTAGCCTTTGGTCATGCCGCTGGCGTCCGCCACCTGCTGCAGCGTGCAGCCCTTCTGGCGGATCGCGGTCTTGATGTAGTCAAATGATGACATAAATTACGGTGCCTCCTGCAAAATCGAATACGTAATTATAAGTCGTCAAAGACATTTAACGCATCTGCGAGTTTCTTAACGCCAAAGACCTGCATCCCTTCCGGGATTTTTTTCGGCACGTTAGCGGCCGGAACGATAGCCCGACGGAAGCCGTGCTTTGCCGCCTCGGAGATACGCTCCTGGCCGCTCGGCACCGGACGGATTTCCCCGGCCAGACCCACTTCACCGAAGACGACCAGATCCTGCGGCAGCGGTCTGTCGCGCAGGCTGGAGACCATCGCCAGCAGCAGCGCCAGATCTGCGCTGGTCTCAGTGACTTTCACCCCGCCAACCACATTGACGAACACATCCTGATCCGCCATCTGCAGCCCGCCGTGACGGTGCAGCACCGCCAGCAGGATCGCCAGGCGGTTCTGCTCCAGACCGACCGCCACGCGCCGCGGGTTACCCATCATCGAGTGATCCACCAGCGCCTGAATTTCAACCAGCAACGGGCGCGTCCCTTCCCACAGCACCATTACCGAACTGCCGGAGGTGATCTCATCGCCGCGGCTCAGGAAGATGGCCGACGGGTTGCTGACCTCGCGCAGCCCCTGCTCGGTCATAGCAAACACGCCCAGCTCATTCACCGCGCCGAAGCGGTTCTTGTGGCTGCGCAGGGTGCGGAAGCGGGAATCCGCGTCGCCGTCGAGCATCACCGAGCAGTCGATACAGTGTTCGAGCACCTTCGGACCCGCCAGAGAGCCATCTTTGGTAACGTGGCCGACCATCACAATCGCCACGCCGCGCGTTTTGGCAAAGCGCGTCAGGTAAGCGGCGGTCTCACGCACCTGCGCCACGCTGCCCGGCGAGGACTGAATGTCCGCCATGTGCATTACCTGGATGGAGTCGATCACCATCAGCTTCGGCTGCTCTTCTTCGGCGATCATGCAGATCTGCTCGATGCTGGTTTCCGACAGCATGTTCAGGTTACCGGTCGGCAGGCCGAGACGGTGAGCACGCATCGCCACCTGCTGGAGGGATTCTTCACCCGTCACGTACAGGGTTTTCATCTGTTCGGCGAGCTTGCAGAGCGTTTGCAGCAGCAGGGTCGATTTCCCCGCCCCCGGGTTACCGCCGATCAGAATCGCGCTGCCCGGCACCACGCCGCCGCCGAGCACGCGGTCAAACTCTTTGAAGCCGGTGGAAAAGCGCGGCAGCGCTTCCAGGCTGATATCAGAAAGCTTTTGCACCTTCGACACGCCTGCATTGCCCGCATAGCCGCTCAGGCGCTCATTGCGGGCCACGCTCGGCGAAGCCGCCACACCACGCACTTCGGTGATGGTGTTCCAGGCATGACAGGCGCTGCATTGCCCCTGCCAGCGCGGATAATCCGCACCACATTCATTACAGACAAATGCGCGTTTTGGAGCTTTCGCCACGGTTTACCTCGTTATTTCTGATTAAGGCTGCCGGAGAGAATGCAGAACACTCCCATCAGGTCAGCGTGACGGATAGTGACTTCCGTCTTTTCATTCACTTTTGGTTTGGCATGGTAGGCAATGCCAAGGCCAGCCACTTTGATCATTGGCAGATCGTTCGCGCCGTCGCCAATGCCGACGGTCTGCTCGACCGGAATCTCATACTTTTCCGCCAGGCGCGTCAGGGTATTGGCTTTGTACTGGGCATCCACAATATCGCCGATCACCTGGCCGGTCAGCTTGCCGTCCATGATTTCCAGCTCGTTAGCGACCACCGTGGTCAGATGCAGTTTCTCACGTAGATAATCCGCAAAGAAGGTAAAGCCACCGGAGGCGATCGCCACTTTCCAGCCGAGGGACTGGAGCTTCAGCACCAGCTGCGTCAGCCCCGGCATCAGCGGCAGCACGTCGCGCACCTGGCGCAAGATGTTAGCATCGGCCCCTTTCAGGGTCGCCACGCGCTGGCGCAGGCTGGCGGTGAAGTCCAGCTCGCCGCGCATCGCACGCTCGGTGACTTCCGCCACCAGCTCACCGCTGCCTGCCAGTTTAGCAATCTCGTCAATACATTCGATCTGAATAGCGGTGGAGTCCATGTCCATCACCAGCAGACCCGGCGTTTTCAGGTGCGGAATTTTGCCGAGAGGCGCTACGTCCAGCCCGGCGTCATGCGCCAGACGCGTGGCGCGCTGCGTCAGGGAACCCGCGAGGCGAATGACCTGGTAATCTTCCACGCACCAGGCGGCAACAATGACCATCGCCGCGCCCAGTTTGGTTTGATACTGGGTCAAGCGTTGCTTATCCAGACCGCGTCCATAGAGGAGCCAGCCGCTACGGCCAGCGTGGTAATCCAGAGGCATCACCTCATCGCCACTTAAAGAGAGCGGCAATCCTGGCCATAAAGAGACATCCGTTGGCAGGTCACACCAGGTAATGTTCGGCATTAAAGCTCCTGTAATTTTGTTCGCGCCGGAAGGTTCCAGAGGGAAAATAACGCATGAGGCTACCCTGTAACCATCACTTCTGGCAACATTAAGCCCTAAATTTTCAGCAGGTGGAATATGGCTCGCGCAAAACTGAAATTCCGGCTTCATCGCGCCGTGATTGTCCTGATCTGTCTCGCACTGTTAGTCGCATTGATGCAAGGGGCATCGTGGTTTAGCCAGAATCATCAGCGGCAGCGCAACCCGCAGTTTGAAGAGCTGGCCCGTACCCTGGCGCGTCAGGTGACGCTCAACGTTGCGCCCCTGATGCGCAATGAAACGCCGGACGATAAGCGGATAGGCCAGGTCTTGCGTCAGCTCACGGAAAACAGCCGCATTCTGGATGCGGGCGTGTACGATGAAAAAGGCGACCTGATTGCCCGCGCCGGTGAGCACGTCGACGTGCGCGACAGGCTGGCGCTGGACGGCAAAAAAGCCGGAGGCTATTTCAACCAGCAGATTGTCGAACCCGTTCAGGGTAAAAATGGCCCGCTGGGGTATCTGCGCCTGACGCTGGATACCCACACCCTGCCAACAGAAGCTAAGCAGGTGGATAACACCACCAATATTCTGCGCCTGATGCTGTTACTCTCGCTGGCGATTGGCGTCGTGCTGGCGCGCACGTTGCTTCAGGGCAAGCGTACCCGCTGGCAGCAGTCGCCGTTCCTGCTGACCGCCAGCAGGTCGGTTCCCGAAGACGAAGAGAGCGAGAAGAAGGAATAGTGATAAAGTAGGCGAAAGATATGGAAAAGGAACTCTGCCATGACGACGTTACGCCTGCTTATCTCTGACTCTCACGATCCCTGGTTTAATCTCGCGGTTGAAGAGTGCATCTTCCGCCAGATGCCCGCCACCCAGCGCGTCCTGTTTCTCTGGCGTAACGCCGATACGGTGGTCATCGGCCGCGCGCAAAACCCGTGGAAAGAGTGCAACACCCGGCGTATGGAAGAGGACAACGTCCGCCTGGCGCGCCGGAGCAGCGGCGGCGGCGCGGTATTTCACGATCTGGGCAATACCTGCTTTACCTTTATGGCGGGAAAACCGGAGTACGACAAAACCATCTCAACGTCCATCGTCCTCAACGCGCTCAATGCGCTCGGCGTGACGGCTGAAGCTTCGGGGCGAAACGATCTCGTGGTCAAAACGCCCGAGGGCGACCGCAAGGTCTCCGGCTCCGCCTATCGCGAAACGCTGGATCGCGGATTCCACCACGGCACCCTGCTGCTGAACGCCGATCTCAGCCGTCTGGCAAACTACCTGAATCCTGACAAGAAAAAGCTTCAGGCTAAGGGCATCACCTCCGTGCGCGGACGCGTGGCGAATCTGGTGGAGCTGCTGGCGGGGATTACGCACGAGCAGATTTGCGACGCGATTCGTGAAGCGTTCTTTGAACATTACGGCGAGCGCGTGGATGCGGAAGTGATTTCGCCGGATAAGACCCCGGATCTGCCCAACTTCGCCGAAACCTTTGCACGCCAGAGCAGCTGGGAATGGAACTTCGGCCAGGCCCCGGCGTTTTCACACCTGCTGGACGAACGTTTTACCTGGGGCGGCGTGGAGCTGCACTTTGACGTGGAGAAAGGCCACATTACCCGTACGCAGGTGTTTACGGACAGCCTCAACCCGGCACCGCTGGAAGCGCTGGCGGCCCGCTTGCAGGGCTGTTTGTATCGGGCGGATATGCTGCAGCAGGAGTGCGACGCGTTAATGGGGGATTTCCCGGAGCAGGAACAAGAGTTGCGGGACTTATCGGCATGGATTGCGCAGGCAGTACGCTAGTAAAAAAGCCCGCTGGCGCTGCGCTTAGCGGGCCTGGAAAACCGTAGGCCGGGTCAGGCGAAGCCGCCACCCGGCACAACAGCTCTTACTCTTTATCGCCCAGCAGAACGGATTCCAGCGCGATTTTGATCATGTCGTTGAAGGTGGTCTGACGCTCGGCAGCGGTGGTCTGCTCGTGGGTACGGATGTGGTCAGACACGGTGCAGATGGTCAGCGCTTTCGCACCAAACTCAGCCGCCACGCCGTAGATACCGGCCGCTTCCATTTCCACGCCCAGGATGCCGTATTTTTCCATCACGTCGAACATGTCGCCTTCTGGCGAGTAGAACAGATCGGCAGAGAACAGGTTGCCCACGCGTGCGTCAACGCCCAGTGCTTTTGCCGCGTCAACCGCGTTACGCACCATGTCAAAGTCAGCGATTGCCGCAAAGTCATGATCCTTAAAGCGGATGCGGTTAACTTTAGAGTCGGTACACGCGCCCATGCCGATCACCACGTCACGCAGCTTAACGTCCATACGCACCGCACCGCAGGAGCCTACGCGGATGATTTTCTTCACGCCGAAATCGGTGATCAGCTCTTTGGTGTAGATGGAGCAGGACGGGATACCCATGCCGTGGCCCATAACGGATATTTTGCGGCCTTTATAGGTACCGGTGAAGCCCAGCATGCCGCGAACGTTGTTCACTTCACGCACGTCTTCGAGGAAGGTTTCTGCAATGTGCTTCGCGCGCAGCGGGTCGCCCGGCATCAATACGACGTCAGCGAAATCACCCATTTCTGCATTAATGTGAGGAGTTGCCATCTTCAGTTCCTTTTACATTGTTTATTCTTTTCACCCTCTCCCTGTGGGAGAGGGCCGGGGTGAGGGCATCAGACCGCACCCAACATGATTTAGAACATGGCTTTACCATATTCCATGTCAGACGTACCAAAGTATTTCGCCAGGGTCTGGCCGATGTCCGCGAAGGTTTCACGGTGACCCAGCGAGCCCGGCTTCACTTTCGGGCCGTACACCAGTACCGGAATGTGCTCACGGGTGTGGTCGGTACCGGTCCAGGTTGGGTCACAGCCGTGGTCTGCGGTCAGGATCAGAATGTCATCTCCCCCCACCAGCTCCATCAGCTCCGGCAGACGGCGGTCAAACAGCTCCAGGCCCGCAGCATAACCGGCTACATCGCGACGGTGGCCCCAGGAGGAGTCGAAGTCCACGAAGTTGGTGAAGACAATGGTCTTATCGCCTGCTTCTTTCATCTCTTTGATAGTGGCATCGAACAGCGCATCCAGACCGGTCGCTTTCACTTTTTTGGTGATACCGCAGTTGGCGTAGATATCCGCTATTTTGCCCACGGACACCACGTGACCGCCCTTCTCGTCGACCAGCTTCTGCAGCACGGTTGGCGCCGGTGGCTCAACGGCCAGGTCATGACGGTTACCGGTACGCTGGAAGTTACCCGCTTTGTCGCCGATAAACGGACGCGCGATTACGCGGCCAATGTTGTAGCCGCCTTCGGTCAGCTCTTCACGGGCGATTTCGCACAGCTCGTAGAGTTTATCCAGGCCAAACGTCTCTTCGTGGCAGGCAATCTGGAACACGGAGTCAGCAGAGGTGTAGAAAATCGGCTTGCCGGTTTTCATGTGCTCTTCGCCGAGCTGATCCAGAATCACGGTGCCGGAAGAGTGGCAGTTACCGAGGTAGCCCGGCAGGTTGGCACGCTTCACCAGCTTATCGAGCAGCTCCTGCGGGAAGCTGTTCTCGTGATCGAAGAAGTAGCCCCAGTCAAACAGCACCGGCACACCGGCGATTTCCCAGTGACCGGACGGGGTATCTTTCCCGGAAGAGAGCTCGTGCGCCCAGGCGTAGGCGCCCACCACTTCCGCGTTGCCGTCCATACCGGCTGCGATTTTACCGGTAGAGCCTTCATGCGCTTTTACCAGCCCGAGGCGGGTCAGATTAGGTAGAGTCAGAGGGCCTTTACGACCGTTGTCCGCTTCGCCTTTTGCACAGGCTTCCGCGATGTGACCCATGGTATCGGAACCCACGTCACCAAAACGTTCTGCATCTTCGGTTGCACCGATGCCGAATGAGTCCAGCACCATAATAAATGCACGTTTCATAATTGTTCTCCGTACTTAGTGCTTCATAAAAATGCGATCAGATCAGTATACCGCTATTCGGTGATACGACGATAGACCGTCGGTGTGGTTTCCGGTGCTTTATCGTCAAGAGATATTGCCGCTTTCACCGCTTTCGCCGCGTCCTGCCAGCTGGCTTCGTCTTTCGCGTGGATCACCGCCAGCGGACGTTGGCCGTCGACGCTGTCGCCCAGACGGGCCATATCGGTAAAGCCGACGCTGTAATCAATGGTGTCCGATGCCTGACGACGACCACCGCCCATAGATACAACAGCCATGCCAAGCGCGCGGGTGTCCATGGCGGAGACAAAACCTTCGCCATCCGCATAAACAGCTTTGCTGAGCATCGCGGTCGGCAGGTATTTCGCGTAGTTTTCGACGAAATCGGTCGGGCCTTTCTGCGCCGCCACCATGCGGCCAAAGATCTCCGCCGCTTTGCCGTTGTCCAGCACCGCCTGAAGCTTCGCGCGGGCTTCCGCGTCGTCTTTGGCCAGCTTGCCGGAGATGAGCATCTCAACGCACAGCGCCATGGTGACGTCGAACAGGCGCGGGTTACGGTATTCGCCTGTGAGGAACTGCACGGCTTCGCGGACTTCAACCGCGTTACCGGCGCTGGAGGCCAGCACCTGGTTCATGTCGGTCAGCAGCGCGGTGGTGCGCACGCCCGCGCCGTTGGAGACGCCAACGATCGCTTCGGCAAGCTGAGCAGAGAGTTCATAGGTCGGCATAAACGCGCCGCTGCCCACCTTCACGTCCATCACCAGCGCGTCCAGCCCTTCCGCCAGTTTTTTGGCGAGGATAGAGGCGGTGATCAGCGGGATGGAGTCTACGGTGGCGGTAATATCACGCGTCGCGTAAAAACGCTTGTCTGCCGGAGCAAGAGAGCTGGTCTGGCCGATAATCGCCACGCCAACGTCTTTAATAATATCGCGGAAGCGATTGTCATCCGGGAAGATATCGAAGCCCGGAATGGCTTCCAGTTTGTCGAGCGTGCCGCCGGTGTGGCCCAGGCCGCGCCCGGAGATCATGGGAACGTAACCGCCGCAGGCTGCCACCATAGGGCCGAGCATCAGCGAAGTCACGTCGCCCACGCCGCCGGTGGAGTGTTTGTCCACAATCGGGCCGTTGAGGTTGAGGCTTTTCCAGTCCAGAACGGTTCCTGAATCTCGCATCGCCATGGTCAGCGACACGCGCTCAGGCATCGACATATCGTGGAAGAAAATGGTCATCGCCAGGGCCGCAATCTGCCCTTCTGAGACGGTGTTGTCACGAATGCCGTTGATGAAGAAGCGAATTTCTTCGTCGCTTAAAGCAAGACCATCACGTTTTTTACGAATAATTTCTTGTGCGAGAAACACGGTAACCTCCATGCGGAATCGGGTGAATGGCGGCGGGTACGCTTACCCGCCCTGCGATCCTGTAGGCCGGATAAGCGAAGCGCCATCCGGCATTGTCTGGCAATCAGTAGCTGCTTGCGCTTTTACCGTCGCCGTGACCCAGCGCCTTCAGCAGGCTTGCCAGCAGGCTGGACGCGCCGAAGCGGTAGTGGCGGGAGTCAGCCCACTCAGCGCCAAACAGTTCGTCGGCAATCGCCAGGAACTGCTGCGCGTCTTCCGCGGTACGTACGCCGCCCGCAGGTTTGAAGCCCACGGTTTTGGACACGCCCATATCGCGGATAACTTCCATCATGATGCGCGCGCTTTCCGGGGTCGCATTAACCGGCACTTTACCGGTAGAGGTTTTAATGAAATCCGCACCGGCTTTGATGGAGATTTCTGACGCCTTACGAATCAGGGCCTCTTCTTTCAGCTCACCGGTTTCGATGATCACTTTCAGCAGCACGTTTGCCGCCGCACACGCGTCTTTACAGGCTTTCACCAGGTCAAAACCGACCTGCTCGTTGCCGGCAATCAGCGCGCGGTACGGGAACACCACGTCAACTTCGTCTGCGCCGTAGGCAATTGCCGCGCGGGTTTCCGCCAGCGCAATCTCAATGTCGTCATTGCCGTGCGGGAAGTTAGTCACGGTTGCAATGCGCACGTCCGGCGTGCCCTGCTCTTTCAGCGTTTTGCGCGCAATCGGGATAAAGCGCGGGTAGATACAGACGGCGGCGGTGTTACCCACTGGCGTTTTTGCCTGATGGCACAGGGCGATGACTTTTTCATTGGTGTCGTCATCGTTCAGGGTGGTCAGGTCCATCAGCTTCAACGCGCGCAGGCTGCTTGCAGTTAAATCGGTCATAACATTCTCCAACGGCAGTGCCGTATAAATTTTACCTTGCGGGTCTGTGAGTATTCTAACATTCACCCGCATCCACACTTCGACATTCATCACAGTTAATGAAAACTGCGTACAAATTTGCATTACTGTAATGAGATCTTGTTCAAACTTTAGCGTGCAAATTGCTGACTAAAGCAGCGATACCCCTTGTTGGATCAAAAGCGCCGGCAGGCTGGCTTCCTACAATCCGTTCATCATCCGCAGAACATTCAAGGAAGCGAACATGCCCGACGCCCTGCAACAACGTTGCCAGCACATTGTGACAAGCCCGGTGTTAACCCCGGAGCAAAAACGTCATTTTCTGGCGCTGGAAGCGGAAAATTATCTGCCCTACCCGATGCTATCTCCGGCCGCCCGCGCCGCGCTGGACGAGGGGTTTATCTGCGACATGTACGAAGGTCATGCCCCCTACAAACCGCGTTACGTGCTGCCGGATTATGAAAAATTCCTGGCTAACGGTTCGGAATGGCTGGAGCTGGAAGGCGCGAAAGATCTTGATGACGCCCTCTCTCTGTTAACTATTCTCTATCACCATGTTCCTTCAGTGACATCAATGCCGGTCTATCTGGGGCAGCTTGATGCACTACTGAACCCGTATGTTAGAATTCTAACACAAGAAGAAATCGATAGCCGAATAAAACGTTTCTGGCGCTATCTCGACAGAACGCTGCCCGATGCGTTTATGCACGCCAACATCGGGCCCGCCGACGGCCCTGTCACCCGTGCCATTCTGCGTGCAGATGCTGAACTGAAGCAGGTTGCGCCCAATCTGACCTTTATCTACGATCCTGAGATCACCCCAGACGATTTACTGCTTGAGGTGGCAAAAAACATTTGTGAATGCAGCAAACCGCATATTTCAAACGGCCCGGTGAATGATAAAATTTTCACAAAAGGCCGTTTTGGCGTGGTGAGCTGTTACAACTCTCTGCCGCTGGCGGGCGGTGGCAGCACCCTGGTGCGCCTTAACCTCAAGACAATCGCCGAACACAGCACATCCATTGACGACTTCTTCACCCGCACGCTACCGCACTACTGCCAGCAGCAAATCGCCATCATCGATGCGCGCTGCGATTTTCTGTACGGGCAATCCGGCTTCTTTGAGAATAGCTTCCTGGTGAAAGAGGGGCTGATTGATGCCGATCGGTTTGTGCCGATGTTTGGCATGTACGGTCTTGCCGAAGCGGTGAACGTACTGTGTGAGAAAGCAGGCATGGCGGGGCGTTACGGGAAAGACGAGCAGGCCAACGCGCTGGGTTATCGCATCAGCGAACAGCTTGCGGCGTTTGTTGAAAATACGCCGGTGAAGCACGGCTGGAAGCATCGCGCGATGCTGCACGCCCAGTCAGGCATCAGCTCCGATTCGGGCACCACGCCGGGGGCGCGTCTGCCGTACGGTGACGAGCCGGATCCTGTCAGTCATCTGCTGGCCGTAGCGCCGCACCATAAACACTATCATTCCGGGATCAGCGATATTTTAACGCTGGATGAGACGGTAAAACGCAATCCGCAGGCGGTGGTTCAGCTTTGCCTGGGGGCGTTCAGGGCCGGTATGCGTGAGTTCACCGCGAATGTGGCCGGTAACGATCTGGTACGCGTGACCGGCTATATGGTTCGCTTGTCGGATCTGGAGAAATACCGGGAAGCGGGTTCAAGAACGAACACCACGTGGCTGGGGGAAGAGGCCGCACGCAATACCCGTATTCTGGAACGTCAGCCGCGCGTGATAAGCCATGAACAGCAGATGCGCTTTAGTTAGTCAGGTCATCCCCTTCTCCTGCGTGGACGGGCCGGGCAGCCGCCTGGCGCTGTTCCTGCAGGGCTGTAACCTGCGCTGCAAAACCTGCCACAACCCGTGGACCATCGGGCGCTGCAACGACTGCGGGGACTGCGTGCCCCACTGCCCGCACGACGCTCTGACCATTCAGGCCGGACGCGTCTGGTGGCAGGAGAGTCACTGCCAGCAGTGCGACACCTGCCTGCGCCTGTGCCAGCAGCAGGCCACGCCCATGGCGCACCGCCTGAGCGTCGACGAGATCCTCGTTCAGGTCCGTAAATCCGCGCCCTTTATCGAAGGGATCACCGTGAGCGGCGGCGAAGCCACAACCCAACTGCCGTTTTTGATCGCCCTGTTTACCGCGATCAAAACCGATCCTGAGCTACATCATTTAACCTGCCTGGTAGACAGCAACGGTCTGCTAAGCGAAACCGGCTGGCAAAAACTGCTGCCGGTGCTGGATGGCGCAATGCTGGATCTCAAAGCGTGGGGGAATGAACATCACCGCTTCCTGACCGGACGCGAAAACCCGCAGATTAAGGAGAGCATTCGTTGGCTGGCAGACCGTCACCGTTTGACGGAGCTCCGCTTGCTGGTCATCCCGGAACAGTGTGATTATCTGGAACATATCAAACCGTTGATCGCGTTCATCCTCGAGCTGGGGAATGTTCCGGTGCGTATTAACGCGTTTCATGCACACGGGGTCTACGGCGAGGCGGCGTCATGGCGCAGCGCCACGCAGGAGGATATTGAACCGCTGGCGTGGGCGCTGGAAAAACAGAAGATAACGGTGATTCGTCCGGCGCTTTATCTATAGCGTGATACCAAAAACCGCACGGGTATTTTCGAGCAGCGCGCTGGCAATGACCTCTTCAGGTTCCTGACGCAGTTCACACAGCACGTCAAACACCCGCGCCGCCTGTTCCGGGCGATTCGGCTGCCCCTGAAAACCATTCAGCGGCATATCGGGGGCATCCGTTTCCAGTAACAGCGCAGAGAGAGGCAGCTGCGCCATTACGTCACGGGTTTTACTGGCGCGCGGATAGGTGATGGTGCCACCGACGCCAATTTTATAGCCTAGTTCAATAAAACGCTGCGCCTGCTGCAGGCTGCCGGAAAAACCATGCACTACGCCTCTTCGCGGCAGGTCGATGCGCTTCAGGTGCATCGCCAGTTTGTCATGAGTGCGTCGGGAGTGGAGGATCACCGGCAGATCGTGACGCTTTGCCAGCCGAAGCTGCGCGTCCAGGATCGTCTGCTGGCGTTCAAACTGCGGATCTTCGCGATAGAGATCGAGGCCGATCTCGCCGATGGCGACAAGTTTCTCTCCTGCACGTTGCAGCACCCGATCCAGCTCTTCAAGATGCTCATCACGATGGCGCTCAATCACAATCGGATGCAGGCCGAGCGCGGCATAAAGCGCGGAGTGTCGCGCGGAAAGATCCAGCACGCGGGTAAAATAGGCCGCTTCAACCGACGGCACAATGATGGCCTGCACGCCGGCTTCGGCAGCTTTCGCAATGCTTTGCGCTTCATTCCCCGTAAACGGCGGGAAATCAAAATGGCAGTGGGTATCAACAAAGCGGTGCGTCACGCCAGATCCTCGTTATCCAGTAAAGCGTCATTCGCCTGCGGAATGTCCACCAGCGGCATGGTCAGGGCGTCATTGGCGACAATTGCAGGTGGCGTAATAATGCGTTTATGGCGATGCAGAGGCGGTTGCTCGGCCAGCATTTTCCCGACGGTCGCCAGGAAGTAACGCCCGCACAGCCGCCCCGTTTTGTAATCCATACGCAACGCAGGCAACCGGCTGCCCAACGCCATACTCAGCAGCGGCTTAGGCGGATAAATTTCAAAGATGCGCAGCTTGCCCGGGGGTTTTTCAATAAAGCGCTGCATCGCGCCGTAGGTGGTTTCATGCTGCTTCGCGATGTTCACCAGCGGCTGCAGGCTGCTGTCGCCCAGCCAGCGCTCCATCCGCTTAAACCACTGGGGGGTGTAATACATTTGCGACGGAACGGTACGGATCACCACGATAGTTTTCGCCCCGCGTCGCGCGGCTTCCTGCACCGGCACCGCGTCACTGATGCCGCCGTCCAGATAGCTGATGCCATCCAGCAGCGCGCCGGTACGATAAAAACCGGGAATGGCGCTGGAGGCGCGGATGATGTCGAGCCAGTTCTCCTTCTGCGGTGAGAAATAGCCCGGCGAATAGTCATCCCCCCGGCTGGCGCACATCCAGAATTCTTTGCCGCTATCAAACAGGCGGGCAGCGGTATCCATGGCCAGCGGCATCTGGCTGGAGGTCGACTCCAGCAGCCAGTCGAGATCGATCAGGTTGCCGCCGCGCACGAAGCGCACCGGGTTAAAAAATTCTTTCGCCGTGGTGAAGCGCATGATCACTTTTCGCGCGTAGCCGGGCTGGTTACAGACATAGGCAGAGAGATTCTGCGCCCCGGCGGACGTGCCGAAGTAGAGGTCAAACGGGTTGAACTGCGCGCGCATAAATTCATCCAGCACGCCAGCGGTGAAAATGCCGCGCTGTCCTCCCCCCTCGCAGACCAGTGCGAGTTGACCCGCACTAAACGGTTTTAACGTCAGCGGCGCAATATTGCCGAGCGTAACGGGAATTCGTTGCCCCACCTCTGTTTTCCTGTTTTGATTATTTTATCACTCCACAGTAACGCACCCGACCTGTAACGCAAATAAGAAAAAGCCAGTCGCAGTGACTGGCTTTATTTTGTTGAAGGAATATTGCGTTTGCTACGGACGTCTACGACCCGTAAACAGGCTGACCAGGAACAGAATAATACCGACGACGAAGACAATTTTAGCTGCCCATGCCGCTGTACCTGCCAGACCACCAAAGCCCAATGCGGCGGCAATTAACGCGATAACCAGAAATATAATGCCCCAACGAAACATAAGCTTCTCCTTTACCATAGTTAATGTCGGCCGCTAAACGTGAGCGCTCAGGTCACTCACCGGCGTTTTTCCAGAGTCGTTCTTATTTCGCCCGCAGGGTTAAGCCTTACGGGCGAATGGTCCAGATTTACTTCGTTTTCAGATCGTTTTTAACGCTTTTAACACCATCAATGGCTTTCGCAATTGACTCGGCGCGTTCACTTTGCGCCTGTGAATCAACCGTACCGGAAAGCTGAACCACGCCATCGGTGGTTTCCACTTTCACCTTACGAGACGGCACGATGTCATCTGCTAACAGTTTAGCTTTGATTTCGCTGGTAGTAGCGGCATCACCGGCATAACCTTTCACCGAGGCGTTTTTACCGTCGCGAACGTGCAGTTTATCGCTCACGGATGCGACACCTTCGACACCCTTCGCCACCTTCACAGCCTGTTCGGCCTGGGCCTGGCTTTCAACAAAGCCACTCAGGGTAACGACCTTTTTGTCGGTCTTAACGGAAATATCGGTGCTCTTGATGGCTTCATCATCCACCAGTGCGGCTTTCACTTTTGCTGTGATAGAGCTGTCGTCCATGAAATTACCGACTTTATTCATAGAGCTATCGATTTTTTGCCCTGCGGTGTCGGCCGTGGACTGTGCTTTATCCATGGTGCTGCTTTCCGCCAGGGCGGAACCGCTAACCAGAACGCTACCCAGTGTTACAGCCAGCAGAGTTTTAGAAATCTTCAGTCTTGTCATATTCATCGATGTATTCCTGTGTTTTACCCGTTATTCGGGCTAAATACTTCCTTAGTAGTTTTATATATCGCGAATAAACACACGGGTGAAATGGAGAACCAATCGACATGCATTGAACAGTTAATTCATCCATGCCCGGTGCTAAACACTGAGTTAAATATAGATCACTCTCACAATGCCGCTTTCAGAATTGCGTAAAAAACGCGCGAATAGCGTGAATTTGCGGTGAATTAAGAACATTCCGCAAGGGACTAATAAGACAGGAATAAAAGATGAGCACGGCGATTGCCGTGCTCCGGGAGGGGATTAGTGTTCGCGCGTTTTGCGGAACTGAACGTCTGGATAACGTTCCTGCGTCAGGTTCAGGTTGACCATCGTTGGCGCGATATAGGTCAGGTTGTCGCCGCCATCGAGCGCCAGCTGAATTTCGTTCTTACGCTTAAATTCTTCGAATTTCTTCACGTCAGAACACTCAACCCAGCGCGCGGTCGCCACGTTGACCGATTCGTAAATCGCTTCCACGTTGTACTCGCTCTTCAGGCGCGCAACCACCACGTCGAACTGCAGCACGCCGACCGCGCCAACAATCAGATCGTTGTTGGCGATTGGACGGAACACCTGCACGGCGCCCTCTTCAGAGAGCTGAACAAGGCCTTTCAGCAGCTGTTTCTGCTTCAGCGGATCGCGCAGACGAATTCGACGGAACAGCTCCGGTGCGAAGTTCGGAATACCCGTGAACTTCATCATCTCGCCCTGGGTGAAGGTATCGCCGATCTGGATCGTACCGTGGTTGTGCAGACCGATGATGTCGCCCGGATACGCCTCTTCAACGTGCGAACGGTCGCCCGCCATAAAGGTCAGCGCGTCGGAAATCACGACATCTTTACCGATGCGCACCTGGCGCAGCTTCATGCCCTTCTCATACTTACCGGACACCACGCGCATGAAGGCCACGCGGTCGCGGTGTTTCGGGTCCATGTTGGCCTGAATTTTAAAGACGAAGCCGGTGAACTTCTCTTCCTTCGCTTCCACTTCGCGGGTGTCGGTTTTACGCGGCATCGGCTGAGGTGCCCACTCCACCAGACCGTCCAGCATGTGATCAACGCCGAAGTTACCCAGCGCGGTACCGAAGAAGACCGGGGTAATTTCGCCGCTCAGGAACAGTTCTTTGTCGAACTCGTGAGACGCACCCTTCACCAGCTCCAGCTCGTCGCGCAGCTGCGCGGCCAGCTCTTCGCCAACGGCGGCATCGAGATCCGGGTTGTCCAGACCTTTCACAATGCGCACTTCCTGAATGGTGTGGCCTTTACCGGTCTGATACAGGTAAGTTTCGTCTTTATAGAGGTGATAAACCCCTTTGAACAACTTACCGCAGCCAATTGGCCAGGTGATTGGCGCACAGGCGATCTTCAGCTCGTTTTCCACTTCATCCATCAGCTCCATCGGATCGCGGATGTCACGGTCGAGTTTGTTCATAAAGGTGAGGATCGGCGTATCGCGCAGACGGGTAACTTCCATCAGCTTGCGGGTACGATCTTCTACACCCTTCGCGGCGTCGATCACCATCAGACAGCAGTCCACCGCCGTCAGGGTACGGTAAGTATCTTCGGAGAAGTCTTCGTGCCCCGGGGTGTCCAGCAGGTTCACCAGGCAGTCGTGATACGGGAACTGCATCACGGAGGTGGTAATCGAAATACCACGCTGCTTTTCCATCTCCATCCAGTCAGATTTTGCATGCTGGCTGGAGCCACGGCCTTTAACGGTACCCGCAGTCTGGATCGCCTGTCCGAACAGCAACACCTTCTCGGTGATGGTCGTTTTACCGGCATCCGGGTGCGAGATAATGGCAAAAGTACGGCGCTTGGCCACCTCTTGCAGATAAGGAGACAACGTCATAATTAAATCTTCTTTTATAAGCGCGGCAGCACGCCACGCATCATGGAATACAAAATTGCGGCTATTTTACCCATCAACGGGGGGCAGGCAATCATTGTTTACACAGGAGTTGCTCCAGTTCGGTCAATGACGTGACGGTCCAGGTTGGCTCGATGCCTTCAGGCTTCACGCGGCCATGCGCATTCAGCCAGACGGTCGACAAACCTGACTTCATACCGCCAAGAATATCAGACTCTGCGGTATCACCCACCATTAGCACGCTATCGCGGTCGGGATTACCGGCCTGCGCCAGCGCATAATCGAAAATTCGCGGATCCGGTTTCGGCACACCAACCTCTTCGGAGATCACCAGCGCATCGAAATGATCGCGCAGGCCGGTGCGCTCAAGGCGGATCTGCTGCAGGGCGGTAAAACCGTTGGTGATGATCCCCAGTTTCACCTTGCCTTTCAACGCATTCAGCAGGGAAACCGCGCCCGGCAGGGGCGCACAGATATCGGCCATGGCGTTAAGGAAAGCCTCGTTCAGCGTCCCCGGACTGACCTTTAAGCGCTCCGCCCAGACGTCAAATCGCTGGTGCTGAAGTTGTAACGCAGTGATGGCACCGTTCTGGTAATCCACCCACAGCGGCTTATTCACCGCCTGATAGTCCTGAAAATCTTCGGCGGTGAAGGTCACGCTATAGTCGAGAAACATCCGCTGTAGGCCGCCGAACGAGTCAAACGTAAACAGCGTTTCGTCGGCATCAAAGAAAATCCAGTCCCATTTCATCGTTACAACCTTATATTCGTTATCCAATTGGCAGAGCCATGATAATGGCGTCTTCACGTCCCTCTGCGGTGGGGTAGTAGTTACGTCGGACTGTCGCCTCGTTAAAGCCTAAGCTTTCATAGAGCGCGATGGCGGCGACATTCGACGCGCGCACCTCCAGCCACAGGGTGAAAACGTCGCGGGTTTCGAGCTCACGAATGAGATGCTCAAGCAGTTCTCTGCCCAGCCCACGGCGCTGAAACGCCGGGTCGACGGCGATGTTAAACAGCGTCGCCTCGTCAAGAACCACCTGCGTGATGGCAAACGCGGCCAGAGTGCCGTCAACGTCCAGACGGTAGTTCAGATAGCGCTCGCCCTGATTGCTGGCAAACGTTTTTTCGCTCCACGGAAAAGCGTGGGCGCGTGTTTCAATCGCGAACGCTGCGGTCAGGTCAGGCGTCGTGAGGGAAGAAATCGTGTTCATATTCGCAGATTTGTTGCCATAGCGCGCTGCGCGCCTTTGGATTGGCTTTCAGCTCGTCCAGCACTGGTGAGCTGATTTGGCTCCCCTGAAGAGAGATGTCGTTTGTCTCTCCGATGCGCCAGCTGTTACAGCGGCTATCAGAAGGAAGCATGGCAACCCGTTCCGGCGTCAGCTGTAAGACCTGGTCGGGCGTCAGCTTCAGGCTGCGAAGGACATCACCGATCAGGGGCTCATTCAGGGCAGGCAGTTCTTCCGCCACCATCACCAACCGAACGTGCGCGGGGATGGAGATGGCGATTTCGCCCTGCAACGCCGTCGGGCGACGCAAAGCCCACTGGGTGATGCCCAGCTGCTGCAACTGCCAGTCTCGTCGGGATGTCATAGGGATAACTCCTGTCTCTCAGGCGCGCAAATATAGCAAATGTGTCGAAAGTGCGCCATCTACCTACTATAATCCCCGCCTGAGTTTATTGAGGAACAATTCATGTCTGCATTTACCCCGGCAAGTGAAGTCTTGCTGCGTCACAGTGATGATTTCGAAGAAAGCCGTATTCTGTTTGCCGGAGATATGCAGGATGACCTGCCCGCGCGTTTCGACTGTGCTGAAAGCCGTGCCCACACCCAATACTACCACCACTGGCAGGTGCTGAGCCGCCAGATGGGCGAGCGCGCACGCTTCAGCCTGGTGGCGGAGCAGAGCGATATTGCCGACTGCGATACGCTGATCTACTACTGGCCGAAGAACAAGCCGGAAGCCCAGTTCCAGCTGATGAACCTGCTCTCCCTGCTGCCGGTTGGCTGCGATATTTTCGTGGTCGGTGAAAACCGCAGCGGTGTCCGTAGCGCCGAGCAGATGCTGGAAGCCTACGCGCCGCTGACCAAAGTTGACAGCGCACGTCGCTGCGGTCTGTATCATGGCCGTCTGGAAAAACAGACAACGTTTGATGCGCAGGCATACTGGGACGAGTACCAGCTTGACGGTCTGACCATCAAAACCCTGCCGGGTGTCTTCAGCCGTGACGCGCTGGATACGGGCAGCAAGCTGCTGCTCTCCACCCTGACACCGCACACCAAAGGCAAAGTGCTGGACGTGGGCTGCGGCGCGGGCGTGCTTTCAACGGTGCTTGCCAGCCATTCACCAAAAGTGCGTTTAACCCTGTGTGACGTGAGCGCCCCGGCGGTAGAAGCCAGCCGCGCAACGCTTGCGGCCAACGGCATTGAAGGCGATGTGATTGCCAGCAACGTCTTCTCTGACGTCACCGGCCGCTTTGACATGATCATCTCTAACCCGCCGTTCCACGACGGGATGGAAACCAGCCTCGAAGCTGCGCAAACCCTGATCCGTGGCGCGACTCGTCACCTCAACAGCGGCGGCGAGCTGCGCATCGTGGCGAACGCCTTCCTGGCGTACCCGAAAGTGCTGGACGAAACCTTCGGCTTCCACGAAGTGATCGCCCAGACGGGCCGCTTTAAGGTCTACCGCACCGTGATGACGCGTCAGGCAAAGAAATAATTCGCCATACAATGCAGGCCGGATAAGCGCCAGCGCCATCCGGCAAGCAGGCGTCGCAATTCCGTCCATTTTTGCAGCAATCAATAAAAGGCGCGCACTTTTCTGTTGACGTAAAGCTGAAAACATCTAGAATGCGCCTCCGTGGTTACGATACTTTTACAGTATCGATGGTATGCGAAGGTGGCGGAATTGGTAGACGCGCTAGCTTCAGGTGTTAGTGTCCTTACGGATGTGGGGGTTCGAGTCCCCCCCCTCGCACCATAAATCACGTTGATATTGCTCGCACTGGGCGAAGGTGGCGGAATTGGTAGACGCGCTAGCTTCAGGTGTTAGTGTCCTTACGGATGTGGGGGTTCGAGTCCCCCCCCTCGCACCAACGAGGCGATATCAAAAATAGTAAGATGACTGTGCGAAGGTGGCGGAATTGGTAGACGCGCTAGCTTCAGGTGTTAGTGTCCTTACGGATGTGGGGGTTCGAGTCCCCCCCCTCGCACCAATTATCTTATCTCCCTTCTGTAATACCTCTTATTTTCCCTGTTATTTCAAGCTCATCATTATCACCAGAATTGCGCTGACTAATGCGACGCATGATGGCAGTAACACATAATGGCGTAGGTGCTTATGCCAGATCATGCCTGACGTCATCAGCAGCCCTGACACAATGATGGCCTTCCAGCTTTCGATGGAGAGATCGGCAAACATCAAACCGCCAAGGATTACGCCCGGCAGCAATACTCCCCATGCACTTCCCAGCGCCCTGTTCAACATACATCGCCCTTTCATAACGATAATGATAAACAATATCATATGATAAAAATTATCATTTGTCAGCGCGGTGAAGCAAAAAAAATCGCCCTTTCCCCTTATGTAGAATGACAGAAATTTCCTAAGGTGATAAATTGCTCACCTGTTAACTACACATAAACTTTTTCTTATAATTACGCTTTGAGTTTTTTGCATAATTAAGTGCGAAACCACACCTATTCATCTGTTTTAATTAAGTTTTAATAAAAACGCACGACTATGACATCACAATCCTGGCGGTCTTTGGTTCAAAGAAAATATCAATTATCGTTACGTTTATTTTTATTTCTGAACGCAACGTCAGCCGTGTTCTCGGTAACAAACCCGCTCTATTCTGTACGCGTGTTTTCTGCCCCTCTGATTGCTATTTTCGCGATCAGTACTGGCCTGTTCATCTGGCACTGGAAAAAGCGCGCGCGGAAGATAAATATTCCTGCCGTTTCAGCAATCTTTGGTATTTTGTGGGCCTGGCAAATAGATTCGAAATTTTCGCTAATTACCCATGACCAGGCGATGTATTTGATAATAGCTTTACTCACGGTGCTTTTTATCGGAACGCTGGCCTTCGCCAGTAATATCAAAGCATTTACGCTGCACTCGCTCCCCGCCTTTATTGTCTGCCTGTGGTTAAGTGACCAGGATATATGGCTAAGAATGTCCTATTCTTTCGCACTTCCTGTGGTGGCTATTGCTATTCATAACATTTTGCAACGGCGCAACGATCGCTTCGCCCAGGAGCTGCTCTCTCGCCTGCTGGAAGAACGGGAAACTCTGACCGATCTCAGTATGATGGACCCGCTAACCGGGCTCTATAATCGTCGCGGCCTGCAAAGCCGTCTGGAGAATCTGCCGGCGGTAGAAAACGGCGAACATTTTGTTCTTTTGATGGATATCGACCACTTCAAAGCCTATAACGACCATTATGGCCATATGATGGGTGACCAGGCGCTGAAGCGCGTCTCTGCGGCAATTCGTGATGCCGTCCGTTCGCGCGATATTGTGGCGCGTTTCGGTGGGGAAGAGTTCATGGTGCTGCTGACGAATATTTCACTTGAACACGCCCGCCATACGGCAGAGCGGATCCGTCAGAAAGTCTATGATTTGAAAATCCCCCATCTGTTCAACGAAAGCGTCGCCACCAATGTCACCATCAGCATCGGTATTGCCATTTTCGAAAACGAGGACGTGGAAAGCGCTCTGGAGAGAGCGGACAGAGCCCTCTATGAAGCAAAGCATTTAGGTCGCAATAACATTCTGCTGAGTGAAGAGCTACAAACCGCTTAAGCGCGTCTTCGGTTAATCAGGACAAAAGTCTTGCCATTGGTATGAGCAATAGTTAGGATTGGCAATCATTATCATTTAGATTTCTATCTCAACTATGGCTACGCATACCGCACACATCGTTGAACCACTCCTCTGGCGAGCGCCCCTCACCAGCGGGAATGCGTCGCTTGCGGATGCCATACGGGACAAGATTGCTAAGACGCGCGCCCACCTGCTGGACTTTATCAGGCTTGATGAAGCGCCCCCGCACCACACCATGACGCTCGCTGAGTGGCAGCAGCACTCTACGCTGCAGTCGCTGCTTGCAACCTATTCCGACCATATCTATCGCAATCAGCCGACCCTAACGCGGGAAAATAAACCTCTGCTTTCCCTGTGGGCACAGTGGTATATCGGGCTGATGGTTCCCCCACTCATGCTGGCGGTATTAACCCAAAAGAGCATGCTGGCGCTCTCCCCGGATCATTTTCACGTCGAGTTCCACGAAACTGGCCGAGCAGCCTGCTTCTGGATTGATCTGCACGAAGATCGCGGCGCAGAGCAGTTCTCTGCTCAGGAACGTCTGGAACAGCTTGTCATCCAGGCCCTGATCCCAGTGGTAGAGGCACTTGAAGCAACGGGCGAGATCAACGGGAAGCTTATCTGGAGTAATACCGGGTATTTAATTCACTGGTATTTAACAGAAATGAAGCCGCTGCTTGGCGATGAGAAAGTGGAGGCCCTGCGCCAGTCCTGCTTCTTTGCCAAACAGCTTTCCGATGGTCGCGATAATCCGTTATTCCGTACCGTTGTGCTCCGTGACGGGCTTCTGGTACGCCGTACCTGCTGCCAGCGCTATCGCCTGCCGGACGTTAAGCAGTGCGGGGATTGCACCCTGAAGTAGTGCAGTGAATTGCCCGGTGACGCTTCGCTTACCGGGCCTACAAAAACCTCGACTCGTAGGCCGGGTAAGGCGCAGCCACCACCCGGCACATCGTCTTTAAGCCACCTGCTGATTGTCCTCTTCCCCATTACGCTGTGCTTCTTCCGCTTCCTGCTCCAGCAGCTGCTTCTCGTACACTTTGAAGAACGGGTAGTAGATGATTGCCGACACGCAGGCCAGAACCACAACCAGGATAGCCGCGCGGAAATCCCAGCCCAGAGCCCATGCTGCGCCTATCGGCGCCGGTGCCGTCCAGGGGACGACTGAAATAACACGACCAATCAGATCAAACGTCATCGCCGCCCAGGCCAGCACGGCGTTAACCATTGGGGCTAGCAGGAACGGAATAAAGAACACCGGGTTCATTACAATCGGCGTACCGAAGATAACGGGTTCGTTGATGTTGAAGAAGCTGGGCACCACGCTCAATCGGCCAATAGAGCGTAAATGCGCTGAACGGCTGCGCAGATAGCAAATCACCAGACCCATCGTCGCACCCGACCCGCCAATCACGATGAAGAACGTCCAGAAGGCTTCCATAAAAATATGTGGCAGAGGATGGCCGGCAGCCAGCGCGGTCTGGTTCGCTCCGAGGTTAGTCAGCCAGAACATCTGCAGCATCCCGGAGACAATAGCCGCCCCGTGGATCCCGGCGAACCACAGCAGGTGGCCAATCAACACCGCCAGCAGGATCGCGGGCAGTGAATCCGCCGCGGAAACCAGAGGCTTGAAGATGGACATAATTGCCTGCGGGATCAGCATGTCAAACTGAGACTGAATCACCAGGCTCAGCGGATAAAGCGTTAACACCACCACCAGCACCGGGATCAGCAGGTCAAAGGAGTTTTTGATCATCGGCGGCACCTGGTCCGGCAGGCGAATACCGATGTTATGCGCCTTCAGGAAACGCATCATTTCAACGCAGTAAATCGCCACCAGAATGGCGGTAAAAATACCCGTTCCACCCAGGCTGTCGACGGGAAGCGTGCCTTTGGTTTTCGGGGCGGCAACCAGCAGAAACGCCATCAGCGACAGCATGGCGCACATGAACGGATCCAGCTGGTGCGTTTTGACATAATGTTTGCCAAGGTTATAGGCGATGGCCGCGCAGATATAAATGGACATAATGCCCATCGTCATATCAAACGGCGTCAGGATCTGGCCTTCAAACTGCTTCGCCATATCCAGCCAGGCGCGCGCGAAACCCCAGGTGGTATCAGGCGAAAACGGCGGGTAAGCAAACACTAATAAAAATGAACCCACAATCATGAACGGCATCGCAGAGATGAACCCATCACGGATAGCCATGACATGACGCTGGGACGAGATCCGCCCGGCGATCGGGCTCACGTAATTTTCAACGAAACGGAATATCAGATTAAACGCAGCATGGTTGGCAGACATGGTTGATCTCCTGTCAGACGTTTATTACAGGCGCGCTCGCGCCGCACGTTGTTCCATAAATCAGCTTCACAACCTTGCTGGCTTGCGTACCAGCGGTACTGCTCAGACGAAATGGTTTCATAATTGGCTCTTATTATTGGATACAGGGGACGTTACATACTCAGTATTAATCTACGCATCACGCTCTGCAACCGGTTACTGTAACCGGTTTCTGTGATTGTGAAGAGGATCCAGAAATCAGCCATCCTGGATATTTGTTACTTAAGAGATATTTACAGAGCATAAATTCTTATGACAGATTACGCAGGATATTTGTCAGGAGGAAACAATGAGTTTGCAGTCCGTACAGCAGTTTTTTGCCGACAACGCGCCGGAAATAGAGGTAATAGAACTTAGCCAGAGTACGGCTACCGTTGCGCTGGCTGCTGCCGCCCACCGTGTAGAGCCGGGACAAATCGCCAAAACCCTATCGTTGAAGGTTAAAAATGAGGTGATTCTGGTGGTGGCGAAGGGTGATGCGCGTCTGGATAACAAAAAACTGAAAGACACGTTTGGCGCGAAAGCACGCATGCTCAGCAGTGATGAAGTGGTTACCGTGACGGGTCATCCCGTTGGTGGCGTCTGCCCGTTTGGGCTTGAAAACCCACTTGCGGTTTACTGCGATATCTCTTTAAAACAATACGCTGAAGTGCTCCCCGCCGCTGGCGCTATCCATAGTGCCGTACGTATTTCTCCGGACAGAATGGCAGAGCTGACTTCAGCAAAGTGGGTTGATGTGTGCATCTGAATGACGCGCCAGAGCACATCTGGCGCGCAAAAGGCACAAGTTACAAAAATGTCGGTTTGCTTAGCCCCACAGTTCGCGGTTCTCTAACCGGAAGATGGGTAAGAATATCCGCTGCATCAAGCAATCCTACGTCAGAATTCACCCCTAGCTTCACCATCGCATTAAACTTATGCGCGCGAATAGTCTTGATATTGCGTTCAAGCTGCGCCGCGATTTCGGGAATGGAATATCCGCATGACATATAACGTAAAATTGCTCTTTCCGTTGGGCTTAACATCCGGTTCTGACTGCAGTACCAGTGGTTAAGCATATTGTCATTAATGCGCAGCGTTTCGCTCAACAATACCACTAACTCCTTCAGCAGGTGTTCAAGGGTCACCGATTTACTGACCACACCGTGAAGACGTGAAGGCGAAAGATGGCTAATCAACCTAGCCTCCATCTCATCCGAGACCAGGATAATGCGCTGAATATGGCTATGCGTAAACGCGAGATCCCGCAGATGCGCCAGGCAGTTACGTCGTTCTTCTCGCGCATCGGAAAGCGAATAGATCAGCGAGAAAAAATTCACGTGTTGCAGTGCTTTCTTAAAGCCATCAAAATCATTAAACAGGTGCAGTTGATATTGGCTGAGTTCAGGCTGCGTAAAAAGATGCTGCAGCCCGACCGCACTCATCGAGCAATTTTCGATGATGGCGATATGTCTTGTTGAATCGGTTTTTTCCATTCCTCGAACTCTCCATAGGCTGACATTAAACTCAGCTCTCTCATTCCCTGTGTACTGTTGATCCAGGCGTACATATCGGCATTACTCCGCAATGAGAGCCTTCGCATCGCACTGTTTTTCTGCGCACTGATCGTTTTATTGCTCTTTTTAAGCAACGTAGCGATTTGGTTAATCCCCCACCCTTTGCCTAACAGGCGAAGCACCTTACGTTCTGAGTGCGTGAGCGCAATAAAGTGTTCTTCGTCATCCTCACTTTCCTCAGGTTCTGGGGTTAATAACGTCTGGCTTATCCGTTCTGCGCGTTCACTCCCTGCCCGGATAGCGTTAACGACACCTTCGATAGGTTCCATATCAGAAAGCAGCGTGCTTTCCGGCCGCATAAGCAGCTCAACGGCAATAGGGTAAAACGGCCGGGAGACCAAAAAGATCCAGTGGATTTCCCGGTACTGGTTCAGTAAGCGGTAATACTCTTCGAGCGTACCCCGTGGGTTCCTGTATTCGCCTGAAACGTCGGCGATAATCACATCTGCGCGGCGCAACTGAAGCAGGGTTAACTCCTGCAGTGAGCGGCAGTAGGTCAATTCAAAATCGGGGAAATGACGTGCCATCACGTCCCCTAACCCATTCTGCATGACGGGTATCCGGCTAATGACAACGCCATGCTTACCAGGCAACGACAACATAGACCCTCCGTGTCCATTTTCCTTCGGTGCGTCATGTAAAACGCACCAAGGTATAAATATTTTCTTCCCTGAGTATAAAAAGATTAATACAAGCAGAAGATGAGATATGTTCTTAGTTTAGGAAATGCCTAAAACAGCGCTAATATCTCACAAAGCGCAAATCAATTTAATTGCGCAGACATTAAAATAACAACAAAATAAAATTAGAATTTCTAAATACAAATATTTTATTATTTCAAATTAATAATTCATCATATTAATAAATTAATCCTGTAAGTCGTCGTGACGCGGGGGGTAACTGTTTGCATAAACCTTGATCTGACCCACAGCAAGGGCCACTGCACTTTGTGCTAAAAGTAGGCATTACGGGCCAACCGGCAACTATTCACCTTATCTTCGGGACAATACATGCAGGCAGATCGGTCAACGCAGCGTGCTATCACGCGGCTCTGTATTCAGTGCGGTCTTTTTCTGCTCCAGCACGGCGCGGAAAGCGCGCTGGTCGAGGAGCTTTCAACCCGGCTGGGGCTGGCGCTGGGAATGGACAGCGTTGAGAGCGCTATCTCATCCAACGCCATTGTGCTGACCACCATTAAAGACGGGCAGTGTCTTACGTCCACCCGTAAAAACCACGACCGCGGCATTAATATGCACGTTGTAACCGAGGTCCAGCACATCGTCATCCTGGCTGAGCATAAGCTTCTCGATCTCAAGGAGATTGAAAAACGTTTTAACCAAATCAAGCCATTACGTTATCCACGCTGGCTGGTCGTGCTCATGGTGGGGCTGTCGTGCGCCTGTTTTTGTAAGCTCAATAAAGGCGGCTGGGACGGCGCGATCGTCACCTTTTTCGCCAGCAGCATCGCCATGTACGTGCGCCAGCTGCTGACGCACCGGCAGCTGCACCCGCAAATTAACTTCTGCATTACCGCGTTTGTTGCCACCACGGTGTCTGGCCTGCTGCTGCGCCTGCCGCAGTTTGCCGCGACCCCGACGATTGCGATGGCCGCCAGCGTGCTTCTGCTGGTGCCGGGCTTCCCGCTGATCAACGCCGTTGCCGACATGTTTAAAGGGCACATCAATACCGGGCTGGCACGCTGGGCTATCGCCAGCCTGCTGACGCTGGCGACCTGCATCGGCGTGGTGATGGCGATGACGCTGTGGGGGTTACGAGGATGGGCGTGATAGATTTTCTGCTGGCGCTGGCACAGGACATGGCCCTGGCGGCCATTCCTGCCGTCGGCTTTGCGATAGTATTTAACGTTCCGCAACGCGCTCTGCCGTGGTGTGCGCTGCTGGGCGCAATTGGCCACGGCTCGCGAATGGTGATGATGACGGCGGGCTTTAACATCGAATGGTCGACGTTTATCGCCTCTATGCTGGTCGGCAGCATCGGTATTCAGTGGTCGCGCTGGTATCTGGCGCATCCGAAAGTGTTCACCGTCGCCGCCGTTATCCCGATGTTCCCCGGCATATCTGCCTATACGGCGATGATTTCCGCGGTGAAAATCAGCCATTTTGGCTACACCGAGCCGCAGATGATCCTTCTCCTTAGCAACTTTCTTAAGGCGTCCTCCATCGTCGGTGCGCTCTCTATCGGGCTGTCGATACCCGGGCTATGGCTCTACCGCAAACGCCCGCGCGTTTGATATTTGTGTTATTTCGCTGCCGTGGAGATAATCTTTCTGGTCCGTTTGGTAAAAATAAGGAAAGGATGTGGCTAACTCTGGCAGCGAACACCCCGATCACAGTGAAGAATCGAGCCTGAAAGAGAAAATTTTTCAGAGCGCTATCGCGCTGTTTGCCGAATTTGGACTAAACGGCGCCCGCATGGAGCAGATCGCGGAGAAAGCAGGTACCACCAAACGCATGGTCGTTTACCATTTTAAAAACAAAGAAAATCTCTACCTGCTCGTCCTGGAGTACGTTTACACCCAAATTCGCGCTAGTGAAAAGGCGCTTAGCCTGGCGGATATGCCTCCCGTCGAAGCGCTGGTCCATCTGGTTGAAGCCACCTTTGACTATCATGCCGACCACCCGGATTACATCCGCATTATCTGCATGGAAAACATGCAGCGCGGCCGTTTTATGCAGCAGTCAAACTATCTGCGGCAGGTCAACCGCAGCGCGCTCGACCTGCTGGAAGGCATCCTGCGCCGGGGCAAAGAAAAACAGCTTTTCAGCCAGACGGTTGACGCCCGCGACCTTCACCGTCTGATCAGCAGCTTCAGCTTTCACTACGTTGCCAACAGCTACACCTTCACCCTGCTGTTTGAAGAGGGTGCAGACGAGCAGGCCCAGCGCCAGCACTACCGTAAAATGGCCGTTCAGGTGGCGCTGCGTTATACCTGCCCCTAAAATTGCTTGCAATTAAATCGCGCACAATCTATATTCATTTTATGAACGCAAAAACGAACGACACGACCGCTGCGCTCCTGCTGGATAACCAGCTCTGTTTTGCCCTCTATTCGGCAAATCTGGCGCTTAATAAGCTGTACCGGCAACTGCTGGCGCCGCTAAACCTGACTTACCCGCAATATCTGGTGATGCTGGTGCTGTGGGAGCAGGATGACGTGACGGTGTCGGACATCGGTGAACGGCTGTTCCTTGACTCCGCAACGCTGACGCCGCTTCTGAAGCGTCTGGAAAGCGCAGGGCTAATCAACCGCCACCGCTCGCGTAAAGATGAACGTCAGGTCGCCGTCACGCTGACTGAAGCCGGACGTGAACTTCAGCAGCAGGCACTGGGTATCCCACACGCGGTGGGGTGCGCCGCACAGTGTGATACCGACACCATGCTGGCGCTCAAGCAGCAGCTGGAACTTTTGCGACAACAGATTCAACGCGCGTAAGGCTATACTTTACGCGTTATTATTTAACCATATATATC
Source organism: Enterobacter sp. 22499 (assembly GCF_052044815.1). Taxonomy (NCBI): domain Bacteria; kingdom Pseudomonadati; phylum Pseudomonadota; class Gammaproteobacteria; order Enterobacterales; family Enterobacteriaceae; genus Enterobacter; species Enterobacter sp. 22499. Next base: position 6,766 of record NZ_JBQENR010000004.1, on the reverse strand, counting down.
GCACGCTATTTAATAGCACACATTAAAGCAAGATGAGGAACCTGCCATGTCTTTAGAAAAAGTTGTTTATACCGCCAAAGCAAAAGCAACCGGGGGCCGTGACGGCCGCGCGACCTCTTCCGATGGAGTTCTGGACGTTAAACTGGGCGTGCCCAAAGAGATGGGCGGTATGGGTGGAGAAGTCACGAACCCTGAGCAGCTGTTTGCTGCGGGTTACTCTGCCTGCTTCCTGGGCGCGATGAAGTTTGTGGCGGCTCGCGACAAATTTACCCTGCCAAAAGAAGCGTTTATTGAAGGCGAAGTGGGTATCGGCCCGCTGGCGACCGGTTTTGGTATCGAAGCAAAACTGAATATCCACGTTGAAGGTATGGATCCTGCGGAAGCCAAAAAGCTGGTCGATGCGGCGCATATCGTTTGCCCGTACTCTAACGCGACCCGCGGCAACATCGACGTGACCCTGAATATCATCGCGTGATAACTGCCTGATGGCGCTGCGCTTTTCAGGCCTACGACTGTAGCCCCGGTAAGCGCAGCGCCACCGGGGAAATCCCCTCCATCCCCTCCCCTCTCTGTGCTACCATAAGCCCATATCACGCCCGTAGTAATCAGTTGAGTAAGCGTTATGTCCTCCAGAATTCTGACCACCAGCATTGCTGGCATTGATGCCTTTATGCGCGACCCACGCGGAGTGTTGACCCACGCCGAAGGCGGCACGGTTGCGGTTTTTGCCGACAACGCGCCGGCGTTTTACGCAATCACGCCGGAACGTCTGGCGCAGCTTCTGGAGATCGAAGCGCAGATGTCACGTCCGGCAAGCGACGTCACGCTGGATAACCAGTTTTTTGAAGAACCAGTTAATACCCCGCTAACCGTTCCGATGGGCAAATTTGTCCTGTACGCGGGCTGGCAGCCTGACGCAGATTTTCAGCGGCAGGCAGCATTGTGGGGCATTGCGTTAACTCAGCCAGCCACCGCGGAAGAGCTCGCCGCGTTTATCGCCTGGTGGCAGGCGGAAGGCAAAGTGTTCACCCACATTCAGTGGCAGCAAAAGCTCGCGCGTCATCTTCAAATTACCCGCGCCAGTAACAATGGCCAGCCTAAGCGCGATATCAACACGTTTTCAGAACCGGATAAACAGATCCCGAGTGGATTCCGAGGTGCGAAATGAAGAACGTCGGCGACCTGATGAAACGTCTGCAAAAAATGATGCCAGCCAACGTGAAGCCCGCCTTCACCACGGGTGAAGAGCTGCTGGCGTGGCAAAAGGAGCAAGGTAAAATTCGTGCCGCCGCGCTCGCCCGCGAAAACCGGGCGATGAAAATGCAGCGCACCTTTAACCGCTCCGGTATTCGTCCCCTGCATCAGAACTGCTCGTTTGATAACTATAAAATTGAGACCAGCGGGCAGATGAACGCGCTTGCCGCCGCGCGTCAGTACGTGGATGAATTTGACGGCAATATCGCCAGCTTCATTTTTAGCGGCAAGCCGGGCACAGGTAAAAACCACCTCGCGGCCGCCATCTGCAACGAACTGCTTCTGCGCGGTAAATCGGTCCTCATTATCACCGTGGCCGATATCATGTCCGCCATGAAAGACACCTTCAGCAACCGTGAAACCAGCGAAGAGCAGCTTCTTAACGATCTGAGCAATGTCGATCTACTGGTCATCGACGAGATTGGCGTTCAGACCGAATCCCGTTATGAAAAGGTCATCATTAACCAGATAGTCGATCGCCGCTCTTCGTCAAAACGTCCCACCGGGATGCTGACGAACCACAACATTGACGAGATGACCCGCTTACTGGGCGAACGCGTCATGGACCGCATGAAGCTGGGCAACAGTCTGTATGTCATCTTCGACTGGGACAGTTACCGCAGCCGCGTCACCGGCAAAGAGTATTAAGACAGTTCCAGGAATCGCCAGCAGGGCGCAGGTATATACTGGAACCCCTTCCGGCCCAAAACGGACCTTTTTGAGAAAGCCATTATGAAAAAACAGATTCTTATCAGCACCTTTTTAGGCGCGCTGCTGATTACCGGCGCAGCACAAGCGGCTTCGTGGCAGGAGTCCCTGTCAAGCGCCGCGAATGAGCTGACCAAAGAGAGCAGTAGCGCCCAGGGCGGGCTCTCGGCCTCTTCTCTCACCAGCCTGCTGACCAACAGTTCCCAGAGCCTGAGCGCGGGCACGATGAACAACGCGGCGGGGATTCTGGAATATTGCGCTAAGCAAAAGCTGGCCTCGGTGACCGACGCGCAAAACGTGAAAAACCAGGTGCTGGGTAAACTGGGTCTCGACACGCAGGAGCAAAAAGCGGATACCAGCTATATGGACGGCATTCAGGGCCTGCTTAACGCGCAAAACGGCCAACAGCTTAACCTGAGCACCCTTGGCAACTCCGCCCTGGCAAAACAGGTGAAAACCAAAGCCTGCGATCTGGTGCTGAAACAAGGCGTTAATTTCATCTCCTGATCCGCCCCATTTTCTGCCACAACACGCCGCGTTTAATGCGATAGGCTTGCATCGCGGCGTTAAACGAGCGTTTTACCTACCTGCCACCGTCTCAGCGTCCGTTTGTCAGGATGCGACCATCCTCATAAAAACGATTTTATAAACCAAATCCTAACAACAGCACACTTTCGTGACACTAAAATTGCAGCTAAACGACATCGCCATTACATTGTCTTACCAAAAATAAACAGTTAGCCAGCGAAGCACCTGGCGTCATGAGGATATGCTGTTGTCAGAATTCATCTCTCTTATCCTTTTTCTGGCTTCCGTCGGCGTTTATGCCTGGAAAGCCGGCCGTAACACCTGGTGGTTTATCGCCACGCTGGTGGTGCTCGGCATTTTTATCGTTTTAAACATTACCTTATACGCCAGCGATTACTTCACCGGCGACGGCATTAACGATGCCGTGCTCTACACCCTGACGAACAGCCTGACGGGCGCGGGAGTAGGTAAATACATCCTTCCGGGGCTGGGACTGATCGTGGCGCTGGTGACGATTTTCGGCGCGCTCGCCTGGGTGCTGCGCCGCCGTCGCCATCTTCCTCACCATCATGGCTACAGCCTGCTGGCGCTTTTCCTGGCGCTGGCCTCCGTTGACGCCAGCCCCGCGTTTCATCAGATCACCGAGCTTGTAAAATCCCAGTCGCGCGACGGCGATCCGGACTTCGTGGCCTACTATAAAGAGCCGTCGAAAACGATCGCCAACCCGAAGCTCAACCTGGTCTACATCTACGGTGAAAGCCTGGAGCGCACCTACTTTGATAACGATGCGTTTCCGAACCTCACGCCGGAACTGGGCGCGCTGAAAAACGAAGGTCTCGATTTCAGCCACACCATGCAGTTACCCGGCACGGATTACACTATCGCCGGGATGGTGGCCTCTCAGTGCGGTATCCCGCTGTTCGCACCTTTTGAAGGCAACGCCTCCGCCTCGATGTCGACGTTCTTCCCGCAGAATATTTGCCTGGGCGATATCCTGAAAAACTCCGGCTATGAAAATTACTTTATGCAGGGAGCAAACCTGCGCTTTGCCGGAAAAGATGTGTTCCTGAAATCCCACGGTTTTGACCACCTGTATGGCTCAGAAGAGTTAAAAACGACGGTTGCCGATCCCACCTACCGCAACGACTGGGGCTTCTATGACGATACGGTGCTGGACGAAACCTGGAAGAAATTCGAGGAACTTTCCCGCGCCGGGAAGCGGTTTTCTCTCTTTGCGCTGACGGTAGATACGCACCATCCGGACGGGTTTGTCTCGCGCACCTGTAAGCGAAAAAGCTATGACGTGGACGGCAAAAACAACAAGTCTTTCAGCGCCGTGACCTGTAGCCAGGAGCACATCGCCGCGCTGGTCGAGAAAATCAAAGCCTCGCCCTGGTTTAAAAACACCGTCATCGTCGTATCGTCTGACCATCTGGCAATGAAAAACAGCGCGTGGGACCAGCTCAGCAAGCAGGATCGCAGCAATCTTTTCTTCGTGCTGCGCGGCGACCAGCCGCAGCAGGAGTTAATCGCCACCAAACGCAACTCCATGGATAACGGCGCAACCGTGCTGGACATTCTGGGGGGCGACAACTTTATTGGCCTCGGGCGCAGCACGCTCTCGGGGCAATCCCTGTCGGAAGTGTTCCTCAACATGAAGGAAAAAATTCTCGCCTGGAAGCCCGACATCATCCGCCTGTGGAATTTCCCGAAAGAGATGAAAGACTTCACCGTCGATCGGGATAAAAACACCGTTGCCTTCTCCGGCAGCAATTTCCGCCTGCCGCTGCTGGTGCGCGTGTCGGATAGTCGCGTCGAACCGCTGCCGGAAAGCGAGTATTCCGCGCCGCTGCGCTTCCAGCTGGCCGATTTCGCCCCTCGCGATAACTTCGTCTGGATTGACCGGTGTTACAAAATGGGTCAGCTCTGGTCGCAGCCGCTGGCGCTCTCTACGGACTGGTGCGTCTCTCAGGGCCAGCTTGGCGGGGAGCAAACCGTGCAGCATGTCGACAAAGCCCAGTGGAAAGGCAAAACCGCCTTTAAAGATACGGTGATTGATACGGCTCGCTATCAGCACAACATCGACATGCTGAAAATCGTCGACAACGACATCCGCTATAAAGCGGACAGCTTTATCTTTAACGTGGCCGGCGCGCCCGAAGAGGTGAAGCAGTTTAGCGGCATCTCCCGTCCGGAGTCGTGGGGACGCTGGTCAAACGCGCAGCTGGGCAACGAGGTGAAAATTGAGTACACCCATCCGCTGCCGGAACAATTTGATCTGGTGATCACGGCCAGGGCGTACGGGCCTAACGCGAATAAGCCCGTACCGGTGCGCGTGGGCGATCAAGAGCAGACGCTGACGCTTGGAAATGACGTAAGCACTCACACCCTGCATTTTGAGAATCCATCGCGCAGCAGTACCCTGGTGATTGTGCCGCCAGACCCGCAGTCCACCAATGAAGGAAATATTCTCGGCCATTCACCGCGCCAGCTCGGGATCGGCATGGTTGAAATTAAAATCGTGAGTCGCGCAGGCTAATGGTCACCCTTAGCCTCACCGTTCGGCCCACACATTCCGACGACGTTGCCGCCCTGCCCGCCATTGAGCGCGCGGCGGGCGAGCGTTTTCGTGACTACCCCGACCTCGCCTGGCTTGCCGATGGCGAGGTCATTTCCGCTGAACAGCATCTCGGCTATGCCGAACGGGGGCTAAGCTGGCTGGCGCTGGCGAACGACCGTCCCGTGGGGTTTATCCTCACTGAAGCGCACCCTTCGTCGTTGTTTATTGTGGAGCTCTCGGTCGATCTGGCCTGGCAGGGAAAAGGGATCGGTCGGCAGCTCATCGCCTGTGCGGCTGACCATGCCCGCCAAAAGGGGCTGAGATCGCTGACGTTGACGACGTTCCGGGACGTGCCGTGGAATGCGCCCTTCTATGCGCGGCTGGGGTTTGAAATGATGACGAGGCTGACGCCTGAATTGCGTGAAAAACGCGAAGAAGAGACGGCGCACGGTTTAGCGTATGACTCCCGCTGCGCCATGCGCCTGCCGCTTTGATATCGCCCGGTGGCGCTTCGGTATGAACCGGAAACATGGGTAACACTTTAGACCGGATACATGGGTAACAGTTATAACTGGCATAGAAGAGGAGACTCGCTATGCCCTGGACTGAGACCCGACCTATGCAACGCCTTGATTTTATCCGTGCCTGCCATGCAGGTACGGACTCCTTCTCCGCTCTTTGCCGTCTTTTTGGCATCAGCCGCAAAACCGGCTACAAATGGCTTCAGCGTTTTGACCCTTCTGACCTGTCCTCTCTCTCTGACCGGTCGCGCGCACCACGCTCCCACTCCCGGACGGTTCCTGATGAGGTCGTCGGACACCTGACTGCCCTGCGTCAGAAACACCCTGACTGGGGCCCGAAAAAACTGCGGATGTGGCTCCTCAATCATCACGTCGATTTTACCGTTCCTGCTGCCAGCACTGTCGGCGATATCCTCAAGCGTGAAGGCCTGGTACCAGACAGAAAGAGAAAGCGCAGAACGCCGGGGAATCGCCGGCCCCTGACCAGCATCAGTGAGAACAATCAGGTCTGCAGCGCTGATTTTAAAGGCAAGTTCAGGCTGCTGAGCAGAGAGTACTGTCATCCCTTCACCCTGACCGACAACCACAGCCGGTATCTGCTGAGCTGCCGTGGAACGGACCGTGAGAGCGAGCCCTTCGTCAGGCACTGTCTGACGGAGGCGTTCCTGGAGTACGGTCTGCCGGACGTTCTGAGAACCGATAATGGTCAGCCCTTCGCAGGGACGGGTATCGCCGGGTTAAGTCGTCTTGCAGTCTGGCTGATAAAGCTGGGCGTCAGACCGGAACGAATCCGCCGGGGCCATCCCGAAGAGAACGGGCGGCACGAACGCATGCACCGTTCCCTGAAAAGTGCGCTGGCGCAGGGGAACACCTTCATGACGATGGAAGAACAACAGCGGTGGTTCAGTGACTACCGGAAAGAATTTAACTATGAAAGACCGCATGAAGCCCTGGCGGGTGCAACGCCCGGAACGGTGTGGCAACCCTCGAAGCGACAGTGGGATGGCCGTGTTCCTGACTATGCCTATCCGTCAGGAGGAACGGTCTACAGAGTGAAATCGAGGGGGACACTCTATATGGGGAAAAAGGGGACGGTGTTCCTGAGTGAAGCGCTGACTGATGAGTACATCATGCTGGAAGAACAAGATGATGGCCTTGAGGCCATCATCTTTAACGGAATAACGCTTGCGTACTA
>NZ_JBQENR010000003.1:284566-481749 GCF_052044815.1 Enterobacter sp. 22499 | reverse complement strand
GCTTACCCGGCCTGTATTCCGCGACGATAATTACGCCGCCATACACTCCGCTAACGCCTGCGCCAGTGCCGACGGGTTTTCCCACGACATGGAGTGCCCCGCCGCAGGGATGATTTTGACCTCAACGCCCTTCAGCTTCAGATTATCCACATCGTCATCCGGCAGTGAGAGCTCACCAAAAATCAACGTCACCGGGCAAGGCAGCGACAGAAATTGCGCTTCCCAGTCCGGCTCAACACCGGCGACCAGGCTTGATGCGCCGCGCCAGACGGCATAGGGTGCATTGCTTTGCAGGCACCCGGCCCAGGCGGTGGTCTCTTTACGGAGCATGGCATTATAGCCCTGCGCCACAAACTGGTGTTCGGTTTGCGCCGCAATAGCGCGGCTAAACATCCCCCCACCGGCGTGAAAATTGGGCTCCGACACTATCAGTCCCTTCACGCGCGGTGCCAGCAGCCCCGCCGTTTCTATAGCAATGCTGCCGCCCATGCTGTGACCGTATAACCAGAAAGCATCCAGCTGAAGATGGTCAATCAACTCCGCCACGACGCGCGCCTGTTCAGTCGTTTTATAGCTGTAATGTTCAGGCTTATCGCTGTAACCGCTGCCGGGTAAATCGATGAGAATAGCTCTGCGCCCGCCAAACTGAGGGTCTCGGACGACGCGAGGATATTCATAGGAAGAGGCGCAGCCCAATCCGTGGATAAAGACTACGGGATCGCCAGAGCCGGGCAAATCATGCCAGCGCACGGTGCAACCCGCATGCTGCGAGTAAAAACTGTTCATAAGCACTCCTTTTACGATGCACTGTGTATTTATACAGCCATCGTAACTGGAATGCTATGTTCATCTTTCGAACTTGGAAGGATGCTTCAGAAAAGAGAAATCAGCAGCGCAACGGGGAAACTCATCGGCCAGGTCGACCCGACCAGAAACGCGCTAAGCAGGCGGATGCGCTTGCGGTCTTTAGAAAGGAACCAGGTAATTAATGCACAGATGGAAGCCATCACTGCGTAAAAAACCAACATCTTTTGATACAACGTCATTCTGTATACCAGAGCCGAAAAAATAACCGCACGCAATATGCGTCATATGTTGATACAGATCAAGTTTTTTCATTACATAATAACCACTTAAATATTAAGGCTAATAACAACTGAGTATTTTGTATTACAAACAGGGGGAGCCACCCATTATCTTTATTGATAACATGCAACTTAAATGCACTTTTTGATAAATCCTCTCTTCCGCAAAGGCGTCTAATAAATGCAGACATACATGGGAGGCAATATGCTACGCATTCCGCAAAGCTGTATTCATACCCGCTCTACCCCTTTCTGGAATAAAGAAACCGCCCCCGCCGGGATCTTTCAGCGTCATCTCGATACGGGTACCCGTCCGGGCGTTTATCCACGCCTGTCCGTTATGCAGGGTGCCGTCCGCTACCTGGGTTATGCTGATGAACATGCCCCTGAGCCTGACAGCACACTGATTATCAGGGCCGGCCACTTCGGTGTTTTTCCCCCTGAGAAATGGCATCACATCGAGGTGATGAGCGACGACACGCTGTTTAATATTGAATTTTTCGTCGAACCAGAGGTGTTGAAGTCGCTTTAAGCGGCTTTTATTTACGAGGTAACCTTTATGCTACGTATCCCTGAGAATTTTGTTCATACCCGCTCCACGCCATTCTGGAACAAAGACACCGCGCCAAAAGCCCTTTTCACCCACCATAATACGAAAGCCAGCGTATATGGCCGTTTGTCGGTGATGCAGGGTGCGGTGCGCTATTTTGGTTTCCCGAACGCTGACGCGACCGAACCGGATCTGGAACTGGTGATTGAAGCCGGATCGTTTGGCATCTCGCCGCCAGAGAAATGGCACCGCATCGAGCTATTGACCGACGATACCTATTTCAATATCGACTTTTTTGCCGATCCTGACGTTACGCTTCAGGGCGCGGGCATCGGCAAAGTGGTCAATACACATAAGGAGTAACCGCGTGGGTAAAGCAACGTACACAGTGACCGTGACCAACAACAGCAACGGCGTCTCGGTGGATTACGAAACAGAGGCCCCCATGGAGTTGCTCATCCCCGACGTCGCCGCAGACGTAGTAAAAGATCTGGTGAATACCGTCCGCGCTTACGACACGGAAAATGAGCACGAGGTGTGTGGCTGGTAAAGCAAACGCCCGGCGATGCAGACCGCCGGGCATGATTTTCTAGTGTTTAATCATAACGTGCCGGACAACCGTATAATCCTCAAGCCCGTACACCGACATATCCTTTCCATAGCCAGACAATTTCATGCCGCCGTGCGGCATTTCGCTCACCAGCATAAAGTGGGTATTGACCCAGGTGCAGCCGTACTGCAGGCGCGCGCTCAGGCGATGGGCGCGTCCCACGTCTTTCGTCCAGACCGACGACGCCAGGCCGTATTGCGAATCGTTCGCCCAGGCCAGGACCTGCGCTTCATCGTCGAATTCGGTGACGCTCACCACAGGTCCAAACACTTCTCGCTGAACGATGGCATCCTCCTGTTTCGCCCCGGCCAGCAACGTTGGCTGGAAGTAGTAGCCCGCCCCCTCTTTTTTGCTCCCGCCCGTCACCACGCGGATATGGCCGAGGGCTTTCGCCTCGTCAACCGCCTGACAGACGCGTGAAAGATGGGCAGCCGAGCTGAGCGGACCGAGTTCAGTAGACTCATCCTCCGGGGCACCCATTTTGAGGCTGGCCACCGCGGCACCGAGCTTTTCCACCAGCCGGGTGTAGATCCCCTTCTGGGCATAGATACGGCAGGCCGCCGTACAGTCCTGCCCGGCATTGTAGAAACCAAACGTCCGCACGCCTTCTACAACCGCATCCAGGTCGGCGTCATCGAACACGATAACCGGCGCTTTACCGCCCAGCTCCATGTGGGTGCGCTTAATGGAGGACGCCGTGTGGCCGATGATATGCTCCCCGGTGGCAATCGAACCGGTCAGCGACACCATGCGCACTTTTTCATGTCCGGTGAGCGGGTCGCCCACCGTTTTTCCACGGCCAAACAGCACGTTGAGAACGCCAGCCGGGAAGATATCTTTCGCCAGCTCCGCCAGCTTTAACGCCGTTAGCGGCGTGATTTCAGACGGCTTGATGACCACACAGTTACCGGCCGCCAGCGCAGGCGCCAGCTTCCATGCCGCCATCATTAGCGGGTAGTTCCACGGCGCGATAGAGGCAACCACGCCCACCGGGTCGCGGCGGATCATCGACGTGTGGCCGTCAAGATACTCACCCGCGGCCAGCCCGTTCAGGCAGCGGGCCGCCCCGGCGAAGAAACGGAAAACGTCGACCACTGCGGGAATTTCATCGCCCAGCGCACAGTGCAGCGGCTTGCCGCAGTTGAGGGATTCGAGCCGGGCAAACTCTTCGCCATGCGCTTCAATCGCATCCGCGAGCTTCAGCAGGCACTCGGCGCGGGTTTTCGGCGTCGTTTGTCCCCACGCCTCAAAAGCACGGTCGGCGGCCTGAACCGCCGCGTCGACCTGTGCCGCTGACGCTTCAGCAATCTCCAGCAGCACCTCTCCGGTGGCCGGGTTATAGACAGGCTGTTTCTCTCCCTCTCCGGCAACCAGTTCACCCTTTATCAGCAGATGTGTTTGCATAGCATTGTCCTGTTCAAATCAATGTTATTTCCCGCCGCCGGCGATGTTTTCGCCGGCGCGGGTTAGCCACCAGGCTCCCAGAATGGGGATGGTTGTTACCAGCATCACCAGCAGTGCAACGACGTTGGTGACCGGCACGTCGCGCGGACGGCCTAGCTGATTGAGCAACCACAGCGGTAACGTGCGTTCGTGTCCCGCCGTAAAGGTTGTGACGATAATTTCGTCAAACGACAGGGCAAACGCCAGCATTCCCCCGGCCAGCAGCGCGGAGCCCAGGTTGGGCAGCACCACATAGCGGAAGGTTTGCCATCCGTCGGCCCCGAGATCCATCGACGCTTCCACCAGACTCCAGGAGGTGCGTCTGAACCGGGCAATCACGTTATTGAAGACCACCACCACGCAAAACGTGGCGTGCCCAACCACAATGGTGAAAAACCCCGGCTCAAGGTTGATTGTTTTGAACGCTGTCAGCAGCGCCAGGCCGGTGATGATCCCCGGCAACGCAATCGGCAGCAGCAGCAATAGCGAGATCGCGTTCTTGCCAAAAAACTCGCTTCGCCAGAGCGCCGCTGCAGCAAGCGTGCCAAGCACAAGGGCTATCGCGGTGGATAGCGCGGCAACCTGAAGTGACAACGTCACCGATTCGATGATATCCCCGCGCCCCGCCGCCGCAGTAAACCACTTCAGCGTCAGCCCCTGAGGCGGAAAGCTGTAGGCAGCATCTTCGGTATTAAAGGCATAGACTGCGATAATCAGCAGCGGGAAGTGCAGGAAGATGACGCCTCCCCACGCTGCCACTTTCAGGAACAGCGGTGCGCGTTCAGAGTGCATCGAATGCTCCCAGACGCTTCACGAACGCCAGATAGAGTGAAATCAGCACGATGGGAACCAGCGTGAACGCGGCGGCCATGGGCATATTGCCGATCGCCCCCTGCTGGGAGTAGACCATGTTACCGATGAAAAACCCCGGCGGCCCGACCAGCTGCGGTACGATGAAATCCCCCAGCGTCAGGGAAAAGGTGAAGATTGAGCCCGCGGCAATGCCCGGGATAGCCAGCGGCAGAACGACATAGCGGAAGGTCTGGCGCGGGCGGGCGCCGAGATCGGCAGAGGCCTGCAGCAGCGAAGCCGGCAGCCGTTCCAGCGCCGCCTGAACGGGCAGGATCATAAACGGCAGCCAGATATAGACGAAGACCAGAAACCGTCCCAGCCCGGAGGTGGATAAGGTGTTGCCACCTACCGCGGGGAGCGTAAGGATCGAGGTCAGGAGCGGCTCCAGCCCCAGGTGGTTGAGGAACCATTGTGCCACGCCGTCCTTCGCCAGCAGCAGCGTCCAGGCGTAGGCTTTGACGATGTAGCTCGCCCACATTGGCAGCATCACGGCGATATAGAAAAACGCTTTCCACTTGCCGCGGGTGTATCGCGCCATGTACCAGGCCATCGGGAACGCCAGAATTGCGCTGGCAATCGTCACCGCAATCGCCATCGTTAACGTGCGCAGGATGATGTCGTAGTTTGCCGGATTGAAGAGCGCCAGTATGTTCGCCAGGGTCAGATCCGGCGTGACCGCCATGGTGAAATCGTCAAAGGTGTAAAAACCCTGCCACAAAAGGGTCAGCAGCGATCCTAAATAGACAATGCCAAACCACATCAGCGGTGCAAGCAGAAGCAGGAACAGTCCGAGCGACGGTTTACGCCAGAACAGTGACGTAATGCGGCTTATGCGGCCGCGCGGGGCGGGAGGGTGCGCGACACTCATAGCCATTTCACCTCTCCTCCTGCAGGCGAATCATCGCCTCGCGCGACCACGACGCCGTGACGGCCTGCCCCGGCGCAATGCCGCTTAGCGGCGAGAAATCGCTGAGACTGGCCTGGCTCACCAGCAGTTTGGCACCGTCGGCGAGCCTGAGCTCAAGGCGCGTGGCAGCCCCCTGATACTGAACGGCCTGGACGATGCCCTGCACCTGAACCTCACCCCCCTCATTCAGGCGGATATGTTCCGGACGCAGGGAATAGCTGCCCTCCATGCCGCAGACTTTATGCGCCAGGCCTGCATCGAAGACGTTCGAGGTGCCGACAAAACCGGCGACAAACGGCGTGCGCGGGCGCATGTAGAGATCGCGCGGGGTATCGACCTGCTCGATGCGTCCATTATTGAACACCGCCACCCGGTCCGACATGGAGAGGGCTTCACCCTGATCGTGGGTGACGAAAATAAAGGTGATGCCGAGTTCCTGCTGAAGCTTCTTCAGCTCGAACTGCATCTGCTCCCGCAGCTTGAGATCGAGCGCGCCTAACGGCTCGTCGAGCAGCAGGACGCGCGGTTCATTCACCAGCGCCCGCGCGATGGCCACACGCTGGCGCTGCCCTCCGGAAAGCTCCGAAGGCTTGCGGGCGACGGCAAAGCTTAAGCCCACTTTTTCCAGCGCGTCGCGAGCCTGCGCGTGGCGTTTTTTCTTGTCGACGCCTTTCACCATCAGCCCGTAGGCGACGTTATCGAGGATCGACATATGCGGGAACAGCGCGTAATCCTGGAATACGGTGTTCACGTCCCGCTCCCACGGCGGCAGCGCGCTCGCCTCTTTGCCAAAGATAGATATCGTGCCGCCTGACAGCTGCTCAAAACCGGCAATCAGACGCAGGCAGGTGGTTTTGCCGGAGCCCGAAGGCCCCAGCATGGAGAAGTATTCTCCGTCACGAACGGCAATGGTGACCCCATCCACCGCCCGCACGTCACCGTACAGACGGGAAACGTCATTAAACTCTACCGCGTACGTCATGTTCTGCTCCCGGATGATTAACGGCCACCCATGATGGCGATGTAATCCTGCGTCCAGCGGCTGTAAGGCACATATTTTCCGCCTTCTGCGATGGGGGTTTTCCAGAACATGATTTTGTCAAAATAGTTATAGCCGTTGGTTTCACAGCCCTTGTCACCCAGCAGCGTGCTGGCCTTACACCCTTCAGGCACGACGGGCAGCGAGCCAAACCATGCCGCCAGATCGCCCTGCACTTTCGGCGTGAGCGACCAGTTCATCCACTTGTAGGCGCACATCGGGTGTTTTGCCTGCGCATGCAGCATGGTGGTATCCGCCCAGCCGGTCACCCCCTCTTTCGGGAAGACGGTGGCAACGGGCTGGTTCTCGCCCTTCAGGGCATTCGCCTGATACGGCCAGGCGCTGGAGGCCACGACGCCTTCATTTTTGAAGTCGCTCATCTGGACGGTGGTGTCATGCCAGTAGCGGTGGATCAGGGCATGCTGGTCGCGAAGAACTTTGAGCACGGCGGCATACTGTTCTTCAGTGAGCTGATACGGGTCGCTAATACCCAGCTGCGGCTGAGTGGCTTTGACGAACAACGCCGCATCGGCGATATAAATCGGGCCGTCGTATGCCTGCACGCGTCCCTGATTGGTTTTGCCGTCCGGCAGATCCTGCTTCGTAAAGACCACGCTCCAGCTGTCCGGCGGCGTCGGGAAGGTTTTGGTGTTGTACATCAACAGATTGGGCCCCCACTGATACGGCGTGCCGTAGACCTTGCCGCCCACGTTAAACCACTCGCCCTTCACGATGCGCGGGTCAAGGGTTTTCCAGTTGGGGATCAGTTCCGCGTTAATCGGCTGAACGCGTTTTCCCATAATCAGGCGGAGCGAGGCATCACCTGACGCGGTGACAAGGTCGTAACCTCCCTTCGCCATCAGGCTGACCATTTCATCGGACGTGGCCGCCGTTTTAACGTTGACCGCGCAGCCGGTCTCTTTTTCAAACTGGGTAACCCAGTCATAATTTTTATCCGTCTGTCCGCGTTCGATGTACCCCGGCCAGGCGATAATATCCAGTCGGCCTTCCCCGTCGCCAATGGCCTTTGGTGGTTCTGCGGCTTGCGCGGTCATGATAGTCATGCCGAGCGCGCACAGGCTGCTGCGGGCAAATTTTTTGCTCATAAGAGTTACTCCTGTCGCAATGAAATTTAGCGGCAGCCGTGCCGTAAAAATATCTCCCTTATTAAACGTAGACCGCGCAAATGCGCCGCACCGTTCGGCTTAAGGAATTTTCATCAAGGTGTGACCGAGGACGCATTCCCCGTTAACTGGATTATAGACAAGGAGTTAGCCGCGAAAGCCGGTATGCAGATTTCATATGATACGGCACCGCAAAATATTTGCCGTGCCGTCGTCAGGATAAGAAATGATTATTTAAAGAAAGGGGAAAAGTTATTCCATCATTGTGCTAATTAATTTACCTAACTGAATGACCGCCTGCTCTTCCCGCTCGCCCCACGCCCAGGACGTATTAAACCGGAAGAACGGCGTCCACGCGTCAGAGGTGGAAAACATCTTTCCGGGCGCAATGCTGATATGGTGCGTTAAGGCCTTTTCGCTCAGCAGCCCCGCGTCCAGCTGCGCAGGTAGCTCCAGCCATAAAAAATAGCCGCTGTCGTTGTGGTGGATTTTGACACCGGCGGGCATATGGCGCAGAAGCGACTGCCACGCCTGTTGTTTTCGCTCGGCGAGGGTTCGTCGCAGGCGACGCAGATGGGCGTCGTAGCGTTTTGTCGCCAGGTAGTCCACCAGCGCCAGCTGCATGGGGGAACTGGTTGAAAGCGTGCTCATCAGCTGCAGCTGCTGAATGCGGCGCGCGTGTTTTCCTGCCGCCACCCAGCCGATGCGAAACCCCGCCACCAGGCATTTTGAAAAGGAAGAGCAGTGAAGCGTCATATCTACCCGGTCCCAGGCTTTGGCCGGAAGCGGTTTTTCGCGACCAAAATAGAGCTCGCTGTAGACATCGTCCTCGATCAAGGTGACGTTGTGCTCCGTCAGGAGCGCGACCAGACGCGCTTTTTTTTCCGCACTCAGCGTGAAGCCAAGCGGGTTTTGGCCGTTGGTCATGAGCCAGCAGGCTTTTACGGGGTAGTCGTTCAGCGCCTGCTCCAGCGCATTCAGATCGATCCCCTCCCGAACGTCTGTGGCGACCGACAGCGCTTTTAGCTTCAGACGCTCCAGCGCCTGCAGCGCGCCGTAAAAACACGGGTTTTCAACAATCACCCAGTCTCCTGGCTCCGTCACCGCCTGCAAACTCAGGTTGAGGGCCTCAAGGGCGCCTGCGGTAATGACGATCTCGTCCGGCGAGATGTTCATCCCCTGCTGCGCATAACGGCGCGCAATGGCGTGACGGAGTTCAGCGTTACCGGGCGGCAGGTTCTCAATCACGCTCATTGCGGTAGCGGTTTTACTGACGTTTGCCAGCGAGCGGTTGAGCTGCTGAAGCGGGAAAAGCCGGGGGTCGGGAAACGCGGAGGCGAAAGGAACAACGGACGGATCGCGACTGGCCTGTAAGACCTCGAAGATATAGGTGTTGATATCTACCGCTTCATCACGCATTACCTGGGCAGGCGGCGCAGGCTGTTGTGCGGTCGGGCGCGAGGCAACGTAATAGCCCGACTGCGGCCTGGCGACAATGCGCCCCTGACTTTCCAGCATCTGATACGCGTGGCCAACGGTCATAAAGCTCATGCCGCTGCTTGCCACCTGCTCTCGCAGGGAAGGCAGCTTATCGCCCGGCAGCCAAACGCCAAGCTCAATCTGCGAGATAATTTGTTGCGCCAGACGCTGGTATTTTTTCATCAGATTCTCCTTATTGCCGACAGTGTATATCAGCAGGAGAAAAAGAGAAGTTTTTGCTAACTGTTATAGTTTAAGTAAAAATTACTTACGGTACTCGGTAACGTGGCTTTGCGCCTGACGCGCAGCGGCCAGGTGATCGAGCGTGATCATTGACGATTTGCAAAAGATGCATTTCGCACCGAGCGGGTTTTTCTCAGATACATCAAAGACTGAGGTACGGTACTGCGAGCCATGACAGCATGGGCAGCGGAAATGGATATAAGAAGTCATAGGATTCTCCTGTGAACGTAAAAACGTAAATTACTCATGAGCCGATCAGGCAATAATGGTTTTAAACAAAACTAATCGGAATGTAGATAAAGACCCAAGAGAGGCTGCGGAGAGGCACAACGTGATGAGAACTGCTTTATGAAACTACGTCAGATATTTTTTTGGACTCAAAACCAGAAGACCATTAACGCACGGCGTTGACGACAAAGCAAGAGGTTTAATGCGGAAAATTCATAAAAAGAATGTTTTTATTCCTCGTTGGCGAGGTATATCTGATAGCTAAAGCATGCGTTTTATGCCAACTGTTATGGTTAAAAATCACTTTTCTGCGTCTGAAAGTCCGAACGTTGCCCCTATAGCATAACAGTACACCGTTTGACATTGAGGCTGTGCATGTTTGGTTTAGATGCTTTTCACCTTGCGCGGATACAGTTTGCCTTTACCGTATCCTTTCACATTATTTTCCCGGCCATCACCATCGGCCTGGCCAGCTATCTTGCCGTGCTCGAAGGGCTGTGGCTGAAAACAAAAAATCCGGTCTGGCGCTCGCTGTACCATTTCTGGTCGAAGATTTTCGCCGTCAATTTTGGCATGGGCGTGGTCTCCGGGCTGGTGATGGCCTACCAGTTTGGCACCAACTGGAGCGGCTTTTCGCAGTTTGCAGGCAGCATTACCGGCCCGCTGCTGACCTATGAAGTGCTTACCGCCTTCTTCCTCGAAGCCGGGTTCCTCGGCGTGATGCTGTTCGGCTGGAATAAAGTGGGGCCAGGGCTGCACTTCTTCTCCACCTGCATGGTGGCGCTGGGCACCATTATCTCAACCTTCTGGATCCTCTCCTCGAACAGCTGGATGCAGACCCCGCAAGGCTACGAGATCGTCAACGGACAGGTGGTACCGGTGGACTGGTTCGCCGTGGTATTTAACCCCTCCTTCCCCTACCGCCTGCTGCATATGTCGATTGCGGCATTCCTGAGTAGCGCCCTGTTTGTCGGTGCATCCGCGGCATGGCATCTGCTGCGCGGGAATAATACCCCTGCCATTCGGGCGATGTTTTCGATGGCACTGTGGATGACGCTGATTGTTGCACCCATCCAGGCCCTGGTTGGCGATATGCACGGTTTGAACACCTTAAAGCATCAGCCCGCCAAGATTGCCGCTATTGAAGGCCATTGGGAAAATCCGCCGGGCGAGCCTACCCCGCTGCTGCTGTTTGGCTGGCCTGACATGGAGCAGGAACGCACCCGCTTTGGACTGGCGATCCCGGCGCTGGGTAGCCTCATCCTGACGCACAGCCTGGATAAACAGGTCCCTGCGCTAAAAGAGTTTCCAAAAGAAGACCGTCCTAATTCCACCATCGTCTTCTGGTCGTTCCGCATTATGGCGGGTTTAGGGATGCTGATGCTGCTGCTTGGAGTAGTGGCGCTTTGGCTGCGTTATAAAAAGCGGGTTTATTCTTCGCGTCCGTTCCTGTGGTTTGCGCTGCTGATGGGGCCATCCGGGCTGATTGCCATTCTGGCCGGATGGGTCACCACCGAAGTCGGCCGCCAGCCGTGGGTGGTCTACGGACTCCAGCGAACGAAGGATGCGGTTTCAGCCCATGGTGACCTGCATATGAGCGTGAGCCTGCTGGCCTTCTTCGTCGTCTATACCTCGGTATTTGGCGTGGGCTATAGCTATATGGTGCGCCTCATCCGAAAAGGCCCGCAGCCGCATGAATCGTTCGCTACCGAGTCCGATGGACGCCCGGCGCGCCCGCTTTCTGCCGTCACAGCTGAACATAAGGAGCAGCCATAATGGGTATCGATCTTTCCATTATCTGGTTTGTCATCATCGTCTTTGCCACGCTGATGTATATCGTCATGGACGGGTTTGATCTGGGAATCGGTATTCTGTTCCCGGCAACACAAAACGCCGACGATCGCGACGTGATGGTCAACAGCGTCGCACCGGTCTGGGACGGCAATGAGACCTGGTTGGTGCTAGGTGGTGCCGCCCTGTTCGGTGCATTCCCACTGGCCTATGCGGTGATTATTGATGCTCTGACCATTCCGCTGACGTTAATGCTGATCGGACTTATATTCCGCGGCGTGGCGTTTGAATTTCGCTTTAAAGCCACCCCGGCCCACCGTCCTTTCTGGGATAAGGCGTTTATTGGCGGTTCCGTTCTGGCGACCTTTACCCAGGGCGTGACGGTAGGCGCCGTCATTAACGGCTTTAGCGTCACGGGCAGAACGTATACCGGTGGACCGTTTGACTGGTTTACCGCGTTTAACCTGTTCTGCGGCGCGGGTCTGGTGGTGGCCTACGCGCTGTTAGGCTCAACCTGGCTGGTGATGAAAAGCGAAAATGCGCTGCAGCAGCGGATGCGTGAGGTGTCGAAAACGCTGTTAATCGTGCTGCTGGCGTTTATCGCAGCGATCAGCCTCTGGACGCCGCTGGCGCACCCGGCCATCGCGGCGCGCTGGTTTACGCTGCCGAATCTGTTTTATCTGCTGCCAGTCCCTGCTCTGGTCGTCATGTTTAGCTTCTATCAGTGGCGCTGCCTGAGTAATCCTGAGAGCCATGCTCGACCGTTTATTCTGACGCTGGGGCTAATATTTCTCGGCTTTAGTGGGCTTGGGATCAGCATCTGGCCGCATATCATACCGCCGTCGATCACCCTGTGGCAGGCCGCCGCGCCAACGCAAAGTCAGGGCTTTATGCTGGTGGGCGCGCTGTTGATCATTCCCGTTATTCTGGTCTACACCTTCTGGAGCTACTACGTATTTCGCGGCAAAGTTCAGCCTGGGGAGGGTTATCACTGATGCAACAACCTGTCTGGAAAAGATTGCTGTGGCTGGCCATTATCTGGGGCGGCAGCGTACTTGCGCTGGCAGCAGTCAGCATGCTCTTTCGCATGCTGATGACGGCTGCCGGGTTTAAATCGCATTAAACTTCATTCCGGGCAGCCCTGCGCTGCCCGGCACCACCCCGCACTTTCAGATAAACCCCATTAACGCACCGCAGAGTATCGTTACACTGGTAAAAGATTCACAGAATTTATTATTTGAGAAGAAAAATGAAAAAGCTCATCGCGTTAAGTGTTATCAGCCTTGTCCTCAGCGGCTGCGTTAATCCGGGCAAAGCATCCGTTCAGCCGGATCAGCTGAAGAGCCACCGTTTTGTTCTGGAAAACGTGGACGGCAAATCCGTGAAGGGCATGACAACGCAGCCTGAGATCGCTTTTAACGCGCTTCCCGACATTAGCCTCATTGATAACATTAGCGTTTCGGGCCAGATGTGTAACCGCTTCAACGGGCAGGGGAAGCTGTCCGAAGGTGAGCTGAAAGTGAAAACGCTGGCGATGACCCGCAAACTTTGTACCGAACCACAGCTTAACGAGCTGGATCAGGCCATCGGCGACATGCTGCGCAAAGGGGCGCAGGTCGACCTGACTGAAGACCAGCTGACGCTGGCGACGGCCGATAAGACGCTAATGTTTAAGCGAGCAGAATAATCAGTAGCTACCGCAGCTTCCAACGGCAAGCGACTGTTCACTGCAGCGTTTGCCGTTTGGCAAGGCGCACATCCCAATAGCCGAACCATCAAGCTGGCGGGCAACAGACAGCGAGCCGCCAATCATGGCGCAGTTGGCCTGGCCTGAACTGGACATTGCCGCTTTCATTCCCGGCGCCACGTGGGCCGCCGTGGCCTGCTGCACAGGTTCACTGCTACATGCCGACAACAATAACGCGGCACACCCTACCCAAAATGCTGAACGCATGCTCTCTTCCCCGTAATTAGTGCGAAACCTAAGCATAATAGGCATCACATCCCGTGTCGTCGAGAGCGGAAGTGCGTATTTATGCGCCGCTGAAACAATTTCTCGCAATTTTTTCGCCCTAAGTTTGATCTAACCATTGATGGTGGGAATACCGAGGACACAAAAGCGAAAATCGTAAAACCCCCTGTTTGCTAGACTACACAGATAATATTCAGGGTTTGTCGCCTTATGACAGCCCCCTATTTTTTGCGCAATGTAAGGGTGTCGTCCTATGCAAACTATTGACGGTAATGGTGCAGTTGCCTCAGTCGCGTTTCGCACCAGTGAAGTTATCGCCATCTATCCGATCACGCCAAGTTCAACTATGGCCGAGCAGGCGGATGCCTGGGCGGGAAACGGGTTAAAAAACGTCTGGGGCGATGTCCCGAGAGTGGTTGAAATGCAGTCTGAAGCGGGTGCGATTGCTACGGTCCACGGTGCGCTGCAGACTGGCGCGCTTTCCACGTCGTTCACCTCCTCTCAGGGATTGCTGTTGATGATCCCAACGCTGTACAAACTCGCGGGACAACTGACCCCCTTCGTCCTGCACGTCGCGGCGCGTACCGTGGCCACCCACGCACTCTCAATTTTTGGCGATCACTCAGACGTGATGGCCGTGCGCCAGACCGGGTGCGCGATGCTGTGCGCCAGTAGCGTTCAGGAAGCGCAGGACTTTGCCTTAATTTCGCATATCGCCACGCTTAAAAGTCGCGTGCCGTTTATTCACTTCTTTGATGGTTTCCGCACCTCTCACGAAATCAACAAAATCGTCCCGCTGGCGGACGAGACTATCCTTGAGCTTCTGCCGCAGGCGGAAATCGACGCGCATCGCGCCCGCGCCCTTAACCCGGAACATCCGGTAATTCGAGGGACATCGGCAAACCCGGATACTTATTTCCAGTCACGCGAGGCCACAAACCCGTGGTACAACGCGGTTTATGACCACGTCGAGCAGGCAATGAATGACTTTGCCGCCGCAACCGGACGCGAGTACAAGCCGTTCGAATACTACGGCCATCCGCAGGCCGAGCGCGTGATTGTGCTGATGGGATCTGCTATCGGCACCTGTGAAGAGGTGGTCGACGAGCTGCTGACCCGCGGCGAAAAGGTCGGCGTGCTTAAAGTGCGTCTTTACCGCCCGTTCTCGGCTAAACATCTGCTCTCTGCCCTGCCGGAAAGCGCGCGTACCGTGGCGGTGCTCGATCGAACCAAAGAGCCGGGCGCACACGCGGAACCGCTGTATCTTGACGTGATGACCGCCCTCGCTGAAGCCTTTAATAACGGCGAACGTGAAACGCTACCGCGCGTTATCGGCGGTCGCTATGGCCTGTCTTCTAAAGAGTTTGGCCCGGACTGCGTGCTGGCCGTGTTTAACGAGCTAAGGGAAGCGAAACCCAAGCCGCGTTTCACGGTCGGTATTTATGATGACGTAACGAATCTTTCCCTGCCTTTACCGGAAAATACCCTGCCTGCAACGGCCAAACTTGAAGCGCTGTTCTACGGCCTGGGCAGCGACGGCAGCGTCTCGGCCACCAAAAACAACATCAAGATCATCGGCAATTCAACCCCGTGGTACGCGCAGGGTTACTTCGTCTACGACTCCAAGAAAGCCGGCGGTCTGACCGTTTCTCACCTGCGCGTCAGCGAGCAGCCCATCCGCTCGGCCTACCTTATTTCTCAGGCCGACTTTGTTGGCTGCCATCAGCTGCAGTTTATCGACAAGTACCAGATGGCTGAGCGCCTGAAGCCCGGCGGTATTTTCCTCCTCAATACGCCATACAATGCGGATGAGGTCTGGGCACGCCTGCCGCAGGAAGTACAGACGGTGCTGAATCAGAAAAAAGCCCGATTCTATGTGGTTAACGCGGCGAAAATTGCCCGCGAATGTGGCCTGGCCGCGCGTATTAATACCGTCATGCAAATGGCCTTCTTCCATCTGACCAATATCCTGCCGGGCGACAGCGCGCTGGTGGAACTTCAGGGCGCCATCGCCAAAAGCTACAGCAGCAAGGGGCAGGAGCTGGTAGAGCGAAACTGGCAGGCGCTGGCGCTGGCGCGCGAGTCGCTGTTCGAGGTGCCGCTGCAGCCGGTCAATGACGCCAGCCCGAATCGCCCTCCGGTGGTCTCGGATGCCGCACCTGATTTCGTGAAGACCGTCACGGCCGCCATGCTGGCCGGGCTGGGTGACGCCCTGCCCGTCTCTGCGCTGCCGCCGGACGGAACCTGGCCGATGGGCACCACCCGCTGGGAAAAACGCAACATCGCCGAAGCGATCCCCATCTGGAAAGAAGAACTCTGTACCCAGTGTAACCACTGCGTCGCGGCCTGCCCGCACTCGGCCATTCGCGCCAAAGTGGTGTCACCGGAAGCAATGGAAGATGCCCCAGCCAGCCTGCACTCCCTGGATGTAAAATCCCGCGACATGCGCGGCCAGAAATACGTTCTGCAGGTCGCACCGGAAGACTGCACCGGGTGTAACCTGTGCGTTGAGGTCTGCCCGGCGAAGGACAGGCAGAACCCGGACATCAAAGCCATCAATATGATGTCGCGCCTTGAACACGTTGAAGAAGAAAAAGTGAATTATGACTTCTTCCTGAACCTGCCGGAAATCGATCGCAGCAAGCTGGAACGCATTGATATTCGTACCTCGCAGCTGATCACGCCGCTGTTCGAGTACTCCGGCGCATGCTCCGGCTGCGGTGAAACGCCGTACATCAAACTGCTTACCCAGCTGTATGGTGACAGGATGCTGATTGCCAACGCCACCGGCTGCTCGTCTATCTATGGCGGTAACCTGCCCTCCACGCCGTACACCACCGATGCGAATGGGCGCGGTCCGGCATGGGCTAACTCGTTATTCGAGGATAACGCCGAATTTGGCCTGGGCTTCCGACTCACCGTTGACCAGCACCGCGCGCGCGTGATGCGCCTGCTTGAACAATTTGCCGATAAGATCCCGGCTGAACTTAACGCGGCGCTACACGCAGAAGCCACGCCAGAGGTTCGTCGCGAGCAGGTAGCTGCACTTCGCAGCGCACTCAAGGGAATTGACGGCGCTGAACAGCTTCTGACCGACGCTGACGCCCTGGTCGAAAAATCGATCTGGCTGATTGGCGGTGACGGCTGGGCTTACGACATCGGCTTTGGCGGGCTGGATCATGTGTTAAGCCTGACCGAAAACGTCAACATTCTGGTTCTGGATACGCAATGTTATTCCAATACCGGTGGGCAGGCATCGAAAGCCACGCCGCTGGGCGCCGTCACGAAATTTGGTGAACACGGTAAACGCAAGGCACGTAAGGATCTCGGCGTGAGCATGATGATGTACGGCCACGTTTACGTCGCGCAAATCTCGCTGGGGGCGCAGCTTAACCAGACGGTGAAAGCCATTCAGGAGGCTGAAGCGTATCCGGGGCCGTCGCTGATCATTGCCTACAGCCCGTGCGAAGAGCATGGCTACGACCTGGCCCTAAGCCACGATCAGATGCGTCAGCTGACGGCCACCGGCTTCTGGCCGCTCTACCGGTTCGATCCGCGCCGTGCGGACGAGGGCAAATTACCGCTGGCGCTAGATTCACGTCCGCCGTCAGATGCCCTGGCAGAGACGCTGATGCAGGAACAGCGCTTCCGCCGTCTGAATGCGCAACAGCCTGAGGTGGCAGAACAGCTCTGGAAAGACGCCGCCGAAGATCTGCAAAAACGGTATGACTTCCTGGCACAAATGGCGGGTAAAGCCGAAAAATCAACCAGCGACTAACTCCACTGCCCGGCTTGTCCGGGCATTTTTTTGGCATAAAAAAACCCGGTGTCTTCACATCGGGCTAATCCAGATAATTAATGAATCTCTCTTTAGTTTCCCAAATGACATTCACGATAATTATGGATAAATAATCTTAAAGGCATATAACGGGGCAGAGATTACCTGATTTAACCGCTGATTAATAATTTTTATTTAATATGAATCATTTTCAATCATTCACCACAACAATGATCATTTCCGCGGATTTATTCATTTGAGATTTTACTCAATTAGTAACAATTATATTTTATTACTCTTTCGCAGGAGTGATTTAGCATGAGACAACTTTCTTATCCGGGAAGTTCAACAGGTAATCAAATAAAAACAACTGCAAAGGAATATCACGATGCAAAGAAAAGTACTGGCTCTGATGATTCCAGCTCTGTTAATGGCTGGCGCCGCGCATGCGGCAGAAATTTATAATAAAGACGGCAACAAATTAGATCTGTACGGAAAAGTAGATGGTCTGCACTATTTCTCCGATGATGCCTCAAAAGACGGCGATCAGACCTACATGCGTCTGGGTTTCAAAGGTGAAACGCAGATTAACGACATGATGACCGGCTACGCGCAGTGGGAATATAACATTCAGGCGAATAACACCGAAGGGTCTGATAATCAGTCCTGGACGCGTCTGGCCTTCGCGGGTGTCAAAGTGGGTGACTACGGTTCCTTCGATTATGGTCGTAACTATGGCGTGCTGTACGACGTGGAAGGCTGGACCGATATGCTGCCTGAGTTCGGCGGCGACTCTTACACCTATGCGGATAACTTTATGACCGGCCGCGCCAACGGCGTGGCAACCTACCGCAACACTGACTTCTATGGTCTGGTGCAGGGTCTGAACTTCGCGCTGCAGTATCAGGGCAACAATGAAGATGCCAGCAACAATCAGGAAGGCACCAACAACGGCCGCGACATGCGTTATGAGAATGGCGACGGCTTCGGTATTTCAACCACCTATGATTTCGGCATGGGGTTCAGTGCCGGTGCCGCTTACGCCTCATCTGACCGTACAAATGACCAGGTAAGCGCAGGTACTGGCGCTGCGTCTCAATATGCGGGTGGTGATAAAGCGGATGCCTGGACTGCAGGCCTCAAATATGACGCAAATAATATCTACCTGGCGGCGATGTATTCTGAAACCCGTAATATGACGCCGTACGGTTCAGGTGATAGCAAATCAGGCGGTGGTATTGCCAACAAAACTCAGAACTTCGAAGTGACCGCACAGTACCAGTTCGATTTCGGTCTGCGTCCGGCCATTTCTTACCTGCAGTCTAAAGGGAAAGACCTGGGCAACGGTCAGGGCGATCAGGACCTGGTTAAATATGCGGACGTAGGCGCGACCTACTATTTCAACAAGAACATGTCCACCTATGTTGATTATAAAATCAACCTGCTGGATGAAGATGACAGCTTCTACAAAAACAACGGTATCAGCACCGACGATGTCGTTGCATTAGGCCTGGTTTACCAGTTCTGATGGTCAGAGCCCGCAGCGTCATGCGGGCTCTCCTTTTTTTGATGTTTGTCTCACAACAGCGCTTTATCGCGATATTGTTGAGGATAAGTTGAAAGAAAGCGGGTTAGACTGCGCCGATATCCCCCTCTTCATTAAGGATACCTGCGTTGTTTGGTCGTATATCCGTTACCATTCTGACACTTTTAGCATGCTTGTGGATGGCGTTAATCTTTGATTTTCGAGATATTGTCGGGCATCTCGGCACGCTGCTAAACCATCTGGATCACCATTAACAGTGAATCCCAGAAAAAAGCCACCAGCAGTGCCGGTGGCGGTCATACGCATTTCGAGCGTTATTTTTTCACGGGTTGAGGTTTTTTATCCCCTGATTCCGGGGCCTCACGCGGATCGTCTTTTTCTACACAGAGCATAATTTCTCCTGTTTTAGAAACCCACTTCCCACTATAGCCAGGCTGATAAAAAAAAGGCCAGGCGGTAATTAATCTTGATTGGTCTCTTTTTTGCGAAACGAGAGATAGCCAAAAACGCCGCTTTCGCCGTCGCTCGGATGGTTTACGCCATCCATCACCGTCACTTCTGGGAAATCAAACGGCGACACATTTTTAAAACAGGCCACATTGACGCCGTATTCATTTGGGTTAGAGCGACGCTGATGGAACGTGTAAATCCCGCAGACCGAGCAGAAGAAATGCCGCGCCGTCCCCGTGTTGAACCGGTACTCCGTCAGCTTATCCTCACCAATGGTCACGGTGATACCCGACAGCGGTGCAGAGACCACAACCGCGCCCCGCATACGGCAAAAAGAGCAGCTGCAGCGCCGCGCGGTATTCAAGCCGTCAGTCAGTTCGACGGTAAAAGCCACCGCACCACAGTGGCACTGTGCATGACGAATGTCAGCCATTGGCTATACCCCTTTTCTTACCAGTTCGGCAGCTTTGAGAAAAACCTCATCTTCTACACCATCGCCTTTCTGCCTGCCCAGCCTGACAAGTTCGTTGACAATGCTGTCACGATCGATCGTTTTTTGCGATGAAACTAGCCCTATAACGGCGGCCCCAATCGCCAGCCCCACTAATCCTGTTTGTTCGTCTTTGTTCTTCATACTCATGCTCCTGATACAACAAACAAGCGTAGCAGGATTTTTCAGACCGTTTTCAGGCGTTTTACTATTTCGCCTGGATCGCTGTTATTCCGACACGCTGGCCGTATGAGAGCTCTAAGGTATTACCATCAGGATCGGCAAAAAAGACATAATAGCCGACGGGATCACCCAGATCTTCCGGCGCTTTCCTCAACACCCCTTCTTTAGCGGCCATCGCAGTTTTTCTGTCAATTTCTTCGCGCGTGGCGCAGGCAATCCCAAGGTGGCCAAAATGCCCCAGCGGCGTATCGGTCACGGTGTCCGCCTGCACCAGAACCAGCGCAAAAGGACGCGTATGGTCAGTTAGCCACGCCACTTTACGGGCAGTTGGAAGATCGGGCTCACGCGAATGGATGACGTCCATCCCGGCATATCGCCGATAGAAAGCAAGGCTCTTCTCCAGATCCCTGACCATAAACGCAACATGAGTGAATCCTACATCAATGTCTTTCATTTTAAGATGTTACTCCTGTATCAACATGTCGCAGACATCTTAAAAACTCAAGTTAACTTGAGGTCAACGGTAAATTTGTGCGGTCCTGATGATGTTCAAAAAAGAATAAAGGGACAGAAATGATAAAGCGCCGCCGTGGCTGAAATATTCACGACAATGCTCAGCAAAAACCAGGTTTTGAAGGGCTGCTTCTGCGTTTTATGGCGAAAGAGCTGTTGGCCCAATATGGCGCCTGGCCACCCTCCCACAGTACCAAACGTCAATAAAGTGACTTCCGGTATCCTGCGCATCGCTTTTCGTGCCGCCGTTTTGTCGACACCATAAATCGCTATCGTCAGCATATTAATCAGCAGAAACCACATGGCAAAAGGATACGAGGAAAAAAGGCTGCCGATCGCAGCTAAGATTAGCAGAATAAAACAAAAGCGATTCAATGTCATAGGGTCAGTCACGGAATATATAAGCGTATGTCGGGAAAGCATTATACGCTATCTTATGCATGTATCCGGTCAGGTGCTATCAGCCCGCTTTTGCATGCGGGCCTCAAAATGAATGACCTCTTCGACGCACCGAATTGCATTTTGTGAAGCTTCGCATACGCGCCGTCATGAGCAAGCAGTACCTTATGGCTTCCGCGTTCAACGATAACGCCAGTTTGTTTTGGTCCCCCCTCTCCCGGAAGGCGAACAGAAAGCCGACTACGCTTTATTAGCTATTGCGCAGAGTGTAAAACGTGCTGGCATTCGCCGCCGGAATCCGTACCATACGCGGCATACTTTTGCCTGCTGGCTATTATCTGCCGGCGCTAACCCGTCTTTCGCCGCTACTGGCTCCGAAGGTAGTAATAAATGCAAGAAAATCAACAAAATACAAAGAAAGAGCAATACAACCTGAATAAACTGCAAAAGCGCCTGCGCCGTAACGTGGGCGAGGCCATTGCGGACTTCAACATGATTGAAGAAGGCGACCGCATCATGGTTTGCCTGTCAGGGGGTAAAGACAGCTACACCATGCTGGAGATCCTGCGTAATCTTCAGCAAAGCGCGCCGGTGAATTTTTCCCTGGTGGCGGTCAACCTTGACCAGAAACAGCCGGGTTTCCCGGAGCACATTCTGCCGGAATATCTGGAGCAGCTGGGCGTTGAGTATAAAATCGTCGAAGAAAACACCTACGGCATCGTTAAAGAGAAGATTCCGGAAGGGAAAACCACCTGCTCGCTTTGCTCCCGTCTGCGCCGCGGCATTCTCTATCGCACCGCAACGGAACTGGGCGCGACCAAAATTGCGCTGGGCCATCACCGCGACGATATTCTGCAAACGCTGTTCCTGAACATGTTCTACGGCGGCAAGATGAAAGGCATGCCGCCTAAGCTGATGAGCGATGATGGCAAGCATATTGTGATCCGTCCTCTTGCCTACTGCCGGGAAAAAGACATTGAGCGTTTTTCTCAGGCGAAAGGGTTCCCGATCATTCCATGCAATCTGTGCGGCTCACAGCCGAACCTGCAGCGTCAGGTGATTGGCGACATGCTGCGCGACTGGGACAAACGTTATCCGGGCCGTATTGAGACCATGTTCAGCGCGATGCAGAACGTGGTTCCTTCCCACCTCGCGGACGTAGAGCTGTTCGACTTCAAAGGTATCAACCACGGCTCGGAGGTGGTGAATGGTGGCGATTTGGCGTTTGACAGGGAAGAGATCCCAATGCAGCCTGCGGGCTGGCAGCCGGAAGACGAGGACAATCAGTTCGAAGAGTTGCGTCTGAACGTGCTTGAAGTGAAATAAGCGATGGGCGTCTCAGAAAGACCTTCTGAGACGCTTTATGCCTTATTTCAGCAGATGTACGCGGCAGGTTTTGCCTTTAATCTTGCCGTTTTGCAGCTGCTTCCACGCCTTATGCGCAACCGCCTGGCGAACCGCCACGTACACGTGTGCCGGATGAACCGCAATTTTCCCGATATCCGCCCCTTCCAGCCCCACATCTCCGGTCAGTGCGCCCAGCACATCCCCCGGTCGCATCTTGGCCTTTTTGCCGCCATCAATGCATAGCGTCGCCATTTCGGCCTCCAGCGGCACGAGCCTGACGTTGCCCGGCGCGTTCACCCAGTTCAGTTTGATCTGCAACATTTCTGAGAGAATATTGGCGCGCTGCGCCTCTTCCGGTGCGCAGAAGCTGATGGCCAGGCCGCTGTTTCCGGCGCGCGCGGTACGACCAATACGATGGACGTGCACTTCCGGGTCCCAGGCCAGTTCATAGTTCACCACCAGTTCAAGGGATTTGATATCCAGGCCGCGTGCGGCCACGTCGGTCGCCACCAGCACGCGCGCGCTGCCGTTAGCAAAGCGCACCAGCGTCCGATCGCGATCGCGCTGTTCAAGGTCGCCGTGCAGCGACAGCGCGCTCTGCCCCGCCGCATTCAGGGCATCACAAACCGCCTGGCAGTCTTTTTTGGTATTACAGAACACCACGCATGACGCAGGCTGGTGCTGGCTCAGCAGTTTCTGCAGGAGCGGGATTTTTCCCTGCTGCGAGGTTTCAAAGAACTGCTGTTCGATGGCCGGCAGCGCATCGACGCTGTCGATCTCAATGGTGAGCGGGTTATTCTGCACGCGACCGCTGATCGCGGCGATGGCTTCAGGCCAGGTCGCAGAGAACAGCAGCGTCTGACGATCGACCGGCGCGAAGCGGATCACTTCATCAATGGCATCGCTGAAGCCCATATCCAGCATCCTGTCCGCCTCGTCCATCACCAGCGTGCTTAAGGCATCGAGCGAAACGGTGCCTTTTTGCAGGTGATCAAGCAGGCGGCCGGGCGTCGCGACGATAATGTGCGGCGCGTGCTGGAGAGAATCGCGCTGTGCGCCAAACGGCTGCCCACCGCAGAGGGTTAAGATCTTAGTATTGGGCAGGAAGCGCGCCAGGCGACGCAGTTCACCCGCGACCTGATCTGCCAGCTCGCGGGTCGGGCACAGGACCAGTGACTGGGTCTGAAACAGCGACGCGTCAATATGCTGCAGCAGACCAAGACCGAAAGCGGCCGTTTTCCCACTGCCCGTTTTCGCCTGCACACGCACGTCCCGGCCTTCAAGGATAGCGGGCAGCGCGGCCGCCTGAACAGGCGTCATCGTGAGGTATCCCAACTCGTTGAGGTTGTCGAGTTGGGCGGCAGGCAGAACATTCAGGGTAGAAAAAGCGGTCACAATAATCTCTCGTGGTCATCTTTACGGTCAGATGGCGCGTATCCTCGCAGATCTCGGGGTTCGATGCGACAATTTAATCGGTTCTTCGTCCGGCGGCGGGTCTGGCATCGGCTGCGGACGCGGAATGGGATCTGGCATCGGCACGGGATCGGTGGGGACAGGATCGGACTGACGCGCGTGTTGCAGTAGCAGAGCGAGTAAAATGCTCATCTTTCCCTCCAGGATTTGCTGTCGTCCCTTTTAGGGTAGACGCTGAGAAACAGGAGGCAAAAAAAAGCCGACTATAAAGTCGGCGTCGTACGAATCAATTGTGCTATGCAGTAATTCAAAAAAGGAAGTAAGACAATATGGAGCGCAACGCCCATCGCTTGACGTTGCATTCACCTGCGGGAGTAATATTGCACCTTACGGGGGTGATGTTTATTGACTTCGCTCAATTAAAAGAGCGTTTTAATCCTCGAAAAAGGTGAAAAAATCGTAAATTTACAGCCATTTACTACGATGCAACCACCATGCAACACCACCAATCAAAACAACTAACATGACGCAAAACGCGGTGAAGCCGTACCGATATTCGCCGCCGGGTATACCGCCCAGATTAACGCCAAAAAGCCCTGTCAGAAATGTGCTGGGTAAAAAGACCATCGCCATCAGGGACATCGTGTAGGTTCTTCTCGCCAGCGACTCCTGCATCACCTGCGCGATTTCATCCGCCATCACCGCCGTTCGGGCGATACAGGAATCGATCTCATCCAGCCCGCGGCCCAGCCTGTCAGCAATGTCCTGCATCCGGCGGCGCTGATCGTCATTCATCCAATTGAGTCTTTCACTGGCCAGACGGGCATACACATCCCGTTGTGGCGTCATATACCGACGCATCACGATCAGCTGCTTGCGCAATAGCGCCAGAAAGCCGCGCGGAGGGATCTGCTGATCGAGCAGATTATCTTCCAGGTCGATGATTTTATCGTGCAGCTCTTCAATAAATTCGCTCGCATGATCGGTCAGGGCGTCACAGACGTCCACCAGCCAGCTGCCGCAGTCAACCGGTCCGGTCCCCTCTTTGAGATCGTTCACAATGTCATCCAGCGCCAGAACCTTACGCTGACGTGTGGAAACAATCAGCCCATCGTCCATATAGACGCGCATCGCAACCAGCTGATCGGGACGTTCATCCGTGCTGCCGTTTATACAGCGCAGGGTGATAAGCGTCCCGTCTCCCATCCTGCTTACGCGAGGCCGCAGGCTTTCCCCCGCAAGCGCATCACGTACGTTGTTAGGCAGCAGCGGAGTCGAGGCCAGCCAGTCAGCGCTGTCCGGGTGGGTATAGTTCAGATGTAGCCAGCAGGGATGCTCTTTATCAATGACATCATCATCTTCCAGCGGTCGGGCACCGCCGCGACCGTCCAGCACCCACGCAAAAACTGCGTCAGGAACGTTAAGTTCGGATCCTTTAATGCTCTCCACAGCGCCTCCCCTGTTTGGCTCTTTCGATGTCAGTCTAGCTTCCATCAGGGGTTAAGCAACAACTATGTTTCGCATCGCGCTGAAATCGCTCAGGAATTGTACACGCTATATTTTGAGAATAAAAAAGCCTGGCATGCCAGGCTTCGGGAAGCTGTCAATGAGAGTGCTCGGGGCGCGGATGAAACGAGACAGGGCTGGCTACTGGTGACAGGGGGTGCCCCTGGTCCAGCCTGAAATTTCGGGTCCGCGTCTGCAGTTCGATCACCTGATTACGCAGCACATCAGAGGAACCGTTGAGCTCCTCCGCCATCGCCACGTTGCTTTGCGTGACCCGCTCCAGTTCGGACAGCGCCAGCGTGATCTGGGAAATGCCCTTCTCCTGCTCTGCGGTTGAGGTAGAAATTTCGTCCATTAACCGGCTGACGTTGCCGGAGCCGGTCACGATGTCACGCATATTCTTCTCCGCTTCCGACACAACGCTGGCCCCCTGGGTGACATTACTGCTGGTAACGTCAATCAGCGTTTTGATGTTTTTCGCCGCCTCGGCGCTGCGGTGAGCAAGGTTTCGGACTTCCTCTGCGACCACGGAGAACCCTTTCCCGTGATCGCCCGCCCGCGCGGCCTCGACGGCCGCGTTAAGCGCCAGAATATTCGTCTGGAATGCAATCCCGTCGATCAGCGAGATAATTTCCGTCATCTGCTGCGCGCACTCGGTAATGGATTGCATATTGCTGGCAACCTGTTCCATCAGTTCTCCGCCCTTGCGCGCCTGCAGCGTCGCGGCATTCGCCTGCTCGCTCGCCAGCCGGGTATTATCGGCATTGTTTCGGGTACTTGCCGCCATCTGCTCCATACTTGCCGCAGTTTGCACCAGAGATGCAGACTGTTGCTCTGTTTTCACCGAGAGCTGAGCACTGCGGGAAGAGAGCTGATCCGACAAGGCCATGGCGTTTTGTGATGATGCCCTGATCTCACGCACCAGCGTAGCGATGTTGCTGGAAAGAGTATTAATCCCGGGAATTAATCGCCCCGCGCAGTTATTGCCAAACTCGGGGATAGAGACGCCTAAGTTGCCTGCGGTCACTTCTTCAATACTTTTTTTCACAGTATTGATCGGCGTCACAAGAAACTTCGTCATATAACTCCAGAGCAAAAATAATCCAACGAAATTGACCAGA
This sequence comes from Enterobacter sp. 22499, assembly GCF_052044815.1. Lineage (NCBI taxonomy): Bacteria > Pseudomonadati > Pseudomonadota > Gammaproteobacteria > Enterobacterales > Enterobacteriaceae > Enterobacter > Enterobacter sp. 22499. The sequence goes on along the minus strand of NZ_JBQENR010000003.1, from coordinate 455,680 downwards.
TTAATCGAAACGAAAAGAGGAAGATTGCTGGAAAATAGAGCAACGATACCTGCATTCACTAAAAACAGGCACAGCAGGAACCAGGCAATGAAGGTCCTGACACTAATATTTCTTAGCATGATTTTACCCACAACTTATATTTTGGTCGGCATTTAGATTTATAGCATTCACTTTTGCGTTTGTCCTCACATAATACGCTGGTTTCTCGTTTCGCCGTTACCCACCCTGTATTTAACTTAAGTCAGATAAAAAAGAGGTTTTAGTAGAAATGTCATACCCCATATGCTGTATTGCTGGTCCAAAGCCTCCTGAAGCGATACCATTATCTGCGGTACAACGGTCCATATGCACACATATTTAAGACGCTTTGCTACAATCTATCAACTATGTTTAGCCGTACTTAATGCATTAACATAAAGAATATATTTTATATTTCGGGTAAGTTTGACCTTTTATATAAGTGGCTATTTTCCACGATAAATAACTAATATGGTTTGAATGCGCATGTTCGTTGCCAGATAAAGACGTGCCGGCCGGCAAAATCGGTAACCCTCTCAGGTGTGGGATTGCATAATGCTCAATATATCGTGGGACCCTGTGTTGATCGCTGTCTCTTATCTGGTGGCGTTTATCGCCTCCTTTGTGGCCCTGGACAGCGCCGGGAAAATTCCCCTTTCCAGCCGTAAAGCGTCTCTGTTCTGGCGCATTGCCGGCGGGATCACGCTGGGCATCGGGATCTGGTCAATGCACTTCATCGGTATGCTGTCGATGCAAATGCCGATGATGATGAGCTATGACCTATGGCTAACCCTTGCGTCTCTCGGCGTGGCGATCGTTGCCTCCACGATAGCAATAAATATTGCCGTTACGGGCAAACACCTCTCTCCCTTTCGGCTGTTCTTCGCCACGGTTATCCTCAGCGCTGGCGTGGTCGCTATGCACTATATCGGCATGGCCGCGTTGATGCTGGAAGGAAGCATCCTCTGGGATCGGCGCATTGTGGGTGTGTCCGTGATGATTGCCGTGGTCGCCTCCGGCGTGGCGCTGTGGCTGGCTTTTCGCCTTAGAGATAAGCACAAAGGGGTCTTTGTGACTCGCATTCTCGCCGCGTTAGTCATGGGCGCCGCCATTTGCGCGATGCACTATACGGGCATGAGCGCCGCGCATTTCCATGAGATGGCGCATACGCTCCCCGGCGGGGTCAGCGAGCTGGGGTTATCCATCTGGGTTTCCGTCACCACGCTCGCCCTGCTCGGCATGATGTTAATTATTTCGCTTATCGATTCGCACTGGCGGACCAGCCGACTGACGGACAATCTGCGCCAACTCAACCGTCAGCTTGAGCTACAGGTTCGCTTTGACGCTCTCACCGGCCTTGCAAACCGCCAGCAGATGGATATCCGAATGCAGGATTGTCTGCACAGCGCCTTGTTGAGTAACAAACAATTTGCCGTGATTTTTCTGAATGTCGATCGCTTCAGACGCGTGAATGATACCTGGGGTCACAGCGTCGGTGATGAGTTATTAATTACCATTGCCCAGCGCATCACCTCCCTACTTACCCGTGAGATGACGCTGGCCAGGCTGGGTGGGGATGCCTTTATCCTGCTGGTTCCCGAATACGACGAAGAAAAGCTCACTACCCTGCTCACGACGCTGCTCGCGGATATGCGCCGTCCGCTATCCCTTTGCGGACATACGCTGAGTACCACCCTCAGCGCGGGTGTAAGCCTTTATCCTCAGGATGGCGAAACGCTGCATGAACTGAAGTTTAAGGCGGATGCCGCCTTACACCACGTTAAGCAAGAAGGTCGTAACGGCTGGGCGTTTTACCGCCCTGAGATGTCAACGGCGGTTCCGGCGCAGCCGGGTTTTCTGCAGGAACTTTATCAGGCGCTGGAAAGCGATCGGTTTGAACTGTGGTATCAGCCAACCTGGCATGCTAAAGAGAAGACAATCCACGGTTTTGAGGCTCTTCTGCGCTGGCGGCATCCGGAGCAAGGCGTTTTGCTGCCAGGTCTGTTTTTACCCACTCTGGAACAAACGGGTTTGATTATTCCGGTTGGCAACTGGGCTATTGAAGCCGCGTGTCGGCAGCTTCATTTCTGGACTGAACAAGGTTTCAGCCAGTGGACGTTATCGCTCAATTTATCCCCCATTCAGTTCGAACAGCCGGATATCTTTCACATCGTGTCGTCCATGCTGGATAAATATAATCTGTCGCCCTCAAGGCTGATCCTGGAGGTCACGGAGAGTACCGCGCTAAAAAATCTCGACCGCAGCATCGAGCTGCTCAACGCCTTTAACCATGCGGGGATCACCGTCTCTATTGATGATTTTGGCACGGGTTATTCCAACCTGCTGATGCTGAGCGTTCTTCCGGCAAAAGAGCTTAAAATCGACAAGAGCTTTGTGTCCTCTATGCTGGGAAATGAAAAAAGCCGCAAGCTGGTGGAAACCATTATTAATATTGCCCGCACCATGGAGATGACTGTCGTTGCCGAGGGGATTGAAACGGACGAACAGCAGGCAATACTGACCAGCCTCGGCTGTGACTATCTCCAGGGCTACCTTTTCTCCCGCCCCTTGCCCGCTGAACAGGTTCCGTGGCTGCTGCTACAAAAAAACTCAGACAAACAAATTATACCCATAAGTAAAATTCAAACGGACCCCGAATTTATTTCACAAAAAAATCATGCCTGACGGGATTGAGTAGAGTATGTTTCAAGGGAGTACATGCGGGTCAGTTCTGCCATGATTGCCAGGCGTATCGTGCCGATGAACAGGAAAATACTATGTCGCAAAATAGTTTTGATGCGCTTAATGCAATTAAAACGCCCGTGTGGCTCATTTCTCCTGTTTCGGAACAGATTATTTTTGCAAATGTGGCCGCAATACAGCTAACGGGTAATAAAACGCTGAATGACCTGCGTAAAGGGTCCTGTTCTGCAAGTGCGCAAACCGTACTGTCAATGTATGTTCCTGAACTGAAGAACGATCACGATATTGTCGAGATCTGGACAGTTAGCCGGGGCGGGCAGGACGTACCGATAAGCTGTCGCCTCTCCCTCACCCACGTCACGCCGGATGGTGATGTTATCGTTTTCGAAGGGATCTCTTCGTACGCCCCCTCAGGCCTGAAAGCCAGCCGTTCCGCAACCTATCAACGCAAAAAACAGGGGTTTTACGCACGCTTTTTCCTGACCAACAGCGCACCAATGTTGCTAATCGATCCTGCCCGTGACGGGCAAATTGTCGATGCAAACCTGGCCGCGCTCAGCTTTTACGGTTATTCACATGATGAGATGTGCCGGAAGCACACCTGGGAAATTAACACGCTTGGCAGAGGCGTCATGCCCATCATGACGGAGATCGCCGCGCTGCCCGGCGGACATAAGCCGCTTAATTTTATTCACCGCCTTGCCGATGGCACCACCCGCCACGTCCAGACCTACGCGGGGCCCATTGAGATCTACGGCGACAAACTGATGCTGTGCATAATCCATGATATTACTGAGCAAAAGAGGCTTGAGCAGGAGCTGGAAAATGCTGCATTACGTGACTCGATGACGGGGTTACTCAACCGACGTCAGTTTTATAACGTTATCGACCAAACCAACCTGAGCCACCTCTCCGCCCAGCAGCAATTTAGCCTGCTGCTGGTGGATACCGATCATTTTAAAAACATCAATGACCTCTTTGGTCATCTGAAGGGTGATGAGGTGCTCATCGCCCTCTCCCGAACGCTGGAAGCCTGCAGCAGACAAGATGACCTGGTGTTCCGCTGGGGCGGTGAAGAGTTTGTCATCCTGTTGCCGCGTACGCCTCTCGAAACGGCGCTGAAGATTGCCGAATCCGTCCGTGCGGCGGTCGCCCATATTACCCTCCCAGGCTTACCACGATTTACCGTCAGTATTGGCGTGGCTCGGCATGACCCGGAAGAGAGTATTGACGCGCTGTTTAAACGTGTCGACGATGCGCTCTATCGCGCCAAAAACGACGGGCGTAATAAAGTCCTTGCGGCATGAAACTGGAGTATCGTGAAAAGCCCCGCTACAATGCCCAGCTTAAGTAAATTAACGACGGGTGGGTTGTGGCAACAATGGGAAAGACAGAAATAATACTCACCTTAATTATTTTATTGCTTATTATATTTGGCTTATGGTTTATTTTCAGCGGTGAGATTTGGTTTTTCGTTGAATATCTGGAAAACAGTCTCTACCCCACTTTTGACGCACTGTAGTGCACGTTTAATTTATTGTTTCACCTACCGAATTTGTCAGGTATCTGCATTGCCCTCAGCCACGTAAGATACGCGGCGTTATCCTCCAACAATGTTGATAACGAATCACTAAATCATTTGTTTATTTCGCCCGTTCTCTGACGGGCTTTTTTTATTTCCGACTTTTAAGCAAAACCAGAGTTTTCGCCCGTCAGTCACCATGTTGGTGTAGCACCGCTCTGCTCCAGTCATAAAAGGCGCGTACCGAAGGCGGGAGATAGTGATTTTGTGGATAGACAAGCGAAAGCGGTAAATCGAAAGAGACGTCCTCCATACAGCGGACCAACGCCCTGCTCTTCAGATACGGCTCAGCCAGATAGCTGGCCACGCGAATTAATCCGAGCCCTTGAATTCCGGCCTGGATATAGGCATCGGTGTCATCGACGATCAGCGTCTCTTTCATGCGGATTGCACAATCGCCGTCATCACGCGTAAAAAACCAGTCGATGGTACGCCCGGTGCGGTGGTTCAGGTAGCCGACTGCGTAATGCTTTTCCAGTTGGTCGAGATTTTCCGGCTTACCACAGGCGGCTATATAGCCCGGAGAAGCCAGAACAACCCATCTGAAGTTCGCCAGAGGGCGCGCGACCAGCGTCGTTGAATCTTCGATCCTCCCGGTGCGGATCACGCAGTCATACCCTTCCTGAATAATGTCCTCCACGTTATCGCTGGAACAGAGTATCAGCTCCAGCTCGGGATACTGGCGGAGAAATTCAGGGAGATTGGGAAGAATGCAATGTCGGGCGAGAGACTGCGGCATCCCGACTTTAAAACGGCCTCTTGGCTGCGCGGATCTGCCGGGAAAGGAAGACTCCATTGTCGCAATATCCGTCAGCAGCCGTTTGCTCTCGTCATAGTAACGTCGGCCTTCTGCGGTCACGCTGAGTTTCCGGGTGGTGCGTTGTAAAAGCTGAATGCCCAGATATGTTTCCAGCTCCTTAACGACCCGCGATACGGTAGAGCGCGGTAGCCCCAACACTTCTGCCGCCCTGGCGAAGCTATGGGTCTCGACCACACAAACGTATACCCGCATTGATTCCAGTTTATCCATATTCCCACCGCGCCCGAAAAGATCGATTATCCCATTTTTACGAACAGTCTAACTTATGCTTGTCGTCTTATCGAATGCAGCCATCTGACATAACCTTGCTCAAGTTGAAGTAATCAAACGATTAAACAAAGAGAGGCTCAGTATGAAAGAACGTGATATCACGACAGGCGAAAAAGTATTAGTGCTTGGTGCAGGACAATTGGGCGCTGCCGTGCTGGAGTATCTGGTTCCGGCACTCACGCAGCGCGACGGCGCTGTCTACGTTATCGTATCGCCCGGCTCCAGGGACAGCCGGGGTAAGCTTCTGTCCGAAACGCATCAAAAACTGGCTGATGCAGGGGCCAAATTTATCTCTGTCGATGTCGCTGCCAGCACGATTGACGCGTTAAAAAACCACTTCGCGGATTTTGATACTGTTATCAACTGCATGGGGTTTGTCGCTGGCGCGGGAACACAGATAAAGATTACTCGCGCGGTACTGGAGGCTGGCGTTAAACGCTATTTTCCCTGGCAGTTTGGCGTGAATTACGATGTGGTAGGCAAAGGGAGCTGTCAGCCCGTCTGGGACGAGCAGTATGATGTCAGGACGCTACTGCGGGAACAGAACGCGACGGAATGGGTGATTGTTTCAACCGGCATGTTTACCAGTTTTCTCTTCGAACCGGCATTTGATGTGGTGAATTTATCCGAAAAAACCATTAATGCGCTCGGAGGATGGGAAACACAGGTTACCGTGACATCACCTGCGGATATTGGCCGACTCACCACCGAAATTTATTTGCATCAGCCGCGGATCGTAAATGAAGTGATATTTGTCGCAGGTGAAACAACCTCATACGGAAAACTGGCAGAAACCGTTGAACGTGTGACCGGCCAAACGTTCACTAAAGACGTATTACCCCTCTCTGTGCTACTGGATGAGCTGCGTTTGAAACCGGATGATACGATGACAGGCTATCGCACGGCCTTCGCCAGGGAAGACGGTGTATGGTGGCCGATGAAAGATACCTGGAATGTACAGAATAACCTGCCTACCCAGGATATAGCGTCATGGCTAAAAACCGTCATTTGAGGACATCACCTTTCAGGACGCTAATGAAAACTGGCGCTGTCAGCTGCGCCAGCTTTTGGTTTAGCCGTGGTTACCTTGCGTTAACAGCAAGCCAGTACCGATTAGTGCTTTTCAATATATATCGTCCGGCTATATGCCACGTCTTCCGGGTTATTGATGGGGTAGCCCTTCACCCAGGGCTTAATCAGGCGACCGTTAGTGTACTGATAAATTGGCGCGATGGGCGCCTTCTCCATAAGGATTTTCTCCGCCATGTTGTAGTCCGCATTGCGCGCCTTCGCGGTGGTTTCCAGCGTCGCCTGCTGGACGATCTTATCGTAGGCAGGGTCATTAAAGCGGGAGATATTGCCGCTGTGAGTGGAGGTCAACAATGACAGGAACGTTGATGGTTCGTTGTAATCGCCCACCCATGAGGCGCGGATCACATCAAAGTTGCCGGTGTTACGGCTATCAATGTAGGTTTTCCACTCCTGGTTTTGCAGTTTGACATCCACACCGAGATTTTTCTTCCACATGGAGGCCACCGCAATCGCGATTTTCTGGTGGTTTTCCGAAGTGTTATACAGCAGGTTCAGCTTTAGCGGACGCTGAGGACCGTATCCTGCAGCCTGCAGCAAGGTTTTGGCCTGGGCGTTCAGCTCCTGCTGCGACATCTGCTCAAACGGCGAGGCGTCCGGAGTGAACCCTGCCGTCACGTCTGGGGTGAAGTGCCAGGCGGGCTTCTCCCCCGTCCCTAACACCTTTTCTGCCATGATACGACGGTCGATGCTCATACTCAGCGCCAGACGAACCCGTGCATCCGCCGTCGGGCCTTTTTGGGTGTTAAAGGCATAGTAATACGTTCCCAACTGAGGCGGCGTATAAACCTGCCCCGGAATGTCCTTCATGAGCTTCTGATACATGTTTTTTGGGAACGATTCGGTAATATCAATATCCCCTGCCAGGTAGCGTTTGGTCGCCGACGATTCCTGATTAATCGGCACGAAGGTCACCTTCTGCAGTACCGTTTTGGCATTGTCCCAGTAGTGCGTATTGGGCACCACAACCAGTTTTTCATTCACCACGCGGTCCTTCAGAACGTAAGCCCCGTTCCCCACCAGCGCGCCCGGTCGCGTCCACTCTTTACCGCTTTCGACGTTAGCTTTTTGTACTGGATAAAAAGCAAAGTTCGCCGTCAGGTTGCTGAACCACGGCAGCGGTTTGTCCAGCTGAACGCGTAACGTTCTGGCGTCCACCGCCGTCACACCCAGCGTATCGGGCGCGGCTTTGCCGTCAATAATGGCCTGCGCGTTATTAATTCCCGCCAGCGCGGCAAACCAGGCAAATGGAGAGGTGGTTTTCGGGTCAACCAGACGCTGCCAGCTGTAGACAAAATCCTGGGCGGTGACAGGGGAGCCGTCGGACCATTTCGCGTCATCGCGTAAGGTAAACATCCAGACGCGGTTATCGTTGCTCTGCCAGCGTGTCGCCACGCCCGGCGTCAGCTCCCCTTTCTCATTCTGATTAACCAGACCTTCAAAGAGATCGCGAATCACCTGAATCTCTGGCAACCCCACGGCTTTCGCCGGATCCAGCGAAGCCGGCTCGTCTTTAATATGCCTGACCAGCTCCTGTTTTTGCGCCAGCGCAGTGCCCTGCGGCACGTCAGCTGCGAAAGAAAGTGAAGAGAGCCCGCACAGGCACAGTACGGCAAAAAGACGCGAAACAGGATGCTTCATAAGATCCCCTTTAATGAATTCAGGTATTAAGCAGATGCGTAATTATTTGTTTCGACAAAAAGAAATGCAAATAACTTACGCCTGAATAGTGATTTAAGGCAATTCTTAGCCATTACGGAAACTATTTGATTAACAGCGGGTTTTGCACAACACTGCCAGTAGTGACTTCTTTATCAGGATTTCGTATGGCAACCACCCGACCGAGAGCGGAACGCGGCGCCTTTCCGCCGGGCGCTGAGCAATATGGCCGCTCCTTTTTAGGCGCATCGCTGATCTGGTTCCCCGCCCCCGATGCAGACCGCGAAAGCGGCTTGATTCTTGCCGGCACGCACGGGGATGAAAACTCCTCCATCGTGACGCTTTCCTGCGCGCTGCGGACGCTGACGCCGTCATTGCGACGTCATCACGTGATTCTGGCGGTTAACCCGGACGGCTGCCAGCTGGGTCTTCGCGCCAATGCGCGAGGCGTTGACTTAAACCGTAATTTTCCATCAGCAAACTGGCGCGCCGGGGAAACGGTGTATCGCTGGAACAGCTCCGCCGAGGAGCGTGATGTGGTTCTGCTAACGGGAGATAAGCCGGGCTCAGAGCCGGAAACCCAGGCGCTGTGCAAGCTAATCCATAAGATCCATCCCGCGTGGGTGGTCTCCTTCCACGATCCGCTGGCCTGTATTGAAGATCCGCGTCACTCCGAGCTTGGCGCGTGGCTGGCAGACGCTTTCGCCCTGCCGCTCGTGACCAGCGTGGGCTATGAAACGCCGGGCTCGTTCGGTAGCTGGTGCGCCGATTTGAGCCTGCCCTGCATAACCGCTGAATTCCCGCCGATCTCCTCCGACGAGGCCAGCGAAAAATACTTAAAAGCCATGGTGGATCTTTTACGCTGGCAGCCTCAGAGATGAAGCACGCCGCTGGTAAAATGGAGCGCGGGAGAGACGTCAACCGCCAGCCACGTCGGGCCGTCCAGATCGGCGAAACGGACCTGATTGACCAGCGGTAGCGCCGCGCCGATTGCCCGGGACGTACAGAGCATACAGCCCAGCATCAGTGAAAAACCTTGCGCCCGGGCTTCTGCCGCCAGGGCCAGCGCCTCTGTCAGCCCGCCGGTCTTGTCGAGCTTAATATTAATCATCTCGTAGCGGCCCTGCAGCTCGCTCAAGCTCGCGCGGGTATGACAGCTTTCATCCGCACAAACGGGCAACGGATGGATAAAGTTCTTCAGCGCCGCGTCATCTTTTGCTGGCAGAGGCTGCTCCAGCATGGCCACCCCCAGGTCGGCCAGCAGCTGACAGCGGGCGGCCAGCCCTTCTGGATGCCATGATTCATTGGCATCAACAATCAGCGTGGCTGAGGGTACCGCCGCGCGAATGGCGACCATCCGCTCGCTAATCAGACGATCGTCAAGCTTCACCTTCAGCAGCCGGGCCCCGGCGTCATAAAGCGCTTTAGCGCTGGCGGCCATCTGTTCCGGCTCGCCAATCACTACCGTTTGCGCGGTAGCCACCGATTCAGGCAGCGCCACGCCCAGCAATGCTGTCAGGGGTTGCTGCTGTTTCGCCGCCTCCAGGCTCCAGAGCGCACTATCAATGGCGTTACGTGCGGCCCCGGCGGGCAAACGCTGCTGTAATGCCTCGCGCGTGAGCCCGGTTTGCAGGTCTGGCACCAGCGTCATGATATGCGCCATCACTGACGCGAGGCTTTCACCATAGCGCGGGTAAGGCGTACACTCCCCTACGCCTTTAAAACCGTCCTCTTCGATTTCAACGACCACCACGCTGGCTTCGCTTCGACTGCCGCGGGAGATCACAAACGGGGTATGCAATGGCCAGGCTTCTTCATAGACCTTAACGCTTCTCATCACTGACTCCTTGCAGCCCGGAAAGGCGAAAAAATTTGGTTTGCCGTGTTATCCGCGGATGGCATACACTAGCCCCGACGTTAACTATATGTAAACAGGAAGATATCTATGTCACAACTCGTTCATTTCCAGGGCAACCCGGTTGCTGTTGCAGGTTCCATTCCGCAGGCTGGCAGCAAAGCGCAGGCTTTTACTCTGGTGGCTAAAGATCTGTCTGACGTCACACTGGCTCAGTTTGCGGGCAAACGCAAAGTGCTGAACATTTTCCCGAGCATTGATACCGGTGTTTGCGCCGCATCCGTGCGTAAGTTCAACCAGCTGGCAACTGAAATGGACAACACCGTTGTGCTGTGCATTTCTGCTGACCTGCCGTTCGCCCAGTCTCGCTTCTGCGGTGCTGAAGGCCTGAGCAACGTTATCACCCTCTCCACCCTGCGCAGCCCGGATTTCCTCGAAAACTATGGCGTCAGCATCGCCGAAGGCCCTCTGAAAGGCCTGGCAGCACGCGCGGTACTGGTTCTTGATGAAAACGACACTGTCATCTTCAGCGAACTGGTTAATGAAATCACTACCGAGCCGGATTACACCGCCGCGCTGGAAAAGCTGAAAGCATAATCATTACTTAGCATTCTATACCGCTTTTTCAAAACCTCGCTATGGCGGGGTTTTTTATTAATTACTCGCTGAATCGTTAAAGCAATAATGAGCTTGCGTCACAAAATTAACGCAATTCAGTTTCAAGAATTCAGCAAAATAGCGATCAGACCCGCATATTGATCGTTAAACAACCCTGAATTTACCCTCAGTGAGGCGCATCACATTTCCCTTATCGCCAAAACATTAGATTTGCTTACGAAGTTAAATAATCGTTTCAGCAAAAAGGGATAAATATGAAAATAAAACTGGCTTTAACGCTCCTTTCGGTACTGGTTTCGGGCCATGCCGCAGCAAAAACCTGGGTGCTGACAAGCGCTGAAAGCAGCGTGGAAAAAGGAAACTGGAAGATTTCCAGCGATGAGCTGAAAATTAACGATCGAACGTTCAGCATCGAGCAAAAAGTGTTGCACGGCGGCAAGCAGGAAGGCAGTAAAGTGATCGTTATTAGCAGTAAAAACGGGCTGACCATCACCTTAAGCCCGACGCGCGGGATGAACCTTCTGCATGTGGAGGGCTTTGGCACCAGGCTGGGGTGGAATTCGCCCGTTAAAGAGGTCGTTAATCCGGCGTATATTAATCTGGAAAGCCGAAACGGACTTGGCTGGCTGGAAGGTTTCAACGAGATGATGGTTCGCTGTGGCTACGAATGGACGGGGCACCCGGTCACCGCTGACGGCCAGATTTACACCCTGCATGGCAAGGCGGGGAATACACCGGCATCCCAGGTGGAGGTAGAAATTGCGGATGCTGCCCCGCATGAAATTCGTATTCGCGGTCTCATCAAAGAAAGCACCTTTAAAAAAGCGGATCTGCAAACCATGACCGAACTGCGTTACGTTCCAGGAACCAACCAGTTCAGCCTGCATGACGTTCTGACGAACCATGCCGATTACCCTCATGACTATCAGATCATCTACCACAGCAACTTCGGGGCGCCTGTCCTCGAAGAAGGCGCGCGCTTCCTTGCCCCGGCGGCAAGCGTGAGCCCGTTCAATGATTACGCGAAAGCGGGCGTTAACGACTGGCAAACCTACGCCGGGCCGACAAAAGGCTTTGATGAGATGGTCTTTAACATCAAACCGCTTGCGGACAGCAACCATGAAACCCTCGCGGCGGTGGTGAATAAAGCCGGTGACAAAGGCGCGTCAATTCAGTTTGATACCCGCCAGCTGCCCGTGCTGACCCTGTGGAAAAATACCGATACGCCAAAACAGGGCTATGTCACGGGGATTGAGCCAGGCACCAGCTACGCCTACCCCGTCACCATTGAACGCGAGCAGAAGCGGGTTAAGCAGCTGCAACCAGGCGCCAGCGCTCAGTTTGACCTGACCTATACCCTGCTACACAGCGCGCAGCAGGTGAAGGACGTCGAAAGCAGGATTGCGTCGATTCAGGGCGAGACAAAAACAGAGATCGTGACCACGCCGCTGGCGAAGGAATAAACATTAAAAAAGCCTCTTTACAGAGGCTTTTTGTTATTCGTCACCTTTCTTATGATTCAATCCATACTCACGTAGCTTATTCGCAATCGCGGTATGCGAGACGCCAAGCCGTTTTGCCAGTTTGCGGGTGCTGGGGTAGCTGCGGTACAGCTGCGTCAGCACGGAGCGCTCGAAGCGGCTAGTGATATCATCCAGCGACCCTTCCATCGCCTCTTCGCCTACCGATACCGTTCCGGCGTCGTAATCCGGCAACAGAATGTCCTGAGGGCGCAGTTCATACCCTTCAAGCTGGGTCAGAGCGCGATAAACGGCGTTTTTAAGCTGACGAATATTGCCCGGCCAGCCGTAGCGCATGAGCACCGTGCCGAGATCTGCAGACAGTTTCGGACGTGGAACGCCCTGCTCGTCGGCAAAGCGGGCCACAAACAGTTCCGTTAGCGGCATGATGTCCTGCGGACAATCGCGCAGCGGTGGAATGTTCAGCGTCAGGACGTTGAGGCGGTAATAGAGATCTTCGCGGAAAATCCCCTTTTGCACCAGCTCCACCAGGTTCTTCTGGGTGGCGCAAATGACGCGCACGTCCACATGCACTTCGTGATCCTCACCGACGCGGCGGAAGGTGCCGTCGTTCAGGAAACGCAGCAGTTTAGCCTGCATACGCGGCGACATTTCGCCGATCTCGTCCAGCAGCACGGAGCCGCCGTTGGCCTGCTCGAAGAACCCTTTCTTGCCTTCCGGTGCGTGTCCAAACAGCTCGCTTTCGACGGCATCTTCTGGAATTGAAGCGCAGTTAAGCGCCAGATACGGTTTTGCCGCACGCGGGCTTGCCAGGTGCACGGCGTGCGCCAGCAGATCTTTCCCGGTACCGGTATCGCCGGTAATCAGCAGCGGCGCGGTAAGGCTGGCAAGCTTGCGCGCCTGGTCAACCACGTGGCGCATTTTCGGGCTGACGGCAATAATCTGGCTGAATGCGCCAACGTCCTGGCTGGAGAGATTTTGCAGCTGGCGCCCCATGCGTAGCGTCGAGCGCAGCATGATCACCGCCCCGGTCAATACGCGACTATTTCCTTCTCCTTTCAGATAGACCGGTGTGATCTCCATCAGGAAATTCTGCCCGTTAATTACCACATGCTCGCTGTGCGTATTCTGCGGGTTACTGTCCAGCCAGCGCTGGAAGTTAAAACCGGGGATCAGCTGCGCGGCGTGGTGGCTGCTGAGCTTCTCCTGGCTCTGCGCGAAAAGCTGGCAGCTCGCGTGGTTAACGCGCTCGACTTTACTTTTCAGATCCAAAGAGAGGAACGGCTCGGGCATCGCTTCAAGCAGCGCGCTCAGGGCGAGGTGCTCACGTTCGGAGGGCATCCAGGGGATGGTGCGTACATCCGTAACGCCAGCGATACGGCGGATTTCCGCCATCAGGCTGCTGAAGGTGTTAAATTCAATTTCGGCAAAATTGAGGTAAATTCGCCCGACAGGATCGATCTCAATGCCACGTAAATCAATGCTACGTAAAACAAGAAGATCGAGTAATTCGCGGGTAAGACCGAGACGGTCTTCACAGAAGACTTCAAGACGCATGGGAAATTCACCGTTTTAAGCCAATAACGTTAAAATGATATGTCAGAACTCGGTGAACCGGAAGATGGCTGTCAACAAATATTGACAGCCAGCACGATTAGTGAACAAAGCCTCAAGGAGACGGTTTTTTATTGAGCGTCTCTTTCAGCTGACCGATCAGTTCACGCCTGAAATCCCCCAGCCGCGGCTTATCGCCATCGATCCACGGCAGCGGACGGCACACCTCCATCGCTTTGATACCCAAACGCGCCGTCAGCAAGCCCGCGCCAATGCCCTGGGCTGCACGGGCTGAAAGACGCGCCGCCAGATCCTGCGACATCCAGTCCATTCCCACTTCGCGCACCAGCTCGCTCGCGCCCGCAAACGCGATATTGAGCAGGACCAGTTTGAACAGCCTGAGCCGGCTGTAGTAACCCAGCTCTATGCCGTAAAGGTTCGCGATACGGTTGATGAGGCGCAGGTTACGCCAGGCGATAAAGGCCATATCCACCAGCGCCAGCGGGCTGACGGCAATCATCAGCGTGGATTCCGCCGCCGAGCGGCTAATCTCACGCCGCGCCTGGGCATCCAGCACCGGCTGAACCATATGGGAATAGAGCGTGACCACCTCCCGGTCGTTCTGGGTTTCATGGATGGCGGCGTACCAGCGCTGGAGCGCCGGATGCGACTGATCGATACCGGCCTGGCTGGCCAGTTTTTCACAGAAGGCGCGGCCTTTGCCAGTGCCGTGGCTGTGGAGGAGATCCCGCGCTTCATCGCGCTCGTGCGCACGCTGTCGCAAACGCCAGAGGCGGCGCCACTCGGTGGCAACCGACCCGACGCCCGCCCCCACGATGAGCGCGCCCGCGGCACATCCTCCCAGCGCAACCCAGTCCTGGGTTTGCCAGGCGTTCATCGCCCACTGCACGCCCTGCCCGACCACGCTGACGCCAAACAGCGCCAGACCGGCGGTGACCATCTTGCGCCACAGGCTGCGTTTAGGACGCAGAGCGGCTTCCACGACCGCCTCCGCCGGACCTTCCTCGACGGCGGGATCGTCCGGCAGCGCCGGGGCAAAGTTCTCCGCCTGCGCGCCGCTGAACGTCTGCGCCGTTTTAAAGGCGTCCTGACGCTCGGGCTCAAGCGTTCCGGTAAAGTCTATGCGCGGTTTTAACGGTTCCGTCATCGCAGTTTATCTCCAATCAAAAACTCCAGCGCCGCATCCAGACGGATGTGCGGTAACGGCCGATCGACGCTCATGGTCTGAGGGCGGAAGGCTTCAAACTGAAAGCCATGGCTCTGCCAGAAGGCCTGGCCCGGCAGCCGCGCGGGCACTTCGCCGGGATAGACGGTAAGCGGCTCGCCGTCACTGAGTCGATTCCCGCGTAATGCTGGTATTTTCTCGCCGTTAAGGTCAATCAGGCCGCTTTGAGTCGCCTGCACCGATGCGAGCCCAAGACAATCCATACTGATGCCTTCAAACGCGGCGTTTTGCCAGGCGTCCTGCACCAGCTGCTGCAGCAGAGAAACCATGTTGGCGTGCTGATCGACCGTAACGTGATCGGCTTTTGTGGCCGCAAACAGCAGCTTGTCGATCACCGGTGAGAACAGACGACGAAACAGCGTCCGCTGCCCGTAGTGGAAACTCTGCATCAGCTGCGTCAGCGCGAGGCGCATATCGTTAAATGCCTGCGGCCCGCTGTTGAGCGGCTGCAGGCAATCCACCAGCACAATCTGGCGGTCGAAACGTAAAAAGTGGTTTTTATAAAAACCTTTGACCACCTTTTCGCAGTAGTAATTGTAACGCTCGCGCAGCATGCCGGCATTCGTGTGTTTGTCGGCCTGTGCCAGCTTCGACTCGCCTGCGCCGTCCACATCCGGCCACGGGAAGAACTGCAGCGCGGGCGCGCCTGCTAAATCACCCGGCAAGACAAAACGGCCCGGCTGGATGAAGTGCAGCCCTTCCTGTTTGCACTGATGCAGATAGTCCGTCCAGGCTTCAGCAATGGTCGCCAGACGGTTTTCATCCGCAGGCGCCAGCGGATCAAGGCCCTCGCACAGCTGTCGCCATTTCGTTGACCACTCTGCGCGTTGCCCTTGCAACAAGCCCGTCATCTGGCGGGACCAGCTGGGGTAGTCCTGCGCCAGCATCGGCAGGTCGAGCAGCCATTCGCCGGGATAATCGACGATTTCCAGATACAGGGTTGAGGTATCCTTAAAGTGACGTATCAGCGATTCATTAGAACGAAAGCGCAGCGCAAGGCGAATTTCACTGACGCCTCGCGTTGGCGTCGGCCACGCGGGCGGATCGCCGTAAAGCTGCGCCAGCCCTTCGTCGTAGGTAAAACGCGGTATGCCAAAATCACGCTGAGGGACGCGCTTAACGCCCAGCAGACGCTCTTCGCGCACGGCGCTGAGCAACGGCAGCCGCGCGCCGGCGTGCAGGTTCAGCAACTGGTTTACCATCGCGGTGATGAACGCCGTCTTACCGCTGCGGCTCAGGCCGGTAACGGCCAGACGCAGATGTCGATCAACGCCGCGGTTCACCAGTGAATTGAGTTCGTTCTTAAATCGCTTCATCGCCATCCTTCATTGCCCGGAAGCCAGGAATGTATGGCTTCAGAATACAATAAATGGGGGCAGATCGTTGATTATCAATTCTTATTTATTGCTATTGCCGTTTTCTCTCCAGTAAGATGAACGACATTGCTGTCAGTCCGGAGTGAGTAAGGTGTATGTCACCCACCATCTATGATATCGCACGGGTTGCGGGCGTATCGAAATCAACCGTTTCCCGCGTTCTGAATAAACAAACGAATATTTCCCCTGAAGCGCGAGACAAAGTGCTTAAGGCCATAGACGAATTAAATTATCAGCCCAACAAACTGGCCCGCGCCCTGACCTCTTCTGGCTTTGATGCCATTATGGTTATTTCGACCCGCTCGACCAAAACTACTGCCGGTAACCCTTTTTTCTCCGATGTTCTTCACGCCATTACGGCAAAAGCGGAAGAGGAAGGGTTTGACGTTATTTTACAAACCTCGAA
Source organism: Enterobacter sp. 22499 (assembly GCF_052044815.1). Classification (NCBI taxonomy): domain Bacteria; kingdom Pseudomonadati; phylum Pseudomonadota; class Gammaproteobacteria; order Enterobacterales; family Enterobacteriaceae; genus Enterobacter; species Enterobacter sp. 22499. Next base: position 439,003 of record NZ_JBQENR010000003.1, on the reverse strand, counting down.
AAGCAGTGAGGACGATCTGCAGAAGTGCGTGGGAAAAATAAAACAGAAGATGATCAAAGGGATCATCATGCTGAGTTCACCCGCAAACGAATCTTTTTTCACCACGCTGGACGAATACGGTGTGCCCGTGGTGGTTATTGGAAAAGTAGAAGGAAAGTTCCAGAATATTTATTCTGTTGATACGGACAATTTTCACGACAGCGCTATTCTGGTCGATTCGTTTATTAAACATGGGCGAACAAAAATTGCCTGTCTGCATGCCCCGCTCGATTATCACGTTTCTATCGATCGCCTTGCGGGTTATAAATCCAGCCTTGAGAAGCAGGGTATCGCCATTAACCCGGACTGGGTCATTGATGGCGGATATACCCATGAAAGCGCGCTCCAGGCAGCCTGCAAATTACTCTCGTCTGACAACCCGCCCAATGCCGTTTTTGCTACTGACAGTATGAAATTGTTGGGTCTTTATCGTGCTGCGGATGAGTTAAATCTGATGGTTCCCGAGCAGGTTGTTATGGCAGGCTACAGCGATCCGATGCTGTCTCTCGTTTTAACCCCTGCGCCAGGCGGGTTTGATATTCCGACGAGAAAGCTCGGCGAAGAGAGCTGCAACGTGTTGTTTAAGCGTATTGCGGGTAAACCTGCGCCGCATAAGATTTTGGTTGATACGCATTTTTCGGATGCGGCGTCCTTGCGCTAAAAACCAGGGGCAATCGCCCCTGGTAAATCATGATCAGAACGCGTAGTTCACGCCGACACCCGCGTAGTGGAAGCGATCGCTCTCACCTTCGTCATGGTTTTCCCATTCGTAGGCATATTCCAGCGTCATGGATAAACCGTTGTTAAAATCATAGGCGTACAGCATACCCAGACGGTTGAAATCATGTCCTTCACGCGTCGGATCGTCCTGCCAGTCCCAGTTTGACCAGCGATCGAGTCCCAGACGGGTATAAGGCGTTAACGTCGTCTGGCCTAACGAAATCGGCAGGTACGCACGAATTTCCTGGGTAGAAAACTCGCCGTTATTACGTGAGCTGTCCATGTTGAAGCCGCGCTCTAAATAATAATTTACTTTCGCAGAGAATGTTTCGTTGATGGTCCAGGTAAAACCGGTTTCGGTCTCGACGCGGCTGTCAGAATAACCGGTTTTTTCCAGATCGTTGGCAAACTGATACATGGCAAACCAGCCGCTAAAGCGCCAGTCGTCGGTTAATTTAATATCCCAGTCAGGCTGAACTTTATAGCGCTGCATATTAGCGCTGCCGTCTTTGGCACCGTGTTCATCTTTAAAGTGATAACCATAATTGCGGAAGCCACCGGTCAGACCGAACGTAAAATCATCGGTGCCGATAAAGCGATAGCGCAATTCAAATTCCGGGCGATCGAAATAGGTGCCACGCGTCATGCTGCTATAATCAACCGGCCCTTCCTGATACATTGCCAGAGAGATTGTCCAGGCATCCCATGTTGCATTAAACCATACGGAGGGTTCATATAATCCATCTTTATCGTCGCCCTGACCTTCGACGTTTTCAATTTCATACATGGCACCGATATTAAACGCCCACTGCTTTGCGGGTTCTGTTGCTTGCGCACAGCTAACCCCTGCGCACAGAACGAGCGCAGCACTTCTTAGTAGAGTACTCATTAAATATTCCCTTTATAATTAACAAACAAAAAAACCGGAAATTTGCATTTCCGGCAAACACCTTTCTTATCTAATAGCCGCTTCGGTATCGGCGTCGAAGAAATGGCACTTATTCATATCGAACTGAATGCCGATAGTATCTCCGGCAACGTAGTCATTGGCCGCGCCTGCGCGGACAACCAGTTCATGTCCACCCACGGTGGCATAAAGCATAAATTCGGCACCGGTAAGCTCAGCGACGCTGACTTTCGCCGCGATATCTTCTCCGCTGCTCTGCAGGGTAAGTATGTCTTCCGGACGGATCCCGAAGACGACCGCTTTACGCTGGTAACCTTGCGCATTCAACTCGACTAGCTTGTCCTCAGGGATCTCCAGACGCAGCGTTTCCGTTACGAAATAGCGATCGTCGATAGCGCCACGAATGAAGTTCATTGCCGGAGAGCCAATGAACCCTGCGACAAACATATTGGCCGGCTCGTTGTACACCTGCTTCGGCGCACCCACCTGCTGAATGATGCCATCTTTCAGGATCACGATGCGGGTCGCCATCGTCATGGCTTCCGTCTGGTCGTGCGTAACATAGATCATGGTGGTGTTAAGCTTCTGGTGAAGCTTGCTGATTTCGGCACGCATCTGCACGCGAAGCTTGGCATCAAGGTTGGATAACGGCTCATCCATCAGGAAGACGCCCGCTTCGCGCACGATCGCCCTGCCCAGCGCCACACGCTGGCGCTGACCACCCGATAAAGCGCCAGGTTTACGCTTCAGGTATTCGCGTAACCCTAAAATCTGCGCCGCCCAGTTCACGCGTTCTTCAATCACCGCGGGCGCTATTTTTTGCATTTTCAGGCCAAACGCCATGTTGTCGTAGACCGTCATATGCGGATAAAGCGCATAGTTCTGGAATACCATCGCGATATCACGCGATTTGGCAGGCACGTCATTCATGCACACGCCGTCGATAATCAGTTCACCCGCGCTGATCTCCTCAAGACCGGCAATCATTCGCAGCGTCGTGGATTTACCGCAGCCCGACGGACCGACGAAAACAATAAACTCTTTGTCTTCAATTTCGAGGTTGAAATCCTTAACCACGTGGACCTGGTTATCATAGATTTTCTGAATATGTTTCAGAGAAAGTTGAGCCATAATTTATTCCTTATCAATACGCCCGGGACGCCCAGAATTCTGTCAGGCATTTCCAGGTCAGTTCCCGCGTTGAATGAAGTTGTAATCCCGCATGGTTAAGGCCAGGCCCAATCCCGACCGACAGCATTCCTGCGGCGTTGATTGCTTCAACACCCGCAGCGGCATCTTCAATGCCAATCGCCTCTTCAGGACGCACGTTCAGCCCCGCACAGGCCGCAAGGAAGATCTCCGGGTCAGGTTTTGAACGGCAAATGCGGGAAGCATCAGCGCAAAAATCGAAGGCCTGATGAATGCCCAGCGCGTGCAAAATCCCTGGGGCATTGAGCGATACGGATGCCAGCCCAATCTTGACCTTCGCGGCACGGATCTCCGCCAGCACGTCGCGGATCCCCGGCAGCAGAGAATCCTGCGTCAGTGATGCCAGCGACTGGACGTAAAGCGCATTTTTTTTCGTCGCAAGCGCCAGGCACTGCTCCTCACTAAACATCCCCTCTTTTCCGCCGTGCTTCAGAATGCGCTGGAGGGAATCCATGCGGCTTATCCCCTTAAGCTGTTCGTTAAACACTTCGTCGAAGGTAATGCCAATTTCCTCTGCCACGGCACGCCAGGCCAGAAAGTGGAGATGCGCGGTATCGGTGATCACACCGTCCAAATCGAATACAACAGCCTTAAGCGTCATGTTGCCCCTCCGTGGTAGCGGTCCCATTCACGGACGCAAGAAAATCCTTATACGCGAAGACTTCTCGCTCCGGGATATGTAGCGTTTTGCCCCACAGTGTCAGCGTGGCAGGCGCCGTGGTTTCAATGGTTAACACCTCGTTTTCATATGTGAAGTGCATTGCTGCGTTCCGCCACCGCAGCGGGAAAGCGAGTTTCTGCCAGTGAGCAGGCAGTTTTGGCGCGAGATGCAGTTCCCCTTCAATGATTTGCAGGCCAGCAAATCCCTGAATTGCGCCAGACCAGATCGCACCGGTTGCCGCGGCATGAATGCCCTCATCGCTGCTGTGCGGATCGTCACCCAAATCAATGGCGATGCCATCGCGCCAGAAGGCATAGGCCCCCTGCGTGTCACCGCAGCGCGCGAGTACAATCCCGTGAATGGCCTTGCTCAGGGACGAATCATGGATCGTGCGTGACTCATAGAACGCCAGATTGGCGGCGCATTGCTGTGGTGTAAACCGTTCTGGCAGCAGGTAGTTAAGCATCACCACATCGGCCTGCTTAAGGATCTGCATCTCGTTCACTTCCGCGCGGGAATAATCGAGCAGAATCGTCTGCTTACCCGCTTTGGCTTTGTAGCGGCTCAGATCGATGGCAGGTTTTGCCATGAAGGAATCATCCTGCGGGATCACACCGTCTGCATCGGCCTCCGGTAGCCATAAGCGCGCCAGGAACTGCGCAGCATTCTCCGTAAAACGCGCATCCTCACGCCCAAACATCGCCATGAACTGGCGCGCGCAGGCAACGTTGTGCCAGGCCAGATAGTTGGTGTAGGCGTTGTTGTTCACGTGCTCGGTGTATTCGTCCGGTCCGATCACGTCATGGATTTCCAGACGACCATTGACGTCCGTTGCGCGTCCCATCCAGAACAAAGCCGTTTCCATCAGCAGCGTCAGGCCTTCGTTACGCATAAAGGCGTCATCATGCGTCGCCTGCCAGTACGCAACGACGGCCCAGGCAATATCAGCCACGATGTGATGCTCAGCAAGTGCGGAAGCCACCTTCTGGCGTACCCCGGTGCGGATGTTGATTGCCGCGAACTCCGGCGTCTCTTCCTCTCCGCTTGCGGCGCTTTCCCATGGGAACAACGCGCCCGGCCAGCCGTTACGACGGGCTTTTTCCCGTGCGCCAGCCAGATTAAGCCAGCGATAGCGCAGCAGGCTGCGGGCAACCTGCGGGCGGGTAAACAGATGGAAAGGCAGCAGGAAAATTTCGGTATCCCAGAAGACGTGGCCTTTATACCCCTCTCCCGTCAGCCCCTTCGCAGCGATACTGCTTCGCTCATCATGGGCAGGCGTCATCGTGGTCAGGTGCCAGACCGCATAATCCAGCGCCATCTGATCCTGTTGCTCTGCGGAAGTCACTTCCACCCGGGCATCACGCCAGACCTCTTTCCAGGCATACGCTGAGCTTTCAAGCAATGCGTCGTAACCTCTTGCGGCAGAAACTTTGAGATCGGCCAGCGCGTTGCGCGCAAAAGACTCCTGTGACAGCGCTTTATCGCTGCGATGTGTCACCCAGACGATCTTTTCAAGCGTGACAGTGTCACCCTGAGCAATGGTCAGTGAATGATGTACGCTGAGACGCCGATTTTTGGCGGTGAAGCAGCTGTCGCTCTTCGCGGAGAGCTGACAAAACGCCGAAACAACAACCTCCGACGCCCGATCCTGCGTTTCATACACCCCCTGCATATAGTGTTGATCAAAGACCCTGACCGAGAGTTCATCCAGATGCTGTCTGCCGCTGTTCGTTTGCGTCGCATCGATGCCGGTTTTCAGCACGGCATGCGTGGCGGCATCAAGAGGCGTGATCGCGAGCTGCATAGCCGCTAAAGGCAGCTGGTCCAGCGATACAAAACGACGACTCTCCAGCCGATAGCGCTTGCCGTCGGGCGAACGCCAGACAACGTTACGATGCAGTTCGCCGTTTGCAAAGGCCAGCTCGCGCTGCCACTCAAGAATTTCCCCGGCCAGGAGCGTGAAATTGACGCCGTCCAGCTCTACATCAATACCGGTGATATCCGGCAGATTGACCAGCTCGGTGGTCTCGTTGCGCCCCGCGCGATGATACAGCCCAGCGAGATACATGCCTCTGGTCTGCTGGGTGTACTCTTCTTCATGCGCGGCGCGAATGCCCATGTAGCCATTGCCGCAGGCCATGATGGAGGCGTATTTATTCAGGCTGTGTGGACAAAAGCCCGGATCGGTTAATACAGAGACGTTCAGCATAGTGTTACGCTTTCCCCTGTTTCTGCGGATTCATAAAGCGCGCCAACAAGCTGCTGAATTACCAGTCCCTGTTCTGCATCGGCAATCATCACGGGCTCTCCCAGCACGTGACGTACGAAAGCATCCATGCTGCGCAGATGGCGCTGATCGTCCGCCTCTTCGCGCTGGGTAAGGGTTTCTAAAACACCGGCTTCGTCATTGTAGATGTGCGCCGGGAACAGCGTTGCACCCGCCTTTTCACCGCAGAAAGAGACGTTCATGATTGACTGCTCGCGAATGTTAAGCGCAAAGGAGGTGTCCAGACGCAAAATGCCGCCGTTGCAGAATTCAATCGTGCCAAACAGCGCATCTTCCACGGTAAATTGCGCAGGATCCCACTCGCCAAACTGACCGGTGCTTTTACGGTTTCCCAGCCTCTGGAAGCTGTGCGCAGTCACCCGTTTTACCGCCGGGAAACCCAGGACATACATTGCGGCGTCGAGCATATGAATGCCGATATCAATAAGCGGTCCACCGCCCTGTAGCGATTTGTTGGTAAAAACGCCCCACCCCGGCACACCGCAGCGACGCAGCGCCTGCGCTGAGGTAAAGTAAATTTCACCAAGCGTTCCGTTCATTACCGCATCGCGCAGGAGTTGGGTATCCAGGGCAAAGCGATGGTGAAAATCATAGGCCAGGACTTTTCCTGCCTTGCGCGCCGCGATGCGCATCTCATCAGCCTGCTGCGGCGTCATCGCCGGGGGCTTTTCACACATCACATGGCAACCCGCCTCGAGCGACGCCATCACGTGTTCAAAATGGAACCGGTTGGGCGAACAGACGCTCACCACATCCGGTTTTACTGCCTGCAACATCTCGTGAGCGTCCTGCCATGCCGATGGAATAGCATAACGTTCCGCGAACGCCTGTGCCTGCTCAAGGCGGCTGTCCATGACAGCCACCATTTGAACATCACTGCGCGTGGCGTAATACGAGGCATGCACTTTGTCCGCGACCTGCCCGGCGCCAATAATGGCGACGCGCAGAGGCGAAGGTGTAGAAGCACTCATCACGCTCGTCATCCTTAGCATTCACGCAAATAAGTGAGAGAGTCCTGATAAGCCTTAGCCGGATCCTCGGCGCGAACACGGCATTCATACACTACGTATCCCTGATAGTTATCGGCACGCAGCTGACCGAACAGGCTGGCGAAATCGAGGCTACCGCTGCCCGGCTGATAGCGATGGTTATCTGCAATGTGAACATGACCCAGCAGATCGCGGTTCTGATGCAGCGCGTCCGTCAGCGAGTCTTCTTCAATGTTCATGTGATAGAAATCACCGATGATCTGCACGTGCTTCAGGCCGTTCTCTTCGATATAACGACGCGCGTCTGCCAGGGTGTTGATCATATGATCCTGGTAGCGGTTCAGCGGCTCCAGGTAGACGGTGGTGCCGGTGCGCGCGGCCACCTCATCCAACCAGCGCAGCGAGGCGCTTACGGCTTTGCGGTCACCGTCCAGGCTGCGTGGAGAGGTCATTGGCGGCAGACGGAAGGTAAACATGCCCCAGGCAGCAGGCACGATAATGCCCTTTCCGCCGACTTCCGCCAGCGCTTCCAGAATGCGTTCGATCTGCTGTAATCCGTTCAGACGGCGTTCTTCGATGAAATCACCGATCCAGCCATCGTACCCGCCACATGCTGTCGTCACCGGCAGGCCCGTGGCTTTGATAGCGGCTTTCACTTCGTCGAGATTTTCCACCAGCAGACGTCCGTCAATTTCGTAGCCATCAAAACCCATCGCTTTGATGTACTCGAATTTTTCCATGATATTGGTCGGGAAAAAGGCCTGGTTTTGTGTTGCGATCTTCATGATTTGCTGTCCTTAGCTTAAAAAGTGACGCCCATTTTGATACTGAGTTCCGGATGCTGATCGACATACTTCATATAGCTTTCCGGGCTGGTGGTGAAGGTCACGACCGGGTCGATCAGATCTTCACAGTTCAGATAACCGTTCATCAGCAATTCCCAGCAGGTCTCTTCGATACGCTTGCGGCTCCAGCGCGGATAGTCCGGGTTCGGTTCACTGCAGGCGCGGGAGAAGACAATCTTCGCGTTGTTGAAGTGCGCTTCGCGGCCCAGGTTGAAGCCTGCCGCAAACGGTTTGGCGAAGGCCACGTAGGAGATGGTGCCGCCGTAGGCGAGCCCGCGCAGCGCGGACTGCAGCGCATCCGCAAAGCCGCTGGTTTCGATGATCACGTCCGCGCCCTGCTTGCCGGTCAGCTTTTTAATTTCCAGACCGACATCGGTACCGATTGGATTCAGGCAGTGGTCCGCGCCGTGACGGCGAGCGATCTCACAGCGGTGTTCAATCGGATCAACGCCGATAACCACTGACGCACCGGCTTTTTTCGCCAGCTGAATCGCAATCTGTCCGATGGCTCCCAGACCGACCACGACAACAAAGTCACCCACACGGACGTTGGCATCACGCACGCCGCTCATGGCGAACTGCGCCGGATCGTAGCAAACGGCATTCTTCCAGGACGCGCCCTGCGGCATTTTACGCAGCTTATAGTTGTTCACCGCGTTAACGATGACCGTCTCCTGCAGCGGGCCGTAGCAGCAGACGCTGTCGCCGATCTGGTATTCCGTTACGTCTGCACCGCATTCAATAATGTCGCCAACGATCATGTTGCCCAGTTGGAACTTACCGAATTCGATACCGCGCGCAGCGCCCTCTTCACGCGGCGTGAACATCTGCCACTCTGCGTTGAACTCTTCATCAATAAACGGGCTTGCCGCGCGGAAATCCACGACTTCCGTTCCGTGCTTCGGGGCGCCAAAGCGGGCGCGAATTTTCACTTCATGTGCTTCCACAGCACGGTCTTCATACTCCACCAGCGCCGCTACGCGTGGCGCTGTCGCAACTAACTTCTTCATAACTTGCTCCTGATAAAAAATTGGCCGCCTTAGCCCTTGACGCCACCGGCGGTCAAACCACTTTTAATAAAACGTTCAGAGAGTGCGTACATGATGACCACCGGAAGCGCCGTCACCAGCGATGCCGCCATCATGCGACCCCAGATATAATCTGGCGTACTAAAGAGCGTGTTCAGCCCGACCGGCAGGGTAAAGTTGCTGGCGCTGGACAGGAAAATGGAGGCAAACAGGTAGTCGTTCCATGCCACCATGAAGCAGTAAACAAACACCGACACGAGACCGGAAATGGCCAGCGGCACGGTAATGCGGAAGATGATTTGCAGGCGGTTCAGACCATCCATCATCGCGGCCTCTTCTATTTCGTCCGGAATGGTGTCGAAATAGCTGCGCAGCATGAATACCGCCGTAGGCAGCGTCTGGGTGACCATGGTGATGATCAGCGCCAGTTCAGTGTCGTAAATGCCGAGCGCGGTGATGATTTTGAACAGCGGCACCACTAGCAAAATCCCGGAGAACATATAGACGGTGTAGAAGCTCGCGTTGATCGTCGCGCGTCCTTTAAAACGCAGCTTGGACAAGGCGTAAGCGCCCAGCGTGCCGAGAAACACCGCAATTACCGATGACGTCAGCGACACCACCATGCTGTTGCGGAAATAATCCACGAACGGGAAAATTAGCGGGTTAAAGATGTCAACGTAATGCTGAAGCGTCCACGCCTGCGGCAGAATAGTCGGATTCAGCGATATGGCCTCTTTCGCGCTCTTGAATGACGTCATCAGCATCACGAAGAACGGGAACAGCGTGATAATCAGAAATACCGTCAGCCCCAGATAGAAACCAATACGGCCCAGTATGCGTTTATTTGTTGCCATTGAGGTTTACCCTTTTTCTGGTCAGCAGAATGACGGCGAAGATGATCACAAACAGCACAACAGAAATGGCGGCTGCTTTGCCCAGATCGTTGAATGCAAAGGCAGTTTTATAGAGATACACGCCCAGAATATCGACCTTCGTGGTCAGCAGATAAACATCCGCAAACATGTAGAACATCCAGATGGTTCGCAGCGTCACCACCGTTGCCAGTACAGGCATGATGGCGGGCAACGTGACGATACGGAAACGCTGCCAGGCGTTGGCTCCGTCCATCTCTGCCGCTTCATACAGCGATTTATCAATGGTCTGCAAAATTGCCAGGAATGAGATAAAGGCATACGGGAAGTAGCGCCAGATGGCGAACAGCACCACCAGCACGAAGCTGCTGCCAGGGTTGTCGAACCAGAGCGGCGCCTGGTCATACAGATGCAGCAGATCGACGCCCAGATAGTTCACAATGCCGTAGCCGTTGTTGAACATGTATTTCCAGGCAAATACCAGGGAAATAGAGGGTGTCACGTAGGATAAAATCACCAGCGAACGCGCCGTCTTCCGGAGACGAAACTCACGGTTAAAGAAGATGGCGACGGCAAGCCCCAGCCCGGTGCTGCCGAGCACGACCAGCGCCGTATACCAGAACGTCATCCACAGCGAGTGCCAGAACGCAGCATCCCCCAGAATGCGGATGTAGTTATCCAGGCCAACAAACACCGCATCAATACGCGGGTTAAGCGGCAGGCGTAAGAAACTGATTTCAATATTGGAAATCATTGGCCAGGCCACCAGGCCCCCCAGCAAAATCAGGCTGGGGGCCAACAGCAGCATGGCGAAAGGCATATCTGAACGACCAGAAAACAACGTCTTCATAATTTCCTTCCGCAGAGCGCTCCTATCGTTGTGAAATCAGGTCAGTCAGTCGCGTCTGGCTCTTGCTAAGCGTTGCGCTGAGATCTTGTTTACCCACGGTGACGTTATGCACCATGGAGCTGATAATGCCGGACCCTGTCACATCGCCCATGCGCGTGAAGTTTTTGTCGCCGACAGCACCAAACACCTGTACGTTCGGGAATTGGGCAATCAGTTCATAAGGCAGTTGCCCAAACGCTTTAATCACCTCGTTGTTTTTCCAGGTATCCGTTCCTACGACCAGCGTGTTCACCGGCAGCGCCGCGCCCGGCGACATCATGACCCAGTCGGTTGCGTTTTGAGCCTGCTCCATCCACGTCACAAACTTTTCAGCCGCTTGCGTTTCTTCTTCGGTTTGTCCGCTGGTGATCGTCAACGATGTGACCATGCCATAAACGGCAGAGGACTTTTCTGTCGGGACAACGAAGCCAAGGTTGGCAGGGTTACCATCCTGGAATACCGCTGGCAGGATGTAGGTGGAATAGACGGCCATCGGTGCGGAACCGTTCATGAAGGCATCTTTGATCTCCATGACGTCGTTCGAGCCCGGCATGGTGGTCGCGGCCAGCGCTTTATAGAACTCAAGCGCTTTCGCCATTTCAGGGGTGTCAATTTCAACGTTTCCGTTGGCATCAAAAACGTTCGCGCCGCCGGAAAGCGCAAACTGGGAGAACGCCTGCTCGGTCATGACGCTTTCCGCGGTGGGCAGCGCAATACCGTAATGTTTGTTGGCCGGGTCGTTAAGCTTCTGGCTGGCTTTCAGCAGCTGTTCCCAGTTATGCGGTTCCTGAATACCCGCAGCGGCAAGCACATCTTTGTGATACCAGACGCCGGACAGCCAGGCGCTCATCGGCACCCCTGTCCAGGCTGTGCCGTCTTCAGTACGCACAACGCGCAGGATCCCGTCATAGAAGGTCTTTTCGCCTACCGCTTCAATGGCTTCACCGATAGCCTTGCGATCCAGCAGTTGTTCCTTATCCATGACTTTCGCGTAATCATGGCTGACTTCAATCACTTCAGGCAGCGCGCCCGTTCTGGCGAGCGTAATCACTTTGGTGTTGTAGGCATCTTCTTCCACCGGCACCTGCTTCACCGTAATGCCGGGGTTTTCTTTCTCGAATTTTTCGATCAGTTTCGTAATAACCGCCTGGCGCTCCTGCTCTACTGACGAGTGCATGAACTCAATGGTCACAGCAGACGCTTTATCATCTTTACAGCCTGATAACAGGGCGCACGAAACCAGTGCTGATAACACCACAATTTTGGGCATTTTCATTTTAGGGTCCTTTTTAGTTTTCTTTAATCCACATAACCTGCCATGGATTGAGGGTCAGCTCTTTACCGCTAACAGCTTGTCCTGATAGTAATTCCATACCAGTAAGCGTGTCCCCATAAACGGTATGAACGTTATTACTAAAATTAAACAGGGCTGTAATTCTCTCACCGTTTTTAGCCACGCGAACGATTTTAAGAATTTGTTCATCCAGTGATTCAAAAAATGCCTTAGCATCAGGGTGAAACGCACTTTCCCCACGACGAATCGCAATAAACGCGCTTAAACGGGAATAAATTTTATGACGAATGCTATTTTTATTATTAAGTTCGAGATCAACCTGACCGGCGGTATATTTCTTGCGGTTTATCGCGCGGTTATAGCCGAGGCGCTCGACCCCTTCATAATCGTTACGGGAGCCAAGAATACTTTGAATATACACGGCAGGTACACCCGGGAAACTTAACAGCACCGCATGCGCCAGAATAAAGCGCGCAATGCGTTCATCATCTGAACTGTTTTGCGCGCTTAACGCGTCAAGATAGGTCACATTAATTTCGTAAGGACTGCGCGTACCGTCAGGATTATTTTTCCAGTTGACCAGCGCCCCTTCCTGCTGAAGTTTCTCAACCAGTGCGAGGATTTCTGATTCCGGCAGAATGCCGCGCAGTGGGTTCAGACCGATACCGTCATGAGACGCCAGGAAATTGAACCAGGTCGTTTTTGTTGAAGGCAGCGCCAGCGATCCCGCCCACTGACAGAGAGCGTTAACATCCTGACGGTGCACAGCATGCAGCACCAGCGGCGGCAAGGAGAACTGGTAGACCATCTGGGCTTCATTTTCACCGTCACCGAAATAAGAGATATTGTCCTTATGCGGAACGTTCGTCTCAGTAATGATCACGGTACCCGGCGCCACGGCCTCGGTAATAGCACGGAAAAGCTGGATAAGGCAGTGAGTCTGTTCCAGATGGATGCAGCTTGTTCCAGGGATCTTCCACATAATCCGACGGCGTCCAGACGGATATAACGCGCCCCTTCCGCCAGGTAATGGAGCAGCACGTCAACCATCGCAATCAGCACCTGAGGCGAGGCGAAGTTAAGATCGATCTGGTCATCGCTGAAGGTGGTCCAAAGATGACGCACGCTGCCATCATGCAGCGTAAACGGCGTCAGCAACGGTAATGCGCGAGGACGCGTCACCGCAGATAAATCAGTTTCTGGATCGACAGCAATAAAGAAATCTTCGTAGCCAGGTTTCTGCGCAAGATAATTAGCAAACCATTCACTTTTTGCTGACATATGGTTGCAGACGAAATCAAACATTAAGCTGGCAGACTGTTTTAAATCAGCAACGTCTTGCCAGGTCCCGGTTTCAGGCGCAACGTTGTGGTAATCAATAACGGAAAATCCGTCATCAGAGGACCACGGATAAAAAGGTAAAAGGTGGACATGGGAAAACGTGCGAGCAAGCCACTCATTATAAAAGCGGGTAAATACCGGCAACGCTTTCTCCCCTTTCGCGGAGAACTGATCGGCGTAGGTGATCAGAACGACATCTTTTTCATCCCAGCCTGATTTACGCTTTTCTGTAATATCAACAGCAGCTTGTTCAAGCTTTGTTAATAACACTTTAAAGTGTGCTTCAGAAAATGATTCACCGTAAATATGATTGATAAGTTTTTTAATTTTTGCGTTCACATTATTTTCCATGGTAGCGGTCCCACGAAGGGCAATCTACTCCCCTGAAAAATATCTGTCAACGAACCGGGAGGCTGAAAAACGCAATTACAAAGCAGCTCTGTGCAGTAATGTGAGCTGCCGCAAAGAAAGTGAGGGAAAGGGATGAAATGTCGTTAGCCCTTCCGGGGAGAGAAAGGGCTAACGCGAGCGTGAATTATCGGGATAAGTAACGGCGTGACAGCCGCTTTGCCGCTTTTTGCAACAGAGGTTCAAGCGCCACGGCCAGCAACATTCTGACCGGCTTGCGGGCAACAGATTTGATCGCCCAGCCCGCCACACCTGCCGGGCCGTAACGTAACGCCGTCATCAGAACCAGTTTACCTGCGATTTTCAGGCCGGGTTTTACCTTCTGACCGGCCTGTTGCCAGTTTTTCTTCATGTATATTCTCTCTTAAAGCTGACGAAAACGACTTCTCAGCGTAAAGGTATCGGATGTGACATAGCGTTCCATTTCACGTAACCGCTTCTCCCCTTCAGCCAGCCGATCGTCAACCGCATTGAGAAGATCGTTACTGGTAGGCGCGCCTTCCGCAGCCAGTTCGCCTTCCGGCATCGGGTCAAGTACAAACGACAGCACGATGTAGGCCACGAAAGTGATAAACGCCAGGCCGAAAAATATCGACAGCACCGTGACCACACGAACCAGCTTTACCGGAACGTCGAGATAATGGGCCAGACCGGCGCAAACGCCGCGCACCATGCCCTGCTGTGGAATTCGCCACAATTTTTTGTTCAGATTCAGTCCTGACATTAACGGTCCCTCCAGTTAGGATGTTCTGCATCCAGGATTGCTTCCAGCGCCTGAATGCGATCGCGCATCTTGTTAGCCTGGTCGGTAAGCTGCGCAAGACGTTGTTGTTCACTCTGGGATAAATCGTTCCCTGAAGAACGGTTGCTGTAGTGCAGCCATAGCCAAATCGGCAAAACAAACAGCACGAAAATCGTCAGGGGAATGGCCAGGAAAAGCGCGCTCATGTGTACTCCTTGTCGTCGGATGCTTAGCGGCACGCTCAGGTGCCGCAACATTATTATTGGTTATCTTGCTTCATTTTGGCTTTCAATGCCGCCAGCTGCTCGCTGATTTCATCGTCCGCTTTCAGATCGGCAAACTGTTGATCCAGCGACTTTTGCTTACCGATGCCGTGGCTCTCTGCTTCCGCTTCCATCTGGTCGATACGACGCTCGAATGACTCAAAACGCGCCATGGCCTCATCCAGCTTGCCGCTGTCCAGCTGACGACGCACGTCGCGGGAAGAGCTTGCCGCCTGATGACGCAGGGTCAGCGCCTGCTGACGCGCGCGGGTTTCGCTCAGTTTATTTTCGAGCTCACCAATCTCTTTTTTCATGCGGGTGAGCGTGTCTTCCACCAGCGTGACTTCATGCTCCAGCGTAGCGATCATGTCCGCCAGCTTCTGCTTTTCAATTAACGCTGCGCGAGCAAGATCTTCTTTATCTTTGCGCAGGGCGAGTTCCGCCTTTTCCTGCCATTCATTGAGCTGAGCGGTGGCCTGCTCAATACGGCGCGTTAACTGCTTTTTCTCAGCCAGCGCACGGGCGGAGGTAGAACGCACTTCAACCAGCGTGTCTTCCATCTCCTGAATCATCAGGCGCACCAGCTTCTGCGGATCTTCTGCTTTCTCCAGCAGTGAGTTGATGTTGGCGTTCACGATGTCGGCAAAACGAGAAAAAATACCCATAATCAAATCCTCATAGTTCTGTTATCGGGCTATGCCCTGCTGTACTGATAATACAATTCCCGTGCCAGTTTTTTATCTTATTGATTTTACACGATGTGATTGATTTTTATTCATCACAGAACTATGCTGACCTGGTGAATATCGCTAAGGAGTGGTTAATTTCATCATGGCTCAATACAAAGATAACTTACTCGGCGAAGCCAACAGCTTTCTTGAGGTACTGGAACAGGTTTCTCGCCTTGCGCCGCTCAACAAACCGGTGCTGATTATCGGCGAGCGCGGCACGGGTAAGGAACTGATTGCCAACCGTCTGCACTATTTATCCGGACGCTGGGACGGCCCCTTCATTTCTCTAAACTGTGCGGCGCTGAATGAAAACCTGCTCGACACCGAGCTGTTCGGCCACGAGGCGGGCGCGTTTACCGGCGCTCAAAAGCGCCATCCGGGACGTTTTGAGCGCGCCGACGGCGGCACCCTGTTCCTTGATGAACTCGCCACCGCGCCGATGCTGGTGCAGGAAAAGCTGCTGCGCGTGATTGAGTATGGTGAACTGGAGCGCGTCGGCGGCAACCAGCCGCTGCAGGTTAACGTGCGCCTGGTCTGCGCCACCAACGCCAATCTGCCGGATATGGTCGCGGAGGAGAAATTCCGTGCCGATCTGCTTGACCGCCTGGCCTTTGACGTCGTTCAGCTTCCGCCCCTGCGCGACAGGAGAAGCGACATCATGCTGCTTGCTCAACAATTTGCGATTCAGATGTGCCGCGAGCTCGGTCTCCCTCTTTTCCCCGGCTTCAGCGATCATGCGCGGGAGACGCTTCTGGCCTACCGTTGGCCGGGAAATATCCGCGAACTGAAGAACGTTGTGGAGCGTTCTGTTTACCGCCACGGCAGCAGCGAGACAGAGCTGGACAATATCATTATCGATCCTTTTCAGCGCAATGCGCCGCCGGTTTCCTCCCCGTCATCGTCAGGCGATACTCCCGCGCTGCCCCTTGATTTGCGCCAGTTCCAGC
Source organism: Enterobacter sp. 22499 (assembly GCF_052044815.1). Lineage (NCBI taxonomy): Bacteria > Pseudomonadati > Pseudomonadota > Gammaproteobacteria > Enterobacterales > Enterobacteriaceae > Enterobacter > Enterobacter sp. 22499. The sequence goes on along the minus strand of NZ_JBQENR010000003.1, from coordinate 422,831 downwards.
ACGAGCAGGAGCAACAGCTGCTGGAGCAAAGCCTGAAGGCGGCGAAATATAACCAGAAACGTGCGGCCGAACTCCTGGGCCTGACCTACCATCAGTTACGGGCATTGCTTAAAAAGCATCAAATGCGCTGACAATATCGGCACTTACCCGCAGACATTTTTACGAAGCAGGCGTAAGTGCGATACACTTTGCAGATCGAACCTAAAAACCTTAAAAATTATGCGTCTGGTTTTATCGTCCTTTTTTGCACTCGGTCTGTTCAGCGGCCTGGCGTTTGCTGCGCCCGGGCAGTCTACGCAGCCTGACATTCGTGACAGCGGCTTCGTCTATTGCGTAAGTGGCCAGGTGGACACCTTCAACCCGCAAAAAGCGGGCAGCGGCCTGATTGTGGATACGCTCGCCGCGCAGCTTTACGACCGTCTGCTTGATGTCGACCCGTACACCTATCGCCTGGTGCCTGAACTTGCGGAAAGCTGGGAAGTCCTGGATAACGGTGCAACCTACCGTTTTCGCCTGCGCGATGATGTCGCGTTTCAGCGTACGCCGTGGTTTACCCCTACGCGCAAGCTGAACGCGGATGACGTGGTCTTCACCTTCCAGCGTATCTTTAACCGTAACCACCCGTGGCATAACGTTAACGGGGATAATTTCCCCTATTTCGACAGCCTGCAGTTTGCCGACACCGTTAAAAGCGTGCGCAAGCTGGACAGCCGGACGGTTGAATTTACGCTGACGCGCCCGGATGCCTCCTTCCTCTGGCACCTGGCGACCCACTATGCGTCCGTTATGTCCGCCGAATACGCGGCGAAGCTGACGAAAAAAGATCGTCAGGAGCTGCTCGACCGCCAGCCGGTCGGTACCGGTCCATTCCAGTTGGCCGAATACCGCGCGGGGCAATATATTCGCCTGCAGCGCCACGAACATTTCTGGCGCGGTACGCCGCTGATGCCGCAGGTGGTGGTCGATCTCGGGTCTGGCGGAACGGGACGGCTCTCGAAACTGCTCACCGGGGAATGCGACGTGCTCGCCTGGCCCGCTGCCAGCCAGCTCACCATTTTGCGCGACGATCCGCGTCTGCGTCTGACGTTACGCCCGGGGATGAACATCGCTTATCTGGCCTTTAACACCGATAAGCCGCCGCTGAACAACCCTGCCGTACGTCACGCTCTGGCGCTGGCGATCAACAACCAGCGTCTGATGCAGTCGATTTACTACGGCACGGCGGAAACCGCCGCCTCAATTTTACCGCGCGCCTCGTGGGCCTACGACGGTGAGGCTAAAATTACGGAATACAATCCGGCAAAAGCGCGTGAACAACTGAAAGCGCTGGGCGCGGAAAACCTGACGCTCCAGCTTTGGGTGCCCACCAGCTCCCAGGCGTGGAACCCGAGCCCGCTGAAAACCGCTGAACTGCTGCAGGCGGATATGGCGCAGGTGGGCGTCAAGGTGATCATCGTACCGGTTGAGGGCCGTTTCCAGGAGGCGCGCCTGATGGATATGAATCACGACCTCACCCTGACAGGCTGGGCTACCGACAGTAACGATCCGGACAGCTTCTTCCGGCCGCTGCTGAGCTGTGCTGCGATAAATTCGCAGACCAACTACGCCCACTGGTGTAACCGGGAGTTCGACGCCGTGCTGCAAAAAGCGCTCTCTTCCCAACAGCTGGCCTCGCGCATTGACGCTTACGATGAAGCGCAAAAGATACTCGCTCAGGAACTGCCGGTGCTTCCGCTGGCATCTTCCCTGCGCCTTCAGGCCTACCGCTATGATATTAAAGGCCTGGTGCTGAGCCCGTTCGGCAACGCCTCGTTCGCCGGCGTATCGCGTGAAAAAGAACAAGAGGTGAAAAAACCATGATTATTTTTACCTTGCGTCGGCTCCTTTTACTGCTGGTGACGCTCTTTTTTCTGAACTTTGTCGGCTTCAGCCTGAGCTATTTCACGCCGCACGCCCCGCTACAGGGCTCATCGCTGTGGGATGCCTGGCTGTTCTGGTTTAACGGGCTGCTGCACTGGGATTTCGGCGTGTCGAGCATCAACGGGCAGCTTATCTCCGATCAGCTAAAAGAGGTTTTCCCGGCCACGATGGAGCTGTGCATTCTGGCCTTCGGCTTTGCCCTGATGGTAGGTATTCCCGTGGGCATGCTGGCCGGGATCTACCGCAACAAATGGCAGGATAAGTTTATCAGCGCCCTTGCCCTGCTCGGCTTCTCTATCCCGGTATTCTGGCTGGCGCTGCTGCTGACGCTGTTCTTCTCGCTGACGATGGGTTGGCTACCGGTCTCTGGCCGTTTTGACCTGCTCTATACGGTTAAAACGGTAACGGGTTTTGCCATCATTGACGCCTGGCTGTCCGATTCCGTCTGGCGCCATGAGATGATCGTCAGCGCCCTGCGTCATATGGTACTGCCGGTGCTGACGCTGGCGGTTGCGCCGACAACCGAGGTGATCCGTCTGATGCGCCTGAGCACCATCGAGGTGTTTGAGCAGAACTATGTCAAAGCTGCCGCCACGCGCGGATTGTCGCGCCTGACCATACTGCGCCGCAACGTCCTGCACAACGCTCTGCCGCCGGTAATTCCGCGCCTGGGGCTGCAGTTTTCCACCATGCTTACGCTGGCCATGATCACCGAGATGGTCTTTAGCTGGCCCGGGCTGGGACGCTGGCTGATTAACGCCATCCGTCAGCAGGATTATGCTGCTATCTCAGCGGGTGTGATGGTGATTGGTTCGCTGGTCATTATTGTTAACGTGTTGTCCGATATTTTGGGTGCGATGGCTAACCCATTGAAGCATAAGGAATGGTATGCCTTACGATAACGTTTACAGTGAAAAGCGCACGCCTGGTGCGCTGCGTACCGTGTGGCGAAAGTTCTATGGTGACACCACGGCAATGATCGGCCTTTATGGCTGCGCCGGTCTGGTATTGCTTTGCCTCTTTGGTTCGTGGTTTGCGCCTTATGGCATTGATCAGCAGTTCCTTGGCTATCAGCTGCTGCCGCCTTCCTGGTCACGCTACGGCGAAGTCTCATTCTTCCTCGGCACTGACGATCTCGGACGCGACGTATTGAGCCGTCTGTTAAGCGGGGCAGCCCCGACGGTGGGCGGCGCGTTTGTCGTGACGCTCGCGGCGACGCTCTTTGGACTGGCGCTCGGTATTTTCGCGGGCTCCACGCATGGCCTGCGCTCGGCGGTGCTGAACCACATTCTGGACACGCTGCTGTCGATTCCGTCTCTGCTGCTGGCAATCATTGTGGTTGCCTTTGCCGGTCCGCATCTGTCGCATGCCATGTTCGCCGTCTGGCTGGCTATCCTCCCCCGCATCGTGCGCTCGGTTTACAGCATGGTGCATGACGAGCTGGAAAAAGAGTATGTCGTTGCGGCCCGTCTGGACGGCGCGACGACCTTCAATATTCTGTGGTTTGCCGTTCTGCCAAACATCGCCGCCGGGCTGGTCACCGAGATCACCCGTGCGCTGTCGATGGCGATTCTGGACATCGCTGCGCTCGGGTTCCTCGACCTCGGTGCGCAGCTGCCGTCCCCTGAATGGGGTGCGATGCTCGGTGACGCGCTGGAGCTAATCTACGTGGCGCCGTGGACGGTTATGCTGCCGGGGGCGGCGATTATGGTAAGCGTGTTGCTGATCAACCTGCTGGGCGATGGTATTCGCCGTGCAATTAACGCGGGGGTGCAATAATGCCGCTTCTTGATATTCGCAACCTCACCATTGAATTCAAAACCGGTGAAGGCTGGGTTAAAGCCGTCGATCGCATCAGCATTACTCTCGCCGAGGGCGAGATTCGCGGGCTGGTGGGTGAATCTGGTTCGGGAAAAAGCCTGATCGCCAAAGCGATCTGCGGCGTGGCGAAAGACAACTGGCGCGTGACCGCCGACCGCATGCGGTTCGACGATATAGACCTGCTGCGCCTCTCTCCGCGCGAGCGTCGCAAGCTGGTCGGCCATAACGTCTCGATGATTTTCCAGGAGCCACAGTCCTGCCTCGATCCGTCCGAGCGCGTAGGCAAACAGCTGATGCAGAACATTCCCGGCTGGACCTATAAAGGCCGCTGGTGGCAGCGTTTCGGCTGGCGCAAGCGCCGCGCCATTGAGCTATTACACCGCGTCGGGATCAAAGACCATAAAGACGCGATGCGCAGCTTCCCGTATGAGCTGACCGACGGTGAATGCCAGAAGGTGATGATTGCCATCGCCCTGGCTAATCAGCCGCGTTTGCTGATTGCGGATGAACCCACCAACGCGATGGAGCCGACCACCCAGGCACAAATTTTCCGCCTGCTGTCGCGCCTGAACCAGAACAATAACACCACCATTTTGCTGATCAGCCATGACCTGCAAATGCTCAGCAAATGGGCGGATAAAATTGACGTAATGTACTGCGGGCAAACGGTAGAAACTGCCCCGAGTGAGGAGCTGATCGCCGCGCCGCACCATCCATATACGCAGGCGCTTATCCGCGCCATTCCTGATTTTGGCAGCGCCATGCCGCACAAGAGCCGTCTGAATACCCTGCCCGGAGCGATTCCGCTGCTGGAATCGTTGCCGATAGGCTGTCGTCTGGGGCCGCGTTGTCCGTATGCTCAGCGTAAATGTATCGAGACGCCGCGCCTGACCGGCGCCAAAAATCATCTTTACGCCTGTCATTTCCCGCTGAACATGGAGAGAGAGTGAAATGGTCGAAACCTTGCTGGAAGTCCGCAATCTGAGTAAGACCTTTCGCTATCGCACGGGGCTGTTTCATCGTCAGACTGTCGAAGCGGTTAAGCCGCTGAGTTTTACCCTGCGTGAAAAACAGACGCTGGCGATCATCGGCGAAAACGGCTCCGGTAAATCCACGCTGGCGAAAATGCTTGCCGGCATGGTCGAGCCCACTGCTGGAGAAGTGTTGATTGACGATCATCCTCTGCAGTTTGGCGATTACTCTTTCCGCAGCCAGCGCATCCGCATGATCTTCCAGGATCCGTCTACCTCGCTTAATCCACGCCAGCGCATTTCGCAGATCCTTGATTTCCCTCTGCGTCTGAATACCGAACTGGAGCCAGAGGCGCGCCGCAAGCGTATCTTCGAAACGCTGCGTATGGTTGGGTTGTTACCGGATCACGAAAGCTACTACCCGCATATGCTGGCCCCCGGTCAGAAACAGCGTCTGGGTCTGGCCCGCGCGTTGATTCTGCGCCCGAAAGTGATCGTTGCAGACGAAGCGCTTGCCTCGCTGGATATGTCGATGCGTTCGCAGCTGATTAACCTGATGCTCGAATTACAGGAAAAGCAGGGGATCTCCTACATCTACGTCACCCAGCATCTGGGGATGATGAAGCACATCAGCGATCAGGTGATGGTCATGCACCAGGGGGAAGTCGTCGAGCGCGGCAGCACGGCGGATGTGATGGCCTCCCCGCTTCATGAGCTGACGAAAAGGCTGATTGCCGGGCATTTCGGTGAAGCATTGACCGCCGATGCGTGGAGAAAAGACCGTTAAGCGCGGCGGTAAACACGGATTGCTCCGCTCAAATAAGGATTAAATAGCCTGCGTGCGCTATTTAATCCTTTTATTTTTTGTCTCCATCCCTGCTCCATATTTTAAGCAATATCCATCAATAGTTCTTCTCCAGAATACCGGGACATTACGGAGGAGAAGAAATGAACACCACCACATATGTTCTAAAATATACGGAGTATCTCATCAGAAAATGCCGTTCATATTTCATGACGGACCTCAATTTTCATAATGCAAAACTCAAAAAGACATCAGGCATAACCCCTGACATTAAATCACCCACTACGTTGAGTGAAAAAATATGTCATCGCCTGGTCTATGACCATAATAATCTCTACACAATGCTTGCCGATAAACTCGCCGTCCGCGAATACGTTGCGTCCAGAACAACGCGAGTAAAAGCGGTGCCATTGATTGGTGTATACCGCAGGTTTTCGCATATCGATTTTTCAACACTGCCCGATCAATTCGTCCTTAAGTGCAATCATGACAGTGGAAGCACAATAATCTGTACAAACAAAGACCAGTTCAATTACCGGCAGGCCCGTAAAAAGCTCACTCTCGCATTAAAGAAGAATTTGTATTACACCACGCGTGAGTGGCAGTACAAAAATATTACACCCGTTATACTGTGTGAGCCCTATGTCGATCTTTTCAATAATGCGGACAGGAACAGCACGCCGGAAATGCTGAGAATTCACTGTTTTCACGGCGTCGCACACTATGTTGAGGCAGATTTTACAGATGACCGCGGCAGAGAATTTATCAACGTTTACGACCGACACTGGAATTTACAGCCCTTCCAGATGGAATATCCTAATACGCCGGTTGCGCCCGGCGAGCCGAAATTGTTCCGTGAGGCTCTGCTGGCCGCTCAGGAGCTGGCGAATGGCCTTGACTACTGCCGCGTTGACCTCATGTTGAAAAGCGATGAAATTTACTTCAGTGAAATAACCTTAAGCCCAAAACGGGGCAAATTGCGAATTACCCCTCTGGAATGGGATACAAAGTTAGGCGATATATGGCAGTTGCCGCTATCGGCGGGCAGGCCGGGCTGACCTGCCGCCAGGGCTCAGGCATCGGGCCAGGTCAGTTTGAACAGGGAGTGGTTTTGCTTCGATAAGGTATACGTTACATCGCCACCATGAGCCAGCATGATGGCTTTTACCACCGATAAGCCTAAACCACATCCTTCGGGATTAACATCTCTGGCTCCTTTATCCCGCTGGAAAGGTTGAAATAAGAAATCATGAAATTCCCTGGGAATGCCCGGCCCGCCATCCTCAATAAGGATATAATTGCCTTTATCAGAGACGCCATTTTTTACGATGAGTTTCCGCGAAGTTGAATAATGTAATGCGTTGTCAAACAGAACGGCCAGACACTGATTGATGCGCAACGGATCGAACACGCATCGCTGTTCCCTCAACTCTGTTTTAATCACAAACTGATTGTGCTTGAACTCGGGCATGAAAGTATCAAGCGCATCCTGGATTGTGCCTTTGAGGTCCGTTCTGGATTTATACAGCGTATAACCCGCCCCGCCGTCAGAGCTGATCACCCGAAGATCTTCAATCAAACGGGTTAACCCCTCAGTCTGCTTGAGAAGATTATTAAAAAGCAGCGGATCCGGCTCAAAAACGCCGTCAACCAGCCCCTGAAGCCGCCCGCGTAAAATCGTGACCGGGGTTCTCAGCTCATGGGCAATGGCGGCGTTCCAGGATTTCCTCTGAATATCCAGCGTCTGGAGTTTTTCCGCCATTTCATTGAAATCCGTGACCAGATGATTGACCTCTCCCAGACGGGAGCTGGCGCAATAAGCACGGGCATCCAGCTGGCCCTGAGAAATTTTTCTCAGGCTGGACGCTACCGCGTTTAACGGGGTGAGTATTCGTGAAGAAAGTTTTATCGTTAAAAATATCGCGATTATCAGACTGATTGTTGTCGCGGTCCCGATCCACACCCAGTCCCACATCGTCATTTGCTCGTCATCGCCCTCAACGGCACCGCCGGGGAGGTGATCGAGAATAAAAGAGTAAAAAAACCATGAGCCCAGTACCGCAATTGCAATGATCATAAACGTCAGCAGCAGCATATACGTTAAGATCTGCCGACTCAGGACAGAATCTCTGTTCATTTTTTCTCCCCGAGTCGATAGCCCATCCCCCTGATGCTCTCAGGAACGCCATAAAGGCCTGCAAGCTCCAGCTTTTTACGCAGCTTGCTCATATGGCTGTCTACCGTTCTGTCGAGCGTATCGCCTTCCGGCAGACACGCGTTAAGTAACTCTTCCCGGGAACAGACCTTTCGCGGGTATCTCACCAGGTAAGTAAGAAGTTTAAATTCCGTCGTCGTTAATACTGGGGAGACTACCTCTTCGCCCACGGTGACCTCAACGTAGAAATCGTCCGGGTAGACCGTAATAAAAGGCGTCCTGAGAGGCACGGCACCCGCCTGCTGAAGAGCGGGTCTGGTTCTGCGCAGCACGGCTTCAACCCGCGCGACCACTTCGGAAGGGTTGAAAGGTTTGATGACGTAATCATCCGCGCCAAGCCTCAGCCCCATCAGCTTATCCACGTCCTGATCGAGTGCGGACACCATAATGACGGGCACAGAACTTTCCTGACGGAGCGTCGTGAGTACACTCCAGCCATCGCATACGGGCAGATGGATATCCAGCAATATAAGATCCGGTTTATGGAGCCGATTAAGCGCTATCGCCTGCTCGCCCTGCCGGGCTCTCAGCGTTTTCATCCCAGAACGCTCTAAGTAACTCATCAGTATATCGGCAATTTCGTTTTCATCTTCAACAACAAGGATTAGAGTATTTTTGTTCATTTTATCTCCGCGGGTGAAATCCCTTTGAGCACGCTATCAGATATCTTTAGCACAATAAGACACAGGCTCCGGGAAAAAGTGCCATGACCGCGAAAATTTCCTGGGTTAATTTAAGTGCCAGGCAATTTCTCCATACAGCCTACACATTCAGTCAATAAAGACTCGACAATGTCAGTCCACAATAGTTATTCGGAGTTAAACCATCTTTCGTTTAACGTGGTAAATACCCCTGTCGCTTAAAGGCTTTCTGAATTTGGCTGAGATAATGAACATGGAACTTTCGAAATACTTCTCTCCTAAAAAAATCGGCATATTTTCTCTCTTCCTGCTGCTATCGTGGGGATTACTTTATACCTGGCTGGTATTGATGCATAAAATGGATGAGAAAGTCGCCGCAACACTACTCTCTTCCCCCATGATCTATGGCTGCATCGCCTTGTCGGTTGTCTCTCTGATAATACAAAACAAAGCAGGCGCGTTCACTGAATTACTTCTCATCGCCTTCTGGCTAATGGTGATTTTTGTTTATCTCATTATTACGTTCACTGTGCTGCTGAACGCTACACCAGATTTTAACGATTTGGTGTTTTACTATGAGTGTTATTTAATTCTCTTTTTTGGCGGTTCACCGTTGTACCTCATCGTGAGAATGATTTAAACAACCGTGTTGTTTCGCTCCACACTCTCTCCATAAACCGCCCATGTCCGCTAAACAGGCGAGTTGTAGACTCTCCATCACACCATCTTGAACAAAATAACTCACTGAAATAGTCACGTATCTGGAAGTTAAATTAATGCCTCATTTCTTTATTGAACGTCCCATTTTCGCCTGGGTCGTGGCGCTTTTTATCGTCCTGGCGGGTGTATTGTCTATCCCCCGGCTGCCGGTTGCGCAGTATCCGGCGGTGGCACCGCCTGGGATTATTATTTCTGTCACCTACCCGGGCGCCAGCCCCGATATTATGAATACGTCGGTGGTGTCGTTACTTGAGCGCGAAATATCTGGCGTCGATAATTTGCTTTACTTCGAATCATCCAGTGACACAACCGGTTCTGCGTCTATTACCGTGACGTTTAAGCCCGGCACGGACATCAAGCTGGCGCAGATGGACCTTCAGAACCAGATTAAAATTGTGGAGCCGCGTTTGCCACAGGCGGTCAGGCAAAATGGCATCAACGTCGAGGCGGCCAATTCCGGTTTTTTAATGATGGTGGGGCTGAAGTCCGCAACCGGTAGATTTGAGGAAGCCGATTTAAGCGATTACTTTGCCCGGCATGTCAGCGACGAGCTTCGCCGCGTACCTGGAGTAGGGAAAATTCAGCTGTTTGGTGGCGAAAAAGCGCTGCGCATCTGGCTGGACCCGATGAAGCTTCATAGCTACGGGCTTTCGGTGAGCGATGTGCTTACCGCCGTTGGCCAGCAAAATGCCCTGGTTTCGCCCGGCAAAACGGGAGATGAACCGGCATCTGAAGGGCAAGGCGTAACGTATCCGATCACCGTGAAGGGGCAACTCACTTCCGTAGAGGCTTTCAGTAATATAACTCTGAAATCAGAGGCGTCCGGCGCAAGGCTGAAGCTGTCCGACGTCGCGCGCATTGAGTCCGGCCTGCAAAGCTACGCTTTCGGTATCCGCGAAAATGGGGTTCCCGCAACGGCTGCGGCAGTCCAGCTATCGCCTGGCGCCAATGCGATGAGCACGGCTGCAGGCGTACGCGCACGCATCGACGAACTTTCTCAGGTGTTGCCGGAAGGAATGACGTTTACGGTTCCCTTCGATACCGCGCCTTTTGTGAAGCTCTCCATCATGAAGGTGGTGCAGACATTTGTGGAAGCGATGATTCTGGTCTTCCTCGTAATGCTGCTGTTTCTGCATAAGATACGCTGTACGCTTATCCCGGCGATTGTTGCCCCCGTCGCACTGCTTGGCACCTTCACGGTGATGCTATTGAGTGGATACTCCATCAATATTCTGACCATGTTCGGCATGGTTCTGGCGATAGGGATTATCGTAGATGACGCTATTGTGGTCGTGGAGAACGTCGAGCGCCTGATGGAAGAAAAACAAATCTCTCCGCGCGACGCAACCCGGGAGGCCATGAATGAAATCACGCCGGCAATTATCGGGATCACGCTGGTGCTTACCGCCGTCTTTATTCCCATGGGTTTCGCCGAAGGATCCGTCGGGATTATTTATCGACAATTTTGTATTTCCATGGCGGTCTCCATACTGTTGTCGGCATTTCTTGCCCTCACGCTTACCCCCGCGCTATGCGCGACGCTGCTTAAGCCTCACAGCGCAGCAAAGCACGTAGGTGGCAGGTTCGCAGCAGGGTTTAACGCCCGCTTTCGTACCCTCACGACGTGGTACGAATCCTGGCTGGGTGCGGTGCTGAGACGTACCGGGCGTATGCTGCTGTTGTACGTTGCGCTATGTGCTGCCCTATGTTTGGGGCTTTCTTCGCTGCCCTCGTCCTTTCTTCCGGATGAAGATCAGGGCTATTTTATGTCCTCAATTCAGCTGCCTTCCGATGCCACAATGCAGCGCACCCTGAGAGTGGTTAAAAAATTTGAAGAGGAAATTGCGGCCCGGCCGGATATTGAAAGCAACATTATGATTCTGGGATTTGGGTTTTCAGGCTCGGGACCGAATTCGGCCATGGCCTTCACCACGCTGAAGGACTGGAAAGATCGGCAGGGTACGACCGCACAGAATGAAGCCGACCATATACAGGCCAGCATGGCTAACGTCTCTGATGCCGTCACGATGAGCCTTCTCCCGCCGGCCATTTCGGATTTGGGCACCTCCTCGGGCTTCACCTGGTACGTGCAGGACAGGGCGGGACTGGGCTACGAGGCGTTAAAGAGAGCGGCCGATGCGCTGGTTATGAAAGCTAATCAACGTCCTGAACTGAGTGACGTGTATATAGACGGTCTGCCGGAAGGAACAAGCCTGGCCCTTCAGATTGACCGGGAAAAAGCGGAAGCGCTGGGCGTTTCATTTGATGAAATCAACCAGACGCTCTCGGTCACCATGGGGTCGAACTACGTTAATGACTACACGAACAAGGGCCGTGTTCAGCAGGTCATTATTCAGGCCGACGCCCCTTACCGCATGCAGCCTGAGCAGATCCTGAAATTATCGGTAAAAAACCGTATGGGGCAGATGGTGCCAGTATCTACGTTTGCGACGCTTTCCTGGAACGTTGCGCCGCAGCAGTTGACGCGTTATCAGGGATATTCTGCTATCCGCATTACCGGCAGTGCGGCCCCGGGCAAATCCAGCGGCACTGCAATGAAGGCCATGGAGACGTTGTCACGGGATTTACCGCAGGGGATGGCCGGCGAGTGGGCCGGGAGCTCATTGCAGGAGAGAAAATCCGAATCTCAGCTCCCGAGTCTGATCGTTCTGTCGATACTGGTCGTGTTCATGGTGCTCGCCGCCCTGTATGAGAGCTGGTCAATTCCCTTTGCGGTCATGCTGGTCGTTCCCCTGGGGCTTATCGGTGCGGTGGTTGCCGTCTCCGTTGCGGGCATGACGAATGATGTTTTCTTTAAGGTCGGTCTTATCACCCTGATAGGCCTTTCCGCCAAGAACGCCATTCTGATTGTCGAGTTTGCAAGGCAGCTCCACCGGGAAGGACAACCCCTGCTGGCGGCAACAATACAGGCCGCAAGCCAGCGTCTGCGCCCTATTCTGATGACATCGTTAGCCTTTACGTTAGGCGTGGTGCCACTGATGCTGGCGCGTGGCGCGAGTGACAGCACGCAGCACGCTATCGGCACCGGGGTGTTTGGCGGCATGATCAGCGGCACGCTTCTCGCGATCTTTTTCGTCCCGGTATTCTTTATTGTCGTTGCGCGTTTCGTTGAGAACGCCAGGAAAGTGTGAATACCGCTGATGGATCGCGGAACCTTGCTGGTTGGATGAGGCGAAGCTGCTGCCGGGTGATATACTGGACGAATGCTGAAATTTTGAGCCCCCGCCAGCCCGCGCCTCACCTTTTGGGGCATTCCTCTTCGGAGATCGGCGAGAAATATCGTGACACAAGGGGCCGTGAGTGGGCTATAATTTCGAGCTAATTTCGAATGATTTTGAAATACTGCCTGTAACGCTATGAATTACAAGGCAAAATAAGCAATGAATATAAGGATTAAAGCTATGGGTTTTCTTTCCGGTAAGCGCATTCTGGTGACTGGCGTTGCCAGCAAACTGTCCATCGCATACGGCATCGCACAGGCAATGCATCGCGAAGGCGCTGAGCTGGCGTTCACCTACCAGAACGACAAGCTGAAAGGCCGTGTTGAAGAGTTTGCCGCGCAGCTGGGTTCCAGCATTGTTCTGGAATGTGACGTTGCACAAGACGAAAGCATCGACGGCATGTTTGCTGAACTGGCAAAAGCATGGCCGAAATTCGACGGTTTCGTTCACTCCATCGGCTTCGCTCCTGGCGACCAGCTGGACGGCGACTACGTGAACGCGGTAACCCGTGATGGCTTTAAAATCGCGCACGACATCAGCTCCTACAGCTTCGTTGCAATGGCGAAATCTTGCCGCGCAATGCTGAACCCGGGCGCAGCGCTGCTGACCCTGTCCTACCTGGGCGCAGAGCGTGCTATCCCTAACTACAACGTTATGGGCCTGGCGAAAGCCTCTCTGGAAGCCAACGTCCGCTACATGGCGAACGCAATGGGTCCAGAAGGCGTGCGCGTTAACGCCATCTCTGCTGGCCCTATCCGCACCCTGGCGGCGTCCGGCATCAAAGATTTCCGTAAAATGCTGGCACACTGCGAAGCGGTTACCCCGATTCGTCGTACCGTTACCATTGAAGATGTGGGTAACTCTGCTGCATTCCTGTGCTCTGACCTTTCCGCAGGTATCTCCGGCGAAGTGGTTCACGTTGACGGCGGCTTCAACATCGCTGCAATGAACGAGCTGGAAATTAAATAAGCTGTGGCTCTCTTCCCGCACGGGAAGAGAGCTTTCCCCCTCCGCACTCCCCTTCGTTATTCCGTTCTGCTATTTGTTATCACCTAACAATATTTTTCCCTTTATCTGCCTTACGCCAGGATATTGATCGCCATTTTGAGATCAAGGAACGCCCATGGAACAACGCCGTTTTTCCGGCAAAGGCCACTGGTATCACGAAACCCAGTCTAACCACGCGCAGCCGGATGTGCTGCCCCTGGTGCCCGAAGCCGCTAACGTCGACGATCGTTTTTTGCTCGATTTAGCCCTGCCAGATGAGATTGTCGCCGCCTGTACCGGCTGGCTTGCTCCTGCCAAATCCTTATGTCATCAGCTGTTCCCGCTCTCACTTCCCGTAAACCGCCTGCGAACGCTTAGCGCCTACGATCGGTTAAGTACCGCGCTGACGGTGGCGCAGGCCTGCGGCGTTCAGCGGCTGTGCAACCACTACGCCGCCCTCCTCGCCCCGCTGCCGGGCCCTGACTCCTCCCGCGAAAGTAACCGACGGCTGGCGCAAATCACGCAGTACGCCCGCCAGCTCGCCAGCTCACCTGACGTCATTGATGATAAGGCGCGAAACCAGCTTGATGAGGTAGGTCTGTCTATTTATGACGTTGTGGTGATTAACCAGATAATCGGCTTTATCGGTTTTCAGGCGCGCGTGGTCGCCGTCTTTCAGGCACTGCTAGGCCATCCCGTCCGCTGGCTGCCGGGCCATCATATTCAGCCGCACACCCTGCCAACGTCCTCCGACGCGTGGATCTCGCTTCTGCCCGTGGTAGAGCTTCGCTATGCCAGTGCGCATCAGCTTGAGTCCCTCTCCCGCTGGCAGGCAGAGCCCACGCTTGAGGCGCTGACGCCGGTCCTGTGCCATGAACCGACCTTGCTCGACCTGATGGGGGAGATCCTGATAAACAGCCGGGAAACGGTTTCGCTGCCTCCTCCGGCGCTTTCGGCAGCAGCCGAATTGCTGACACGCTCGCCGGACCGCTTCAGCGCCGCACAATTTACCCCGCTCACGGAAGAAGGACTTACTGCCGTTCAGGCGATCAACCTGCTCAGCCAATACGCGCTGGAGGGCTGGCTCAATCGACTAAAAGTCGCGTCCGGCAAAGCGGAATAACCACACTCTTTCCCCAAAGAGCGCTTGCTGTAGCAGTGAGAATCGCGTAAAACTGTCAGCCGCTCAATGGCTACGAAAATAGAACATTATGTTTCAGGACAACCCGCTGCTAGCGCAGCTTAAACAGCAACTGCATTCCCAGACGCCGCGTGCAGAAGGGGTCGTGAAAGCCACGGAAAAGGGCTTTGGCTTCCTTGAAGTTGACGCGCAGAAAAGCTACTTCATTCCGCCACCGCAGATGAAGAAAGTGATGCATGGCGATCGCGTCATGGCCGTCATTCATACCGAGAAGGAACGTGAATCCGCCGAGCCGGAAGAACTGATCGAGCCGTTCCTGACCCGCTTTGTGGGCAAAGTGCAGAGAAAGGACGATCGTCTTTCTGTCGTGCCGGATCACCCCCTGCTGAAAGATGCCATTCCCTGCCGCGCCGCCCGCGGCGTTGAGCATGATTTTAAAGAAGGTGACTGGGCCGTGGCAGAAATGCGCCGTCATCCTCTGAAAGGCGACCGCGGTTTCTATGCTGAACTGACCCAGTTCATCACCTTTGGCGACGACCATTTCGTCCCGTGGTGGGTCACGCTGGCGCGCCATAATCTTGAAAAAGAAGCGCCGAACGGCGTGGCAACTGAGATGCAGGATGAAGGCCTGGCGCGCCGCGATCTTACCGCGCTGGAGTTTGTCACCATCGACAGCGCCAGCACAGAAGATATGGACGATGCGCTCTACGCTGAAGAGAGCGCCGATGGCAAACTGCATTTGACCGTCGCCATTGCCGATCCAACCGCCTGGATTGTGGAAGGCAGCAAGCTGGACGAAACGGCGAAAATCCGCGCGTTCACCAACTACCTGCCGGGCTTTAACATCCCGATGCTGCCGCGCGAACTGTCTGACGACCTCTGCTCGCTGCGCCCAAATGAGGTGCGCCCGGTTCTCGCCTGCCGCATGACCATTGCCGCAGATGGCACGATTGAAGACGATATCGAATTCTTTGCCGCCACCATCGAATCCAAAGCCAAGCTGGCCTATGACAATGTCTCCGACTGGCTGGAAAACACCGGCAGCTGGAAACCTGAATCCGATGCTATCGCAGCACAGATTCGTCTGCTGCACCGCATCTGCCTGAACCGCGGCGAGTGGCGCAAGACTCACGCCCTGGTCTTCAAGGATCGCCCGGATTATCGTTTTGTTCTCGGTGAAAAAGGCGAAGTGCTGGATATCGTGGCCGAGCCGCGACGCATTGCTAACCGCATCGTCGAAGAAGCGATGATTTCCGCCAACATCTGTGCCGCGCGCGTGCTGCGCGACAGGCTGGGCTTCGGTATTTACAACGTTCATACCGGATTCGATCCGGCCAATACCGAAGCGCTCGCGGCCCTGCTGAAGAATCACGATGTGCATGTTGATCCGGAAGAAGTGCTGACACTGCCGGGCTTCTGCAAGCTTCGCCGCGAGCTGGACGCTCAGCCGTCCGGTTTCCTGGATAGCCGTATTCGCCGCTTCCAGTCCTTCGCGGAAATCAGCACCGAGCCAGGCCCGCACTTTGGCCTCGGTCTGGAAGCCTACGCCACCTGGACCTCCCCGATCCGTAAGTATGGCGATATGGTTAACCACCGCCTGCTGAAAGCGATTATCAAGGGCGAAACCATTGCCCGTCCACAGGACGACACGACCCTACAGATGGCCGAGCGTCGCCGTCTGAACCGCATGGCGGAACGTGACGTTGGAGACTGGCTATACGCGCGCTTCCTGCAGGATAAAGCCGGTACCGATACCCGCTTCGCGGCAGAAATTATTGATATCAGCCGCGGGGGAATGCGCGTACGTCTGGTGGATAACGGCGCGGTCGCCTTTATCCCTGCCCCGTTCCTGCACGCCGTTCGTGACGAACTGGTCTGCAGTCAGGAAAGCGGCACCGTGCAAATTAAAGGCGAGACGGTTTACAAAGTCACTGACGTGATTGATGTAACTATCGCTGAAGTTCGCATGGAAACCCGCAGTATTATTGCGCGCCCTGTCGCCTGATAACCTGCTCAATTGTCGGTCATTTCCGTTCAGAAAGGCCGACAATTTTCTCCCTGTCTTTCCCCCCGCAAAAGCATCATTTTTCTTACTTTTTCGGCCCCAGCCCGCCCAAAACAGCCATAATTATCTACAGTTAAAGAGTGCTGCCCTGTTCGGGCACGTGGATTTTATACGCTCAGCATTTTTATCTGCCTGATGCGTTTTATTATAAAAAAGCTCAGAAAAACAATACTTTCACTGCGGCTTTGCCGCTATTTTCAACGGAAAAGTCGACGACTAATGAATAATTTGTTCGCTAATGCGTCGCGGCGGGAGAAATCATGATCGACGAACTTGAGCAAAATTTGCTGTTTCGTTACATGGGTACTCACAGCCCGTGGTGGCGATTGTCGGCTGACAGCAACGCTCTGCACCTTGCCGCCAGCGAAAATGCTGACGTGACTCAGGAGATCGTACTGGATGATGAACAGGCCGCACAGATCCGTCAGCTAACGGTAATGACCACCAGCATTTCCCTGAACCTCTCTCTTTACGGCGAGCAAGTTCCCGTCCATCTTGTCGGACGCAAAATCACCCGAAACGAGTGGGCCGGAACGGCTTCCGCCTGGAACGATACGCCCTCCGTGGCACGCGATCTGGCTCAGGGACTCTCCTTTGCGGAACAGGTAGTTTCTGAAGCGAATTCCGTCATTGTCATTCTCGATCAAAACGGCAATATCCAGCGCTTTAACCGCCTGAGCGAAGAGTATACCGGTCTGAAAGAACATGAAGTCATTGGTCAAAACGTGTTTGAACTGTTCATGAGCCGCAGCGAAGCGGCAGCCTCGAAGCGCAACATTGCGGGTTTCTTTCGCAACGGCAGCTCCTACGAAGTCGAACGCTGGATTAAAACGCGAAAAGGGCAACGCTTGTTTCTGTTCAGAAATAAATTCGTTCACAGCGGCAGCGGTAAAAATGAAATTTTCCTTATCTGCTCCGGAACCGACATTACCGAAGAACGGCGTGCACAGGAGCGCCTGCGCGTGCTGGCCAATACCGATACCATCACCGGCCTGCCCAACCGCAATGCGATCCATGAGCTGATTTCAGACGCCATCAATAGCCGCGGCGACACGCAGGTTGGCGTGGTGTACCTCGACCTCGATAACTTCAAAAAGGTTAACGATGCCTACGGGCATATGTTCGGCGATCAGCTCCTGCAGGCGGTTGCACTTGCCCTTCTGAGTTGTCTGGATGAGGGGCAGGTTTTAGCGCGGCTCGGCGGCGATGAGTTTATCGTTATGGCCACCAATACCTCTCAGGGCTCGCTGGAAGCGATGGCGTCGCGTATTCTGACCCGCCTGCGCCAGCCGTTCAGAATCGGTCTCATTGAGGTTTACACCGGTTGCTCCCTGGGGATCGCCCTCGCGCCGCAGCACGGGAACGATCGGGAAAGCGTGATTCGCAATGCCGACATCGCCATGTACACCGCCAAGGAGAATGGCCGTGGCAAATTCTGCGTCTTCTCCCCCGAGATGAACCAGCGCGTGTTTGAGTACCTGTGGCTGGACACCAACCTGCGTAAAGCGCTGGATAACGATCAGCTCCTGATCCACTACCAGCCGAAAATGACCTGGCGCGGCGAAGTCAGAAGCCTTGAAGCGCTGGTCCGCTGGCAGTCGCCCGAGCGCGGGCTGATCCCCCCTCTGGAATTTATCTCTTATGCCGAGGAGTCCGGTTTGATTGTGCCGCTGGGTCGCTGGGTGATGCTTGATGTGGTTCGCCAGGTGGCAAAATGGCGTGACAAGGGAATTAACCTGCGCGTGGCCGTGAACGTCTCTGCACGTCAGTTGGCCGACCAGACGATTTTCAGCGAGCTAAAGCAGGCGCTTAAGGATCTGCATTTTGAGTACTGCCCTATCGACGTTGAGTTAACCGAAAGCTGTCTTATCGAAAACGAAGAGCTGGCGCTCTCGGTGATCCAGCAATTCAGTCGGCTCGGGGCACAAATTCATCTGGACGATTTCGGTACCGGCTACTCCTCCCTTTCCCAGCTGGCGCGTTTTCCTATTGATGCCATTAAACTCGATCAGGCTTTTGTCAGAGATATTCACAAGCACTCTGTCTCCCAGTCTCTGGTACGCGCCATTGTCGCAGTGGCGCAGGCGTTAAACCTGCAGGTGATTGCCGAAGGGGTGGAGAACGCAAAAGAAGATGCCTTTCTGACCAAAAACGGCGTCAACGAACGGCAGGGTTTTCTTTTCGCTAAGCCGATGCCCGCTGCCGCATTCGAGCGCTGGCTAAAACGATATCAAGCGCGACAACAACGTTAACGTCATACAGAGGTTCACTTTCGTATAGGTAATTTCGTTATGGCGTTTTTTCCCTTCTCTTTTGAACCTATTTTCTGCATCATTGAAATTATTAACTTTTCGCTCCTGGGGAGAGATGATGTCTAATATTGATCCACAAGCTGTAGCACAACGTATTGATACCGTGCTGGATATCCTGGTGGCGGGTGATTATCACTCTGCAATCCGTAATCTCGAGATCCTGAAGTCTGAACTTCTCGCTCAGGATGGCTCTGACAATGCCCCCGAAAACCGACAGCCTAAAGCGCCGTGGGAAGTCTAATCCCACTGTCTCAGACCTCGTTTCGCTTTATTAATTGGATGCTATGAATTCCCGACAACAACTCATTTTGCAGATGGTCATCGATCAGGGGCGCGTAAGCGTCGTTGAGCTGGCTAAAACCACCGGCGTTTCAGAAGTGACCATCCGTCAGGATCTTAATCTGCTGGAAAAACAGAGCTACCTGCGCCGTGCGCATGGCTATGCCGTGCCGCTGGACAGCGACGACGTTGAGACGCGCATGATGAATAACTACGCGCTTAAACGAGAACTGGCAGAATTTGCCGCATCGCTGGTAAACCCTGGCGAGACGGTCTTTATTGAAAACGGCAGCAGCAACGCTCTTCTGGCACGTACGCTCGCCGAACAAAAAGACGTTACCATCATCACCGTCAGCAGCTATATCGCCCATTTGCTCAAAGAGACGCGCTGTGAGGTGATTTTGCTGGGCGGCATTTACCAGAAAAAAAGTGAGAGCATGGTAGGCCCGCTAACCCGGCAGTATGTCCAGCAGGTTCATTTCAGTAAGGCGTTTATCGGTATTGACGGCTGGCAGCCGGAGACAGGCTTCACCGGCCGGGATATGATGCGATCTGACGTTGTGAATGCCGTTCTGGAAAAAGAGTGTGAAGCTATTGTGCTGACCGACAGCTCTAAATTTGGCGCCGTCCATCCTTACACCATGGGTCCAGCCTCACGCTTTAGCCGCGTAATTACCGATGAAAGGTTAAGCGACGAACATCGTAATAAACTGGAAGATGACGGTCTCATTGTCGATATTATTAAAACGCCCGCCTGAGTCCATTTGCGCCCGTATTCCGGGCGCATATGCCCCCTTCGTCTGAGAGGATTCCTATCCATCCTTTAAGAGTTTTTACCTGTTTAACCTGCCGTAAAGTCGTAAAATTAATGTTAGCGATATAACAGGAAGTGACTATCACCTGCGTGATTACGTAACGCCTGCGCGACCAGCTTTCACGGAAAAAAGAATTGAGTATTCATTTTGACTATACTTAATGTGTACATCTTTCCGTGAATCGATAATTCAGGAGAAAGTATTATGACCTTAACCAGCAAAAAATTAGCCGCCGCTGTTCTGGCAATCACTGTAGCAATGTCCCTGAGCGCTTGCTCTAACTGGTCTAAACGTGACCGTAACACCGCAATTGGCGCCGGTGCTGGTGCGCTCGGTGGTGCAGTATTAACGGATGGTAGTACGCTGGGTACATTAGGCGGCGCTGCTGTCGGTGGTATTATCGGTCACCAGGTTGGCAAATAATTATTCTATCAGCCTTCCCATTAAGGCGATTTAGCATCGCATTTCAGGTCTGACTAACGCACGTATATAACACGAGCCACGGCATTTGCCGTGGCTTATTTATTTTAGCCGCCTGCCAGTTTAACTTTCATGCCTTTGGCTTCAAGGAGCGATTTAATTAAATCGCGTTTATCACCCTGAATTTCGATAATGCCGTCCTTCACGGCGCCGCCGCAGCCACATTTTTTCTTCAACTCTGCTGCCAGCTTGTTCAGCTCCGCATCATCCAGATCAATCCCGGAGATCAGGCAGACTCCCTTTCCTTTTCGCCCGCTGGTCTGACGCTGGATACGAACAATACCGTCACCTTTCGGACGTTCTGCTTTCGTTTTCGGTTCGTCTATGCGCCCGCTTTCCGTCGAGTAGACCAGCCGACTGTTGGAATCAGTCATTGCGCCCCCTTTTTCAGTGATGCGTTGATAGCCTTAAGCGTCTCCGCCGGGTTCACAGACTGCGTCACCGGCCGGCCGATAACCATGTAGTCAACGCCTGCTGCCAGCGCCTGCTCAGGCGTCATAATGCGTCGCTGATCGCCCACGTCGCTGCCAGCAGGACGAATGCCTGGCGTGACCAGTTTAAAATCTTTGCCCAATTCTGACTTAAAGCGTACCGCTTCCTGCGCGGAGCAAACGACGCCATCGAGACCACAGCTCTGCGTCAGACGCGCGAGACGTTCGGCATGCCCGGCCGGTGACAACGTCACGCCGAGGTCGCGCAAGTCGCTGTCATCCATGCTGGTCAGCACGGTAACCGCAATCAGTAATGGCGCATCGTTGCCGAACGGCAGGAGTGCTTCGCGAGCGGCTGTCATCATTCTCGCCCCGCCCGACGCGTGGACGTTGACCATCCATACACCCAGTTCCGCAGCGGCGGCAACCGCGTGCGCCGTGGTGTTCGGGATATCATGGAATTTGAGATCGAGGAAGACATCGAAACCACGCTGCTGCAGATCGCGGACGATTTGCGGTCCAAACAGCGTGAACATCTCTTTACCAACTTTCAGACGACAATCGCGAGGATCGATACCGTCGACAAAGGCCAGCGCTGCGTCACGCTTATTGTAATCAAGCGCAACAACAACAGGAGAATCCGTAATAACGCGGGAAGTGGAGGAAGTAACAGACGTCATGACCAGCCCTTTTCGTCTATGGGCGCGCAGCGGCGCGGAACAGATAAACGGCCTGCATTCTACCTGCCGTCGCCGCAAATTGACAGAATCCATTTATGCCCCTGCCAGGCCAGCAAGCCGCACGGTGTTGAGAAAGTGGTAAAAGCCATCAGTATGTTGTAACTAAAATGAAGGCTTTTAAAAAAATTACTGCCCATCCAGGCCGCGAATTGGCTTGATGGTGGACCAGGCCCGGCAGGACGGACAATGCCAGTAGAGCGTGTAGGCGGTAAAACCACACTTCTGGCAACGGTAGCGCGGCTTGCTGCGCACCTGCTCGCCAACCATGTCGCGCAGTACCATCAGACTCTCTTTCGCGCGCCCTTCTTCCGCATCGTTCAGATGGTAGTCCATCAGCTTGTGGAATACGCGCATCGTGGGATGACGTTGCAGCTGACGGGTAATATAAACCTGTGCGGTGTCGCTCCCCTCATACTGCTCAACCACGTCAGAGAGCATCAGCTCAGCGGTCGCGCCGGTATTCTCTTCCACGCAACGACGCAGAAATGCCACCCACTCTTCCTGCTTGTCCAGCTGCTGATAGCAGGTTTGCAGCATTTCAAGCGTTTCGCTGACCAGCTCTTTGTCCTGGTCAATCACCCGCATCAGGCTTTCAACGGCTTTAGCGTAGTCGCCGCTGGCAATAAAAACGCGCCCCATCATGATAGAGATACGCGCGCTATTGCGGTCTGCGGCGGCGCCTTTCTTGAGCAACGCCATGGCTTTGTCCATGTCGTCGTTGCCCATCTGCTGAAGGGCAAGCTCGCAGTAGAAATGCGCAATTTCAACGCGCTGCTTGTCTTTGCCCAGCTTCACCAGACGCTCGGCCGTATCAATGGCTTTCTGCCAGTCGCTGGTGGCCTGGTAAATCTGCAGTAACTGCTGCAACGCGCCGATACGGAAATCCGTTTCATCCACCAGCTGTGTGAACATATCTTCAGCGCGATCGTACAGCCCCGCGGCCATATAGTCTCGGCCCAGCTGTTGTACCGCCAGGAGACGTTGTTCGTAGGTCAGGGAGGCGCTTTCCATCAGGGTCTGGTGGATACGGATAGCGCGGTCAACCTCGCCGCGCGAGCGGAACAGGTTACCGAGAGTGAGGTGGGCTTCGACGGTCCCCGTATCCTCTTTCAGCATATCGAGGAACAGGTCTACCGCTTTGTCCTGCTGATTGCTCAGGAGGAAGTTCACCCCCGCAACGTAGTCGCGGGAGAGTCGGTTAGCCTCATCCTGTTTCGTTTGTTGCGCACTTCTGCGGCCCATATACCAGCCATAGGCTGCGGCTACAGGCAAAAGCAGAAACAACAACTCCAGCATAGTCGATTATTCCTTCACGACCGGCACACCTGAACTTTCCGGCATGTCGGACGCAGGCGCAATGTGCTGTTCAAGTCGTTTAATTTTACGTTCAGCGCGCGCAAGAGAAACACGAACTTTCAACCAGAAAAGACCGCAAACCAGCCAGCCGATGGCAAAGCCTGCAGCAAATAAGACCGCCAGCAGGCTGGAGACCCGATACTCACCCTGCGCCAGCAGATAGTTAAACGTCACCTGTTGATCGTTTTGTGCACCCAATGTGACTGAAATGACAAAAATCGCCAATACCAGTAAGAAAATGAGTAAATATTTCACATTACTTCCCGTTATGTGGTTCAAGCGAATAAAGTGTGTTCAACTCACCGCAATCAGCCTTATAAACTACCATTTTAGCGACGGGCGCGAAACGGAAAAAGTAACGCGCACGTCATGGATTTATGGGCAAAATGCACAATATCAACCGTCAGGCGTCGCTTTGCTCCCTTTCGGCGATCTCTTCTTTCTCTTCAGGCGGTGGCGTGAGCGGGCCGCAGAACCGTTCTGCAAGCCAGGTTGCCAGCGTCACCAGCATCCAGGAGATCAGCGTAGCGACCACCAGATCCCGCGGCCAGTGCATTCCCAGCAGCAAGCGGCTGCCCATCACCCCTGTCGCCCAAACCAGTAAAATCGCGATGGTCATGGTGCGACGTCGAGGCCAAAGCAGCCCAACGCCCAGCAACGCCCAGCTGGCTGCAAACATCGTATGGCCGGAAGGAAACGCGAATCCCGTCTCTTTTTGCCAGTGCTTACGCAGGAACTTTGGAATATCTTCCTGTTCTGAAAGCTGTTCTTTCACCAGCGCGCCGCGATCTTTACGCTTTAAATTGTAGAACTCATCCACCGGAACATGGTGCGCTTTTTCCAGCCAGACGACAAAAGGTCTTGGCTCCTGAACGTGATCCTTCACCCAGGACTTCACGCCCTGTCCAATAACGATCGCGCCACCGAGGATAGCAAAGAGCATCAACGCCGCGCGCAGTCGAAAGCGCAGGCACCACAAGAACCAGCCGCAGAGGATAACGTGGGTAATAATTCCCCACGGCTGCGTGACCGTCTCCGTTACCCAGTATAACGTTTTCAGCCACGTGGCATTCTGCCCCGGCTGCCACATCCAGCCGGAGACCCACACGGCCAAAGGCATAATCAGTAAAATGGCCGCGCCTGCTGCCGTACGTCTGGCGATTGAAAGCATGTCTTCTCCTTTTTCGCTAAGCCTCACAATCATAACTGAAATTCATTCGATGGGTGGATATGTCGGATCGTGCGTTTAACGTTCATATAGCATGGCGCCCATTAGGCGAACGTGCTGAGCTTGTGGCAAAATGGACAAATACAGAAAGCAAAACAGGCGCAAGGCACGAAACGTGTCAGCCTACTCTGGAGAATCACATGCAGCTTAAACGTGTGGCAGAAGCCAAACTGCCAACCCCATGGGGCGATTTCCTGATGGTGGGGTTTGAAGAACTGGCAACCGGACAGGATCATGTCGCGCTGGTCTACGGCGACATTTCAGGGCAGACGCCGGTGCTGTCCCGCGTCCATTCGGAGTGTCTGACCGGCGACGCGTTGTTCAGCCTGCGCTGTGATTGCGGTTTCCAGCTCGAAGCTGCCCTTACCCATATTGCCGAAGAAGGCCGCGGCGTGCTGCTCTATCACCGTCAGGAAGGTCGTAACATTGGTCTGCTGAATAAAATCCGCGCTTACGCGCTGCAGGACCAGGGCTACGATACGGTGGAAGCCAACCACCAGCTCGGTTTTGCCGCTGATGAACGTGATTTCACCCTCTGCGCCGATATGTTCAAGCTGCTGGGCGTGGACGAGGTTCGCCTGCTGACCAATAATCCCAAAAAGGTGGAAATCCTCACCGAAGCCGGGATCAACATCGTCGAGCGCGTACCGCTGATTGTCGGCCGCAACCCGAAAAATGCCCACTATCTCGATACCAAGGCGGCTAAAATGGGACATCTTCTGAAAGAGTGAAAGTAAAAAGCCCGGCACAGATGCCGGGCTTTTTTTATCAATCCAGCATTTTACGAATCACATAATGTAAAATGCCGTCGTTCTGGTAGTAGGTCAGTTCGGTTGCCGTATCAATACGACACCGGCATTCCAGTACCTCGCTTTTCCCGTCTGCTCGCGTAAGCTTCACCGGCACCGTTTTGCCCGGCTGCAGGTTTTGCAGGCCGCTAATATCAATCTGCTCTTCCCCCGTCAGGCCCAGCGTTTTGCGCGTGACGCCCTGCGGGAACTCAAGCGGCAGGATCCCCATGCCAATCAGGTTCGAGCGGTGAATACGTTCAAACGACTCGGCGATGACCACGCGAACGCCAAGCAGTCGCGGACCTTTCGCCGCCCAGTCACGACTGGAGCCGGAACCGTACTCTTTCCCGGCGATCACCGCCAGCGGCGTACCTTCCTGCTGATATTTGACGGCTGCGTCATAAATCGACACGACTTCCGTCCCCGGAAGATGACGCGTCATCCCCCCTTCCACGCCCGGAACCATTTCGTTACGAATGCGGATGTTGGCAAACGTCCCGCGCATCATTACTTCATGGTTACCGCGGCGCGATCCGTAGGAGTTAAAATCGCGGCGCTCCACGCCCCGGCTTTGCAGATAACGGCCCGCCGGGCTGTCGGCTTTGATGCTCCCCGCCGGAGAGATATGGTCAGTGGTGACGGAATCCCCCAGCATCGCCAGTATGCGCGCCCCGTGAATATCCTGAAGCGGTGCAGGCTCGGCCAGCATCTCATCAAAGAACGGCGACAGGCGGATATAGGTGGAATCGTCCTGCCAGTCATAGGTGTCCGAGCCCACAACGTTGATGGCTTTCCATTCCGGCGTGCCTTCAAACACTTCCGCATACTCTTTGCGGAACATCTCGGTGGAGACCTTTTCAACGGCCATCGCAATTTCACGTGAGGACGGCCAGATATCTTTCAGATAGACCGGCTCATTCTTGCGGTCGTGACCAATAGGATCGGTAGCCAGGTTGATATTCATGTTCCCGGCGAGCGCGTAGGCCACCACCAGCGGCGGCGAAGCGAGCCAGTTGGTTTTCACCAGCGGATGAATACGTCCTTCAAAGTTACGGTTACCGGAAAGGACTGCGCCAACCGTCAGATCGCCCTGCTTGATCGCCGTTTCAATAGGTTCAGGCAGCGGGCCGGAGTTACCGATGCAGGTGGTACAGCCATAGCCCACGAGGTTAAAGCCCAGCTCATCAAGATACGGCGTTAGCCTGGCCTGCGCCAGGTAATCCGAGACCACTTTGGAGCCCGGTGCCAGGGAGGCTTTGACCCAGGGCTGTGGTTTCAGTCCCAGCTCAACCGCTTTTTTAGCCAGCAGGCCGGCAGCCATTAATACGCTGGGGTTTGAGGTGTTGGTGCAGGAGGTAATGGCGGCTATGACAACCGCGCCGTCCGGGAGCTGATACTGATGTCCGTTCAGAACATAGTCGATTGGGCGATGGTCCTTCTTCGCCACGTTAACTTCCAGCTCGTTGCTTGCGGCAAACGCTTTTGGCACGTCGCTTAACGCTACGCGATCCTGCGGACGTTTCGGACCGGCGAGGCTCGCCTCAACGCTTCCCATGTCAAGCGCAAGCGTGCTGGTAAATACCGGCTCATCCCCCGGATTGCGCCACATGCCCTGCGCTTTGGTATACGCCTCCACCAGCGCCACCTGCTCTTCGCTGCGTCCGCTCAGGCGCATGTACTCCAGCGTGACGTCATCAATGGGGAAAAATCCGCAGGTTGCACCATATTCTGGCGCCATGTTGGCGATGGTCGCGCGGTCAGCCAGCGGCAGCGAATCCAGCCCGTCACCGTAAAATTCAACAAATTTTCCCACCACACCATGCTTACGCAGCATCTGGGTAACGGTGAGCACCAGATCGGTGGCGGTAATGCCTTCAGACAGCTTCCCGGTGAGCTTAAAGCCCACAACATCAGGGATAAGCATGGATACCGGCTGACCGAGCATGGCGGCTTCCGCTTCGATACCGCCGACACCCCAACCCAGCACGCCGAGGCCGTTAATCATGGTGGTGTGGGAATCTGTACCCACCAGCGTGTCCGGATAAGCCACCCACTCTTTGTCCTGCAATTCACTCCAGACGGCTTTACCGAGATATTCAAGGTTAACCTGGTGACAAATACCGGTGCCGGGTGGAACCACGCTAAAGCGGCTGAACGCCTGCTGACCCCACTTCAGGAAGACATAACGCTCGTGATTTCGCTCCATCTCGAGACGCACGTTCTCGCCAAAGGCATCGTCATCACCGAAGTGGTCAACGGTTACTGAGTGGTCAATCACGAGGTCGACGGGTGAAAGCGGGTTCACTTTAGCCGTATCGCCGCCGAGGCGTTTAACCGCCTCACGCATGGCGGCGAGATCCACCACGGCAGGAACGCCGGTGAAGTCCTGCATCAGGACCCTTGCCGGGCGGTAGGCAATTTCTCTGTCGGCATGGGCATTCTTAAGCCACACTGCCAGCGCCTGAATATCGTCAAGGGTCACGGAGTCACCGTCCTGCCAGCGCAAGAGATTTTCCAGCAAAACTTTCAAGGACTTGGGTAAACGCGAAATGTCCCCAAGCGTTCTGGCAGCCAGCGGCAGGCTATAGTAGTGCCAGGTTTTATTTTCTGCCTGTAACGTGTCCTTACTGGCTTCGCGTAGGGTTAACGACATAAGCTCCTCCTTAATTACAGAGATGTCCTGACAATCATCAGGGCCGTAATTAAAGATAACACAAAGATGTCGTAACGTTTTGATAACAACCCAAATTGATAAATTTAGGAATGGTCCAGAGGAGGGTAAAACAAAAAACCCCGCCGCAGCGAGGTTTTATGATTTAGTGGACGGCCAGCCAGATGAGCTGACTCCAGAACAGAATCGACAGGGTAAAAACGCCGATCCATGACCAGTATTTTTGAGACATCATGTTATTCATCATAGGGACACCTGGCATTATTTATTAAACATTCCGAGGCAGGTCCTCGTGCTATATTGCTGATGTGTATTTATTAAAGAGTACAAAGGCGCATAGTCATTATTCAGACTAATTGCATCATTACGCAATAAACTAAATTATTGTTTTTTGGGTTCGTCTTCCGCGAACACATCAATAAAAGCCTGCTGCTGCGGCGTCAGTTTCCAGGATGCTGGCACTGCTGTTGCAGGCGCTTTGCGTCCCTTGTGAACAGTGTCATGATGCTGACACATCCGCTTTGCCGTTTCTGTACGTACCGTCACTGCCATATTCAACCCCAATATTTCCAGGCCAGGAGAGCAACCATCACCCAGAACAGGGCGGAAACGAGAAAGACCGCCAGCCAGGCTTTACGCTTGAGCGCAGGATCCCTTTGCGGTTCTTCACTTCCTGAAGGCATTGCTAACCTCATACAATCGATATCGCTTATCATTTAGGACCAAACAATTGGTACAATTAACCATCTGTTGAGATAAATCCTAAAGAAACTTTAGCCGAAAAGCCAGTGAATTTACGCATCAAGAGGCATGAAATATTCAATCTTTTGACCAGAAATAAATATTTGAAAAGAAAAATTTGCGTAGCCGTTAATTAGTTTCTATTTTTGTCGCCAATTCACGACATTAAAGCCACACAAATTAAAAGGATAATGACAATATATGGCACGGGAAGTGCAGATGATGATAATTCTAATTTAGCTTTAAGCCGATATTTCGGTATCTTTCCCTCAGGGAAAGATACCGGGTGTGATTATTTTTCGGGGAGTTTGATATCTTTAAACATCTCTTCGATATCTTCATTTGATCGTAATGCCACGGCGGTATCCACCACGTCACGCGTTAAATGCGGAGCAAAGCGCTGAATAAAATCATACATATAGCTTCGCAGGAAGGTACTGCGGCGGAAGCCAATTTTTGTCGTGCTGTGGCTGAAAATATCATGCGCATCAAGACGCACCAGGTCAGGGTCTGACACCGGGTCGACCGCCATGCTGGCGATCACCCCTACCCCCAGGCCAAGCCGTACATAGGTCTTTATGACGTCTGCATCGGTGGCGGTAAAGACAATCCGCGGCGTTAACCCGGCCCGGTTGAAGGCGGTATCAAGCTCAGATCGTCCGGTGAAGCCAAACGTGTAGGTGACCAGAGGATATTGCGCCAGCTCTTCGATTGACACCGACCCTTTGCCCGCCAGCGGATGATCAGGGGTCACCACAATGGAGCGGTTCCAGTGATAGCACGGCAGCATGACCAGATCGTCATAGAGATGGAGCGCTTCCGTTGCAATGGCAAAATCTGCATTGCCCTTCGACACCGCCTCCGCAATTTGCGTCGGCGATCCCTGGTGCATATGCAGGGAGACGCGCGGATAACGCTCGATAAAGCCCTTGATAACGCCCGGTAGCGCATAGCGCGCCTGGGTGTGCGTCGTGGCAATATACAGCGAGCCTTTATCCGGCCAGGTATGTTCCCCCGCCACAGACTTAATCGCATCGACTTTGGAAAGGACTTCCCGCGCAATACGGATGATTTCCTGCCCCGCTGGCGTCACCTGGGTAAGGTGCTTACCACTGCGGGCGAAAATCTGAATACCTAATTCATCCTCCAGCATGCGAACCTGCTTGCTGATGCCCGGTTGCGAGGTATATAGCCCCTCGGCGGTGGAAGAGACATTAAGGTTGTGATTCACCACCTCAACGATATAACGAAGCTGTTGTAATTTCATGCCAGACCATCCGATTTAGCGCACGCGGTCAATCGCTTAAGACGATTTGATAATAAAAAAAGGGTTAACTATAACCACTATATCACTTATAGCCTGACTGTATAGTACGGAACAAAAAATAATAATAAGGTAATAAAAAAGGGCCGGAAGTCCGGCCCTTTCAAGGGTAAGCTACGGTTAAGAAAGATTATTTCTTGCCTTCAACCCATTTGCCATCGACAAAGAAGGCGGACCATCCGGTCGCTTTACCCTCTTTCTCTGCCGCAACGTACTGCTGCTTCGTTTTACGGCTAAAACGGACCACCGTCTTATTGCCTTCAGGATCCTGCTGTGGCGCATCGGCCAGATAACGCAGCTTCTCAGGCAGACGATCGCGGAAGCGATGCAGCTCTTCCACCAGCGGGGCGCGCGTTTCACGCGATTTCGGGAAGGTGTTGGCGGCCAGGAAGACACCTGCGGCACCATCACGCAGCACGAAGTACGCGTCGGATTTTTCACACGGCAATTCTGGCAGCGGAACCGGATCTTCCTTCGGCGGAGCAACCTCACCATTGCGCAGAATTTTGCGCGTGTTCTTACACTCGTCGTTGGTGCAGGCCATGTACTTACCAAAACGCCCCATTTTCAGGTGCATTTCAGAGCCACACTTCTCGCACTCCACAATCGGGCCGTCATAGCCTTTAATGCGGAACTCACCCTCTTCGATCTCATACCCGTCGCACGTCGGGTTGTTACCACACACGTGCAGCTTACGTTTAGGATCGATCAGATAGCTGTCCATCGCCGTGCCGCATTTTTTGCAGCGGCGTTTCGCGCGCAGGGCGTTGGTTTCCGCATCATCACCTTCCAGCACGTTGAGAACTTCGTTCTCCGGCACCAGGTTGATGGTTGTTTTGCAGCGCTCTTTTGGTGGCAGCGCATAGCCTGAACAGCCAAGGAACACGCCCGTTGTCGCAGTACGGATCCCCATCTTGCGGCCGCAGGTCGGGCAGTCGATGCTGGTCAGAACCATCTGGTTAGGCAGCATGCCGCCCTCTTCAGGATCTTTCTCCGCTTTCTCAAGCTGGTTGGTAAAGTCGCTGAAGAAGCTATCGAGAACCTTCTTCCACTCCGCCTTGTGACTGGCCACTTCGTCGAGGCTGTCTTCCATCTGCGCGGTGAAGTCGTAGTTCATCAATTCGCGGAAGTTAGCTTCCAGACGGTCAGTGACAATCTCACCCATTTTTTCGGCATAGAAACGGCGGTTCTCTACGCGAACGTAACCGCGGTCCTGAATGGTCGAGATGATTGAGGCGTAAGTTGACGGACGGCCAATCCCGCGTTTTTCCAGCTCTTTGACCAACGACGCTTCACTAAAGCGCGCAGGCGGCTTGGTGAAGTGCTGGGCCGGAACCAGGTCGACAAGCGACAACTCGTCGCCTTTGTTTACCGCAGGCAGCGTACGGTCTTCATCACCTTTACGCAGCGCAGGCATCACTTTCGTCCAGCCGTCGAAACGCAGAATACGACCGCGTGCCTTGAGGCGGAAGTCGCCCGCGCCAACGGTCAGCGTAGTGGAATCATATTTCGCTGGCGTCATCTGACACGCGACAAACTGACGCCAGATCAGCTGATACAGCTTCTGGGCGTCGGCTTCCATATCCTTCAGCGACTCGGCTAAAACAGAGACATCAGAGGGACGAATCGCTTCGTGCGCTTCCTGAGAATTCTCTTTGCTGGCGAACTGGTTGGCGCTTTCCGGCAGGTATTTTTTACCGAAGTTATCGCTGATGTAGCCGCGCACCATGTTCACCGCGTCCTGGCTCAGGTTCGTTGAGTCAGTACGCATGTAGGTGATGTAACCCGCTTCATACAAGCGCTGGGCCATCATCATGGTTTTCTTCACGCCGTAACCCAGACGGGTGCTCGCCGCCTGTTGCAGTGTGGACGTGATAAACGGCGCGCCAGGCTTGCTGCTGGTCGGCTTATCTTCGCGTTCCAGTACCTGATAGCGCGCTTTTTCCAGCAGCGCCACGGCGGCCATGGTCTGATCGCGGTTTTCAGGACGGAAAGGCTTATCGTTGTGATGGCTTACCTGTAGCGGCAGCGCATCACCGCCCGGGGTGGTGACATTGGCGTCAACTTCCCAGAACTCTTCCGGCACGAAGGCTTTAATTTCGCGTTCACGCTCAACGACAAGACGCACGGCTACAGACTGCACGCGTCCTGCAGACAGGCCGCGGGCAATCTTTTTCCACAGCAGGGGAGAAACCATGTAGCCCACAACGCGGTCCATAAAGCGACGCGCCTGCTGGGCGTTCACACGGTCGATATTCAGCTCGCCCGGCTTCTCAAACGCCTGACGAATCGCATTCTTTGTAATTTCGTTAAACACTACGCGGCTGTAGCGTTTGTCATCCCCGCCGATCACTTCCCGCAGGTGCCACGCAATGGCTTCCCCTTCGCGGTCAAGGTCGGTTGCGAGATAGATGTGGTCTGCTTTTTCAGCCAGCTGCTTCAGCTCGTTAACGACTTTTTCTTTCCCGGGCAGCACTTCATATTGTGCATCCCAGTTGTGCCATGGGTTAACACCCATGCGGTTGACAAGCGCGCTACGTTCATCCTTTTTAGGCTTTTTAGCCCCTTTGGTGGAGGTAGAGTCTGCGCTCTTTTTGCTGGCTGAGCCACTGGTCGGCAAATCGCGGATGTGACCAACGCTGGACTTAACCACGTAGTCATTACCCAGATACTTATTGATCGTTTTGGCTTTTGCCGGGGACTCAACGATGACGAGAGCTTTACCCATATTCACCTTTACCTAATTTAATTCTTCCAGGAATACGCCGCACGTTGATTTCCCTTCCGCAGACGACGAGCCAATGATATTGCGACTGCGTCAGGGGATATCAACCCCTATGTCTTACCGAACGTCAGAATGGCGACATCCAGGTCATTGAGTTTTCGGGTATTTTTTTCACATCTCGTATAATTCGTGACGAATTCCCGGTCGAATGTCAAGCAATTCTGTTGCCAGAATGACGAAAGCGCACACTCTACCTGATAAAATTCGTTACGCAACTTTATTAGCATGCAAAAACAAATCCCGCCAACCTGCCCTCTGCATCTTATCCCCTCACATTACAGGGAAAATTTGCCCCCAAAGCGCCCCCGGCGTAGACTATTGTCACTGTTTAAGGAGTGGATTATGCAGAATACGACCCAACCCATTGACCGAGCCTCTCTGCTTATCGAAGCAAACAAGCTTATTCGTGACCATGAAGATACGCTGGCAGGCATTGAAGCCACCGGCGTTGAGCAACGTAATGGCGTGCTGGTTTTCAGCGGCGAATACTTCCTTGACGAGCAGGGGTTACCGACCCCGAAAAGCACTGCCGTGTTTAATATGTTTAAATACCTGGCGCATACGCTTTCAGAGAAATATCACCTGGTCGATTAATGCAAAACGCGAGGCATATGCCTCGCGTTTTTGTTTACAGCAGCGGTTTTTGTCCGCGCTGTAGCCAGCGAAGCAGCAGGCGGTCCGCGCTTTCCGCCGCACTGTTGGTAAAGCGGTCCATCAGCCGTTTGCGCTGTGTAAAGCGCACGCCTACCAGTTCCCTGCCTTCCATCAGGTTGAGCAGCAGGTCATCACTGGTACCTACTTCATCCACCAGCCCTTTTTCCTGCGCCTGGATGCCGTACCAGTGCTCACCGGTCGCCACCTGTTCAATATCCAGCGTTGGGCGCATGCGATGTACGAAGTCTTTAAAGAGATGGTGAGTTTCATTCAGATCTTCACGGAATTTTTGGCGCCCCTCTTCCGTGTTTTCCCCCAGCAGCGTCAGGGTGCGTTTGTACTGACCCGCCGTGTGAAGTTCGATATCAATCTCTTTATTTTTCAGGAAGCGGTTAAAGTTAGGGATCTGTGCGACCACGCCAATGGAACCTATGATGGAAAACGGCGCCGCAACGATTTTGTCCGCCACGCAGGCCATCATATAGCCGCCGCTCGCCGCGACTTTATCTACCGCCACGGTAAGTGGGATCTGCTTCTCGCGCAGGCGCTGCAGCTGTGAGGCGGCCAGCCCGTAACCGTGTACCACCCCGCCCGGGCTCTCAAGACGCACCACCACCTGATCCTGCGGCGTTGCCACGGCCAGAACCGCAGTCACCTCTTCGCGCAGCGAAGCGACTTCATGCGCATCCATGCTGCCTTTAAAATCGAGCACATAGACGCGGGGTTTTGCGTCGCCCTGCGGCGTCGCGAGCTTTGCCTTCGCCTTCGCGGCTTTGGCTTCCTGCTTGTGTTTTTTCTTCTGGGCTTTCAGCCACAGCTTCTGCTGATGGCTATCGAGCAGCGAGAGGGACATCTCTTCCTGCATCTCTTTATACTGCTCGCTCAGGCGGGTGATGCGTAACTCCCCACGCTGACGCTTGCGCTGCGTCAGGTTGACAATCAGAACGGCAACCACGGCAATGGCAATCACCACCGTCGCGATTTTGGCCAAAAACAACCCATATTGAGAAAGTAATTCCACGCGTTCCACCTTGATTTAACCACGAATCTTTCACGGCAGTGTACAACAGCCCTGCCCCTGCGTCTCGCCCGTGACATTACCTCTGCGAGCCGTCTTCAGGAATCCCCGCGCTGCGGTTTAAATATTTGCAAATTGTTAATTTTGCAGCAATGCGTCCTGTAGACTGATTGAATTCTCACGCTAATTCGGGCATAAAGCCGAAAAGTCATTATGAAGGCGTGATTGAGACACCGTGCGCCTGAGGAGTCACCGTGCATTATCAACCGCAAAAAAACCTGCTGCAGAACCGAATCATTCTTGTCACCGGCGCCAGCGATGGTATTGGTCGCGAAGCGGCCCTGACGTACGCTGAATATGGCGCAAGCGTAATTCTGATTGGGCGCAACGAAGAAAAGCTCAAAGGGGTCGCTCAGGAAATTGAGGCCGCAGGCGGGACATCTGCCCCCTGGTACACGCTCGATTTGCTGACATGCACCCCAGCGCTCTGCCAGGAGCTTGCTCACCGTATCAGTACCCACTACCCACGTCTTGACGGCGTACTGCACAACGCCGGTTTGTTAGGTGAAGTGCGTCCGATGGATGAACAGGATCCTGAAATCTGGCAGCAGGTGATGCAGGTTAACGTTAACGGTACTTTTTTCCTCACGCAGGCCTTGCTTCCTTTATTACTCAAATCCGAGTCTGGATCTCTGGTCTTCACCTCTTCCAGCGTAGGCCGCGAGGGACGCGCAAACTGGGGAGCTTATGCTGTCTCAAAATTCGCGACCGAGGGCATGATGCAGGTGCTGGCGGATGAGTATCAGAGCCGCCATCTGCGCGTAAACTGCATTAATCCGGGGGGTACGCGCACCAGCATGCGCGCCAGCGCGTTCCCGACGGAAGATCCGCTGAAGCTGAAAACCCCGGCAGACATTATGCCGCTCTATCTCTGGCTGATGGGCGACGACAGCCGCCGCAAAACCGGAATGACCTTTGATGCCCAGCCGGGCCGCAAACCGGGAATTTCGCAATGAGTGAAGAACGTCATCAGCAGCGACAGCAGCGTCTGAAGGAACAGGTTGACGCGCGCGTCGCGGCAGCCCAGAACGAGCGAGGGATCGTCATCGTTTTTACCGGCAACGGTAAAGGCAAAACTACTGCCGCGTTTGGCACTGCTACGCGCGCCGTCGGCCACGGGCAAAAAGTGGGGGTCATCCAGTTTATCAAAGGGGAATGGCCCAACGGTGAGCGTAATTTGCTTGAACCTCACGGCGTTGAGTTTCAGGTGATGGCGACCGGGTTTACGTGGGATACGCAGAACCGGGAAACCGATACTGCAGCCTGTCTGGCCGTCTGGGAGCACGCTAAAAGAATGCTGGCCGATCCCTCGCTGAATATGGTGCTGCTGGATGAGATCACCTATATGGTCGCCTACGACTACCTGCCGCTGGAGGAGGTGCTGGATGCACTGAAGAGCCGCCCTGCGCACCAGACGGTTATCGTTACAGGTCGTGGGTGTCATCGTGAGATTCTGGAGCTGGCAGATACCGTCAGCGAGCTGCGTCCGGTCAAGCATGCGTTTGATGCAGGCATCAAAGCACAAATTGGCATTGATTACTAAAGAAAAAGCCCGGTGAGTTCACCGGGCTTTTTCAATTAACCGTTGTTATTCCGGCTGCCAGAGCGACGATTGCTGTTCACCTGGCTGTGGCGTTTAACCGCACGACGGATCTGATTCGCCTTCATACGACGACGATCTTTCTCCACCGCCACTTTAGAGGTGGTTTCCGGCGTCAGGCCAACCAGCTCGCGCAGGTAGTTAGTCTGGGTAAGATCCAGCTCGGTATAACCACCGCGCGGCAGACCTTTCGGCAGCAGAATGTCGCCGTAGCGAACGCGGATCAGGCGGCTAACCTGCACGCCTACCGCTTCCCACAGACGACGCACCTCGCGGTTACGGCCTTCGGTCAGGGTCACGTTGTACCACTGGTTAATCCCTTCACCACCGGTAAATTTGATGGTTTTGAACGCCGCAGGGCCGTCTTCCAGCTGCACGCCACGCGACAGATCGCGCAGTTTATTTTCGTCGACCTGGCCGAAGACGCGAACGGCGTATTCACGCTCAACTTCACGGCTTGGGTGCATCAGACGGTTTGCCAGTTCACCATCGGTGGTGAACAGCAGCAGACCGCAGGTGTTCACGTCCAGACGCCCCACCGCAATCCAGCGGGCGCCGCGCAGTTTTGGCAGACGGTCAAACACCGTTGGACGACCTTCCGGGTCGTTGCGCGTACACAGCTCGCCTTCCGGCTTGTAATACGCCAGCACGCGGCAGATCTGTTCCGCGGACTCTTTCACGGAGATAAGATGACCGTCAATGCGGATCTTGAGCCCCGGTACGATTTCTACGCGGTCACCCAGCGTGGCGATTTTACCGTCCACACTCACGCGGCCCGCTTCTATAATGGCTTCGATTTCACGGCGTGAGCCGTGGCCGGCACGCGCCAGCACTTTCTGTAACTTCTCGCTCATTGAGCTTCCTCAGGTGTCGCCTTCACAGGCGTCTGGTGTACTTTCTAAAACAATGAGTTAGCGCCAAAAATAACTTAACTCACTGATATGTAAATCTTTCAGGGTACACAGCATGGCAAACAATCTGTCACACATATGATTCGTGGGCGCACATACTACACTAACTTTAGACAAAATGATTCAACAAGTTTTGTGCATCTGAGTCTAGGTACTGACAGCCAAATACAAGCGAAAGTGATTATGGGCCAGATCCGCCCATACACCCCATTCGTTCAGAATGGGACAAAGGACAGTTAGGAGTTCAAAAGGAAGATTCTGGGTTACGGAACACAGTTTTGCTTAAGCCTAATACTTGTTGTGCATGTGGTTATTGTTTGTAAAATGACCGCTGTAATTATTTCTATAATAAGCAAAGGGACTTATGCAGCAATATAGTAATGAGATCACGCCTGGATTCCGAGATTCCACCTCTCTGCCACCCTACGATGAAGATTTCTTAGCGAGCTATGACAGCAAGACACGCGAACAATTTGAAGATTTTAACAAGCATGTTAGTCGCCCAGTAACGTATATTTTTCGATTCACTGTTGTGGGAATCGTTACCCGCAATGCTTCGGGAGGCAGTACGGATGGAGGGGAAAGGATGGCACGAGTTGGAGATAAAGTTGTCTACGCTGAGGGCAGTGAAGCCACTATTATTTCCTGTGCAGGTGGAGTGCGTATTATGCAGGGCGCATCTGCGACCCTGGTTGGAAGTATGCTTGATAATGGCGACGAAATAATCTCAACCCTACAATCCGGCAACAGACTGCTTTTCCGTGAAGGCGACACATTCCAGAAAGAATTCTTAACGATGCTAGGGAGTAAGCACTAATGGCAGGTAAAGGTTATTTTTTGTTCAGGGGTGATAAGACGGTATGCGGCGGTCGGATTATTGAAGGATGGAGTGATCACCAGTTTTTCGGCAAAGACATGGCCTGTGAAGGCCATCAAGTAACCTGTGGTAAACATCCTGGTCGTTACCGTATCTGTGGCGGTCTTGATACTGACAATATACATGGTAAAAGGATTGCCGGAACGCTGCACAGCTATAGCTCCTGCCCCTGCAAATCGAAATTCGTTCCATCAAACTGGGATGATGATTACGAACTTGGTGGCGAAGCAACAGTAACCCATACCGATCTAGCTCACCTCGTCGAGATGCCTGTACTCCCTGGGCCGATTGAGTCAGAACCGGAACAACACGCCCAGACCGCGAAGAAGCAAAACAGCTTTGCTGGCACCTGCAAACCCGAAGATAACCCGTTATTGAACGGCGTTTACATCTGGACTGAAATCACCGATGCAGGACACGCTTTCGTTTCGGTACATGAAAATAACTCGATCTACGTTTACACCTACGGGCGCTTTGGTAGGAAAGGCCCCGCTACATTAACGGGTGATGGGATTCTTAACTTCCTAACTGGCGATGATGCTTGTCTTTACTACCGCGAAGAACTCTACAAATACCAAGCGAGAGTATTCCTGATCGATGATGTCACACCTGAGGAAACCCGCAGAATTTTTGAATCTCTATGGAACTCCGGTAAAAAACCAGTTTTCACGGATGCGATGGGAGATCGTACCAAACGACGCGGCAAGGTGATTGACGTTTACGATCTGACTGGCAGCAACTGCACAACTCACACTGTGCAAATGATCAAAGAAGCAGGGACTAAAATCTTCGATACCAGTTTTACATCAACAACAACGCAACTTCGTATCAAAAATGAAGAAGATTTCACTATCCCCGTATCTTTACAACGTTATTTGACTGAGAAGAGTGGCGCTCTGTCCTCAATGAACGTTTTGGAGGTAACCAGCGCGTTTAAAGAACAGTATCCGAACATCGAACACTTCAGACCAATCTCTGAAAGCTTCACAGGGCAAGTGGAAGAAGGGCTTGCTAACAGTGCATCAGCGGTTGGATCATCTTCGGGTTATTCTGGTGGCACAATTGGCGGCGTTTTAGGTGGTTCGTATGACATTGACGAATAGAGCAAAGACTATTCTTCGATGGGGAGGCATTTCTTTAGTATTCGCCATCTACTCTATCGCCTTGATGATACCAGTGCTTGATTTTGGGCTAACTCGGAAATACAACGCACCCCCTTTAACAGATGAGATGGAAGCCCGTTTATGTGAGGCGATCATAGATGACTTATCGCGTTCAGTGGATAACCTCCTAATCACAGCATTTTACGGGAGTGCTATCTGCCTTGTTTTGGTCTTGCTCATCTTTAAGAAAGTAAGATGACCGGCAAAGGCTGGAGATGACAGACAAAGGCTGGAGAAATCCAGCCTCCGCTCTTTCCTTAATTTCAGGCATTAAACACCTTATTTACAAGAAAGGCTTTACGTCACCCACCCCTTCACGAATCACTTCCGGTGCATCCTCGGTTAAATCGACCACCGTAGTCGGCTGCTGGCCGAGATAACCACCGTGAATAATCAGCTCCACCACCTTCTCCAGACGATCTTTTATCTCCTCCGGATCGGACTCGGTAAACTCGCTACCCGGCAGCATCAGCGAGGTGGAGAGCATCGGCTCGCCGAGGGTTTCCAGCAGCGCCTGGGCAATCGGGTTCGACGGCACGCGCATGCCGATAGTTTTGCGCTTTTCCTGCAGCAGGCGACGCGGCACCTCCTTCGTCCCTTTCAGGATGAACGTGTAGTTGCCCGGCGTATTGTTCTTAATCAGGCGAAACGCCACGTTATCAACATACGCATAGGTCGACAGCTCAGAGAGGTCGCGACACATCAGGGTAAAGTTATGGCCGTCCGGCAGCTGACGAATACGGCAAATGCGTTCCATCGCTCCTTTATCTTCAATTTTACAGCCCAGCGCGTAGCCGGAATCGGTCGGGTAGACTATCACGCCGCCTTTGCGGACGATCTCCACGGCCTGGTTAATCAGACGTGGCTGCGGATTGTCCGGATGGATATAGAAAAACTGACTCATACTTCCCTCTCTTCAATTTGCTGCGGCTGCTCCCAGAGCTGCCAGACCGGCTCAACGCCAGCGGGTAGCCAGAGCTTGCGTCCCAGCTCGATCCACGCGCAGGGCTGGTGGAAATCAGAGCCCTGTGACCCTAGCAGGCCAAACTGGCGGGCGTAAGTCGCGAGCTGCGCGCGCTCGTTGGGCGCCTGCTGACACTGGGCGACTTCCATCGCCTCGCCACCGCATTCGGCAAAGTGCGCCAGCAGCCGTTTCAGCCATTTAGCAGAAAGATTATACCGTCCCGGATGGGCCAGCACGGCCTTACCGCCAGAATGATGAATGACATCAATAGCTTGTTTTATTGTACACCACTGTGGCGGAACGTATCCGGTTTTCCCGCGCGCCAGATACTTTTTAAAGACATCCGCCATGGTCGTCGCTTTGCCCGCTTCAACCAGAAAGCGGGCGAAATGACCGCGGGTGACCGCCCCGCCGTTCGCCAGCTTTTGCGCACCTTCCAGCGCGCCCGGAATATGCGCCTTCTCCAGACGCTCGCCGATCATCTCCGCGCGCTGGTTGCGGCGCGTTTTTTGTTCTTGCAAAAAGGCAAGAAGTGCCGGATGTTCTATATCAAGGTTCAGGCCAACGATGTGAATCTCATGGTTTTCCCAGACGGTCGAGATCTCGACGCCGGGCACCAGATTCAGCGCCAGCCCGCTGCGGGCGATCTCGGCGCGCGCCGCCGGAATGGCGTCGGTGGTATCGTGATCGGTTATCGCCAGCGTGCCGACACGCATTTCAACCGCGCGATGAACCAGGGCTTCGGGTGTCAGCAGGCCATCAGAGGCCTGAGTATGGCTGTGTAAATCATAAATAATCGCGTAGGTGGTATCGCTCAAAGCACTTCCCATAACAGGTTGGAGACATCCGAAAACGCCATGATACCGACTTAACGTGAAATTCTGAAATCAAGGGTTGACAATACGCCATCGAACTAGTTAACTAGTACGCAAGTTCACACGAGAAAGGTATCTGAAAATGACAGCACATTTCACTCTGCACGGTTGGTGGCGCACTTCCTGATCTTCGGGCAGTGTCACGCATCTGCGAAATGCAAACAGATACCCGCCCGCTACCCAGCGGGCTTTTTTTTGAACAGAATAAATGAGAATCACAACATGCAAACAGCCAAACCTCATCTCGAACTGTTGACCTGCGAGGCGGTCTATCGCCACAACCCGACCGCGCTGTTTCATCAGGTGTGCGGCGCGCGTCCGGCGACGCTGCTGCTGGAGTCTGCGGATATCGACAGCAAGGACGATTTGAAAAGCCTGCTGCTGGTCGACAGCGCGCTGCGCATTACCGCGTTAGGTGACACCGTCACCATTAAGGCGCTCTCTGATAATGGCGCATCGCTGCTGCCGCTGCTGGATGCGGCTCTGCCCGCGGGCATCGACAATGAACGTCACCCGGACCTGCGAATTCTGCATTTCCCGCCGGTAAGCCAGCTGCTCGACGAAGATGCGCGCCTCTGCTCGCTGTCCGTGTTCGATGCCTTCCGCCTGCTGCAAAATCTTGTCACCGTGCCGGAAGATGAGCGCGAAGCAATGTTCTTCGGCGGGCTGTTTGCTTACGACCTGGTCGCCGGTTTTGAAGATTTGCCGGAAACCGAGCAGGGCAACCGCTGCCCGGACTACTGTTTCTACCTGGCCGAAACCCTGTTGGTGATCGACCATCAGAAAAAATATACCCGCATCCAGGCAAGCCTGTTCACGCCCTCTGCGTCTGAGAAAAACCGCCTTGAGCATCGCATCGCCCAGCTCCGGCAGCAGATGACGGAAGCGCCGCCTGCGCTGCCGGTACAGCACGTGGAAAAAATGACATGCGACGTTAACCAGACCGACGATCAATACGGGGCCGTGGTTCGCCAGATGCAAAAGGCTATTCGCGCCGGGGAGATTTTCCAGGTTGTGCCGTCCCGCCGTTTCTCGCTGCCCTGCCCGTCACCGCTGGCGGCTTATGACGTGCTGAAGAAGAGCAACCCGAGCCCATATATGTTCTTTATGCAGGACAATGATTTCACGCTGTTTGGCGCCTCGCCGGAAAGCTCGCTGAAGTACGACGCCACCAGCCGCCAGATTGAGATCTACCCGATTGCGGGCACCCGTCCGCGTGGCCGTCGTGCCGATGGCTCGCTGGACCGCGATCTGGACAGCCGCATCGAACTGGAAATGCGAACCGACCACAAGGAGCTCTCCGAACACCTGATGCTGGTTGACCTGGCGCGTAACGACCTGGCGCGCATTTGCACCCCGGGCAGCCGCTACGTGGCAGACCTGACCAAAGTTGACCGTTACTCCTTCGTGATGCACCTGGTCTCCCGCGTGGTGGGTGAACTGCGCAGCGACCTCGACGTGCTGCACGCCTACCGCGCCTGCATGAATATGGGCACCCTGAGCGGCGCACCGAAGGTACGCGCCATGCAGCTTATCGCCGAAGCGGAAGGACGTCGGCGCGGGAGCTACGGCGGCGCGGTAGGTTACTTCACCGCCCACGGCGACCTTGATACCTGCATCGTGATCCGCTCCGCCTACGTCGAAGACGGTATTGCCACCGTTCAGGCCGGCGCCGGGATTGTTCTTGACTCTGTTCCGCAGTCTGAAGCTGACGAAACCCGCAGTAAAGCACGCGCGGTATTGCGCGCCATCGCTACCGCACACCACGCACAGGAGATTTTCTGATGGCTGACATTCTGCTGCTCGATAACATCGACTCCTTTACCTATAACCTGGCAGATCAGCTGCGTGCGAATGGTCACAACGTCGTTATCTACCGCAACCACGTTCCTGCTCAGACCCTGATTGACCGTCTGGCGACCATGCAAAACCCGGTGCTGATGCTCTCCCCGGGGCCGGGCGCGCCGAGCGAAGCGGGCTGTATGCCCGAACTGCTGACCCGCATGCGCGGCAAGCTGCCGATTATCGGTATCTGCCTTGGTCACCAGGCAATCGTGGAAGCCTACGGCGGTTACGTCGGCCAGGCGGGCGAGATCCTGCACGGTAAAGCCTCCAGCATTGAACATGACGGCCAGGCAATGTTTGCCGGGCTGCCGAATCCGCTCCCGGTCGCGCGCTATCATTCGCTGGTCGGCAGCAACATTCCGGCCGGGCTGACCATCAACGCCTCGTTTGAAGGGATGGTGATGGCGGTACGCCACGATGCGGATCGCGTCTGCGGGATGCAGTTCCACCCGGAATCTATTTTGACCTCCAATGGCGCCCGCCTGCTGGAGCAGACCCTTGACTGGGCGTTACAGAAGCTGGAGCAGACCAACACCCTGCAGCCGATTCTGGAAAAACTGTATCAGGCCCAGACCCTGAGCCAGCAGGAGAGCCACCAGCTTTTTTCTGCCGTGGTGCGCGGCGAGCTGAAGCCTGAGCAGCTGGCCGCTGCGCTGGTGAGCATGAAAGTGCGCGGCGAAAGCCCGCAGGAGATCGCCGGTGCGGCCACCGCGCTGCTGGAAAATGCCGCCCCGTTCCCGCGTCCGGACTATCAGTTTGCGGATATCGTCGGGACCGGTGGCGACGGCAGCAACAGCATCAATATTTCGACCGCCAGCGCCTTTGTGGCGGCGGCCTGCGGCCTGAAGGTGGCCAAGCACGGTAACCGCAGCGTCTCCAGCCGTTCAGGCTCGTCCGATCTGCTGGCCGCGTTTGGCATCAATCTGGAGATGAATGCCGAGCGTTCGCGTGAAGCGCTGGACGATTTGGGCGTTTGCTTCCTGTTTGCGCCGAAATATCACACCGGTTTCCGCCACGCGATGCCGGTTCGCCAGCAGCTTAAAACCCGGACGCTGTTTAACGTGCTCGGCCCGCTGATCAACCCGGCCCATCCGCCGCTGGCATTAATTGGCGTTTACAGCCCTGAGCTGGTCCTGCCGATTGCCGAGACGCTGCGCGTGCTGGGTT
Source organism: Enterobacter sp. 22499 (assembly GCF_052044815.1). Classification (NCBI taxonomy): domain Bacteria; kingdom Pseudomonadati; phylum Pseudomonadota; class Gammaproteobacteria; order Enterobacterales; family Enterobacteriaceae; genus Enterobacter; species Enterobacter sp. 22499. Next base: position 379,216 of record NZ_JBQENR010000003.1, on the reverse strand, counting down.
ACAAACGCGCCGCCGTGGTGCACAGCGGCGGAATGGATGAAGTTTCGCTGCATGCGCCGACGCTGGTGGCCGAGCTTAACGATGGTGAAGTACTCAGCTATCAGCTTGAGGCGTCTGATTTCGGCTTAACGCCGTACCATCAGGAAGCGCTGGCAGGCGGTACGCCGGAAGAAAACCGTGACATTCTGACGCGCTTACTACAAGGTAAAGGTGAGGCCGCTCATGAGGCCGCCGTGGCTGCCAACGTCGCCATGCTGATGCGTTTGCACGGTGAGGAAGACCTGAAGGCCAATGCTCAAAAAGTTCTGGATGTACTGCGCTCCGGTGCAGCTTACGATCGCGTTACCGCACTTGCGGCAAGAGGGTAAAGAATGCAGACCGTTTTAGCGAAAATCGTTGCCGATAAGGCCATCTGGGTGGAAGCACGCAAAGCAGAGCAGCCGCTTGCCAGTTTCCAGAATGACGTCGTCCCGAGCAGCCGTCGTTTCTATGACGCCCTGCAGGGTGCACGTACCGCCTTTATTCTGGAGTGCAAAAAGGCCTCTCCCTCAAAAGGCGTTATTCGTGACGATTTCGACCCGGCGCGTATCGCCGGTATTTATAAGCATCATGCGTCGGCAATCTCCGTGCTAACGGATGAGAAATATTTCCAGGGCAGCTTCGATTTTCTGCCGATCGTCAGCGGCATCGCACCGCAGCCGATCCTGTGCAAAGACTTTATTATCGACTCGTATCAGATCTGGCTGGCGCGTTTCTACCAGGCCGATGCCTGCCTGCTGATGCTCTCGGTACTGGACGACGAACAGTATCGCCAGCTTGCTGCCGTGGCGCACAGCCTGAAAATGGGCGTGCTGACCGAAGTGAGTAACGAAGAAGAGCTTGAGCGCGCCATCGCGCTGGAAGCCAAAGTGGTCGGCATCAACAACCGCGATCTTCGCGACTTGTCGATTGACCTGAACCGTACCCGCCAGCTGGCGCCGCGTCTGGGTGCGGGCGTCACGGTGATCAGCGAGTCCGGCATTAACAGCTACGCCCAGGTGCGCGAGCTGAGCCACTTCGCCAACGGTTTCCTGATTGGCTCCGCCATGATGGAACATGACGACCTCAATGCGGCTGTGCGTCGCGTGCTGCTGGGTGAAAACAAAGTCTGCGGCCTGACCCGCGAACAGGATGCGCTGGCCGCGTATGAGGCTGGAGCAATCTATGGCGGTTTAATCTTCGTCGACACCTCTCCTCGTGCAGTCAATGAGGAACAGGCCCGCAAGGTAATCGCGGCGGCCCCGCTGAGCTATGTTGGCGTGTTCCGCAATGCGGATGTCGCGGACGTTGTGGCAAAAGCCGACGCGTTATCCCTGCGTGCCGTTCAGCTTCATGGAGATGAAGATCAGGCGTACATCAATGCCCTGCGCGACGCGCTGGCACCGCAGGTTCAAATCTGGAAAGCACAAAGCGTGGGCACCACCCTGCCCGCACGTAATCTTCACCACGTTGACAAATACGTGCTCGACAACGGCCAGGGCGGCACCGGACAACGTTTTGACTGGTCGCTGCTGAACGGCGAAAAGCTGGACAACGTCCTGCTGGCGGGCGGACTAAGCCCGGATAACTGTGTGGAAGCCGCGAAAACCGGCTGCGCAGGCCTCGATTTCAATTCAGGCGTAGAGTCGCAACCGGGTATCAAAGATGCCAGCAAGCTGGCCTCGGTGTTTAAAACTCTGCGTGCATATTAAGGAAGAGAAGATGACGACATTACTTAACCCGTATTTTGGTGAATTCGGCGGGATGTACGTTCCGCAAATCCTGATGCCCGCGCTGCGCCAGCTGGAAGAAGCGTTCGTGAGCGCGCAGAAAGATCCTGCGTTTCAGGCGGAGTTTACCGACCTGCTGAAAAACTACGCCGGGCGTCCAACCGCGCTGACCAAATGCCGCAACCTGACCGAAGGCACCAAAACCACGCTGTATCTTAAGCGTGAAGATCTGCTGCACGGCGGCGCGCATAAAACTAACCAGGTGCTGGGCCAGGCGCTGCTCGCGAAGCGTATGGGTAAAACCGAAATCATCGCCGAAACCGGCGCGGGCCAGCACGGCGTGGCTTCTGCGCTCGCCAGCGCCCTGCTCGGCCTGAAGTGCCGCATCTATATGGGTGCTAAAGACGTTGAGCGTCAGTCGCCGAACGTGTTCCGTATGCGCCTGATGGGTGCGGAAGTGATCCCGGTGCACAGCGGTTCTGCGACGCTGAAAGATGCCTGTAACGAAGCGCTGCGCGACTGGTCCGGCAGCTACGAAACCGCGCACTATATGCTCGGCACCGCGGCAGGTCCTCACCCGTTCCCGACCATCGTGCGCGAATTCCAGCGCATGATCGGTGAAGAGACCAAAGCGCAGATCCTTGAAAAAGAGGGTCGCCTGCCGGATGCAGTCATTGCCTGCGTCGGCGGCGGGTCTAACGCCATCGGCATGTTTGCCGATTTTATCGACGAAACCCGCGTAGGGCTGATTGGCGTCGAGCCTGCCGGTCATGGGATTGAAACTGGCGAGCACGGCGCGCCGCTGAAGCATGGCCGCGTGGGGATCTACTTCGGCATGAAAGCCCCGATGATGCAGACCGATGAAGGGCAGATTGAAGAGTCTTACTCAATTTCTGCCGGACTGGACTTCCCGTCCGTTGGTCCACAGCACGCGTTCCTGAACAGCACGGGGCGCGCGGACTATGTCTCCATTACCGATGACGAAGCGCTGGAAGCCTTCAAAACGCTGTGCCGCAGCGAAGGGATCATCCCGGCGCTGGAGTCTTCTCACGCGCTGGCGCACGCGCTGAAAATGATGAAAGAGAACCCGGAAAAAGAGCAACTGCTGGTGGTGAACCTTTCCGGTCGCGGTGACAAAGATATCTTCACCGTCCACGATATTTTGAAAGCACGAGGGGAAATCTGATGGAACGCTACGATAACGTATTTGCTGAACTGAAATCCCGCCAGGAAGGCGCGTTCGTCCCCTTCGTTACGCTGGGCGACCCCGGCCCTGAGCAGTCTCTGAAGATTATCGACGCCCTGATTGAAGCCGGCGCCGACGCGCTGGAGCTGGGTATTCCGTTCTCCGATCCGCTGGCGGATGGCCCGACCATCCAGAACGCCACCCTGCGCGCCTTTGCGGCAGGCGTGACCCCAACCCAGTGCTTTGAAATGCTGGCGGCGATCCGCCAGAAGCACCCGACCATTCCGATTGGTCTGCTGATGTACGCCAACCTGGTGTTCAACCGTGGTGTTGACGAGTTCTATGCAGAATGCGCGCGCGTAGGTGTCGACTCGGTCCTGGTAGCAGACGTGCCCGTGGAAGAGTCCGCGCCGTTCCGCCAGGCTGCGATGCGTCACAATGTCGCCCCTATTTTCATCTGTCCGCCAAACGCCGATGATGAACTGCTGCGCCAGATAGCCTCTTACGGGCGCGGGTATACCTATCTGCTTTCGCGCGCGGGCGTGACCGGCGCCGAAAATAAAGCTGCACTGCCGCTGCATCATCTGGTGGAAAAGCTGGCCGAGTACCATGCCGCGCCGCCGCTGCAGGGCTTCGGGATCTCCTCTCCGGATCAGGTCACCGCGGCAATTGAGGCGAAGGCGGCGGGTGCCATCTCCGGCTCCGCGATTGTGAAGAGCATCGAGAAGAACGTGGACAAGCCCGAGCAGATGCTGGCCGAGCTGAAGGCGTTTGTGACCGCAATGAAAGCAGCGACGCGTAAAGCATAATCCCTCCACCGTCTGGCAACCCTGCCAGACGGTTGCCCTCTTTTTTACACGTCCTTTTGTTTTACAGCGTTCCACTCCAATGAAATAAACGGAACATAAATACTGAATTGCACTTATCAACAGATTAGCGAGAAAAAAGCTGACGACATAGCGTCATGCGGTGCCGCGGGGTATAGAAATCAACCAATTTTCAAGGAATTAAATGTGATACATCATCTCGACGATAATAAGAAGCAATGCTAGAATGGCATCGAGGTCAGGTAAAGCCTTCCAATTATATCTATACAAATATCCGTAAGGTTTGAAGATGGATTTATACTTTTCGATTTACTTAGTTTTCACATGCTTAGCCTTGGCAATTGTGATTTTTAGCCTACCGCTATTCAAATTTATAGATGAAGATACTGAACCGACAAGGTCAAACAGTATAGATGGTATGAGATACGTCCTTGCCTCATTTGTCATATTTCATCATATGGATTGTGCTTACACATTTATTAAAAAAGGCAATTGGGCTCCGACATCAGACTTGTTGCTCTATTTTGGGCGATACGGGGTTGCTTTATTTTTTATGATTACAGCTTTTTTGTTTTGGGGGAAAATCAGAAAAGCAAATGAAGTGGATTGGATTGAATTATATAAAAAACGCCTTTACAGAATTGCACCGCTATCCGTATTTTGCTCCATAGCGGCTCTATCTTTACTTTTCTTATTAACCGAACGAAATGAATTTTCTCTTAGTGTAATAAACAACGCGCTTTCCTGGTTTGATTTGGGACTCTGGAATGACAAACCGCCGGTCACTACTTTCCAGTATCCTTTTATGGCTCTGGCTGGGGTGACGTGGACACTGCGCTGGGAATGGATTTTCTATTTCTCTCTTCCGTTGTTATATATGTTCAAAAAATGGTCCTTTGAATTAACCATTTTTCTTTTTGCCTTCTCCGTATATTTTCTTCCAGGCTTTACGAACGATTCATCTTTGTGGTCTTATTTTTTCACCGGAATGTTATGCCGGGAAATCAAAGACAGAATAGTCATAACAAAAAAACTGGCCAATGCCGCTTTGATTTGCACGATTCTTATAACCCTGTTAGCGCAACCAACACTTTACGGTCCTTCCGAGAAACTATTCCTCTGCGCGATATTCTTTTCAGTAGTTTCAGGCGCGAATCTTTTTGGATTTTTAATTACCAAAGCAGCCATTCGCCTCGGTGCAATAAGCTACAGTTTATATTTGACGCAAGGGTTGATTTTATTCCCTTTAATCCTTCACTTCAAAACAAACAATGAACCAGAGTTAAATGTTCATACTTTTGTGATCTTAGTCTTATGCTACGCGGCAATATGCCTTCTATCTTCCATTACTTACCACTTTATTGAAAGACCTTTCATAAAGAAAATGAGCATTAGTAGCATAAAGAAAGTATACGAGAAATAATCATCTCCGGCGCGCAGGCGCCGGAAATTAAAGTCATTGTTATATGATTCATTGGTTTTATTTTTATGATATACCATGGCAGGTGTTTCTACCCCCTGAGATTTAAGCCCCCCTCTCAGGCGTTAGACTCACTTTGTTACACCACGCCATCCAACGGTTATCTTCTGGAGCAAGCTTGAAAGTAAATGTTGAGAATATACGGTTTACAGTGAGTTGCAAGTTTCGATGACGGAGGTCATAAAAGGTGTAAGTAATTGGAAAATCTCTGTTGAGAACTTTTAGATATTTAGAAAAAGATATATATTCCAGTCCGCTTAATTCACTTACACCTTCTGAGTTCAGAGGCTTATTCATGTCATGGCAATCCTTCAAACAGACTTACCTGGTTAAGTTCTGGTCACCTGTTCCGGCCGTCATCGCGGCAGGCATTCTCTCTACTTATTATTTCGGCATTACCGGCACCTTCTGGGCCGTCACCGGTGAATTCACCCGCTGGGGTGGGCAACTGCTGCAACTCGCAGGCGTACACACCGAAGAGTGGGGATACTTCAAACTCATTCACCTGGACGGTACCCCGCTTACCCGTATCGACGGGATGATGATCGTCGGCATGTTCGGCGGCTGTTTCGCTGCGGCGCTGTGGGCAAACAACGTTAAGCTGCGCATGCCCAAAAGCCGCGTTCGCATCATGCAGGCGGTAGCCGGGGGTATGATTGCCGGGTTTGGCGCCCGCCTGGCGATGGGCTGTAATCTGGCCGCGTTCTTTACGGGGATTCCGCAGTTCTCCCTTCATGCCTGGTTTTTTGCCGTGGCCACGGCGATTGGCTCTTACTTCGGAGCAAAATTCACCCTTCTGCCGCTGTTCCGCATTCCGGTGAAAATGACAAAAGTCAGCGCGGCGTCCCCGCTAACCCAAAAACCGGAGCAGGCAAAGCGCCGTTTCCGCCTGGGTATGCTGGTCTTTTTTGCTATGATCGCATGGGCCATTTGCACGGCGATGAATCAGCCGAAGCTTGGCCTGGCGATGTTGTTCGGCGTCGGCTTTGGCCTGCTGATCGAACGCGCGCAGATCTGCTTTACCTCTGCGTTTCGCGATATGTGGATCACCGGAAGGACGATGATGGCGAAGGCAATCATTGCCGGCATGGCGGTGAGCGCTATCGGCATTTTCAGCTATGTTCAGCTCGGTGTTGAACCGAAGATCATGTGGGCTGGCCCGAACGCGGTGATTGGCGGTCTGCTGTTTGGCTTCGGGATTGTGCTGGCGGGCGGGTGTGAAACCGGCTGGATGTACCGCGCGGTTGAGGGACAGGTGCACTACTGGTGGGTCGGGCTTGGGAATGTCCTTGGATCCACACTCCTCGCATACTTCTGGGACGACGTGTCCCCGGTGCTTGCCACAAACTGGGACAAGGTTAACCTGCTGAGCGCTTTCGGCCCTCTCGGCGGCCTGCTGGTGACTTATGCCCTGCTGCTGGTCGCTTTTTTACTGGTTGTCGCGCAGGAGAAACGCTTCTTCCGCCGTGCCGTCGTCAAAACTGAAACGCAGGAGAACGCTGCATGAAAGAGATCGTCCCCGACTATCGTCTGGATATGGTCGGTGAACCCTGCCCGTATCCGGCGGTTGCCACGCTTGAGGCACTGCCGCAGCTGGTAAAAGGTGAAATTCTTGAGGTGGTGAGCGATTGTCCGCAATCCATCAACAACATTCCGCTGGATGCAAAAAACCACGGTTATACGGTGCTGGATATCCAGCAGGACGGGCCAACCATTCGCTATTTGATTCAGAAGTAATAGACGAAATGCGCCCCCTCGGGGGCGCATTAAACATACAGAATTAGAAACGATAACCCGCAGAGAACATGAACACCCACGGATCCAGACGCGTATTGATGCTTTGCTGCTCGCCGCCCGCCTTGAAGCGTACGTCCGTATCAATATCCATATACCAGACCGAGGCGTTGATCAGCCAGTCGCGGTTAATCAGATAGTCCAGACCAACCTGCCCAGCCATACCCCACGAGTCTTTCAGGCTGAGATCGGAGAGTCCTGCTTCTTTGCCGGTATCGTTGAATTTCTCATCGAAGAAGGTGGTGTAGTTCACACCCGCGCCAATATATGGACGTACCTTGCTGCTGGCATCGCCAAAGTACCATTGCGCCATCAGCGTTGGCGGTAAATGGTGAACCGTGGCGATATCACCGGTCGCACCAAGACCGACACGGTGACGGAACGGCGTTGCCGCCAAAAGCTCAACCCCAACGTTATCCGTCGCCATCCAGGTGAATGTTAAACCTAACTGGGTGTTGTTACTGACGTTAAAACCGCCCATCCCCAGCACGTTATCCGATCCTTCAGTTGGGCGAACCGTAGCCGAACCGGCACGAATAAAGAATTCGCCTGCTTCATGCGCATACGCGCCGCCAGAGAGACTGCTTAATACAAGGGCTGCCACCGCTAATTTTTTCATATCCGCTCCATCGTTGTGGTTTTAATCGCGGATGAGAATATACTCACAAAAGAGTAATAAGTGATCTGCCACAGATCACATTAAAACCAGTAAGTTAACATTCATTGATCTGGGTTAATTTTTTGTGGCGCTTTGAAAAGCAATAAGTTGTTTCTATGTCAATTTTTGGCATTTCACAGTTACAAAATTTTCTCTTTTCCCCCTCTTGCTCTTCCTCTGTCGGCTGGATAATTTATCGCTCTCACAAGTTGATTTGATGCGTTCTTTTTTGCAGGTGTGCCATGAGTGAAGTTAACCCGTGCATGACGTGCGGAGCCTGTTGTGCGTATTTTCGAGTCTCTTTCTACTGGGCTGAAGCCAGCGATGGCGGCGGTACCGTTCCGGTTCATTTTACTGAGCCGTTAACCCCCTTTCTACGCTGCATGAGCGGCACCAATCAAAAGCAGGCCCGCTGTGTCGCGCTGCAGGGTGAGCCCGGGGTTTCGACCCGGTGCGCAATCTATGAGGATCGCCCCAGCCCGTGCCGGGAATTTGCCATGTCGGGGGAAGATGGGCAGGTCAACGAAGCCTGTAATCGCGCGCGCGCGCGCTTTGGATTACCGCCGCTTTACAAAGATATGCTTTTCCATACAAGCCTTGATGCTGCCACAGCAGGTTCATCCGGTGTACAATTGCCGGCTAATTAACACCTGCAATACGCAAGGAGAGTGCATGTCTATCACGGCGAAGTCTGTCTACCGTGACACGGGAAATTTTTTCCGCAATCAGTTCATTACCTTTTTACTGATCGCGTTGCTTTGCGCCTTTATCACTGTGGTGCTCGGTCATGCGTTCTCACCGAGTGAAGAACAGATTGCCAGCCTGAGCCAGGGCGACCATCTTGCAGGAAGCGTGGGGCTATTTGAACTGGTGCAAAACATGACGCCAGAGCAGCAACAAATTCTGCTCCGGGCGTCTGCCGCATCCACGTTTTCTGGCCTGATTGGTAACGCCATTCTGGCGGGCGGCGTTTTGCTGATGATCCAACTGGTGTCGGCGGGCCACCGGGTCAGCGCCTTGCGGGCAATTGGCGCCAGCGCGCCGGTCTTACCTAAGCTGTTTATTCTGATCTTTTTAACCACCATGCTGGTGCAGATGGGAATTATGCTGGTTGTGGTGCCGGGCGTGTTACTGGCTATTGTGCTCGCTTTTGCCCCAGTAATGGTTGTGCAGGATAAAATGGGAATTTTTACCGCGATGCGCAGCAGCATCAGGCTGGCATGGGCTAATATGCGTCTGGTGGCTCCCGCAGTCATTGCCTGGCTGCTGGCAAAAACGCTCCTGCTTCTGTTTGCTCCGAATTTTGCGGTATTAACCCCGAACGTCGGCGCGGTGGTCGCGAATACACTGAGCAACCTGATTTCAGCGGTGCTGCTTGTCTATCTGTTCCGCCTGTATATGTTAATTCGTCAGTAACCCTGATGCCGGGTGCATGACAGGGCCCGGCTCAACAAAGAAGATGGAATCACAGAATGAAGCAGTTTCTTGATTTTTTACCGCTGGTGGTCTTTTTCGCGTTTTACAAACTGTATGACATTTATGCTGCCACCACGGCGCTGATTATTGCGACAGCGGTTGTGCTGATCTACAGCTGGGTGCGCTACCGTAAAGTTGAAAAAATGGCGCTGGTGACGTTCGTCCTGGTCGCCGTATTCGGTGGGCTAACCCTCTTCTTCCACAATGATGAATTTATCAAGTGGAAAGTGACGGTGATCTACGCGCTGTTTGCGGGTGCGCTGCTCATCAGCCAGTGGGTGATGAAAAAGCCGCTGATCCAGCGCATGCTCGGCAAAGAGCTGACGCTGCCTCAGGAAGTCTGGTCGCGCCTGAATATCGCCTGGGCCGTGTTCTTTATCGTTTGCGGTCTTGCCAATATCTATATCGCTTTCTGGCTGCCACAGAATATCTGGGTCAACTTCAAGGTCTTCGGCCTGACGGCCCTGACGCTGATATTCACCCTGCTAAGCGGCATTTATATCTATCGCCACATGCCGCAGGACGACAAGCACTGATTGCTGACTGACCAGAACGTGTTCGACAGGCGTTCTGGTCTATTCTCTCCGCTGTGAAATCATAGTAGCATCCCGCCTGAAGTCTTCCGTTATGAGTTAAAACAATGACAACAAATAACGCCCCTCAGGGCGAACTGGTTTTACGCACACTGGCAATGCCCGCTGACACCAATGCCAATGGCGATATTTTTGGCGGCTGGCTGATGTCGCAGATGGATATGGGCGGCGCAATTCTGGCAAAAGAGATTGCTCACGGACGCGTGGTGACCGTGCGGGTGGATGGAATGACCTTCCTGCGCCCGGTTGCGGTAGGTGATGTGGTTTGCTGTTACGCCCGCTGCGTAAAGCGCGGCAATACATCCATCTCCATCAACATTGAAGTCTGGGTGAAGAAAGTCTCTTCTGAACCGATTGGACAGCGCTATAAAGCAACTGAAGCGCTGTTTATTTATGTCGCTGTCGATAGCGACGGTAAACCTCGTCAGCTTCCGCCAGCCTGAATGGCAGGCAAAAAAAAGCCTCCTTTCGGAGGCTTTTATTATTCCATCTGCGCCCCGCCATTCAGGCGGAAAACAATGTTCACGATCAGTCCGCTTCCCGGTTTACCGGGTTCGTAGCGCCATCTGCGCATCGCCGACTTCACTTCGCGCTCAAACATATTTGAAGGTTGCGCAGACAGAATTTCCACGTTATCCACGCGGCCATCCGCAGTGACGTCAAATTTCACCCGTACGCGACCTTCAATACGCAAGGCCTGAGCCCGCGCCGGATACTGAGGCTGATTACGGCTCAACGCACGTGGGCCCGCTGGTGCGGCAACCGTCGGCTTCGCCGCCGGTGCGCTGTTATTCATGACCGGACGCGAAGGCGCTGTATTCTCGACCGGCTGGGTCGCGCGCGGTTCAACCGGGCGTTCTTCACGTTTCGGACGCTCCTCGACCTTCTTCACCGGCTTTGGCTTCGGCTTAGGTTTTGGCTTCGGTTCAGGTTTGTGGATCACCACCGGTGCCTCCTTCGGTGGCTCCGGTACAGGCTCGGGTTCCGGTTCAGGCTCAGCAACCGGCTGTGGCGGTGGTGGCGCAACCTGCGGCGGTTCGAGATCCGCTGGCGAGACCATGGTTACCGAGATCGGCTGGGCGGGTGCGGGCATTTCAATAACCTGATGAACCGAGGTGTAGAGCAAACCCGCCACGACGGCACCGTGAATCACGACGGACAACAGCGTCGGCCAGGGAAAGCGGCGAGGTAAATCAAGGGTCATCGAAGTCATAATCATCAACGTTAAAAAACCGGACCCTGATTTTAAATGCAAATAGCAATCATATTCAATAAGACACTTTGTTCTGGCGCAATTAAAGCACAGGAGTGGTCAAAAAAAGGACATCCAGATCGGGGTATTAACGTTGTTTTTATCTTTACATTGCAGTCAATTGCCCTTTCACATAACGTAACTGACACTTTATAACGCTTAAGGAGCTTCACCGTGCTTTACGTGATTTACTCTGAAGATGTCGCTGATTCCCTCGAAAAACGTCTCTCTGTTCGCCCTGCCCATCTGGCTCGCCTGCAGCTGCTCCAGGACGAAGGCCGTTTGCTGACCGCGGGTCCAATGCCTGCTGTTGACAGCAATGACCCGGGAGCCGCCGGTTTTTCTGGCTCCACGGTTATTGCTGAGTTTGAGTCTCTTGAAGCGGCGCAGGCCTGGGCTGACGCAGACCCATACGTTGCGGCGGGTGTGTATGCAAAAGTGACGGTGCGACCGTATAAGAAAGTGTTCTGAGGTAAAAAGGCTCCCGCAGGAGCCTTTCTTCACATTAATGCAGTGACGCTAACCGCGCCGCAAACCCGACAAACAGCAGCCCTATCAGCCCGTTCCCCAGCTTTGCCAGTTTCTTTTTGGTTTTCAGATAACGCGTAACAAACGCCCCAGAGAAGATCAGGAAGCTCATGTACATAAAGCTAATCAGCTCAAGCGTGGTAGCGAGGATCAGGAAAGAGGTCCCGGTATTTTGCGCATTCACGTCGATAAACTGCACAAAGAACGAAACGTAGAACAGAATCGCTTTTGGATTGGTCAGGCTCAGGACGAGGGAGCGTTTCATGATCGTGCTGGCAGGCTCGGTTCCGCTCTCTTGAGCATTATTCTGACGTGTGATCACCGACCAGAGCATTTTTCCGCCCAACCACAGCAGATAGAAAGCCCCGAGATAGCGCACGATATTAAAGAGTACGGGGGTCGTCTGGATCAATGCCGCAACACCCGCCCAGGCCAGGAACATCAATACCGCATCACCGATAAACACGCCGGTCGCGGCAAGATACCCTTTTTTAACACCGTGACCAATCCCCGTTTTCAGCACAAACAGGGTGTTTGGCCCGGGAACCAGCACGATAAAAAATGCGCCAACAACATACGTCCAGAAATTCAGTACGCCAAACTCCGCAAACACCTCTCCCTCCTTTTGCTAAAAATAACCGGAATATCGCCGCAATAACGATATTCGCAAAATAAGACACAATATAATCAGCGGGCACCTTGCGGTGCCCTCATGGGTTTCAGATATCCTGGACTGCGAACAGCAACGCATTGCGGTGCCGGGTCAATCCACATTTTCTGATGGCGTGGATACGCATATTGCGGCGGGATTGTGCTTCCAGCCAACGAGCCTTGCGACGACTCACCTGTCGCAACATACGCCAGCGCCCTACTTCTGTTCTACTGCGCTTCATGTCTACAACTCTTTCTCAAACAGAGCCGCCATTATAAACCCAACCCGGCAGCAAACCAGCGCTTTTACCTGGCGTTTTTATTTGCCAGATGAATCCTGATGCGTACACTCATAACAATACGCTTTCAAAAGGATTTTTTTATCTATGACAACCTTCTACACCGTGGTGAGTTGGCTGGTCATTCTGGGATACTGGCTGTTAATCGCGGGTGTGACGTTACGCATCCTGATGAAGCGCAGAGCCGTACCCTCTGCCATGGCCTGGCTTCTGATCATTTATATCCTCCCACTGGTGGGAATTATTGCCTATCTCTCTTTCGGTGAGCTTCATCTGGGTAAGCGCCGTGCCGAGCGGGCGCGCGCAATGTGGCCTTCCACCGCGAAGTGGCTTAACGATCTCAAAGCCTGTAAGCATATCTTTGCCGAGGAGAACAGCAGCGTCGCCTCCTCGCTGTTTAAGCTCTGCGAGCGCCGCCAGGGGATTGGCGGCGTTAAGGGCAATCAGCTCCAGCTTCTGACGTCGTCCGATGATGTCATGCAGGCGTTAATCCGCGATATTCAGCTGGCTCGCCATAATATTGAGATGGTGTTTTATATCTGGCAGCCCGGCGGCATGGCTGACCAGGTCGCTGAATCCCTGATGGCGGCTGCACGCAGGGGGATCCACTGCCGTCTGATGCTGGACTCCGCGGGCAGCGTGGCATTTTTCCGTAGCCCCTGGGCGGGCATGATGCGTAACGCCGGTATCGAGGTGGTTGAGGCACTGAAGGTGAATCTCCTGCGCGTGTTTCTGCGCCGGATGGACCTTCGCCAGCACCGTAAAATGGTCATGATCGATAACTATATTGCCTACACCGGCAGTATGAACATGGTTGACCCGCGCTTCTTTAAACAGGACTCCGGCGTCGGGCAATGGGTGGATCTGATGGCGCGAATGGAGGGGCCGATTGCCACCTCGATGGGCATCGTTTACTCCTGCGACTGGGAGATAGAGACCGGCAAGCGTATCCTGCCGCCACCGCCGGATGGCAATATTATGCCGTTTGAAGAGGCCAGCGGTCATACAATTCATACTATCGCCTCCGGACCAGGCTTCCCGGAGGACTTGATTCACCAGGCGCTGCTGACGGCAACCTACTCCGCGCGTGAATATCTGATCATGACGACGCCCTACTTTGTCCCCAGCGATGATCTGCTGCACGCGATTTGTACCGCAGCGCAGCGCGGCGTCGATGTCAGTATCATTCTGCCCCGCAAAAATGACTCCCTTCTGGTGGGCTGGGCCAGCCGTGCCTTCTTTAGCGAACTGCTTGCCGCCGGGGTGAAAATTTACCAGTTTGAAGGCGGTCTCCTGCACACCAAGAGCGTGCTGGTCGACGGCGAATTAAGCCTGGTGGGCACGGTTAACCTTGATATGCGCAGCCTGTGGCTAAACTTTGAAATCACCCTGGTGATTGATGACGCCGGCTTTGGCGGTGACCTGGCGGCGGTTCAGGATGACTATATCTCCCGCTCGCGGCTGCTGGATGCCAGGCTGTGGGTAAAACGTCCGTTATGGCAGCGAATAGCTGAACGACTGTTTTACTTCTTTAGTCCGTTGCTGTAAAACGTGCCCAACGATGTTAAACAGGTAGTCATCATGGAAATGGATCTGAACAATCGCCTGACCGAAGACGAAACGCTCGAGCAGGCCTATGACATTTTTCTCGAACTGGCGGTTGATAACCTCGATCCCGCAGACGTGATCCTCTTTAATCTGCAGTTCGAAGAGCGCGGCGGTGCCGAATTGTTCGACCCTTCAGAGGACTGGGCCGAACATGTAGATTTCGACCTGAACCCTGACTTCTTTGCCGAAGTGGTTATTGGGCTGGCTGATGAAGACGGCGGTGAAATTAACGACATTTTTGCGCGCGTCCTGCTGTGTCGTGAGAAAGACCACAAGCTGTGCCACATACTCTGGCGCGAATAATAAAAAAGGCTGCGATAGCAGCCTTTTTTATTTAATCCGGTAACGCGCTTCCGCAGCGGTTGCAAAACCGCGCGCTGTGTTCATGATCGGCCTGGTGGCAGTTCGGACATTTGCGCCGCTGTTTATGGTTCTGAAACGCGCTGCTCATGTGCGTGGTAATAAGCCCCGTCGGAATGGCAATTACCGAATACCCAATCAGAATCAGCACGGATGCCACAATACGTCCCAGCGGCGTATGGGGCGTTATATCGCCATACCCCACGGTCGTAACGGTCACTATCGCCCAGTAGACGGACGCGTTGAGCGTCGTGAAGCCATATTTCGGCCCTTCGATCAAATACATCAGCGCGCCAAAAACAATCATGACGATGGCAATAAACGAATAGAACAGAATAAGCTGATGGCGTGCGCTGACGATCGCACTCCAGAATACGCGCAGCGACGGCATAAAGCGCAGTAACTTCAGAATACGCAAGACCCGAATAACGCGCATCGCTCGCCAGGCGAAAACATAGTTGAGGCTGATCTCCGGCCACAGCCACATCACATAGAGCGGCAGGATCGTCGCTAAATCAATAAAGCCCCAGAAGCTAAAGACGTACTTTGCCGGGTTGGGCCAGCAAACAACACGCAGAATATACTCAGCGGTAAAGACCAGGGTAATAATAAGTTCCAGCCAGACAAACGCATGCCATTCCTCAAATGTCAGGTGATATTGCGTCCCCACACCCGATTCAATAAAGATGACCACTACGCTCAATAGCGCAAACAGCGCACACAGACCTTCAAAACGGCGTCCCGATACCGTTTCAGGATCGAATAAAAGATGATAGAGCCGCCGACGGGCTGAAGTGAATAAACGCGACACGGTAACCTCGCAAAAAAATAAGGGCTGACATCATGTCAGCCCTTGCGATTATAGCGGGTCTACTTTCAGGCAGGAAACCGCATGTCGGAAACTGCCCTCCAGCACCGGTCGCGTTTTCGCGCATTCCGGCCCGGCCATTGGGCATCGCGTGCGGAACACGCAGCCCGACGGCGGATTGATCGGCGACGGCAATTCCCCTTCCAGAAGCTGAATCGTTTTATTCTTTTCCAGATCCGGATCGGGGATCGGCACAGCCGACATCAGCGCTTTGGTATAAGGGTGCAGCGGGTTATGGTACACCTCGTCATAGGTTCCCAGTTCCACGGCATGGCCCAGATACATCACCAGCACGCGGTCGGAGATGTGTTTTACCACCGCCAGGTCGTGCGCAATGAAGATTAGCGACAGCCCCATTTCGCGCTGTAGTTTCTGAAGCAGGTTAACCACCTGCGCCTGAATCGACACGTCCAGCGCGGAGACCGGTTCATCACAAATAATCAGTTTCGGCTCAAGGATAAGCGCACGCGCAATGCCAATACGCTGACACTGGCCGCCTGAAAATTCATGCGGGTAACGGTTAATGAGGTTAGGCAACAACCCGACTTTGAGCATCATCGCCTTCACGCGGTCGCGGACTTCCTGACGCGGCATCTTTGGATGATAGGTGCGCAGCGGTTCGGCGATAATCTCACCGATGGTCATACGCGGGTTTAATGAGGCCAGCGGATCCTGGAAAATCATCTGGATATCGCTGCGCACGTCGCGCCACTCGTCAGGCTTCATGCCCAGCAGATCTTTGCCCAGCCAGGCCACTTTGCCGCCGGTGGCTTTCACCAGACCGATAATCGCACGCGCAAAGGTGGATTTACCGCAGCCGGATTCGCCCACCACGCCCAGGGTTTCCCCCTCGTACAGACGCAAGGTGACGCCATCTACCGCTTTCAGGGTCTTCGGCGGCTGCCAGAACCACTGCTTGCCATCTTTGATGTCGAAATGCACCTTGAGGTCGGCGATTTCGAGCAGCACGTTGCGTTTTTCATCTACTGCGTTCATACCAGCTCCTCCTGCGGCTTAAAGCAGGCGCGCAGACGGCCTGGGGCAAATTCTTCCAGCGGCGGCGCGCTGTTACAGATTTCCATCGCGTGCGGGCAGCGCGGCTGGAACGGACAGCCTTTCGGCAGTCGCAGCAGGTTTGGCGGGTTGCCCGGAATGGTGAGCAGGGACTCCCCTTCCGCATCAAGACGCGGCACCGCGTTCAGCAGGCCAATCGAGTACGGATGGGCTGGCTGATAGAATACGTCGCGCGCTTTGCCGTATTCCATGGTGCGCCCGGCGTACATCACAAGCACTTTGTCACAGATACCGGCAACCACGCCCAGATCGTGGGTGATCATGATAATCGCCGTGTTGAACTCACGCTTAAGCTCGTTCAGCAGGGTCATGATTTGCGCCTGCACGGTGACGTCCAGCGCGGTAGTCGGTTCATCGGCAATCAGCAGTTTTGGCCGGCACAGCAGCGCCATGGCAATCATTACGCGCTGACGCATACCACCAGAGAACTCGTGCGGGAACATGCGCATGCGCTTGCGTGCTTCCGGCATTTTTACCGCATCCAGCATTTTAACGGATTCCTCAAAAGCTTCCGCTTTGCCCAGACCTTTGTGCAGCATCAGGACTTCCATCAGCTGCTCACCGACGCGCATATACGGGTTCAGGGAGGTCATCGGATCCTGGAAAATCATTGAGATCTGTTCGGCGCGAAGCTTGTTCAGCTCGAGCTCCGGCAGGTTAAGAATTTCGCGACCGTTGAATTTCGCCGAACCGCCAATAACGCCGTTAGCGGCCAGCAGGCCCATTAACGCAAAAGCCGTCTGGGATTTTCCAGAGCCGGATTCACCCACGATCCCCAGCGTTTCCCCTTTGCTCAGGTTAAAGTTGAGATCGTTGACCGCAGTAACATCGCCGTCCGGGGTTTTAAAGGTCACGCGGAGGTCTTTAACATCCAGCAGTAGATTACTCTGCTGCTGCGCCTGTGGCGCGGTGGCCGTTTCAATAATTGTCATGACGGCGCTCCTTAACGGTCTTTCGGGTCGAGGGCATCACGCAGGCCATCGCCGATAAAGTTAAAACAAAACAGGGTAACGACCAGGAAACCCGCCGGATAAAGCAGCAGCCACGGTGAAACTTCCATCGAGTTTGCGCCGTCGCTCAGCAGCGCGCCCCAGCTGCTCAGTGGCTCCTGCGTGCCCAGCCCCAGGAAGCTGAGGAAGGATTCAAACAGAATCATGCTTGGCACCAGCAGTGAGGCATAGACCACCACCACGCCCAGCACGTTAGGCACGATATGGCGAACCACGATATTACTGGTTGATACCCCCCCTACCTGCGCCGCTTCGATAAACTCTTTGCGTTTGAGGCTCAGCGTCTGGCCGCGCACGATACGCGCCATATCCAGCCAGGAAACCATCCCGATGGCCACGAAGATCAACAGGATGTTCTGGCCGAAGAATGTCACCAGCAAAATCACGAAGAACATAAACGGGAAGGAGTTCAGGATTTCCAGGAGACGCATCATCACCGAGTCTACTTTGCCGCCAAGGTAGCCGGAAAGCGCGCCGTAAAGCGTCCCCACGATCACCGCCACCAGCGCGGCGGCGATACCGACCATCAGGGAAATACGGCCACCAATCGCCACGCGCACCAGCAAATCACGGCCGGATGAATCGGTGCCGAAATAGTGGCCGGACTCCATATCAGGCGCGCTGGACATCATGCCCCAGTCCGTATCGAAATAGGTAAATTGCGACAGCATCGGCGCCAGGGTGACAAACAGCGCGATGATCACCAGCACAACCAGGCTGGCGACCGCCGCACGGTTATGCATAAAGCGACGGCGCGCGTCCTGCCAGAGGCTACGACCTTCTACTTCCAGTTTTTCACTGAAGTTTTCCAGCGCCTCGCTGTTTTTCTTACTCAACATCATGGCGTGCTCCAGCGTTAGTAACGAATTTTCGGGTCGATAACGGCATAAAGCACATCGACAACGGCGTTAAAGAGAATGGTCAGTGCGCCCACGAGGATCGTGAGGCTCAGAACGAGCGAGTAGTCACGGTTAAGCGCCCCGTTTACGAACAGTTGACCAATACCCGGCAGGCCGTAAATTGTTTCGATAACCATTGAACCCGTAATGATGCCGACGAATGCCGGTCCCATATAGGAGAGCACAGGCAGCAGCGCCGGCTTAAGCGCGTGGCGGAAGATGATCCGGCGCATCGGCAGCCCTTTCGCGCGCGCGGTGCGGATGAAGTTTGAGTGCAGCACTTCGATCATTGAACCACGGGTAATACGCGCGATACTGGCGATGTAGGCCAGCGATAATGCCACCATCGGCAAAATCATGAACTTCAATGCCCCGCCGTTCCAGCCGCCCCCGGGCAGCCATTTCAGCGTGATGGCAAATATCATCACCAGCAATGGCGCGACAACGAAGCTGGGTATGACTACCCCGGTCATTGCCACCCCCATTACGGCATAATCCCATTTGGTATTTTGTCTGAGCGCGGCGATAACGCCTGCAGTGACCCCGAGAACGACGGCCAGAATGAATGCTGCAGCACCCAGTTTTGCCGAGACCGGGAAGCTGGAGGCCACCAGATCGTTAACGGAATAGTCTTTATATTTAAATGACGGTCCAAAATCACCGTGCGCCAGCTGCTTCAGATAATTGAAGTATTGGGTGGTGATGGGATCGTTTAAGTGATACTTCGCTTCGATGTTGGCCATGACTTCTGGCGGCAACGTACGTTCACCGGTAAATGGACTTCCCGGCGCGAGACGCATCATAAAGAAGGAAATCGTAATTAGAATAAATAACGTTGGTATCGCTTCTAAACAGCGACGCAGGATAAATTTCAACATTGCCCGTACCTTCTGGCGTGTGCCTGATGAATGTTACAAAGTAGACACAGTGGGGCAAGCCAGGCTCGCCCCACGTATTGCCATTAATGCTTGATAATATAAAGATTCTTAACGGAAATATTATCCAACGGGTCTTTACCGGTATAACCCCCTACCCACGGTTTCACCAGACGGGCGTTAACGTAGTAGTAAACCGGTACAATTGCAGAGTCTTTATCGAGCTGTTCTTCTGATTTCGCGTACAGCTCTGCGCGCTGCGCATCGTCAGACACTTTCAGGGTTTCAGCGATGATCTTGTCAAACGCCGGGCTCTTATAGTGCGCCGTGTTGTTTGAACTGTCGCTGAGCATGGTGTTCAGGAATGATGTCGGTTCGTTATAGTCCGCACACCAGCCCGCACGCGCCACGTCGAAGGTCCCCTGATGACGCGTATCGAGGAAGGTTTTCCACTCCTGGTTTTCCAGCTTAACGTTCACGCCCAGGTTTTTCTTCCAGATAGACGCGACGGCAATCGCCAGTTTTTTATGCAGATCTGATGTGTTATACAGCAGGTTGAACGTCAGCGGCTTGTCTGCGGTGTATCCTGCTTCAGCCAGCAGTTTTTTCGCTTCTTCGTTACGTTTTTCCTGCGACCATTTGAACCACTCAGGCTCAACCAGTTTCATCCCATCGGTATACGGAGGCGTGTAGCTGTACGCCGGCAGATCGCCCTGGTTTTTCACTTTGTTCACGATGATATCGCGATCCAGTGCCAGCTTCAGCGCGGTACGAACGCGCACGTCGGTGAACGGTGCTTTCTGGTTGTTGATTTCGTAATAATAGGTGCACAGATATGGATCGACGTGAACTTCTTTCGGGATCTCTTTCTTCAGCTTCTGGAACAGTTCAATCGGCATGTTGTTATAGGTCATGTCGATTTCACCGCTGCGGTAGCGGTTAACGTCGGTCACTTCGGAAGAGATTGGCAGGTAGGTGACCTGATTAATCACGGTCTTCGCGTTATCCCAGTACTGAGGGTTACGCTCCAGCACCATACGTTCGTTGACCACCCAGTCTTTCAGCTTATAGGCGCCGTTGGTCACGATATTGGCAGGCTGCGTCCATTTTTCACCAAATTTTTCCACGGCGGATTTTGGTACCGGCGAGACGGACGGGTGAACCAGCAGCTTATAGAAGTACGGAACAGGTTCGCTCAACGTCACTTCAAAGGTATTAGCATCGATCGCCTTCACGCCCAGGTCGGTGACCGGCTTTTTACCGGCGATGATGTCATCGATATTGGCGATGTGGCCATACTGCAGATAGCTCGCATACGGAGAGGCGGTATTTGGATTCGCCAGGCGCTGCCAGCTATACACGAAATCTTCGGCGGTAACCGGTGTACCGTCGGACCATTTGGCATCTTTACGCAGATGGAAGGTCCAGACTTTGAAATCTTTGTTTTCCCACTTTTCTGCCACACCCGGTGCCGGGTGGCCGTCTACGTCAGTCACCAGCAGACCTTCGAACAGGTCGCGGTTAACGTTTGACTCAGGAACGCCTTCAATTTTATGCGGATCGAGAGACTGCACTTCCGCACCGTTGTTACGCACCAGCGTCTGTTTTTCCGCCAGCTGAACACCTGCAGGAACGTCCGCAGCCATTGCAGCGTTTCCCGCGATTAGCGCAGTTAAAATCCCCGCCGCTACCAGATTTTTTTTTGTGATGATGGACATTGTGTTGGTACTCCACTCATTATAATTACTGGCTTTCGCCAGCTGTCTAATCCCCTGTTGGGGCCTGTACAGCGCAGGAGTTTTTTTTGCTGCTGTCAGGTTCTTTTTTTACTGCTTGCTATCACCGACTTTTTTATTACTGACCGCTCGTATGGCCGTCTTGCGTCGATTCTTGCCAGGCCTCCCCTGTTTGAGACCTGTGCTGGATATCTGAGAAGAGGATTATATGAAAATAATTCTCATCTACTTGTTTTAGGCTGCAAAATAGTAGGCCGGAAAGTATCAAATGGCGTAAACACGCGCCAATACATTTTGCAAATTTGTTAAGCAATTCTCTTTTACGGCCCAGGTCGTATCGTCCTGCCCAGCCCTTCCATACGTTAATCATCCTAAAAAACACTTAAAATTCAAACCAATATGGAAGATATTCCCTTCAGGCGCGTCGCTGCATTTTCATCGCGTAGTTTTGTACGAAAATTTAACAATTGATTATTATTTAGCACATTCATCTAACGAAATGTTGAAATTACTAATATCATTTCGGTTATCCCGCAGCAAGCCCAAGACTATCGTGTGAGTAAAATAACAGTGCGTTCGAAGATTTTCTGTGCAGGCAGGCTTGAGATGAATTCATAACTCTATGAAATATATGAGATGAACATTATTAGTAGAATTTATTATGACAGGTAAGCTTTTCAACTTTATTTATATGATTTGCTGATATTGATACAAAAAAAACGGCGCCGAAGCGCCGTTCTTTCATATGAAATATCAATGTAACAAGCCGGGGAAAATGCTTTTAATACCCGTGACAATGAATTCGATCCCGAGTGCCATTAACAGCAGCCCCATGATACGCGTAATAACGTTGATGCCGGTCTGCCCCAGCAGGCGTACCAGCCACGGCGCCATGCGGAATACGCCCCAGCAACAGAGTGCGAAAACGGCAATCGCGACAGAAAAACCAATCAAATGCATGAGGCTATGGTAACGCGTGCCCCAGACAATGGTTGAACTGATGGCACCCGGCCCGGCCATAAGGGGCAATGCCAACGGAACCACGCCGATACTTTCGCGGATGGCGGTTTCTGACTTTTCCTGCTTGTTCTGCTTATCCTCACCCAGCTTACCGCTGATCATGGACATGGCAATGGTCACCACCAGGATCCCGCCCGCAATGCGGAAGGAGTCAATCGAGATGCCAAAGAGCTGGAGAATGGCATCACCCAGGAAAAGCGAGGTGAGCAAAATGATCGCCACAGACAGGTTAGCGGTAAGATTGGTTTTGTTCCGGGCCGCCGCCGTCTGGTAACTGGTCATACTAATGAAGACAGGAATGATCCCCACCGGGTTGACCAGGGCAAACAGACCAATAAAAAATTTGAAATACGTTGGAAAATCAAAGAGCGTTTGGATCACGTTTTGCTCCGCTTTTGCGCATGCCCGGGACAGTTACATTGTTAGGAAAAATCGCGCTGAAGATACGCTTTTTATTAGCATACTTCACCAGAAATCTGTGCCAAAACGTTAGCATTTCAGAATGTTAAACATATGTTGAGACAATGATAGCGTCACTTCCAATAGTTACTTAATTAATTAACAGTGGAAATATATCCATTAAATAACCCTGCTGAAAGGTATCAGCTTGGTGGAAAATTGACGCAGATCATGATTTCCGTACTCAGAAGTGAGTAATCTTGATTACGCCCCCAGGGAGGTCACCTGACAAAAAGGGATGATGCTAAGGTAAGGCTCTTTTAGTAAATTAGTGTACTGGAGCATAAAGTAACCCTTTGTTTTACTTTATGTAACGCAAGTCGTATTGGCACTGTCTATACTGTCTGACGTATCGAGCGCTGGTTTACTAAAAGAGTTTAAACATTATCAGGAGAGCATTATGGCTGTTACTAATATCGCTGAACTGAACGCCCTCGTCGAGCGCGTTAAAAAAGCCCAGCGTGAATATGCCAATTTCACCCAAGAACAGGTTGATAAAATCTTCCGCGCGGCCGCTCTGGCTGCTGCAGATGCTCGAATCCCTCTCGCTAAAATGGCCGTTGCCGAATCTGGCATGGGTATCGTTGAAGATAAAGTGATCAAAAACCACTTTGCTTCTGAGTATATCTACAACGCCTATAAAGATGAGAAAACCTGTGGCGTTCTGTCTGAAGACGACACCTTCGGGACGATCACCATCGCCGAGCCTATCGGCATCATTTGCGGTATTGTTCCAACGACTAACCCTACTTCAACGGCTATCTTCAAATCGCTGATCAGCCTGAAGACCCGTAACGCAATCATCTTCTCTCCACATCCACGTGCGAAAGACGCAACAAATAAAGCAGCCGACATCGTTCTGCAGGCAGCAATTGCTGCGGGCGCACCAAAAGATCTGATTGGCTGGATCGACCAACCTTCTGTTGAACTGTCTAACGCGCTGATGCATCACCCGGACATTAACCTGATTCTGGCGACCGGTGGTCCTGGTATGGTTAAAGCAGCATACAGCTCCGGTAAACCAGCAATCGGTGTAGGCGCAGGTAACACCCCCGTTGTTATCGATGAAACCGCTGACATCAAACGTGCTGTTGCGTCTGTGCTGATGTCTAAAACCTTCGATAACGGCGTTATCTGTGCATCTGAACAGTCTGTAGTTGTTGTTGATTCCGTGTACGATGCAGTACGCGAGCGTTTCGCCAGCCACGGCGGCTACCTGCTGCAGGGCAAAGAGCTGAAAGCGGTTCAGGACATCATCCTCAAAAATGGCGCGCTGAACGCTGCCATCGTAGGTCAGCCAGCCTATAAAATCGCTGAACTCGCGGGCTTTACCGTTCCGGCGACCACCAAGATCCTGATCGGTGAAGTTAAAGTTGTCGACGAAAGCGAGCCGTTTGCTCACGAAAAACTGTCTCCTACGCTTGCTATGTACCGTGCGAAAGATTTCGAAGACGCGGTAGAAAAAGCCGAGAAGCTGGTTGCCATGGGCGGTATCGGTCATACCTCATGTCTGTACACCGACCAGGATAACCAGCCAGAGCGTGTTGCCCACTTCGGTCAGATGATGAAAACTGCCCGTATCCTGATTAACACCCCTGCTTCTCAGGGTGGTATCGGTGACCTGTATAACTTCAAACTCGCACCTTCCCTGACTCTGGGTTGTGGTTCCTGGGGTGGTAACTCCATCTCTGAAAACGTTGGTCCAAAACATCTGATCAACAAGAAAACCGTTGCTAAGCGAGCTGAAAACATGTTGTGGCACAAACTTCCGAAATCTATCTACTTCCGCCGTGGCTCTCTGCCAATCGCGCTGGATGAAGTGATTACTGATGGCCACAAACGTGCGCTCATCGTGACTGACCGTTTCCTGTTCAACAACGGCTACGCTGACCAGATCACCTCTGTGCTGAAAGCGGCTGGCGTCGAAACTGAAGTGTTCTTCGAAGTTGAAGCTGACCCAACCCTGAGCGTTGTACGCAAAGGTGCTGAACTGGCGAACTCCTTCAAACCAGATGTGATTATCGCACTGGGTGGTGGTTCCCCAATGGACGCCGCGAAAATCATGTGGGTTATGTACGAACATCCGGAAACCCACTTCGAAGAACTGGCGCTGCGCTTTATGGACATCCGTAAACGTATCTACAAGTTCCCGAAAATGGGCGTGAAAGCGAAAATGATCGCCGTCACCACTACTTCCGGTACCGGCTCAGAAGTGACGCCATTCGCGGTAGTAACAGATGACGCAACAGGTCAGAAATACCCGCTGGCTGACTACGCGCTGACGCCAGATATGGCTATCGTTGATGCCAACCTGGTCATGGAAATGCCGAAGTCTCTGTGTGCGTTCGGTGGTCTGGATGCCGTGACTCACGCGCTGGAAGCCTACGTTTCTGTACTGGCGTCTGAGTTCTCTGACGGTCAGGCTCTGCAGGCCCTGAAACTGCTGAAAGAAAACCTGCCAGCGTCCTACAACGAAGGTTCTAAAAACCCTGTAGCACGTGAACGTGTCCACAGTGCAGCAACCATCGCGGGTATCGCGTTTGCGAACGCCTTCCTGGGTGTTTGCCACTCTATGGCGCACAAGCTGGGTTCACAGTTCCACATTCCTCACGGTCTGGCGAACGCCCTGTTGATCAGCAACGTTATCCGCTATAACGCCAACGACAACCCAACCAAGCAGACTGCGTTCAGCCAGTATGACCGTCCGCAAGCGCGCCGTCGTTATGCTGAAATCGCTGACCACCTTGGTCTGAGCGCACCGGGCGACCGTACTGCTGCGAAGATTGAGAAACTGCTGGCATGGCTGGAAAGCCTGAAAGCTGAACTGGGTATTCCTAAATCTATCCGTGAAGCAGGCGTTCAGGAAGCTGACTTCCTCGCTCACGTAGACAAGCTGTCTGAAGATGCCTTCGATGACCAGTGTACTGGTGCTAACCCGCGCTACCCACTGATCTCCGAGCTGAAACAGATTCTGCTGGATACCTACTACGGTCGTGAGTTCAAAGAAGGTGACGTTGCTGCTGTGAAAACAGAAGCTCCGGTCATTAAAGCTGACAAGAAAGCGAAGAAAAGCGCTTAACTGACAGTCTGATGAAAAAAACCCGCCTGTATGGCGGGTTTTTTTATGTCTGAATAACGGCGGATATTATTTTCTGTTGTCGTGCTGGATCGCCGTCAGCGAGCCTACGGACAACGCTTCCTTATAATGCTTACGACAGACCGACACATAGCGTTCATTGCCACCAATCACCACCTGCTCACCGTCCGCATAAGGTTTTCCAGCCTGGTCGAGACGAAGCACCATGCTGGCCTTGCGTCCGCAGAAACAGATAGTTTTTAGTTCAACCAGCTTATCTGACCAGGCGAGCAAATACTGGCTTCCTGCAAACAGCTCCCCGCGGAAGTCCGTACGCAGCCCGTAGCACAGGACGGGGATATCGAGCTCATCAACCACTTCAGAGAGCGCGTGCACCTGTTCACGTGTCAGGAACTGGCTCTCATCAACCAGCACGCAGTGAATGGGCTCTGACGCATGCGCAGCGCGGATATCCTCCAGCAGGTCAGTTTGCGGGTTAAACAGCCTGGCAGGCGAAGAGAGGCCTATTCTGGAACTCACCTTCCCTGCACCGAAGCGATCGTCGATTTCAGCGGTATAAACAACGGTACGCATTCCTCGTTCCTGGTAATTGTATGAGGATTGCAGCAGTGCGGTGGATTTCCCGGCATTCATTGCCGAATAGTAGAAATAAAGTTGTGCCATTGGCCGTAAAACCCTAATCAATGTGTAATATTCCCGATGATTCATTGTACCATATTTTGTCTGGTCATCAGCGACACGCCGCACAAACGATGCCGTGCTGAAAGGTGTAAAACGCCCTCTTTTCGCAAAAATAATCCGCTAAAACAGAGAGTAATGACGGTCATGCTGGTGAATAGGTTATATGGTTAGCCAAACATAACACTTCTTTTTATAGTGGAATCTGCGTTCATTAAAATTCACTATTTATTAACTATTCCTGCCTTAACACCGTCGGCTGGAACTAATACAAAAGGCTGATATTTATCCGCCGCAACTATAATTCCTGCGGCAAATGTCACAAAAAAAAGATGCAAGCGGCGGGGTTAAGCAGGTTATCGTGATAACAAGCGAGACTGCCAAAGAGGAAATTTAAGTTAGCGTAATTAATAATAGCGGCTTTATTTAGTATTTTTTGAATTCCTTACATTCCTGGCTATTGCACATCTGAATTTATGGCTCTATTATTAGGTCAACAAACCACCCCCCATTATAAGTTTGAGATTACTACAATGAGCGAAGCACTTAAAATTCTGAACAACATCCGTACTCTTCGTGCGCAGGCAAGAGAATGTACCCTTGAAACGCTCGAAGAAATGCTGGAAAAATTAGAAGTTGTAGTTAATGAACGTCGCGAAGAAGAAAGCGCTGCTGCTGCTGAAATCGAAGAGCGTACGCGTAAACTGCAGCAATATCGTGAAATGCTGATTGCTGATGGTATCGATCCAAATGAATTGCTGAACAGCATTGCTGCTGCAAAAACCGGTACCAAAGCAAAACGCGCTGCCCGTCCTGCTAAATATAGCTATGTAGATGAGAACGGCGAAACTAAAACCTGGACCGGCCAGGGCCGTACTCCTGCTGTAATCAAGAAAGCTATGGATGAGCAAGGTAAACAGCTGGATGACTTCCTGATCAAGGATTAATCAAGCCGAATTCAGAAAAATCCCGCCTCTGGTGGGATTTTTTTTGCCCGCAATTTATCACTAACATCCTCTTACACTCCGTCATAAAGCGTTATTTGGCTATTTAGTTTCGCTTACAAACAGGCTGGTCATGGCGTTTTATGGGCATAAAAAAACCGGTGGGCAGCGCCACACCGGTTTCATAGATTTACGCCTGGATTATTTCTTAATACCCATACTCTCTTTGAGCCAGCCTTTAAATTCTTCACCCAGAGTATTATGGCGAATGCCGTATTCAACGAACGCCTGCATATAACCGAGCTTATTACCGCAGTCATGGCTCTTACCTTTCATGTGGTAAGCCTCAACGGTCTCTTTCTCGATCAGCATATCAATGGCATCCGTCAGCTGGATTTCATCCCCTGCTCCTGGAGGCGTTTTCGCCAGCAGTGGCCAGATTTCAGCACTAAGGACATAGCGACCCACCACTGCCAGATTAGACGGCGCTACGTCGGCTTTAGGCTTCTCTACGACACCAACCATTGGCACGCTTTCGCCTGGCTCAAGGTTCACGCCCTTGCAGTCAACCACACCGTAAGCGGTCACGTCTTCAACTGGCTCAACCATGATCTGGCTGCAGCCCGTTTCGTCGAAGCGGTGGATCATCTCAGCCAGGTTGTCCTGGGAAAGATCGGATTCGTATTCATCCAGAATCACGTCAGGCAGAATAACCGCGACGGGCTCATCACCCACAACCGGGTGTGCACACATAACCGCGTGGCCCAGACCTTTAGCCAGCCCCTGACGAACCTGCATAATGGTGACGTGCGGAGGGCAAATAGACTGAACTTCTTCTAACAGCTGACGCTTAACGCGTTTTTCCAGCATGGCTTCGAGTTCAAAACTTGTATCGAAGTGGTTTTCGATAGAGTTTTTAGATGAATGCGTAACCAGCACAATTTCAGTAATGCCGGCCGCGATACACTCATTAACGACATACTGGATTAATGGCTTATCAACCAGAGGCAGCATCTCTTTAGGAATCGCCTTAGTTGCTGGTAACATCCTGGTCCCCAATCCCGCTACCGGGATGACGGCCTTTCTGACTTTCGAATTTAGGGCAGCCATTCAAATTCTCCTGAGCTGTTCAAGTTTTGAACTTTTATGCAATAAATAACGCGTTGAGTATATCAGCCTCGCCCCGCAGTCCGGGTCTGAAAAGAACGCGTTGCCGATGAATTAGGACAAATACGCATGAATCTGGGCAGCGATAGTAGCACTCCCGAGAAAACACAGGTAAAGCAATCTTAAAATTAAGATCCAATTGCTTATTCCGTGGACAACATTAAGCGAAGCCTTCCCCCGGCACCCCAAATTTGGCACTGCCAGGAAGAACAGCGATGGCTAATTTGATTTAGATACGCCGTTCCCAGTGTTCCAAGCGGCACCCCGTTACTCACCTGAATATGGTGTTCCCCGGTATTCAGTGACGCGTTGAGACCTGCAGAAACGAGGATAAGATTCTTTAAACCGCTATGGTAATAACCAACCAGCAGCGGGAACTGTCCGGGTAAATTGGCCTGACGAAAAAGCTGGTTTACCTGTTTGAGTAAACTGCCTAACTCAGGGAGCCGTTGTCCCTGATGTGATAACTGTTCCTGCAATAATCCATTAAAGAGCGCGCGAAGTAACAATGCAGCTAATACGCCATTATCCCCTGCACGGGTTACGTCCAGAGAATAAAATGCGAGGTCGGAATCAGACAGAGGTGCAATATCCAGCACCAGCCCAGGCTGATCGGCCGCCACCAGCTGGCGATAGTTTACGCGGCAGTGGGAAATAGTTTGCTGAACGGGAGGCTGAAGTTCTTGCAACAATTTCGCCGCCGCTGGCGGATTACTCACCAGCGCGTCCCAGTCCTGAAAAAGGCGTTCCTCTTCCTCAACGCGGGAATTAAACATATTTGGATAAAGGCACGCTAATACCGTCTCACGTAACCGGTTCAGATCTTTGACGGGTTTTAGCAGAATATCCTGAACGCCAAGACGTAATGCTTTGGCAATATCCGCCATATTTTCTGTCGCGGAGATCACCAGAATGGGCATCTGGTCACCCTCGTTGCGCAGATGTTCAACCAGTTTCAGCCCATTCATTCGCGGCATTGCGATGTCGCAAATCATCAGATCGGGCGTAATACCGGTCATTTTTTCCAGCGCGTCGACACCATCTTCAGCCAGTAAAGTGTTTGCTCCCAGCGAGGATAACCACGAATCCAGTAGCGATCGGAAAACGGGCTCGTCTTCAACAATCAAAATGTGTTTTCCGGCCAATGGCTGCGTCATGGTTCCTCCCCTGGCTGACAGTTACTAAATAGTGGCATGCTATCGGCACTATCGCCTGTCAGATTTTGCTGAAGTAGTCAAAAAAAGGTGCTTAACGTGCTGTTCGCACAAACGGCAGCAACTCGTCTATTTTCTTTTCGACGGCTAGCGAGCCCGCTGCGATGGCGGCCTCAGCCCGATGGAAATCAAGGGTAGAGATTTGCGGACAGTAAGGCTGAATAAGAATATCCGGAGGATCGCCAGCCATACGGTTACGTTTAAGGCGATTCTCAAGAACCTGAATTGAGGTGGTCATGATCTCCATGGCCGTCGGTGCGGCAACCGAGCGTCGTGCGGCCAGGCGACCAATTCTTCCGCGCAGGCGTTCATGCCAGGCAAGCTTTTCGACGTCGGCATCTTCGCTCTGCAGATTGACCGGCATAAGGTCTTGCTGCATCAGATGAGCGTCGTGCTGCAAATCAACGGCGATGACGATGTCCGCCCCCATGGCACGCGTCAGAGAGATGGGAACCGGGTTCACGACGCCACCATCGACAAGCCAGTAACCGTTATGGGGCACGGGCGCCATAAGCCCAGGAATACTGCATGAAGCACGCACCGCAAGGTGAATATCCCCTTCGGTCAACCAGAGTTCACGGCCTGTGCTGAGATTGGTTGCGACGGCGCCGAAAGGCATCCGGCAGTCAGTAAAGTCTTCGAGAGGCATCACCCGGCGGAACTGGTTAAAGACGCGTTCACCGCGCAACAGCCCACCGCGCTGCCAGGAGAGATCCATCAGACGCAGCACGTCCCAATAGCTGAAGGAGCGCACCCAGGTTTCGAGATCCGGAAGCTTGCCGCACGCGTAGGCGGAGCCGACAAGCGATCCGATTGAACATCCTGCTACGATATCAACGTCAACGCCCATCTTGTTTAAGGCATTAATCACGCCGATATGAGACCATCCCCGGGCTGCACCTGATCCCAGCGCCAGTCCAATTTTAACCTTTCTCATTAGCCCTGTTTTACTTCCCCTGGATTCCTGACATAGCGTCAACGCAACTGCTCAGTTAACATAGTGCTACCCGAGGCGTTTTACGCCCTTATTTTTTGTTCCAGGAAGAGAATCGTGTCTCAACTCTGCCCCTGTGGTAGCGCTCTGGAGTATAGCCTATGTTGCCAGCGATATCTTTCTGGCAATCAGGTTGCACCGGATCCGTCACACCTCATGCGTTCACGGTATACTGCTTTTGTGATCAAAGACGCAGACTACCTGATAAAAACCTGGCACCCGTCCTGCCACGCCGCCGATTTCCGACAGGAGATCGAAGCCGGGTTCGCCAACACCCACTGGCTTGGGCTTACCGTGTTTGAATCTTCACCCGGTAGCCACCACGACGAAGGCTTTGTCAGCTTTGTTGCCCGTTTTACCGAGAACGCCAGGCCTGGCGCCATTATCGAGCGTTCCCGGTTCTTAAAGGAAAGCGGGCAGTGGTATTATATTGACGGTACGCGCCCACAGTTTGGTCGTAACGATACCTGCCCTTGTGGTTCAGGAAAAAAATTCAAAAAGTGTTGCGGGCAGTAACGCCTGACAACCCAGACTTCGCAAATACAAACAGGATTTCCCGGCGATGCAATCATTACAACGTAAAGTTCTGCGCACTATCTGTCCCGATCAAAAAGGGCTGATCGCACGAATCACCAATATTTGCTACAAGCATGAACTGAATATCGTGCAGAACAACGAGTTCGTTGACCACCGTACCGGTCGCTTCTTCATGCGTACCGAACTGGAAGGCATTTTCAACGACACCACCCTGCTGGCCGATCTGGACAGCGCGCTGCCGGACGGTTCCGTGCGTGAGCTGAATCCTGCGGGCCGTCGTCGCATTGTGATTCTGGTGACGAAAGAAGCTCACTGCCTGGGCGATCTGTTGATGAAGGCCAACTACGGCGGCCTGGACGTAGAAATTGCCGCTGTTATTGGCAACCACGAAACCCTGCGCACGCTGGTTGAACGTTTTGATATTCCGTTTGAGCTGGTAAGCCATGAAGGCCATACCCGTGAAGAGCACGACAACCTGATGGCTGCTGCCATTGAAGCGCATAACCCGGACTACGTGGTGCTGGCGAAATATATGCGCGTGCTGACGCCTTCCTTCGTCGCCCGCTTCCCGAACAAGATTATCAACATTCACCACTCGTTCCTGCCGGCCTTTATTGGCGCGCGGCCTTATCACCAGGCGTACGAGCGCGGCGTGAAGATCATCGGCGCAACCGCGCACTACGTGAATGACAATCTGGACGAAGGTCCCATCATCATGCAGGACGTGATTCACGTGGATCACACCTACACCGCAGAAGATATGATGCGCGCCGGACGTGACGTTGAGAAGAACGTGTTGAGTCGTGCCCTGTATCAGGTGCTGGCGCAGCGTGTCTTTGTCTACGGTAACAGAACCATCATTCTTTAATCTTTCGGAAAATGAATTGATTAGCTTTGCGCCTTTACGGATAAAAAGCAGGCAAACAGCTTCTTTTCCCTAAAGGAATGCTTTACAGGGGCGTCTCATTTGATATGATGCGCCCCGCTTCCAGCAGGAAGCAGGCCAGTAAAAACGCATTACCCCGTGGTGGGGTTCCCGAGCGGCCAAAGGGAGCAGACTGTAAATCTGCCGTCATCGACTTCGAAGGTTCGAATCCTTCCCCCACCACCATCTCTCAGCACGACCTCAAAATTTGAATTACCCCTGGTGGGGTTCCCGAGCGGCCAAAGGGAGCAGACTGTAAATCTGCCGTCATCGACTTCGAAGGTTCGAATCCTTCCCCCACCACCATCATTTTCAAACGACACTTAATATTCTGCTCGCACCGTGCATCATGTATTTCCGCAAGGGGAAGGATGAGAAGCTTCGACTAAGGTTCGATTCGAGCGCAGCGAGAAAACGTTGCCGCAGGCAACGACCCGAAGGGCGAGGCGCAACGCGCCGAGTAATCCTTCCCCCACCACCATCACTTTCAAATGACACTTAACATTCTGCTCGCACCGTGCATCATGTATTTCCGCAAGGGGAAGGATGAGAAGCTTCGACTAAGGTTCTATTCGAGCGCAGCGAGAAAGCGTTGCCGCAGGCAACGACCCGAAGGGCGAGGCGCAACGCGCCGAGTAATCCTTCCCCCACCACCATCACTTCAAAAAACCCGAACAAAATCGAACCGAGTCCACCTTCGTAGTCCGGGTAAGGCGCAGCCGCCACCCGGCGACAGACGACTATATTGGCGGCAAACGACGCTTCACCGGCGAACTTTTCACAATCGACGTATTACATTGGGCATGCTCCGCCAGCCCGTCCAGCAGCGCATCCAGTTGTTCTATTGATCGCACCACCAGCCTAATCACAAAGCAGTCTTCCCCGGTCACCTTGTCGCTCTCAATACACTCCGGCATCGCCTGAATATACTTATCCACCTTATGCAACAGACCCGGCAAAGGCCGCACCCGTACCAGCGCCTGTAGCGTATACCCCAGCGCCGCGAGATTCACCCGTGCGCCATACCCCTGAATCACACCGCGCTCCTCCAGCCGCTTCAGACGCTCCGCCGTGCTGGGTGAGGTCAGGCCAATGCGTCCGCTGAGCACCTTCAACGACATGCGCGCATCCTCAACCAGGCAGGCTAAAATTTGCCGATCGATATCATCAATAAGGTATTCCACTCGTTTCACCTAATTTAAAAAAGCAGTTAACACCTTCAACCTTATCTCACCCCTGTAAAACCCAACAGCGATTTTCGACAATAGCGTTATTAATCAGGAGGTGAATGATGCGTGATTTACATAAAGGCGTCTGGCAGATGAGTCTGGCGATGTTAATTTCCGGCTCTATTGGCGCGTTTGTTTTGCTCAGCGGTCTGCCGGTGACGGAAGTGGTGTTCTGGCGCTGCCTTATTGGTGCAATAGCGCTTTTCATTTTTATCCGGGTAAGTCAAAAGCCCTTTAGCCCCCTCACCCGCACCACGCTGCTGCTGGCGATTCTCGGCGGTGTGGCATTAGTGGTGAACTGGCTACTGCTCTTCGCAGCCTATGAGCGGATCTCTATTGGTCTTTCGACCGTGGTCTATAACACTCAGCCGTTTATGCTGGTCCTGATGGGGATGTTTTTAGGCGAGCGCGTCAGCGTGGTGAAATGGGGCTGGCTGTTCCTCGCCTTCGGCGGCGTGGTGATACTGCTCTCCAGCGAGCTGACCGGTACCCACGACACTGAATGGCTGGCGGGTATCGGTCTGGCAATGGCCGCGGCCTTCTTCTACGCGCTGACGGCAATCATTGCGCGCAAACTGAAAACTATCGCACCGCAGCATATTGCCTTTATTCAGGTGCTGACGGGCGTCGTGATGCTTCTGCCGTTTGCCAGCTGGCCGTCATTTTCCGGTGATTTTCCCTGGCCGATCCTGCTGACGCTCGGCATCGTCCATACCGGCATTATGTACCAGCTGCTCTACAGCGCGATTCAGAAGCTACCTACCCCCATTACCGGCTCACTGTCGTTTATCTATCCGGTGGTGGCGATCGTTGTCGATAACCTGGTGTTCGGGCACTCGCTGAACCTGACGCAGCTGGCGGGCGGCGCGCTGATCGTGTTTGCTGCAGCGGGCAACAACCTGGGCTGGGGCGAAAAAAAACCCCGCGATTGCGGGGTTGGTATTAAGACGCTGAATTAGCGACGGGCACGCACAATCTGGTATTTGCGCGTCAGGTACTCCACCGGCGCGCTCCAGATATGCACCAGTCGGGAGAACGGGAACAGCACAAACAGCGTCATACCCAGCACCAGGTGAACGCGGAAGATAAACGCCACGCCGTCCAGATGCTCAGATGCACCGCCGTGGAAGGTCACGACGGACTGCGCCCACCCCACCAGCTTCATCATTTCACTGCCATCCATATGCTGCGCAGAGAATGGAATAGTCAGCAGACCCAGCGCGCATTGCACCATCAGCAGGGAGAGGATCAGGATGTCCGCTGCAGTGGTGGTTGCACGCACGCGCGGGCTGAACAGACGCCGTTTCAGCAGCAGCAGGCCACCCACCAGGGTCATCACACCGCAGGCACCACCGGCGATCATCGCCATCTTCTGCTTCACTTCAATCGGCAGCCATGCTTCGTACATCCAGTGCGGCGTCAGCATCCCAAGGAAGTGACCGGCAAAAATCCCCAAAATACCGATGTGGAACAGGTTAGACGCGACGTGCATCCCTTTGCGATCCAGCATCTGGCTGGAGGCAGCACGCCAGGTGTACTGGCCGTAGTCATAGCGCAGCCAGCTTCCCACCAGGAACACGGTGCCCGCGATATACGGGTAAATGTCAAAGAAGAACATATTCAGGAAGTGCATTAGTGCCGTCCTCCGTTAGAGATATTCAAATATTGCGGGGCAACCGCGCCGGCAAAACGACGCTGGTGAGCGGAGATTTCAGACTCGCCGCAGTTCTGGTCAGCAAAGAATTTCACCTGCTCTTCTTCCCAGACCGCATCCAGCGCTTGCGGGGTATCGTCCCGGGCTTCATCCGCGATTTTCTCCGCCACTTTTTCACTGTCTACAGAGGCGTTCGCCAGCTTCACCAGCAGATCGAACAGCACCGCATAGCGGCTCTCGCGCTGCTGTAGACGCGCGCCGAGCAGCGCAAGAATCGGGGCGATATCCTGCAGACCACCCAGCGCCTCTTCTTTCGGCAGCTGCGCCAGATACTCCAGGTACAGCGGCAGGTGGTCCGGCAGCTCGCGGCTGTCGAGCTGCAGGCCGTGCTGCTCGTACTGGGCCATCAGGTCCACCATCGCCTGACCGCGGTCGCGGGATTCCCCGTGAACGTGTTCAAACAGCAGCAGCGACGTCGCGCGCCCGCGGTCAAACAGCTGGCTGTAGTCCGCCTGCGCGTCGAGCAGATCGCGTGCCAGCAGATCGCGGAGGAAAACGCCCAGCTTCTGGGCATCCTCTTTATCCAGGTTTTCAGATGACGCGAGTGCATCAAAGAGTTCCTGTTGATGCTGCGCAAGCGCAGCATCAGGGTACTCGAGCAGACGCGAAACAATGACGAGTTCAATCATTGGTGCGGCTCCGTTTTGCTGGTCACATCCATGGCGTCGATGCGGCGGCTGTTGAACAGGTTGAATTTACTGTCTGACCCGTGGCAACCGTCGCCAAAGGTAAAGCCACACCCGCTTTTCTCCGGGAAGGCCTCGCGAGCCAGCTCGCGGTGGCTGCTTGGCACCACGAAACGATCTTCGTAGTTAGCGATTGCCAGATAGCGGTACATCTCCTGC
Source organism: Enterobacter sp. 22499 (assembly GCF_052044815.1). Lineage (NCBI taxonomy): Bacteria > Pseudomonadati > Pseudomonadota > Gammaproteobacteria > Enterobacterales > Enterobacteriaceae > Enterobacter > Enterobacter sp. 22499. Next base: position 343,471 of record NZ_JBQENR010000003.1, on the reverse strand, counting down.
GCCTGCGCTTCGGTCAGGCCGACCTCTTCCAGCGCGCGGGTATCGTTCACGCCGTCAACGGTTTCCGCACGTTTGAAGTGGCGCATCGCCAGCATACGTTTCAGCGCCAGCAGTACCGGCTGGGTGTCCCCTGCGGTCAGCAGGTTGGCCAGATACTGAACCGGGATACGCAAGCTTTCCACGTCCGGCAGAATACCGTTGCTGCCCAGCTCGCCCGCGTCCGCCGCAGACTGAATCGGAGACAACGGCGGCACGTACCAGACCATCGGCAGGGTGCGGTATTCCGGGTGCAGCGGCAGAGCAAGCTTCCAGTCCATCGCCATTTTGTACACCGGCGACTGCTGTGCGGCGTCAATCACGCTCTGTGGAATACCGTCCTTCAGGGCCTGCTCAATCACCTTCGGATCGTTCGGATCGAGGAATACGTCCAGTTGACGCTGATAGAGATCTTTCTCATTCTCGGTGCTTGCGGCATTCTCAATCGCGTCCGCGTCGTACAACAGCACGCCGAGGTAACGAATACGACCTACGCAGCTCTCGGAGCAGACGGTCGGCATACCGGCTTCGATACGCGGATAGCAGAAGATGCACTTCTCAGACTTACCGCTCTTCCAGTTGAAGTAGATTTTTTTGTACGGGCAGCCGGTGATGCACATGCGCCAGCCGCGGCACTTGTCCTGGTCGATCAGTACGATGCCGTCTTCTTCACGCTTGTAGATGGCACCGCTCGGGCAGGTCGCGACGCACGCCGGGTTCAGGCAGTGTTCGCACAGGCGCGGCAGATACATCATGAAGGTGTTTTCGAACTGGCCGTACATCGCCTTCTGCATGTTCTCGAAGTTCTGGTCTTTGGCGCGCTTTTCGAACTCGCCGCCCAGAATTTCTTCCCAGTTTGGACCGCTGGTAATTTTGTCCATGCGCTGACCAGTGATCAGCGAGCGAGGGCGGGCGATCGGCTGGTGTTTGCTTTCAGGCGCGTTGTGCAGGTTCTGGTAGTCGTAATCAAACGGCTCGTAATAGTCCTCAATGCCCGGCAGGTGCGGGTTAGCGAAGATTTTACCCAGGAGCATTGCGCGGTTACCCATGCGCGGCTGCAGCTTGCCGTTGATTTTACGGATCCAGCCGCCCTTCCACTTCTCCTGGTTTTCCCAGTCGGTCGGGAAACCGGTGCCCGGCTTGCTTTCCACGTTGTTAAACCAGGCGTACTCCATACCTTCGCGGCTGGTCCAGACGTTTTTACAGGTCACTGAACAGGTGTGGCAGCCGATGCACTTATCCAGATTCAGCACCATGCCGACTTGTGAACGAATTTTCATTTTACGCTCTCCTGTACCTGGTCATTACCTTCGCCGTCTAACCAGTTAATATTCTTCATCTTACGTACCACCACGAACTCATCGCGGTTCGATCCTACGGTGCCGTAGTAGTTAAAGCCGTAGGCCAACTGCGCATAGCCACCGATCATGTGGGTCGGCTTCGGCGTAATACGGGTCACGGAGTTGTGAATACCGCCGCGCTGCTCGGTGATCTCTGAACCCGGCAGGTTCACGATACGTTCCTGCGCGTGGTACATCATGGTCATCCCGGCCGGTACGCGCTGGCTCACCACCGCACGCGCCGTCAGGGCGCCGTTGCTGTTGAACACTTCAATCCAGTCGTTATCTTCGATACCCAGATCTTTGGCGTCCGCTTCGCTCATCCAGACAATCGGACCACCGCGCGACAGGGTAAGCATCAGCAGGTTGTCGCTGTAGGTGGAGTGGATACCCCACTTCTGGTGCGGCGTCAGGAAGTTCAGCGCCTTCTCAGGGTTACCGTTCGATTTCGCGCCCATCACCGCTTTCACGGAGCGGGTATCGATTGGCGGACGGTACACCAGCAGGCTTTCACCGAAGTCGCGCATCCACTGGTGGTCCTGATACAGTGACTGACGACCAGAAAGCGTGCGCCATGGGATCAGCTCGTGAACGTTGGTATAACCAGCGTTATAGGACACATGCTCATCTTCCAGACCAGACCAGGTCGGGCTGGAGATAATCTTGCGCGGCTGGGCCTGGATATCGCGGAAGCGGATTTTCTCTTCCTCTTTATTCTTCGCCAGATGCGTGTGGTCACGACCGGTAAATTCACTCAGGGCCGCCCACGCTTTCACCGCCACGTGGCCGTTGGTTTCCGGTGCCAGGGTCAGGATCATCTCCGCCGCATCAATTGCCGTGTTGAGCATTGGCTGGCCTTTGGCCGGGCCGTCTGCTTTGGTGTAATTGAGCTTGCGCAGCAGGTCCATTTCGCTCTGGGTGTTCCAGGCGATGCCTTTGCCGCCGTTACCGATTTTCTCCATCAGCGGGCCGATGGAGGTAAAGCGCTCGTAGGTTGCCGGGTAATCACGTTCAACCGGAATGATGTGCGGCGCGGTCACGCCCGGGATCAGGTCGCATTCGCCTTTTTTCCAGTCCTTCACGTCAAGCGGCTGCGCCAGTTCGGCAGCGGAGTCGTGCTGGATTGGCAGCGTCACCACGTCGGTCTCTTTGCCCAGGTGACCTACGCAGACTTCGGAGAATTTCTTCGCGATGTCTTTGTAGATATCCCAGTCGCTTTTCGATTCCCACGCCGGGTCAACGGCGGCAGACAGCGGATGAATAAACGGATGCATGTCCGAGGTATTCATGTCGTCTTTTTCGTACCAGGTGGCGGTTGGCAGCACGATATCGGAGTACAGGCAGGTGCTGGACAGACGGAAGTCCAGCGTCACCACCAGATCCAGCTTGCCGTCCAGACCGTTGTCTTTCCATTCCACTTCTTCTGGCTTCACGCCGCCCTGCTTGCCGAGGTCTTTACCCTGAATACCGTTCTCGGTGCCCAGCAGGTATTTCAGCATGTACTCGTGACCTTTACCGGACGAGCCCAGCAGGTTGGAGCGCCAGATGAACAGGTTGCGCGGATGGTTTTTGCCGTTCTCAGGCTGTTCTGCCGCGAAGCGGATGGAGCCTTCCTTCAGGGATTTGACGGTGTAATCCACCGGCGACATGCCCGCCTGCTTCGCCTCTTGTGCAATGCGCAGCGGGTTAGTGCCCAGTTGCGGCGCAGACGGCAGCCAGCCCATGCGTTCAGCGCGCACGTTGAAATCAATCAGGTGGCCGCTGTAGCGGGATTTATCCGCCATCGGCGACAGCAGTTCCTGCGCGGTAACCGTCTCGTAGCGCCACTGGCTGGAGTGGTTATAGAAGTAGGAGGTGCTGTTCATGTGACGTGCCGGACGCTGCCAGTCAAGGGCAAACGCCAGCGGCTGCCAGCCGGTCTGCGGACGCAGTTTTTCCTGGCCCACGTAGTGCGCCCAGCCGCCGCCGCTCTGACCGACGCAGCCGCAGAAGATCAGCATATTGATCAGACCGCGATAGTTCATATCGAGGTGATACCAGTGGTTCAGACCGGCACCCACAATGATCATCGAACGACCGTGGGTCTTGTCGGCGTTTTCCGCAAACTCGCGGGCGATACGAACGATCTGCGCGCGCGGTACGCCGGTGATCTGCTCCGCCCAGGCCGGGGTGTAGGCCTTCACGTCGTCATAGCTGGTTGCGCAGTTTTCGTCGTTCAGACCGCGCTCCAGGCCGTAGTTCGCCATGGTCAGGTCATAGACGGTGGTGACCAGCGCGGTAGAACCGTCGGCCAGCTGCAGGCGCTTAACCGGCAGCTTGTGCATCAGCACGTTTTTCAGTTCAACCTTGTTGAAGTGGTCGGAACCTTCACCGCCAAAGTACGGGAAGCCAACCTCGGCGATCTCGTCCTGGCTGCCCAGCATGCTGAGGCGCAGCTCCGTCTCTTCACCGGTGGTGCTGTTGCGCTGCTCAAGGTTCCACTTGCCCTTCTCGCCCCAGCGGAAGCCGATAGAGCCGTTTGGCGCCACCAGCTCGCCGTTGCTGTTATAGGCAACGGTTTTCCACTCAGGGTTGTTTTCCTGGCCCAGCGCGTCCACCAGATCGGCGGCGCGCAGCGTGCGGCCCGCGGCATAGTAGCCCTCGCGCTCTTCCAGCATCACCAGCATCGGCATGTCGGTGTAGCGACGCACGTAGTCGGTGAAGTACTGGCTCGGTTTGTCGAGGTGGAATTCGCGCAGCATGACGTGGCCCATCGCCATCGCCATCGCGGCATCGGTACCCTGTTTCGGTGCCAGCCACAGGTCGCACAGCTTGGCGATTTCCGCGTAGTCCGGCGTTACCGCGACGGTTTTGGTCCCTTTGTAGCGGACTTCGGTAAAGAAGTGCGCGTCCGGGGTACGGGTCTGCGGAACGTTAGAGCCCCAGGCGATGATGTAGCTGGAGTTGTACCAGTCGGCGGATTCCGGCACGTCGGTCTGCTCACCCCAGGTCTGCGGTGACGCTGGCGGCAGGTCACAGTACCAGTCGTAGAAGCTCAGGCAGGTCCCGCCGATAAGCGACAGGTAGCGCGCGCCGGAAGCGTAAGAGACCATCGACATCGCCGGGATTGGCGAGAAGCCCGCCACGCGGTCAGGACCGTAGGTTTTTACGGTATAGACGTTGGAGGCGGCAATCAGCTCGTTCACCTCTTTCCAGGAAGAACGAACGAAACCGCCGCGACCGCGCGCCTGCTTGAAGCTTTTCGCTTTGTCGGCATCTTCAATGATAGAGGCCCACGCATCAACCGGATCGCTGTGCTGCACTTTCGCTTCACGCCACATTTTCATCAGGCGTTTACGCATCAGCGGATATTTCAGACGGTTGGCGCTATAGAGATACCAGGAGTAGCTGGCCCCGCGCGGGCAGCCGCGCGGTTCATGGTTCGGCATATCCGGACGGGTGCGCGGATAGTCGGTCTGCTGCATTTCCCAGGTCACCAGACCGTTTTTAACGAAAATCTTCCAGCTACATGAGCCAGTGCAGTTTACGCCGTGGGTAGAACGGACGACTTTGTCATGCTGCCAGCGCTGGCGGTAACCGTCTTCCCAGTCCCGGTTGGTATCCAGAACCTGGCCGTGCCCATCGGCAAAAGTTTCACCCTTCTGTTTGAAGTAGCGAAACCGGTCCAAAAATTTGCTCATCGGGTATCTCCTGTATGGAGCCTGTGGCTCTCTAAATCGACATTGCTGATTTGCAGCGAAGGTAACGCCCTGAAAGAGGGGGAGAATTGATAACGATCAAGACGAAGAGGGACTGTAAAAGGAGGGGTTAGACCAAATACCACCAAAGCGGTATATTTTTAAAACGAATAAATAAATGATTTATAAAGATATTTATTATTCATCGTACAATAACCCCGGCAAAATTTAACATCTCAGGTATTAAGGGGTAGACATACCTGCAAAGCGATGGCGATCACACTGTTACCCGCAGATGACTGCGGTAAAAGCTTTCAGTATGTTGTAACTATTATTCATTCGAAAAAAAACGCGGCCCGAAGGCCGCGTTAACGGATAATCACACTTACTTATTTTTCTTGGTATTACGGCCATATACCAGCCACGTAATCACGACGCAGGCGATATAGAAGACGAGGAAGACTTTCATGGCGCCAGCCGGAGAGCCGGTCAGGTCAAGCGAGATGCCGAACGCTTTCGGAATAAAGAAGCCGCCAATTGCGCCAATAGCCGAGATAAAGCCCAGGGCCGCAGCCGTATCCGTCGCCGCTTCACGCATGGCCTGCTCTTCGCTTCCGCCCTGCGCTTTCACGCGATCCATCGTCAGCTTGCGGAAGATCACGGAGATCATCTGGAAGGTGGAAGCACTCCCCAACCCGGCCGTCAGGAACAGCACCATAAACACGCCGAAGAAGGCAAAGAAGTTACCGCCCTGCCCGTCAGAAGGCAGCGTCAGGAACAGCAGCGCGCAGAAGACTGCCATCACAATAAAGTTCACCAGCGTAACGCGAGTCCCGCCCAGACGGTCGGAGATCATGCCGCCCAGTGAACGCGCCAGTGCGCCAATGAACGGACCGAAGAAGGCGAATTGCAGGATCTGCACGTCCGGGAACTGGGTTTTCGACAGCATGGCAAAGCCCGCTGAGAAGCCGATAAACGAACCGAAGGTAGCCAGATACAGCAGCGCCATCACCCACAGGTGTCCACGCTTCAGCACCGGAAGCTGCTCGCTCAGGGATGCTTTCGACGCGCTCAAATCGTTCATAAAGAACCACGCAGCGAGGGTGAAGACCACCAGGAACGGGACCCAAATCCAGGCCGCGTTCTGCAGGTAGAGGGAAGAACCATCCGCCTGCTCAACGCCGCCGCCACCGAAGGCGGCAAAAATAGAAACAGAGATCGCCAGCGGCGCAATCAGCTGCATCACGCTTACGCCCATGTTGCCCAGACCGCCGTTAATACCCAGCGCGCCGCCCTGCTTCGCTTTCGGGAAGAAGAAGCTGATGTTCGCCATGCTGGAGGCGAAGTTAGCGCCGGCGAAACCGCACAGCAGGGAGATAATCACGAACACGCTGAACGGCGTGGAGGTATCCTGCACCGCGAAGCCTAGCCACACGCAAGGGACGATCATGATGCCCGTACTGAACGCCGTCCAGCGACGGCCTCCGAATACCGGGACCATAAACGCGTAAGGGACACGCAGCAGCGCGCCAGACAGCGACGGCAATGCGGTAAGCATAAACAGCTGATCGGTCGTGAACGTAAACCCTACTTTCGGCAGGTTTACCGCGACCGCGCTAAACAACATCCATACACAAAACGCTAAAAGCAGACACGGAACGGAAATCCACAGATTCCGGCTTGCTACACGATGGCCGCGCTGTTGCCAGAACGCCGGATCCTCTGGACGCCAGTCTGTAATAACGGCACCATTTTCCCTTTCGGGAGCGGATGAGTGACTCATAGACACCTCTGATTCTCGAATGATGCTGCAAACATTAGGGTTTTAGGGCGGCGGTAAGTTGATATAAATCAAAGGAAAAGTGCGGGGATTTGCGGCGCAAAAAAAGGGGTTATCCTTAGTGAGTAGGATAATTCGGTAAAAAAGACGTGGTTTTTCACTGCACTGAAGGTTCCTTGCTACCACCGCTTCTTCACCTATACTCCGTTGGCAATTTAGGGGTAATCCTTTATTGGTATGGGTATACTCCAGGGTATGCACCAGAATAGCGCCATTCCTGCAAGCAGGCCACGTCAGGAGCCCGGCAACTCTATGTTAAAAAGATGTTTATCACCGCTGACTCTCGTCAATCAGCTAGCCCTGATTGTTTTGCTGTCTACCGCCCTTGGCGTGGCCGGCATGGCGATTTCCGGCTGGCTGGTACAAGGGGTACAGGGTAATGCGCATGCCATCAACGAGGCAGGTTCTCTACGCATGCAGAGTTATCGTCTGCTGGCGTCGGTCCCCCTGACGCAGGACGATCGGCCCTTAATTGATGAAATGGAGCGCACGGCCTTCAGCCCCGAACTGGAAAACGCCGCCATTCGCGCCGGCCAGCAGTCCCAGCTGAAAGCCCTGCAGGGCTACTGGCACACCCAGCTGGAACCCGGTCTGAAACAGGCACGCAGCACCGAAACCGTTGCGCAGGACGTAGCGGGTTTCGTCTCCCGCATTGACGCGCTGGTCTCCTCTTTCGACCAAACCACCGAATTACGCATCGACCGGGTGGTAATGGTACACCGTGCCATGGCGCTGTTTATGGGCCTGCTGCTGATCTTCACCATTATCTGGCTCCGGGCGCGGCTGCTGAATCCCTGGAAACAGCTGCTGGCGATGGCGCGCGCCGTAACGAACAGAGATTTTACCCAGCGCACGCACATCAGCGGCCGCAACGAGATGGCCATGCTCGGCCAGGCGCTGAACACCATGTCGGCGGAGCTCTCCGAAAGCTACGCGGTGCTGGAGCAACGCGTGCAGGAAAAAACCGCCGGGCTGGAGCAGAAAAATGAGATCCTCTCCTTCCTGTGGCAAGCCAACCGTCGGCTGCACATGCAGGTGCCGCTATGTGAACGCCTTTCGCCGGTGCTGAACGGCCTGCAAAATCTGACCCTGCTGCATGACCTGGAGCTGCGGGTTTACGATGTGGAAGATGAAGATAATCATCAGGAGTTTACCTGTCAGTCCGACATGTCCTGCGATGATAAAGGCTGCCACCTGTGCCCGCGCGGCCTGCCGCTGCAGGCTTCTGGCGGCACTACCCTGAAGTGGCGGCTGACGGACAGCCACACCCAGTACGGTATTCTGCTGGCCACCCTGCCAGCCGGACGTCATCTGAGCCACGACCAGCAGCAGCTGGTGGACACCCTGGTTGAACAGTTAACGGCCACGCTGGCGCTCGACAGGCACCAGGAAAAACAGCAGCAGTTGATCGTCATGGAAGAGCGCGCGACCATCGCCCGCGAGCTCCACGACTCTATCGCCCAGTCGCTCTCCTGTATGAAAATGCAGGTGAGCTGCCTGCAGATGCAGGACGCGGAAATGCCGGAAAGCAACAAACAGCTGCTGAGCCAGATCCGCAACGAGCTGAACACCTCCTGGGTACAGCTGCGCGAGCTGCTGACCACCTTCCGCCTGCAGCTGACCGAGCCGGGGCTGCGCCCGGCGCTGGAATCCAGCTGCCAGGAATTTAGTGCCCGGCTTGGCTTCCCGGTGAAGCTGGATTACCAGCTGCCGCCGCGGTTTGTCCCTTCCCATCAGGCGATTCATCTGCTGCAGATCGCCCGCGAAGCGCTGAGCAACGTGCTCAAACACGCTGAAGCGACGGCGGTTACGGTTACCGTCAGCCAGCACGCTAATCAGGTCAGGCTGACGGTTCACGACAACGGTCGCGGCGTGCCGGAAAATGCCGAACGCACTAACCACTATGGTTTAATCATTATGCGAGACCGCGCCCAAAGCCTGCGCGGTGATTGCCAGGTTCGACGGAGAGAGACGGGTGGCACGGAAGTTGTGGTCACCTTTATTCCCGAAAAACCGCTTACAACTGCTCAAGGAGAAACCCATGACTAATCAGGAACCGGCATCCATCCTGTTGATCGACGACCATCCGATGCTGCGTACTGGCGTAAAACAGCTGGTCAGCATGGCACCCGACATTACCGTGGTTGGCGAAGCCAGCAACGGTGAACAGGGTATTGAGCTGGCCGAATCCCTCGATCCGGATCTGATCCTGCTCGATCTCAACATGCCCGGCATGAACGGTCTGGAAACCCTCGACAAGTTGCGCGAGAAATCCCTTTCCGGTCGCGTGGTGGTCTTTAGCGTCTCCAACCACGAAGAGGATGTGGTCACGGCGCTGAAGCGCGGCGCGGATGGCTATCTGCTGAAGGATATGGAGCCGGAAGACCTGCTCAAGGCGCTGCAGCAGGCCGCCGCAGGCGAGATGGTGCTGAGCGAGGCCCTGACGCCGGTGCTGGCCGCCAGCCTGCGGGCGAACCGCGCCACCTCTGACCGCGACGTCAGCCAGTTAACGCCGCGCGAACGCGATATTCTGAAGCTGATTGCCCAGGGCCTGCCGAACAAAATGATCGCCCGCCGCCTGGATATCACCGAAAGCACGGTTAAAGTGCACGTGAAGCATATGCTCAAGAAAATGAAGCTAAAATCCCGCGTTGAAGCCGCGGTGTGGGTCCATCAGGAACGTATTTTTTAAGCATTACTCATCCGGCAGCAGCTTCCAGCGCGGGTCGTCGTCAGGTAATGCGACCAGCGGCTGCACCACAGCGAGCGTGATCTCATTGGATGAGACGCGCTGGCCCTTCGCATCTTCCACCACCGCCGAGAGATGCCAGCGGTTTGTCGCCCCTTCAGCGTTATTCCAGGCAGGCATGATCACGCTCCAGCCGTCGGTGCTGTCACTTTTCCCCGGGGACGTCAGGCTCAATGCCTGGGTATCACCCTGCCAGTGGATCTGACGAATTCCGTGAGTGCTGCGAACCTGCAGCTTCAGCATGACGGTTTCGCCCCCTTTGAGATCCCACGGCGGGGTTGCCAGCCAGACGGAGAGCGTTTTACGCTGGCGGAACTCCATCACCGGCAGGCTGTTACGCTCCGGCGAGTCATAGCGGCTTCCGCGCAGGGATCGCGTGGCCGCGACCTCTCCGGCGGAGAGCTGCTTAACCAGCGGCACGCCGAAGCGATAGTTGAGCTTCAGCCCGAGGTTATTCTGGCTCTCTCCGCTTTCGCCCTGCTTATGCCCGGCGGTCAGCGTCACCAGCGGCACGGGGGTATAGTTAAGCCCGAGATTGACCGCCACCGGGTTGTGATACCCGGTTCCGCTGTTGAAGAGGTCAACGTTGTCGCCAAAATATTGCTCAAAGCTGACGCTGGTGTTCAGGTGATGAAACCACGGCAGCCAGGCTTTGGCGGTCACGTCATATCCCCGCGCCATGCGCTGCTCCTGGACGTCAGAGCTGTCGCGCCAGCCGGCAAAAGGCTGATAATAGTTAGCCGACAGGCGCAGATTTTCTCCCCATACCTCCGCGCCGAGCCCGGCACGCTGCAGGTTCTCATCCAGCAGGTTATCGTAAAAGGTGTTGTAGCCCAGCAGCCATTTTCCGGCCACCCAGCGCTGGCCGATTCCGGCGTTACTGACCAGGCCATCCGTCTGCTGCGTCAGGCCGAGCTGGCTCCAGCTCAGGTAACGGTTGTTATCGTTCCAGGGGATAAACCAGCTCCCGCTGCTGCCGTTGAATTTCCCGTCGTTATCCACCAGCAAATTGACGCTGGCATTCCCCCAGGGCGACAGCAAGGATTCAATCTGCTGGTTCACCTCGCCGCTCACCGCGTCGCGCACCTGACCAAAGGCAAACTGCCGCGCCTGCTCGCCCGTAGTCAGGCCGTTGTCGGTCATACTGGCTTCACCAAAGGCTTTCGCCATTTCGGCGAGATGCTTTTCCCCCTCCCCGGTCGGGGCTGCCATACCGAGATCGGGGAGATTATCCCCGTTATTATCAAAGGGATTTTGTGCCTGCTGGATAAAGGAATTCGGCGCACCGTGAACGGCTCCGGCAGTAACAAGGGAGAGTAAAACCAGCGTTCGGAAAGGGGGAGAAACAGTCATCAATGTCGTAAGAATTACCCGGTGCTTACGTAAGAACACCAGGTACCTTAACGTGATTTCTCCCTCTTTGCAGCTTCACGGGGAATTTTCCGGAATTTCCTGAAACATTGTTTTGAGCTCAGGCACGCACGAACCACAGTTCGTGCCGCACCGTAGCGTCGCCCCCAGAGCGGTAACGGAACCGCAGCCTCCGGCAATCGCCTCCCGTATCGCGTTTTCTCCAACGCTGAAACAGCTGCAGATGATGCGCCCCGGATCTGTAACCTTCCCCACGCCCTGCCCGTTCAGCAGCGCATGGCGCTCAGCGGGCGTCGAGGGTGGTGACTGAAAAGCGGCTTCTATCACAGGGTTCGCCAGATCGGGCAAGGCGGTGCCTTCCCAGAAACCCAGCATCAGATGGCCGTTATGCCAGGCCAGCACGCTGCTGCGTTCCCCGGTTTGCGCAACCTGCAGCTGCCAGCCCCGGCCGCTGGCATAGTCCATGACCCACGACAGCAGCGGCTTATCACCCGCTATCGTCATTCGCGAGGCTTTACGCCACCAGTGAACCGAAGAGGGGATCTCCGGCCATTCCCGGGCATAGAGCTCCCCCTGCCAGGCGGGCTGCCAGGGCATGATTCTGACGGCGGTTTGCTTACTCTCCGGCTGCCCGGAAGCCGGATCGACGCGCCCTTCCACCAGCGCGTTAACCTTTCCCTGGCGGGCAAACTCAGCGTTCCAGTGCATCGGGGCAAACGCTTCGCCTTCCCGTATTCCGTCGTTGATTCGTACTCTGGCCACCATCACGCCGCGCGGCGAGACGATCCGCGCCAGCTGGCCGTCGCACAGTGAAAACCGAATGGCGTCTGCGGCGCAGACCTCAACAAACGGCTCCGCGATATGCTGCATCAGCCGGGGCACGTAGCCCGTACGGGTCATGGTGTGCCACTGGTCGCGGATACGGCCAGTGTTGAGGATCGCCGGGTATAGCGCGGTAGCCGTCGCGCCGTGCGGCAGCGGATCGACAGGCACTACGTTTCGGCGCGGTAAATTCCCCGTCGGCCACTGGTACGGCTCAAGCGTCTCCCACGCTTCACGGGTTAACCCCGCCAGTTCCTGAAGGTTCAACGCCCGCGCGCCGTCATTTTCAAACGCCGTCAGCGCCGCATGTTCGCAAAAAATCTCCTGCGGATGTTGCCAGGCAAAGGCCTCGCCGTAGCCCAGCCGTTTTGCAATCTGAGCCACGATCCACCAGTCCGGCTTCGCCTCACCCGGCGCGGGCAGAAACGCGCGCTGGCGCGAAATGCGCCGCTCGGAATTGGTCACCGTGCCGTCCTTTTCCCCCCAGCCCAGCGCCGGAAAACGGATATGGGCGAACCGGCTGGTGTCGGTATCTTTCATCACCTCAGAGACAATCACCAGCGGACAGGCCGCCAGCGCCTGACACACCGCGTGGCTGTCCGGCAGCGATACGGCAGGATTGGTGCCCATGATCCACACCGCCTTCACCTCGCCGCGGGCGATGGCGTCAAACAGTTCCACCGCCATCAGCCCCGGCGTCTGCGCCAGCCGTTCCGTTCCCCAGAAACGCGCCACCCGCGAAAGATCGTCCGGCTCGAAGCTCATATGCGCCGCCAGCTGGTTCGCCAGCCCACCTACTTCCCGGCCGCCCATGGCGTTTGGCTGTCCGGTCAGCGAAAACGGGCCGCAGCCCGGACGGTTGAACTTCCCGCTGGCAAGATGCACGTTAATGATGGCGCTGCACTTGTCGCTTCCGCTGGAGGACTGGTTGATCCCCATGGTGTAGAGCGTAATGGCGCGAGGCACGGTAATAAACCAGTCGTAAAAGGTACCAATATCCTCTGCCGGAAGGTCGCAAAACGCCGCCACGCGGGCAATCGGCCACTCATCGGTGCCCTGGATCAGATTGAGCAACCCCACAAACAGCCCGGCGTCGCTGCCGGGTTTAAGCGCCAGATGCAGGTCGGCAATATCGCAGGTAGCGGTTTTACGCGGGTCAATCACCACCACCTTCATCTGCGGGTTGTTGTGCTTTGCCTGCACCAGACGCTGATAGAGCACCGGATGCGTCCAGGCCGCGTTCGAGCCAGCCAGCACCACCAGATCGCTGTTTTCCACATCCTCGTAGCTGCACGGCACCACGTCTTCGCCAAAGGCGCGCCTGTAGCCCACCACCGCCGAGGACATGCAGAGCCGGGAGTTGGTATCGATGTTCGCCGCGCCGATAAACCCTTTCATCAGCTTGTTGGCGGCATAGTAGTCCTCGGTTAATAGCTGGCCGGAGGCGTAAAACGCCACCGCCCGTGGCCCCCATGTGTCGATGATCTCCCGCAGTCGCTCGCCCGCCGCGTTCAGCGCCTGGGACCAGTCCACCTCAAGTCCATCGACAACGGGGTACAGCAATCGCCCCTGCAAGCCCGTTGTCTCCCCCAGGGCCGATCCTTTCACGCACAGGCGGCCAAAGTTTGCAGGATGGGTGTCGTCCCCCCGAACGCTGACCGCTCCATCCTCCACGCTGGCGATCACGCCGCAGCCGACCCCGCAGTAGGGGCACGTTGTCCTGGTTTCCGTCATGAGGCCTCCGCGCGCATCACCAGCTCTTCGTTGCCGACCCACACCTTGCCATTTTCAATTTTGACCGGCCAGGCGCGCACAGCGGGTTCGCCACTCTCCACCTGACAGCCGTCGCGCAGGCGAATGCGCTGCTTGTAGAGCGGAGAAATAACCACCGGTTCGCCCGCCGCATCGCCGAGGATGCCGCGTGACAGCACGTTCGCACTGCTGCCCGGCTCCAGGTCGTCCAGGGCATAAACAGTTTGACCAAAGCGGAACAGCGCGATCGGTTTACGGCCAAGACGCGCGCCAATGCCCGCCTGCTCCGGGATATCGTCAATGCCGCAGATTTCCTGCCAGCGCTTGCTTTCGTCCGATGGCGCGACGTTCACCGCGGTGCGGAACAGCGCCAGGCGGTCAGGATCGTTGAGCGTGGTTTGCCATTCGCACTGGTACGTCTCTACTACCCGGACCATCTCCTGCTCCAGCTCGTGGGCGATGCCGAGACTGTCGTTGAGGATCACCTCACGCAGATAGTCGAGGCCGCCCTCCAGGTTGTCCATCCAGGTGCTGGTGCGCTGCAGGCGATCCGCCGTGCGGATGTAGAACATCAGGAAACGGTCGACGGTGCGGATCAGCGTTTCGTCATCCAGATCGCTGGCGAAGAGATCTGCATGGCGAGGCTTCATCCCGCCGTTGCCGCACAGATAGAGGTTCCAGCCTTTGTCCGTGGCAATCACCCCCACGTCTTTGCTCTGCGCCTCCGCGCACTCGCGGGTGCAGCCGGAAACGGCCATTTTGATTTTGTGCGGGGCGCGCAGGCCCTTGTAGCGGTGCTCCAGCCTGACCGCGAGACCAGTGGAGTCCTGCACGCCGTAGCGGCACCAGGTCGACCCGACGCAGGATTTCACCGTGCGCAGGGATTTCCCGTAAGCGTGCCCGGTTTCAAACCCGGCCTCCACCAGCGCCTGCCAGATCTCAGGCAGCTGTTCCAGGGTGGCGCCAAACAGGTCGATACGCTGCCCGCCGGTGATTTTGCTGTACAGGCCGTAGCGTTTCGCAATCTGGCCGATGGCGATCAGCCCGTCGGCGGTCACTTCTCCTGCGGGCATGCGCGGCACGATGGAATACGTCCCGTCCTTCTGAATATTGGCGAAGTAGCGGTCGTTGGTGTCCTGCAATGGCAGATGCGCCGGTTTGAGCAGATACTCATTCCAGCAGGAGGCCAGCACTGACCCCACCAGCGGCTTACAGATCTCGCACCCGTGCCCCTGACCGTAGCGGCTGATAAGCTGGTCGAAGGTTCGGATATGGTTGACGCGCACCAGATGGTAAATCTCCTGGCGCGAGTACGGGAAGTGTTCGCAGATGTCCTTTTTCACCTCCACGCCCTGCTCGGCAAGCTGGAACTCCATCACCTGCTTCACCAGCGCGCTGCAGCCCCCGCAGCCGGTCGCCGCTTTGGTGCACTGCTTAACGGCGCCGATATCCGCTGCGCCCGCGCTCACCGCCCGGCAGATATCGCCTTTGCTGACGTTATGACACGAACAGATCTGCGCGCTTTCCGGCAGCGCCGCCACGCCCAGCGCTTTTGGCGCGCTGCCTGACAACGCGGGTAGTATCAGCGTTTCCGGCTCTTTCGGCAGGCTGATGCCGTTAAGCATCATCTGCACCAGCGTAGCGTATTCGCTGGCATCGCCCACCAGCACGCCGCCGAGCAGCGTTTTTCCGTCGTGGCTGACCACGATTTTCTTGTAGATTTGCTGCGGGCCGTGCGTCCACTGGTAGCTTAGCGCCCCCGGCGTGCGCCCATGAGCATCGCCAAACGACGCCACGTCCACGCCGAGCAGCTTGAGCTTAGTGCTCATATCTGCCCCGGTGAAGGTTTTATCTTCGCCCGCGAGCGCGGCGGCGGCCACGCGCGCCATCTGGTAGCCCGGCGCCACAAGGCCAAAGATTTTCCCCTCCCACAGGGCGCATTCACCGATGGCAAGCACGTTCGAATCGGAGGTCCGGCAGGCGTCATCAATGCAGATCCCGCCGCGCTCGCCGACAGCCAGCCCGCTGCTGCGCGCCAGCGCGTCCTGAGGACGAATACCGGCAGAGAAGACCACCATGTCCGTTTCCAGCTGTTCACCGTCTGCGAAGCGCAGCACCAGCCCGTCGTCCGTCGCAGCAATTTCCGTGGTGGCTTTACTGGTGTGAACGCCAACGCCCAGCGCCTCGATTTTCCTGCGCAGCATCGCCGCGCCGTCATTATCAAGCTGCACCGCCATCAGATTGGGCGCAAACTCCACCACGTGGGTTTCCAGCCCGAGCTGTTTCAGAGCATTAGCGGCTTCCAGCCCGAGCAGGCCGCCGCCAATCACCACGCCACGACGCGAGCCCGCCGCGTGGGCCGCTATGTTGTCCAGGTCGTCAAGGGTGCGGTAGACAAAGCAGCCCGGCAGATCGTTGCCCGGTACCGGCGGTACGAACGGGTATGAGCCGGTCGCCAGCACCAGCTTGTCCCAGTGGGTCTCATGCCCGCTGGCGGTACGCACCACGCGCGCGTCGCGATCGATAGCGACGATCTGCTGCGAGAGGCGCAGCTCAATGCCGTTATCGGCAAAGAATTCCCCCTCCACCAGCGAGAGCGACGCCGCGCTTCGGCCGCCAAAGTATTCCGACAGATGCACGCGGTCATAGGCGGCATAGCGCTCCTCACCAAAGACAACGATCTGATACTGCTGATGCAGATTGCGGTTAACGCAGTCTTCGAGAAAATGATGGCCGACCATACCGTGCCCAACCACCACCAGAGTAGGTTTTGTCATAGCGTTCTGTCCTGCAACCTGCGGTTGCGTAGTGAAACGATCGAACAGCCAGTCCGCGCGTGCGGGCGCAGCCGTTGCCAGTAAATCGGTAAATGTTGCCGCGCTGCGGCAGTCGCCCATCAGCAGCACGCCAGCCAGCGCACCCTGATGGATCAGTAACCGACGATAGTGACGGGTTAGCGGATCCCAGGAGCTCCAGACCACGTCGCCCGCCTGCGCCGCCGCGCGCCCGAGGCTGAACAGCTCCACGCCGGTCACCTTGAGGCGCACGCCATTGTCGGTGAGGGCAAACGGCGCGGCTGTGTCACCCGCCAGCCGCGCGGCGAGAATATCCGCCTGCGTCATACAGGGCGCGACCAGGCCAAAGGTCTGGCCGTCAATTTCGCAGCACTCGCCAATGGCGTAGACGTCCGGTGCGGAGGTCCGCATCTGGCTATCCACCACGATGCCGCGCGCGCAGCGAACACCGCTGGCCTGCGCCAGTGCGACGTTGGGGTGCACGCCGGTCGCCAGCACCACGCGCGCGGCGGCGACGCGGCGTCCGTTGAGCAGCGTCACGCTATTCCCGTTAATCCCCGCGATGCCGGAGGCGAGTTCAGAGCGCACGCCCCGCGCCGCCAGCGCCTCTTCAAGCAGTACGCCCGCCTGCTGGTCCAGCTGCTGCTCCATCAGCCACGGGCCGCGATGAACGAGCGTGACGTTGTCACCTGAACGAGCCAGCGCTGCCGCCGTCTCAACGCCGAGCACGCCGCCCCCCAGCACTACCGCCGGACCGGCGATCGCCTGAATGGCGCGGGTATCCTCCAGGGTACGGAACGTGAAGACGTGCGGCGCATCGCCCCCAGGAATCGGCGGCACAAACGGCGTTGACCCGGTGGCAAATACCAGCGCATCCCAGCCCAGCGTGCGGGCGGTGGTTTGCACTTCCCGCGCGTCCACGTTCACGGCGAGTGCCTTTTCGCCCCGCAGCACCGTCACGCCGCGCTCCTGGTACCAGTGGTCATCCTGAAGGCAGATGCCCGCAGCCGTTTTTTCACCCCCCAGCACCGGCGAAAGCTGGATGCGGTTATAGGCATGCTCCGGCTCGTCACCGATGACGGTGATAGCGAACCGACCGGAAGCTCGCCCGGTGAGCGAAGCAATCAGCCGGGTTGCCGCCATGCCATTCCCGATAATGACCAGTCGCATCAACGCCCCCTCGTTACGCCGCTTTCGGCTGTTTTTCGTAGAGGAAATGGAGGATCTGCTGGCGCATGTGGTGATAGCGGCTGTCGTCCGCCAGCTGCACCCGGTTGCGCGGGCGCGGCAGGTCAACGCGCAGGATCTCCCCGACGGTGGCCGCCGGGCCGTTGGTCATCATCAGCACGCGATCGGAGAGCAGCACCGCCTCGTCCACGTCGTGGGTAATGAGAACGATGGTGGTGTTCAGCGCCTGCTGGATCTGCATCACCGAGTCCTGCAGATGGGCGCGCGTCAGCGCATCCAGCGCGCCGAACGGCTCATCCATCAGCAGCACTTTCGGCTTCATCGCCAGCGCGCGGGCAATCCCGACGCGCTGCTTCATGCCGCCGGAGATCTCCCCCGGACGCTTGTGCAGCGCGTGTCCCATCTGCACGCGGTCGAGGTTGTGCTCGATCCACTCTTTGCGCTCGGCCTTGCTCATGGTGTGACGGAACACCTGATCCACCGCCAGCGCCACGTTGTCGAAGCAGGTCAGCCACGGCAGCAGAGAATGGTTCTGGAACACCACCGCGCGCTCGGGCCCCGGCCCGGCGATTTCGCGGTTGTCGCAAATCAGCCCGCCTTCCGTCGGCAGCGCGATCCCGGCGATGAGGTTAAGCAGCGTCGACTTGCCGCAGCCGGAGTGGCCAATAAGACTCACGGTTTCGCCCTCGTGGATATCAAAAGAGACGTTCTGCAGCGCCAGAAACTCGCCGCTGGCGGTGGAAAAACGCTGGCTCACGGCCTGGACCTGAATTAATGGTTTCATGTTCGCTCCTTATTTTTCCTGCCAGCTAAAGCGACGGGCGATCAGCATCAGCCCCTGCTCCAGCAGCAACCCGACCACGCCGATGATGACGATGGCGATCAGAATGTTTTCGACGTTGAGGTTGTTCCACTCGTTCCAGATCCAGAAGCCGATACCCAGCCCCCCGGTGAGCATCTCAGCGGCGACAATCACCAGCCAGGCGATGCCGATGGAGAGGCGCACCCCGGTCAGCACGGCGGGTAGCACAGCCGGGAAGAGTATGCGGCGCATGATCGTCCACTCGGAAAGCTGCAATACGCGGGCGACGTTGAGGTAGTCCTGCGGAATGCGGCGCACGCCTTCGGCGGTGTTGATCACCATCGGCCAGATAGAGCAGATGAAAATGGTCCAGCTCGACGCGGGCTCCGCTTTCTGGAACAGCAGCAGGCCGATGGGCAGCCAGGCCAGCGGGCTGACCGGGCGCAGAAGCGCAATCAGCGGGTTGAACATGCGCGAGAAAAAGGTGAAGCGGCCAATCAAAAAGCCCAGCGGAATACCCGCCAGCGCTGCCAGGCCAAAGCCGATGGCGACGCGCTGCAGTGAAGCAAGCACGTTCCAGCCAATGCCCATATCGTTAGGCCCGTCGCGATAAAACGGGTCGGCAAACAGGGTAATGGCGGAATCAAGCGTGCTGAGCGGCGTCGGGAAGCCTTTGCTGTTTATCGCCGCCAGTTGCCAGAGCACCACCAGCAGCCCGAGGCCAAGCAGCGCCGGGATAACGCGCTGGAAAAAGTCGTTCATCCGGCGCGCTAACGCGGGCGGACGGCGGCGAACCTGTACCGGAGGCAGGACAATCACTTCCCCGCTCTCTGGCGTCTCTTGTGGTTTCGTGTTTTGCAGATGTGGCATAATCAGGCCCCTTTACGGTGAATAGCGAAACGGCTGGCGTACCCTTCCGGATCGGTGCCGTTCCAGACGGTGCCGTCCATCAGCGTGCTGCTGCGGAACGGTGATGACGGCGTGGACACGCCCCCGACGGCGGTGGCGGCATCCTGCCAGACCGCGGTCTGGTTGATGCGCTGCGCGATGCCCGCGTAGTCCGGCGCGGCTTTGAGCAAGCCCCAGCGGCGGAACTGGGTTAAGAACCACATGCCGTCGGAGAGATACGGGTAGCTCACAGCCCCCTCGTTGAAGAAGCGGATCGGGTGCGCGTCCTGCCAGCGCTGGCCCAGGCCGTTGTCATACTCGCCGAGCATGCGCCCGGTGAGATACTGTTCTTTGCAGTTGAGCCACGCCCGGCGGGAGAGGATCTGCGCGGTTTCGCGTTTGTTTTCCTGGGACGCCTCGATCCAGCGCGCGGCCTCCAGCACCGCGCTCACCAGCGCCCGGGCGGCGTGCGGGTTTTTCTCCACCCAGTCGCGGCGCGTGCCGAGGATCTTTTCCGGATGATCGGCCCAGATGGACTGCGACGTGGCGGCGGTAAAGCCGATCCGGTCGTTAATCGCCCGCGCGTTCCACGGCTCGCCGACGCAGAAGCCCACCATGTTGCCGATGCGCATGTTCATCACCATCTGCGGCGGCGGCACCACCACCGTGCGCACGTCGTCAAAGGGGTTAATGCCCGCGCTGGCCAGCCAGTAGTAAAGCCACATGGCATGCGTCCCGGTCGGGAAGGTGTGCGCGAAGGTGTAGGTTCCCGGCGCCTGCTGCCCGATCAGCGTTTTCAGCCCGTCGAGATCGCGAACGCCCTTCTCCGCCAGATCGCTTGAAAGCGTGATGGCCTGGCCGTTCTGATTGAGCGTCATCAGGTTCGCCATCTGCTGCGGCTTGCCGGCGATGCCCAGCTCCAGCCCGTACAGCAGACCGTAAAGAATGTGTGCGGCGTCCAGTTCTCCCGCCACCAGCTTGTCGCGCACCGCCGCCCAGCTCGCCTCTTTGGTGGGAACGATGGTGATACCGTATTTTTTATCAAAGCCTTTTAACGCTGCGATAACCACCGGCGCGCAGTCGGTCAGCGGGATAAACCCGACGCGCACCGTCTCCTGTTCCGGTTTATCTGAGCCAGCCGCCCAGGCAGCCTGCATAACACCCGGTAACAGCGCTGCACCACTCGCCAGCATGCTGGCCTGCAAAAATCGCCGTCTCGACAAATCCGCCATAACCGCTCCCGAAAAAAAGCCAAAAAAAAGCGCCCGCCGTGCCGAAGCACCGCTGGACGCCTTTATCCCGAAGACGGATGCACCGCCGTTGGCGCACCGTCAAAAATGGTTAATTAAATAATGCAAAGCCAATGCCAGGTTTAAAGACCCTCTTTCAGGGCCGAAAACCGGGTTTTGCCCGCGTTCACGCACCTCAATCAGGCATAAAATGCCCGCTGATTGTGCAGCTACTCCTTTGGTGTTACCTGCCAGACGCTCTTCACCGTAAGCAGCGCGCGGGCGATATCGACCATGCGCTGGTTCTTGTCCATCGCCATTTTGCGCAGCGTTGTCCACGCCTGTTCTTCACTCATGTTCTGGTGGGTCATCAGCACGCTTTTGGCTTTGTCAATGGTTTTGCGCTCCTCAAGCGTATCGCGCAGCGACGCGAGCTGGCGGGAAAGCTGCTCTATCTCTCGTGCCTGCTGGCGAACCAGGGTCAGCAGCGGTTTATCCGGGTAGTGCGCCAGCGGATCGTCCTGTTCATCCCCGGGAAGCGGGTATGCCTCGTCGCGCTGAATACGCTCATCCACCGCGACCATCAGATCGGCGATGATCGTCTCCTCCAGCGCGCGCAGATGCTCCAGCCGCGCCGTTTGCAGCGCAAACCAGGCGAGTGCGGTATGTCCATTGTCTGCAGCAGGCTGGCGGGTACAGGCCACGCGCCGGAGCTGCTCCGTCTCACGATCGGGCTGACAATTAAGGGAGAACGAAGTCTGCACGTCGGCCTGGCTGTGGGAGAGAAAGATCTCAAAGCAGGCCTGCTGCCCGTCAATGCGGTCAACCAGCCGCTGGCGGGTCACATCATCGAAAAAGCCCTGCGTGAAGCCAATTGCCCCCAGGGCCCGCTCTTGTCCCGCCAGCTCTTTCCCCTGCATCAGGCTATATAGCGCGACGAAACGGCCCGCGATTTGCGGGTCGTCAATGCTGTCATTAAGCTGCGGTACGATACTGAGCAGGTGGCGCAGCATGCGGGAGTAGTGCTCCATTGCCTGCGGAGCCGTCAGCGTTTGCCGATTTACACCGTCGCGCAGCGCGGGAAGCGTCTCCAGCGTGAGCAGCGCATTGCCGATACGTTCGCAAACGGCGCTTCCCGGAAAGGCGGACTGTTTTCCAAGAATGTCGTTCAGTGCAGCAAGGTTTTCGTCCACCAGCGCCCGGCTGGCTTTGCATTCAGGCGCATAGAGCTTACCCTGTGAGCAGAGCCAGACGTTAGATGCGCCGCGCTCGCACTGGAGCATATGCACCAGCTGGCTAATTCCGCGCACCAGCACGTTCAGCTGCGCCAGCCTGCTGAGCTGCTCTCGGCGCATCCGCCTTGCGCGCTGGAGCCATTCGGTTGCACCTGGCGAAATGCCGGCCATTAATGTCATGCTTACTCTCCCGGACAGCGAAACTCCGGGGAAATTAAGCAATATTCGTGCCTTTATAAAAACAGGAGTCAACATGCAGAAGATTGTGATCGTCGCCAACGGTGCGGCCTACGGCAGCGAATCCCTTTTCAACAGCCTGCGCCTGGCGATCGCGCTACGCGAAAAAGAGAGCGACCTGGTACTGCGGATATTTTTAATGTCCGACGCCGTCACCGCCGGGCTGAAGGGTCAAAAACCGGCGGAAGGCTACAACATTCAGCAGATGCTGGAGATCCTGACCGCGCAGGACGTGCCGGTAAAACTCTGTAAGACCTGCACCGACGGGCGCGGCATTACCGGGCTGCCGCTGATCGAGGGCGTAGAAATCGGTACGCTGGTTGAACTGGCCGAATGGACGCTGACCGCGGATAAAGTATTAACTTTTTAATAATAAACCCGTAAAAATATTATTTTCTTATGGACGCGGTTTCAGCATCAAGTTTACCTGCGGGGTTGCCGATAGGCATGGAAACAACACAGCAGGTATTTCACTTATGTTCAGATCCATTCGCGCACGCATTATCGCCGCGACGACAGGCTGCCTCGTCGTCGCCCTTCTTCTCAATACCGTAATTAACTTCCAGGTCACGCGCCAGGATAACCAGCAGTCCCAGCGCGATATTCTGACCAGCACCCGCGCCAGCCACAACATGGCGATTGCCGACTGGGTCAAAAGCAAAATGACGGTGATTACCTCCGCGCAGAGCATCGCGCTGGCTGACGATCCGGTTCCGGTGTTTAAGCAGCTTGCCCAGGCGGGCGGTTTCACCAACGTTTACGTGGGCTACGCCAGCAAGACGGCGAAATTCTCCGACCCGACAGGCGTCCCGGCGGATTATGACCCCACCGTTCGTCCCTGGTATCAACAGGTGGTGAGCACGGACGGCCCGGTGGTAACGGCACCCTACGTTGATGCCGGGACCGGGAAGCTGGTGGTCACGTTTGCCGTGCCGGTGAAAGAGAATGGCGCTCTGAAAGCGGTGGTGGCAGGCGATGTCGCCATGGATAGCGTGGTGGCGAACGTGCGCGGGATCCACCCCACGCCGGCCAGCAGCGGGTTGCTTCTGAACAGCGACGGCACGGTGATTGCCGCCAACGAGCCGGCCCTGACGCTGAAGCCGTTTGCCGAGACGATCAAAGGCATCGACCTTGCGGCGCTGAAGAGCGGTAACCCGGTCGACGGAACGCTGAATGACAAGGATAAAACCTTTATCGCCTCAGCCGTGCCGGGCACGAACTGGCTCCTGGTCGTCGCCCTCGACAGCAGCGATGCCACCTCCGGCATGCGTTCCCTGCTGAAAGCGTCGGCGATTTCGCTGGTGATCCTCGCACTCCTGAGCGGCGCCATTGTTCACGTCCTGATTGCCCGCCTGCTGAAGCGCCTGTCCGACATTCGTGACGCGATGCACAACATTGCCAACGGCACTAACGATCTGTCCCAGCGCCTGCCGGACAGCGGCGATGACGAAGTGGCGCAAATTGCGCAGGCGTTTAACGCCTTCAGCGATAAGCTCTCGGTGGTAATGGTTCAGCTCCGCGACGCCAGCGCCTCGGTGAAAAACGCCGCGCAGGAGATTGCGGCTGGTAACCAGGATCTCTCCGGACGTACCGAGCAGGCGGCGTCCAGCCTTCGCGAAACCGCCAGCGCCGTGGAAGAGATCACCGCCTCCGTCACCCAGTCAAATGAATCGGCAGCAGAAGCCAACGACCAGGCCAGCAAGGCCTCTGCGGCCGCAGCGCGCGGCGGTGAAGTGGTTTCGCAGGCCATCAGCACCATGCAGTCTATCGAAGTGGCGTCCGCTAAGATTGGCGATATCACCAGCGTGATCGACGGCATCGCCTTCCAGACCAACATTCTGGCGCTGAACGCCTCCGTCGAGGCGGCGCGTGCCGGTGAGCAGGGCCGCGGGTTCGCCGTGGTTGCCGGTGAAGTGCGGAACCTCGCCAGCCGCAGCGCCCAGGCGGCGAAAGAGATCAAATCGCTTATCGACTCCACCACCGACAGCGTGGCCACCGGCTCGCGCTACGTGCATCTGGCCGGGGAAAGCATGGATGAGATCCGCTCCAGCATCGGCAGCGTCTCCGGCATCATGCGCGAGATCTCGATTGCCACCAGCGAGCAGATGAAAGTCATTCATGAGATCAACCACGCGGTGACCCATCTCGACAGAATGGTGCAGCAGAATGCCGAGCTGGTGGTGCAGTCCGCCGCGGCCGCCAGCGCATTGCAAAGCCAGGCGGGCGAGCTTGCTGAAACCGCCGGCCATTTCCGCATTTAATTTTCTTCAGGCGCGCGTTAAACAGGGTAAACGCGCGTCAGCTGAAAGGTTCCAGGAATTTTGTCATTTTTGTTTAATCGTTATGCCATTTTTTGATCAAAATCAGCATCCCTCGCTCCCCGCTTTGGTGTTATGCAATGAGTATTTTGTGAACAACATCACGCTCGGGATGGGCAAAATCGACGGGGTAGAAAATGGCACTGGTGAAAACAAGTTTGAAACTGTTTGGCGGGGATACGGTGGTGGTGCGTTGCTCAGAGCGCTGTCGTATTCATCTGATGAGTGCGAAAGCACAGAAACAATCCCAGGCGGATATTCTGACCGTGCAGGATGACAAGGCCTGGCTTACCGTGCCGTATACCGGCACGTGGGATGTGCTGATCGACAGCCACAGCCAGTCGCTGGAGCATTCGGTCAGCTACGTGGCAGCATAATTTAAACGCCCGGCTCGCCGGGCGTATTCTCAGGCAAAACCCGGTCGCAGCGTGCTGTTGAGCGGGTTCCCTTCCAGCAGCGCCTTCACTTTCACCACCAGCTCATTCAGACAATCGTCCTGCATGCCGAGGCGGGTCAGCTCCTGATCGAGGGAGAAGAGATATTGCGCGTTGGTGCCCAGCGGCCCGCTGGCGGCGGCGATTAACGGGGCAATCACCTGCGTGCGGGTGTCCGCTTCATACAGCGGGTGGCGCGGATCCATAATAAACACCAGCGCGTTAACGGTGCGCCCGTCGTCGAGCTCCAGCTTGCACCAGCTCGGCATATAGCAGCCGGTGATCATCTCGCGCTTCCAGAGCAGCGTCAGCTCCTCTTCGAGCGTTGCATCCGGAAGGCGATACGCGACGCCCGTGGTGCGTCCGCCCTCTTTTAGTGCAAGCATGCGCCCTGGCTGACAGGCGCTGCCGCGTCCGGCCGTCAGGCGCAGGCAAAATGCGCGATGCCAGCCGGGCAGCGTGCCGGTTGCCGATTCAACAAATTCGAGAGCCGGGTTCCACATCAGTGAACCGTAGCCAAAAATCCATACCGGGCCATCATCCGGGCGGCAGGCAAGCGTGGCAGCGAGCGACGCCGCACGTTGTTCAGCTGACCAGAGAAGCGATTCCTCAATAGCACCAAATGCCGTCTTACAATCTGCCTTCATTAAGAAATCACGCGTTAACACTTTCCACCTCCGCCACTGCATGCTTCCTTGCGACATCTGTAATTCGCCTTCCCGGCATTCTGTGCTGGTCATTTTGCCAGCAGTCAAATTACGATAAGCAATTAGCGGACCAGTTGCAATACAACGGCAGTTCAACCGCCTGAAAAGTCAAAATGAAGGCAGCGAATAATTTCACGGCTATTTCTTTTTATGCCATTTATCATCGTCTCCTTTCTCATAGTCATGTTTTACTGCGGCCCAGGCGACCTTGTGCGCCGTCTCTTCCCGGCTGGCATCATCCCGCCGATCGTCTTTATCTTTGTACTGATCCCAGGCGCTGTTAAACGCTTCTTTGTAGATATCCTGCGCATGTTCGGGCAGGACGTTTTTCACGTTATCGGGTAATTCGCGTTTCGTTTTATATGGCATCACTAACCTCTCTTTTGCCTAAAGAGTTAAGTGTGGACGACGATACGCCGGTGTGCCAGCCGGTCATAAACAATGAGCGGATGAATTCCATAATTCATTGTTATTAAATATATATTTAAAAGAAATATCTTATTATAGGCATTAAACAAGAAAACCATAATAAAGGGTAAAATTAAGTAAAAAACAAAGGTTATTTAACAGATTTCTGTTAATTTATTGCCCTTAAAATCTATCTATAATTACAAGCACCTGCATTGATGGAGAAGCACATGACAGCAACACACGAGGCGGTAAAAACCCGCCACAAGGAGACGTCTCTCATTTTCCCGGTTCTGGCACTGGCTGTGCTGCTCTTCTGGGGAAGCAGTCAGTCACTGCCAGTGGTGGTTGGTATCAATATTCTTGCCCTGGTGGGTATTTTAACCAGTGCATTTAGCGTCGTTCGCCATGCGGACGTATTAGCCCACCGCCTGGGCGAGCCTTATGGCTCTTTAATTCTCAGCCTTTCCGTCGTTATTCTCGAAGTCAGCCTGATTTCCGCGTTGATGGCAACCGGCGATGCCGCCCCGACCCTGATGCGCGATACGCTTTACTCCATCATTATGATTGTGACGGGCGGCCTGGTAGGCTTCTCTCTGTTACTGGGCGGACGCAAATTTGCGACCCAGTACATGAATCTTTTCGGCATTAAACAGTATCTGATTGCCCTCTTCCCGCTGGCAATTATCGTGCTGGTCTTCCCGATGGCGCTGCCGGGCGCAAACTTCTCCACCGGCCAGGCGCTGCTGGTCGCGCTGATTTCCGCCGCCATGTACGGCGTGTTCCTGCTCATTCAGACCAAAACGCACCAGAGCCTGTTTGTGTATGAGCATGAAGACGACAGCGACGACGATGACCCGCACCACGGCAAGCCGTCGGCCCACAGCAGCGCGTGGCACACGGTTTGGCTGATCGTGCATCTGATTGCGGTTATCGCAGTCACCAAGATGAACGCCAACCCGCTGGAGACGCTGTTAACCGAACTGAACGCGCCGGTGGCCTTTACCGGTTTCCTGGTGGCGCTGCTGATCCTGTCCCCTGAGGGTTTAGGTGCGCTGAAGGCGGTGCTGAACAATCAGGTGCAGCGTGCGATGAATCTGTTCTTCGGCTCCGTGCTGGCGACCATTTCACTCACCGTACCGGTGGTGACGCTGATCGCCTTTATGACCGGTAACGAGCTGCAGTTTGCGCTGGGCGCGCCGGAGATGATTGTGATGGTGGCCTCGCTGCTGCTGTGCCAGATTTCATTCTCCACTGGCCGCACCAATGTCCTGAACGGCGCGGCGCATATGGCGCTGTTTGTAGCGTATTTGATGACGATCTTTGCGTAGTCTTTTTGCCCAGCGGTGCTGCGCTTACCCGGCAATATGTCCCATAAAAAAACCCGCCGAAGCGGGTTTTTTTATTAGTTGCTGGTATCCAGCTCGTCGAAGCTTTTCACCAGATCGTCAATCGCTTTGATCTGCTTCAGGAACGGCTCCAGCTTATCCAGAGGCAGCGCGGATGGGCCATCGCATTTCGCGTTAGCCGGATCCGGGTGCGCTTCAATGAACAGACCTGCCAGACCGGTCGCCATACCGGCGCGCGCCAGCTCGGTCACCTGAGCACGACGGCCGCCAGAGGCTGCACCAAACGGGTCGCGGCACTGCAGCGCGTGGGTCACGTCGAAGATCACCGGCGACTGGTTAGAGACGTTCTTCATGACGCTGAAGCCCAGCATGTCTACAACCAGGTTGTCGTAACCGAAGTTAGCGCCACGGTCGCACAGAATAATCTTGTCGTTACCGCCTTCGATAAACTTATCGACGATGTTACCCATCTGGCCAGGGCTCACGAACTGCGGTTTTTTCACGTTGATCACGGCACCGGTTTTCGCCATCGCGGCAACCAGGTCGGTCTGACGCGCCAGGAACGCCGGAAGCTGGATTACGTCTACCACGTCTGCCACAGGCTGCGCCTGCCAGGACTCATGCACGTCGGTGATCACTTTCACGCCAAACGTCTGCTTAAGCTCCTGGAAAATTTTCATCCCCTCTTCCAGGCCAGGGCCACGGTAAGAGTTGATGGAGGAGCGGTTGGCTTTGTCAAAAGAGGCTTTAAACACGTACGGAATGCCCAGCTTCTGGGTCACGGTCACGTAGTGCTCGCAGATACGCATGGCGAGATCGCGGGACTCCAGCACGTTCATACCGCCAAACAGCACGAACGGCAGGTCGTTTGCTACCTTGATATCACCAATGCTAACCACTTTTTGTTTCATAGGATCGCCTTATTCAGGTGTGAATCGGAATTAAGATTAATGCAGTGTAATTTGTTTGTGCGAGATCGCGTTGATCTGCGCGCGAATCATTTCGCTAATCGGATCTTCCGGGCACTGCTCGACGAAATAGCTCAGATCGTTCAGCGCCACGTGCTCGCAGTCGAGCTGGGCATAGATAAGCCCGCGGTCGCGAATTTCGTACGGATCTTCCGGATTAAACTGCAGCAGTACTTCACTGGCACGCAAGGCCAGCTCCATCTGACGCTCTTCCATCAGCGCTGACTTCAGCGTATCCAGCAGCTTGCGAATGACTTCGGCGTTGTCGGCTTCGTCGAGATCTTCGTTAAAGAGCTCGGCCACCGGGCTGATGTTGCCTTTCAGCCAGACGTCCAGCGTATGCTCGTCCAGCGTATCGCCGTTAAACGGATTAATGAGCCACATCTCACCGTCCAGCCACTCCGCACGCAGGATCATCTGCGTCGGGAAAATAACCGGCACCAGTGGAATATCCAGGCGGTGCGCAACCCACAGCAAAATAGAGCCCAGCGCAACGGCGCTGCCCTGACGATTTTTTAAGACCTGGTCCAGCCATAATGCGTCAGACAGGCGATACACGCCACGCGTGTCGCAGAAACCCCATTCGCCGTAGAAAAGCTCCAGAAGCTTCTCTAATTGCCAGTCCTGCGGGCGCGCCTGATTGATCTCTTCACGCGCCAGGCTGACCAGATTCTCCAGCTCATCGTAGACGTACTGCGACGTAAAATCGTCGCGTATCATCTCCGAAATCAGGATCATGCCATCGCAAAGCGGCACTTTATTAAATTCGAAATCGGCTAAGGACCTCATGACTTACCCCAGTAACGACTGAGCGAACAATGACGCTCAGGCGCGATAAAACTCAAAACGATGTAGATGATAACGCCAAACTGCCTTTCAGTCAGCCTTACGCCTTTATCAGTAAATGGCAGATACCCGGCACTCAAGACCACTGCCCCAGCGTCAGGCGTTCGTTGCCGCCGTAGTCGCGGCAGGTTTCGACAGCGGCGTAGCCTGCCTGGGTAAACAGTGCCCGCACGGATTCTCCCTGCGTCCAGCCATGCTCCACGAGCAGCCAGCCGCCGGGAAGCAAATGCTCTCGTGACGTTGTCACAATGTGATCAAGATCGGCTAATCCCGCGTTGGCGGCCACAAGCGCCGTCAGCGGTTCGAAGCGAACATCTCCCTGCGCAAGGTGCGGATCATGTTCGTCAATGTAAGGAGGATTGCTGACAATCATCGCAAATGAGCGGTTCTCCAGCGCGGCAAACCAGCTGCTTTGCAGCACCGTTACGTTGCTGAGCCTGAGACGTTCCACATTACGCAGCGCCAGCGCCACCGCGTCGGGCATCACATCCACTGCCGTCACATCGCAGTCAGGCCGCTCGCTGGCCAGCGCCAGCGCGATAGCACCAGTGCCAGTACCGAGATCGAGAATGCGGCAGGCCGCTGCGGGTAAACGTGCCAGCGCCTGCTCCACCAGACACTCGGTATCCGGACGCGGGATCAGCGTCGCCGCCGAGACGTAAAGCGGTAGCGACCAGAACTCGCGCTCACCGACAAGGTGCGCCACCGGCTCGCCGTTTTTACGGCGGGCAAGGAGCGCGGCGAGCCGTGCTTCCTGCTCTGCAGTTAGCTCAGTTTCGCCGAATGCCAGCAGGTACGTGCGGGCTTTACCCGTCACATGCTCAAGCAAAATTTCGGCGTCTCGCTTCGGGCTTTCGCTTTTGCAAAGCTCAGCGGCCGCCTCACGTAACCAGCGCTGAAAATCCATTATTCCTGCTCGGACAGCGCCGCCAGCTGGTCGGCCTGGTATTCCTGCACGATAGGCTCAATCAGCATATCCAGCTTCCCTTCCATCACCTCGTCCAGACGGTACAGGGTCAGGTTGATGCGGTGGTCGGTCACGCGCCCCTGAGGGAAGTTGTAGGTGCGGTTACGGTCGCTGCGATCGCCGCTGCCCAGCAGGTTACGACGCGTAGAGGCTTCCGCCTGCTGACGCTTCGCCATTTCCGCCGCGTGGATGCGCGCGCCCAGCACGGACAACGCTTTGGCTTTGTTTTTGTGCTGCGAACGTTCGTCCTGACACTCCACCACGATGCCGGTCGGCAGGTGGGTAATGCGGATGGCGGAGTCGGTGGTGTTAACGTGCTGACCACCCGCCCCGGAGGAGCGGAAGGTGTCGATGCGCAGGTCCGCCGGGTTGATGTCCGGCAGTTCCGCTTCCGGCAGCTCCGGCATCACCGCCACCGTACAGGCGGAGGTATGAATGCGGCCCTGAGATTCGGTGGCCGGAACGCGCTGCACGCGGTGACCGCCGGATTCAAACTTCAGACGTCCGTACACGCCGTCGCCGCTGATCTTGGCGATAACCTCTTTGTAGCCGCCATGTTCACCTTCGTTGGCGCTCATGATCTCCACGCGCCAGCGGCGCGATTCGGCGTAGCGGCTGTACATGCGGAACAGATCCCCGGCAAAGAGCGCCGCTTCGTCACCGCCGGTACCGGCGCGCACTTCGACAAACGCGTTACGTTCATCGTCCGGATCTTTCGGCAGGAGCAGCACCTGAAGCTGCTGCTCCATCTCTTCGGAACGCGCTTTTGCATCCTGCAGCTCTTCCTGCGCCATCTCGCGCATCTCAGGATCGTCGAGCATCATCTGCGCGGTTTCAATATCTTCCTGAACCTGTCGCCAGTCGGTAAAGCATTTTGATACATCACTCAACTGCGCATATTCACGCGAAAGCGCGCGAAAACGTTCCTGGTCTGCGATAGTCCCGGCATCGCCGAGCAGCGCCTGTACTTCTTCATGGCGCTCGTGCAGAGCTTCCAGTTTAGCGACGATAGAAGGCTTCATAGGCGTAAGTGCACCTTGTCTTAGAAAATGGGTATAGGGCGCTATTCCAGCCCGAGGCTGTTGCGCAGAATAGTCAGGCGTTCATCATCCCCGTCACGGGCAGCCTGTTGAAGAGATTTGGTTGGCGCATGGATCAGGCGGTTGGTCAGCTTCCACGCCAGATCCTGCATAATCGCCTGCGCGTCGCCGCCCTGTTCCAGGGCCGCTAACGCTTTGGCAGTCAGGTCATCACGCACCTGCTCCGCCTGCCCGCGGTACTCGCGGATGGTCTCGCTGACGCTTTGCGCGCGCAGCCAGGCCATAAATTCGCTGGTTTCCTGCTCAACAATGGTTTCCGCCTGCACCGCCGCCGCTTTACGCTGGGCGAGGTTGTGCGAAATAATGCTTTGCAGGTCATCCACGCTGTAAAGATAGGCGTTAGCCAGCTTGCCAACCTCTGGCTCAACATCGCGCGGAACGGCGATATCCACCAGCAGCATTGGCTGATTACGGCGGGATTTCAGCGCACGCTCCACCATCCCTTTACCGATGATCGGCAGCGGGCTGGCGGTAGAGCTGATAATAATGTCCGCCTCTTTCAGACGTTCATCAATATCGCTCAGCGCAACCACCTCGGCACCCACTTCGTCCGCCAGCACCTGCGCGCGTTCGCGGGTGCGGTTCGCGATAATCATCTTTTTCACTTTATGCTCGCGCAGATGGCGCGCCACAAGCTCGATGGTTTCGCCCGCGCCTACCAACATCACGGTGACGGTCGACAGGGATTCAAAGATTTGCCGTGCAAGGGTACAAGCCGCGAAAGCAACAGAAACCGCACTGGCACCAATGTCGGTTTCGGTTCGCACACGCTTCGCCACGGAGAAGGACTTCTGGAACATACGCTCCAGCTCGCTGGCCTTGAGATGCCCTTTCTGGGAATCTGCGAAGGCTTTTTTTACCTGGCCGAGGATCTGCGGCTCGCCAAGCACCAGCGAATCCAGACCGCTGGCGACGCGCATCAGATGGCTGACCGCATCGTTATCCTGATGCCAGTACAGGCTGTTGCGCAGCTCGTCTTCGTTGAGATTGTGGTAGTCACATAGCCAGCGGATCAGCGCGTCGTGCAGGTTATCCTGCTCTTCCACGCTCAAATACAGCTCGGTACGGTTGCACGTCGAAAGCACCACGCCACCCTGCACCATCGGCTGTGCAAGCAGGCTGTCCAGCGCCAGGTCAAGCGTATCCGGCGAAAACGTAACGCGTTCTCGCAGCGAAACCGGGGCCGTTTTGTGGTTGATGCCGAGTGCTAATAGGGTCATGTTGAGCGGGAGTAGTACCAGCGTTAATAAGGTTAGCAGGACGCATCATACAGGATGCGCGAGATCAATAAAAGAGACCGCCTCCTTTCGGAGTAATAGGTTACTCAACGCTTTGAGATAATTTGAACGTAGACGGTAGCACTGCGGGGCGCTAGCATTAACAGTTATAACTGCAACGTATCTCAAGGATTTGTCCTCATTATGACCCGACTGATTCGCCTGCTGCCGCTGGCAGCACTGGTTCTGACCGCCTGTACTGTCACCCAACCAAAAGGCCCGGGCAAAAGCCCTGATTCACCGCAGTGGCGTCAGCACCAGCAGGACGTCCTTAATTTGAAGCAGTACCAGACGCGCGGCGCCTTCGCGTATCTCTCTGACGAACAAAAGGTTTATGCCCGCTTCTTCTGGCAGCAAACGGGGCAGGACAACTATCGCCTGCTGCTGCTGAACCCGCTTGGCAGCACCGAGCTGGAGCTTATCGCCAAACCGGGCGAAGCGCAGATCACCGATAACAAAG
Source organism: Enterobacter sp. 22499 (assembly GCF_052044815.1). Lineage (NCBI taxonomy): Bacteria > Pseudomonadati > Pseudomonadota > Gammaproteobacteria > Enterobacterales > Enterobacteriaceae > Enterobacter > Enterobacter sp. 22499. The sequence continues at coordinate 310,676 of NZ_JBQENR010000003.1, read as the reverse complement.
GCCAGCACTACACGGCGACCGATGCTGAAGAGATGATTGGCAAGCTGACCGGGATGCCAATTCCGCTGAACAGCCTGCGCCAGTGGATCCTCGGCCTGCCGGGCGAAGCGACCGACTATACGCTTGACGATCAATACCGTCTGAGCCAGGTCAACTACACCCAGAACGGCAAAACCTGGAAAGTGGTGTACAGCGCCTATGACAGCAAGAGTAAACCCTCGCTGCCATCAAACATGGAGCTGACCCAGGGCAGCCAGCGCATCAAGCTGAAAATGGACAACTGGATCGTTAAATGATGACCCACTGGCCTTCTCCGGCAAAACTGAACCTGTTTTTATACATCACCGGCCAGCGTGCTGACGGCTATCACACTCTGCAGACGCTGTTTCAGTTTATTGACTATGGCGACACGATTGCCATCGAGCCGCGTCAGGATGGGCAGATTTGCCTGCTGACGCCGGTCGACGGCGTGGCGCATGAGGACAACCTGATCGTCCGCGCCGCGCGCCTGCTGATGAAAGCCGCCGCGGAATCGGGCCGTCTGCCGGCGGGAAGCGGTGCGGATATCCGCATTGAGAAGCGTCTGCCGATGGGTGGCGGTCTCGGCGGGGGCTCATCCAACGCCGCCACCGTGCTGGTTGCGCTGAACCACCTCTGGGGCTGCGGGCTGTCGACGGATGAACTGGCTGGTTTGGGCTTAACGCTGGGCGCAGATGTCCCTGTGTTTGTTCGCGGCCACGCGGCCTTTGCCGAGGGCGTGGGCGAGATCCTCTCCCCGGTCAACCCGCCGGAGAAATGGTATCTGGTTGCCCACCCCGGCGTGAGCATTCCGACCCCGGTCATCTTTAAAGATCCTGACCTGAAAAGAAATACCCTGGTACGGTCAATAGAAACGTTATTAAATTGTGAATTCAGCAACGATTGCGAGGATATCGCAAGAAAACGTTTTCGCGAGGTTGATGCGGTGCTTTCCTGGCTGTTAGAATACGCGCCGTCGCGCCTGACCGGTACAGGGGCCTGTGTCTTTGCTGAATTTGACACCGAATCCGCCGCCCGTCAGGTGCTTGAGCAAGCGCCGGATTGGCTGCATGGTTTTGTAGCGCGCGGGATGAACACCTCCCCCCTACAGCAGGCCATTCTGGCGCAGACTGAGTTTCGGTGACAACGTCACCCTGTTCCAGACGTTGCATCGCGCTCTTTAATACACCGCCTGGATAGCCTTCGCTTAGGCCCCGCAGTTTGCGGCGAACGCTATCCACCACTGGACGCATGCCTGAGGTTCTTCTCGTGCCTGATATGAAGCTTTTTGCTGGTAACGCCACCCCGGAACTAGCACAACGTATTGCCAACCGCCTGTACACTTCCCTCGGCGACGCCGCCGTAGGTCGCTTTAGCGACGGCGAAGTCAGCGTACAAATTAACGAAAATGTACGCGGTGGTGATATTTTCATCATCCAGTCCACCTGTGCTCCAACAAACGACAACCTGATGGAACTGGTTGTTATGGTCGACGCTCTGCGTCGCGCTTCCGCAGGCCGTATCACTGCTGTTATCCCTTACTTTGGTTATGCCCGCCAGGACCGTCGCGTCCGTTCCGCGCGTGTGCCAATCACCGCAAAAGTTGTCGCTGACTTCCTGTCCAGCGTCGGCGTTGACCGCGTACTGACCGTTGACCTGCACGCAGAGCAGATCCAGGGCTTCTTCGACGTCCCGGTTGATAACGTATTCGGCAGCCCAATCCTGCTGGAAGACATGCTGCAGCTGAACCTGGACAACCCAATCGTGGTTTCTCCGGACATCGGCGGCGTGGTACGTGCCCGTGCTATCGCTAAGCTGCTGAACGATACCGACATGGCGATCATCGACAAGCGTCGTCCGCGCGCTAACGTTTCTCAGGTGATGCACATCATCGGTGACGTGGCTGGCCGCGACTGCGTGCTGGTTGACGACATGATCGATACCGGCGGTACGCTGTGTAAAGCCGCTGAAGCGCTGAAAGAGCGCGGTGCCAAGCGCGTGTTCGCTTACGCGACCCACCCGATCTTCTCCGGTAATGCCGTGAACAACCTGCGCAACTCCGTCATTGACGAAGTTGTGGTATGCGATACCATCCCACTGAGCGACGAGATCAAGGCACTGCCAAACGTGCGTACCCTGACCCTGTCCGGGATGCTGGCCGAAGCGATTCGTCGTATCAGCAACGAAGAATCCATCTCTGCAATGTTCGAACACTAATCGAACACGGCCAAAAAACCCGCTGCGGCGGGTTTTTTTGTCTCTGGGTTTTATTTGTATGATTAATGCCTCCTTCACCTGCCATTCATATGACAGATGATGCGCACACGGATGATAGATAATTGTGAAAAACGTAGCCTCCTCACATGTTCTGCCCTTTCGCGCCCTCATCGACGCCTGCTGGAAAGAGAAGTACACCTCGTCACGCTTTATCCGTGACCTGATTGCCGGGATCACCGTCGGAATTATTGCCATCCCGCTGGCGATGGCGCTGGCGATTGGCAGCGGCGTTGCGCCACAGTACGGTCTGTATACCTCGGCCGTTGCCGGGATTGTTATTGCCCTGACGGGCGGCTCGCGCTTCAGCGTCTCCGGCCCGACCGCCGCCTTTGTGGTTATCCTCTACCCGGTTTCACAACAGTTTGGTCTGGCAGGCCTGCTGGTTGCCACCCTGATGTCCGGCGTCTTTTTGATTCTGTTCGGTCTGGCCCGTTTTGGTCGCCTGATTGAATATATTCCTCTTTCCGTGACGCTGGGGTTCACTTCGGGGATTGGGATCACCATCGGAACCATGCAGATCAAGGATTTCCTCGGCCTGCAGATGGCTCATATTCCGGAACACTATTTGCAAAAAGTGGGGGCGCTGTTTATGGCGCTGCCAACGGCCAACCTGGGCGACGCCGCCATCGGAATAGTCACCCTGGGGACGCTGATCGTCTGGCCTCGCCTCGGTATTCGCCTGCCGGGCCATCTGCCCGCCCTGCTGCTGGGCTGCGCGGTGATGGCTATCGTCAATATGTTCGGCGGTCATGTCGCGACTATCGGCTCGCAGTTCCACTATGTTCTGGCGGACGGTTCGCAGGGTAACGGCATTCCGCAGCTGCTGCCGCAGCTGGTGCTGCCGTGGGACATGCCTGGTTCGAGCTTCACCCTGAGCTGGAATTCCCTTCGCGCCCTGCTGCCCGCCGCGTTCTCTATGGCGATGCTGGGAGCGATTGAATCCCTGCTGTGCGCCGTGGTGCTCGACGGCATGACCGGCACCAAGCACAAAGCCAACAGCGAACTGGTCGGTCAGGGCTTAGGCAACCTCATCGCACCATTCTTTGGCGGGATTACCGCCACGGCAGCCATCGCCCGTTCTGCGGCAAACGTGCGCGCAGGTGCGACCTCCCCCGTTTCAGCGGTTATCCACTCCGTGCTGGTGATTCTGGCGCTGCTGATCCTTGCCCCACTGCTCTCCTGGCTGCCGCTTTCCGCCATGGCCGCCCTGCTGCTGATGGTGGCCTGGAACATGAGCGAGGCGCACAAGGTGGTGAACCTGCTGCGTCGCGCGCCGAAAGACGACATCATCGTGATGCTAATCTGCATGTCGCTGACCGTGCTGTTCGACATGGTTATCGCCATCAGCGTCGGGATCGTGCTGGCTTCCCTGCTGTTTATGCGCCGCATCGCGCAGATGACGCGCCTCTCGTCGGTAAACGTCGAGGTGCCTGAGGATGTGCTGGTGCTGCGCGTGATTGGCCCGCTATTCTTCGCCGCGGCGGAAGGATTGTTCAGCGATCTGGAGTCCCGCATCGCGGGGAAACGGGTTGTGGTGCTGAAGTGGGATGCCGTCCCGGTGCTGGATGCCGGCGGTCTGGATGCCTTCCAGCGCTTTGTGAAACGTCTGCCGGAAGGCTGCGAGCTGCGGGTCAGCAACCTGGAATTCCAGCCCCTGCGCACCATGGCGCGTGCGGGCGTGCAGCCGATCCCTGGCCGCCTTGCCTTTTATCCTAACCGTGAAGCCGCGTTAGCGGATCTGTGAATTATCTGATGCAGAGAAACGTCTCTGCATCATCACCCCGATCGCCTGCTGGAGCCATGCAAGCACGGCAGGCGTCATCCAGGTTCCTTTCATCAGATGCGGCTCCTGCTGCATAGCCGTACGAAACTTTTGCTGGGTCTCGGGGTTGGTGCCTGCGTAGGACTGGAACAATGCCAGCCAGTTTTCAGCCAGCTTTTGCGCCTCCTTCGAGTCAGGAGCGATATTGTCCCGCTGCGCCTGATGCAGTTTCGCCACCAGCGGCGGCCACTCCATCATGCGGTCAAAGTAATGCGCCCGGGTAAAAGCCATCTCTTCGGCAGTGAGATACTTCTCCCATATGCTGAGCTTAGATTCCGCAAACGCCCGCGTGATGTAATCTGTCATGTCCGGGGTGATGCCGGTCTGCGCCTGCATCTGTGGCTCTACGCTGTGCATCTCGTTCAGCCGGGTGAGAAACTCCGGCTTGCCCGCCGTGTCCTGTTCAAGACGTTCCATCCAGCGTGTCGCCAGATCCATCGCCCGCGTGTCAGTAACGGGTATATCCTGTTCCAGCAGCGCGTTAGCCTCTGCCACCAGCCCTGACCAGATAGCCGCCAGCGCATCCTTCTGTACCGCAAACGGCAACTGCTGTAATTCTTCTTTGCTAAACCAGCGATCGTACATATTCATTAACTCCAGAGTCTGTAGCCAGGACTCCAGATCCGGCGTCGCATCGTCGGTAAGCCCGGTACGCAGCTCCACCAGCCGGTCGCGCAGCGTGTGTATGCTGCGCAGCTGTTTATCCAGCAGCGTGATTTGCGCATCGAGTAGCTCGGTCAACGACAGCGACTCCTTTTCCAGAAAATCCCTGATTTCGGCAAGTTCCAGCCCCGCTTTTGCCAGCGCCTGGATCATGTGCAGACGCTGGACATCCGCCAGATTGTAAAGCCGGTAACCTGCCGCGCTTCTGGCAGAAGGCAGCAACAGCCCTGTTTGCTCGTAGTGATGCAATGTCCGCACGGTGATACCGGCTCGTTTCGCCAGCTCACCCACCTGAATCAACATAACTGCTCCTTTTTACTTTGCCAGTGCCACCACTCTGGAGCCTTACGTTACGTGAGGGTCAATATGCTATGCAAAAAAAAACGACTCCGGATGGAGTCGTTTCGATGTTCTTAATCAGGCACTAGCTGTGCTTATGCTGGTCGCGACGACAGCGTTTGTCGTAGTGGCGCACCCACCAGTATTTATCGCACACTTCCTCATGTCCGCTTACGCGCGCCCCGGCGAGCCACAATACTGCACCGAGGAAGATGCTCAATACCGCGCCATGCGCGAAGTATTGTGGGAGATCAAGCTGCGGCAGTTGGTTTAAAATGGAATAACCTACGCCGACTACCATCACGAACAGTCCCAACCCCATTAGCACGTTACCGAGCATCGAAGCGTTTTTGCGTTTCATATGTCACCTCCGGAACTTTGGGTTGTCAGGGGAAAAGCCCCTAATCCTTGTGTGTAAAGTATAGACAACGCCCCTTTTATGAGTTGCGTGAATGATCACAATTACGGATAACGCACAGACAAAAGTTTACAAATAAGGCGTTGAACAGTTTGAAATTCTAATTGTTCAGATGAGTAATTATTCGAATTTCGCCGGGATAACCGCAGAATTTTGTCAAGCGGCGCGCCAGACAGTAAACTACGCGCCAGATCTGGAACCCATTAGGAATTGAATCGTGACGATTAAACTGATTGTCGGCCTCGCCAACCCGGGCGCGGAGTATGCGGCCACCCGCCACAACGCCGGAGCCTGGTACGTCGATCTGCTGGCCGAACGGTTACGTGCTCCCCTGCGTGAAGAACCTAAATTCTTCGGCTACACCTCACGTATCAACCTTGCTGGCGCGGATGTTCGCCTGCTGGTGCCGACCACCTTTATGAACCTGAGTGGTAAAGCGGTGGCGGCGATGGCAACGTTTTATCGCATTAACCCGGATGAAATTCTGGTCGCCCACGATGAGCTGGATCTCCCGCCTGGCGTAGCAAAATTCAAGCTGGGCGGCGGGCACGGCGGCCACAACGGTCTTAAAGACATCATCAGCAAGCTGGGCAATAACCCGAATTTCCACCGTTTGCGCGTGGGAATCGGCCATCCGGGCGATAAAAACAAAGTTGTCGGTTTCGTGCTCGGTAAACCCCCGGTTTCCGAACAAAAACTGATTGACGAGGCGGTAGACGAAGCGGCGCGCTGCACTGAAATCTGGCTGCAAGACGGCTTAACCAAAGCGACAAATCGCTTACACGCTTTCAAAGCGCAATAATCCGCCCGATACGGCTTTTTTACCGCGCGTCATGCGGGTTACGTGTATAATAGGCGTAGTTATTTACTTTTCATCAATCGGTTATCGTTAACGGATTGATTATCAAGATATTAAGGTGATTTAGAAATGGGATTCAAATGCGGTATCGTCGGTCTGCCAAACGTGGGCAAATCCACCCTGTTTAACGCGCTTACCAAAGCGGGTATCGAAGCGGCGAACTTCCCGTTCTGTACCATCGAACCGAACACCGGCGTGGTGCCAATGCCGGACCCGCGTCTGGACCAGCTTGCGGAAATCGTGAAGCCGCAGCGCATTCTGCCAACCACCATGGAGTTCGTGGACATCGCGGGCCTGGTAAAAGGCGCATCCAAAGGTGAAGGCCTGGGCAACCAGTTCCTGACCAACATCCGTGAAACTGAAGCGATCGGCCACGTTGTGCGCTGCTTCGAGAACGACAACATCATCCACGTAAACAACAAAGTGGATCCGGCTGACGATATCGACGTTATCAACACCGAGCTGGCGCTCTCTGACCTCGACACCTGCGAACGTGCAATTCACCGCGTGCAGAAGAAAGCCAAAGGCGGCGACAAGGACGCGAAAGCGGAACTGGCTGCGCTGGAAAAATGCCTGCCACAGTTGGAAAACGCGGGCATGCTGCGAGCGCTGAAAAACCTGACTGACGAAGACAAAGCGGCGATCAAATACCTGAGCTTCCTGACCCTGAAGCCAACCATGTACATCGCCAACGTTAACGAAGACGGTTTCGAGAACAATCCGTACCTGGACAAAGTCCGTGAAATCGCCGCGGCAGAAGGTTCTGTGGTTGTGGCGGTTTGCGCAGCCGTTGAGTCCGATATCGCCGAGCTGGACGACGCCGACCGTGAAGAGTTCATGGCCGAGTTGGGTCTGGAAGAGCCGGGCCTGAACCGCGTGATCCGCGCGGGCTATGAGCTGCTGAACCTGCAGACCTACTTCACCGCTGGCGTTAAAGAAGTGCGTGCGTGGACCATCCCTGTCGGTGCGACTGCGCCTCAGGCGGCTGGTAAGATCCACACCGACTTCGAGAAGGGCTTTATTCGTGCGCAGACTATCGCGTTTGAAGACTTCATTACCTACAAGGGTGAGCAAGGCGCGAAAGAAGCAGGCAAGATGCGTGCGGAAGGAAAAGATTATATCGTTAAAGATGGCGACGTGATGAACTTCCTGTTTAACGTTTGATTTGTTTTGAATGAAAAAAATCCACGCTTTGGCGTGGATTTTTTTATTGCGGAGTCAAATCACATTGTCTAAGAGCTCTGTTCCAAGCAGGGTTCAAAAGTAATGATGCAGTCGCAAGCTTTAAAGCCTGAAAAGGATCCTCGCATAAATGCTCTTTAAGAGAGGCAAGACTCTCACTCTTAGCGAATATGTCCCTATCGTTTCTTAGGAACCGGCTTTCGGACGCTAGGAAAATCCCCTCTGAATCCCCCTTTTTTAACCACTCAACATGAGCAGGTATCGCTGCGTCAATCTCTTCGAGTGGTTTTATATAGGGCCAAAATAACTTCGTAAACTGTGCTCATCCTTTGCCTCTCAGTTAGACTTATCGCAAGTAATAATTAAATCCTCCGTTTGTTCTACAGAGACGAATCCACTTATAGTATAAGATTACATTATAATTCTTAGCGGAGCTTTAAGTCTTAAAAAGGGATCACTATGATATATTACTATATGCTTCAATATAATAACGCCATAACATACAATAAAACTGACAAGATCTTACTTCTTAAACTTTTTTCTTTCACTTAATCCCTAAAAATAAAGTTATCCTCTGCCAGATTATTTTTTTTCTTGTATTCTTTTTCCCACTCAAAGTATCCGTCAGGTTCATCTGGTGAAACTCCCTTTGTCCAATATTGATCACCATAAGCAATTAGCATTGCCCAATGATATTCACTTTCATGACTGCGCAAAGCCACAGACATGTAATCATTTTCCGTAATACGAACAAGTGGAGAGGCTAATACTATACGCTCAGCCTCTCCCTCTGTTTTATTCGCATATTTAACAATAATCGCTTTAATCAACTCAACCCAACTATAGTAATTAAAAATAACACTTTCATTAGAATCATTGAATTGGATACCATCGATAATATTCATTGCCCTTTACACCTTTTTTTTACTTTATAACGATCAAACACGGTTGCTGCTTTATTTGAGAAAATAGCAAACTGTGAACCTATGGGCTTAGCCTTTCCTCCTTTTTTTACAGCACCTGGGTTTGCTAACATTGGTCCACTTACAGCATCATAACTATGTGCAAGTGTGTTGGCTCTACCCTGAGTTACAAATTTAGCCCATTCATTATCAGCAGACTCAAATACTTTTATATTTAGTTTATCGAGTTCTGAATTCGGTATATCAAATTGCGTTATAGTAGGATGTCCTCTCAACTCTGCCCATTTAATAGCCTGTGATTTATCAGTAGTTACGTAAAAACCACCTTGATTAGAAGGATTAAAATCTAATCCATGCCTCCCCATAGAAGGATTAATCTCGCCCCGAATATCACCAGCATGATAGAAAGTGGTTGATGATAAGCCAAGAGGGTCAATATATTTCAGCGCATTCGGCGCATACTGGTAAAGGTTTATCCCCCCCGCCAGCCCTATCGGGTCCTGCTGCGTAAATCTTCCGCAGTCCGGGTCGTAATACCGGAACAGATTGTAGTGCAGCCCTGTCTCACGGTCCAGATATTGCCCCTGCATGCGCAGGTTCTGAGAATATCCTGATACTTGCGTCTCGCTTTCCCGCAGCAGCTTGCCCCAGGCGCTGTTCACCCCTTCCCAGCGCACCTGTCCTTCGCTATCCGTCATCCGTTCCGGCGTGCCGTTCGGCTGACAGTGGAACCAGAAGATTTCCGGGGCATCAACCCCGTCGATACGCGCCAGCGGATCGTAGCTGTCCTGATCGCTGTAGACGTAGGTCAGTGGCACTTCCCCGTGCACTTCCTGCAGCAGGCGGAACCCTTCCCAGACAAACCGCGTGGTGACAGGCTTACCGGTTGGCTGGCCGCCCAGCATCTGGCGGCGCGTTTTGCTGATGCGTCGCCCGAGCGGATCGTAGCGGAAGCTGACCTGCGTCTGCGGCCTGTTGCGGTCCCGCGGCTGGCTGATGACCTCCGTCAGGCGATGTTCGCCATCGTAGCGGTAGTGCCAGCGGGTCTGGCCGTTGTCCTTCTCCACGGTGCGTCCGTGAATGTCATAGCGCCAGCGAATGCCGTTCAGCTGCGTCAGGCGGTTGTGCGTGACCTTCTCAGCAGATCCTTCGAGTGGATTACCGGCTGCATCCCAGCGCCACTGCTCCTGTCCGGGCAGCGTGCCGTCCTGAACCAGCAGACGCCCGGCGCTGTCGTACTGCCAGCGGTACCAGCTGAACGGATTATCGTCCCGCTCTTCGCGAACCAGGTTATTACGGTAATCGTAATCCCAGCGGCGGGACCAGCGGCGCGGCGACGGGCGCTGGGCGTTGCCGTTAAAGACGTCCCGCCGATGCAGTCGGCCCAGGCGGTCGTATTCGCTGCGGGTGGTCAGCAGCCCCTGCGTGCGGCTGGTCTCGCGGTGAAGCTCGTCGCGGGTAAAGTCGGAAACCGACAGCTTATCGAGGGCAATGCTGAGCAGATGCCCGCTGCCGTAGTAGAACTGCTTCAGCTCGCGGCCATCGGGCAGCGTAACGGAGGTGCGGTTGCCCAGCGCATCATATCCCCACGCCAGCTCACCATGCTCGCTCGCTTCGCGCGTAACGCGACCAAGCGCGTCATACTCAAAGGCAAGCTCCTGCTCTGCCTCGGTGGTCCATGCGTCGGCTGAAAGCGCCGGATGCAGCCCAATCCGGCTTAACAGCCCGGACGGCGTGTAGTGGTAGCGGGTCTGCCCTTCTGGCGTGGTGCGGGCGACCAGCTGGCCGCTCGCGCTCCAGGCGAAGGCGTGGGTGATGGCCTCCGGATGGCCGGCGGCAAACGTGCGCGCTATCGTGCGTCCGCAGGCATCATAGCGATACTGCGAGGCCACGCCATCAAGCCCTACCTCTTCCAGCAGCAGCGAGTCAGCGCCCCAGCGGAACTGGTACGCTTCGCCGTTTTCGTTTTCCAGGGCAATCAGACGCCCGCGGCTGTCCCAGCGGCGACGGACCTCTTCACCCTGCGTATTACGGGTGGCGGTTAAGCGCCCCGCCTCATCGTATCTGAACTCGCTCTCTTTCCCGTCGGCGCCCGCATGCTTCACCGGCAGGCCACGTTCGTTCCATTTAAGCGACTCAGTCCAGCCTTCCGGGCGATCGAGCTGCACCGGGCGCCCTGCGGCGTCGTAGCGGTAGCGCGTCTCTTCACCGTCGGCGCTAATCTCTGCCACCAGCCAGCCCAGCGGGTGATAGCGATAGCGGGTAATACGCCCGGAACAGTCCGTCGAACGGACAATCTGCCCGGCCTCGTTGTACTCCTGATAGCGGCTGTTGCCGGCGGCATCGATCTCTTCCACAACCTGGCCAAACTCGTCCCGGCGCAGCTGCGTGGTCTGCCCCAGCGGATCCACCACGCGCTTCAGCCCGTGGTGTTCGTCGTACCAGAAGCGAGTCGCGCTGCCGTCTGCTTCAATGATTGACGCCGGAAGCGCACGGTGCTCCAGCCAGGTGGTGGTGCGGTTATTGCCATCGGCGTCGATCTCCTGCACCCGGTTGCCCATCTCGTCGTAGACGAAGGTGACGGCATTGCCGAGCGGATCGATGCGACGCGTCAGAAGCTCGTTATCGTCCCACTCGTAGCGCCAGTTTTCACCGCGCTCGTCGACGTAACGCACAATCAGATTCTGCGCGTTCCAGTAGTGGCGTCGCGTCTGGCCGTCGTAGTGCTCGACGGTCGTCAGCCCCGCGTCTAAATCGTAGCTAAAGCGGCAGCCATCGCCGGTGCTGGTGCGGTTTTCCACCACGCGCCAGTGGTCGAATTGTTTCCAGCGGTATTCGCTCTCCAGCCCCCCCGGCAAGCGGTGCCAGACCATCAGGCCGTGGTCGTTGTAACGGTATTCACGCGTCACCACGCCGGAGGCGTCCGTCGCGCTCGCCAGCTGGCCGCGCGCATCGTAGCCCCACTGCATCAGCGGCCAGGTTTGGTTGCCGTCGAAATGGCTGGCTGCGGTAACCCGCTGCGGGAAACGTTCATCCTCATAGCGCAGGGTGACGTCTATCGCCCGCGGCTCGTCGTGAAGACCAACCAGCCTGCCGTGCTCGTCCCACGCCGTCAGCAGCGCGTTGCCGTATTCATCGCTGAGGGAGGCCAGACGCAGGATAGAAGGATTCGCGCGGGTCGGTTTGTACAGACGCCACACCGCGCCGTCGTCGTCGGCAATCGCCACGTCGCCGTTCTCATTGCGGCGGATAATGATGCCTTCGCTGATGCTGTAAAACGCGCGGTCGACCGGCGGCAGTTCAAAGCTCAGCTCGCGACCGGTTTCATCGAACCAGGTCGCATTGTTATCTTCCAGCGTCAGATAGCTGTCAAAGATTGTAGCCCAGCCCAGACCGAACAGCCCTTCGCGGGTGGTCAGGCTGTTATAGCTGCGCTGCCAGCGCAGCGGAAAGCGCCCCGGCAGCGAGAAATCGAGCTCGTCGTCGTCATTCAGCACCTTCACGCCGGTAGCGGCGTGAACCGGGTGCGAGGAGCCAAACACGGCGTTCACCGCCATATCCGCCAGCATCCCGCCGCCAGCCGCCGCCAGCGCGCAGGGCATGTTTTTCAGGATCTTGCCCGGACGACCGCGCAGCAGGGAGAGCGCAATCATCCCCAGCGCCAGACCCGGCGTTTTACCGCTTTTGATATCGCGGACCGTGAGCGTGTCCCCGCCGATGATCACGTTAGGAGAGACATCGTCGGAAACGGTGCCTTCGCAGGTGGTGCGATCTTTCGCGCGCACCGCAGGCTGGCCGTTGATGAAAACGCTTTTGGAGCCTTCCGCCAGATACTGCGGCCCGGAGTGTTTTTCACACGCCACCTTGTCTTTTTCCAGCGGCGAAGTTCCCGCAGCGGCAGACGCCACGCTCGGCTGCCACATTTCGCTGCCAAACTGTCCGGCGGCGGAAAGCAGCATGCCCGCGTAATCGGCAAAGCTGCCCGGCGACTGCGGTTCAGGGGACGGGGTATCGGCGGGCGTGAGCGTGCCTGCCGCACGCGCGGCAGGGATTGCGTTGGTCAGAACGTTATTCGAACCGGTAGTGATTTTGCCCGCAGGCGACGGCGGGAAAAGCGCATTACCTAACCCTTCCGCGGCGTTACTGATATCGTCTGTGATACCCGCCACGTTCGCCAGCACGCCGCCAATGATGCCGCTTAACAGACAACTGGATCCAATTGCTGCCACGCCTGCAGCTGCTGCCCCCGCCCCCAGCAATGGCGCCGCTACGGTTGCTGCTGCGCCTACTGCCGCACCGATCACCGCATAGGCGGCACCTTCCGCCACAATGCTGGTGATGTCAGCAAAAATGCTGGAGTGAATAATCTCGTCGCCCTTACGGGCCGCGTTGTTATCGCTCATGCCTTACACATTCCGGTTGTCGTTTAGCGTCAGACTCTGCTTAAGCGCGCTCCAGCGCACCTCGTCCTCTTCGGTAAAGGCTCTGAGTGCCGAGAGGGTAAAAATCATCAATACCGGTTTGCCCGGCGTCTGCACGGCCAGCTGTTTTTGCCACAGGCGCTGCCCGTTACGGTCAAAGGTGGTCTCGACTTCCAGCCCGTTAATTTTTCCATCAGGCCCGGCTTTTACGCTCCGGAATTCGCTCTGGGCGATCTCACCCATCTGAGGACGCAGCACATCCCACTGGCGGTGAAATTCTTGTTCGTAGTCGCTGCCATCGGGAATCACGCCGCGGCTGACCACCACGGACAGCCCGCTTTCGTCATCGCGAATGATGTTCATGCTGTTATCCTGCCAGGCAGCAGGAAATAGGGAAAACGAACCTTCCTGGAGGGTGTATTTCATAAGTGAACTCGGGATGATTAATATTGAGAGAAACAAAAGAGGCCAATCCATGCTGACCTTTTGGCTGGCTGTTTTATTTAAGCCACTGACCTGACTGTTCGACTAAAACATGACTGCCTTTGCTGACAACCAATTTCACAGGTGCATACGTCACGGTATAAGCGATCTCGCCATTCTTGTACGTTGAGCCGATTATTTTACCTGCGGAGTCGTGTAACGTTTTACCCCTTAAGGAGATCGTACTGTTATCGCTTTTGCGCACGCCGAGATAAACCATCTCGTCACATTTGCTCTCAAAATGGCCGCATTTGTTTATCAGCGAAATAGCGAATTTATCGGTGTCCAGTTTTCTGGTTTCCGCGTTTTGAACCGAAGCGGCTTTACGTAACGTATATCGCAGCGGAGCATAGTAATTTCCTTTTTGAGGAGGAGTAACTAAACGCCATTCCATTTCACGCCCCTTTATTTCCAGAACAGCCCGTCCACCTACGCCGCCAAATGATGAGTTGAACTCAACGCTGGCACGATTGCCAGCGATCGTACCGCTAAGATTTTGCTCATCCTCTTCCGGGCAATCTATGCGGTTTCCTCTCTTGGAGATATAGCAATAAGAGCCGATGATCCGGTTGTCTGATTCAGCTAACCGCAGGGTTAACGTCGAGTCGTTCTTGTATTCGCCAGCCCACTCCCCGTCAAATACGAGTTTTGATTGGCCGAACGTTGCAAAATGCATCGCATTAAATCTGGCTGCCCACTGCTGAATATCGGCATGAATAACCGGGCTATTATCAGATGACTGGTAATGAATAACGTCCGACGTCGGAACCACCCAGGCTGCAAAGATTTTGCCGTCAGGATTGATGACCAGCGCGGATGCATTCTCCTGATAGAGATCTTTTAACCAACCTTCAACAAACAATCCGCCACCTGTGGTGGTATGCGGTTCACCGAAGACATCAAAGTTATCAATAAAGGTCTGGTAATGATTTCCCAGCGTTTTCCTGAGATTGTCTGTCACTTCGCTGTCGTTAACGATGTGACTGACCGTATCGAGCTTATTATATTGCGATAATTCAAGCGCCGTTGTGGTTTCAACGACGCCTGTCAATAACGCCGTGAACAAAACGACTGCCAGATACTTTTTGGTCATAAATCACTCTGAAGTACCATTTTCGTAATTCATTGTTATTTTTACAACCTTACTGTCTTTAAGCTCAAAAGAGAGCAATTTCTTTCCCAATTCATAGGAAACCCACTGCTCCCCGGAATCATTTTCGACCTGACCACTGCCGTAAGCTTTGTTAAGTTCATTTATTGTTGAACCAATATGGATCCCGCGAACTGTTTTGCCATCCGGAGCAGTTAACGTAATCTGCGCCACAATATAATCGTCAACACTTCGCTCGGTTTTATCCCACCGGAGATTGGAACTGAATATTTTTAACCCAGTCTTCTGATGCTGGTAGAATTTATAGTTCGTTCCGTCAAAAGGAACTTCACCGACAAAACTACCTTCCACAGAAACTGCAATTTTACGCGCAACCTCAGGAGTCCATCTCTCACCCAGTGCCACAATCTGGTCGTTTAACTGCAGAGAAAAATCATCTTTAGCCAGAATGCGCGGCATAGTCTGAGCCACTACTTCATAACTGCTCAGAAAGGTAGACATGAGGGTAAAAAAAAGAGAGACAGAAAGGCGTTTTTTCACGTTAATCGTCATTTGCTGGATAAGTATTGTGCTACTCACTACTTTAAAAAGCAGTGAGTAATGAAATAAACATTTTTAGTCAGCGCTAATAGCGACCCCACCCAAGCAGTCAGGTTTTTTTACCGTGAAACTGAAGCTTATTTTTTGTCCATTCATATCCTTTGGCGCTGTATAACTGGTCACTTCGTTCTCTGAACGGCCTCGTGGATAATCAGTTAACGTCAGTTGCGGATAATGTTTTTTAACAGTGTCGAGAGTGATGCACTGGCCGGACGGTGAAAAATTCAGTAACGGTGCCATCCCGTCACTTTCTTTACTTAAACGTAAATCAATTGCAGTAATGTTCGTTCCATCCGCCAGTTTGATATCGTCGGCATTGTAGAAATTGATATATTCATTTTGTTTCGTTAGCTTGAATGACAACGGAGCGTTATCCAGACTGTTAACGGACAATGTTTTGAGCGATGCGCTCATTTCTGCAATGAACTGCCAAAGATCCTGTTTCTGCATGTTACCTCCTGCCATTCCCGTCGTTAATAAAGCCGCAAGCACCGCACCCGTTTTTAGACTATGGATAATTTTTATCATACCAACCGCCATAATAATCTTCGTAATATTGCCCTGTGGTAGACGTTTGTTCGCCTTTGCCAAAGATACGGCCTATCTGCGTACGCGCTTCACTTTCCTTTATAGCCCCACGTTCGAGAGAATCATAGATACGATTATATTGTGTCTGATTTGCCGGATTGCCTGCAATACCTATATCCCCACCCTTGTTGGCTATGATTTCGCGTTGGACCCGGATATTGTTCAAGGTTGCAGCGCCTTCATCACTGAGTGTGCTGTTGAGATAGGCGTCGCGCGAAGAAAAATCAATGTTGGGTTCATATAAAGCGTGACCACTTTCATGTGACAGAGACTGAACGACTGCATTCGGGTTACCGAGCTCATTTTTATCAACGGTAATAACGCGCTTTTGACGATTGGCAAACGTCCCCTTGCCTGCTTCACCTTCTTCAAATGTCCAGCCTCGTTTCTTTAACGTCGCTATGTCATTTTTCATCGTCGGTGATTTATCGACAAGACTATCTACATCCTTTCCATATCCGCTTGAAGGAACATTGGATGCTGGAGGCGTAGCGTTTTTAGAGGTTTCGGCAGGTGCGCTGGCAGCTACACCAGCCTTACTCTCCTTTCCCGGCGTAAATTTCGCCTGCACCGCCGCATCAATATCCCCTTTATGCCCAGAACCCGGCGCCGTTGTGCCCGGCTTGGTTCCCGAGGTATTCAGGTGCAGCTTACCGCCCGTGGTGATATAACCATCCCCTTCCACGAAGAAGTTAAACTCTTTGCCGATCAGGTTAATCTTGCCGTTAGCGTTAAGCTCTATGGCGCTTTCACCTGAGACCAGCCGCAGCTTCGTCCCGGATGCAATAACATACTGCTCGACCGCCGCATCCAGCTTGCCTTTCCCCGTCAGGATCTCGGTGCCACCTTTCACGGCCTGCGTCTGGTTCGCTTCTACGCGATGCAGCTCATTTTTCTTCACGTAATGGCTGCGCGCCCCGCCGACGCTGTGCGTTTCATCATTTTTAACGCTGGTATCCATGTTGCGCTCGGCCTGGATCCATACCTGTTCTGCACCCGCTTTATCCTCAAAGCGCAGGGCGTTGGCGTTGTCCACGGAGCCCCCCTTAGAGCGGCTCATAAAGCCCATCTGCGTCGCCGCAGCCGGCAGCGCCCACGGCGGCATGCTCGCGTCGTTATACACGCGGCCGGTAATGATCGGACGGTCCGGGTCGCCGTTGATAAAGTCCACCACCACCTCGTCGCCGACGCGCGGGATCTGCACCCCGCCGTAGCCCTGGCCCGCCCACGCGCTCGACACGCGAACCCAGCAGGAGCTGGTGTCATCACCCTTCGCCAGCCGGTCCCAGTGGAATTTCACCTTCACCCGGCCATATTTATCCGTCCAGATACTCTCCCCCTTCGGCCCCACCACTTTCGCGGTCTGCGGGCCGTAGGTGCGCGGCCAAGCCGTGCTCTGCGCCGGACGGTAAACCACCGCCGACGGAATGACCGTGAAATCGGTACGGTGTATGGTCTCCCCCTCGCCGCTGGCGTAGCGGTTCTCCTCGAAGTGGTAGCCCGCCGCCGTCACCAGATACTCCCCGTTGTCGCTGAAGAACGGCGCGTTGGTTAACGTGAAGGTGTGTCCGGGCGCAATCCCCGCCGCCGTGGCGGTGGCCTGAATCTGCTGATGCTCCACCTGCCAGCGCTCCTGACGGATACGGGCATAGAACTCCCCGTGACCTTTGTCCACAAAGCGACCCGGCCAGTCGTACACGTCGATGCTACCCGGCTTCGGCGACGCCGGGTTCTGCTGGGCCTGGAAAAGCCACGCGTTCGGCTTGCGGAAGTCATAGTCGTCGAGGCTGTAAATCCCCGGCGTCACGCTGTCCTCCAGCGCCCACTGGCTGATGCCCTCTTCGTCCGTGCTGCCGCCTGACGGCGTCTGGTGGTACGGGATGACCTCGTAGCCGCTGAATGGCTGATGCTGCGTCGCGGCGTCGGTCAGCACCAGGGTGTGCTTGTCCGCATCGTGGCTGAAGTGATAGGCGATCCCCTCCAGCTCCATCAGGCGGCTGATGAAGTCCAGGCTCGACTCCTGATACTGCACGCAGTAGTCCCAGACCCGGTAGCTGCCGGTGAGCTTATCCTCAACGTTAACCTGATGTTCGCCCAGCAGGGTTTTCACAATCTGCGGCACAGTCTGGCCCTGGAAAATACGCAGGTTGCGGTCGCGCTTCATCGGCCACAGGTCCGGCTCCACCGTCAGCTGGTACACCGCATAGCGCGTGCCCGTCAGCTCAACGGCGCTCACCGCCACGCGGGTAATCTTGCCGTTAATATAGCGGGACGTCAGCAGGCTCTGCGTCGGGATGGTCACCGTGACCGGCTGGCCCAGCAGCTTACTGCGGTCAATGCGCGCGTCCGTGCCGAGTACGGTCAGCGTCAGCGCGAACGACTCGGACATCGCCTCGCGGCCCGTCAGTTTCCAGAACAGAAGCCCCTCCACCGGGAGCTGAACGGTAATTCGGTTGAGCATAATCATTATTCCACTATGGACTAATCTCAGTGCCAGAAGTTAACTCATTTCAATACGCAAAGCGTAAACGCTGCTGGTTTGATAATGAGTAGCTGTAAGATTGACTTCTCATGCCACAAAAAAACCACTTTTCCTGAATTTTCAGCGAGATAAACAGTTACAAGAAAGTGTCTTCAGGGGCTCTATCGAACAATTCACCAGCCATTTTGGCGATACGTTCATGTTGTACGAGTTTATTTTTCCACTCCTGCGGAATAGCTGAATAACCATATAATGCTCCCGCTATTTGTCCCGCCGTTGCCGCAACGCTGTCAGCGTCATCGGCAAGATTGGCAGCCAGCAGAATCGCATCCCGGAAATTATCAGTATTCCATACGGACCACATCGCGGCCTCAAGCGTATCGATTACATAACCACTTGAACGAATCTGATCGCGAGTTTTTTGCTTATATTCACCCGCGTTGATAATCATTACACGTGGCTGAAGCGGCATGACATGCGGAGAAAAAATAAAATCTTTATTGCTACCATTAATCATATGCACAAGCAAATAACTTAAATACTGAGTGCTATTTATTGCTTCCGCGGCACCGTGTGTTGCGATACTTTGTTTTTTTGCTTCATAAAACGATTTGTTTAATGATTTTCTAAAAAAAATTGAGACAGGTGCTTGTCTGATAATGGATGCATTACCTGCAGTTTCTGGCGCAGTATTACCGCTCCACCCGGGACCAACAGTTAAATATTGCTCTAAAGCAAATCGAGTTGTATTACCTATATCAAAACAGATGCCATTTGAACTGTTATAACCATGCTGATACCAGTCCAGAAGCTTATTCCTGAAGCATATAGTATCAGCATCACCTTTCTCAAGAAGCGTTTCCGCAAGACATAATGCCATGGATGTATCATCCGTCCATTCACCTGCGCGGAGTCAAAATGGCCCACCACCTATCATATCTTTGACATGTGCTTTGTCACGAGGTAAAAATTCAAGCGTTGTACCTACGGCATCTCCAACAGCAAGACCAATAAGCGCACCGACAGCACGATCCCGTGATTCCGCGAGTGAGATGTTACATTGTGGTGTTAAGTCTCATTGTTTTTGTACATCGCAATCAAAAGATGATTCTAATAGTTTATCATTATATTTATACTGCATCTTCTGCTGGACTGAAAGACTGCTAACAGGTAAGTACTTACGATATATATCTACATATTTTAACAATACATTCAAATTAGCATGTAAGTCTATCACCATTCACCCATAATAAAATATTTTTAATATCAACCCCTAAAATTCATCAGGATATTTCATTTTAAGATTATGTTGTTTCATTCTGTAATTGGCATCAACCTCATGCGGCAGTCTAACCTTTAACCCTCGGCGGATTTGATCCACAATAAACCAGGCATCAGACAACCTTTCAAAAAACAACTCATCAGAGTTATCGAACTCCTTCACTGCATACATACCGAACGTCATTTCCCATAATTTCGCTTTATCCTTTTCCTTGCCTTCAATTAAATCCCATAGAAATAATAATTGTTGTACAATAGAGTCGTACATTTGTAAAAGCGGAGAGTGAGGATCCTGATTTTTGACCTCAGCATATCTCTTTTTTGCTAAAATTAATGCCTTTTCAACATAACCAAAGATTGTCATTTTATCCTTTGCATGGGATTTAGTTAAATTAAAGCATCACACCAGATTGAAGTCATTAGATTCCACCGTTTATCATTGGCAATTCTAACTATAAGAAATTATCCTCAGGTGCTCTATCGAATAATTTACCCGCCATTGTAGCTATCCGTTCGTGTTGTACGAGTTTGTTTTTCCAAGCCTGCGGAATACCGGAATAACCATATAATGCTCCCGCTAATTGTCCTGCCGTCGCCGCAACGCTGTCAGCGTCATCGGCAAGATTGGCGGCCAGCAGAATTGCATCCCGGAAGTTGTCAGTATTCCATACGGACCACATCGCGGCCTCAAGCGTATCGATAACATAACCACTTGAACGAATCTGATCGCGAGTTTTTTGTTTATACTCACCCGCATTTATGATCATTACACGCGCGCACAGTGGGAAAACATGAGGGGAAAAAGCTTCTTCTTTTTGATAACCGTTAATTAAATAGTGCAATACCAATCCGAGAAATTGGCATGCGTTAATTGACTCTACCGCGCCATGCGTTGCTCGACTCTGAGCCTGGGATTAGAAGTAAATCGCACGCAGCGATTTTCGACGAAAGATAGACACCGGTGCTTGACGAATAACCCCAGCATTACCAGCAGTGTGTTTCTCTGTATTACCATACCAGGAAGGTCCGACACGCATATACTGTTCAAGTGCGAATCGCGTCGTATTCCCGATATCGAAGCACCGACCATTACTACTATTCTCTCCGTCAAGATACCATTTCAGGAGATATTTTCTAAGCACATCGGTGTGCATTCTGTTTTCTGAAAGATAAGTCTCTGCCAGACATAATGCCATGGACGTATCATCTGTCCATTCACCAGGTTTTAATTGAAAAGGTCCCCCACCAATCATATCCGCTACATGTTCACTGTCTCTGCGTTTAAATCCAAGAGTAGTGCCAACTGCATCTCCAACAGCCAAACCCACTAACGCCCCAAGTGCTTTATCGCGTGAAACATCTTCATTTGTGATTAAAGGTAATATTTCATCCCATACATGAGAGGAATTTGAATCATCAATGCTGCTTCTTATTACCTTATGAACATTAACTGGCATGTAGTTACGATAACGATCGGCATAATGATTAATTACTGAGTCTTCGCTGTAAAGATCTATCATCCCGCACCCTTTAATCAAACGTTGTTTACCACTTGCGATATCGTTTTTGCCTTTTCAAATACTCAACGTCTTGCTCATGAGGGAGAATAAACTTCAATCCTTTTCCCATTTGCGAAGCTATATAATTAACATTGGACAAATGCTGAGCAAGTTCTGCATCGGTTGTATCAAACTCTTTTGACGCAAGCACTCCAAGATTTAATTTGTGCAATTTACTTTTATCTTTCTCAGACCCCGTTAGAATAGACTTAATATAGTCCAACTGATTCTTCGCCATAACATATAAAGAAAATGTAGGATTTTCATCTAATCGATGATTAATTGCATCAATAGCATCATTGATATAATCCAGCGCGGTGTAATTTTCTTTACTCATGAGTCACCTCAAATACTGCCCTGGCGATGGCCTGAACCTGCGGATGCTCCACTTCAACCTGTTACACAGCATAGTGCGTGCCCGTTCTCTCAACGGCACCGTTCGCCACATGGATAATCTTGCCGTTAACATAGCGGGATGTCAGTTTTCAGAACAGAATATCCACTCCCGCGAGCTGAACGATAGTTCAGCTGAGCATGATTTTTTATTCCACGATGATCTGTTCTCAGTGCCTGAAGTTAACTAATCCTCAGAACGAGGGCGGTTATGATATTATTTCTGTGAAACAAAAAATAAAACCACATTTCTATGGTTTTATTTAGATGGCCATGAATTAACTTTGTCAGCTCATCGTTTTTCTATGCGAAACGTAGAAAGAATGATTTCCATGCATCGTTTATTGGCTTCGTAATAATAATCCTGATGATTACGATGAGGCCCAACCACCTCAACGTAACACCACAAATCATTCATTTTAAAGATACGCATATCGTAATAAGCCCTGATATTCTCAGCAGCACTGACTACCTCTCCCGTACAGCTATAAAGATCGCCTGTAAATGAGGGATTGATATCATTTGGGATGCTGGCAATGTCCGATGTCGTAAGAGAGACCGCACTATCGTGGCGGTTAAAGCGCGCAATTGCTTCATCGAAAATAGCCTGCGCAGCGGGATAATCAGCCTGACGGAAAAGACAGAAATTAATCACTCCATGGTTGACGTTACCTATTGTGTGTTCAATTACCAGACGATTATCATCCA
Organism: Enterobacter sp. 22499; assembly: GCF_052044815.1. Taxonomy (NCBI): domain Bacteria; kingdom Pseudomonadati; phylum Pseudomonadota; class Gammaproteobacteria; order Enterobacterales; family Enterobacteriaceae; genus Enterobacter; species Enterobacter sp. 22499. Next base: position 288,549 of record NZ_JBQENR010000003.1, on the reverse strand, counting down.
GCGTATTCACCAGCCATGAATCCGGAATTTTAAATCCACTGTCATTTTTGTTGCTAAGGCTGACTGTTTTCAACAGTTCTGAAAGCATCAAATTGCTGCGATGCAGTAAATCCCAGTTGATAGCAATCAGGAAAATAGTATCGGCAATCGTGTTGTAATCTTTCGACGCACAAGCCGTTTTCAAAAGGAAGTAATTTCCCCCACCATTTACAGGATTATAATCCTTCTGCACCGTATATCGTGAAACGACCTCATCACCCGATGGCATCGTTTTAATGGACAGGATATCCGCAAACTTCCCGCTTCCTGAAGGATGCGTAATTATTCTTTGGCTCAGTACTTTCTCACCCATTAAATCGAGCTTATTTATAAGCCAGTCTGACGCATTCATCTCCCACTGACAGTGTTCATATGCAGCCCAGACTTCAATATAGGGGCCGGTGTCATCGGCGATGTATCGTCCGATATTCGTCAGCCCAACCTCCTGAAATGTGATCGGCTTTAACTCTGCTGGCTTAACATTCTGGGGTAACAATAGCCAGTAATGAAGCATCTCTTTTTCTGCAGAGGTATAGAGACATTTCCAGAAGTTTTCCCGAATCTCTTTTTCCTGATCCTTCATCTCAAGAGGGAAAAAATATTGTTTTTCAGCAACCATAATGCAACCTCACTCGTCGCGCTTACTTAAGCCATAAACCCGAAAACATAAGGAAGCTTCCGAGGGTAATTAAGCTTTTAGCAAAGATAAGTAAGCCAGGCGCCACGGCACGTGTCATAGACGATAATTTTTCATAATTTTCCGCGTTGTATCTTTTGTGCCCCCCCATAATCCCGGAAAATAACGTGCAGAGCAGCACTACTGTGATCTTTAATCCCCAAACACACAAGAAAGACATGGATAAGATGATCGAATAATGCTTGGCCGTTGCGACGGAAAATAATGACATTGACTGAGCAAGCCATTTCAACGTAAAGCCAATGACGACCGTAGCCACTAAAACTAGAACGAACATTAACCCCGCAAGGAGCCATTGCTTTTTGTTAAATAAATCTTTTCCATTCCAGATAAGCGCTAGCGTCCAAATCATAAAGACTATAAAGAAAAACCAATGCATCACAACGTTCCCCATTTACACATTTTAATCTCCTATCAGGACTGTAACACAGCCAGTCTTAATCACACCATCGCCACTGCCCGCCGCTGGGGACGGCTTACTTTCATCATCGTCATAAATCCAGTCAAGGATCGGTTTGAGAGCAAATTTGATACTGGCATCCCCTCCCAGACCGAGCGCCGCTGCAAGCTCACCGGACACCTTAAGGTTAAATGAATAATCAGTGCTATCAATCCAGGTTCCCACGCCTGCAGAAGCGCCAGCGCTCCCTGCACTCCCTGAAAGTTTGCCATCGGCAACGACTACGCCATAAAAATCGGCTTTAGCCGTCGCCTCTCCTTTGACCGCCGCGGCTTCTGCGCCAAGTTCAACATTAAAACCATAACGCCCTTTATTTCCGTCATATAGTTCACTGACGGCCTTCGCTTCAGCGGTTGCCAGGTATACATCCCCACCGACGCCGCCGTATTGTTGCCCTTCTTTTCCAATGCTTCCCGAGGCGCCATATTGTATTGCGGTGGCGTTTGCATTGAGATTAATCGCCCCGTAATCAGCTCGATCGGTCACTAACGTGCCGCTGGCAGTCGCCACCCCTACTTTAGTACGTACCTCGCCTTTATATTTATCCTGACTTTTTGTATTCCCGACCGTGATATCGGCAAGTGCGAATCCGGCTGAAGCCGTATCGGGTTTTCCAAAGCCGGATTTATCTTCAAGGCTTGCATAGGCGCCAAGCACACGGGCGTCGTAAACATCACCATGTATAGCACCATCTTTACCCGCATCCTTCGCCGCCGTTCCGCCCCAGTATTGCGGAGGTGCGGGTTGAGTGGATGCGACCGCAGGGGTCGCTGAGGTATTGCAACCCGTCTTGTCACCTTCCCTGGCGAGAGGCAAACCATTCACAAATACCGTTGTTGAACCACTGAGAATACTTCCCTGACCATGTTGGGAGCATGAAAGCGGGTCGCCTTTTCGTGCTGCCGGAAATCCGCCAATAATTACGTTGGGACTTCCGCTTTGAATTGGGCCAGTATGTGCGCTGGAATCAATGCGCGCTCTGGCGGCTGGTTTTCCCATAATAGCGTTCTCTGTACGCAGATTAACTGTTAACTTTTACAATCGCGCCCTTAATATCGGTAAGGTTAGTTCCCGTTATACTCACCGTATCATTTGCTTTGAGCTCGGTATTGATCCCATCACCTAGTCTTGTAAGCTCATCACCTTTGAAGATGGCTTGTTCCACAGCCTCTGCTTTGAGGTTGCCTTGGCCTACGTGAATCTCAATGGTATCCGGGGCGATTAGAATATAGTTGTCTTTAACTTTGAGTTTAATCGTGGTCACAGATTCCAGCAGCGCGTTACCTTCTTTATCCATGGTCAAGACGGTTTGATCTTTCCCAACGTTTATAACGTGCTTGTTACCAATATTATGCGTTTCATTATTACCTACATCTGATTTCAGGTTCCGCTTAATCGTAATATTCTCATCCTGTCCGATGGTTTTTCTACGATCGACACCGACATCATGAGTTTCAGAATTTTCAATATCCGTATCCATATTTTTTTCTGCATGGATCCAGATCTGCTCGTGCCCGGCTTTATCTTCAAAACGGAGAATATTGGCATTGTCTTTATGGCCATCTTTGCTGCGGCTATAAAAGCCCATCTGCGTCGCCGCAGCCGGCAGCGCCCACGGCGGCATGCTCGCGTCGTTATACACGCGGCCGGTAATAATCGGACGGTCCGGGTCGCCGTTGATAAAGTCCACCACCACCTCGTCGCCGACGCGCGGGATCTGCACCCCGCCGTAGCCCTGGCCTGCCCACGCGCTCGACACGCGAACCCAGCAGGAGCTGGTGTCATCGCCCTTCGCCAGCCGGTCCCAGTGGAACTTCACCTTCACCCGGCCATATTTATCCGTCCAGATACTCTCCCCCTTCGGCCCCACCACCTTCGCGGTCTGCGGGCCGTAGGTGCGTGGCCACGTCGTGCTCTGCGCCGGACGGTAAACCACCGCCGACGGAATGACCGTGAAATCGGTACGGTGTATGGTCTCCCCCTCGCCGCTGGCGTAGCGGTTCTCCTCGAAGTGGTAGCCCGCTGCCGTCACCAGATACTCCCCGTTGTCGCTGAAGAACGGCGCGTTGGTTAACGTGAAGGTGTGCCCTGGCGCTATCCCCGCCGCCGTGGCGGTGGCCTGAATCTGCTGGTGCTCAACCTGCCAGCGCTCCTGACGGATACGGGCATAGAACTCCCCGTGACCTTTGTCCACAAAGCGCCCCGGCCAGTCGTACACGTCGATGCTGCCCGGCTTCGGCGACGCCGGGTTCTGCTGGGCCTGGAAAAGCCACGCGTTCGGCTTGCGGAAGTCATAGTCATCGAGGCTGTAAATCCCCGGCGTCACGCTGTCCTCCAGCGCCCACTGGCTGATACCCTCTTCATCCGTACTGCCGCCGGACGGCGTCTGGTGGTAAGGAATGACCTCATAGCCGCTGAACGGCTGATGCTGCGTGGCGGCGTCAGTCAGCACCAGCGTGTGCTTGTCCGCATCGTGTCTGAAGTGATACGCAATCCCTTCCAGCTCCATCAGGCGGCTGATAAAGTCCAGGCTCGACTCCTGATACTGCACGCAGTAGTCCCAGACCCGGTAGCTGCCGGTGAGTTTATCCTCAACGTTGACCTGATGCTCGCCCAGCAGGGTTTTCACAATCTGCGGCACAGTCTGGCCCTGGAAAATACGCAGGTTACGGTCGCGCTTCATCGGCCACAGGTCCGGCTCCACCGTCAGCTGGTACACCGCATAGCGCGTGCCCGTCAGCTCAACGGCGCTCACCGCCACGCGGGTAATCTTGCCGTTAATATAGC
>NZ_JBQENR010000003.1:122190-284516 GCF_052044815.1 Enterobacter sp. 22499 | reverse complement strand
CGTGCCGAGTACGGTCAGCGTCAGCGCGAACGACTCGGACATCGCCTCGCGGCCCGTCAGTTTCCAGAACAGAAGCCCCTCCACCGGGAGCTGAACGGTAATTCGGTTGAGCATAATCTTTATTCCATTTAGCTTATGCGATGCAAAAAAGCGGGTCGCATCTCTGATAAAGCATCATTCAAGAAAGGGGCTTTTCCCGCTCGTTCATCCAAAAAACAAGAGAGTAGATTTTCAGTGACTCTGATGCGACAAATAACCCTACATTCAACCAGACGTTTGAAATTCCAAACACGCTTACTAAAAGAGGGAAAAATGAGACTGAACATCTGAATGAAATCAAACGAAATAATTCCTGAGCAAGAGCAAATTTGACTGCACCGTTCTTTCGTTTGAAGAATAACCAGGCCGAAGCAAACAAAGAGAGTAGTAAAAGTAAGTCAAGCACAAAAAAAAGCATGACCAAAATGCTGAAACCATCACCTGCAAAATAATTCAACGAAGCACTAAATGCTTTTGCGTCAGAAAGAAATGGGATTCTGTTGTGGCGTACTGAATTCTCGCAATAAAGTAAAATTGCGAGAAGATCCATACTTCCCCAGAAATACCCTGATTTACTCTTTAAATGAGCGACATTTTGTTTATGCACGTAATTAACACTGACAAAAATGGAATTCCGCATCTTCGCTTCAGCTAACTCTCCGGGGTCGGAGACAAAAGGGCCTGTCGTTTTTCACTGACGGTGGTCAATTAAGACCACCGCTACTGACCCAACTGAGCTTTCAATCCTAAAGCGATTTTGTACATAAAGAGAAGAGACGATCTTCGAACACCTTTGGAATAAGTCTCTGGCCTTGAAGATCGTGCATTACTAAGGATTCACCAGCCAGGTGCCCGGCTTGCTGATATCCAGCGTCTGGCTGCGCGTTCTCCCGTTGCCCTGCAGTTCAATCTTCGCCTCTCCGGCTGGCAGCTTGAGCGAGGCATAGCCGTTGGTCGCCGGACGCAGCGCTTTTGGTTCGCCGTTCACTTTCAGCATTTCACCGTCCTGGATACGGATATAGACCAGCGCAATCGGGCTCGCGGCAGGCGGTGGCGTCTGCTGTGCCGTCGCCGGCTCGCTCACCGTCGCCGTTTCTGGCTTCACCTCTGGCGCGTTCGCGGCAGTTTCTGTCGGACGCGTCTCTGACGGAGCCTGGGCAGCCTGCTCAGGCGCATCATTCCCACCGCTGAACAGCATCGCCCCGGCGACAACGCCCACCAGCACGCCCGCGGCAACCATGCCCGGGATCTTATAGCGACGCCAGTCGAGCACCGAAGCTGGCTTCTCTTCCTCAACCGGAACCAGCATGGTGCCGGTCTTTTTGGCGGTGAGCACGTCGTTGATCCCGGCGACCGGCATCTCAATCAGCGCCGCGAATTCGTCGATAGACTGCGGACGGTCCTCCATGTGCAGCGCCAGCGCGCGGTCGATGGCCTGCAGCAGCGGGATGGAGTAGCCCTGCGGCATGATTTCCACCAGCGGCTTACAGGTATCCTGGATGGAGCGCACCACGCTGACCGGCGGCGGAGAACCCACAATCAGGGTACGCAGCACCGCGCCGAGGGCGTAAATATCCGTCCACGGCCCCTGCTCGCTCTCGTTGTCGTCGGTGTACTGCTCAATCGGCGCAAAGCCGGGGCGCAGCATGGTTTCCGTTTCGTCGGAAAGGTTGCCGATGGTGCGGCGCGCGGAGCCGAAATCGAGCAGCACCGGCAGGCCGTTATCCTGGATCTGAATATTATCCAGAGAGATATCACGGTGCAGATAGCCTTCGTCGTGGATGGTCTTGATCGCGCCGAACAGCATCGGCAGCGTGCGGCGGATCCAGGCCTCGTTGATCAGCTCCGGTTTTTCTTCGCGCAGGCGTGAAAGCGTGGTGCCGCTATAAAACAGCGTCCCCATGTAAGCCGTGTCGTTTTGCACCCAGAAACGCAGGACGTGCAGCAGGTTCGGGTGGTTAAAACGCGCCAGCAGACGCGCTTCCTGAATAAAGCTGTTCAGGCCCGCGGAAAATGCTTTGCCAAAGCGCTCACTGCGCAGCACCAGGGTCATGTCGTCGCCGCGCACGGCGAGCGAGGAAGGCATAAATTCTTTGATAGCGATAGTGCGTTCGAGCTGGTGATCCCACGCGCGATAGACAATGCCAAAACCGCCGCCGCCGATCACCTCTTTGATTTCAAACTCGTTGAAGCGGTACCCGACCGGGAGCGCGTTTGGGACAGTCCGATTGTTATCATTATCCGTCATCTTTTACAGTTCTCTTGATGATTATTACGCGGCAAACTGACAGTGAAACTCGCCCTGCTCGCAGGTGACATGCAGGCGTCGGTACTGCTCGTCGCTGCGGCTGGCGGTAAGTAAGATCTGGCTCATCTGAGGCAGCAGGGTGTTAGTCAGAATAGCATCCACCATGCGGCCACCGGACTCCACCTCGGTGCAGCGCTGAACAATCTGTTCCACCACGCTGTCGTCAAACTCAGAAATAATGCTGTGATTCTCTTCCAGACGACGCTGAATGCGCTTGAGCTGCAGGCGCACAATCTGCCCGAGCATCTCGTCGCTGAGCGGGTAGTACGGCACCACCAGCAGGCGGCCCAGCAGCGCCGGCGGGAATACTTCCAGCAGCGGCTGGCGCAGCGCGCCGCTTAATGCGTCAGGCTCCGGCATCAGCTCCGGATCGGCGCACATGGCGCTTATCAGCTCGGTGCCCACGTTGGACGTCAGAATGATAATGGTGTTACGGAAATCAATGTGGCGCCCCTCGCCGTCCTCCATCCAGCCTTTATCGAATACCTGGAAGAAGATCTCATGGACGTCCGGGTGCGCTTTTTCAATTTCGTCCAGCAGCACCACGCTGTAAGGGCGACGGCGCACGGCCTCGGTTAACACGCCGCCTTCACCATACCCTACGTATCCCGGAGGCGCACCTTTTAAGGTGGAAACGGTGTGCGCTTCCTGGAACTCGCTCATGTTGATGGTGATGACGTTCTGCTCGCCGCCGTACAGGGATTCCGCCAGCGCCAGCGCGGTTTCAGTTTTCCCGACGCCGGACGGACCGCACAGCATAAAGACGCCCACCGGTTTGTTCGGATCGTCGAGCTTCGCCCGCGAGGTTTTCACGCGGCGGGCAATGAGATCCAGCCCGTGACGCTGGCCGATAACGCGCTGGTTCAGCGTATCGGCAAGATTCAGCACCGCGTCAATCTCGTTTTTCACCATCCGGCCCAGCGGGATCCCGGTCCAGTCAGAGACGACTGCGGCGACCACGTTTTCATCTACCGCCGCAAAAAGCAGCGGCTCGTCACCCTGTAAGGCGTTCAGCGCCTGCTGCTGCTCCGCCAGCTGGCTGCGCAGCTCGGCGGTCTCTTCCTCGCCCGCCGCAAACAGCGCGGCGCGCAGGCGGATGATCTCCTGCACCAGACCGCGCTCGTCTTCCCAGCGCCGGGCCAGAGCTTCGCGTTTTGTTTTATACGCGTCGCGCTCTGTGATTAATGCCGTTACGCGCTCTGCGTCACCGGCGCCGACGCGCGCTTCGCGTTCAGCAATTTCAATTTCCACGTCCAGCGCGGCAAGATGGCGCAGGCAGTCTTCCAGCTGCGCAGGGGGCGCGCTCTGGCTGACGGCCACGCGGGCGCAGGCGGTGTCGAGCAGCGCAACGGCTTTGTCCGGCAGCTGGCGCGCCGGGATATAGCGATGGGACAGCTTCACCGCCGCGCTGACCGCTTCGTCGAGCAGCAGGACCTGGTGGTGCGTCTCCAGCGGCGACACGGTGCTGCGCAGCATCAGAATGGCTTTCGCTTCGTCCGGCTCGTGAACCTGTACGGTCTGGAAACGACGGGTAAGCGCCGGGTCTTTCTCAATGTACTTTTTGTATTCCGCCCAGGTGGTGGCACCGATGGTGCGCAGCTGACCGCGCGCCAGGGCCGGCTTCAGCAGGTTCGCCGCATCGCCGGTTCCCTGCTGGCCGCCTGCACCAATCAGAGTGTGGATCTCATCGATAAACAGAATAATCGGCGTGGCGCTGGACTGGACTTCATTAATGAGCGCCTGCAGACGGGCTTCAAACTCGCCTTTCATGCCCGCGCCTGCCTGCAGCATGCCGATATCCAGCAGCCACAGCTGAATATTTTGCAGCGGCTCCGGCACGTCGCCGTCGGCGATACGCAGCGCCAGCCCTTCAACGACTGCGGTTTTGCCGACCCCGGCCTCCCCGGTCAGCAGCGGGTTGTTCTGGCGGCGGCGCATCAGGATATCCACCATCTGGCGGATCTCCTCGTCGCGCCCGACAACCGGGTCAATCTTCCCGTCGCGGGCCCGGGCGGTCAGGTCCTGGCCGTACTGGGCCAGCGTTCCCTGCGCCGCCGGGACCGCACCCGCCGGTGCATCGACGGCGGCAGCGGCCTGCTGCGTCTCTTTGCTGTTGGCGCAAATAGCGTCGAACTGCTCGATCAGCACTTCGACGTTAAGACGGGTGAACTGCGACGAGATGCTTTTCAGCACGTTGGCCAGATTCCAGGTCTTGAGGATGCCAATCAGCAAATGGCCGCCGCGAATGCGGCTGACGCCAAACTTCAGCGAGCCGAATACCCAGGCGCGCTCCACGGCGCTGTCGATATGTTCGGAGAGATCGGAAACGGAACTTGCGCCGCGCGGCAGAGCGTCCAGCGCCGCCACGATATCGCGCGTTAGCTGCTGTTCGTCGAGGGCAAAGTGGCGGATGACCTGCTGCAGATCGCCATCCTGCTGCTGCATCAGCTGATGCAGCCAGTGCACCAGCTCAACGTAGGGGTTGCCGCGCAGCTTGCAGAAGGCAGTCGCGCTTTCCAGAGAGGTAAATAACAGCGTATCCAGTTTGCCGAAAAGCACGGCACGGCTAATTTCTGACATGTTCGGTTCCGTTGATAACAATGCGTTAGAAAAATTTATCGCTCTGCGCGATACACCAGATCGCCACGCGGGACAGGCTGCGGCTGATGCCCCAGCCAGGTGTTAAAGCCTAATCGCCCATCGCTGCCGAGCGTGGTGCCCTGCACCGCGTCTTCACGCAGGATCACCCGTGTTTCCCATTCAAACTCAATTCCCGCGTACTGGCGCACCCAGTCGCGCAGCTCGGTGACCCACGCTTCGCCCGGCAGAAAGCGGTTGTACTCCTCCGCACTCAGCGGGCCAATCTCGATACGAAACTTATGCTGCACGTCGCGGACGGCGACGCCGAGAAAAGCGGACTCCCCCATGCGCGGCATGCGGCGTCCTGCTCCCAGCTGCGCCTGCTCGCGGGTGGAGAGCGGCATCCACTGCGGCACGTTGCTCACCAGCTTGACCGGCGCTTTAAAATAGCTGCGCAGGATCTTCTCCAGCCCTTCCGGATCCCGCCCGTGGCGGGTCAGGTGCCCGGCGTGGGTAAAGCGGGCATGGGCGCTCAGGCTGCCCTTGTTCATCTGACCCGGCTGTCCCATGCCGATCAGCGACGCCAGGTAGCCCTCAAAGCGCTTATTGTCGGCGCGATCGAGGGAAACGGCAGGCTGCGCATCCGCCCAGGCGCGGTAAAACAGCAGCGCAAGACGATGATGGAACAGATCGGCAAACGCGCTGAGGCTGGTGTCCTGATGATGATAAATCCGCTCGCGGGCGTACTCGGTCATATGCACCGGCAGCGGGCCGTTCGGGCCAAACAGGCCAAAGCTGAGGATCGACACCTCATGCAGCCCGCTTTCCTCACGCTGTCGTACCTGGGCCAGCGTCGACGGCGCAAAGCTCATTGAGGGCTGCTGACCAATGCGCAGCGGCTCAAATTTCGGCAGCGGCGCGCGGCCCAGCGGGTAACGCTCGCCACCCTGGGCATCAATGCGCCTTAACAGCTGAAACAGATCGTAGCGCCAGGGCGTCTCGCGGACCCCGTGCCAGAACGTATCCGGCAGCTTCGTCAGGCGATGCACGCGCAGCGGTGCGGTGGCAGCGTCACTCATACCAGCGCCCTTTTACCCATGCGCGGTGCCCAGTAGCCTATCTCGCCGCGCTGCTGACTCTTCAGGGTGAACTCGGTGAAGCTGTTGATGGAGACCAGACGGGCAAAAAGGCGCTCCATCACGCTGCCGAAAAGCCACGGGCTGGCGCCGGAAAACGCCCGCTCGTCCACCGTCAGGGTGATGCCAATTCCGCGGGCGAAAACGACCGGGCCGGGTTCAGGCACGCGGCGGTGTACCGGCTCCAGCACACAATGGCGAACCCCCTCCACCTGACGCGCAACCGGCGTTTCGGCCAGGTTGGCATACAGACCTAACAGCTGGCGCAGCGCCGCTGCCCCCTCTTCATTTTCGCTGTCCATCAGGCTGAGGTAGTTCATCTGCAGCTGGCTGATGAGCCGCCAGGTGCTGAACCCTTCCGCCAGCGCCGGACGCGGCGGCGTCGGGCCTTTGCGCAGGGTTAACCCCTTCACCGGCATGGAGTCGGCCATAATGAACTGCCCGAGCTCCTGCTGGAGCATCAGCGGCAGGTCGCGGCTGGTACAGAGCACCTCGGCAGAGATGTAGCGCAGGTTTTCCTGCCACGGGGCATGCTGTTCATCCACCAGCGAGACAAAGACCTCCGAGCCGATATAGCCGGTACGGGTGCCGTAGCGCAGGGCGTGTTCGGAGAGCACGCGCTGTTCCCGGCGCAGGGAAAAATAGGCCCCGTAGTTGCCCGCGTCGCCGCTCCAGGTGCTCCAGAACGGACGAAACGTCTGGTCGTCGCGCTGGCCGTCGGCGCTGCCAAAAATTTTATTTACCGCATAAATTTCGTAGTCCAGCGGGCGGATGTTATCGACCACCAGATGGTATTCATGCTGGCCTTCATTCAGCTTCTGCCGGGCCGCCACTTTCGGGAACAGGTTGATGACCGGCGTGCAGTGCAGCGCCAGATGGCTGGCGTCGACCACGCGCTCCAGCTGTTCATCCGACTTATCCAGCAGAATGAAGATATCGAAGGCTTTTTCGTTTTCGCAGCGCTGGATTAGCGTGCTCAGACCGCTCAGGCTGATAAAGCGGAAGCGGGCCGGAAACGCAAAATACTCCTGCAGCAGACGGTAGCCGTCAAAGTTGCGCAGATCGTCCGGGAGGAGCGCCTGGTCCGGCGCAAAGCCCTCCTGACGCAGCGCATCCGTTGCCAGCAGCTGTCGCTGCGGCTGCGGGCTGACCGTCTGGCAGACGATCCCGGCGTGGTGCTCCATCACCAGCTCCAGCAACTTCAGCGCCTCAATGTCCGGGCCGCTGAGGAAAAACTCCAGCCGGTCAAAATTCAGGTGCCCAAGGTTTTGCGGGCCGTCGCAGGCAATGCGGATCCGCAAGGCGCTGTTGATCCCCCGCTGGCTTAAGCCGAGCTGCGCCAGCGGCAGGTCAGCGGGCACGCCGCCGAGCTCCACTTTGTCGATTTTCAGCGGCAGCAGATTAACCTCGTGCGCGGTGGTATAGCTGCAGGTTACGCCGGTTTTTTTCAGCGCCAGGCTGTCCATCATGGTGCCGCGCGGCACAATAAAGCCGTTGCTCAGATCGCCGCGGCTGCTGTCGGGCTCAATTTCCGCAATCGCCATTGAAGGGGTGGGCGCGAGGTAGTTCGGCGCGATCATCTCCAGCAGACGCTGGGAGAAACGCGGAAACTCCGCGTCCATTTTCATCTGCACGCGGGAGGTCAGAAACGCGAAACCTTCCATCAGGCGTTCGGTGTACGGGTCCGCCACTTCGATGCCGCGCATGCCCAGCCGCCCGGCGACCTTCGGATAGCGTTCGGCAAACTCGGCCCCCATTTCGCGCAGGTAGGCCAGCTCACGGTTGTAATATTCGAGCAGTTTACTTTCCATGATTACCCCGCATCTTTCAGTTCAAAATGGCCGTTTTCCAGATCGACATCGGTGCGAAACAGAAACTCCAGCGGGTACGGCACACACCATAAGCGCCCTTTAATCTCAATGGAGAGCACGTTATGAAGATCCAGCGAGGAGGTATCCGACACGCAGCGGACCTGCAGCCCCTGCGGCAAAATGCGCGGTTCAAAATTGATGATGGCCTCGGTGAGCTTGCGCTGAATGTCGTGCCATTCGATATCCGACATTCTCTTCCCGGCCAGCGGCGCGACGCCGAAGTTAACCACCGAGCGGCTCACGTGCGGTAGCGCGCTTAAATCGCCGGAGGCATCGTGGTTGATGGTGTTAAACAGCCACTGCAGATCCCGCAGCACGTTACGACGCAGCGCGGCGTGGGTGATCAGGTTGCTGTTGGCCGGCTCGCGTTTTTTTTCCGGGTCGTTATCGGTGAGGCGATCGAGCAGCGAAGGCTGCATTTTGTCGCGCGCCCCCACCTTCTCCTGCCTGCTGCGGGCTTGCCAGCCGCTGCGCAGCAGATCGCCTTCGCCAGCGGGATTACTCATTGGCTCCATCCGTCGCAAACGACACGAGGCTTAACGACAGCAACGGGCTTTCGCTTTGCTCGCTGAGCCAGGCTTTCTGGCCCATCCCTTCGTACAGGGTGCCGTCCTCGTCGAGCGGCTGCCACTCGGTAGTGCGGCCCAGTTTGATCGCATCCGACGCATCGGCAGCAAACGGGTAACGCGCCGGGATCTGACATACCTGCTCCGTACCGTCGGTCAGGCGCACCAGCGCGTGACGCCAGACCAGATCGGTCACGCTGGCAGGCGCCTGGAAACGGATCTCGGCGATAGCGTTAAACGGCAGCCAGAAATAGCGGCCGTTCACGATGGTTTCGCACACCGGGCCGAGACGGGCATCGCCGTCCATCAGCCAGTCAAACGCCTGAGCCTCATCGTTTTCGAGGGTGATGTGGCCGGGAGTGGCCTGCGCCTGGTCAAGCGCTTCAAGGCGCAGCGACCGGGCACGCTCGCCCTCCTCGCGGAGCGCCGCGGCCAGGGTGGTCAGCCACGGCCACTGAGTTTCAGGCATGGCCGGACGCGCCTGCCCCGCCATCACCTGTGCGCGCTGCAGCTCGCCCTGAATGGACTGCTCCAGCAGCGTGACGGTGGGTTTCGCCTGCGGCTTCAGCGCCAGCCAGCTTTTCAACTGGGTCAGCGCGCGCGTCCCGTTGCCGCTGAGGATTAAAAACTGCACGAACGCGGCGCGGAGGTCTGCATCTGCCGGACGGGCTTTGATCTCCGCTTCAAGACGCGCCAGCGCGTCGTTGAGCGTTTCACCCGCCAGGTGTTGATAGAGCGTATTCATAGCCATTCCTTAATTCGCCGCGCGCCAGGCGCCTACTGCCGGATCGCGCAACTGAGGACGCAGGGTATCAATCAGAACGATATTCAGCGGGGTGCCTGGGGCAACCCAGGCGCTCCAGGTTTTCTTCACCGCCGCAATACGCGCCTGCAGTTTTGCATCGTCGCTGGCGGTCTCGCGGGAAATTTCTACCGCAACCGTGCCGTTGCTCTTCCAGCTGTTCAGGGTGCTGTCGTAAGGCAGGATCATCCAGCTCTGATCGCTGTCTGGCGTGCTGAATACCATGCGCTCTTTATTGACGGAGGTGATCAGCGCGTTTTCCGGATCGGCGCTCTGATTCAGCCCCATCACCGGGAAGCCGTGAATGTACGTCACCGCCATCTCTTTCTGCCCGCCGTTGCGGGACTGAGAGATAACGGTGTGACCGCTCAGCCAGCTGCCGTTACCGCAGCGGGTGGTGTCAGAATCCGGAATAAAGAGCGCCGGAGCGGACGCGCCGCCCTCCCAGAAGGTGCGCAGGTGGCAGCCATCCTGCAGGGTAAACTCCTGCCACGGCGTGCGGTCCGCGGCAACGGTGCGGGAAGCCACGTTCTGATCGGGTGGCAGTAACGCGCCGCTGGCTGGGGTTGCGGTGACGGTCTCGGCAGGCGCGGCCTGCTGCTGTTTCACCACCAGCGCCCAGTCCTGCGCTTTAGCTGCCGTGCCCTGCGCCAGCGTCGTCCCCTCGGGATCGTTGAGCGTCCAGCTGAGTTTATTCACTTTGCTGCACTGGTGTTCCAGCAGCGAGCCAAGACGCGGCACAAAGTTTTCCAGCACGGAGACGTCTTTCTTGCCGTTTGCCACAATGCGCAGCGCCACCTCAGGCTTACACCAGCTTTGCGGGGTGTTGTCTTTGATGTTGTCGATCCAGATATCCAGCTTCTGCGCAGGAGACTGCACGATGCGGAAATTTTCAGCCTGCGCGGTGGAGGTCGCAGCCAGAAGTGCCAAACCCGATAGCCAAAGTTTCATATCGTTCCTTGTGTGTCTAATCAGTTCCGCAGGGAAGAAATTGTGCTGCATCAGAGAGGGTGTGCAGCAAAGTGGTGTCCTGAGGGTTGCCCATCCATACCGCCAGGGCGGTATAGTTATCCTGCGCATTCCCCTCCTGCTCGCCATTCTTTTGAATGATTTGGTTCATTAAGGTCAGCCACTCCTGCGGCGTATTGACCATGTGCAGCGACTGCTTCATTTGCTCTTCGCTGACGCCGTGCCAGAACCCGTCGGTGCAGAGTAAAAAGGCATCGCCGTCTTCAACCTGCACCACGTCGCTGTAGCTCGCTTCCGGTCCGCCGTTTTCAATTCCCAGCGCCAGATAAAGCAGGTTGCTGTTGAGATCGTCCGTCTGATGCCCGGCATCCTTCATCTGCTGCACCAGACTGTGGTCCGTGGTGACGTGCCACAGCCACCCCCGGCGAAACAGGTACAGGCGGCTGTCGCCGGCGTGCGCCCAGTACGCCAGCCCGTAGTCCCGGTCAATGAACAGGCTGACCAGCGTCGTGCCCATCCGGCGATAGTCCTGAACAGCCTGCTGTTCGCTCAGAATGGTGCGATTCGCCGTCTGCACGTAGTCGCGGATATGCTGCGCGTTGAGGTGCTTGTCGCCATCGAAGCGGGAGATAATGCTGTTACGGGCCAGTTCCGCGGCGACTTCACCACCGGGCAGACCCGCGATGCCGTCGCAGACGACAAAGCAGGCCGAGCGTTCCCCTATGGTTTCTCCCGTCTGATCCTGGTTGCTGGCGCGCGTCCCCTGGCGGGAGAGAGAAGCGGTTGCGATATTCATTTGTCTTCCGATCCGCTCTGTGAGTCTTTGTACTGATTCACCTCCATGTCATACGCATGAAGGAAGGCTTCGCCGAACAGGGTGTGGAAGTCATCCTCAATCTCGCCCGCCGTCTCGCCATAGCTGCGAACAAAATAGTCCCACAGGGCGGCTTTGCGGCTGCCCGGCAGCGCCAGACGCGAGGTCATGCCGTTCTGCTTCGCCTGCTCCTCCAGCTGTTCCGGGTTAAAGGACTGCAGCATCGCTGCGATGATGGCGCGGATACCGGAGATCATCCCCAGCTGGTGCGCCTGCAGGTCGATCAGCGCGTCGCGCACCGATTTGGTCGGCGGCATAAAGCCCGGCATCGGGGTGCCGAACATCTGAATTAAGACGGTTTTCCCGGTCGGCAACAGCTTGAACGGGTTGTTGGCATCGTCCAGCACCATGGTCATATCGGCTTTTACGCCGCGTTTCAGGATGGAGCGCGACGAGAGCAGCGCCACGGTGCCCTGCGAGAACATGCCGAGAATCTGCCCCAACTGACGCATATTTTCCCGGTCAAACTGCGGAACAGGCTGCATTTCGCTCAGGCCCATACCTTCAAGCAGCGCCTGCAGCAGCTCGCCCTGCAGCACTTCACCCTTCTCGCCATTATTCGGGCTGGCGGTTGGGGATGCCGCGTTATTGACCGGGTCGATGCGCAGGCGCCCCTTCGGTGCCTGAGCGCTGCTGCGCGCAACGGCCTGCGGCGTAGGCATGGTGAAGCCTGCGTAATCCGGCCGCGCCGGCTCTTCTTCACGCGGCGTTTCCTGCGGCTCTGGGGCGAACAGCGGAGAATCGGCAAGCACGTCCTCTTCCTGCTCCGGTTCAGGCGTTGATGCTGGCTTTTCGTCTGCAATATCATCCGGGTGGGTTAACGGTGCTCCGCCCATCAGCCCGAGCGGGTCATCATTGCGCGCGGCTGGCGCGCTGGCCTTTCCACCGAACAGCGCCAGCGGGTCAAGCTCGTCCGCCGCGTCTTCTTTAGGGGCGGGTTGCCCCTCAACCGGCGGCACCAGCGTAGAAGGCGTCACGTCGTCAAAAATGCTCTCTTTTTTGAACAGCGCTTCGTCGCTGAACAGCGTGTCCGGGTCGACGTTCTTGCGCTCAAGCGTTGGATCGCTGTCGTTGAACATCGCCAACGGATCTTCGGCATTACGCTCCGGCGCGGCGGGCTGGGAGAAGGGATCCTGTGAGGCCGCAGGCTGCGGTTTTGCTCGGTTGCTGGAGATGCTGTCGGAGATGGAGAACTCCTGCATCAGGCTGTCCCAGATTTCGGAAGGCACGGCGGTCGGTTCCGCCTTCCCGCGTGGCGCGGGGTTAGCAGGCTTCGCTTGCGCTGCGGGCGCAGCGGGTGCGGCTGTCGGACGCGCCTGCTGCTGCATGCTGGCCGCCATGCGGCTCACCGGCTGTGTGTCGTGGATCAGTTCGGTCACTTCGATACGGTAGTCATCAATACCGAGAATGTCGCCATCCTGCAGTTCAACCTGACGTCCGCGCTCCAGCGGAATATCGTTTAATACCACGCGGGTGACGCTGCCACGGTTGGTGACACGGCACTCGCCCTGAGCGTCAACGTGGACAATGGCCTGCAGACGCGAGATGGTGCGGTCATTGTCCGGCAATACCAGATTGTTATCCGTACCGCGCCCAATGGTGCCGCCCGGGGCGTAAAAATCACAGCTGCTTTGCGGCGGCTGATGACCGGGTTTCGTAGAAATAATCGTGAATCGCATGGCGTATTCCTGCTGGTATGATTAGCGCTCAAACGCTGCCGCTCTCGGGGCGAGAACGGCGGCGTTTGGGGCCGCTTCCAATGCTTCTATTTTGCGGTTTTGAGCGGACGAATCGCGTCGCTGTTGGCGATTAAGCTGCACTTTAAAACCTGATATTGACCCGGTTCAGTACCGCCTATCTTCTCTTTCAGAGAAGAAACAATGATCTGGTCAGCTTTTTCAAAATTTTCAGCAGGGAGATTGCTTGCTTCCAGCCAGGCGGCCGCGCTGGCCTCTGCATCATCTTTCAGACTTTTACTGTCCGCGATCTTACTGATGCAACGGTTTTGCACCCAATTTTCAAAGATTTGTTGCTGAGAAAAAGCGCTGACGGCAGGCAGATTTTGGGCATAAACAGCAGAGGCATTGATAGCCAATACCAGCAGTAATAAACGTTTCATTTCAGGCTCCAGAAGGTGGCGTTGGTCGGAATAAACGAACCATTACCCGGTGAGCCGAGGAAATGGCAATCATCAGAGCAAATATTTCCATTCCAGAGTGTGACATGACCGGTAGCGTCGCTCCAGCCGTGCCCGGTAAAAATGATGATGCCTTGCTTGCCTGCAAATTGCGCAGGCGTTGGGGAAGAGACCGACATATCTGCATTGCCCAGTACCGTGGGTAGAAATGCAATCATATCTTTAACGCGGAACATATAGCGCTTTTTGTCGTTCCCGGTCACTGTCGCATATTTACTGTTAGAAGGAATCGGAATGCCACAGTAATTTAAAACGTAACTCATACGAATTGGGCAGGCATTTTTAAAAATACCGGCGTCGATATTATGCTGAACTTTTCCACCCAATAATTTGCCAACCTGTTCTACGTTTACGTTCACTTCTCTGAATCTGTTCCAGGCGGCACCAAAAGCAGGACGCATATGAGACATCTCGTTTCTCCTTGATAAGAAGCTCAGGGTAAAGTGAGCCCTTTCGGGCCCACTATTATTATGCTTCTTTGTTTTCTTTGATATTCCAGCCAGCGCTGCTTTCAGCACCTTTACCACCCGACGTGGTCTGCTCCCAGTACTGCTGTTTCACTTTCGCAGCCTGGAATGCATAGGTCACACCCACGGTGTCGCCGTTGTCTGCACCGGTGTACTGAACGGAAGTCACCAGCACATCTTCCAGCGTAATGCGGGAGTATTCCACCTGCTGACCGCCCGCTTTACAGACGGACAGCTCAACCTTAGTCAGGTGTTTACCGCTGGCGCAGTGTTTCAGGATAGCGGTGGTGGATTTGTCGATCAGCGCGTTAACGTGCAGGTCGTTAAAGTTAACTTTACCGGCACCGCCGCCACCGCCAACGCTCATATTACCTGGCTGGGAAGCGCCCCAGGAGAAGGAGGTAATATCAGTCCAGCCGGTGTGGTTAGAATCTTTAGATTCGCCCGTAACACCCTCGACCTTCAGAAACATATCAATAGCCATAATATCTACTCTTCGTGGATGAACAATATTGCTTTCGAAAAAGCACTTATATGGCAAACAGGAAAGCATGGGGCTGAATAAAACCGTCCATATTTTACCTCTGCCTCATATCAAATGACCCGTGTCATTTGACAGTCTTACATTCCTCCGAAATAACGGAATGAATGTGAAGTCATTATTACCGTTCCAGCCGTCTTTCTTGCCGGCCCGTGCAAGATGTTGCTCTTACGCGTCTTTCGTCTTCAGCGACGGCAGTTTAGAAACCAGACGCAGAGAAACGGTCAGACCTTCCAGCTGGTAGTGCGGGCGCAGGAAGAACTTCGCGGCGTAGTAGCCCGGGTTGTCTTCGATTTCCTGCACCTGCACTTCCGCAGCCGCCAGCGGTTTACGGGACTTGGTTTCCTGGGAGGAGTTAGCCGGGTCACCGTCGACGTAGTTCATCACCCAGTCGTTCAGCCAGCGCTCCATCTCTTCGCGCTCGCGGAAGGAGCCGATTTTGTCGCGCACGATGCACTTCAGGTAGTGGGCAAAGCGGCAGCAGGCGAACAGGTACGGCAGACGAGACGCCAGGCGCGCGTTGGCGGTGGCATCCGGATCGTGATACTCGGCCGGTTTTTGCAGGGACTGCGCGCCGATGAAGGCGGCAAAGTCGGAGTTTTTACGGTGTACCAGCGGCATAAAGCCGTTTTTCGCCAGCTCGGCTTCACGACGATCGCTGATGGCGATCTCGGTCGGGCACTTCATGTCCACGCCGCCGTCATCGCTCGGGAAGGTATGGCACGGCAGGTTTTCCACCGCCCCGCCGGACTCCACGCCGCGAATCGAGGTGCACCAGCCGTACTCTTTGAAGGAACGGTTGATGTTGGCGGCCATCGCATAGGCCGCGTTCGCCCATGAGTAGCTGTTGTGGTTTGCGCCGTCGGTCTGCTCTTCAAAGTCAAAGCTGTCCACCGGGTTAGTGCGAATGCCGTACGGCAGACGCGACAGGAAGCGCGGCATCACCAGCCCCAGATAGCGGGCGTCTTCGGATTCACGCAGTGAACGCCAGGCGGCGTATTCGGTGTTCTGGAAGATCTTGGTCAGATCGCGCGGGTTAGCCAGCTCCTGCCAGGACTCCATCTGCATCACGCCCGGCGCGGTACCGGTAATGAACGGACAGTGCGCCGCAGAACCGATGCGCGCCATTTCCCCCAGCAGCTCAACGTCCTGCGGGCTGTGGTCGAAGTAATAGTCGCCGACGATGCAGCCAAACGGCTCGCCGCCGAACTGACCGTACTCCTGCTCGTAGATTTTTTTGAAGATCGGGCTCTGGTCCCAGCCCACGCCCTTGTAGCGCTTCAGGGTGCGGCCCAGCTCCTGCTTGGAAATGCTCATAAAGCGGATCTTCAGCATCTCGTCAGTTTCGGTATTGTTGACCAGGTAGCTCAGACCGCGCCAGGCGCTCTCCAGCTTCTGAAACTCTTCGTGGTGAATAATCTGGTTCACCTGCTGGGAGAGCTGCTCGTCGATACCGGCAATCAGGTTCTGAATGGTGCGGTAGGTGTCGTTCGAGAAGGTGACGGTATTTTCCAGCGCCTGCTGCGCCAGGGTCTTGACCGCACTCTCCACGGCGGAACGCGCCTGATCGGTTTTCGGGCGGAACTCTTTGTTCAGCAGCGCGCTGAACTCATCCTGGCTGAACGCCTGACCCGCCTGCTGATCGTGTTGTTGAGTCTGGTTGCTCATCGATTATTCCTCGCTACCTTTCGCACTTTCGTCATTTTTCGGCAACTGGCTCAGGGATTTGAGCAGCGTCGGATCCTGGAGAATTTTTGCGATCAGCTCTTCCGCACCGTTTTTGCCGTCCATGTAGGTCAGCAGGTTAGAGAGCTGCGTGCGCGCCTCCAGCAGCTTGTTCAGCGGCTCAACTTTGCGGGCCACCGCGTCCGGCAGGAAGTCGTCCATGCTGTCGAAGGTCAGATCGACGTTGAGCTTACCTTCGCCGGTCAGGGTGTTATCTACCTGGAACGCCACGCGCGGCTTCAGCGCCTTCATGCGTTCATCGAAGTTATCGATGTCGATTTCCAGGAATTTACGCTCGTCGACGGCTGGCAGGTTTTCCACCGGCTTGCCAACCAGATCGGCCATAACGCCCATCACAAACGGCAGCTGAATTTTGCGTTCTGCACCGTAGATCTCTACGTCGTATTCGATCTGCACGCGGGGAGCACGGTTGCGTGCGATGAATTTCTGTCCACTGTTACTCATTGCCATGATGTTCTCCATCAAAGATGCGCGGTGAAGGTGAAACGGCAGACTCCATGCCTGTCGTCATAATGCCAGGACGCGTCATTCGCGGCGTCCAAAGATGTTTTCCAGTTGGTTAACGCCGTCTGGCGCCAGGTCGCGAATAATGTCCATAAAGTTAAGTTCTGACAGCCGCTGCACCCGTTCAATCATCAGCGGCGCGGGGTGGCTCGGTTCGTACTGCGCGAAATACTGCTTCGCTTTTTCCAGCATTAGCTGCGCGTCGGCGCGGCTGGTAACCTGCACGCTGCGCCAGTCGGTGACCGGCTGAACGGGCTGCGCTGCCGCAGGCTGCGGCTCAGCGTGCTGTTCAGCCTGCGCTTCACGGTTCGGCAGCAGCTTGCTGATGTCGGTCACCTGACAGGCGCTGGCGACCAGCCCCACGGTTTTCAGCAGCTGTTCCATTTCCGGTACGCCGCTTTCACCGAGATGCCCGGTGAGCAACTCGCGGATGGCCAGCAGCCGTTCGTTAATCACAATAACCGCTGCGGTCCCCGGCTGGTCGCCGCGCGCCAGTTCGTCAATCAGCCTCGGGCGACCGCCGGGATAGTCCGGACACTCGGTTTTACTGCCGTCCAGCAGCGCCTGGGCGTCACGCAGCGAAATTTCATCGCCGTTTGAACGCAGCAGCGAGGCGTTACGTACCGCGACGGTGAGCTCGGATTTATCGCTCAGCCCTGCCAGAGCGTTAATGCGATAGAACGGGTCGGTTTCGCCATACTCTTCCAGCAGCGGATAGAGCGGCTCCCAGTAGCGCGCGATAGCCTCCTGCACCAGCAACAGCCCGTCCGCGTAGCCCGCAAGACCGCGACGGCGGGTCCAGGCGTGGGTTAACGCCAGCATCACGCGAAGATCTTTGGTGCGGCTCAGCAGGCTGGTAGCGAATTTTTCTACCGTGTTCCAGTCCGCAGGCTCTGCCGGGATGATGGTGTCGCCAAACTGCTGTTCCGCTTTGCCCTGACTGGCCTGGTTCATCGCCTGGAAGTCAGCGTCATATTCCAGATTGTCGCCACAGGGCTTGTCGGGACTTATTGGCGCGAGAAATTCTTCGATATTCATGAGATCCCTGCTTATTCAAACATAGGCGGATAGAGACCGTGACGCCCCGGGCGGGCGCCCCCTGCCGGGTCGAACAGCAGGGTAAAAAGCTGCCCGGTGAAGTTGCCGCTGTGAACGTGGGTGTACAGCGGGTAACCGTCGCAGCGGTTGGTCCACCAGTAGCTGGTCTGACGCAGCGGGTCAAAGCACTCTGCCGCCTGCGGCCAGCCCAGCGTGCTTTGGCCGTCCTCGTCGTAGCCAATGACGTCGAGGATGTCAGAGCGCTTCTGCGGCTCGACGGGCTGCGGCGCCGGAATGGACATCAGCATCTCATCCAGCTGCGAGGCGGAAAAGCTGTTACGCACCGCGTGCAGCCCCAGACGACCAATTTGCTGATACCAGCTCTCCGCCTGGCTGAGCAGGCTGGTCGACCACTCTGACGGGGCGAAGCTCAGCTGAATGCAGACCGGGTACTGTCGGCCAACGCTGTCGCGGCCGGGCAGCAGGCAGCCCATCTGGATCATTTGGCTGCCCAGCATCGGCGGGACGACGAAATTCCAGACCGGAGCTTTGGTGAACTGGCGCTCGCCGCTGCGCTGCTCTTCCTGCTGCCAGGCCAGCAGGCCAACCTGAAACCAGTGCGACCACTGGCGCTGTAAGGTGTCAGGAAAGCGACGCTGCAGGAAATCTCCGGCGCTGGGTAATTTGCCATACCAGCTGTAGCGGTTCATCGCAGGGGTATTCGTCATACGGCTGTCCTTGCGGTTATGGGCATGAAAAACGGGGAAGCTGGAACGGGTTGCGGATGCTGTTCGGCGCAAACTCCAGCGTGACCTGATGTCCGTCGACGTTGAAGGTGGCCTGACGGCTCAGGCTTCCCGCGCCCGGGCTGGTGCTCGCTTTGTCAAAAAAGCGGTTGAGCGCCCAGGAGCCGTTGGTCACAAGCGTCGCGGTGCTGCCGTTAGCCAGACCCAGCTGCATACGGACCTGGTTGGTGCCGCCCGGCCCCGGCCAGTTCATGATCTGCACCGCCTGCGGACCGTGGCTGTAACGCAGCAGCTGGCCGTCGACATCCAGCGTCAGGTTCAGAATGGTGTTATCCATTCGCACGGTGCGAACCGTCACCTTGAAAGACGGCGTGGTTGCGCCGTTAGCAAAGAAGGCGTCGCGAATCGACTGGGCCTGCTGGAACGGTCTCAGCAGCCCTTCGCTGCCCGGCAGGGTTTTACCGTCGATACCCGGCATAAAGCGCCAGTTTGCCTGCGTCGTATCCACTTTGCTGGTCAGGTTGTCGCGAAAGAAGGTATCCATCAGCCCGGTGCCCGGCGCGAACATGCGGGCGAGATCGTCCGGAGTGACCTCAGTGCTGGCGCTGCGCACCAGCGGGTAGCGACCGGCGATCGCCTGACGGCAGAAACCGCCGACTTCAACGTTGATCCGCTTACGCACGTTTTCCAGATCGCGGCGCTGGGTATCGCTACTGGCCCCCACCGCCATGTTGCTGAACATGGTTTGCAATCCGCCCGGCAGTCGACCGGCGCTGGCCTGCAGACGGCTGATCGCCTCGCCGCCCGGCGCCGGCATACCGCTGTTGGCGGCGTCCTGCACGGCGGTCAGGTAACGATAAAGCTCATCCACCTGCTTGAGAAAATCGTCAAACACGATGGTCTTGCCACCCTTTTCCAGCGGCTGGGCCAGCTCAATCATCGGCGCGTAGTGGTCCGTCACCAGCTGCTCCGGCGCCTGAGTAATCGCGGCAGCCTGCGTCGGGGCATTGTCATTATTGCTGAACAGCGCTTCCAGCGTGCGGGTGGCGCGGTTGCTCTGCGCCTGCGCTTTACCGGCATCTTCCGGTGCCGGGGTATCCCGGGAGAGCGTCAGCACCTGGCTCAGGTTCTGCACCAGACGGCGCAGGGGCGAGTTTGCGCCAGAGAGCAGGCGCGCAGTGTTGATGCGCTGGGAGAGATCGGCGCTGTTGTTAAGCTGGATGTCGGCGAGAAAGCGATCCCAGTTCGCGATAAAGTCGCGCATGTAGAGCTGGCGTACGGCGTTATCGATCTGCTGTTTATCTTCCTGCGCGGTCGCGGCGCCCAGCACCCAGGCGTCGTCTTCATGCAGAGCGGTCGTTACGCTGTCAATCTGGCTGTTAAAGCTTTTCCAGTAACCGTCCGGCGTATAAAGACCCGGCACCCCTTCGCTCACCGGCTTACCGCTTTTACGGGAAAACACCAGCTCGCTCTGTGGCCCGCCCAGGTCGGAAAGGGAGACCGGTTTGAGGTTGTCGTCATGTTCCAGCAGGCGCTTCAGGCGACCGTAGACGCGGGTTGAAAGCGGCTGCTGGTTGATCAGCGCTCTTTCACGCGCCACCAGGGATTCGTCCTGCGCGTACGGCGAGGCCTGAATTTTCGGCTCCAGCAGCTGGGTGAGGTGCCATTCGAGCTGCTGCAGTTGCGCCTTCGTGACGTTTTGCGGCAGGTTGCGCTGCAGGTTGAGCATCACCCAGGAGTGCAGGAATTTGCCGTCGTAGTGCTTCGGCTGATAGAGCATCTGATAGGCTTTCAGCGCCTCGTAGCTGTACTCCACGTCGCTGCCGTTATCGTTGCGCAGCCAGGTGGTGATGTGCATAGCAACGGCGGGCAACAGCAGCTGATCCAGCGCCTTCTGATACAGGGACTGCGAAGCATCGCTGACGTCATCCCCACGGTAAAGCCCCATGCGGCGGGAGACTGGCGGATCGTTGACATCAAACGCGTCGCTTTTCGGCAGGTCCACCAGGCCATTCAGCAACGGCAGCAGATCGAACAGGTCACGCTGCGGCTGGTTCTGCAACGCTTTGCTCTGCTGGTCCAGCAGCGGCACCTTCGCATCCACCTCTTCCAGATAGGCCTTGTTTTTAGCATAGCTGGTCAGCCACAGCCCGCCGAGGATCGCCAGCAGGGCCAGCAGCGCCACGTAGCCGGACCAGATCACCGCCCGGTTGCGCAGTTCCCACCAGCGGTTTTCCCCGGCGATCCCGGCTTCCTGGAAAATAACGTTTTGCAGCAGGTTCTTGATGAAGAAACTCTGGCCCTTCGCGCCCGGGATTGGGGCTTCTTTACTGACCGAATCCCAGTTATCGCGCTCTGCCCCTTCCGGCAGGGAGAGCGCGCGGTTCAGTTCGCCCATTACGCGGTCAAACGGCATGCCTTCCTGCGTCCCGCTGGCGAAGTAGATCCCGCGCGGGGAGAACTCAGTTTCGAAGTTGGAGCGCGCAAAGACCGTGCTCAGGTAGTCCGCCAGCAGCGGACGCAGCGCGGCGAACTC
This sequence comes from Enterobacter sp. 22499, assembly GCF_052044815.1. Lineage (NCBI taxonomy): Bacteria > Pseudomonadati > Pseudomonadota > Gammaproteobacteria > Enterobacterales > Enterobacteriaceae > Enterobacter > Enterobacter sp. 22499. Next base: position 263,596 of record NZ_JBQENR010000003.1, on the reverse strand, counting down.
CTGCGGGAAGAGATACGCTTCGGCGCGGGTTTTCGCGTCATGCTCTTTGAGCATGGTTTCCGGCAGCCCGGCATCAAGACGCTGCTGTAACAGAGAAAATTCCTGCTGGAAGTTGCCCATCAGGTCGTAATCGGCGTGTTTGGTCTGCTCCCACGGCAGCGTGAAGCCCCAGATCTGGTCGCGCTGCGCTTTATCGTAGTCGGCAAACCAGGCGCGGAAGCCTTTAAGCAGGTCGGCCTTGGTCACCATCACGTACACCGGGAAGCGGATACCCAGCTGTTCATGCAGCTCGGACAGGCGCTGGCGCAGGTTCACCGCCTGCTGGCGGGACGCCTCGGGAGACTGGGTCAGCAGGTCCGAAATGCTGATCGTGACGATGACGCCGTTGATCGGCTGGCGGCGACGGTACTTGCGCAGTAGCCCCATGAACTGCAGCCACTCACCGGCATCCTGTGCCTGCTCGCTCTCCTGGGTGGTATAGCGACCCGCGGTGTCCAGCAGCACGGCCTCGTTGGTGAACCACCAGTCGCAGTTGCGCGTGCCGCCAATACCGCGCAGCGCGGTCTTACCAAAACGGTCGGCCAGCGGGAACTGCAGCCCGGAGTTCACCAGCGCCGTGGTTTTACCGGAGCCCGGCGCGCCGATAATGACGTACCACGGCAGTTGATAGAGATATTGCGTGCTGAAGCGCTGGGTCCACTGAGCGCCCTGGCCCGCTTTGCTGAAGTGCGCTTTTTTAAGCATCTGCGCGGCTTCATCAAAACGGCTGGCGAGGATCTGCTCCTCACTGTTCAGGCGCTGCTGCGGATCCGCCGCCTCCGGGCTGGTGGTGTTCTCGTTGAGCTTGTCCATCAGCTTGCGGTTCAACCAGGCGTTATAAAGGCGCGGCAGAATATGGCCCTGCGCCCACAGCAGGTAGACCACGGCGATACTGATGATGCGGTTCTGTTCGGATTCGAGCGGTCGGGTGTCCACGATGGACAGCAGAGGGCCAATCATCCAGATCACCGCCGCCAGCGCCGTTACGCCGAGGAAGCTCCACAGAATGCGGTTGGTCAGAATGGAAAGAAGTGTAGTCAGCATCCTTAGTTTCCTTGCGGCAATCCGTTCAGCTCGGCCTGGGTGTTTTCAGGCGACACCAGCAGAGTAATTTCCACACGGCGGTTACGGGCGCGGTTTTCCGGCGTCGTGTTCGGCGCCACCGGGTTAATCTCGCCCCGCCCTTCCGCCTTCACGCGGCCAGGCTGAGAGAGGCTTCCCTGCAGCATTTTCTGTACGGAGCGCGCGCGTTCCAGTGAGAGCTCGTAGTTAGAGGCAAAGCGCGCACTGCGGATCGGCACGTTATCGCTGTAGCCCACCACCAGAATTTTGCCGCTGACGTTGTTCATCGCCTGCGCAATGCGGTTGATGACCGGTTCATAGCGGTCGCGCACGACGGTCGAGGCGGAGGCAAACAGCCCGTCGCCCTTCAGGATCACGACGCTGCGATCTGCCTGGTCTTTTACCGCCACCAGGCCCGCCTCAATTTCAGGCTTCAGGAAGCCGCGCAGGTTAAGCACCGCGGGCAGCTGACGCGCCGGCTGCTGGATGGTGGTTTCCGGCAGCTGGGACTGATAAATCTTCGCCAGCACCGGGTTGGTGTTGTCGCCAAGGCGCCAGTTAAGCACGATATAAAACAGGCAGGCGATAAACCCGGCCAGCGCCACGCAGGCCCACAGGGGAACCATCGGCCGCCAGAGCTTGCGCAGCACCGGACGATCTTCCGGATGGGGAGAAAGCGGCGGCGGATAGCTGCCGCGCACGCCGCGGATCATTTGCCACAGCCGCTGCTTGATGGTTTCAAGCTGGGTGCGGCCATTGTCCAGCACCCGATAGCGCCCCTCGAAGCCGAGCAGCAGGCAGTAGTTGATCATCTCCAGCAGCAGGATATGCTCGCGCGGGTTCTGCGACAGGCGCGCCAGCAGCTGGAAGAACTTTTCGCCGCCCCAGGTTTCGTTATGGAACGTTACCAGCAGGCCATTGCTGGACCAGACGCCGCTGCTGCCCCAGGGAGTCAGCGCGGCGGCCTCGTCCAGCGCCGTGCACAGGCAGTAGCGCGCCCCGACGATCACTTCGTAGGGCAGCCCCGCCTGCTGGCAGCGGACTTCAAAACGGCGAATCTCATCGATCAGGCGCTGGCGTAACGCCACCTGATCGTCATGTGATACCGAATGACGGATCTGCGGAATCGCGTTGAGCAGCGGATTGGCGGCCGCCACCAGCTGATTGTTGCTACTGGCTCCGGTAAACGCGGCATCACTGCCGCTATCCTGTCGTTCCTGCATATTAAGCGCTCGCTTTATTATTCTGTCGGGCTACGGATGGCCCAAAACTCCATATCCAGCCCCGGGAACTCCCCTGCAAGGTGCAGGGCGAATGCGCCGGACTTATCCATCTCGTGCCACAGCTCGCTACCCTTCTCCAGCTCGAAGTAGCTGTAGCCGGCATGCCACGGGATCTGCGGCGGCGCGACCGGCATGGCGCGCAGCATAATGCCCGGCAGCTGCAGCTGAACCAGATCGCGAATTTTCGAGACCGGGGCAATTTTCATCTGCGCCGGGAAATGGGTTTGCAGGTGTTCGCCCGGCACGTTGGCTTTCACCGCCAGCACGAAGCCAAATTCGCGCACCATGCTGGTTTCAGGAACAGTGGCGATGTTCAGGCCATGCGAGCGCTCGTTAAGCGGCAGCTGAATGGCGTGGTCTTCCATCACCAGCGACAGCCCCTGGCGCAGCATCAGCATCAGCTTGCTGAAGCAGTTCGCCAGATCGTCGTGATCGTAGATCGGCAGCACGCTCTCGGTGGTGCGCTGCGACGTCCAGGTCGTGAGCTCGGTGGCAAACGGCAGCCAGCTGCGCCAGAGCGTTTCCGGGTGCAGCAGCGGCAGCGTTTTTAAATGTGAAACCTCGCCCAGATGACAGTTCACGAGCGAAAGCAGCGTAAATTCAATCAGTTCAGAGGTGTTAAAGCGGCCAGGCTGACGCAGGCGGCCGCCAATCTGCTGGCTGCGCTGCACCAGCAAACCGTGCAGATCGTTGATCATGCTGTAGATCTGCGGGCTGTTATTGGCGTTCAGCATCGGCGGGATGTAGCTGTTATCCAGCCGCACGTGGTTGTCGTTGCGTTTTTCAGTCACAAACGCCACGCCGATGGATGTCCATTCTGCCGTGAGGTCTTTTTCCAGCATCAGCGTCAGGCGCAGGCGGCCAAACTGGACGGTGGCATCCCCCACCGACATGGCGTTATCGTCCTCCACCTCCTGCTCAAACGCGACGAAGCGGGCCAGCGAGGCGGGCTCTTCGCTGAAAATCACCTCTTCCCGCTCGCCACGACGAACCGGCAGCGCGAGCACCACCTTTTCGTTGGTGAGATTGTCAGGAATTTTTAGCGGCGCGGGACCATTGCGTCCGTTGCGGACCTGGAAAAAGGTGCCGTCCGGCAGTAACCCGCTGCAGTAGCTCAGGGCAATACAGCCCTGGCGAAGCATCGCTTCGTCCAGTTCTACGTCGAGAAAGCCCCAGAGATAGGAACGCTGCAGCGCACCCCACTCACGAACATGGTTGAGCAGATAACTTTCAGTCCGCTGAAAATGGTGTGGACGCAGGAACATGCCTTCGGTCCAGACGACCTTTTCTGCTTTGGTCATGATGATGTGTTTCCTGTTGTGAAGCGCGTTACTGGCTGATGACCCGAATGCCGTTTACGTCGAGAAAAACGTTGGCCTGGAGTTCATCCGCGGACCATTTCCAGAACTGGTAGATATGATTTTCGCCTGGCACAGGCAGCGGGAGTGAAACGCGCCATTTTTTACCGTCCAGCTTCTGATATTCCGCCATCACGCCGATATAACGCGCCTCAGGATCGCTCTGACCGCTGAGGGTTTTGGACAGCTGTCCCGGCATCAGGAAGAAAACGTCGCTGTTCAGCAGATTCGCGCCAAGCGTTGCTGACGCGTTGTTCTGCAGGGAATAGAAGTCGCTGGACATGAAATCCGCATCGGATTTCAACAACAGCACCCGGACTTTAAGTGGCGCAGAATCATTGATTTGTGGATGAGCCTGAAACTGCAGATTGTAGCGGGAAGGGTCGCTGTGTGAAGACGACGTACAACCACTGACAAGGGCGAAAATCGCCGCGTAAAAGACTAACCACAGCCGATGAAACTTTTTATTATTCATAAAAATACGCCCACGAAAGCCGTTTAGTTCAGGATCCAGGTACCGTTAGCGCTGTCTTTGCAGGCTTTGCTGTTGCCATCCACATCGACGCAGGTCGCTTTTTTACGCACCTTAGGACGAATGGCCTGTTTGCGGACGGTGGCTTCGTACTGGTCGGCTTTGATAACGGCGCGCATCGGGACGTAGCCAATCAGCTGGTCGTTCCCCTCATCGGCGAGCGCCATCCAGTAGTGTTCAACCTGCCCAAGCACTACATAGGTTTTTCCGGTTTCCAGCGTACGGATAACCTTTCCGCCAAAATCAGGACGGCTCATCAGGGAGGCAGGGTACATGGCACGATAAGGCTCGTTGAGCTGGGTGAATTCCGTTGGCGGCACCACGGCGTGACGGTGGGTCAGGGTGACACCGTTGACCTGGCTGGTCACGATCGTGTCGTCGGTGATTGCCGGTTTCTGTGGCGCTTTACAGCCCGCCACCGCCATTACAAACAGAAGTGAAAACAGTACGCGCATTTTCATATGCTTTTCCGTAGCGATATTTTGATGATGGAGATAAGGGGATGAAATTTGACTTAGGTGCTATTGTTAAAATAGTCAGGATAATTTCGGGGTGTTACTAATTTAAAGGCATAGCTACCGCACGAGCCCTTCAGAATAAGGCCCAGCGTCTTCCTGACATATTTTGACAAACGGTAAACAAGTTTACATGAGCTTTGCTTCAATTCAATATTTACCGCAGCGTAAGTGGTGGTAATTGAAGCAGCCGAAACATTATAGGATTAATCTGATAAAAAAACCCGACATGGCCTGGATCTACTTATTTCAACACCTGATAATGATATAACACACTGTTATTAAAGCATAAAATTCAAAAGAGAAAGGATTTCATTAACGCAATAATGCTATTATCGCCACTACCATAATTAGTAGAAATGGCGTTTTGGTGATATCAGAAGAAGATATCGACGATGAATTATTTGTTGCACTAACAGGGTATGTTTAATATTGCCGCATAACCTGACGACACCATCGCTATTTAACTTATTGACTGCGCCTTTAATTTCACGACTCAAAATAACTTATATTTCATGTTGTGATAATAACCCTGTAAGTGATTATACATTTCCATTAATCATTAAGCCTGAGTAAACCTTCTCGTCACTATTTCGAATACCGACGTTGCTACAGCGCCTGTCATCCGCCATGTTTCCACTTTTGAGCGACCGTCTCTTTCATTCGAAATTTTACCTGCGCTACATGCTTTCCCTCTCGACGCTATCTATCCTGCCTACCGGATGATAGATACAATTTATTATTAAAATGATAAAATTTCGTTATAATTTCTTTAAATAGTTGCATGCCAACATTCTTAACTCATTGTTATAAAGATAATTACAGGCAAGAGCCGTAACTCGACCGCGTGGATTTCCATCTCAGCCAGTCATTGCTTTTGCTTATTACCCAGCCGTTGCGCGACCAAACACGTCAGGAGTCAGTATGAACACGAAAAGACGCTCAGTTCCCGGTATCAGACACTACGATGGTCCTGCCGGCGGCTGGGGCGCGTTGAAGGCGACGGCCATTGCGGTACGTACCCAAATGGATACCCTGGACGCTCCCGCGACGCTGCTGCGCACCAACCAGCCGGACGGTTTTGACTGCCCCGGCTGCGCGTGGCCCGATAAAGAGCACAAGTCGACATTCCAGTTCTGCGAGAACGGCGCGAAAGCGGTGACCTGGGAAGCGACCAGTAAGCGCGTGACGCCCGATTTTCTGGCGGAAAACAGCGTCTCCTCGCTGCTGGCTAAATCGGACTTTGAGCTGGAAGGTTACGGTCGTCTGACGCATCCCCTGCGCTATGACCGGGCCAGCGATACCTTCCGGCCCGTCGACTGGGACGAGGCGTTTCAACGCATCGGGGAAATATTGCGCGGGCTCGAACCGGACCAGGTCGAGTTCTATACTTCCGGGCGCGCCTCTAACGAAGCGGCGTATCTGTTCCAGCTGTTCGCCCGCGAGTACGGCACCAATAATTTCCCGGACTGCTCGAATATGTGTCACGAGGCCACCAGCGTCGGCTTGCCGCGCTCCATCGGAATTGGGAAAGGCACTGTCTCGCTGGACGATTTCGACAAGACTGAGCTGGTGATCTCCATCGGTCACAACCCCGGCACCAACCATCCGCGAATGATGGGTACCCTGCACGAGCTGGCGCGTCGCAATGTGCCGATTATCGTTTTCAACCCGCTGCGCGAACGCGCCCTCGAACGTTTTGCCGACCCGCAAAGCGTGATTGAAATGGCCACCTATAGCTCTACGGACATCGCCTCGACCTACTTCCAGGTGAAGGCCGGGGGCGATGCCGCCGCGCTGAAAGGCATTGCTAAACACCTTCTGGAGATGGAGGCCGAACGCGGTGACGTGCTCGACCGCGCGTTTATTGCAGAACACACCCGGGGTATTGAAGATTTTGCCGCCGATATCGCGCAGACCCGCTGGGACGACATTGAGCGCGAGTCGGGGCTCAGCCAGGCGGCGCTCAAAAAGGTGGCCGAGGCCTATGCCAAATCAAACGCCACCATCATTACTTACGGAATGGGGATTACCCAGCACAATAAAGGCACGGCGAACGTCCGCCTGATTGCTGACCTGCTGCTTCTGCGCGGGAATATCGGCAAGCCCGGCGCGGGGATCTGCCCCCTGCGTGGCCACTCTAACGTTCAGGGGAACCGGACCGTCGGGATTAGCGAGAAGCCTGCCCCGGCCTTCCTGAACCGCCTGAAAGAGGTGTTTGGCTTTGAGCCCCCTTCCCGTCACGGACACGATGCGGTGCAGGCGACGCAGGCCATGATCGACGGTCGCGCAAAAGCGCTCATTTGCCTCGGCGGTAACTTTGCCGTCGCGATGCCCGACCACGAGAACGGTTTCCCGGCGATGGGTAACCTGGATCTGAGCGTGCACGTCGGGACCAAGCTGAACCGTACCCATCTGCTGGTGGGCAAAGAGACCTTTATTTTCCCGTGTCTCGGCCGCACGGAGCTGGATATGCAGGCCACCGGCCGTCAGTCCATCACCGTCGAAGACTCCATGTCGATGGTGCATGCTTCCTCCGGCAAGCTGAAACCCGCCTCGCCGTTGCTCCGTTCGGAGCCTGCCATCGTCGCTGGCCTCGCAAAGGCTACCCTGCCGGAAACACGCGTGGACTGGCTGACGCTGGTCGAGGATTACGACCGCATCCGCGATTTGATCGAGCAGACCATTCCGGGCTTTGAGAACTACAATGCGCGGATCCGTGTTCCCGGCGGCTTCCGCATGCCGCTGCCTCCGACACAGCGTATCTGGCCGACCGCAACGGGCAAAGCGATGTTCTCGGTTTTCGACGGCGTACAGGAAAACGCCAGCGGTGAAGGCGAGCATGTGCTGCGCCTGATCACGCTGCGCAGCCACGATCAGTACAACACCACCATTTACGCCCTGGACGATCGCTACCGTGGCGTATTTGGCCGCCGCGACGTGCTGTTTATGAACGAAGAAGATATGGCGCAGTCAGGGCTGGAACACGGCGATCGCGTGGATATCGAAACCGCCCTCCCCGGCAGCGCACAGCGGCTGGAAGATATTACGGTGGTGGCGTACAACATCGCCCCGGGCTCCGTCGGCGCGTATTACCCGGAGGCCAACGTGCTGGTGCCGCTCGATTATCTCGATAAGGACAGCGGTACGCCGTCGTATAAATCGGTTCCGGTTCGCATTACCCTGCGCTCGAAAGAGATCCGCATGCTGTAAGGCTTTACGCGCAGAGAAGAGTGATGGACATAAAACAGTTAAAATATTTACTCGCGCTCGACGAGACCCGCCACTTTGGTAAAGCGGCATTGCGGTGCAACATCACCCAGCCGACCCTCTCCATGCGCATCCGCAGCCTGGAAGAGGAGCTGGGGCTGGTGCTGATCGTGCGCGGGCAGCGCTTTGAAGGGTTTACGCCGGAGGGAGAGCGCATTCTCGCATGGGCGCGCGCGCTTCTTGCCGCACACGACGGATTGCAGGCGGAAGCCGCGCTGTGTAAAGGCCAGGTAGTGGGAGAATTACGTCTGGGGATGGTGCCGCTGGCGAGCGTGGATCCGATGATCTTTATCCGCCTGCTGACGCAAAAGTACCCGGAGCTGACCTACAGCCTCTACTCTATGTCTTCGGCGCAGATTGCCGACGGCGTCAACCGCAATCAGCTTGAGCTGGGGATTTGCTACCTGAACAGCATCGACACCAGCCTGTTTGACATTATTCAGCTTCCCAAAACGAAGATGGGGCTGCTCCACGACACCCGTCATTTCCAGCTTACCCCGGAGACGCTGACCTGGCACGACCTGACGGATTTTCCGCTGGGGTTCCTGACCAAAGGGATGCACTACCGGGCGCATATGGAGGCCAGCTTTAAAGCTGCTGGCATCGAACCGACGGCCGTTTTTGAGAGCGACTCTACGTTCCAGATCATTCAGGCGGTTCAGAGCGGCGTATGCTGCGCCGTGATGCCGCTGAATAACGGGCTGGAAGCCCTGAACGGCACTTTCAGGATTGTCCCCATCGCCGACGCGAACATTGAGGCTCCCATCGGCCTGATTATGCGCAGGCAGAAACCCGTCTCTTCGCTGGCGCTGCGCTGTTTTACCGACGCGCAGGCGATTTATCACGCGGACAAGGAGGCGTAAGCCTGCCGCGACACCACGCTAAAACCGCCGATCAGCACTGCGGCGCAGACCTCCCGGTATTCCGGCGCACTCACCAGCTCGCGCAGCGCATCGCGAATGGCGCTGAGCGTTTCGGGGGACGTGCGTCGCGACGTGATTAATGGCAGCCCTGGCGTCAGCGGCGTTCGATCGAACGCCGCCAGCCCCGCAAGCCGTTCCGGCTCATGACGCTCCAGCAGCGCCCAGGTCACGCAGTCGATGGCGGCGATATCGCTCTTCCCGCGCTGCACGTCAATCAGCGACTGACGGTGGCTACCGCTGAAGGACGTTTGTGAAAAAAATGGTCCGTCAACAATCAGGGGAGCCACCTTTTTTCGCAGCGCGTTATAGCCGGACTGCGAGTCTTCCGAATTACAAACCGCCCGACGTCCGCGAAAATCCGCCAGCGTGAGATGCCTATCCTCCTCGCGCACTACCAGAAAACTGCGGTACTGGAATCCTTCGCAGCCCGCGGCGGTGTAGTGAAAACAGCCCACCACCTGTACCTCCGGGAGCTGCGTCACCAGCGGGTAGCCGCATGTCTGGCTGAGGATAAGCTCAGGCTGCTGCCAGTGGGCCATCAGGTCAGACTCCGGCCAGCCGGGAGCACCACCGACGGGCACGCCACGCGCGGCCAGCAGATGCTGCACCGCCAGCCAGAGCGCGCGGGTATCGCCGCGATCCACGGCGTACATGGGAAACGCCAGCAGGTTACTCATACCTCTCCTCCTGTTGTTTTCCGGGATGGACGGTGACCTCCACTGGCCGGGTCCAGAACTGGCGTAGCCATTCACCGTAGCCCCGGACCACAAAGCCGTGGTTACGCTGCCGGTACGCCTCCCGGTTTTGCCGGTAGATCGTCGGCAACCCGTACCAGGGAACGCCCGGTAAATCGTGATGAATAGAATGGTAGTTGAGATTCAAAAACAGCACCCGCCAGACTAGCCCGGCCTCGTTAATCACCGAGCGCGCGAGCGGATCGTCTGCCGCCCGATGTTCGTAGAACGAGCGGACCTTGGTCAGCGCCAGCGCCGGATAGCTCACCGCCAGCACAAACCAGACGGGCGAAAAGCCGTGATGCACCATCCACGCGAAAAGTGCCGCCAGCAGCAGAACGTGAACCAGCCACATCGTCATCGCCCGCAGGTGAAAATCACGAAACGCCGCCCCGGCGCTGCCCAGCGTCTGGACGATATCCAACAGCGGCGCCAGCAGAAGCCGCCCGGCAAAGGTATTCCGGGCCCGGATCAGGCACTTCTGCCACGGGGAAAAGCGCGCCCAGCTCGCCTCGGTAAAATAATACGACTCCGGGTCATCCACCGGATCGGTCAGGCTATCGTACCGATGGTGGGCCAGATGGGAATCCCGGTACAGGCCATACGGATACCAGACCGCCAGCGGGAGCGTGCCAAACAGCTGGTTAAGCCGGGCAAAACGGGTGGGATGCCCGTGGATCAGCTCGTGCTGCAGGGACATGTACCAGGCGGTAAACCAGATAAGCAGCAGCGTGGCGGGAAGCAGGCCGAGCGTTTGCCAGAATGTTAGGGTGGAAAACCAGCCGGTATAGATAATGACGATCAGCAGCCACGTAGGGAGTTCACTTCGCCACAGAACCCCAGATGCAAGTCGGTGGATGTGATTGCGCTGCTGCGGATGTAAATAGAGGGAGCTTCGTTTACTCATTCCTTCAGACGCCGTTTCGCCAGAGACAATGCTCTGACGATCGGGGATAACGCCTGAAATGACAAAGAACTTAAATCGCTTTGCTTTGCCGGAAACGCAGGGTCACGCCCGGCTTGACTTATTCTGTGGTAAAGGTACTTTTCAGGACATGAAGAAAATACTAATTATCGTACCTGACGGCGGCATGCTGTTTGAGGCCGCCGGTATCGCCGACATTCTGATGCAGGCCAACCGGCTGCATCCGGAAGGGCTTACCCAGCCCCGCTACCGTATCATCATTGCCACCACGCAGCCCCACCAGGTGATCCACGGCCAGTCTGGCCTGAACCTGCTGGCGGACTATCGTCTGCCGGAGCTGGATCCGCGCGAACCGCTGGACACCATTATCATCACCGGACGCGGGATCAACGAGCAGGAGAGCACGGCGGTGGTGGACTGGCTGCACCTCGCTGCCCCGCACGCCCGGCGAGTCGCCTCCATTTGCGGGGGCGCGATGCTGCTTGCCCAGACCGGCTTGCTGGACGGCCGCCGTGCAACCACCCACTGGCGGCTGCTGGAGACGATGCAAGCCCAGTACCCGGCTATCCACGTCGAAGGCGGCCCGCTGTATATTCAGGATGGCCCCATCTGGACCTCCGGCGGCGTGAGTTCCGGGTTCGATCTGACCCTGGCGCTGGTGGAAGACGACTACGGATTTACCCTCGCCCGCGACGTGGCGCAGGATATGGTGATGTATCTGCGTCGCCCCGGCGGACAGCTGCAGTTCAGCCGCTATAGCCTGCAGCAGCCTGGCGCATCGGGGCCTATCAGCGAACTGCAAACCTGGATCCTGCAGAACCTCACCGCCGACCTGTGCGTGGAAAATTTGGCCGAAAAGGTGGCGATGAGCCCGCGCAATTTCACCCGAGTTTTTACCCGCGACGCGGGAGTCTCGCCTGCCCGTTACGTGATGGAAGCGCGCCTGGCCGCCGCCCGACAGCTGCTTGAGCAGACCCATGATCCCCTTGAGCGGGTTGCCGAGCAAAGCGGGTTTGGCACCAGCATTAACCTGCGCCGCGTGTTTGAGAAACAGCTCCACCTCACGCCAGGCGAGTATCGCCAGCGCTTCCACTGCCGCAAGATGGCGTAATCTGATCCTTTTTTGTCGTTTACGCCAACCGGCCCCGCGCCTACAGTGACTCCAGACAACAGAGATAAGGAGTGCACCATGGTTAAGGTCGGTATTAACGGTTTCGGCCGTATCGGACGTAATTTCCTGCGCGCGGCGCTGGGTAACCCGGATCTTCAGATTGTGGCCATTAACGATCTGACGGACAGCAAAACCCTCGCCCACCTGCTGAAACATGATTCCCTTCTGGGCAAACTGCCCGCGCCCGTTGAAGCGGCTGACGGCGCGCTGCAGGTGGACGGTCAGCGGATTGTGGTGTTTAGCGAACGCGACCCGGCAAATATTCCGTGGCGCGATGTTGGTGTTGACGTGGTAATTGAGGCCACCGGCTTCTTTACCGATCGGGAAAAAGCGGCGGTGCACGTCACGCAGGGTGGCGCAAAGCGCGTCATCATCTCCGCGCCCGGCAAAAATGACGATCTGACGGTTGTGATGGGAGTGAACCACGATCGCTACGACCCGGCTCAACACGTGGTCGTCAGTAACGGGAGCTGTACCACGAACGGTCTGGCGCCGGCGGCTCAGGTGCTGCATCAGCAGTTCGGGATCGAGCATGGTCTGATGAACACGACGCACGCCTACACCAACAGCCAGGCGCTGCACGACCAGCCGGAAAAAGATCTGCGCGGCGCGCGCGCGGCGGCGCTGTCGATTGTGCCTTACTCCAGCGGCGCGGCGAAAGCGCTGGGCAAAGTGATCCCCTCCCTGGACGGCAAGCTGACCGGGTACTCCCTGCGCGTGCCGGTGCCGGTGGTGTCGATTGTGGATTTAACGGTAACGCTCAGCCGTAGCGTAACCGCCGAAGAGGTGAATGAGGCGTTCCGCAACGCGGCCGCCAGCGGGCCTCTGAAAGGGATCCTGGGCTATAGCGATGAACCGCTGGTCTCCAGCGACTACCAGGGCGACCCGCGCTCCTCCATTATCGACGGGCTTTCCACGCTGGTGATTGGCGGGAACATGGTGAAGATCCTGGCGTGGTATGACAACGAGTGGGGCTTCTCTAACCGCCTGGTAGATCTGGCGGTGCTAATGGATAAGAAAGGGCTGTAAGCCTGGAGCCGGGTGGCGCGAACGCTCACCCGGCAAAAAATCATTCCGCTTTCACTTTCACGCCCATCAACACAATCACCATCGCCGTCACCAGCAGGAACCCGCTTCCGGCGAATACGCCGCTGGCACCGTTAAGGTCAAATACCGCCCCGCCCCCGGCCGCACCGGCGCTTATCGCCAGCTGGATTGAGGCCACCAGCAGCCCCCCTGCACTTTCGGCTTCATCCGGAACGGTGGTGGCAAGCCAGGTTGACCAGCCCACCGGAACCAGACCAAACGCAAAGCCCCACAGCGCCACCAGGAACCCGTCCAGCATTGCCAGATGGCCAAACGCCACCATCGTCAGCGCCAGTATGCCCATGGCGAACGGCACCAGCGCCAGCGTCAGGCGCAGATTACGTGCCAGCAGATGTCCGGCAACGGAAGTACCGACAAAGTTCGCCAGCCCAAAGCCCAGCAGGATCAGTGAAATGGTCTCAACGTTCGCCTGCCCCACCGTTTCCAGGAACGGGCGCAGGTAGGTAAAGAAGGCGAAATGGCCGCTGAAGATCAGAATAGTGGCCAGCATGCCGCCGATCATGCCCGGTCGACGCAGCACGCGGAACAGCGTGCTGAGGCTACCGCTGCTCTCGGGCTTCATGGACGGCAGCACCCAGATCTGCCACAGCAGCGCCAGTACGCTCGGCAGTATGCAGAGCACAAAGACGTTGCGCCAGCCGATCAGGCTACCCAGATAGCTCCCCAGCGGGGCAGCAACCACGGTGGCAATCGACACGCTGGAGAAAATCACCGCCAGCGCCTTCGGCACTTTATCCGTCGGAACCAGGCGCATCGTGGTGGCCGTCGACATCGCCCAGAAGCCACCGATGGCGACCCCTAACAGCAGGCGCCCCATCAGCAGGACGTGCAGCGTAGGCGCAAAGGCCACCAGCAGGCTGGAGATGATTTGCAGCACGGAGAAAAACATGAGTACCCAGCGACGGTCGATACTTTTGGTCGCCGGCGTAATCAGAAGCCCGGTGACCAGCGCCACCAGCGCGGTGGCGGTGACGGCCTGCCCGGCCATGCCCTCGCTGACGCCCAGGCTCGCGGCCATCGGCGTCAGCAAACTGGCTGGCAGGAACTCAGCCGTTATCAACCCAAACACGCCCAGCCCCAGTGAATAGACGGCCCGCCAGGCGGGTCTGGCTGGCGCCACGGCCTCTCTCGCCACGACACATGAATTCATCTGTTGTTCTCCCGTTATAAAAATGTGACAACTGTCGCAAAAGCATAGAGGGTTCACCGTGGACGATCTATGACATATAATCTCCACTTATTGATTATTCGTCCGGAGTTGCGCCATGACCGTTCAGTCCCCCGATTTGATCAGCGAACTCTTACGCGGCATGCGCCTGTCGGGCGTGAAATACCGACGGATTGAAGCCAGCGCGCCGTTTGGCGTGGCGTTCCACCAGGCGCCCGGTAAGGCGCAGTTCCATTTTGTGAGCCACGGTAGCGCCCTGCTGCGTATGGAGAGCGGTGCGACCTTCGAACTGAGCGGCGGCGACGCGCTGTTTATTCCTGGCGGGAATGCCCACGCCCTGCTCTCTGACGCGCAGGCAGCCATTACCCCGGTGAACGCTTTTCCGAGCGAACCTATCTGCGGCTCGGTGTGCGCCATTACCTGCGAGCCCTGTCCGGAGAGCGAGAACACCATCATCTTTAGCGGGTGTATGGATTTTGAACTCGGCGGGATGCAGCCGCTGATCAAAGCAATGCCGGAAGTGATGATGGTCAGCCGGCTGATGTCCACCTGGCCGGAAATTCATCCACTACTGGCGGCGATGGAGCGAGAATCCATGACCCGTCAGGCCGGGTTCGCCGGGATCCTTGCCCGGCTGGCTGATGTGGTGGCGGCGTTAATTGTGCGCGGCTGGGTTGAGGGCGGCTGCGGTAAAGCCACCGGCTGGGTGCAGGTTTTACGCGACCCGCGCCTGAGCCGGGCCATTTACGCCATGCACCAGCAGCCTGGCCTGAACTGGAGCGTGGCGGACCTGGCGAAAGAAGCGGGCACCTCACGCTCCGTGTTTGCCGAACGGTTTCTGGCCGCGACGGGGACGACCCCGGCAAAGTATCTCAGCGAACTGAGAATGCGGCTGGCGATTCAGTACATTCGTCACGAAAATCAGCCGATTGAAACGGTCGCCCTGCGGCTGGGTTACGGATCGCTGGCGGCGTTTAGCCGGGCCTTTAAGCGCATCATTGGCCATGCGCCGGGCACGCTGCGGGAAGCCGGCCAGGCCCCGGAAGAGGTCTGACCGGCAGGCTGGCATCATAAAGAGTATTTAAAGCGCACGCGGCCACCGTAGCGATCGTCGTTTTTCTTATCGCCCGCTTTCGGCGAAGCGTTGACCCAGGACGCATACGCGCCCAGATAGATGTTGAAGTTTTTCATCTTCATGACGTTCGGGATCAGATCGTATGGATGGTATGAATATCGTACTCGCCCTTCGCGTCCAGGTAAGCGGTGTTGAGGTTGATGACCACGCCGTTCTCCGGATCGGTTTTAAGCCCGTCCCAGGTCATAGTAAACCCGTAGCCGTCGCTGTAGAGATCGTCCGACTTTAATTTCCCCGTCGTTCACAGAACCGAAGAAGAATACCGCATCATCGAGATACATTTTCCCGCCGAGAGGCTGAACGGAAAATCCGGCAAAATTGCCGTTATCCATTTTCGATAACCATCAAAACCTCATAAATTACGCCCGTTAATATCCCAGCGTTCTTTATATCCCGGTGCTTGGTCGCTATTAGCGCTTTGCTTAATGGAGGTCAGACTGCCTGTTTTACTGGCGGCATCTATATTAAACGCCACGTCACCATAAAATTTAATATCACCAAACCCTGAAAGCGTCAGCTTTGGCGGTTCGGCTTTGCTCACCGGCTCTTCGGACTGCACAACAACGGCGGGTGCTGCCTGCTGCTGTCTAAGCGCCGGAATAAAATGCACTTATCAGTATTACCGTTTTTTTTTAATTTCATAAAATCCATCCTGATTATAAAAGTGAATACGCAAATAGGGAGCATCGCTATTTCGACTACATAGCCTTTTGGGTTCTATTATGTTTTTTGTTGCACAACAAATCCTTCCGGACAGGGCGTGCGAAGCGGTAAATTGTCTGGTTCTGCGCAAAATGGGATATTCAACACGCGAAGCGGGCAATATTCGTCTAAGGTTTTCAGGTGATTGATAACAGCGGTCACGCTGCTCAGGAATACAGGAGACGAACCGATGATAAGACCTCGTACTTTACGCCCTGCTCTTTTGCACCTCGCGCTGGGAGGCGCGCTGCTCGGTGTAGCAACGATGGGTTATGCTGAAGAACAACCAGCCTACCAGAAAAATTCACCCGATATTTTGCTTGGCCCTCTGTTTAACGACGTGCAGAGTGCCAAACTGTTTCCCGATCAGAAAACCTTTGCCGATGCCGTTCCCAAAAGCGACCCGCTGATGATTCTGGCGGATTACCGGATGCAGCACACCCAGACAAGCTTTGACCTGCGCCACTTTGTGGAGATGAACTTCACGCTGCCTGCGGAAGGTGAAAAATATGTGCCGCCTGCGGGACAAAGCTTACGTGAGCACATTGACGACCTCTGGCCTGTGCTGACGCGCACCACGGATAAAGCCAGTAACAAATGGGATTCCCTGCTGCCGTTACCGAAACCTTACGTTGTGCCCGGCGGGCGCTTCCGCGAGGTCTACTACTGGGATAGCTATTTCACCATGCTGGGCCTGGCGGAGAGCGGCCACTGGGACAAAATCAGCGATATGGTGGATAACTTTGCGTATGAGATTGATACCTTCGGCCATATCCCCAACGGCAACCGCAGCTATTACCTGAGCCGCTCCCAGCCGCCGTTCTTCTCACTGATGGTTGAGCTGCTGGCGACGCATGACAAAGACGCGCTGAAAAAATACCGTCCACAAATGGAAAAAGAGTACACCTACTGGATGGAGGGTGTAGAAAGCCTTCAGCCAGGGCAGGCTAACCAGCGCGTGGTGAAGCTCGATGACGGTTCCGTACTCAACCGCTACTGGGACGATCGCGATACCCCGCGCCCGGAGTCCTGGCTTGACGATATCACCACGGCGAAGAGCAACCCTAACCGGCCTGCGACGGAAATCTACCGCGATTTGCGCTCCGCAGCGGCCTCGGGCTGGGACTTTAGCTCCCGCTGGATGGACGACCCGCAAAAGCTCGGCACCATCCGCACCACCAGCATTGTGCCCGTCGATCTGAACGCCCTGATGTTTAAAATGGAAAAACTGCTCGCGCGAGCAGGCCAGGAGGCGGGCGACAGCGCGGCGGCGAGTAAATACGAGGTATTAGCAACCGCGCGTCAAAAAGCCATCGAGCGCCACCTGTGGAACGATAAAGAGGGCTGGTACGCCGATTACGATCTTAAGAGTAAGAAGGTGCGTAACCAGCTCACGGCGGCGGCCCTCTTCCCGCTCTACGTGAAGGCGGCGGCGCAGGATCGCGCCGATAAAGTAGCCGCGGCCACCTCCGCGCGCCTGTTGAAGCCGGGCGGTATTACCACCACCACCATCAACAGCGGCCAGCAGTGGGATGCGCCAAACGGCTGGGCACCGCTGCAGTGGGTGGCAACGGAAGGGTTGCAGAACTATGGGCAGGATAAGGTTGCAATGGACGTGACCTGGCGCTTCCTGAAGAACGTTCAGCACACTTATGACCGCGAGAAGAAGCTGGTGGAGAAATATGATGTCTCTTCTACCGGTACCGGCGGTGGCGGCGGTGAATATCCGCTCCAGGATGGGTTCGGCTGGAGTAACGGCGTGACGCTGAAAATGCTGGATCTGGTTTGTCCGAAAGAGAAACCGTGCGACAGCGTGCCGGAAAATCAGCCTGCGGCGAACGATGAGGCTGCGCCGGTGAAAGCTGCGGCGCAGTAAGGGAGTATTGCCGGGTGATGGCTACGCCTTACCCGGCCTTCATTTTGAACTCACAGGGATTTAGAAGCTGTAACTCGCCCCTAGCTGATACGTCCTGTCACGCCCAATCCAGCAGTTGGTCGCATCGTAGCAGGTCAGCGTCTCTTTATTGGTGATGTTCTGCATACTCGCCTTAAGCGTCAGCCCCGCCAGCGAAGGCAGAATTTCGCCCATCCGGTACGACGCCGCCAGATCGTACTGCGTGGTGCCCCCCAGCTTACCCGCATCGTTAGACGGTGAAATCTCCATCGGCCCGGTATAGCGCGCCCCGGCGCCCAGCATCAGCCCCTTCAGCGGCGTGCTCTCGAAGGTGTAGTCCCCCCACAGGTTGAACGCATTTTCCGGCACCTGAGTGGGACGCTTGCCCTGGTATTTATCATCTTCGGTATTAATTACGTGGGTGTAGGCATAGTTGGCAATCAGCGTCAGGTTGTCCGTCGGGCGGCTGATGGCGGAGAGCTCCGCGCCTTTGGATTCCACTTCACCAGTCTGACGGTAGTTCAGGAAGCCCGGGTCGGAGGTGACGACGTTTTTCTGCCGGATGTTAAACACCGAGGCGGTAAACGTCGTGGCGTACTCGGCCAGCAGATATTTTACCCCGCCTTCCACCTGCTTGCTGGTGGTTGGCTTGACGTCTTTCGCCGTGAGCGTCCCCTGCGGCGAGACCGGTGCAAAACCCTCTGAATAGCTGATAAACGGCGAAATACCGTTATCGAAGGCGTAAAGCGCCCCCAGGCGTTTGGTAACGCGATCCTGCGATACCCAGGCCTTATCGCCGTTTTGCAGGTAATCGGTGGTGACGGAGCGGTAATCGTCGTAGCGCAGGCTGCCCAACAGACTTAAGCCGCCAAATTCCACCTGATCCTGCAGGTAGTACCCGTTCTGCTGGTAGCTGAGGCGGTTTTTCTGGGCGGTGTAGAGCCCCAGCGCGCTTTCGTGGATTTGCGAATAGTCCGGATTACGCATATCCATGCCCGGCGTAGTCGACGCGTAGCGGTAGTGGAAATGGGAGTTCAGCCTCTGATAGTCAAACCCGGCCAGCAGATGGTGTTTCCAGTCGCCCAGCGCAACGGTTTTAGTCACCTGGTTGTCGATGTTGAAGCTCTTAAGATCTTCATCGGTGGTATAGGCAAAGCGGTTAAGCTGATAGACCTCACTTCCCGTTCCCGTCGCGTAGACGCTGTTCTGGTGGGTATCGACGTCGAAATAGCGCGCTTTCTGATTAAAGCCCCAGCCGCTGTCGAACTCATGCTCAAAGCTGTAGCCCAGCATCCACTGGCGCTGCTTAAACCCGCTCCACTCATCTCCGGCGTAATCCCGGCGATCGGCATATTTGGACCGCAGATAAGCGAGCGGCAGCGGGTTAGACGGCGTCAGGCTCGGGGAGTTTTGCGCCAGCGCATCCAGGGTGAGACGGGTTTTACTGTCGGGTTGCCATGTAACGGACGGGGCGACCAGATAATTTTCATAGCGGCTGGTGCGCGGCTGATCGTCATTCACCGTCGCCTTACCCAGCAGGCGGTAATTCCAGTCGCTGTCGGCAATTTGTCCGGTCGAATCGAGGTAACCTTCTTTCAGATTACGGTTCCCGGTGTTAAAACCGACCTCGGTTCGGGCTTCCCGCTGCGGCTTTTTGCTTTGAATATTTACCAGCCCGCCCGGCGAACCGCCGCCGTAAAGCACCGATGAAGGCCCTTTCAGTATATCGACGCTCTCTATTAACAGCGGATCGATGCGCGCCTTGGTGTTACCGGTGACGTTATAGGGTAGCTGCAGCCCGTTGTAAAACTCCTGATCGACGGTAAAGCCACGAATTTTGTATTCGCTCATATAGGAGGTATTCCCCCGCACCTCGGTTGAGACGCCTGGGGCATAGCGCAGGATTTCATTCACGGAGTTCGCGTGACGCTTTTCGATCTCCGGCGCAGAGAGCGTGTTGATAACCTGCGGCGTTTTACTTTCGGCAACGGCCGATTTGGTGGCGCTGTTGGTCCAGGCCGGCAGCGCGCTGCCCTGCTCTGAGCCCGTGACGACAATGGTTGATTCTTCGGCGAAAGCCTGGACCTGCAATGCCAGCGTGACGGCACCCGCCAGGGTGCATAACGTAAAACGTGAGGAGTTCATAATGTCGTCTTGTTATTACATGCAATACGGAACGACAATTATTATCATTTAGATTAGCAAATCAATATGGCGGCAAAAAAAACGGCCCTCCGCAGAGAGCCGTTCTGTCATTTTATGCTCGTCGCAGTAATCTGAATATGCCCAGCACGACAATGGCTCCCACGACAGCGACCAGGAAACTGTGCATGTCGAAACCACTGATGTCACCACCAAAACCAAACATCGTCGCCAGCCAGCCGCCTACAACCGCACCAACGACCCCGAGTACGCAGGTCAAAATAAAGCCGCCGCCATCGTTTCCCGGCATGATCAGTTTTGCGATAGCGCCGGCAATAAGGCCAAAGATAATCCAGGCGATGATACCCATAGCAATGCCCTCTTGCAGATTAAACGCATGTGCAGAAAACCTTCTGCACAGCTAACTTAAGTATAGGTCATCACCGGAAAACCAGTTTCGTCTCACCGACTTATCCTGCGGACAACGGTAAAAAAATCTCACCGGTTTGTATTAAGTTTGAGGGTGGATTGCCGATAACACTAAGACAGTCTGTCATCAATCAAGGAGCCATCCGGCGTGAGTCATTACAGTGAGCAGTTCCTCAAGCAAAATCCGCTGGCTGTATTAGGGGTATTACGCGACCTGCAAAAAGGCGAAGTGCCGCTGCGCATCAGCTGGTCGAATAATCAGTTTATCAGCAAGATCCTTGACGTCTCGCAGGAGAGGCTGGTTATTGACCTGGGCAGCCTGGAGTATGAAAACCGCGCGGCGCTGAAAGCAGAGAATATCGTGGTCATGGCCGAAACCCATGGGGCCAAAGTGGAATTTGTCCTGCCGCGACTGGAATTGAGCGAATACCAGGGACTTCCGGCTTTTGTTACCCTCCTTCCTGGCAATCTCTGGTTTGTCCAGCGCCGTGAATATTTTCGCATCAGCGCCCCGCTTCATCCTGCCTATTTTTGTAAGGCCAAAATGCCGGACAAAAAAGAGATCCGCTTCCGTCTCTTTGACCTGTCGCTGGGCGGAATGGGCGCGCTGATGGATATCCCGAAGCCGGAGGGTCTGGTAGAAGGCATGCGGTTTACGCAAATAGAACTGGATATGGCGGGCTGGGGCCGTTTTTATTTCGATGCACAGCTGATTGCCATCAGCGAGCGCACGGTGGTGGACAGCAAAAATGAAACGATTACCACGCCGCGTCTGAGCTTCCGTTTTCTGAACGTCGGGCCCGGCGCGGAGCGCGAGCTGCAGCGCATTATCTATTCGCTGGAACGGGAAGCACGGGAACGTGCGAATAAGGTTCTGTAGGAAAAGTCGGGCAGCGAGCGCCGCCCGTTTGCGGCATTACATGGCATCCATCGCTTTCTGTACTTTCCAGATATAGCGAGGCGCCTGCGGTGCCGGATGATTTTTCGCCACATGCTCGACGAACTCATCTTTGTCCATGTCGTTGATCTCCTCAATCGCCTCTTTGCGGTCAGAGGAGAAGGTTCTGAGCAGCGCCCCGGCGCCGTTCACGTACGAGACCACCAGCGCGTATTGCATCACTTCCGGATCCTCAATGCCCTTCAGCACGCCGTGTTCCAGAATGCTCAGGTAAGCGGTCCCCATAGAAATGTTGCGTTCCGGGTTCTTCAGCTCGCTGGTCGACGGCTGGCCGCTCCAGCCCATATAGCGGTAGACCTCTCTCCCCGCCGTAGAGGCTTTCAGCTGCATCAGCCCCACCGCGTTGGATTTGCTGACAAGCGTGGGATTGCCGCCGGACTCCACCGCAATAATGGCGGTGATCAGCCGCGGGCTGACGCCCCATGCCTTCCCGGCTTTTTCACTGATCGGCATCCACTGCATGGCCCGTTTCACCGGCACTTCCGGATTCCAGGGCGGGTTTTGATAATCATGTTTTGAACTACAGCCAGCCAGCAAAACAATCAAAAAAGCAAACCATCTCAATTTCACGTCATCTATCCTTATAGCCGGTCATCGCGGTGCGCCGCCCTTGAAGCAGGCGGCGTATACGCGGCATGATATAGACAATTAGTTTCTCATTCAGCAAGGAATTGCCATGTCTCAGTTTCATCTCATCGCGCCGTCGGGCTACTGTATTAACCAGGACGCGGCGCAGCGGGGCGTTCAGCGCTTACTGGAATCCGGCCATCAGGTAGAAAATCAGACAATTATCCCCCGCCGCCAGCAGCGTTTTGCCGGAACAGAAGCGCAGAGGCTAAATGATATCAATAGCCTGGTGAACCTGAAGGGCGAAAACCGAATAGTCCTTGCGGTGCGCGGCGGCTATGGTGCGAGCAGGCTGCTTGAGAGCATTGACTGGCAGGGCCTGGCTCAGCGCCAGCAGCAGGATCCGCTGCTGATATGCGGCCACAGCGATTTCACCGCCATCCAGCTTGGTCTTCTGGCGCTGCATAACGTCATCACGTTTAGCGGCCCGATGCTGGCCGGTAACTTCGGCGCGCCGGAACTGGACGCGTTCACCGTGGAGCATTTCTGGCGCGCGCTGCGCAATCCCACCTACAGCGTGGAATGGCAAGGCAATGGACCGCACTGGGAATGTGAGGGCCAGCTCTGGGGCGGTAACCTGGCGATGCTGGTCTCGCTGATCGGCACGCCGTGGATGCCGCAAATCAAGGACGGCATTCTGGTGCTGGAGGATATTAACGAACATCCGTTCCGCGTCGAGCGCATGTTATTGCAGCTTTATCATGCCGGTATTCTCGATCGCCAGTCCGCGATCGTGCTGGGCAGCTTCAGCGGCTCTGCCCCGAATGACTATGATGCGGGCTACTCCCTGGAAACGATGGTCGATTTCATCCGCTCGCGGCTGGATATTCCGGTTATCACCGGGCTGGATTTCGGCCATGAGCAGCAGACCGTTACCCTTGCGCTGGGCGCGCAGGCGACGCTTACACATGATGTTTCGGGCAGTCGGTTAACGATCGGTGGTCATCCGGTCATAAAAGCATAAAAAACCCCCTTAATAAAACGCTGTTGCCGTTGTTAATATGTTAGGGTTTTAGTAACAGCGTTAACATTGAGGTGGGAGAAAGAGAACATTGGATGCCGCAGCGATAATCAGCCTTTTCATTTTGGGTTCTGTACTTGTAACCAGCAGTATTTTATTAAGTTCATTTTCATCGCGTCTTGGCATACCCATTCTTGTTATTTTCCTTGCCATCGGCATGCTGGCCGGCGTTGACGGCATCGGCGGTATCCCCTTCGATAACTATCCCTTCGCCTACATGGTGAGTAACCTCGCGCTGGCGGTGATCCTGCTCGACGGCGGGATGCGCACTCAGGCGAGCTCCTTCCGCGTGGCCTTAGGGCCTGCGCTGTCGCTGGCGACCGTCGGCGTGTTGATCACCTCCGGCCTCACCGGGATGATGGCCGCCTGGCTTTTCAATCTCAATCTCATGGAAGGCTTGCTGATTGGCGCAATCGTTGGCTCTACCGATGCGGCGGCGGTCTTTTCCCTGCTTGGGGGTAAAGGGCTTAACGAACGCGTTGGCTCAACGCTTGAGATTGAATCCGGCAGTAACGATCCGATGGCGGTGTTCCTGACCATCACGCTGATAGAGATGATCCAGCAGCACGAGACGGGCCTGAGCTGGATGTTTGCCCTGCATATTCTGCAGCAGTTCGGGCTGGGGATTGTCATCGGCCTGGCGGGGGGATACCTGTTACAGCAGACGATCAACCGCATTTCTCTGCCCTCGGGGCTTTACCCTCTGCTGGCGCTGAGCGGCGGCATTCTCATTTTTGCCGTCACCACCGCGCTGGACGGCAGCGGTATTCTCGCCGTCTACCTCTGCGGGTTCCTGATGGGCAACCGCCCTATTCGCAACCGTCATGCTATTTTGCAGAACTTTGACGGCCTGGCGTGGCTGGCGCAAATCGGCATGTTCCTGGTGCTGGGCCTGCTGGTGACCCCGTCGGACCTGCTGCCGATCGCCGTTCCGGCGCTGCTGCTGTCGGCGTGGATGATCTTCTTCGCCCGTCCGCTCTCCGTATTTGCAGGCCTGCTGCCGTTTCGCGGTTTTAACCTGCGCGAGCGCGTCTTTATCAGCTGGGTCGGGCTGCGCGGCGCGGTGCCGATTATTCTTGCGGTGTTCCCGATGATGGCCGGTCTCGACAACGCGCGGCTGTTCTTCAACGTGGCGTTCTTCGTGGTGCTGATTTCCCTGCTGTTCCAGGGCACGTCGCTCGGGTGGGCGGCGAAAAAGGCCAAAGTGGTGGTGCCGCCCGTAGGCTGGCCGGTCTCCCGCGTGGGGCTGGACATTCACCCGGAAAACCCGTGGGAGCAGTTCGTCTATCAGCTGAGCGCCGACAAATGGTGCGTGGGGGCCTCGCTGCGCGATTTGCACATGCCGACTGAAACGCGCATTGCCGCCCTGTTCCGCGATAATGTCCTGCTGCACCCGACCGGCAGCACCCGCCTGCGCGAAGGAGATATTCTGTGCGTCATTGGCCGCGAGCGCGACCTGCCCGCGCTGGGCAAGCTGTTCAGCCAGTCGCCTCCCGTGGCGCTGGACCAGCGTTTCTTCGGCGATTTTATTCTGGAAGCCAGCGCCAAGTTTGCGGATGTGGCGCTCATTTATGGCCTGGATGAAGGTGCAGAAGACGGTGATAACCCGCAAACGCTGGGCGAAATCATTCAGCAGCGGCTTGGCGCTGCGCCGGTTGTGGGTGACCAGGTGGAGTTTGCCGGGATGATCTGGACGGTGGCAGAAAAAGAAGATAACGCGGTGCGGAAGGTCGGTTTGAGGCCGATGGAAGAGGACGCGGAGTAGTTTTTTTGCCGGGTGGCGGCTTCGCGTCACCCGGCAAAGATACAAGTTACACCGTCACAACCGGCACTCTTGGTGCCAGGGCACACATCAGTTCATACCCTACCGTTCCCGCCGCGGCCGCCACGTCATCAATTTTGATTTCGTTGCCCCACAGCTCGACCGGTGAACCGATGCCCGCCTGCGGGCATGGCGTCAGGTCAACGGCCAGCATATCCATTGAGACGGTCCCCACCGTGCCCGTGCGCACCCCATCCACCCAGACCGGCGTGCCGGTCGGCGCGATACGCGGATAGCCGTCGGCATAACCGCCCGCGACGATGCCAATCCGCTGCTCGCCCTTCGCCCGGAAGCGGCTGCCGTAGCCTACCGTGTCGCCCGCCTTCAGCGTCTGCACGCCGATGATCTCGCTGCGCAGGGTCATGACCGGCCTCAGGCCGCTGTTGGCAATATCCTGCCACTGGCCTGAGGGTGATGCACCGTACAGAACGATCCCCGGACGCACCCAGTTATAGTGGGCTTCAGGATGCCAAAGCGTCGCCGCCGAGTTCGACAGGGAGCGCGGACAATCGAGCCCTTCAGCCGCCTGCTCAATGCGGACCATAGCATCAGCAATGCCGTCCGGTTTTTCCGCGTCGGCAAAATGCGCCATCAGCGTCATTTCGCCGACGTTTTTCAGGCCACGCAGCTGCTGCCAGACCGTATGCACCCGCTCGGGCTGGAAGCCCAGGCGGTTCATGCCGCTGTTCACCTTGAGATAAATATCCAGCGGAGCGTGGAGCTTCGCATCCTGAATGGCTTTAATCTGCCAGTTGCTGTGAACGCTGGTGGTCAGGCGATACTTATCCAGCAGCGGCAGATCGTCCGCGTGGAAGAACCCCTCCAGCAGCAGAATAGGCCCTTTCCAGCCGCGCTCGCGCAGCAGGATGGCCTCTTCCAGATTGAGTAACGCAAAACCGTCGGTCGCGCCGAGCGCGCTCCATATACGGTCAATACCGTGGCCGTAGGCGTTTGCCTTGACGACTGACCAGACGCGCGAACCAGGTGCTGCCCGGCGAACAATTTGCAGGTTTTCCTTCAGGGCCTGCAGATCCAGCTGAGCCAGAACAGGACGGGACATGACAACTCCTTAATTATGCGCGCCGTGCAGGTGCTGAGGACGCGATGGCGTAAATCCTGATTGATAGCGCGCAGCACTTAAATCGTCAAACGGAATTGCCGGCGTGCGCCCGGAAATCAGGTCGCTCAGCAGCTGGCCCGAGCCGCAGGCCATCGTCCAGCCGAGCGTGCCGTGTCCGGTATTGGTCCACAGGTTTTTGTATGGCGTGCGGCCCACGATTGGCGTGCCGTCCGGGGTCATCGGACGCAGGCCGGTCCAGAACGTCGCCTGTTCCACAAACCCGCCGCGCGGGAAGAGATCGCCCACCACCATCTCCAGCGTTTCACGACGCGGCTGCAGCAGCTCGGTGTTGAAGCCGACAATCTCCGCCATGCCGCCGACGCGAATACGGTTATCAAAGCGGGTAATGGCGATTTTGTAGGTTTCATCCAGGATGGTTGATACGGGCGCCCCGCTCTCCTCTTTCACCGGGATAGTCAATGAGTAGCCCTTGAGCGGGTAGACCGGAATATCGAGGATGCCTTTCAGCATGGCGGTGGAGTAGGAACCAAACGCCATCACGTAGGCATCCGCCTTTATCACCTCGTCGCCGCACTTCACGCCGTAAATTTTTTCGCCTTCCGACAGCAGCTTGTCGACGGAGGTATTAAAGCGGAATTTTACCCCTGCCTGCTCGCACATGTGCGCCAGCCGCTGGGTAAAGAGCTGACAGTCGCCGGTTTCGTCATTCGGCAGACGCAGACCGCCGGTCAGCTTGTGGGCCACTTCGGCCAGCGCGGGTTCCACCTGCCCCAGCTGGCTGGCTTCCAGCAACTGATACGGTACACCGGCATCTTCCAGCACGGCGATATCGCGGGTGGCGTTTTCATACTGTTGCTCGGTGCGGAACAGCTGCAGCGTGCCGCCCTGACGGCCTTCGTACTCGATACCCGTCGACGCGCGCAGGGCTTTGAGGCAGTCCCGGCTGTATTCCGCAAGACGCACCATGCGGCCTTTGTTTTCCATGTAGTGCCGGGTGTCGCAATTGCGCAGCATCTGCCACATCCACTTCAGCTGGAACTGCGTGCCGTCAAGGCTGATGGCCAGCGGCGCGTGGCGCTGGAACATCCATTTGATCGCCTTCAGCGGCACGCCGGGCGCCGCCCACGGGGCCGCATAGCCAGGAGAGATTTGACCGGCATTTGCCGCACTGGTTTCAAGCGCCGGGCCGGATTCACGATCGATAACGGTAACCTCATGTCCCGCCTGACTTAAATACCAGGCGCTGGTTACGCCAACGACACCACTTCCCAGTATGACAACACGCATAGCCACTCCATTATGAGCAAAAGAACAATCATCTAATTACAGATTGATAACCTAGTTGAAAATATTATTCAACATACGACTTTTTTATGGTGACTTACCTCACACATCCCCCAGCATCAGGGGACAGGGGTAATTTGGGATCTCCTGCTGAGCTTTATTTTTAACCAGCATAAAATTCTGATGGGTGCGTTTTTTTTGCCGTATCAAAAACGGGAAATCGCAAAGAAAAAATTTCTGCGCCAGCACGCTTTTTAACACGTTGATCTATGCTTGAAAGGAGGCTCTCCAGACAGAGAGAGCACCCACAACGAGGGCGCGCTAATGGCTACTATTGATTCCCTGAACAAGGACAACACACGTCTGAGCGATGGACCCGACTGGACCTTCGAGCTGCTGGATGTCTACCTCGCCGAAATCGACCGGGTGGCAAAACTGTATCGCCTGGATACCTATCCTCATCAGATTGAGGTGATTACCTCCGAACAGATGATGGACGCTTACTCCAGCGTCGGGATGCCGATCAACTATCCGCACTGGTCGTTTGGTAAAAAATTCATTGAAACGGAGCGGCTGTACAAGCACGGCCAGCAGGGGCTGGCGTATGAGATCGTGATTAACTCCAACCCGTGTATCGCCTATCTGATGGAAGAGAACACCATTACCATGCAGGCGCTGGTGATGGCGCACGCCTGCTACGGCCATAACTCCTTCTTTAAAAATAACTATCTGTTCCGCAGCTGGACGGACGCCAGCTCCATCGTCGATTACCTGATCTTCGCGCGTAAATACATTACCGACTGCGAAGAGCGCTACGGCGTGGACGAGGTAGAGAAGCTGCTCGACTCCTGCCACGCGCTGATGAACTACGGCGTGGACCGCTATAAACGCCCGCAGAAAATCTCTTTGCAGGAGGAGAAAGCCCGGCAGAAAAGCCGCGAGGAGTATCTGCAGAGCCAGGTGAACATGCTGTGGCGCACCCTGCCGAAGCGTGAGGAGGAAAAAACGATTGCCGAAGCGCGTCGTTACCCGTCCGAGCCGCAGGAAAACCTGCTCTATTTTATGGAGAAGAACGCCCCGCTGCTGGAGCCGTGGCAGCGCGAGATTTTGCGTATCGTGCGTAAGGTGAGCCAGTATTTCTATCCGCAGAAACAGACCCAGGTGATGAACGAAGGCTGGGCAACATTCTGGCACTACACCATTCTCAACCATCTGTATGACGAGGGGAAAGTCACCGAGCGGTTCATGATGGAATTCCTCCACAGCCATACTAACGTGGTGTTCCAGCCGCCCTACAACAGCCCGTGGTACAGTGGGATTAATCCGTATGCGCTGGGCTTTGCGATGTTCCAGGATATTAAGCGCATCTGCCAGTCGCCAACGGAAGAGGACAAGTACTGGTTCCCGGATATCGCCGGTTCTGACTGGCTGGAAACGCTGCATTTTGCGATGCGCGACTTTAAGGATGAGAGCTTTATCAGCCAGTTCATGTCGCCGAAGATCATGCGCGATTTCCGATTCTTCACCGTGCTGGACGATGACCGCAACAACTATCTGGAGATCTCCGCGATCCACAACGAGGAAGGATACCGGGAGATCCGCTCCCGTCTCTCCTCCCAGTACAACCTGAGCAACCTTGAACCCAATATTCAGGTGTGGAACGTGGACCTGCGCGGCGACCGCTCCCTGACGCTGCGCTATATCCCGCACAACCGCGCGCCGCTGGATAAAGGACGTAAAGAGGTGCTGAAGCACGTGCACCGCCTGTGGGGCTTTGACGTGCAGCTGGAGCAGCAGAATGAGGACGGCAGCGTGGAGCTGCTGGAACGCTGCCCGGCGCGGTTGAATACGCTGTAGCGCCACCGGGCGAAAAAAAACCTCTCGATTGAGAGGTTTTTTATTTTAGCGACTCTGAATCGCTAAATCGCCCGGCAGCGTTTTCTGCATACGGTGCCAGATTTCACCGGAGTCGTGGCCGTAGCGGCGTACGGTTTCATAAACCTGATCGTGCAGGCCTTCGGTGCAGAGCTTGCTCAGCTTATGGTAGAAGCCCAGCGCCAGACTGCGGGCTTCAGGGTTAGCGAAGTAGTGACGACCAATGCGGGTATAGAGCCCTTTCATACCGTTGAGGATCAGGCCGTAAACCGGGTTGCCGGAGGCAAACGCCAGGCCGCGAAACACGTTGTAATCGAGGGTGGCAAAGGCGTCGGCGTGATCTTCAACTTCATTCGCGCTGGCCAGCACAGCAAGCGCATCTTCAGGATGCTGACGGAAAGCGGTACGAATAAAAATAGTCGCGATGTTGGTGCGCACGGAGAGCAGATTATCAATCAGCTGCGGCACGCTTTCGTGGTCGAGGCGCGCCAGCGTTTCAAGAATGTTTAGCCCCGAGGTTTCCCAGAAGTTGTTTACCTTTGTTGGCTTGCCGTGCTGGATCGTCAACCATCCATCACGCGCCAGTCGCTGAAGCACTTCACGCAGCGTGGTGCGAGTGACGCCAATCAGTTCAGAGAGTTCGCGTTCAGCCGGAAGAATGGACCCCGCAGGGAAACGATTATTCCAGATGCTTTCAATGATGTACTCTTCCGCGAAACCCGCCGGGCTCTGCGCCTTAATGACCATAGTGAGATTTCCATTACACAGCTTTTTGCAAATTGGACTCATCATACCAGAGGCGTGCAACGGCAGGTAGCGCGGCAAAGTGAGAAAAGAGGGATCGCCGTTTCATTTTTGTGAAATTTACAATGCGGTCTTATCCGCCTCCGGGCCGCGATTTTTGCGTATACTGATGTTTTGTATTACTTAACGGGAAGGACGTCTGTTGTGGAAATTTCTTTTGGGCGCGCGCTGTGGCGCAATTTTTTAGGTCATTCTCCTGACTGGTACAAACTGATACTGCTGGTTTTCCTGGTCGTTAATCCCATCATTTTTAGCGTGGATCCGTTTATCGCCGGGTGGCTGCTGGTGGCGGAATTTATCTTCACCCTGGCCATGGCGCTGAAGTGTTATCCCCTGCTGCCCGGCGGTTTGCTGGCGTTTGAAGCCGTTGTCATCGGCATGACGTCCGCAGAACATGTAAAAGCAGAGCTGGCCTCCAATCTGGAAGTGCTCCTGCTGCTCATTTTTATGGTGG
Source organism: Enterobacter sp. 22499 (assembly GCF_052044815.1). Classification (NCBI taxonomy): domain Bacteria; kingdom Pseudomonadati; phylum Pseudomonadota; class Gammaproteobacteria; order Enterobacterales; family Enterobacteriaceae; genus Enterobacter; species Enterobacter sp. 22499. The sequence goes on along the minus strand of NZ_JBQENR010000003.1, from coordinate 233,281 downwards.
CCGGTATCTACTTTATGAAACAGCTGCTGCTGTTTATCTTTACCCGCCTGCTGCTGAGCATTACGTCGAAAACGATCCTCTCGCTGGCGTTTTGCCTTGCCGCCGCCTTTCTGTCGGCCTTCCTGGATGCGCTCACCGTTGTCGCGGTGGTGATCAGCGTCGCCGTCGGATTTTACGGCATTTATCACCGTGTGGCCTCCTCTCGCCCAAGTGAGGATTTACAGGACGATAGCCACGTCGAGGCGCATAACCGCGACGTGCTGGAACAGTTCCGCGCGTTTCTGCGCAGCCTGATGATGCACGCAGGGGTCGGTACGGCGCTGGGAGGCGTGATGACCATGGTGGGCGAGCCGCAAAACCTGATCATCGCGAAAGCGGCTGAATGGCATTTTGGCGAGTTTTTCCTGCGCATGGCCCCCGTCAGCGTGCCTGTGCTGGTCTGCGGGTTAGCGACCTGCATTCTGGTCGAAAAATTCAGGCTGTTCGGCTACGGCGCACAGCTGCCTGAACCGGTCCGCAATGAACTGCATAAATTTGACGAGCAGAGCCGCAAACAGCGTACGCGCCAGGAGACGCTGCGTCTGATTGCGCAGGGGATCATCGGCATCTGGCTTATCGCCGCGCTGGCGTTGCATCTTGCCGAAGTCGGGTTGATTGGCCTCTCCGTCATTATTCTTGCCACCACCTTTAGCGGGGTAACGGACGAACATGCTATTGGTAAAGCCTTTACCGAAGCCCTGCCGTTTACCGCGCTGCTGGCGGTCTTTTTTGCAGTCGTGGCGGTGATTATTGACCAACACCTTTTCGCACCGATTATCGCGTTTGTGCTTCAGGCCTCGCCGGACTCGCAGCTTACGCTGTTCTATCTATTTAACGGTCTGTTGTCCTCTATTTCCGATAACGTCTTTGTCGGGACGGTGTATATCAATGAGGCCAAAGCGGCGATGGAGCAAGGGATCGTCAGCACCGGGCAGTTCGACCTGCTGGCGGTAGCCATCAACACCGGAACAAACCTGCCCTCCGTTGCAACACCGAACGGCCAGGCGGCATTTCTCTTCCTGCTGACCTCGGCGCTGGCACCACTCATACGGCTTTCTTATGGAAGAATGGTCTGGATGGCGCTGCCGTACACGCTGGTGCTCACCGTTGTTGGTTTGCTGTGCATCAAAATTACTCTCGTTCCCTGTACGCAATGGCTGCTACAAGCGGGTATACTTGCGGCGCATTAAAATTCGTTTACACTGCGCTTTCTAAGCATGTTCCAGGGAAATGATTATGTTGAGATTTTTAAACCAGTGCTCCCGCGGTCGCGGAGCGTGGTTGTTGATGGCCCTGACCGCCTTTGCGCTGGAAATGGTTGCGCTGTGGTTCCAGCACGTGATGGGACTCAAGCCCTGCGTGCTGTGCATCTACGAGCGCTGCGCGCTGTTCGGCATTATGGGTGCAGGCCTGGTGGGCGCAATTGCCCCAAAAACGCCGTTGCGCTACGTCGGTATTGCCATCTGGCTCTACAGCGCCTGGAAAGGGATTGAGCTTTCCTGGCAGCACACCATGATGCAGCTGCATCCGTCACCGTTTATGACCTGTGATTTCGCCGCCCGCTTCCCGAGCTGGCTGCCGCTGGATAAGTGGCTTCCGCAGGTGTTTGTCGCATCCGGTGACTGCTCCGTACGTCAGTGGGAATTCCTGACGCTGGAGATGCCGCAGTGGCTGGTGGGCATTTTTGTGGCCTACTTCGTCGTGGCGCTGCTGGTGCTGATCGCTCAGCCGTTCAAACCGAAGAAACGCGATTTGTTTGGAAGGTAAAAGCAAAAACCCGCCACGGCGGGTTTTTTATTATCACCGATTAGGGTGATTCATGATGTGATCTTCCCAGTCCCGTACCTCGGACTCCTTCACCGCAATGTGGCGTACCGAGATACGCTCGCCGTGCATCGCCGCTTTTGAACCGGTCAGCAGAGGATGCCAGGCCGGTAGATCTTTCCCTTCCGCCAGCAGGCGATACGCGCAGGTGTGCGGCAGCCACTCAAAAGTCGGCAGATTTTCACGGGTGAGCTTGATGCAGTCCGGCTCGAACTCAAAGCGGCGTTCGTAGTTGCGGCACTGGCAGGTTTTAATGTTCAGCTGCCTGCAGGCGACGTTGGTGAAATAGATCTCATCGGAGTCTTCATCCATCAGCTTGTGCAGGCAGCACTGCCCGCAGCCGTCGCACAACGATTCCCACTCCGCGTCGGTCATTTGGTCAAGAGTTTTGCTTTGCCAGAAAGGAATGTCGTTCATCAGGATGTCCACACGTCAAAAGAAAGCGCACCTTATAACGAGTCTGGCACGTGGTTGCAAGTTTTGCCGCCCTTTGCAGGCGGCAAGATGCGGTTACAGCACGCGGGTTTTTAGCGACAGACCGTTAAAACCGACCTCAAGCTCATCGCCGCTGGCGAGCGGGCCCACGCCTTCCGGCGTGCCGGTGAGGATCACATCGCCCGGCTTCAGGGTGAAGAAACGGCTCATGTAGGCGATCAGCGGCACGATCTTGTGGATCATATCTGCCGTGGTGCCCTGCTGGCGGATCTCGCCGTTAACCTTCAGGCTGAGCGGAGTGTCCTGCGGATCGTTGGTAAATTCATTCACCGGAACAAACCCTGAAATCGGACATGCGTTATCAAAGCCTTTGGCTTTTTCCCACGGCTGCCCTGCCTTCTTCATTTTGCCCTGCACGTCGCGCAGGGTCAGATCCAGCGCCACGCCGTAGCCAGCAATCGCTTTCTCGACATGCTCTTCGGAAGCCTGGCGCAGCGTGGCGCCGATCAGCACGGCAAGCTCTACTTCGTGATGTACCGACCCCAGCCCCTGCGGCAGCGCCAGCGGCTGGCGGATGTCGCATAGCGCCGTCTCGGGCTTAATAAACAGGACCGGCTCTTCTGGGGTTGCGCTGCCCATCTCCTGAATATGCTTCGCATAGTTGCTGCCCACGCAGACCACTTTACTGACGGGATAATCCAGTAATGCACCTTGCCAGTTATGATGTTGATACATGCTCGACCCCTAATCGGTTGATGTGTTATGCCCGAAAACAGCTGAGGCTATTTTTTCCCGGACGCCTCGAGGTGCTGTTTTAATAAATTCTCAGGCGGCGGTGGAAGCTGTAAATAATAGCCCTGCTCGGCTAATGCCGTTTTAACTTTTTCCAGATCGGCATTCACCAGTTTCTTACGGCCGTCCAGCGGCAGCAGCATCGCCAGCTGTGGTCGGCCAAAGCTCTTCATTAATTCTTCCGGCACGCGTGAAAAATCGTCTTTCTTTTCGACATAAAGATAGGTCTGGTCACGGCTTGTACTTCTGTAGATCACACAAAACATGTTTTTACTCTGAATTAATGGGTGGTTGCTTGCCTCAATATACTCCTGACTATAACATGCCTGATACTCTTCGGAATATCGCAGCGAATGGTTGCGGTTAATAGCAAATTGAGTAAGGCCAGGATGTCAAACACGCCCATCGAGCTTAAAGGCAGTAGCTTCACCTTATCAGTGGTTCATTTGCATGATGCAAAACCCGAGGTTATTCGTCAGGCGTTAGAAGACAAAATCGCCCAGGCTCCCGCCTTTCTGAAGCACGCCCCCGTCGTCATCAACGTCAGCGGTCTTGAGGCGCCGGTTAACTGGACACGTCTCCAGCAGGCGGTCTCCTCTACCGGGCTGCGTATTGTCGGCATCAGCGGCTGCAAAGATCCCGAGCTGAAAGCGGAAATCGACCGTGCGGGGCTGCCTCTTCTTAATGAAGGCAAAGAAAAAACCCCGCGTGCAGCACCCGCTGCCGTACAAACGCCCCCTCCTGCGGCGCAAAACGTTACCGCTCTCACAAAAACGCGAATGATTGATGTGCCGGTTCGTTCCGGTCAGCGCATTTATGCGCCAAACTGTGATCTAATTGTTACAAGCCACGTCAGCGCTGGCGCAGAGCTTATTGCAGATGGCAATATTCACGTTTACGGTATGATGCGTGGACGTGCGCTCGCGGGCGCAAGTGGCGATCGGGACGCGCAAATATTTTGTACTCACCTGACGGCGGAACTGGTGTCCATCGCAGGTGAATATTGGCTGAGCGACAAGATCCCAGCCGAATTTTATGGCAAAGCGGCTCGCCTGCTTCTGGCAGACGACGCGTTGACCGTTCAACCGTTGAATTAATCCCTTTTTAACAAGGAATTTCTATGGCACGCATTATTGTTGTTACTTCGGGTAAAGGAGGCGTTGGCAAGACCACCTCCAGCGCGGCCATCGCTACTGGTTTGGCCCAGAAGGGAAAGAAAACCGTCGTTATCGACTTCGATATCGGTCTGCGTAACCTCGACCTCATCATGGGATGTGAGCGTCGCGTCGTATATGACTTCGTGAACGTCATTCAGGGCGATGCCACGCTGAACCAGGCGCTGATTAAAGACAAGCGCACCGAGAACCTCTTCATTCTTCCGGCTTCTCAGACGCGTGATAAAGATGCCCTGACCCGTGAAGGTGTGGAAAAGGTGCTCGACGAGCTGAAAAAAATGGAGTTCGACTTCATCGTCTGTGACTCCCCTGCCGGCATCGAAACCGGTGCCCTGATGGCGCTTTACTTTGCTGATGAAGCGATCATCACCACCAACCCGGAAGTCTCCTCCGTGCGTGACTCCGACCGTATTCTCGGTATTCTGGCCTCCAAATCCCGCCGTGCGGAAAATGGCCAGGATCCGATCAAAGAGCACCTGCTGCTGACCCGCTATAACCCGGGTCGCGTAAACAAAGGTGACATGCTAAGCATGGAAGACGTGCTGGAGATCCTGCGCATTAAACTGGTTGGCGTTATCCCGGAAGACCAGTCCGTGTTACGCGCCTCTAACCAGGGCGAGCCCGTGATCCTTGATACAACGGCAGATGCAGGTAAAGCTTACGCCGATACCGTTGACCGTCTGCTGGGAGAAGAACGTCCTTTCCGCTTCATTGAAGAAGAGAAGAAAGGTTTCCTCAAACGCCTGTTCGGAGGATAAGTTATGGCATTACTGGACTTTTTTCTCTCGCGGAAAAAAAGCACCGCCAACATCGCAAAAGAACGCCTGCAAATTATCGTTGCGGAGCGTCGTCGTAGCGACGCCGAGCCTCACTACCTGCCGCAGCTGCGCAAGGACATCCTGGAAGTGATCTGTAAGTATGTGCAGATTGACCCGGAGATGGTCACCGTACAGCTGGAGCAAAAAGACGGGGATATTTCGATTCTGGAGCTGAACGTAACGCTTCCGGAAGCGGAAGAGTCGCGTCCGTAGGTTCCTGGTGTCGTAGCCCCGGTAAGCGCAGTGCCACCGGGGAGAATATGCCGGGTATATCGCCCGGCATATTTTTATCGCGGATAACCTTCCAGCAAGGTATTCAGGCGATCGGCCATCAATACCCCGCGCCAGCCAGCCATCAGTTCCGGCACGCCATTCTGCGGTTTCAGCTTCCAGTGCCAGTTCAGCAGCTGGTTAATTTGTCTGCGTGACGCCAGCAGTTCAGCGCTCAGCTTGCTTTCCGTTGCGACATCCTGCACCAGCGCTTTGATATCCTTAAATGCTTTACGATAGCCCGGCATATCCATGAGATTCAGCAGCGTCTCAGGCAGTGCATCCTCCGACAGCGCCTGCGCTTTGGCGACCAGCGCCAGCAGGGTTTTACCATGGAAACGGATCTCGCTGCCGGAAAGGCCAATGCTGTCCAGCTCGCCCAGGCTGCCCGGCATATAGCGCGCGACCGCCCAGAGATGCTCTTCACGCACCACAAAATTCACGGCCAAATCGCGCTCACGCGCTTTACGCAAACGCCAGTCCGCTAACAGCTGCAGGCAGGCCAGCTGACGCGTGCGAAGCTGCCAGGCGTTGGTGATATCACGCCAGGCCTCTTTCGGGTCAACCACTTCCTGGCGACGCTGCTGCGTCATACGGCACTCGTCCAGCGCGGCAGAGAGCCAACCGGAGGCTTCCGCCTCTTTCATCAGCTGTCCGGCAATCGGCAGCAGGTAAAACACGTCTGCCGCCGCATATTCCAGCTGACGCTCGGTAAGCGGACGGGCCAGCCAGTCGGTACGGGATTCACTTTTATCCAGCGTCAGGCCCGTGTACTCCTCCACCATGGCGGCAAAGCCCCACGACAGCGGACGACCGCTGAACGCCGCGAGGATCTGCGTATCAATCAGCGGCTGAGGCATGATGCCAAAGGTGTTAAGAAAGACTTCCAGATCTTCACTGCCCGCGTGCAGATATTTCGTTACCGCAGTATCCAGCAGCAGGTCACGCATCGGCGCCCAGTCGGTAATGCCGAGAGGGTCAATCAGCGAGACGTGCTTACCGTCGTACATCTGTATCAAACCCAGCTGTGGATAATAGGTGCGAGTACGGACAAACTCGGTATCCAGAGCGATGGCAGGAAAGTCGCGCGTCACTTCGCACAGCGAAGCCAGCTCGTCGTTGGTCGTGATCATCTGGTAATTCAAATCGGATTCTCTTTTGTTTGCGCCCATAAAAAACGCCGGCTTAACCGGCGTCTGGGCGATTAACGTGAAGCTCAGGCCTTATTGTCTACTTTGGCACGGGCTTCGTCACGTAATTCTCGTCGTAATATCTTCCCGACGTTGGATTTCGGCAGCTCATCGCGGAATTCCACCAGCTTCGGCACCTTATAGCCCGTCAGCTGACGGCGACAAAACGTTATCAGCGCTTCCTCGGTAAGAGAAGGATCTTTCTTGACCACAAATATCTTCACCGCTTCACCGCTGCTGCCGGAAGGAACGCCCACCGCCGCCACTTCCAGCACGCCGCTGTGCTGCATCACCACGTCTTCGATTTCGTTCGGATAGACGTTGAAGCCGGAGACCAGGATCATATCTTTTTTGCGATCGACGATGCGCAGGAAGCCTTCGTCATCCATCACCGCAATATCGCCGGTGTGAAGCCAGCCGTCTTTAATGATTTCGTCGGTCGCATCAGGACGCTGCCAGTAACCCAGCATCACCTGCGGCCCTCTGACGCACAGCTCGCCCGGCTCGCCGTGAGGCACTTCGTTACCCTCATCATCCACCAGCTTTGCTTCCGTCGACGGGACCGGCAGGCCGATACTGCCGCTGTGGTAGTCGATATCGTGCGGGTTGACGCTCACCAGCGGGGCACACTCCGTCAGGCCGTAGCCTTCCAGCAGATATTGCCCGGTTAGCTTCACCCAGCGCTCGGCCACCGCCTGCTGAACCGGCATGCCGCCGCCCGCGGAGAGATGCAGCGTGGAGAAATCAAGCTGCTGGAACTCTTTGTTGTTGAGCAGCGCGTTAAACAGGGTGTTCACCCCGGTCATGGCGGTAAACGGGTATTTTGCCAGCTCTTTCACCAAACCCGGGATATCGCGCGGGTTGGTGATCAATACGTTTTGCCCGCCCAGCTCGATAAACAGCAGGCAGTTCATGGTCAGCGCGAAGATGTGATACAGCGGCAGCGCGGTGATTACCAGCTCTTTACCCGGATGCAGCAGCGGCCCGTAGGTGGCATTGACCTGCTCAAGGTTCGCCAGCATGTTGCGGTGGGTCAGCATCGCCCCTTTGGCCACGCCGGTGGTGCCGCCTGTGTATTGCAGGAAGGCCAGGTCTTCGGAGACGACTTCAGGCTTGACGTACTGCATGCGATAGCCCGCATGCAGCGCGCGGCGGAAAGAGATAGCATCCGGCAGATGGTATTTTGGTACCAGACGTTTGACGTATTTAACGACAAAGTTGACCAGCGTCCCTTTGGCAGTGGAAAGCTGATCGCCCATGCGCGTCAGGATGACGTGCTTCACCTGGGTTTTGTCGACCACTTTTTCCAGGGTATGGGCAAAGTTAGAAACAATGACAATCGCCACCGCCCCGCTGTCGTTCAGCTGATGTTCCAGCTCGCGCGGCGTGTAAAGCGGGTTAACGTTGACCACAATCATCCCGGCACGCAGGATGCCAAACAGCGCCACCGGGTATTGCAGCAGGTTCGGCATCATCAGCGCGACGCGATCCCCTTTTTGCAGCCCAAGTCCTTCCTGCAGATAAGCCGCAAACGCCCGGCTACGCTCCTCAAGCTTACGGAACGTCATCACCTCGCCCATATTCACAAACGCGGGCTGGTCTGCATAACGTCTTACCGAGTGCTCAAATAATTCCACCAGGGATTGATAACGGTCAGGATTGATCTCCGCAGGCACATCTGCGGGATAACGGTTAAGCCAAACCTTTTGCAATGCATCACCTCTGAAATGAGTGTTCGTCGTCATCACAGCCCCGATAATAAACAGTTTGTTAACATTATATTAACTCAGCGCACCAGTTTATTAATTGTTCAGATTGCAGGTTGCGAAGCGCGTCACTCTTTTTTTTCGTTTTATCCGTAAAAAAACAGAGACAGCGGCTGAGCCGCTGTCTCTTTCTTAACAATAACAGTAAGTTACTCAGTTACGATCGTTTGCACCTGTGCAGGGCCCGGGTTATACCAGCCCCATCCCGGATAACCGTAACGATAAGGATGTGGACCCCACATCCACGGGTCGATTGGCTGAGGCGGCATCACCACCTGCTGGGCGATACGCCAGCGCTTATAGCCGTTCACCTGCATGGTCATAAATTTGTACGGCGTGTTGCCGATTTTGCCCTGCACCGAACCGGTAATCGGCCCGACAACGGTTACCAGCTGTCCGCGAAAATCGACCGGGTCGAGGAAACCACTAACGTCGGCATAGATACGCCCGCGAGAGGCTTCACCGAGTACGGGACGCGCGCCGCTGTCGAGCGGTACCGTGGCAATTTCCAGACGGGTTTTCCCCTGCTGGTTCTGCACGTCGATCACTTTCCCACCGAAGCGGGCTTCCTGGCCGACGTAAAGCTCGGGCGCATTCATTACCCGAACCAGATCCTGCTGTGGCGTCGGGCTGCTGCCCTTGATCGCATCAGGTACGGTTACGCAACCGCTCAGTGCTATGGCAACCGCGCCTGCCATAAAAAGGCGTACTACTTTAGTCTTAACCGCCATGATGCGACTCCTTTTTCTCAGTTCCTGTTACTGAGATTCATTCGCGGCCCGGAAGTTTCTTCCACGCGACGGTGTTTCGCAAATAAACCGGCTCCGCATGCTCAACGGCAACGGTTTTTCCTGCTTCAAGCAGTTGACGGGCAATCGGGAGCATATCTTCTGCCGCAGGCAGGAGCATGTTGCCGTCCACCAGCGTCACGCCGGTGCAGCTCGCCATCTCTGGCCACGCCGGCCAGCCCGTGCCGACCGTCGCCCACTCGCCGGACAGCTGCTTCAGGCGCTCAGTAACGGCTTCAGGCTTAAGCACTGCTTCCGTCTCTTCGCCGTGCCAGACGCCGTTTTCATCGCGGGTATATTCCGCCCAGTAAACTTCACCCATGCGAGCGTCAATAGCGGCGAGCACGCGGGTCGCGCCCGTCATGCGCCAGGCACCCTCCGCCATCGTCGCGAGCGTAGAGACGCCGATCATCGGCAGGTCAGCGCCCAGCGCCAGCCCCTGCGCGATGCCAATCCCAATGCGCACGCCCGTAAAGCTGCCGGGGCCGCGGCCAAAGGCCAGCGCGTCGAGGTCGGTTAAGGTGGTGTTGCCCTGGGTTAAAATGGCTTTTACCAGGGGCAGAATACGCTGGGTGTGTTCCCGTGGGCACTCTTCGAAATGAGCAGAAACAGCACCGTCGTTTAACAGAGCAACAGAGCAAGCCTCTGTCGCGGTATCAATAGCCAGAATTCGCATCAGTCGTCGCGCTCTCGCAAGGGTCAGTCACAAAATGGCGCGCATCTTAGCACACTCCGGAGCGAATTACTCCGCCGTTGGGTTTGCCAGGAAACGCACCGCGCGTTTAATGTCCCGCGTACGCGGGGCGGGTGGCAGGCTGGCGAGGAAGGTTGCGCCGTAAGGACGCATCACCAGGCGGTTATCGCAGATCACCAGCACGCCGCGGTCGGTGACGTCACGGATCAGGCGTCCTACCCCCTGCTTAAGCGTGATGACCGCGTCCGGTAGTTGGACGTCGTCGAACGGATCGCCGCCGCGCAGGCGGCAGTCTTCCATCCGCGCCTTGAGCAGCGGATCGTCCGGCGACGTGAACGGCAGCTTATCGATGATCACCAGCGAGAGCGTGTCGCCGCGCACGTCCACCCCTTCCCAGAAGCTGCTTGTTGCCACCAGCAGGGCGTTACCGGCGCTGACAAACTGCTGGAGCAGCTGGCCTTTACTGGTTTCACCCTGCAGCAGCACCGGGAGGGTCATGGTGGCGCGAAACTGCTCGGCGAGATCGCGCATCATGGCGTGTGAGGTGCAGAGCATAAAGCAGCGCCCGTTGTTGGCCTCAATCATCGGCTTGAGCATCGCTGCGAGATGCCGCGCCGCCCCCGGCTGGTTCGGCAGCGGGAGATTACGTGGCACGCAGAGCAGCGCCTGCTTTTCGTAATCAAACGGGCTGGGCAGCAGCAGTGATTCCGCCTGCTCAATACCGAGGCGCTCGGTGAAGTGGTGCAGATCGTCATTTACAGACAGGGTTGCGGAAGTGAAGATCCAGCTTCCCGGCTTCTGCGCCATCACCTCTTTGAATTTATCGGCCACCGTCAGCGGCGTGAGCGCCAGGGTAAAGTGGCGTGAGGTGCATTCATACCAGTAGCTGTACCCCGGCTGGTTGATCTCTTTTAGCCGTTTTAGCCGCCCGCGATAGAGCGTGGCGCGTTCGAAGGCGGCGTCAAGCAGCGCGGAACGTCCGAGGGACAGCTTCGCCACGTCGTAGCAGAGCTCAAGTGCATCATCGAGCAGCAGCAGCGCGCGCTGGATATTTTTGTCCGCCAGCAGTTCGCGCAGATTGCCGCGATAGCCCGGCTCGCCAAGCTGTAAGCGGAAATCCTGCGCGCTTTGCGCCAGACGGTCGGCGCACTTCTGCAACTGCTGGGTATCTTTGAGTTCGGTCCGGTAAGCAATGGTAAAATCTTTCGCCAGATCCTGTAGCTGGCGGCTGGAGAGCGACTGGCCGAAATACTGGCTGGCGATATCCGGCAACTGATGGGCTTCATCGAAGATCATCACGTCCGCCTCCGGGATCAGCTCGCCGAAACCGCTGTCCTTAACCACCATGTCCGCGAGGAACAGGTGGTGGTTCACCACCACCACGTCTGCGTCCATCGCGGTTTTGCGCGCTTTCACCACAAAACAGTCTTTATACAGCGGGCAGTCGCTGCCGAGGCAGTTGTCGTTGGTGCTGGTCACCAGCGGCCAGGCCGGGGAGTCTTCCGGCACGCTCGCGCAGGTGCTGATATCGCCCTCTTCAGTCTGGTTCGCCCAGGCGCGCAGGATAATGACGTCGCTCAGGGTTTGTACCGGCAGATCGCCGCCCGCCAGCGCCTGCTGTTCAAGACGTTCCAGGCAGAGATAGTTGGAGCGCCCCTTCAGCAGGGCCAGACGGCCTTTATATTTCAGCGCCTTTGCCACCGTGGGCAAGTCGCGGCTGTAGAGCTGATCCTGCAGCGCTTTCGATCCGGTGGAAATTATCACCTTCTTTTTCGCCCGCAGCGCCGGCGCAAGGTAAGCATAGGTCTTACCCGTGCCGGTTCCGGCTTCAACCACCAGCGGCTGGGCCTTATCAATGGCGCGGGCAACGGCGTGCGCCATCTGTCGCTGAGGCTCACGGGGCTTGAAGCCGGGGATCGCCTGCGCTAATTGACCTTCAGGGGAAAAATCGTCTGCCACGTTGCTCTCTCACTGTATTTTTGCACAGGGATTATGTCAGCCCATCTTCTCCTGTGCCACCCCAAATAGTGACGACGGCAGAACAATATGGCAGTCTTGCCGCCTGACGACGAAAAATAACGAGGAAACGTTTATGACAATTGTGCGCATTGATGCCGAAGCCCGCTGGTCTGATGTGGTGATCCATAACCAGACGCTGTATTACACCGGTGTACCGTCAAATCTGGACGCGGATGCGTTCGAACAGACGGCGAATACCCTGGCGCAGATTGATGCCGTGCTGGAAAAACAGGGCAGCGATAAATCCCGCATTCTGGATGCGACCATTTTCCTGGCAAATAAAGACGATTTCGCGGCGATGAATAAAGCCTGGGATGCGTGGGTGGTGGCGGGTCACGCGCCTGTACGCTGCACCGTACAGGCCACGCTGATGAAACCGGAATACAAGGTTGAGATCAAGATTATCGCGGCGGTTTAAGCCCGATTACTCTTCATCTTCATCCTCAAAACGCGCCACGATCCGCTCGCCGGTATGGGTGGCGCGCAGCTCCTCCGCCACCTGGGAAATCGCCTGTCCGCTGCTCATCCCCTGGGACATCAGTTCCTGAATTCGCTCAACCGCTTTCTGCTGCTGTTCATGGCTCAGAGAAGGTAAACCTGCAAACATCGTCAACTCCTGCTAAATTATTCGCGCTAATTATTTCACGCTGCCCGGTAGTATGCCATACATGAACATGCGCTTCCCCACTGTTGTTACCTTACCCTGGCGCGCTGACGCCGCTGAGTTCTGGTTTGCCCGTCTGAGCCATCTTCCCTTTGCCATGCTGCTGCACTCCGGCCATGCGGATCACCCGTACAGCCGCTTCGATATTCTGGTGGCCGATCCGCTGAAGACGCTGACGACCGACGATCTGTCGACGACGGACGATCCGCTGATGCAGCTTCAGCAGGAAATCAACGCGCTGGGCTTATCCGCTATCCCTAACCTGGACCTGCCCTTCCAGGGCGGCGCGCTGGGCCTGTTTGGCTACGATTTGGGTCGCCGCTTCGAAATGCTGCCCGAGCATGCGCAGGCGGATATTGCCCTGCCGGACATGGCCGTGGGGCTGTATGACTGGGCGTTGATTGTGGACCACCAGAAAAAAAGGGTCTCCCTGCTGAGCCATGATGACGTGCAGGCGCGTCTGGCCTGGCTTGAGGCACAACAGCCTGCTCCAGCTGAAGCGTTCACCCTGACCTCCGGCTGGCGCTCGAACATGACCGCGCCGGAATACGCGGAAAAATTCTCCCGCGTGCAGGCCTATCTGCAAAGCGGCGACTGCTATCAGGTTAACCTTGCCCAGCGTTTCCAGGCAGCATACCAGGGGGACGAGTGGCAGGCGTTTACCCGTCTCAATGCCAGCAACAGGGCTCCGTTCAGCGCGTTTGTACGTCTGGAACAGGGGGCCATCCTCAGCCTGTCGCCGGAGCGTTTTATCCATCTGGCGGAAGGGACGATTCAGACCCGCCCGATTAAAGGCACGCTGCCGCGCCTTGCCGATCCGGACGCCGATCGCCAGCAGGCGGAGAAACTCGCCGGGTCACCGAAGGATCGCGCCGAAAACCTGATGATTGTCGACCTGATGCGTAACGATATTGGCCGGGTCGCCGAACCAGGCAGCGTGCGCGTGCCGGAGCTGTTCGTCGTCGAACCTTTCCCGGCAGTGCATCATCTGGTCAGCACCATCACCGCGCGTCTGCCCGCCTCTCGCACCGCCTGCGATCTGCTCCGGGCCGCGTTCCCGGGCGGCTCCATCACCGGTGCGCCAAAAATTCGCGCCATGGAAATCATCGACGAACTGGAACCGCACCGCCGCAACGCCTGGTGCGGCAGCATCGGCTATATCAGCCTGTGCGGCACCATGGATACCAGCATTACCATTCGCACGCTGACGGCCTGCGACGGCAATCTGTACTGTTCTGCGGGCGGCGGCATTGTGGCGGACAGCCAGGTCGAGGCGGAATATCAGGAAACCTTTGATAAGGTGAACCGCATCCTGAAGCAACTGGAGAACTAACGGTGGAGAAAGAGAACCTGACGCTGGATGATTTTCTGTCGCGCTTTCAGCTGCTACGGCCGCAGGTCAACCGCGCCACGCTGAATCAGCGTCAGGCGGCGGTGCTGATCCCGGTGGTGCGCCGGGAACAGCCGGGCCTGCTGCTTACGCAGCGTTCGCCGCATATGCGCAAACACGCCGGTCAGGTGGCCTTCCCGGGAGGCGCGGTGGACAGCACCGATGCGTCGCTGATTGCCGCCGCGCTGCGGGAAGCGCAGGAGGAGGTGGCGATCCCGCCTGACGCGGTGGAAGTCATCGGCGTGCTGCCGCCCGTCGACAGCGTGACCGGCTTTCAGGTCACGCCGGTCGTCGGCATTATCCCCCCCAATCTTCAGTATCACGCCAGCGTCGACGAAGTCTCTGCGGTGTTTGAGATGCCGCTTGAAGAGGCGCTCCGGCTAAGCCGCTATCATCCGCTGGATATCCATCGCCGGGGGCATGACCATCGGGTCTGGTTGTCCTGGTATCAGCATTATTTTGTCTGGGGCATGACGGCGGGCATCATTCGTGAACTGGCGCTACAAATCGGCCTGAAGCCTTGACTATACTTTACATTCCAGCCTTTTTTGCAGGTTTGCGATCCGCGTCGCGCTATTAGCAAAACCCATCGTTAACCATTAGTTTAATTCATGTGAATAGTTAAGCCGAGGTTGGTGTTCCCTCTTACACTATGCGCAGTTATAACATCGTTACTGGAACCCCGGTAACCCTGTCAGGAGTGTGAAAGTGATTAGTATATTCGACATGTTCAAAGTGGGGATTGGTCCTTCTTCTTCCCACACTGTAGGGCCGATGAAGGCCGGTAAACAGTTCGTCGATGATCTGGTCGAAAAAGGATTACTGGAAAGCGTTACCCGTGTCGCCGTAGACGTTTACGGTTCACTGTCATTAACGGGTAAAGGCCACCACACCGATATCGCCATTATTATGGGTCTGGCGGGCAATATGCCGGACACTGTTGATATTGATGCCATCCCGGCATTCATCCGCGACGTGGAAGCGCGCGGTCGCCTGCTGCTGGCTAACGGTCAGCACGAAGTGGATTTCCCGCAGGATGACGGCATGCGTTTTCGCAGCGACAACCTGCCGCTGCATGAAAACGGCATGACTATCCACGCCTGGAGCGGCGAAAAAGAGATCTACAGCAAAACCTACTACTCCATCGGCGGTGGCTTCATCGTTGACGAAGAGCATTTCGGTAAAGAGAGCGCGGGCGACGTGAACGTGCCCTATCCGTTCAAATCGGCCACCGAGATGCTGGGCTACTGCAAAGAGACCGGTTTGTCGCTGTCCGGCATGGTGATGCAGAACGAGCTGGCGCTGCACAGCAAAAAAGAGATCGAAGACTATTTTGCCAACGTGTGGCAAACCATGCGCGCCTGTATCGATCGCGGGATGAACACCGAAGGCGTACTGCCAGGGCCACTGCGCGTGCCGCGTCGCGCCTCTGCCCTGCGCCGTATGCTGGTGACCACGGACAAATTCTCTAACGACCCGATGAACGTAGTTGACTGGGTGAACATGTTTGCTCTGGCGGTGAACGAAGAGAACGCCGCAGGGGGGCGCGTCGTGACTGCGCCAACCAACGGTGCGTGCGGGATCGTTCCGGCGGTGCTGGCCTACTACGATCACTTTATCGAGCCTGTGACGCCGGATATTTATATCCGTTATTTCCTCGCGGCAGGTGCTATCGGCGCGCTGTACAAGATGAACGCGTCCATTTCAGGCGCTGAAGTGGGCTGTCAGGGTGAAGTAGGCGTGGCCTGCTCCATGGCGGCGGCCGGTCTGGCCGAGCTGCTGGGCGCAAGCCCTGAACAGGTTTGCGTGGCGGCGGAAATTGGCATGGAGCATAACCTCGGTCTGACCTGTGATCCGGTCGCAGGCCAGGTGCAGGTACCGTGCATTGAGCGTAACGCGATTGCCTCCGTCAAAGCGATTAACGCCTCGCGCATGGCGATGCGCCGTACCAGCGAACCACGCGTGTCGCTGGATAAGGTTATCGAAACCATGTACGAAACCGGCAAAGACATGAACGCGAAGTACCGTGAAACGTCGCGCGGCGGTCTGGCCATTAAGGTGCAGTGCGACTAATCCTCTCTTTCGCCCATCCGCAACGGATGGGCGAATTTCTCCCTTCATTCTCGTCTCCATCTTCTTTCCCCACTACACTTTTACGGTCGCGGCAGCTCGCGCTGGGCCTGGCATCAGGCAGCGGCTAAATAGCGAACGGGTTGAGAGAGAAGCAGGCGCGGTAGTAACGCCACAATGGCTGGCGGGAAAATCTTCCCCGCCAGAAGATCGTAACGGGCACATCGTACCCGTTACGCAGACTTATTCGTCTTCGTCGTGTGCAGACTGTTCTTTAACAATGCGGACCAGATCAACGCGGTAGTCGTTAGCTTCAACGATAGTGATGTGCAATGGAGGAAGCTCGATCACATCCCCGACGCGCGGGATCTGACCGTTTACGGCGATAACCAGCCCCGCCACGGTTGCGATGTCTTCTTCATCGTTAACCACGTTTTCCAGCCCCAGCGTATGCGAGAGCGCGTGCAGGTCGGTCGCACCTTTGACCAGCCAGCCTTCGCCGTCGGCCACAATCTCAGGCGTTTCGTCTTCATCCGGGAATTCACCGGCAATCGCTTCAAGCACGTCCAGCGGCGTCACCAGCCCCTGTACCACACCAAACTCGTTGGTGACGATAACAAAGCTACCGCGCGCGCGACGCAATACGCCCAGCAGGTTGATCGGATCCAGCGTTTCCGGTACGACAATCGCCGGCGACGAAGCTGCAATGGCCTCCACGTTGACGCCCTCTTCCAGCGCCACCAGCATCTCTTTCGCCCGAACCACGCCGATGATTTCATCCAGTTCACCGCGACACACCGGGAACAGGCTGTGCGGAGATGAGAGCAATTGCTGACGAATTTCATCAACGCTCAGGTTCGCATCGACCCAGCTAATTTCCCCGCGCGGCGTCATGATGCCGCGCAGCGAGCGGGAAGCCAGGGAGAGCACGCCGTTAATCATGTAGCGTTCTTCTTCCACAAACGCCCCTTCCGGAACCGGCACCGGGTTACGGTTTTCAGGGTCAGACTGGACGTTCACCTGACGGCGTCCGCCCATCAGGCGCAGAATGGCGTCCGCCGTACGGGCGCGCAGCGGCTGATTTGACTGCTGCTTAATAAAGTTACGGCGCGCAATCTGGTTGAACAGTTCGATCAGGATCGAGAAGCCAATCGCGGCGTACAGGTAGCCTTTCGGAATATGGAAGCCGAAACCTTCCGCCACCAGGCTCAAACCAATCATCAGCAGGAAGCTCAGACAGAGCACGACCACCGTCGGATGCTGGTTGACGAAGCGCGTCAGTGGTTTCGAGGCCAGCAGCATCACCGCCATCGCAATCACGACAGCCGCCATCATCACCGGCAGGTGGTTCACCATACCGACCGCGGTAATCACCGCATCCAGCGAGAAGACTGCATCCAGCACCACAATTTGCAGCACCACGACCCAGAAACTGGCGTAACCCTTACCGTGACCATCATCATGCTGCCGGTTTTCCAGCCGTTCATGCAGCTCTGTTGTCGCTTTGAACAGCAGGAATATCCCCCCGATTAGCATGATCAAATCACGGCCGGAGAAGGTGTAATCCATGACGGAGAATAGCGGTTTGGTCAGCGTGACCATCCACGAGATAACGGAGAGCAGCCCCAGTCGCATGACCAGCGCCAGCGAGAGTCCAATCAGACGCGCTTTATCACGCTGTTTTGGCGGCAGCTTGTCCGCAAGGATGGCGATAAACACCAGGTTATCAATACCGAGAACGATCTCCAGTACGACCAGCGTGAGCAGTCCCACCCAGATTGACGGGTCCATTAAGAATTCCATGACAAGCTCCTGCTAAAGGAATGACAAAACGGTGCCCCACTCAACGTGGGCAAATAAAAGGCAGACAGAGTTGATACGTGGCGTGGTTCGCCGGTGAAAAAGGCGCGGAATGGCCTGGTAGATGACTGACGTCGGTGACGGTCCATATAGTGGGCTGTAGCCCTATACTCCTGAACAAGTAAACGGAGGCTAAACATATCAGAGAGACTGTGTTTTTAGCAAAGATTTACGTTCCTTTGCAAAGTTCTGTAACACAGCGGCTGTACGCTACAGATAATTCTGTAACGCGTGGCTAAATTACGGATCTTCATCACATAAATTATTTTTTCACTATCTAAAATAATTCGCGGAAGTCTTAGTTTTTTGAACTCTAACCCTTATCTGAATCGATTCGGTTCGCCAATACGATTCTCAGTACGTCTGCCCGGCAGGCGTATTAATGATAATAAAAGGAGGTAGCAAGTGACCATTGCTATTGTCATAGGCACACATGGTTGGGCTGCTGAGCAGCTACTCAAAACGGCAGAGATGCTGTTGGGCGAGCAGGAAAACGTCGGCTGGATCGATTTCGTTCCCGGTGAAAATGCCGAGACGCTGATTGAGAAGTACAACGCTCAACTCGCGAAGCTGGATACCAGCAAAGGCGTGCTGTTTCTCGTCGATACATGGGGCGGCAGTCCGTTTAATGCTGCCAGCCGCATTGTCGTCGATAAAGAGCATTATGAAGTCGTCGCCGGGGTAAACATTCCCATGCTGGTGGAAACCTTTATGGCGCGCGACGACAACCCAGGCTTCGATGAGCTGGTCGCGCTGGCCGTTGAAACCGGCCGCGAAGGGGTGAAAGCCCTGAAGGCTCAGCCGGTTGAAAAAACCGCCCCTGCCCCGGCTGCGGCGGCACCGAAAGCAGCAGCACCGGCAAAACCGATGGGACCGAACGATTACATGGTTATCGGCCTGGCGCGTATTGATGACCGTCTGATTCACGGACAGGTTGCGACTCGCTGGACCAAAGAGACCAACGTACAGCGTATCATCGTGGTCAGTGACGAAGTGGCCGCCGACACTGTCCGTAAAACCCTTCTGACTCAGGTTGCACCACCGGGCGTTACCGCGCACGTGGTGGATGTCGCCAAGATGATCCGCGTTTACAACAACCCGAAATATGCGGGTGAACGCGTGATGCTCCTGTTTACTAACCCGACAGACGTCGAGCGCATTGTTGAAGGCGGCGTGAAAATCACCTCCGTGAACATCGGCGGTATGGCTTTCCGTCAGGGCAAAACGCAGGTCAACAACGCGATTTCAGTTGATGCGAAAGATATCGAGGCGTTCAACAAGCTGAATGCCCGCGGTATTGAGCTGGAAGCCCGTAAGGTTTCCACTGACCAGAAACTGAAAATGATGGATTTGATCGGTAAAGTTGGGAAATAAGCCCGCGCCGGTTTTTCACATAAAGCTTATGTTATAGGAGAAGTACAATGGAGATTACCACTCTTCAGATTGTGCTGGTGTTCATCGTCGCGTGTATTGCGGGTATGGAATCCGTACTTGATGAATTTCAGTTCCACCGCCCTCTGGTGGCCTGTACGCTGATCGGTGCCGTTCTGGGTGATATGAAAACCGGTATCATCATCGGTGGTACGCTGGAAATGATTGCCCTGGGCTGGATGAACATCGGTGCCGCCGTTGCGCCTGATGCCGCACTGGCCTCTATCATCTCAACCGTTCTGGTTATTGCCGGTCATCAGAGTATTGGTGCAGGTATTGCCCTTGCCATTCCTCTGGCCGCAGCAGGCCAGGTGCTGACCATCATCGTTCGTACCATCACCGTGGCCTTCCAGCACGCGGCGGATAAGGCGGCCGAGAACGGCAACCTCACGGCACTCTCCTGGATCCACGTGTCGTCCCTGTTCCTGCAGGCGATGCGTATCGCAATCCCGGCGGTTATCGTTGCGATCTCTGTCGGCACCAGTGAAGTTCAGGGCATGCTGAACGCGATTCCTGAAGTGGTCACCAGCGGTCTGAACATCGCGGGCGGTATGATCGTCGTGGTAGGTTACGCGATGGTCATCAACATGATGCGCGCGGGCTACCTGATGCCGTTCTTTTACCTCGGCTTCGTCACCGCAGCATTCACCAACTTCAACCTGGTTGCGCTGGGCGTAATTGGTGCCGTGATGGCGATTCTCTACATCCAGCTCAGCCCGAAATACAACCGTGTTGCGGGTGCCCCAGCGCAGGCTGCTGGTAACAACGATCTCGATAACGAACTGGACTAACAGGTGAGCGAAATGGTTGATATGACAAAAATTACCACCGAGAAAAAACTCACTCCGGGTGATATTCGTGGCGTGTTCATCCGTTCTAACCTGTTTCAGGGTTCATGGAACTTCGAACGTATGCAGGCGCTGGGCTTCTGCTTCTCAATGGTGCCGGCGATAAAACGCCTCTACCCTGAGAACAACGAAGCACGCCGTCAGGCGATTAAGCGTCACCTGGAATTCTTCAACACCCATCCTTACGTCGCGGCTCCGGTTCTGGGCGTGACGCTGGCGATGGAAGAGCAGCGTGCGAACGGCGCGGAGATTGACGATGGTGCCATCAACGGTATCAAAGTCGGTCTGATGGGTCCGCTGGCTGGCGTGGGCGACCCTATCTTCTGGGGTACTGTTCGTCCGGTCTTCGCGGCGTTGGGTGCCGGGATCGCGATGAGCGGCAGCCTGCTCGGTCCTCTGCTGTTCTTTATCCTGTTCAACGCGGTACGTCTGCTGACCCGTTACTACGGCGTGGCCTACGGCTACCGTAAGGGCGTGGACATCGTTAAGGATATGGGCGGCGGCTTCCTGCAGAAACTGACCGAGGGGGCGTCTATTCTCGGCCTGTTTGTGATGGGAGCGCTGGTTAACAAGTGGACGCACGTGAACATCCCGCTGGTGGTTTCGACCATCACCGGTCAGGATGGTCAAACCCGCGTCACCACCGTGCAGACCATCCTCGACCAGCTGATGCCTGGCCTGGTGCCGCTGCTGTTGACCTTCGCCTGTATGTGGCTGCTGCGTAAGAAAGTGAACCCGCTGTGGATCATCGTTGGCTTCTTCGTCATCGGTATCGCGGGCTACGCTGTCGGCCTGCTGGGCCTGTAAAACATTGCGTTTTCGACCGGGGGCTTGCCCCCGGTCTTTTTATCTGGAGGATGAATGACTGTTACGGACATCGTACTGGTGTTGTTTATTGTTGCCCTTCTGGCTTACGCGATCTATGACGAGTTCATTATGCCTCGCCGTAACGGCGAGACGCTGCTGACCCTTCCCCTCTTACGCCGTGGACGCATTGATGCATTTATCTTCGCCGGCCTGGTGGTCATTCTGATTTACAATAACGTGACCAGCCACGGTGCAATATTAACCACATGGTTATTATGTGCGCTGGCATTAATGGCGATTTACCTGTTCTGGATCCGCTCGCCGAAACTCATTTTTAAAAAACAGGGATTCTTCTTCGCCAACGTATGGATAGAATATAACCGCATTAAAGAGATGAATTTATCCGAAGACGGCGTGTTAGTGATGCAATTAGAACAGCGCCGCCTGCTCATTCGGGTCAAAAATATTGATGACCTTGAGAAAATCTACACATTACTCGTTAAAACTCAATAAGTTAATATTATAACCTCGGCTATATATTGTAATATTCTTTCGCAAAGAATATAGCCGTTGCTATATCTTCTCTCCTCTTAGACTTATATTTATTAACGATATTTTCACGCATAAACCTAAATGAAAATCGTTATCAAAGACGCAGGTAAATTAAGCCTTGCTCGTTGTTGTTTTATATTCTCAAAATATGTTAAGGTTGCGCCCGTCGTTGGGGAGTAGCCGATTTCCTGCACGCAGGAAATGTACGCGTCAACATACTCGTTGAAAAACGTGGCGCGTACGGATCGCTTTCAGCACGCTTACCGTGCAAAAGAGATCAGGCGAGACCATAGATACATCAACTGCTGTTTACTGGGGGCAGTGATGTGTCATATGGATATCCCCGGTCTGGACGCTCTTATGAACATCTCCGCTACGATCCTTCTCGCTTTTGGCATGTCCATGGATGCATTTGCCGCCTCCATCGGCAAAGGCGCCACGCTCCACAAACCTAAATTCACAGAAGCTCTGCGCACCGGTCTGATCTTTGGTGCCATCGAAACGCTGACGCCGCTCATCGGCTGGGGTTTGGGCATGCTCGCCAGCCAGTTCGTGCTGGAGTGGAACCACTGGATTGCGTTCGTCCTGCTGGTGTTTCTCGGAGGCCGAATGATGATTGAAGGTTTTCGCGGGAATGATGATGAAGATGAAGCACCGCTGCACCGCCACGGTTTCTGGCTGCTGGTCACCACGGCAATTGCCACCAGCCTGGACGCCATGGCCGTCGGGGTGGGTCTGGCATTCCTGCAGGTCAATATTATCGCCACCGCGCTGGCCATTGGCTGTGCAACGCTGATTATGTCCACGCTGGGCATGATGGTCGGGCGGTTTATCGGCCCGCTGCTGGGTAAACGCGCCGAGATCTTAGGCGGTATCGTGCTGATCGGCATTGGTGCCCAGATCCTCTGGGCACACTTCGCGCCTTAAGCGTCGCGCTGCCAGACGTGGATACTGAAATCTGTCTGGCAGCCAAACGTCGTCCGAGCCGCTAACGCATCCCATACTTCCGGCTTTGCCCGCCACGCGAATGGCGTCATCTGCAGCAGGGCTACCGCTTCTTCCCCGTTCAAATTCATTTCATACGCCACTGAATGCTCCTGCTTCAGCGTAAAGCCTTTCAGCTGTTCAGAGTGTGGGGCATGCAGACGCACCTCGTCGTAAATGAGTCCCTTCAGCTCCATCAGGTGACGCGGGCCCGGCGTGACGGTTATCACCCAGCCTCCGGGCTTCACCACGCGCGCCAGCTCATCTGCTTTACACGGCGCGTAGATGCGGATAACGGCATCCATACTGGCATTATCAAACGGCAGCCGGTGGCTGGATGCCACGCAAAACGTCACGCCAGCGTAACGTTTAGCCGCCGCGCGGATCGCCACTTTCGACACGTCGAGACCGAATGTCACGGCCCCCTTCTCCCGCACCACATCCGCAAACCGTGCGGTGTAGTACCCTTCCCCGCAGCCGATATCAAGCATGGCGGACGCCGAATCAGGCAGTAAGTCACCCAGCATCTGCGCCACCGTCTCCCGCAGCGGCAGATAGTGCCCGGCATCGAGAAACGCCCTGCGCGCCTGCATCATCTCTGCGCTATCGCCCGGATCGCGGGAGCGCTTGTGCTGCACCGGAAGAAGATTCACATATCCTTCTTTCGCCATATCAAACTGATGTCCCTGCGGACAGGCATAACTTTTATCTGAGCGCGTCAGTGACGCGTGGCAAAGGGGACAGCTGAAGGACATGGAAACTCCGGGAGATAAACCAAAGGGCGAAGTGTACCGCTATTCGCCCTGCTATAAAATGGCTGGATTACCGCATGACGATAAGGTGGTCTGAACCGGCCGGCAGGCCATCGGGTTTGATATTCTCCAGGCGCAGCACGTTGCCCATGATTTCGCTGAAGACCGGCGCGGAAACCGCCCCGCCATAGTAGGCCCCGTTTTGTGGATCGTTAATCACCACCACCAGGGCGAAACGCGGGTCGCTGGCAGGCGCAACGCCTGCGGTATAGGCGACGTATTTATCGACATATTTGCCGCTATCATCAATTTTCTTCGCCGTCCCGGTCTTAACCGCCACGCGATAATCGCGAACGGCGGCCTTAACGCCCCCGCCGCCGGGCAGCGCGACGCTTTCCATCATGTGCTCCACTTCATGCGCGATCTCCTCCGGCATGACGCGGTGGCCGATAACCGGGGGATCGATGCGGGTGATGGAGAGTGGACGCTCAAGCCCGAAGCCGCCAATCGTCGCGTAGACGTGGGCAAGCTGGAGCGGTGTGACCATCAGGCCGTAGCCAAAGGCAAAAGTCGCGCGGTCCAGCTGACTCCAGTATTTACGCTGTGGCAACAGCCCGGCGCTTTCGCCCGTTAACCCCAGCCCCGTGTTGGTGCCAAACCCAAAGTTTCGATAGGTATCAATAAGATGCTGGACAGGCATCGCCAGCGAGAGCCGGGATACGCCGGTGTCGCTCGATTTTTGCAGGATCCCGGTCATGGTCAGCTCAGGATAATAACCCACGTCGCGGATACGATGCCCGTCAAGGGTATACGGGTGGGTATCAATGACACTGTCCGGCTGGACCAGCCCCTGCTGCAGAGCCGTCATCAACACCAGCGGCTTAACGGTCGAACCGGGCTCGAACGTATCGCTGATTGCCCGGTTGCGAAAATCGTTTATCGTCGCGCCTTCCCGATTATTGGGATTGAAATCCGGATAGCTCGCCATGGCGAGTATTTCCCCGGTGGGGATATTAATGAGCACCGATGCCCCTGACTCGGCCTTATTCCAGGCGACGGCATTGTCCAGCGCGTCTTCGGTAATGGTTTGCAGCCGCTCGTCAATACTCAACTGGATGTTATGTGCCGGCGTGGGCGCCACTTCCGTCAGGTTTTCAACCACGCGCCCGTAGCGATCCTCCCGGACCTGTCGGACACCCGCTTTACCGGTCAGCTGAGTGTTGAAGCTTTTCTCCACCCCTTCAATGCCCTGCCCGTCAATATTGGTGAAGCCAATCAGGTTCGCCGCCACGTGGCCTGCCGGGTAAAAGCGGCGGGATTCATCGCGCAAATTAATGCCGGGTAAATTGAGCTTATCAATCCACTTCGCCTGAGCAGGATCGACCTGACGCGCCAGGTAGATGAAGCGTCCCTGGGGGTTGGCGTTAATCCGTGATGAAAGGGTGCTCAACGAGAGGTGCAGCGCGCTCGCCAGCGCCTGCCAGCGTTCATCAAACCCAACGCCCCCTTTTGCCAGCACCGTTTTTGGATCGGCCCATACGGCCCGGACGGGCACGCTGACCGCCAGCGGTCGGCCTTCACGATCCATAATCATCCCACGCGGCGCATCAATCGCCAGCTGACGGAGGGATCGCATATCTTCTTGCTTCACCAGATTGTCAGGTTTGATGATTTGTAGCCAGGCAACGCGGCCAAGTAAAAAGGCCAGACTGCAGAAAATAGCGAAACAGAGCAGCGCGAAACGCGCCGGCGTGAAATTGCCAGCGGTTAATATCAATTTTTTCTTCACCTGAACCCCAGGGCTGTTAAACAACGCTCTGATTTAACGAGAAAAGATGCGCTTAGGGAGGCGAAACTGTGATACTAACCTCGCAGCTTTGCAACAAGGTGCTAACAAGACCGTAGATAGTAATATTTTGAAAGATAGGGAATAAAAAAGCCCCGCATGATGCGAGGCTTTATGTCTGAGAGTGAAGCGCTATGCGCCCCAGTCAGCAGCGGTTCGATCAGATAGCAGTTACGTTAACTGCAGCTGGGCCTTTCTGGCCGTCCTGAATTTCGAACTCAACGTTCTGGCCTTCGGCCAGAGTTTTGAAGCCGTTACCCTGGATTGCAGAGAAGTGTACGAACACGTCTTTGCTGCCATCAGCAGGAGTAATGAAACCAAAACCTTTAGACTCGTTGAACCACTTAACTTGACCTTTAATCTTTGCCATTTTGCAAAATTCCTTAGAGTGTTTTCTTAGCCCGCAGGCATTAACTGAGATAAAACTGAGACATTACTGCATGAGGCACTAATATAAGGTTCGGCAGAGAAGCGGTATTCAACGACAACGTGTTTACTCAGGACTTCTTTACTGAAAATGCCACACATAAACAGAACTGTACCTCGTTTGACCCAAAACGTGTTATCACACACTATGTTTAATATGGCAAGCCATTTTTAAACATGTCTCGATCCGCCGCACAAATTCGAACACTGTCTGTAAGGAATTGCACAATTATGCGCTTCTCAAACAGACGGCTATACTCCCTTACACAGACTCAACGCTGCTTGCACAACCGCTGTAATCTAAGACTTTTTTAACATAGCTCAATCATTACAATGCGTCCAGCAGTCGGGAAAAGAAATCTTTGGCGTTGATTGAGTTAGAACAAATTGTGAAAACTTATGCTTAAATCATTGTAACGTGACCGTATTGTTTCAGCCAAAAACGATGTTAATAATCCGCACCCTTCTGTATTAAAATCCATCAGGTAATTAGCAGTGTTATGCACCAAAATAATGAAATTTTTATGACTCTGCATCAAAACAAGGCAAGCAAAACGTTTCGATAAAATTAAAATTTTCCTGACGACGAATACATACACAATATACGCAACAATTTATCGCTTCGTTTATAAGGGTAAATACTCGCCAACTTTCAGTATCCTGAAAGTATTATTAACTGGTGCTACATTATCCAGCGCATCAGTTAATTCTTTTATGGGGTCATCCAGCGCTTCATCCGCCAGCTCAAACACGCCCCAGTGAACAGGGAACGCCAGCGGGCAACCTAACTGTTGCCACAGCGCAACGGCAGACTGGGGATCCATATGGTGTACGGCCATAAACCATCGTGGAGCATAGGCGCCAACGGGCAATGCTGCAGCATCAATTTTCCCCAAACGTTCCGGTATCATCAGCAGCTCAGGCGAATAGCCGGTATCGCCACTAAACCAGAACCGGTGATGCCGCCCTTCAAAGACCCAGCCGCACCACAATGAGCGATTGCGGTTCCAGAGCGTGCGCATACTCCAGTGCTGCGCCGGTACGGCGGATAATGTTATCCCCTGCCAGGTAAAACTCTGCCACCAGTCGAGCTCAACCACTTGTTTTGCGCCCCGGCGGCGAAACCAGCCGCCCAGGCCTAAAGGAACAAACACGCTAACGTCCGGAAAGCGTTTGAGAATGTGGCGAACAGTGAGTTCATCAAGATGATCGTAATGGTTATGCGAGATAACGACCGCGTCAAGCTGGTGCAGTTGATCGACAGAGAGTGCCGGAGGCGTTCTACGCTGCGGCCCTAAGAAAGGAAGTGGCGAAGCGCGCCTTGAAAAAACGGGATCGGTAAGAAGGATATTGCCGTCCAGCTGCAGCAGTATGCTCGCATGTCCGAGCCACCACGCCCCATCCTGCTGCGGCTGCTGAAGATCGGCCGGTTGCCACCACCGCCGGATAAAGTCATCGTAGCCGAGCGCGGGCGGCTTCGGTAAGCCAGCTGCTTTGCGTTCTTTGCGCCAGCGGTCAAGGTCGCCAGGCTGGTGTCCTGCAGAAGTGGTATTACGAAAACCGTTTGGGGTGTGATGTTTCAGGGAGGGGTCATACCAGGGATTTTTCCAGACCACTGCCACCTCCCGGAATAATACGATTAACGCTCAGCCACCAGGCGGATAAAATCGTCTTGATCGTTGTTCTCGTCAGCGACCGCTTCTTTTTGTGATTCTTTCTCTTCCGGCTCGTTAGCCTCGCACAGACGACGCAACAGTACATTCTGCCGTTTTTGCTGCTCAAGCAGCGCTTCCAGCAGTTCGATCTGCTCATTGGTACGTGAACTGGCACGGTTTACGAAAAACCAAATGACCAGCCCCACCAGCAGAACAACCAAAGAGATCGTCAGGGATGCCATATTTAGCAGCCCTGAATTCAGTAACTCACCCATTTCACCACCTCAATAAAAACGTCTATTTTACCACTGGCGCGAAGGAAGGAAATCACCTGAAGAAAAAATGCGTGCTACCACGGAATAAACTTATTGATTGCGCAAACGCCGCTAAAAAACTGTACATCCTGATCGCACATCACGTTGATAGTCTGCGTCCACAATACCACGCACGCTATCAGCACGATAATCAGAATCACCCAGCGTATTTTTTTCACTCCACACTCCGTTTACAGACCTGATATGACCAGGTTATCACGGTTATCTTAAACAAGGACTAACTGTAGCGCCATCAGGCTCTTTTCAGAATCCTGCACTTGTTTCATTACGTAAACCGGTTAGGCTAGCATCATGATAACAATGATAAAGAGGTAATAATGCGCTTAATTATTCGTACAATTGTTGCACTGGCGATACTCTGGATTGGCCTTCTTTTAACGGGTTATGGCGTGCTGATGGGAAGCACCGAAAACGCCGCAGGGTTAGGCATTCAATGTAAGTATTTAACAGCACAGGGAGTCAGCACGGCGCAGTATCTCCATTCGGATAGCGGGATCATTGGGTTAACCAACTGCCCGGTACTGCGTAAGACCTCCGTCGTGATTGATAATGGCTGAGCCACAGCGTTAACGACGAATAAAAAACGCCGCAAAAATGCGGCGTTTTTTATGCTAACCGGGGTTAGAACGGATAGTCGTGGTAACCCATCTGTTCAGAAATCTTACGCGCGGCGGTATGCAGAATAGCCACGTACTCGTGCAGGCGCTCTTCCGAGAAGCGAAGCGTTGGGAAAGAGATGCTCAACCCCGCGATCACGACGCCAAAACGGTCAAACACCGGAACGCCAATACAGCGCAGCCCTTCTTCCTGCTCTTCGTTATCTTCGCCGTACCCTTGCTCACGCACCTTGTCGAGCACCATTAATAACTCATCGGTGTTAGTAATGGTGCGTTCAGTGCTGCGTTTGTACTCCACGCCATCGAGGATCTGTTTAACTTCTTCACGATCGCGCCACGCCAGCAGAACCTTACCGATTGCCGTGCTGTAAAGCGGGTTGCGACGACCAATGCGCGAATACATACGCAGGTTATACATGGAGTCAATTTTATGGATGTAAACAATACTGTCTTCATCCAGCGCGCCCAGGTGGATAGTCTCTTTGGTCAGGCGGGAGATCTCGCGCATCTGAATATCCGCGCTGCGGATCAGATCCACGTTTTGCAATGCCCGGGCACCCAGTTCAAACAGTTTCAGCGTCAGAGAATATTTTTCAGATTCGCCTTCCTGTGCAACGTAACCCAGTGATTTCATGGTTTGCAAAAAGCGGTAAACGGTGCTTTTCGACATCATCACGCGCTGTGACAACTCTGTGATACCAATTTCACGCTCTTCCCCGAGCGCCTGTAAGATGCCAAACACTTTCAGCACGGAAGAAACTGAATCTGGCTGTTTATCCAAATCCGCAATTGCCATTTACCACCTCATAGAGAGTGTTTTATAAAAATCAGAACCGGTTTTTATTATAAATTCCCGTCATGTTACCTGCAATCAATCCGCGTTTACTTCGTTACAAATCTGCGACATAAAACGGTGTTAACGATGTTAAAATAGTTACCCTGAGAATAATTTCACTCTGAGCTATTTATCCCCGATGGAAAAGAACCTTTCCGATGGCCTGCCTTTGCCCCAGCGGTATGGCGCTATCGCTACGATTATTATTGGTATCTCAATGGCCGTTCTTGACGGCGCGATTGCGAACGTTGCCCTTCCCACCATTGCCACCGATCTGCATGCTTCCCCGGCCAGTTCGATATGGATTGTTAACGCCTATCAGATTGCGATTGTGGTTTCCCTGCTCTCCTTCTCTTTTCTGGGCGATATGTTCGGCTACCGTCGGGTATATCAGTGCGGGCTGGTGGTATTTACCTTTACATCACTGCTGTGCGCCCTTTCGGACTCTCTGCATACGCTGACGCTGGCGCGCATCGCGCAAGGTTTTGGCGGCGCGGCGCTGATGAGCGTCAATACGGCGCTAATCCGCTTAATCTATCCGCACCGCCATCTGGGCCGCGGCATGGGGATAAATTCGTTTATTGTCGCGGTCTCTTCTGCCGCCGGGCCAACGATTGCAGCGGCCATTCTTTCTGTCGCCTCGTGGCAGTGGCTGTTCGCCATAAACGTGCCGCTGGGTATCGTGGCCATCTTCTTTGCCCTGCGATTTCTCCCCGCTAACGGCCCGAAAAGCACCATGCCGCGCTTTGACGTAGCAAGCGCGGTGATGAATGCGCTCACCTTTGGTCTGCTGATTACCGCCCTGAGCGGTTTTGCGCAGGGTCAATCCCTGATGCTAACCGCCGTGGAGCTTGTTGCCCTGCTGGTGACGGGCTTCTTCTTTGTTCGCCGCCAGCTTTCCCTGCCGGTGCCCTTACTGCCGGTCGATCTGCTGCGTATTCCCCTCTTTTCGCTTTCCATCTGCACCTCTGTCTGCTCCTTCTGCGCCCAGATGCTGGCTCTGGTTTCTCTGCCCTTCTTCCTGCAAAGCGTGATAGGACGTTCCGAAGTGGAGACCGGGCTGCTGTTAACCCCCTGGCCGCTGGCGACGATGGTGATGGCACCCCTGGCAGGTTATTTAATAGAACGTGTACATGCCGGTTTGTTGGGCGCGGTGGGGCTGGCCGTGATGGCAACAGGTCTTTTCGCGCTGGCGCTGCTTCCATCATCGCCAGGGGATCTGGACATCATCTGGCGCATGATCCTGTGCGGAGCCGGGTTTGGCCTGTTTCAGTCCCCCAACAACCACACCATTATTACCTCTGCGCCGCGCCACCGCAGCGGAGGGGCCAGCGGCATGCTGGGGACCGCGCGTCTGCTGGGGCAAAGTACAGGTGCGGCGCTGGTTGCCCTGATGTTTAACCTTGCCGGGCAAAACGGCAACCACGTTGCGCTTCTCACCGCAGGTGCGCTTGCCACCCTTGCAGCCATCGTCAGCGGGTTGCGCGTGACCCAACCCGGCGTTCAGGCATAAAAAAAGCCGGGCGGAGTCTTCTCCTGCCCGGCTTATTTAAGCGCTTAGCGTTACTTCAGGTATTCTCCACTGCGCAGCGCTTCAATACGTTTATCCAGCGGCGGGTGAGACATAAACAGCTCGCTCAGCGACTTTGATTTGCCGTTGATGCAGAATGCCATCATGCTGTTCGCTTCCTGCGGCTCGTAGCTGGTTTTCAGACGCTGCAGAGCAGCTATCATCTTTTCACGCCCTACCAGCTTCGCTGAACCGGCATCCGCATGGAACTCACGGTGACGGGAGAACCACATGGTGATAATGCTGGCCAGAATACCGAACACCAGTTCCAGCACCATCGATACGGCAAAGTAGATCAGCGGATTACCGTTGCTCTCTTCACCTTCATCACGGTTGCCGCCCATGAAGCCAGCCGCAATCTGCGCCAGGATACGGGAGATGAAGATAACGAAGGTGTTCACCACGCCCTGAATCAGGGTCATGGTCACCATGTCACCGTTGGCGATATGGCTGATTTCGTGCGCGATAACCGCTTCGGCTTCGTCACGGCTCATGTTCTGCAACAACCCGGTGCTCACGGCGACCAGCGACGCATCACGACGGGCACCCGTAGCAAACGCGTTGATATCCGGGGCATGGTAAATAGCAACCTGCGGCATCGCAATGCCTGCCTGCTTAGACTGCTGTGCCACCGTATTCATCAGCCACTGTTCCATATCGTTACGCGGCTGTTCAATCACCTCACCGCCTACGGATTTCAGCGCCATCCACTTTGACATCAGCAGGGAAATGAAAGAGCCACCAAAACCAAACAGCAGCGCCATAATCAACAGACCCTGAACGCTGCTCGACTGAATTCCCGTCAGGCTTAGCACTAGCCCGAAAACCACCATCACCGCCAGGTTGGTGAGCAGGAAGAGCGCGATTCGCATCATAATTTTCTTTTAACCTCAGTTTAACAAAACGCACTATGCGATTACCCACATCGTATGGGTATTACGGCTATTTTCAAGCATCCGGTGGGCGTAAGTCACCAGAAAGACACAACTTTACACAATTGGAAATCAGCCTGACGGAAGGATGCAGAACAAAAAGAAACAGGCACAATTTCTTGTGCCTGTTGGGAGATTATTTTGCCGGAGCGGGCTGTACGGCAGGCTTCTCTTTTTCCAGATTCGCCAGGTCGAGCGCGATATGCACCGTCTCGTCCAGGTACGGATCCGGCTCCTGGTAATCTTTTGGCAGATCGTCCAGTTTCTTGAGCAGAGGCTTACCTTCTCGCTTGAAGCGATCGTTGATACGCGCCAGACGCGTTGCGTCGTCCTCGTTGTTCTCCTTTTCACGCTGAGTGTAGTTCAGAGAAACAATATTCCGCTTATCTTTCAGGGCATTGAAACGCGCAATGTCCTTCATGATGTACTGGAATTCCGGGTCTTTCGCGATGCGTTCATTATGCGCTTTCAGCAGCTCAGGGCCAAACTGCGTCATATCACCCGCCTTCACGAATGTCGCAGCATTGATGCTGTCCCACGGCAACGCGTTATCTTCAAACTTCTCGCCGGTTTCGGTCTCTTCCGTGCCGGTCGGCATCATGATATCCGGCGTTACGCCTTTACGCTGCGTACTGCCGCCGTTAACGCGGTAGAACTTCTGAATGGTGTACTGAACGGAGCCCAGCGCAGGCCATTCCGGACGCAGCATCTGATCGTAAATACGATTCAGCGAGCGATACTGCTGAACAGTACCTTTGCCGAAGGTGGGCTCACCCACGATTAGCGCGCGGCCATAGTCCTGCATTGCAGCGGCAAAGATTTCAGATGCGGACGCGCTAAAGCGGTCAACCAGGACCACCAGCGGGCCTTTGTAATAGACCACACCGTCGTTATCAGCATCTTCACGAACTTTACCGTTGTTATCACGCACCTGTACAACCGGGCCAGACGGGATAAATAGGCCTGAGAGCGACACCGCTTCGGTCAGAGCACCGCCACCGTTCGTGCGCAGGTCGATAATGACGCTGCTCACGTTCTGCTTCTCAAGTTTCTGCAGCTGAACTTTTACATCGTCTGTCAGCCCCACGTAGAAGCCAGGGATATCCAGGACACCCACCTTCTCTTTACCCACGGTTTTGACCGACATTTTCACCGCGCGGTCTTCCAGACGGATACGCTCGCGGGTCAGGGTCACGATACGGGTTTTGGTGCCTTTACCGGCAGGCAGAATTTCCAGACGAACTTTGCTGCCTTTCGGACCTTTGATCAGCGCAACCACATCGTCCAGACGCCAGCCAATGACATCAACCATGCTCTGACCGGTTTGTCCTACCCCCACAATGCGATCGCCTACGCTTATCGCTTTGCTTTTGGATGCCGGGCCGCCCGCGACCATGGAGTTGATCACCGTGTAGTCATCATCCATTTGCAGTACCGCGCCAATACCTTCCAGAGACAGGCTCATCTCAGTATTGAACTGTTCGGTATTGCGTGGAGAGAGATAGTTGGTGTGCGGATCGATTTCGTGCGCAAAGGCGGTCATCGCCAGCGAGAAAACATCTTCACTGTTGGTCTGCGCCAGACGGCGAATGGCAAATTTGTAACGACGCGTCAGCGTGTCGCGGATCTCTTTTTCATCTTTGCCGGTCAGCTTGAGGCTCAGCTCGTCGTATTTGACCTTTCCATCCCACAGCGCGTTCAGCTCGGCTTCGTCTTTCGGCCAGGGCGCTTTGCTGCGATCGAGATTAAAGGTGTCGTTGCCGGTGAAGTCCATGGGACGTTCCAGCACTTTCAGCGCGTACTGATAGCGTTCAAAGCGGCGCTTTTGCGACAGGTTGTAGAGATCGTAGAACAGATCCAGCTTGCCTGACCGCAGCTCATCACCCACCTCGGATTTGCGCTTAGCGAACTGCTCGACATCGCTGGCGAGCAAAACGTTATGGCTGTAATCCAGCAAGTTCAGATAGCGGTCAAAGATTTTGGCCGAAAAGGCCTGATCGAGATCGAACTGACGATAGTGCGAGCGGGTAAAGCGAGAGGTTACACGTTCGCTTACCGTCGCGTGCTGCGTCTCTTCCTTGAGTACCGGAATTTGATCAACACGCGTGATATCGTCCACTGCGAAAGCGTGACCTGTTATGGCAAACAGGCCCGCCAGCGCGGTGAGCTTAAAAAAAGTGTTCATGCCAGGCTTGGCCTCCGTTTCAGAACAACAAGTGTTCTGCGCGTACAATCATTGACATACCAGAAGTCAGCTGTACACGAACGCCATCTTTGGTGATTTCCAGTACGGTGGCGTCCATTGCGTTGTTGCCCGCTTTTACTTTCAGAGCCTGACCCACGCTCAGGGCGTTAATGTCAGAAACCGGAGTATGGCGCTGCTCTTCACGAGGCGCACGAGGGGCTTTCGCTGCTGGTTTGTCTGCACGCGGTTTGCGATCGTTATTGTCGTGACGACGCGGCGCAGGACGTGGTTTACGCTCACGACGAGGCGCTTCTTCCTGGCCGTTTGCCGCTGCGGCTTCGCGTTTTTTCGCCTGCTGTTCTGCACGTTGTGCCTGAACGCGTGCTTTGGCTTCTTCCAGCTGCTTGCGCGCGTGTTCTACGTGCTGCTCGTCCAGCTCGCCACAAGGGTTGCCGTCCAGATCCACGCGGGTCGCGCCCGGTTTGATACCGTACAGGTAACGCCAGCTCGAAGTATAAAGACGTAAGGCAGAACGCAGCTGAGTTTTGCTGAGGTTCATTTCCCCTTCAACACGCGCTACCAGATCCTGAAAAATACCGACTTTCAGGGGACGTGCTTCACCTTCCGCGCTGAAGCACTGCGGGAAACGCTCGGCCAGAAATGCGATAACTTCTTTACTGCTATTCAACTTAGGTTGATTTTCCATGAAATTTCCTGATTACAACGGACGTTGCCAACAAGCGCAGGCATGAACAGGCGTCATTATAATGACGCTATCAGTAAATGCTACGTTATCCGTTGATTATCCTGCGACGCTCGCAAAGAATTTTTGATAATCGGTTGCAGCGAGGACGTTTTCCAGATTCGCCACCAGCTCGCGCAGCCCCTGTTCGTCCTCGGTTGTAAAGCGACTGAAGACCGTACTGTCGATATCCAGAACGCCAATAATCTGATTTTTTACCACCAGCGGCAGAACGATCTCTGAATTGCTGGCAGCATCACAGGCGATATGACCGTCAAAGGCATGAACATCTTCCACGCGCTGAACCTGATTCTCGGCCACCGCGGTACCGCATACGCCGCGCCCTACCGGAATACGCACGCAGGCCAGTTTGCCCTGAAACGGACCCAGCACCAGCGTTTCACCTTCCAGGAGATAAAAGCCAGCCCAGTTCACATCGGATAGCCGTTCGAACAGCAATGCGCTAGTATTTGCCAGAGTGGCTAAGAAGCTGGTTTCACCTGCCATCAATGCCTTAAAATCGCGGTTCAGATCCGCGTAGAATTCTGTTTTGTTCATTATTCAATCACTTAGTTGTCTTACAAAATTACCGCATAGCCTATTAAAATAAGCAATAAATGCGCTCATGCTCAAGATGAATCCGTTCATGAGTTAATATAACGTTCAACAATACTTATTTGCGCGCAGCTGATGGCCTTAAAAACAACCAAAATTACGCCGACAAAAAAGATAACTGTCCATACGGTAAGCGACGCTTTGCCTCGTGCACATTATCAGCGTTGCCCCCAGTGCGATACGCTTTTTATGTTGCCGAAGATGAAATCGCACCAAAGCGCCTTTTGTCCCCGCTGCGACGCTAAAATTCGTGACGGCCGCGACTGGTCGTTAACCCGCCTTGCCGCTATGGCCGTTACCATGCTGCTGCTGATGCCTTTCGCCTGGACCGAACCGCTTCTGAAGCTTTACCTGCTTGGTGTGCGCATTGACGCTAACGTGCTGCAGGGTATCTGGCAGATGACGAGCCAGGGCGATCCTCTCACCGCCGCCATGGTACTGTTCTGCGTTGTCGGCGCGCCGCTGGTGCTGGTTGCAGCCATTGCCTACCTGTGGTTTGGTAACATCCTGGGAATGAACCTGCGTCCGGTATTGCTGATGCTGGAAAAGCTTAAAGAGTGGGTCATGCTGGATATCTATCTGGTGGGCGTGGGCGTGGCATCAATCAAGGTGCAGGACTATGCCTTTCTGCAGCCGGGCGTCGGGCTTTTTGCCTTTATCTGCCTGGTATTGCTCAGCATCCTGACACTGATCCACCTGAACGTTGAGCAGCTTTGGGAGCGTTTTTACCCGCAGCGCCCTGCCACCCGCCCGGATGAAAACCTCCGCGTCTGTCTGGGATGCCATTACACCGGGTTGCCCGACAAGCGTGGACGCTGCCCGCGCTGCCACATACCGTTGAGGTTACGACGCAACAACAGCCTGCAAAAATGCTGGGCGGCGCTGATTGCCTCCCTGGTGTTTCTGTTCCCGGCCAATATGCTGCCGATATCCATTATTTACGTGAACGGTGGCCGTCAGGAAGATACTATCCTCTCCGGTATTATCTCCCTTGCACACAGTAACGTTGGGGTGGCGGCCATCGTCTTTATTGCCAGTATCCTGGTTCCCTTTACCAAAGTGGTGGTGATGTTTACCCTGCTCGTCAGCATTCACTTTAAGTGTGAACAAGGTTTACGTACCCGTATTCTGCTTCTGCGATTCGTCACCTGGATTGGCCGCTGGTCAATGCTGGATCTGTTTGTGATTTCGCTGATGATGTCGCTGATCAATCGCGACCAGCTTCTTGCTTTTACTATGGGACCCGCGGCTTTTTATTTCGGCTCTGCGGTGATATTGACTATTCTTGCTGTGGAATGGCTGGATAGCCGCTTACTTTGGGATGCACATGAGTCAGGAAACCCCCGCTTCGCCGACTGAAGCGAGAATTAAAACTAAACGCCGCATTTCGCCATTCTGGTTGCTGCCCGTCATCGCCCTGATGATTGCAGGCTGGCTTATCTGGACGAGCTATGAAGATCGCGGCAGTACCGTCACCATTGATTTTCAGACCGCCGACGGCATCGTCGCCGGACGAACCCCCGTTCGTTTTCAGGGGGTCGAAGTCGGTACGGTTCAGGACATCTCCCTTGGAAAAGGGCTTAACAAGATTCAGGTGCGGGTCAGTATTAAATCTGACATGCAGGATGCTCTTCGCAGCGAAACGCAGTTCTGGCTGGTGACGCCGAAAGCCTCCCTGGCCGGCGTGTCCGGGCTGGATGCGCTGGTTGGCGGCAACTACATCGGCATGATGCCGGGCAAGGGTGAACCGCAGGATCACTTTGTCGCGCTGGATACACAGCCGAAATACCGCCTCAATAACGGCGATCTGATGATCCATCTTCAGGCACCGGATTTGGGCTCGCTGAACAGCGGCTCGCTGGTCTACTTCCGCAAGATTCCGGTTGGCCGTGTGTATGATTACAGCATCAACCCGAATAAACAGGGCGTCACCATTGATGTGCTGATCGAGCGTCGCTTCACCAATCTGGTGAAAAAAGGCAGCCGCTTCTGGAATGTCTCCGGCGTCGATGCCGACCTCAGCCTGAGCGGTGCAAAAGTGAAGCTTGAAAGTCTGGCCGCCCTGGTTAACGGTGCCATTGCCTTTGACTCCCCGGAAAACTCAAGCCCTGCCACGGCCGATGACACGTTCGGTTTATATCCGGATCTGGCGCACAGCCAGCGTGGCGTGATCGTTAAGCTCGTTCTGCCTGATGCCAAAGGGCTGAAAGCGGGGTCAACGCCGCTGATGTACCAGGGACTGCAGGTCGGCCAGCTCACCAAAATGACGCTCAATCCGGGCGGCTCGGTCACGGGCGAAATGACGGTCGATCCGAGCGTGGTCGATCTCCTGCGCGAGAAAACGCGCATCGAGATGCGCAGCCCTAAACTCTCTCTGAACGATGCCAGCCTCAGCACGCTGCTGACCGGAAATACCTTTGAACTGATCCCCGGTGAAGGTCAGCCCAGCAATAGCTTCGTCATTGCCCCGGCGGATAAAGCGCTGCTGCAAAAACCGGGCGTCGTGACGGTTACGCTCAATGCGCCTGAAAGTTACGGTATTGAGGCCGGTCAGCCGCTGATTCTGCACGGCGTACAGGTGGGTCAGGTGCTGGAGCGAACGCTCTCCGAAAATGGCGTGAGCTTCTCGGTAGCTATCGATCCGCAATACAGCAACCTCGTCCATGGCGACAGTAAGTTCGTGGTGAACAGCCGCGTCGACGTGAAGGTGGGTCTGGACGGCGTGGAGTTCCTCGGCGCAAGCGCCAGCGAATGGGTTAACGGCGGTATTCGCATTTTGCCGGGCAATAAAGGCGCCGTTCGAGACAGCTACCCGCTGTACGCCAACCTGGACAAAGCGATTGAAAACAGCCTGAGCGATATGCCAACCACGACCCTGACCTTAAGCGCCGAGACGCTGCCTGACGTTCAGGCGGGCTCCGTGGTGCTCTACCGCAAATTTGAGGTTGGGGAGGTGATCGCCGTTCGCCCGCGTGCGGACGCGTTTGATATCGAATTGCATATCAAGCCCGAGTACCGCAAGCTGCTGACCCCAAACAGCGTCTTCTGGGCCGAGGGCGGCGCGAAGGTGCAGCTTAACGGCAACGGACTGACCGTGCAGGCCTCCCCGCTCTCGCGTGCGCTGCGCGGGGCGATCAGCTTTGATAACCTCAGCGGCGCGGGCGCGAACCTGCGTAAAGGCGATAAGCGAATTCTCTTCCCATCCGAAACCGCCGCGCGTGCCGTGGGTGGGCAGATTACCCTGCATGCGTTCGATGCCGGCAAGCTGGCGGAGGGCATGCCAATTCGCTACCTGGGCATTGATATCGGGCAGATCCAGAAGCTGACGCTCATCACCTCGCGCAACGAGGTGCAGGCCACCGCCGTGCTTTATCCGGAATATGTGCAGACCTTCGCCCGCTCGGGTTCCCGCTTCTCGGTGGTGACCCCACAAATTTCAGCCGCGGGCGTTGAGCATCTCGACACCATTCTGCAGCCTTACATCAACGTCGAGCCCGGCCAGGGCAAAGCCCGTCGTGATTTCGAGCTGCAGGAAGCTACCATTACCGACTCGCGCTACCTTGGCGGCCTGAGCATTGTAGTGGAAGTGCCGGAAGCGGGCTCGCTTGGCATCGGTACGCCGGTGCTGTTCCGCGGCATTGAGGTGGGTACGGTAACGGGCCTCACGCTCGGCACGCTCTCCGACCGCGTGATGGTGGCGCTACGCATCAGCGAGCGTTACCAGCATCTGGTGCGTAATAACTCGGTGTTCTGGCTGGCATCCGGCTATTCGCTGGACTTCGGCCTGACGGGTGGCGTGGTGAAAACCGGTACCTTCAACCAGTTCATCCGCGGCGGTATTGCCTTTGCCACCCCGCCGGGAACGCCGCTGGCCCCGAAAGCGCAGCCGGGTAAACACTTCCTGCTGCTGGAAAGCGAACCGAAAGAGTGGCGCGAATGGGGAACGGCCCTGCCGCGTTAATCTGACAGGCTCCGGTGTCAACGCACCGGAGCCTTTATGTTACACTGCGCACCTGAACTTTTCCCTGTGGTGTGCTCGTGGCTCAAAACTCCGTATTTCTTCCCGATCAATTCCTGGCGCAGATGCGCGAGGCGCTT
The DNA here is from genome assembly GCF_052044815.1 of Enterobacter sp. 22499. Classification (NCBI taxonomy): domain Bacteria; kingdom Pseudomonadati; phylum Pseudomonadota; class Gammaproteobacteria; order Enterobacterales; family Enterobacteriaceae; genus Enterobacter; species Enterobacter sp. 22499. The sequence continues at coordinate 194,257 of NZ_JBQENR010000003.1, read as the reverse complement.
CCCTCTCATCTGTCGCTGGACGATTTTATCGCCGCCTGTCAGCGTCCGTTACGCCGGAGCATCCGCGTTAATACGCTGAAAATCAGCGTCGAGGATTTTCTGGCGCTGGTTTCTCCGTACGGCTGGCAACTTACGCCGGTTCCGTGGTGTGAAGAGGGATTCTGGATCGACCGCGATGACGAAGACGCGGTGCCGCTGGGAAGTACCGCAGAACATCTGAGCGGTCTGTTTTATATTCAGGAAGCGAGCTCGATGCTACCGGTTGCCGCCCTGTTCGCCGACGGCAACGCGCCTGAACGCGTGATGGATGTCGCCGCCGCGCCCGGTTCGAAAACCACGCAGATTGCCGCGCGCATGGGCAATCGCGGAGCAATCCTCGCCAACGAATTTTCCGCCAGCCGCGTGAAGGTGTTGCATGCCAATATCAGCCGCTGCGGTATTCATAATGTCGCTCTTACGCACTTCGACGGTCGCGTCTTTGGCGCCGCCCTGCCGGAAATGTTTGATGCCATCCTGCTGGACGCCCCCTGCTCCGGTGAAGGGGTAGTGCGTAAAGATCCCGATGCGTTAAAGAACTGGTCCGTGGAGAGCAATCTTGAGATCGCCGCCACGCAGCGCGAGCTGATCGACAGCGCGTTCCACGCCCTGCACCCCGGCGGCACGCTGGTCTATTCAACGTGCACCTTAAACCGCGATGAAAACGAAGACGTCTGCCTGTGGCTGAAAGCGCAATACCCGGATGCGGTCGAGTTCCTGCCGCTTAACGATCTGTTTTCCTCGGCACAGGAGGCGGTCACGCCGGAAGGTTTCCTCCACGTGTTCCCGCAGATTTACGACTGCGAAGGGTTCTTTGTGGCGCGCCTGCGTAAAACGCAGGCGGTTGCTCCCCTGCCCGCCCCCAAATTCAAGGTCGGCAACTTCCCGTTTGCGCCGCTTAAAGGCCGCGACGTCGCGCAGCTTGAAGCCGCAGCCAGCAAGGTCGGGTTGCAGTGGGATGAGAGCATGCATCTCTGGCAGCGCGACAAAGAGGTGTGGCTTTTCCCGGCGAATATCGAGACACTGATTGGCAAAGTGCGTTTTTCCCGAATCGGGATCCGCCTTGCGGAGGTGCATAATAAAGGCTATCGCTGGCAGCACGAGGCGGTCATCGCGCTTGCCGGACACGAGAATACCTTTGCCCTGACGCACCAGGAAGCCGAAGAGTGGTACCGTGGCCGCGATGTTTATCCTGACAGCTCGCCTTCCGCAGATGAAGTGGTGGTGACCTATCAGGGATTCCCGCTGGGGCTGGCCAAAAAGGTCGGTTCAAGGCTTAAAAACAGCTATCCACGCGAACTGGTCCGGGATGGCCGACTGTTTACCGGTAACGATCGCACCGCCTGAAAAAAGCGCATTTTTTTACTGGCGATTTTGCTCTCCTTGTCTACGATCAAAAATGGATGCCCATACTGGTCATACCAGATTTTGACAACCGACCCGGAGAGCACTATGACGAAAACCAGCGTGCGTATTGGCGCTTTTGAGATCGACGACGCAGAACTGCGCGGCGAAGCACAAGGCGATCGAACGTTAAGTATTCCCTGCAAATCCGACCCGGATTTGTGCATGCAGCTCGATGCATGGGATGCAGACACCAGCGTCCCGGCAATACTTGATGGCGAACATTCTGTCCTTTACCGTGAGCATTACGATAGTAAAACCGATGCCTGGGTCATGCGTCTTGCCTGACCTAAAGAGAACCCGCCCGAAGGCGGGTTATTTATTACTGCAGCTGCGCCAGCGTAAAGTAACCGTCAAATACGGCCCCCGTATCAATGTAGTGCAGATTGTCGAAATCATACCTTCTGTCGACGGGCGTATGTCCGAACCAGAAGTGATCCGCCCCGCTAATTCCCTGCCCTTTGCCCACCATAAACCCCATCAGGCGGTCGCGATCCCATAACACGCGCTGGGCGCTTACCGGTTTTTCCCAGCGGTATTCCTCCGCCGGGTAATCAGCATGAGCAATAACGTTCAACCCGTTCGCGCAGGTAATTTCGATAATATGCGGTAACGCACGACATGCGTTAAGTAACGAGCGCGCCCGCTGCTGCTCCTCATGCTCAAGCCGCGAAAACCACATTCCGCCATTCATTGTCCAGAGCGCAAAATCATTATTATCCAGGCTATCTATTGCCATTTGCTCATGATTGCCCCGCACTGCTCGAAACCATTTCTCATTGATGAGCTGCAATGATTTCACACTGTCCGGACCACGATCGATCAGATCGCCAACGGATATAAGTAAATCCTCATAAGGATTGAAATGACGGCGTTTCAGTTCCTCCATGAGCCTCTGGTAACAGCCGTGTATGTCGCTGACAACCCATACGTGACGCCACTCTCCACCTTCTATTCGCTGATACATAAGGCCTCCCTTTAACAGTATAGCCGCCGTCAAAAGCGCAAGAAGATCAGCGCAGCCCTTACAAAGTAAAACAAACGGTAAACCAAAGAGAAATAAAGATCCGCGCGCTCTTAATCCCTTTTTACTGGCTCCTTAGAATAAGGGGAGATAAAAACGAGAGGTCTTCACGTGTCTAATACACAGCTACATAACGATGTTTTCTATCCGCATCGCACGAATATTATTTCCGAGCTGGTGAACGGTAAACGCGTCCCGGGGCCAATCTGGCGGAAACGCGACTACCGACTGAAGTTCCTTTTACGTTCCCTGCTCTTTTGGTCTTCCACCCATCGTATGCTGGAAGCCCTCGCTGGCCGTGACGATTTCGACAAACTGCTGACATCGCAAATTACGTTGCCCAGCAAGACCCATCGGCAGTACCTGATGCGCGGTCTGACGGCAAACGATCGCGCCGACGCTATCGTTAACCATTACTACTGGATCGATCGCCTGAAGGAGAGCCGTCTTGCCCAGGCTATGACCGGCGCGCAGGAACAACCTATTGCGGAGTTCCACGTCAAAGACGGCGTGACCTACACGGTTAATGCGTCTTCAGCTGGCAAAGCCGAGCGTGAAGGTGAGAGTACGCTCTGGCTGCGCGACAACGAGGATACGCTTCTTGCCAGCCTGACCTTTAGCGTCGCCCGCAGCAATGGCCAGCCCGTTGTGGTCATTGGCGGACTTCAGGGCCCCCGTCGCTGCGTGTCACGAGATGCCATTAAACTGGCAACTCGCGCCTGCCATGGCCTGTTTCCCAAGCGCGTGCTGATGGAGGTACTTTTCCAGCTGGCAGCGCAGTCATCTGTTCGGGCCATTTTTGCCGTCAGCGATGAGGGACACGTTTTCCGCGCGCTGCGCTATCGCCTCAGCAAAGGCCGTCATTTCCACGCCAGCTATGACGAATTCTGGGATTCTTTGGGTGGAAAAAAACTTTCCGCCTTCTGCTGGCAGCTGCCGCTGCAGATGGAGCGCAAATCCCTCGACGAGATAGCCAGTAAAAAACGTGCTGAATACCGTCGTCGCTTTGAACTGCTTGATGAAATTGAGGCGTCCGTTAAGTCCCATTTCTAATCGCGACAAGCGTTTTCGCTCTCAGCACAGAGAATGCACTCGGTTTGAGAAAGGAATGATAAAGCAGAGCACTCTTGCATATGCCAGGGGTGCTCAGTTAGCATTGCGCGAAATGAAAATAGCGAATGCGTTGGAAAAGCGCAGTGTAGACGCAAATTTAAGGACTTTGATGATGATTTACGACTGCTTCTTGTATTACGATGAAGATATGCTTCTTGATATCAGGCTGAATACGCTAGCAGGCGTTGTTGATCGCTTCGTTATTGTTGAGTCAACGCATACCTTTACCGGCAAAAAGCGGCAGCTTCACTTTGACATAAATAAATACGGTCCTTTTAAAGATAAAATTATTTATGTTGTGCATGATGAAACACCTATCATGAAAGCCTCTGACGGCGGCGATCAGCATCAGGACGGTCTGGTGGTGGATGCATGGGCGAATGAAGCCGCGCAGAGAAATGCCATCATGCAGGGCCTCAAAAGTGCTAAAGATGATGATTTGATTTTAATTTCCGATGTGGACGAGATTTTTTCACCACAGGTAATCGGCTCTATCAACGCGAATAAACTCTGCACAACGCTTTATCAGAACTTTTATAATTATCAGTTTAATCTGCAGGTTTTTAATACAGATAACACCCCAAGAAAATGTAAACTGCCGAGAGCGACAAAATATAAAAACCTCGTTCATTTTTTTGGCGGCGAGCCTGAGTCGTTCAGAAATCTTAAACGCACCAGAAGCGTCAAAAACTGGTCCTGGCTTAAATGGAACTGGTTCAAACTTAACAATCGCATCATTGAAAATAGTGGCTGGCATTTCTCATGGGTTATGACCCCTGAACGCATATCAGAAAAAATGTCCACCATCTCCCACACGGAATACGATCTGCCTGAGTTCAACAACCCGGAACATATCATGAAGGTGATAAAAAACGCCGAAGATATCTGGGGACGAGACAGGAAGTTAATCAGGCAAGAGCTGTCGGCAGATAATTTCCCCGAGTATATCGTTAACAACAAAGATAAATTCAGGGAATTCATTATTTAACTATCAGGCCGGGCCTTTACTTCACCGACGAAGATTCCACAGCGATCGCCAGGCCACAATTTTTTAACAAAGATGCCAAAAAACCCTGGACGTACGCGGTCCTGAGTATGTTATGGTTTAGTCAGGATAGGGAACTGTCCATCTATTCTCGGGGTTTTCGGTCCATAACCAAAAAACCTTTTGAGAAACAAATAGATAAAAAGAGACCGAATACGATTCCTGTTTCCGCTACAACCAGCCCTTTTTGATATAATTCATGAAGTTACATGTCAGAAACCCGTTAAATACGGGTTTCAATGCTTACCAATACATCCATTCAAGATCAAACGGTTGCCATCTTTTTCGAGTGGGCGACGAGTGAACTTCGGGATCGCTTCGATCCGAAATCTACCCAACTTTGCGTAGCTCCTTCCAGTTTCGTAACACGCAGCTTTACGCCTTCCCATACCATCAGCATAATCCCCACAGATCCGATTGTAAGACTTAACTAGCGCGCGCTATTTTTTCTCCCTGCCCTATACTTTCAGTCTGACTGTCCGGAGGTTTCTATGTGTGGACGTTTTGCACAAGCCCAAACCCGTGAAGAATATCTTGCTTACCTGGCCGATGAAGCCGATCGCGACATCGCTTATGACCCTGAGCCGATCGGCCGGTACAACGTCGCGCCAGGAACAAAAGTCTTGTTGTTGAGCGAACGCGACGAGCAACTTCACCTCGATCCGGTGTTTTGGGGATATGCGCCAGGATGGTGGGATAAAGCGCCACTGATAAACGCGCGCGTCGAGACGGCGGCCACCAGCCGAATGTTTAAACCGCTGTAGCAGCATGGTCGGGCGATCTGCTTTGCCGATGGATGGTTCGAATGGAAAAAAGAAGGCGACAAGAAACAGCCCTACTTCATTCACCGCGCCGATGGCCAGCCAATATTCATGGCGGCGATCGGCAGCACGCCATTTGAACGTGGCGATGAAGCAGAAGGCTTCGTGATAGTGACGTCTGCAGCTGATAATGGACTGGTCGACATTCACGACCGCCGGCCGCTTGTTCTGTTACCTGAAGCGTCCCGCAAATGGATGCGCCAGGACATAGGCGGGAAAGAAGCTAAAGAGATAGCGGTCGACGGTGCAGTGCCTGCCGACAAGTTTATCTGGAATGCATTCATACGTGCGCCAGGATAAAACATAAATTAAGTATAGTATTTATTAATTTCTTCTTACTGGTATGTTATTCATCCTAGGCATAAGCAATGCAACAGACATAATTAAGCAGTGTATATAACCTCCGACATGTCATTATATCCAAAACTTATCCTTTTAAATTTAGCCGATGACATTGATTTCATCCCTTTTAAATTTTGAAACAAAAAAGCACTTCTACAATCCATTCAATTTTTCATGGGAACCATTGTATCGGCAAAAAAGAAAATATAACACGAGGTAAGATAAAGGCACAAATGAAAAGCACCACCATAAAAAGAGCATGCTTGATAAAAGTAAAGCTTGTGAAAAAACGACCTCCCTTGCTTATTCCGGCCATGAAAATAAATATGAAACTAATTAGACAACACCAAATAACTAGCAATACAGATATTGAAGTACTTAAAGACATGTCTCGAGAGAAGATATTTACCGAAATTGATATAAATGTAAAAAATGAAGCAAAAAGAGCGATAACTGCCAATAAAGAATTACGTGCAGTAACTATTTCCTTTTCAAAATCCGAGACTTTATCGCTCAACTTTTCCTCAGCATTTTTTAATGATGTATCAAAATTGGTGATTTTATTAGCTTGTATAGCAACTTTCGAAATAAGGCTATTTAACTTTCGTTTATTATCAGCCATAGTTCTTTTGTTTGCATTCAATTCATTTGAGAAATCATTAACCTTGTTGTTTAAATCCATCCAAACAAGACTTTCAATTCCACTTTTAGTGAAATTATTGTTAGCTTCACTGTTAGATGATGTTTTCTGCCCATTTAATGAAAACTTAAAGGCAGTGGAATTATTACTAGCTGCATTTGAAGATGTCCATTCTCTAGAGTAACGATCATACTTCTCGCGATTACCTAAGTCATTGTTTTTGAAGAAATTATCCTCGGTATGAGATACACCAGAATACATCTGGAAAACTTTCTTAGTCCCCTCTCCATTTGTATTATCGCTACTAAAAACCTTGTTTTTAGAAATAAATTTCTCCGCCACATCCCCTTCACTGGACAATGGCTCATCAATTGTAATGGAAGAAAGCGACGGGCCTAATATTTGACTTTTTATACTGCCCGTAGGTCCAATTTTTACTTGGATGGAAGATGTATTATTCAGTGAAGGCGTAAATCCCACGCCAGATAGTGAAGGATTAATTTCGCTATCCGCATTATTTTCGGCTGACTTGCATCCAAGTTTTTTATTTTTTTTATCAGTATCCATTTGGCACCTGATTAAAATTCTGCCACTTTAGTTAAAAAAGCCTTCTTAAGAACTTCTGGACTATAGCTTGCTGCAAAACCCCTACTTTCATCAGTGCTAACATCCACTTGTCTCAATAATAAATTCTTTTGTTTATCCTGATCAAATCCAGCCATATGAATTAAATGGCAATTAAATGTTTGACCATTCATTTCAAAACGCTTATTGAACATAACATTAGCATCTGCCAAATTATCAAGACCACCTATATTAACCAAGTTAAGATATTTTTTTGCTATTGTTACCCCCGGGTAATCATCATATTCTGTTTTATAAGCCACTAAGCCAATACGTACAGGTTGCTTTTTAAGTTGAGCATGCACATCGATGAGGCTATCGAAAATCTTTGTAAAAGCATCTAAATTGGCTTGGTCTTCATCAAATAAACGGTCTACAAACAAATCGCTGCGCTGAAGCGTAGATAACATACGAATTTTATTATCTTCAGAGGAAAGCTGCAACCTCGGTATTTCTGGTGGTGCATCTTTAGGAACAATTCCGAGCATTTGATTGTTTGTTAGATTTCTATCAAAAATGTTTTTTATTTCCAGTCGAGCAAAGTAAGACAGACCATCAAAATCGATTGGCGTATTTGTGTCATAAAAAAAAGCGAGTTGTAACTGTGCAATTTTCATCTTCATTCCATATCCATTGTGGCTCTAGCGTGATTTTATCTCATAACGGACCGACCTATAAAGGTTTTTTATAATGACAAAAAACTGCCGGATTTTACTCCCCTTAAAGCTTGAAGAGCACCTGACTGTGCAATTTTTAAACTACAATGATGAGTAAACCTTGTTCACGCCTTCAATATGATGAATTTTCAACAATTCAAGGCATTATTCAAATATGCGAAAACTGACATTAGTGGCATTTATCTCACACGTAAAAGATCTGCATATCTTGTGGTGTACCGCGGCGAAAGCATTTGACGCTTCATCTGCCACTGCTGCTGTATGCCCTGCCCGGCAAAGTAGAGTGTGCCTTTTCCATCTTTAGCGTTCAGGTGATCGAGAACTTCCATCAACCTTTCGCTGCCAGCCCGCGGCGCGTTCTCATCGAAAAGATTCAACTGAGCCACACCCTGGCTGAAAAAGTCCCCGAGCATAATGCCGGCTTTCTGGTACCGGTGACCATCCTTCCAGATTTTGTCCAAGCACTTTACCGCGGCGTTGATGATGTCGCGGGAATCCTGAGTGGGGGTGAGAAGCTTCATGGACGCACTGTTACCGTAATATGGCTCGTTAAGGGCAAAGGGAGAGGTTTTAACGAATGCAGATATAAAACGGCAATACTGATGCTCGCCGCGAAGCTTTTCGGCCCCACGCGCTGCATAGCTGCAGATAGCCTGACGCATCTGCTCATACTCAGTAACGCGTTCGCCGAATGACCGACTACAGACGATTTCCTGCTTTGCTGGCGCGAACTCTTCCAAATCAAGACATGGCTCGCCGCGCAGCTCACGCACTGTTCTTTCCAGCACGACGTTGAAGTGTTTGCGGATAATCCACGTACTCTGCTCAGAAAGGTCGAGGGCAGTTTTAATGCCCATGGCGTTCAGCTTCTTACTGATGCGCCTTCCGACGCCCCATACGTCCTCTACTGGTACCAGGGCAAGGAGTCGGCGCTGGCGATCGATATTGGACAGGTCCACTACCCCGCCCGTCTGCCGCTGCCATTTCTTGGCGGCATGATTTGCCAGCTTAGCGAGTGTTTTTGTCTGCGCAATGCCAACCCCGACCGTCAGATGCGTCCGCTTCAGAACCGTAGCGCGGATCTCTTTTCCAAAGTCAGTCAGGTCCCGGCAGTTGCGAACACCGGTCAGGTCGCAAAAAGCTTCGTCGATACTGTAAACTTCAACGCGGGGGCTCATTTCCTCAAGCGTCGTCATTACCCGGTGAGACATATCAGCATAAAGCTCGTAGTTGCTGCTGAAGCACACAACTCCTGCGCGCCTGAAAAGCTCCTTTTGCTTGAAGAATGGTTCCCCCATAGTGATTCCGACCGCTTTTGCTTCTGCGCTGCGTGCGATTACACAGCCATCGTTATTTGAGAGAACGACAACCGGCCGCCCTCTCAGGTCCGGCCTGAATACAGTCTCGCATGATGCGTAAAACGAATTCACATCACAGAGAGCAAACATCTTCAGCTCGCAGATTTAACGATGAAAGTCACGACGCCGAAAACGTCCAGCGTGTCTTCACTGCCAACAACAATCGGACTGTAGGCGCTGTTCATAGGATTGAGTTGCACGGTCGGGCGCAGCTGAAGGCGTTTAACAGTGAACTCCCCTTCCACCGCGGCGATGACGATGTCACCGTGCTCAGCAGTCCTGGAGCTGTCCACTACCAGCAGGTCACCGTCGCTGATCCCTGCTTCGATCATAGAATCACCTGCGGCTTTGACGAAATACGTTGAACTCGGGTGAGCGACGAGTAACTCATTGAGATCGATGCGCTGTTCAACGTAATCAGCCGCGGGGCTTGGGAAACCACATTGTACTAAGTCACTGAAAAGCGGAAGAGCGATAATTTCTCGCAGTTCTGTTGGCCTGATGAATTCCATTGCACACACCTCGAATACTGTTTTTATATACAGTAGTTTTATTTATATGTGTCCGCAAGATGAGGCCCCAAAAGCTATTGCTTAAAGCTTCGCCGTTTCGCTTCTAAGCTTTTATCACGCTTCGAATTATGGCTTTTGTAAATTTTTCGACAATTGCCTTGGGTGAGCAGAATTAAGCCATCTGTTAAACAGCTTGTCCAGCTTGTTCCGGCTCGTCATTAAGTGCAGTTCTGGCCGCATCAAGTTTCTTATTCCAGATGCTTTCAGCTGGCATTTCCACTCGGACGCTTACAAACTGATCTGACGGGATATCAACCGGGTCTCCATCATCTAACCCCGCCCGCTCATTTCTGGCAAATTCAGGGGCCGACGGGTGGGTGCGGTGATAGGTTTTAACCAGCACAGAACCGTCAGAATTAACCTTATAATCAAGCCAGATGAGTGGCTGTTTGTTACGGTCAGTAGGAATGTCAAAACCGCCATCTATACCGCCCCATGCAGCATCTGCATTCAAGCCGGTACAACCTTCAATCAGGTATTCCCCGATACCCTGGCGGGTTACAGTGCACCCCTCAGACTCATCGTTAAGCTGGCATGTACCATTCCCGAACAACTGTACAATAGGCGATGCACCTTTAAGCGTACCATCGGCTGCCCGAGTCGTGTTCCCGGTGTGGTAAATCTGCATCCAGCCACTATCGACACCATCAGCCATGCTCATGAACTGAAAAACTTTCCCACTAAGAATCAGAGCATAAAATGACTGCTGCGCGGCAGAGGTTGATCCACTCCCGATGTTTCGATCTGACAGCCGGATGCCTGAACCATAAACACCTGGACCTCCCGATGTTGCAGGGGTAACGTTGCAGAAGCGAGTCCCCTTACTCTTGTCCCAGAGGTCAGAAATTACTGGAAGGTTTTTAGACCCCACACCAAATGACCCTGGAGCCAGTACATCATTATCCCCTTCACCAGTATTTTTAGTTGCCACATTCCCCAAACCGAGGTTTGTACGCGCCCCAGCGGCAGTCTTATCACCAGTACCACCCTGAGAAATACTTAGCGCAGTTGTTAACCCGCTAAGACTGGTAATGTCGCTGTTAGCGCCTTTCTTGGCCAGAGATTTCTGACCCGGCACTGTGACCGAAACACCATTGATAGTGATAGTTACATCTGCGGTGCCGTTCATCACATCAGCGAAGCCACTCATATAACGCTGGTACATCGTGAACGTTTCAGCAATGTCCTGCGCCAGGCCATCGACACTCAGACTGTCGCTCAGCAAAATCGAATACTTCGTTCCCGCAGGGATTGCAGGATTTGCCGCTGGTGTCACGTTGAGACTGGTTGCCCCGCCGATGGCGGTAATCTGGAATACCTGCGGCGGGCTGGTCAGTGCGATGACGGTACAGCCGTTACGAATTAACGAGCCAGCTGCAGTAAAGTTTGTTCCCGTACCTGTTAGGGTGTTTCCGATGATGGCAATAGTGCCAGTGGTATAAATCATATTTTCTCCAGACAATAAAAAGCCCCGCTATGGCGGGGCTTGTTAGTTAGGGGGGTCAATACATTGCGGGGATGATGGGAATACTCATTCCGGTATATCTCTCGCCGGTCACAGAATACCTTTCGGTCCATCGGGAACGGACACGGCCATTCCCGCATTTTACCGAGTTCCCGCTCATCACCAGCCCCTTGGATCGCATGTTGCACCACCCACTGGCTGTTGAAGAGTTAAAACCATAGGACCCAAGCGCAATCATGCTGTTTCCAATATCTACCCAGCTGTTGCCCGGTGAATAAAACTGATTGCGGAAAATAAATGGGCGGCGGGTCGTAGAGAAAGTGCACTGACCGGCAGCGTTGATGAAATTTAGTCCTCTTCCGGGTACAGGAGCCTGAACCGCAAAAATAGCAATATCGACACTCACAGAACGGGAAATATCGTCATAGCCTGTGTAATCCTGCCGGGAGTAAATATTATTACCATCACATTCGAGCGTAGCTGCGCTGTCATTCCACCGGGCAAACACTAGCCCTTTGGCCGGAAGGGTGTAAGTGCCATTTACATTGACCGTTCCACTGAAAACACAGGAAGCAACACGGCTGACATCAGTGATCGCAATAAAGTCCGTCGAATCCTCAATAAGCAAACCTCGGTTCCCACTCTGCCCTGCGGGCAAAATCTGCCAGACTGTGCCGGGAAATGTTTTGTCTTTCCCCCAACCATCTGATGACCAGACACTCTGAGTCAGGGTTCCGTTTCCGTTATTGGTTATCCCATCGAGGACCATAATCGTTGTTATCAGATTCGGCGAGCGAGTCACATTCACAACCGAGTTTGATGGAATGAAGAAAGGGGTAGCTCCGGCAACATAGCTCTGAACAGTCATGGTCTGCTGGCCCCATGCCTCCACAGCCTCCCCACCATACGACGGACATTTCATTCCGGCAGTGATGGTCATTGCCGGACGCCCGTCATTCAAATCGATATAAAGTCCTCTGGCCATCAAAATTCTCCCAGAACAATGCGCCCACCGTTCGACAAATTGACAGTGACACCGTTGTTATTGATCGTGACTCCTCCCGTTGAGTTGGTGAATCCGAACTGACCATTTTGGGCGTAAACCGCTCCACGCACAGTAACGTTATTGAAAACGGCATAACCCGATTTGTTGATGTGCCAGCCGACGTTTCCGGTTCCGTCCCATGTCGCGGACTGGATGTAGTTGCCAATTTTGCCATTACTGATGGTTCCGTCGCCGATAACGGTATCCCTGATAATGGTCTGCCCATTCTGGATAACGAACGGCAGTGTTACGGTCCCTCCAGCCTGAGACATCACCGCAAATCGGTCAGCCAGGAACAACACCTGCGACTGCATTCCGGATGGAGTGTTCTGAACACCAATACCCATGCCAGCAGCATACTGACGACCGTTAGCATCAACAGCCACCTTAATGCTGTACATCGCATTCAGGTTATTGTTGATGTCTGCTGATACCTGAGCATTCTGGACAATAGCGGCCTGCTGGCCATTCACGGTAACCTTCAGCGAATTGATCTGAGTAGCGGACGCCTGTGTGAAGTCAGCAAGCGTCTTTGACAGGTCAGTGACATTCGCGGTGTTTCCACCGGCAGTGGAGTCCAGGGTGCGCAACGACTCAGCAACAGCCTTACTGGCATCGGCCATTACATTATCGACTCGCTCAATACCGGCTTTGTTATCGCCATATTGCACGCTAAGAAGGTTACGCTGGTTAACCTGCGCGAGCGTGCTGGTGATGAGCGCGATAGCATTGTTCTGAATACCGCCGCTGGCCTTATCAGTTTGTACGCCCAGTTCTTCCAGGCGTGATGCCATTGAGGAATCGAGGTCTGTGACAACCTGGCTGAGGTCAGTGATTGATGCTGTATTCTGAGCACCTACAGCAGCAGCTGAATCAGCTTTATCAGAAGCGGCCTTAGTCGCAGCAGTCAATTGGCTTACCGCAGAAGCGCGCGCTTCAGTTTCCGTCGCCAATGCCTGGCGAACATCAGTAATACCGGCTTCATTCTGCGCAGTTTTTGCCTCAAGACGGGTAACATCAGTAACTCGCGCCTCCGTCTCAGTGGCGATCACCTCCCGGAGCTGTTCGAATGTCGCAGAGTTTGCACCCTGCTGTGCAGTCTGCCGCACAACAACATCAGCAATAGCCAGAGCATTGCCGATAATTGCTTCGGCAGTCTGCTTGTTCGAACCCACGGCAGCAGCCAGGCCATCAGCATTCTCCTTAATTGCATCAGACAGTTCCGCGAATTTAGCGCTACTATCGACCGCATTTTCAATCAAAGCCTTAAATACGTCAGAGTCTTTAATCTCCTCCAGGATTGCATCGGTAATGTCGGAAACATCGATGCTGGCCTGTCCCCGCACCCATTCTGTGTAACCTGATTCGTTGCCGCTGCGGTCCACCAGCTGCGCGCGGTACCAGAATTCCTGACCTGCTTTCAGCCCCATTTGCTGATAGAGCTTCTGTGGATACGGAACCGCGGCCAACAGCATTGGATTTGCCCCATCGACTGAAGCGCTGTATTGCAGTTCCGTGCTCAGGGTGTCGGCGGTATCTGCGGGGAAACCCCATGTAATATTGATCCCAAATACAACATCCTCTGTTGCAGTTAGTCCGACAGGTTTCGGCACTTCACCGGTACGGCCGGTAAGATGGGTCAACGCAGACGTGGCCCAAAGGCTGGACGCTCCCCCAGAGTTAATCGCACGGACGCGCACAAGGTAATCGCCCTCGAAAATGCCAGGCACTTCGATATTTCGTAACCCGGTTTCAGGCACGTTTACCCATTCGTTATTTCCGCGTTTCCACTGTGCCCGGTACGCTATGACGTCCGACTGCAGTTTGCCGTCTTTATCAACTGGTGCATCCCATGAGGCGGTTAGCGTGGCCACGCGCTGCCCCTGGCGAACCGCATCATAGCTCGATAGCACGATGTTGGTCGGCTGGTTAACTAGCCCGGTCGGAATCAGGCTTATCGGAGGAGTATCGAGGCGAGCGTTGTTATCAACGGCGTCGTATTTCGACGCGTTATACTCCGCACCGGTAATGGTGAAGGTGTTTTCCTCATCATCAAATTTTAGGTTCGTTACCCGGAAATACTGCAGGCGCAGCTGACCAGCATCAATTACGAATACGGCATTAGGTAATGGCGCCGCCGTGAACGGCGTGGACAGGATCAGCTGCGTGCCATTTACGGCCTGTATCACCCGGCTTTCAACGGTACCACCCTGGGTGCGAATCATCAGCGTATCGCCCGCCACCGCACTGGTGCCCCGGTCAGTGGTCACGGCCTTAAGACCTGCGTTATACCCGGTGATACGCCCGCCGTAAACGCGCCCTGACAGGCGTTCATCTGCAAACGCAAATACGGTGCCCGGCACGAATACAAAGCCATCAAGTCCAGTCTGAAGCGTGATAATGCGGTCAAGGGAGTTGGAATACACCGCCCACCCGCCACGCCGCTGCGCCTCGCTCTCACGCGTACAACCGATCGCAGTGATTTGTGTCTGCTTAAACTTGAACTGCCTCACCAGTTCCGGAAACATCACTGCCGTGGTGCGGTCCTGGTAGTGGTTATCCGGATCGCTGAAGTTAATCAGCGCGCTGGAGAAGCGGTTTTTCTCACTGCCACTCGAGTACACCGGTTTACCCACCACTGAGGCGCGAGTAAGGATCTGCAACTTCGCAGTGTCAGCCGGCATGTCAGAGACAACGTTGAACATGTTGTTGCCCCAGAAAGTCATTCCGTTGAAGCCCGCGGCGATATCCTTTATGACCTGCCAGGCATCAGCCTGCGACTGGATGTAAACGTCATACATGAAGCGTGGCTCGGTACCGCTTCCGCCCTTCCCGTCGGGTACCTTCTGGTCGCAGCGCTGGGCGATGCGATAGAGCTCCCACTTATCGAGCATTTCTGGCGTCACGCGGCGCCCAAGGCCGAAGCGCGGCTCAGTCAGAACATCGAACCAAATCCACGCCGGGTTATTCGTCCAGCCCCATTTAAACGTCCCGTCCCATGTTCCGCTATAAGTCCGCGCTATTGGATCATAGTTCGAAGGGATTCGGATGATGCGCCCCTTCGGCATGCAGGAAATCTTAGGGATGTTGTTGAATGACTTTGCGTTAAAGGACACGTACAGCAGCGCTGTGTGTGGATATCGCAGGCGAGCATCGATCACCTCAGTAATCGCTTGCACCTGCGTTTTGTTCTGCAGCATCTGGCTGGTGCTGTCATCGGTGTCACGCACAACTCGAATTTGCCAGCCAGTGCTGGCTTTTGGGAGATTAATACGGTGGGTTAGTTCATAGAGCGAACTGAGCTTCTCAGTGACGGTTTTAGTCATTACTGTCGAGTAAGCGCCACCGTCCACCGCCAGATCAATATGGTACTGAACCGTAGTACCGACAATATCCCCATCGCTTTCCTGCAGCTGTAACCCAGGGATGCCAATACGTACCAGCACCGCGTCAATCTGGGTATTGCTGAGTGCTCGGGTCCAAGGCGTGGCCTTTGTCAGCGATACGCCAACCGTTGTTTCATTCTCAACAGCAGGGAATCCCGGTATCGGCGTCTGCGTTTGTGTGCCCGGACGAAAGTCCCAGGAGACATTCTCGAAGTTCATCGAGCCGTCGGCGTTGCCCAGCGGCGTGCCGTCAAGGAAGATCCGGGTTGCATCCAGCCCACCAGCAAACTCGCCTTCACCGAGCGCCAGCAGCATACGGCAGCGCGCCATCGACTGCGCAGAATCGGGTTGTTCAACAGGCGTGTGCTGCTTCTGACTGCCGCCTTTTGCACCAGTAATCGTTGCCATATTGCATCCATAAAAAAAGCACCCGATTGGGTGCTAATTGAAGAGTAAGAAATTCTCAGATGTCCTCGGCCACGATCCCCGCACTGATTATGGCGCCGCCAATCTCGCGCTCGCCATACAGCAGCGCGACCGGGTTGCCCATCGCCAGGGTGTTCACTGCGCCGCCGAAGGCATAGCTGGGCTTATTGTCGGGGTCATCACGCCCCTGAAGGCCTTTTGGCTGCGGCGAGAGCATCTGGTAGATGCCACCGGCCATCATCGAAGCGCCAGACATTATCAAACCAGCTGCAAACGTCGCCCCGATCCCTGTCCAGCCAGCAACAACTCCAGTGACAACTCCAGCAACGACCATTACTGCCCCAAGGATCGTCTGAAACATACCCGCCTTTTTCGCCCCCTCCATTACAGGCGCGATGCGGATATCACTGTCACCACCCAGCTCCTTGAAATCCTGTTCGCCGATGTTGCGTTTGCCACGAAACACCGCGAAGGTCATACCGTTTTTTTTGGCATTCATGAGAAAGCTTTCCAGCCCGTCCAGGTTGATGCAGAGCGCCTTTACCGCTTCCGCTGACGTCTGAACCGCCAGCCGGTGAACGCGGCCAAACCGGGCGCCGAGCGCGCCATACAATCGAATCGTGGTTAAGCGCGCCATGGCTTTATCTCCTCTGGCAAATTTTTATGGCGAACACAAATCATGGTCCGGTCTTTGAAGTAACCGCGGGCGTATGGCGTGATGCAGGATGGCCGCCCGTACAGGTGGTGCAGCAGCTCGCCCTCTTCGGTGATGATCCCCGCATGGTTCCACTTTTCCGACTCGACCTGCATGATGACCATGCACCCGGGCGCAGGGTCGCATTCGACAAACCCCTCACGCTCCCAGTTATCGAAATAGAGGTTGTCCGGGTACTGGCTTTCCCACCACGGATAATCCACGCGGAAATCGTTCAGCGCTACGCCCTGGGTGGCGTGCCAGTCCATGACCAGCCCCCAGCAGTCGTTCGATCCCAGAAGGAACGGGCGGCCAATCAGCGGGATAGCATCAGGGGTGATCTCGGCGTACTCATCGCAGTCCGGCGCGTAGATGCCCCAGACCACACCAGAGTTATTGCACTGCTGGCGATCAAGGTCAGAGGGGATAGGCCGTGCACCATCGCCCGGGTGGGAGTGAATGACGCGGACAATGGTCCCGGCATCCTCAGCGTTCGCCCAGTGTTCGCCGTCAATTCGGAAATGCTCTGTCGGATTTTCGTGGCTGTTCGGCACCGGGACATAACGCTGGCGCCGCCCCGACTGAATGACGAAGCCGCAGCACTCGCGTGGGGATTCCTCCAGCGCATGCGCCCGGATCGCCGTCATAATGGTTTTGTTCATTGGTATATCCAGTTATCGGGTGAAGAGAACTGTCGCCGGGAAGCCGCCAAAATCCAGAACCGCAGTGTTAGGCTCTGCCAGCCCGGCGCCGAAGCGCTTACGGCAGTCACTGAAGCAACCCCCGCATACATCAAGGGCAGGATCTGAAACCTGATTCCCCTTCGCGTCGAAATATGCCGTACCGTTATAGGTGCATCCATCGCCGCTCCGGTACTGCCCGCGAAGCGCCCATTCACAGAGCGAGGTGATTTGTCTAGTTGGGATAACAAGCCCCTGCAAGTCTGCGGGGCTACTGAGTGACCATGAAACCACTTCGTCGTCTTCGGAGGTTTTCGTGTCAAGCCAGAAGGTCTGAAGCGTGAACATCGAAGGGTCGGCGGTTGGGTTCACCCCACCAGGGTAATTCACGGCATCGAGGTAAACCGAATAGGTGTCGATAATGCTCACTTTGGCATTAACCATGTCTTTAAATTGCAGGCATAGCGCCGTGATATGACCGTCGAGGTTGGAAACGCTGAGTGTCGGCTCTGCGGCCTGGTCTGTTGAAAGCTCCAGGCCTGTTACCTGAAACGGCCAAAAATCGTAGGTCTTGCCACCAAATGATATTGGCTTTGGTCCGAGCTTTTCTTCATCACCATTGGCAGCGTCGATCTCTTCCGGTGTATGGGGGAAAGGTGCGTAGTGGAAACGGTGAATACCGCCACTGAACTCTGAGGCGTCAACTTCAACCAGGCGTACTCTGCCACCCGGTGCCAGCATCGCCGCCTGATCGACTAATGCCATTATGCATACACTCCGTAAGCCCGTTTGATGGTGAACGTCAGCTCAGCAAACTTGCTGCTGATCTGATTTTTCCGTACGGAATCGGCGACTACCCGATAAAGCCCCTTCGCTTCGCCGGGCGGCGTGATGATAAAAGCTTTAACGGTATGAGCCAGGAGGAAGTCGCGCACTGCGTTTACCTCAGACTCACTGCCAACGTGTTTCATTGGCACCAGGATTGCCGTGGAGTTGATGCCGTTCTCGGCTACCTGTTCGTAGCCATCACCGAACTGCGCAGCGCGTACCGTTTGACTATATTCAATCGCCCCAGCACCGAGCTGCGAGCGCCAGCTGTATGTTTCAACTGCCATATTTACTCCATAAAAAAACCCAGCCGAAGCTGGGTTTCATGTTAAGAATTTTGTCAAGTTAGGAAGCGATAGCTTGTTTCAGTTCGCTCCATTTTTGGAAAAATAGTCTAGAACTATATAAAGCAGTTTCCGCCATTTCCTTACTTACCGTTACCTCTGAGAGGTGGTAATCAGCCTCATTACGTGCTGCCCTTTGCTGGCGCAAATTGTATCCAAGCAACTTCAGTTGCACTGAGTCGTAAGGCTCAAGTTTATTCTCTACCTTATTGCTCATATAACCAATTAAATTACTGTGATGGTTAGACGAAAATGCAGGCACCGATTGGAGAGACTCCAATGCATGATGATAGCTCGCATAATAAGCACGCGATATGCAACTACGAAAACCACCTTCATTATCCAGTTCGATTAATGAATCAGCACACCTAAGCAAATCATCACTAATTATTGCCATAGCTTACCCCAACGTGAAGTTGACGAGTCGGAGAAAAACGAGCTACTACGTCACAATCATCCAAAGCATCATGGCTACACACGGCTTCAGCAAGCTCCCAATTAAGTCTAGCTATAGACTCAGGATTTTGATTGTAGATTTCAATAATATAGCACGTGTTAAATGTACTGTTCAGCTCGACTGTTCCGGGAATCAAACGATGTTTTTCCGTTACTGTCCAAATTACTCGAGCGAGTAACTCAAACTGGTTTTGCGAACAGCCGCTAACGGAGTATGCACTGTTGATCTCAGTCAATAATTCCTGCTTATGAATCTCTGCTTCAGATCTGTTTTCATCCTCCGAAAGCAATTTAATGTGCATATCAAAATAATGTTCAAGACGGTCTCTATCGCCAAAACGATAAGCCATAGAATAAGCACTAGCTGTTAAAGCCTTTGTTTGATGAGCATCAGCAAGATCATAAGCATATTGATAAAGCCGATTTATGCAGCCTGTATGTCTGAGCATAAAACAGAGATTTGTAGCAACGGTAACATCATGAAATGGATCGGCCTCCTCAAACACAGCAATAGCTTGGTCGATTTCACCATACAAACCATGAAGGAAGCCAAGCGCTGAAACACATATGCTGGAATTCTGGCGTTCAAGCTCGCGCACACCACGTCTATAAGAGAATTCATCAATAGCGATGCCCTCTAAAAGCATATTGCCATAGAGTTCGAGGTGCTGTGTGGCCTTCTCTTGCGGTACGCCTGTTGCCATTGTCTAACCCATTTTCTCGTATTGCTGAAAAGTTTACGCGACGGTTTACGCTAACGCAATCACTGTGCACACACTCAGTGGTTAGCACTACTAGCTCTCGGAATTCTTTACAGATGTATAAAGCCCCGCGTATGCGAGGCTCGGGTTGGGTGATTTGGGTCAAGATTAGTTAGCTATTTCGACTTAACTTCCGGCCATCTCTTCAATTCGATAATCGGTTTTACCGTCTTTTTCTTCGATGCACACAGCTCTAAATTTCTGCTCAAGCCCGAATTTGTTCTTGGCGCTAAATTCCTGCGTGGCGTAAAACTTGCCATCACTCCCCAACCACCGTTTCGAGTCGAATACCGACATATCCAAGGTACTTTTGTTAATGACGGACATCCTTACGTAAGCTTCACACGCGCTTCTCAACTCATCCAGCTTCTTATCAGATAATGCTTTGGCTTCATCAGCTTTCAATTCGTCATCAGTTTTCAGACTAAGTCTCGCTGCCACAAGGACAACAACTAAAAGTAAAATGAGCAACCCAATGGTTTTGAGTATCTTCTTGAAGATTTTTTTTAACACAATCATCCCCTGATTTTTATGGTTTTCATCATATTAACCAGGGGACGACGTAAACACTACCTGCCTTTGGTGAAGTTGTAGATCATGCCGCCTGGCTTAAGATGTTTTTGTACCACCTGTAGGGCGGCATTCTGCATCTCATCGGCGAGTGCGCGCCCCATGGCATCGCCTGGACTGGAAGACTGAACAGTTGCAGAGCCTCCAGCATCGACATTAACGGTGGTATTAATGACCCGAGCAATTTCGCCGCCACCCTGTGCGCGTACACCCAGACGCCCGGCTGAGTCGCGCGTCAACGGCATAATCGCCTCAGCGCCTGCCTCGGCAAACACGCCACCTTTGGCAAATTTCGACGCACCCTGGAATGTGAAGTACTGAGGGGAGTCGTACACGCCGTTCACATATTTACTGAGGCCGGGTGATTCGTACACGCCGCCTTTAGCATTGAACGTTACACCCGCAGCAGCATTGGCATACGCTCCGCCTGGTGTAGTGCCACCACCAGAGCCTCCGCTGATCCATCCCATTGCGGCCTGCACTGCGTAGGCGACCATGAGGCGGTTCGTCACATCCAGGATCATCTTAAGCATCGACTTGCCGAACTCATTAACCGAGGCTTTGCCGGTTGTCATAAGTTCGGTAAGCATGTCGCTCAGGCCTGTCAACGTGGAACTGGCAACATTCTTCACGGCATCGTAGGTATTCGTGGCGGCATCCAGATATTCATTCCATCCAGCAACAGCTCCAGCTTTCCAATCGCCGCGCAGCTTATCCTCTTCAGCGTAATAATTTCTGAGGGCTGTCAGTTCTTTCTCATAGCCAGCATCATCAAGCTTACCACCACCGTTGAGCCAGCCTTGGCGGAGTTGAGCCTCTTCCATC
Source organism: Enterobacter sp. 22499 (assembly GCF_052044815.1). NCBI lineage: Bacteria > Pseudomonadati > Pseudomonadota > Gammaproteobacteria > Enterobacterales > Enterobacteriaceae > Enterobacter > Enterobacter sp. 22499. The sequence continues at coordinate 173,121 of NZ_JBQENR010000003.1, read as the reverse complement.
ATGCGCTGCGTTTGCCTACTGCTGAGGCCTGCACTGTCGCGCAAGGCATCGGTCTTTTCCGACATCTGCGTGACGTATTTATTGGCCTGCTGCGCTAGGCCGTTAATTTTCTGCTGAGCCTCCACTTCCTTGTTCTTCTGATCAACAACCTTGGCGGCGTTCAGAATGGCCTCGCGGCTCGACAGTAAAGATTTCTCCTGAGCGGTCAGCGCGCGGGTTTTGGCCGCCTCATCCAACTCAGCAAAGTGGGATTGCTGTTTACTGAACTCGGTATTTTTAGCGTGCGTTTCGCCAGTTTGTCGGAGGGTCTCGAGCGTTTCAGTGAGCGTGCGGGCCTGAGCCCGATAGTTTTCCAGCGTGCGATCGCCAGCATCCAGCGTGGCTTTAGCCTCCCTGGTCTTTTTGGCTGAATCCTGAGCAAGCTTCGAGACAGCATCCTTTGTTTCACGACTTACCGACCCGCTACCTTTTACTCCTCCACCAGTGCCATTTCTGGCCTCATCTTCCCATTCCCCCTGGGATTTACTGAGGTTTGCGATGTGCTTGTTGTAGTCGGCAGTAAGCCGAGAATACTCCTTGTTGGCCGCCTCGCGGTTCCTGGCAACATTCTCAGCCAGCCCATCAAACCCCATGGATTTGATAAGCGTTTCTCCGCCCGGGAGTTTGTTCGCTATATCCGTGAAGCCAGTTATCATCCCCCCCATAATTTCGAGGGAGAATTCTTTCATCTTCACAAACAGGGCCTCAAAAGAGGTTCCCAGCAGTTTAAATACTTCAATGACCTGATTGCCCCAGGCTCTCACGGTGACCCCGATTTGCCCGAAGGTATCGGAGGCAAAAGCCTTAAGGCCACTCCACGCCTTGCCGATATTGTCAGTGGCCTCAATGGTCTCCTCTGCACGCTTAGCCATGATATTAGAGTAAAGCTCAATGGCTTCGTTTACTGCTGCCTGCTCGCCCTTCTGCTTACGTAGCTGGATGATGTGCTTCATCATGGCTTCATCGACAAAGCCGTACTGCTCATTCAGGCTGGCCAGTCCTTTCACCGGGTCGCTGACAATTTTGCCAAAGTCGGTCATCGCCGTTTTAGTATCGTTGCCTGCCTTGCCCATCAGGGTAATGGACGTGGCGATCTGCTTCATCTGGCTGGCGGTATATTTGCCAGTATCGTTCAGTGTAACCAGCGTATCGACGGTGGAACTGATCGAAGTATTCGTCTTGCCGGCTACCTCTTCAGCAGCCTGGTTGAGCTGCTGCATTGAGGAGAAGCCAGCCCCACCCATCATGATGACAGAGCGTGCCACCTGGTCGAACTGCTCAGACGAACTATACGCAGCCGCGGCAAGAAGACCGATGGTGCCCACCAGACCAGTTAGGGCAATAGTGGTAGGGTTAATCATCCCGGCCATGCTGCGGATGTATTCACCGACGCCGGACAGCGCGCCCTGAACCGAGCCAAACTGGTCCTTAATTTGTCCGCCCTGCTGGAGCAGGATCAGGAACGGAGACTGCCCGCCAGCCAGCTGCGTGGCGATATCGGTGAACTGTGCCGGTAGTGTGCGCATTGCTGCGCTGTACTGCCCCACAGAGATACCGGCGCGGCGTGCAGCGGCCTCCTGCCGGGATAGCGCCTCAGGCAGCACGTCAGCCACCCCAGAGAGCCGTTCACGCGTCTGGTTGAGGATGGTATTGAAATGCTCGAACTGGGTGCCGTTAATGCGCCCCGCTTCGAAGTGTGCCACCAGCTGCGCATGCTGCTCGTCCAGCGAGTTGAACGCGCGGATTGTCGGGTCGATTGAACCCAGTAGGTTCTTCAGCGCGGCTGATTGCTTCTCTGCCGCCTGAGTGGCCGCGAGTTCTGCCTGGGCACGCGCAGCTGCTTCGCCGGTATCCGTGAGCTTAAGCCGGGTATCGTCTAGGATTTTGTTGTAGTGCTGAAAATCATCGGTATCCAAAAAGCCTTTGGTCTGGAAGTTACGCAGCGCGGCCTGTTGTTCGTCCAGCCGGTTCAGCGCTTTGTTTACCGGATCGATATTCTCAAGCAGGCCTTTCAGCGCAGCCTGCTGCTCCTTGATGCCTTCGCTGCCCTGCTTCGCAGACTCAGCGCCAGCGCGAAAAACGCTGTTCAGATCATCAGCTTTGCCGACGGCACCGGCCGCCGCCTGGCCGAGTTTATCCAGTTCGTTGCTGGCAGTTTTCAGGTCAGAAACATCGGCCCGCAAAGTAATCGAGGCGATCTGGTCTGTCATTATTTCGACTCCTTGTGCATCACTTTGAGAGCCTCACTTTCCATAATCTGAAGATCAGCCATGCAGGCCGCCGCATCCTCAACCCCGTGTAACTTGAACATCCAGGGGAGAACGTTGTAATCAAGGCCGGTCGCACCGCCCGTGCCGACGCGCCACTGGGTCGCCAGCGCAGAGAAGATGGTGAAGGACTCCCATACTGAGGGCAGGATGCCCACCTCTTCTTCCACGTCTTCAGGCGTCAAACCAAAAGCGCTCAGCTCCGCGAGCGTCGGCCCCGGCGTATACAACGCTGCGGCGACCTGCCTTAGTTTTTTTCGCGGATCCCCATCAGCTCTTTGGTGTAGGCCAGGCCGATACTGTCGAACGCGCGCGGATAGTTTCGCAGAAGGACAATAACGTTCTCGCGGGTGAACTCGTCCGGCAGTGCCCAGCCCTCGACAATTTCCATGAGGTAGTCGGCCTGGGGCTCGATGACAGCCTTTTTGCCTTCAGCTGCCTTTTGCAGGTTTTCATCCATAGAGCGCAGCTCTTCCAGCGTCTTATGGCGGAAAGTAAACGTCAGCTTGCCGTCTTCGGCGCCAGCGCGCGGAATGCTCGCGGTCACTGAAAAGGTAGGGTTTGGGATCAGGGAAAATTTGGTCATTTCGGTTCCTTAGAAAAAAAGAAACCCGCCGAAGCGGGTAGTCGAGAAGAAGTGCTGCGGTTGTTATGATGTGCAATAACATTCATATTTTTGCTCAAAAACGTCACAGCAGATTGAAAATATTATTAAAGCAGGCTGCTGCTAAGCCGATATCATTCTTTTAAAGGAGAAAATAATGAACAAAACACCTCAGGAAATTTTTGAAGAGAAAATGGTAGAAATCCGCAAAAAACACCACATTGGATGGAAAAAAGCATTATTAAATTTATTATCTATATTAATAGCATCGGTCATTATTGCTCTTGGTAAAGGATTTTTAATGCCATCTCAAGTGCCTAATGAAGTTAGTAACAAGGATAATTTTATTCAAATAGAAATAATTACTAATGCATGCATTATTTTTTTACTTCTAGCGGCTATTTATGCTTTCTACGGATTTAAAAAACTCAGCCAATTGCACATTGAAAGCACAAAGGCAAAGGACGAAATGCAGATTCAAATGCTGAAAAATTTAAAACAAAAACAACCCGTGAAAACCAAACAACCTCAGAAGACTAAGTAAGCCCGGCGAACCGGGCCAGAGTGGTTAGCTGACCGTGACGACACACGCGCCAGAGGTAATGGTCTTGCCCGCGGCGTCGGTAACTTCGCAGGTGTAAGAGCCAGCATCGCCGGATACCACAGACGGGATGTTGAACGTCGAAGCCGTTTTGCCCGGGATAGCGGTACCGCCTTTCTTCCACACGTACGTGTAAGGCGCGGAACCGCCCTGCATAACTACAGCCAGATCCAGTGCAGCACCTGTGGCAACCGACTTGGTTGACGGCAGGTCGGTCAGGAACGCCAGCGGCGTCACGGATGAATCGGCGATCGGGTAAATCTGCATGTCCGATTCGAAGTTCATACGCGCTTCGTTGCTTTCAACGGCGTTAATTTCGGTACGCGGTACGCGCTGGAACGACACTTTGGCTGAGTAGTAACGATCCGCTTTGCCGCGTGGGTTGTGGAACCACACCGCCGTGGTATCACTGGAATCATCCAGGTCAATCAGGCGCTTGTAGATCGCCAGTTGTGGGTCGTGTGCAAAGGTGTAGACCTGAACCACGGCGTTTTTGAACGTTGGGATGGTTCGTGCTTTGTCGTCCTCGAGGAACTGCACGCTAATGGTCTGCTGGTCACCGCCTTCAGTGGACAGCGTCATGACCTGCGGCATGGTGATCCACGAATCGACTTTACGCAGCGTCCCCGCGCCGGTGCCTGCCGGGAATTTGGTGGCATCGGTGGTATCGAATGCTTCCAGCACAATTTTGGTGCTGGTCACCGACTTAACGCGCAGCACCATGTTATCGAGCTTGAGCCAGCCAGAGCTGACCTGGACAACATCGCCCGCGAGAATCCCGGCAGCCGAGGCAACGGTAAGTTCGCATTCCGTCGCGTTGGAGGCTGCTGTGAAGGTGATCGGAGCCTGATAGGCTTTGGCCACGTTCACACGCGAGCCGTTAGGGATTGCGAATGCCATAGCACTCTCCTGAATTTAGGTAATAAAAAACCCGCCGGGCGGCGGGTCAGTAATCAGCGCGGTACTGCATGCTGACGGGGGTGGTGTAGGTGATGGAGCCGCTGCTGCCGTTTGGTGCAGATGTCGGGCGATCCTGTATCGGCGTGCGCACCTGCGGCGGGCCGTTGATGTAGACGGTCAAATCGCCGTCCACCAGCGACAGCCCTTCAGGGAAGGCATCGGCAACAGACTTTGCCAGCCCTCTCGCCAGTGTCACGCCGCTGCCTGCCGGGGCGATGATGTTGAGCTGGAGAATGCCCTGATACGTGCGCAACTGGCCTTCCAGATCCTGCCCCACGGTTTGCGCAGGCAGAACGTAAACTCGCCCGTAAGGCGCATCATCTGGTGGAGTAAAAGCGATGTTCGGCCAGGCCACCGGCAGCCCGAGCGAGGAGCAGATAACCGCGACGCGTCCTTCCAGCAGGTCAGCGATACGCATTGACTGGTCACCGGCCATTGCGCGCCTCACTCATTGCCTCACGGAACAGCTGCGCCGCGTCGATAGCTGTAATGCCCACCATCCCGCCCGGCGCCTGGGTGGAATGACCGTTTTCCAGCGCCTGGGCATATGGAAGGTTGTTGGTGAAGTAAATCGAGCTGACTTGCCCCACCCGGAAAACCTCGAGCACCGCCATGCCACGGGAGTTTGAACCCTGGCCGGAAGCATCCGGTGTATCGTTGGACTGGGTCGGTTGGCTATCAAACCCCACATACCAGTTATTCTTGAAGCGCCCCCCGACATAGCCATCTGGCTTTTTGATGTCCATCGAGTCGTTTACGCGCAGGCCGCGCTTAAGCCGTCCAGATTTGGTCAGGTTGTCCGGATTATCACGCAGGGTCGCGTTATGCTCCCGCACCGCAGTGTTGTATGCCGTCGCGGTCTGGTTGACCTGCCAGATATCCGGCTGACCGACCGGGGACATCTCCACCAGCTGAGCGAGTATTTTGATACCCGTACGGCGTACCACCTCGTCCAGTTCCTGCTTCGAACCATCAACGAACAACTGAATGGCAGCCAGGAACGGCTGATTAACAGAACCGACCATAGTTACGCCCTCAGCTGGATGTTGTAGGAAATCAGCACATCGGCAGGCTTAACCGGATTCGGCTGCACCACGCGCCACATCTTGCCGTCGATTTCGATGCGGTCATCAATGCGCACTTCCGTTTCGAACGTGGCCGCCAGCTTCTTATCGCCTGTAGCAATCAGAGAGCCGTCGATTTCACGAGTTGAGTATTCAGTGATAACGCCGGTAACGGTCGCGATAACAGGCGCGGTGGTAATCTCTTTCCCGTACTGATCGCGGGTGGTGGTACCGCCTCGGATCAGTTGGTAGGATTTGCCGTTATCCTTCAGGAGCCGCGTTGCCGTAGCGCGCATGCGGCGATAGTCGATTGCCATGCTACCCCCTTTCGACCCGAACCTGGTTGCCGCCCACTACAAGCCCGCGCAGTGCGGAATAGAACCATGGGAATGACGGAGAAGCTTTATTCGTTCCCGGCTCATACTGGACTGTTACCGCACCCTCGACACGCTCCATCGTCACCGCCCCACCACCAGCTACCGACGGGGTGAGGTCAATCTCCTGCGACTCGATAGCCAGGCGGCATTGAGCATCAATCAGGCGCTGTGGAATCGCATCATTCGGCAGATCAACACCATCGAAGCGCACGCCGGAACGCGGCCAGGATAGAGGCTGTGATGCGCTGGAACGCTGACCGCGCCAGGTCTTCCCTTCCAGAAAGTCCATTGCCTGCGTCAGCATCTGGCCGCACTCACCATCATCTGCAGGAATGCTATATCCGCGCCCGGCGGCAAATGCCCGCAGGTCTGACACGCTGGCGTAGCTGTTGAAGCCTGGAGAGTTGGGATCGGCAACCAGCATGGTTATTCCTCCAGACGCCAGTCCAGCGCCAGCCAGTTATCCACTTCATCAGGATGAACATCTGCGCACAGCGGTCCGCCAGGGAATTCTGGGGTGTCACGTACCATGACCACCAGCTCAATACCCTGCTGTTCCTGCTGCTGTTCCTGCTGCTGTTCCTGCTGCTGTTCCTGCTGCTGTTCCTGCTGCTGTTCCTGCTGCTGTTCCTGCTGCTGTTCCTGCTGCTGTTCCTGCTGCTGTTCCTGCTGGGCAGGATTTTTATCAGCGGCCTGCTGAGCTGCAAGCTTTTCCGCTTCACGCTGAGCGCGCTGCTCTTTGGTTAATCCGGCCATTGGGCCTCCTGAAAAACAAAGGGGCCGAAGCCCCCTGGGTTAACCCATGATGATGGCGGAATGACGTGGCGCCACAGCAGCCACACCCCACGCCAGACCCACTTCATAACGCACCTGACGGTACTGGCGGTACAGCGCCACCTGGAAGGTGATGCCAGATACCGGGTCGGTCACATTCATGACGTCATCAGCAGTATCGCCACCTTCAGGCATCGCCGGGGTACGGCTGGCCAGCAGGAATGCCCCGCGGTCAAACGCCATGTTCGGTACGAATTCGCTCAACACGGTGACATCAGCCTGATCTGCCAGATCCTGACGGAGGCCCGGCGCGCTAATAGTGATAGTGGAAGACGTAGCCGCAACGACCAGATACTGATTGTCATCACCGGCAAACTTCACCGCAGTCCCTGCAGCAATACCGCCGGTGCCAGCAGCGATAGCGATGATGATATCGCCCTCTTTCTTCGCGCCATTGACCTTATAGCCAGCAGCAGCGCTTTTCGCGGTACGCTTGATGCTGAAAGATTCGTGGAGGTTGAAGCCCATGATGCGACCGATAACACCTTCACGCAGCAGCTGGTCGGTTCCCGCTTCGTTCGCTTTGAAGAGTACAGCCTGTTTACCACGGATGGATGCCATCGCTTCGCCACCAAGCACCATACGCAAATCAGTAGTCGGCGCACCGTTATCGGTCAGGATTTGACGCGCCAACGCAGCATCAGTCAGATCGTCTTTGATGCTGAACGGGGTATTCTTCGGCGCGCCAACAGCGCGGGAGGAGTTGAGGTAAAGCGCAGCGAGGTCTGCATCCACTTCGTTCGCCAGCGCACGGAAAGCCTGCTTGAACTGGTCAGCCAGGATGGTGTTGTAGGTACCAGCCGGGCCCAGAGCCAATTGCTCTTCACCATTCCATTTCACCGGGGCCATTTTGGATTTGGTGATTTTGACATCCACACCACCGATGGTCTGGTCGCCAGAATTAGGCGCTGAAGGACCAGGAACAATATCTTCAGTGGTGGCTGCAGGTGCGACTGGCGCACGTACGGTCTGGTCTTTTGCAGCAGCATCCGCTTTCGCGTCACGCGCCACTGCAGGAATAAAGCCAGTTTGCTCGCGGGATACTACGTCCAGCGCGGTATAGATGGTCGGGATCAGACCAGTAAGGGTATTGCCTGCCATTTATGGCTCCTTTCGATTTAATCGACGATGCTGACGCCGTCTTTCAGCGCTGCTTGCTTGCCAGCGTTATCCAGGGAATCAAACGCACCGCGTTTCATGGTTTTTTGCCCGGCCTGGTGCTGCGACTGGTGAGAACCGCCGCCGCTGTTACCGGACGCTTTGAGGATGTAATCTTTCTGCGGATGCGACTCGACCAGAGACTCCAGGGCCTCATCAAAGCTGGCTAACTCTCCGGGCTTGGTGCGTGAGAACACCTTATTGCCCTGGCCGTCGTAGGCCACAACCTTCCCTTCTTCGATTTTGAAGTTCTGACCGAAGTAGGAACGCACGAACTCAGTCGGGATCGCCATCTTCTCGGAAATAAACTTAGAGCCACCGAAGCGGCCGCCGATCATCTCGTCGTAGAGTTGAGTTTCCAGCTGCTTGGTCTTGCCGTTCGCCTCGTCCAGCTGCTGTTGGAAAACTTTGGTGATCTCCGCCTTTACCTGGTCAACGGCACCAGCATCGATCAGTTTTTTCTGGTCGATTTTGGTCATCATCTCCAGGGCTTCGAGCGCCTTGGCCGGGTCGGTGATGCCCGAGAATTTCGCAAGATTGGCTTCCGCCGCTTCCTTCGCTTCGCGGTGAGTTTTCGCCTCGCCATTCAGGGAGGTGATTTTGGTCATCGCTGCGACCGCATCGAACGGGATCTCTTTGCCATCATCATGGATGTACACAGGCATGCCGTTTTCAACGACCACATTTCCGTTAGCATCAAGTTTCAGTTTCATTGTTTTTGCTCCAGCCTTCCGGCCATACATAATGGGTCATCCGACCCGGGCACCGCGTCGCATCCGCTCAGCGGCAGGCATAAAAAAAGCTGCCCGGAGGCAGCCTGATGTTGATGGGGTTTGTGTTACTGGAACGCCGACGCATCCACGCGGCGTAGCTCGTCCAGGGTCAGGAACTCCCCGGCATCGTTGAACATCTCCGGCACGGTGATTTTGCCGTCACGCAGCATCTGCGCGCGAGTAACGCCCAGCACCTGCTCCTGCCGCGCGTAAGGCTGCCTCGCAAGCCATTCGGCATAGCTGGTGTGCGCTGGCACCTGCCCGTCCATTGAGGCGCGCGTGGCGTTGCTCAGCTCGCCTGAGGCTATTTGCATTTCCTCCCACGATTTAGTGATCAGGATTTCGCAGGAGCGGCAGCAAAAATGGATTTTGCCGGGTCCGCGCAGATACGGAATTGCATGGCCCAGCGGCTTGCCATCGAGCGAGTAGAGTTTGCGGTCGCGGATTATGCACCACTGGCTGGTGTGGGTGTCCAGAGTCGAAGACCACTGTTTGGCCTTCACGATATCGCTATTGGCTTGTGCAAACTCCTGGCGCGCCGTTGCTGCCATATGGTTCACCGCGGTGCGGGCAACAACAGCAAGGTCACGACGTGAGGCATTGATAACCCCGTCCTGGCGGTTAAGTTGCGGCGTGCCGGCGACGCGCTTCACGATTTGCTCGACGGTTTCACCCTGAAGAAATCCGGTACGCACCGCACTGGTGATTTTATCCAGCCGATCGGATTCAAGCTTTTGGCCCCACTCTTTCAGCAATCTCCCCTGAAAAGGTTGCGCCACCGCAGAGGCGTAGACCTGCTCTGGGGCAATGCTTTGCAGCGGGACGTGTTTCAGCACCTGCCGGGGTATAAGGCTGCTGAACAGGTCCATCTGATACCCGGTCTCATAATCCGTATAACGTGCCAGCTCACGCGCCAGGGAAGAATTAACCGGTTCGTATGCTTGATGGTTCAGTTCACGAACACCAGCCACTAGCGAGGCCAGACGACGCGCACTGTAGGTATCAGCGCGCTTGCCATCCAGCAGCACCAGCAGCCTGGCGGCCAGTTCAGCATCCAACTTGTTCAGCAGCGCGACCATGCGCCGGGCGACGCCGGTCCCGTAACGCGTCACGTACAAGCCGTGCGCGATGGTCTCGTCCAGTAGCCTGTCATTCACGGAACGGGCCATATCACACCCCCGGCGGTGGGTCACTCAGTGACGCAGACTCGGCCAGCAACTCGCTCAGCACCATATCAGGATCCGCATCGGCATCAATCAGGTTGAGTTTTTGCAGGGCTTTAATCGCATCGATACGGCGAAGGTCACCGCCCTGGCGCAGGGACTGAATAGCCAGCGCAGCAGGCGGGTTGAATTCTTTCGACTCAACATCCAGCTCGGTGCGCACATCTACGTTGCCGCCCTCCTTCTCGCCGATGTACTCAGCCATGATCTGCAGGATGTTGTCTATCGCGTCTTCGAGGCTGGTGGCCATAGTGTAGAGCGGCGACTGCTCCTGCATTTTCTCTTCGGAGGTCTGATCCACCGATTTGGTAGAGGTGTTCTCCGTGCGCAGCAGCTTCGCGCCAGCCTGGCGCATCTGCTCCACCAGCTCTGCCAGCGACTCTTTGCCGGCACCAATGGACGAACCGGTATGTTCAACGTATTCCAGACCCTGCGTTTGCCGATCGGTGAACGATGTGGCAGACGAAGACCCAATAACCAGCTCTTCTCCCTGCTCAAGGCCGAACACCGTCAGTATCGGCACCCGGGCGACGTGCAGGATGTTGTCCTGCTCACTTTGGCTTTGCCAGTGCTTGATATTCAGCAGGGCCATGTTGAGAAGCGGCGGTGAGCCACACATAAACCTGGTGCGCTTGGTGTAGAGCGTCACCAGGGTGATGTCTTTCCGGGAGGTCTGCCATTCATCAAAAATCTCCCAGTTCGCCGCGCCCTCGGTACCTCTGGACTTGCGGTAGATTTCCACCTTCCCCGGAGTCAGATAACGTATCTGCTCCACCTTTGTTTGCCCGAAGTCGTCACCGTCCTCGACAACAACCTCTTTGATGCGCAGCGCGGTGAGCACCAGCTTACCGTCCGCCATCTTCGACTTCCATCCGATTACCTGGCGGGGATTAAGCATTGTGACGTACGGGCGCGCGCCGGTAGCTTTCTCATCCGCTTTGGTTTTCACCCTTTCTGGGTCCACCCTGGGATAATCCACCAGCGCATGGGAGAGGCCATACTGCATCGCAAGGCCGAAGAATGACTGAGCCCAGACATCGAGGCGGGTGCCTTCCAGGTCGATGTTCTTCGCAAACTCGCGCAGTTGATCAGGAACGTTCTCGGCCAGCTTAATCGGCTCGGCAAATACGCGCCCTATGTTTTGCTTAATGGTCTCTTCGTAGGCGGGCAAAAGCGTGGCCACGGAGAGGCGTTTTTTATAGTCCTCTTTGTCTTCTTTCGGCCAGCGCGGGAGATATGCCTCGCCCAGTTGTCGCATATAGAGCGTGCCGCCCATCAGGGCATCATTGATATCCCACGCCTCGACCATGTTCCCATAGTCCAGATTGGGTGTTGAGATGTCAGGCATGGAGTTACATCCGTAGTTGAGTGACTTTTCCGGTGGGTTTGATGATCGGGAATTGCTTCACGATGAAATAGCCACCAGCGTCGTTGGGGTGATCGTTGTCGGCTGATTTATCCGGCTCGCCGTTTGCCGCCCATACCTGCTGTTCAAGGCTGTCTGTGTAGACCGGGCAGCGAGCAACGTTAACTTTGTAGCGGCGCTCACCGTTGCCGTTGCAGAACATGGCATTCATGGAGTTAATGCGATCCTTTACCGGCGGGTTGGCGGCGTTCACCACCACACTGAATCCGGCCTGCTTGAGCTGCGCAATATCGGTGGCGCTGGCGTTATTGGACTTGCGTGAATCGCCGGAAGCATCCGGATAGATATAAATCTGCCTGGAGGCAACATAGCGCCCGCCCTCGTAGCGCCAGAACTCTTCCTGGATACGCTTTATCATGGCCGGCGTGTCATAAACTTTTATCAATTCACGTACCGCGCGCGGTTCGCCATTGCGAAGGACATGGACGATGGCCGCCATTTTGCCAACGTTAAAGTCCATGCCGATATAGAGCGGTTCGCCTGCCTGTTCTTCATCAGTACAGTTGTTCAGTCGTCGATCGAACTGGTGATAGATGGTGCCGCTGGTCAGGTTGGTGAAGCGCCCCCTCAGATACGCCTTTATCAACTCCGGCGGGTAGGAATTCATCAGCGAAGGGATGTAATCCGCGGGCAGGTTCTTCGCGTTGTCGAACGTGCTGGCCTGAATCAGTCCGTACAGCGCCGCAAGCTCTGGCTTTTCACGTACTGCCTTCACGAATTGCTGGTAAACGAATTTGAACCCCTCCGGCGTTGTCGTGACGTCAATACCGTTACGCAGCCCATCAACCTTGTAACGCATACGGGCGATGATTTTTCGCCAGGCTTGCTGCGCTTTGGCAGCCGCCATGATATCCAGCTCATCCACCATCGCGTTACCGATTTTGAAGCCAACTATCGAGCCGGGTTTCTCCATCGAGCGGCAAATTGTCGTGCCGCGGAACCGTCGCCCCTCGTAGAAGTGAACCTCTTTATTCCCCTCATTGATTTTGACGCTCAGTCCCCAGTCAAAGGCAACCTCTTCGATCGTCGGGTAGAAAATGTCACGAATCTGCGGGTACGTCGGCGCGAAATAACCCTGGTTGATTTTAGGGTGTTCCCACATCCCTTTGCAGATACCGCCACAACCCACCCACGTTTTACCGGAACCGAACCCGGCAACGTAGGCTTTAAACTTGTGCTCCATCGCGAGGAAGCGCGCCTGAGGAATGTTAAGTGTCGGGCTGATCCCCATCTTCTTCCCTCGCATCCACTACGTTGATATTGATCTGCACTGGTGTTGGTTCGTCATCATCACCATCACCGGCCAGCTCTTTGCGGAGTTTCTCAATCTCCAGCTGCCGGCGGTCGATTTCGATTTGCTGGAGGCGCTGCGCGAATTCGCTATCGGCCAGGCCCAGGCGCTTCATTACGGCTTCGTACATCCGCTCGCGGCTGATTGCCGTTATCTCAACACCATTCTTCCCCAGCTTGACTCCGGAATATGCCAAAGCAGCGTCAGGGGAGAGTTTCCTGGTATCAGCGAAGTAAGGCTGGCCTATTCCGTCACCATTGCAGCGCGGGCAGGCAGGGTTAGGCTCTCGGGTGTGGTCATATCCATAGCCGCCCACGTCGACTGGCTCACGCTTGTCACGTTCTTTAGCTTCCAGCCGCTTCTCTTCAAACTCCACGGCATCGCGCCACTGATATTGATGGCCAAAGCCCCAGCAGTAACGGCACGCACCGCGGCGATATTGTGAAAGCTGATTTGCATCGAAGGTGGCGAGCTGCCACATCTGCGCGAGGACCTCATCGGCACTGCCAAGCGTGCGCGCAATGGAGGCTTTCTGCTGATGCGCAATGGCCTGGGCAACGTTAGGATTCGTTATGAGCTGACGACCATAGTTTGGGTCACTATAACCAGCACGTGCAGCGGCAGCGGTGGCGTTGTTGTACTTCAGGTATTCCGCGACAAATAAGCGCTGATGAGCAGTAAGTCCATCATCATCCACCAGCTCATTTGCGCTTTTATCTTTCTGCGCAGTGCGCATTTTTTTCTGCGCAGGTTTTTGCGCAGTTTGCGCAGAAGGTTTTTTGATATATCGACGTGCGGTAGCGTAGTTCAGTCCCTGCGCTTCACACCATTCTTTTGGTGATACGCCGGTTGCGGCATGTTCGGACAGGAACCGTTGCTGAAGCTCGCCCCAGTCCGGTTTTGCCATTGCTTACTCCAATAAAAAAACCGCCCTCAGGCGGTTATATCTGGTGATTTAAAATCTTGGCGCTATACCATACTTCGGGGTCTTTATGTTCGCAGCCCAGACCTTAATATCGTTCTGAAGTAACAGAGTGAAATCAGACTTGAGGTGGTTAACCATCTCATTGACCCTTTCTGCATCATTTACCGCAAAGTGTTCAATCCTGTTAGCTCCGACCGATACGCAACTGTAAGTTACAGGCACATCCTTCCCGTTCACATTCAGCTGTCCCTTTTTTTCACCACAACCGCCATCGGACATATAGGATACCAGCATATTGGCTGATGTCCGTCCTGGTTGCGAGATGCTTATCATGACGGGCAATCCCTCCGAGGTCTGCGTAATGTCGTAAAGCACAGCATCTTTCTGATACCAGGTGTTGTATTCCCTTTCCTGAAATGCCGAGTATGAAGGTGACGATATCGCCACCAGCAAAGAGATTGCAATAGATTGAGTTTTCATCGGTTGTTATCGCTGTGTTTAGTCGGATTTATTATTCATATTGTGCCAAAAACAACAATAACCTAAGATTAATCCCACTAATTTTAGCAGTAATTAAGTATCACTTTACGCAAAGTGAAGTATTCATATATCTCAAACCAATGAAGCATTATAAATGCCGATAATTTTCCTTAAGTGAAAGCTTATACCATGAAAAAGAAAAAAATTTGCAATGACCTCTCAATACAGTATCAGTACTCAAAAACAACACTCTTGTTTTTAGTGATTTTTTTCGAATGGATAACTGGTCGCTACGTTTCATCCTTTATATCTAATGACAAAGAGTCACTTATTAAACAAATCAGCGGGTACGCCAGGCTCAGCGAGCAGGAAGAAATCCAATTGCGCGAGATAATCAGCTGATTGATTCAACTGCTTAAGTTTATAACCATTATCAAGCCCACCAGCAGGTGAGCTTTGTAATAGCGCCCGAGCGATCAGACGTTTTGGACCTTCACATCAATGACCGCTCGCGGCCTGCTGCAACTGACCTTTTGTATCGTTATTACGACCTTCACCAATCCCGGTGCGGTGGGACTCGTTTGCTGCCGTGTTCCAGTCCTTGCGATTTACCGCGCTGTTGAACTTAGGAAACTCAGAATGTAGGCGAGGGATGCCGAGATTGAACCCCATATCCACAAGGGCAGTTTTTGCAGAATTAGGGAAGCTGTCAAAACCAGCATACAGCCCCTTTAGTCCACTAACCGTTGTCTGCACATCGCTAATGCATTGACCGATGATCGCATCGTTCGATAAGTGCATATTCAGCGGAGCCTTTTTAGAGTCGGTTTTGAAAGCATTGAATGCGGAAGTAATATCTCCTTTGGAAATCGAAACCTCTGACTCGATATCATCACCATGAGCATGAATCGTGTTAGTACGGGTAAATGGCAGAGACGCAGCCATAGCAGCATTAGCCAGAAGATGGCCGATACCAACGGTAATATTCCCGGCGGTATCTTTGTACATGGTGTTTTTAAATCCTTCATGCTTTTTAAGGTTGTTGACGCACATGGACATCATGGTGCCATTGTAGGCACTGGTAGAGGCAATGTTGATAGTGGACTTGTCATCGATACCACTGTGGCCACCTCCGTTACCGCCGCTTGATCCACCATAACTATGATCATTGCCGTCATAACTATGGATTGGGCCATACGGTGTATCATGATCGTTCCAGCCTGCACCCTGGTTTGAATCTTCAATACCACTCATAATTACCTCTCTTTATTTTCGTTTTGATAAAAAAAAACAGGCTAAATAAGCCTGTTTAAGTCGCCTATGCGAATGGCGAATGTTAGTTGATTGCTTACATTCACACTGGCTTACCGCAGCTGACAGGTTGCCTGCCATGCTTTGTTATGCGCCAGGATGTCTTTCTTCGTCTGGCGGTTCTGAACATCGATATAGTGAACAGATAGATAACTTGGCACCTAACACCAATCAACCTGCCTAAGTAAAATCTTAATTCTTTACGCTTATGCTTGTTGATCTCTGGGTCCATGCCAGGATATCCAAGACTCTGATGCGGAGAATGCCAACTCCAGGGAAACATCGATAAAAAGAGCATGTGAAACTGAGACTCCGGTAGCCCTCCTTGTGGGGGCTTTTTTTTCATTATCGAAACCCCTCAGTGAAGAGCTTCTGTAATGCCGCTAATTGCCGACGCAATTCTGCGTTGGCTACCCTGCTTTCGCTTCCATCAGCGTGACTATATCAGGGTCCATCTGGCTGACGATCCGCTCACGAGCGCAATTGAGAAGCTTCTTGCGACCACCGACGCCCCACTTATTCATTGCCCTGGCACATGCGCTTACCTCTTTGGCCTCATTGGCGATCAGCAGGTCAAGTCGGTTGAGTCGGTTCATATTGCTAAGACCGTTGAGCACAGCCTCGCGGAAGGTTTCATAAACGCGGATTTCAAACTCCGGCTTAATCCAGGCGGCATATCGAATAGCGAGTAGCTCTGCAGCCCATACGCCGGGCTCGTCACCACCGCGAATTACTCTAAGTGCCTGGTTATCTTCCAAAGGACATTTTTGTCCTTTGCCTACCAGCGCCTGAACGAAACGCTTTACTGATGCACTACGAATGAACTTGCCAGGCTTTTGTGACTCAGTAGCCTCGCCTTTCAGTACAGCGGCGGCATGAAGGTCATTCAGGCTATATCGCCCCTTCTCGTCCACACGGACAGAGACACCATTCACGATCACAGTTAGATATGTCATAGCGTTTACCTACTCTTTGAGATGAACCTTTGCCGAATTGAAACGCCTGCCCACCGAAAGCTCGCCAGCATTAAACTGACGTCTCCAAAGGCTCATTTCACAGGTTAGGGTTCGGTGTGTTTTATTTGCATCGAACATGCGATAACCAATCAGGATCTGGCATTTATCGCAGGCATATGCTCTACCGATTCGGTCGGCAGTTCTTAGTGCGGGGTGTCACCGCAAAATAAAAAGCCTCACGGATGCGAGGCTTGAGTAAATCATTAAATTTCAATTAGATATAGCCAGCCAATTAATAGCTATGAGTACGTTTGAATAGCCATGGATAGACATGACCACTCGAAAATATTTTTATTTCAAACACTGATCTTTGACGTAGTCCTGCAAATATCCGACCTGCTTCGTCACTGTGACGATTCGCTCTCTAAGGGTGAAATAATCCCGTTCAGCGGAGTCAGTAAGTCGGGGGCCGGAAGCATTGCCCAGGCCGCCGGTGCTGGTCGCTCCGTTCGCGGGACAGTTTGCATTGAGCTGCAGCCGCTTGCGGCCAGCAATGACATCGCTATGCAGACGCTCAATGGTTTCTTTCGCATCAGCCAGTTCTCCGGTGTATTTGGCATCCAGTGCAGCGACATCACGCTGGCGGGTCTGCATGTCTTTTATGGTGGCGTTAGCCAGCCTGAGTTTCTCAGTGGCTTTATCGCGCTGGTCTTTGTAGGTGATGGCGTTGTCGCGGTAGTGGTTCACTAAGAACGCCAGCACACCGATTAACGCCACCACCAGCAACTGCAACCAGTAACGCCTGACCAGCGCGCCAATCATGACAGGAACAGAGCCCGCTCTGCCTCCCGGCGTCTGGTGAGCCCATTCAGAACTTTACCGCCAGCTTTATTCCAGCGCAGGAACTCATCGGCAGCGCCAGCATAATCACCGGCGTTGAGTTTGCGCAGAAGAGTCGATGTTGATAATGACCGGGCTCCGAGGTTATACGTGAACGACACCAGAGCATCGAACTGCCCTTGAGTCAGCCCCACCTTAACCAGGCGAGACACGTCGCTTTCGTAGCTGACCAGTCCAGTTTTCAGCAGGCGTTCTGCTGTTTCCTGCTTAATCGTCATACCGGCGCGGATTGGTTTTCCGTCGACAGGCTGAGTCCAGCCATAGCCGATCGTCCAGACGCCGACGCTGTCCTGGTAGGCGGTGAGTTTGCAGCCTTCGAACTGCTTGATCAGGGCAATGCCTTTATCACTGGTTTGCATTCTTCATCCCCGTCAAGCGTTCCCAGAAATAGGTCAGAGCCACGGAGCCCATTGCTCCGCTAATACCTGACGTAACCAGAATCATGTAAAGGCTCAGCCCGCTTTCAACGCTAATTAGGCCGCCAATAAGACCGGTAAAGCCGGACACTGCAATTTGCGCCAGCGCGTTGATCCAGCTCCAGGTGGCTTTGTTCTGCTTAACGTCAATAAGGTATCGGACAAGCCCGCCCCAGCATGACAGAGCAAGGACAATCAGCCATGACACTCCGGCAATGCTTTCTTTATCTTGCATACGTTTAGCCATATCACCTCCGAAAGAACGGGGTGCTGTTTGTAGTAAGGGATCAGGCCCTCGGGACGATTTAACAAGTAGGCGTGTCGATGATGGTTCCCGGAGCCTGAAAATAAAAAAGCCAGCGACAGGCTGGCAATGTGAGGGTAAGGCAATGTCGGCTCTCTGGCCGTAAATACCCTGGCTGGGTTTAGCTCGCCTGGCTTGATTCGAACCAGCGACCAACCGCTTAGAAGGCGGTTGCTCTTTCCTCTGAGCTACAGGCAAATAAAAAGCCCCGCACGATGGCGAGGCTCTAATACTTTTTTTGATGCTGCCGATAAATACTTAAACTAAGGAGACATCATGAGTTTTGAATTCGGCATTGTCGCACCAGCAGACATACTTGATAAATACCGTTATTTGTTTGAATCAAAGGGTATTTTTTATACTCAATTACTCCCTGAGGATGCACCTACACATGTAATTCTCGAAGACAGCACGGACATATACATGGATGCAAATGCATGGAAGGCAATGATAAGTAGCCTAGTTGGGCACATCCTCAGAGCAGAACAAGATGAGCATATGACTTTCAAAAATCTGTCTGCGAACAAAATTGAAATTTATAAGCTCTGAAATAACAAAGCCCCGGCGGGATGCCAGGGCTCATTTTACAAACTGTATAGTGACTATCATCTTAATACCGCCGATATAATTTAGGCAGCATATCAAAGTAGACTCAAATATGGCTTATTTAATTGACTTATGCAATACCCTGCTGCGAAAAAGTCGCTTTTTGTTGTGATCGTGTTCTCACAGTGCAGAGAAGAGAATCGCCATCAAGCCGCTTAAAGATGTTGCACATGGCCCGCCAGTAATCGGCGTAGTTATGGCACCAGTTATCAGGCTTAACGCCACACAGGGCCGCCAGGTCCTGGTGCTGATACACATCCTTACCCGCCAACTCTGCTTTCACGTCCTGCGCCGCCAGCCAGATAAGCTTCTTTAGGCGCTCCATTGTCTTGCCTGCAACCTTCTTCGTGCCGAGTTGCTCCCGAAACTCTGCCCACGCCCACTGGGTGATCGCCACCTGATACTCGAAGCGGATATTCTCGCTGTAGTTCCACAGCAGCCACGCTTTCTGATGGTCTTCCAGAGACAGCACAGCGCGGCGCCATGATGCGGTAGCGAACTCAGCCGGCCCCACCAGCGCAATAGACGAACCCTTGGCGCGGGACTGGTTGCCGCTCATCGCCGGTCCGTCCGGGTTAACTTTACGGCCGGTGACCGGATCAGTGATTTTCTTCCGGCCCCGGCTGCGCGCCGTCGCGGTGAATTGTGCGTTCTCGGCGAAAGCTACCAGCTGCCCTTTCGTCGCCCCGCTCAGATCTGCGGTCGCCACAATGAGCTGCTGACGTACGTATTCCAGTTGCTGACTGTTCATGCGGCTTCCTTATGTGGCTGGTTGGTTTTGGTCTGGCTGTGCTTTGCTACTGGCGGCAGGTTGGCGCGCTTAACGCTTTCTGCCTGGTACCGCAGGAAGTCGGCGTGGTTCATGCGCCCTCCTGCTGTTTCAGTGCTTTGAGCTTGGCGCGGTACTCATCGCGGATCCGAATGAAGTCTTCACGGCGGTAGTTGGTCATTTCGTGGGGGCCGTTGAGCCAGTCGACGTATTCCTGCCCGTAACGAGCGACCAGGCCCGCTTCGTATTGTTGCGCGACGGTCGCCTCTTTAGCGGTATATTTGCCCGCTCCGGCATTACATGATTTGCACTGCTTATGGGCGTTGCGCTCTTCAAAGCGCAGTTCAGGATTTGCGCCGACCGTTTTGAAGTGGCCGCAGTCCCACTGGCCGCCGTGCAGATCAGGCGGGCTGGTCTCGCCGCAGCTGATGCATGGTAAATCGGCATCGCGCGCACGGATGAAGGCATTGAATGCATGCTGAGCCTGGGCTTTGTAGTAGCCGGCAGGCCGTAGCTCTGCCAGCCTTTCCTTGCGGCGTTTGCGCCCGGCCTTCTCTGCCTCTTTCTGCTCCTTGATGCGCTTAGCTACGGCTTTCACCTTCTCCTTTTCGCGTTCTTCCATAGCGAGGATTGCGCCGTGCTCCGGGCTGCACCAGCGGATCCTGATGTCGTGGAATTTCGGCTCGAAGTATTCACCGCAGACTTTGCACTTACGGCGGGACGGTTTACGCATGATTCCTCCGTGCCGCGAGACGCAGCCATTTCTGATCCACCAGGCGGGCGGTGTAGTCCTTGAATGTCGGGATGTCGGACGGCTTAACCGTTGGTTTACGATTACGGCGCGCCGGAACGCGGAAGATTTCATTGGTGATGACGCGGGACAGTGGAGTAGACATCATGCCTCCTGCTTATTGCGCAACTGCTGGTACTCGCAACTTTGGGGAATGGTCAGGTGACAGCCGATATTCATCGCCCAGGCTTCGACTTTGCACAGGAAGATGTACATCTCACCAGTTTCCAGCTCTGACGTATGGCGGAGGGATTGTAAGGTAGTGACTTCGCCGGACACGACGTCTACCCGGTCTTTGCTTTCGTAGCCGAGATAGGTGTGCTTCATCGCGTCTTTGACCCACTCGGGTGTAGCGAAGGTCTTTCCGCGGGCGATGAGGTACTCGCTGATTTCCGTGTACCACATGTGGCTGAGCGCGTTCTGCGACAGACTGCGCTTCTCGCGCCACGGCTTAACCTGCAGGCGGAAGCATTGCCCGGCATCCAGCAATGGCTGAATCTGCTGGCCGATGGCCGCGAAGTTGCCTCGATGGAGTTTGATGCCGTCTACTGGCAGAGTCATACGGCCTCCTTAACGGAAACCGCAGAATGCACAAAATCGCAGGTGCATTTCTGCATCTGTGACAAGGTGAGGAGTTCAGATTGTGGTCGCATTTAAGTCCCCTTAAATGCGCAGAAGTCACCGGAGTTGTTCAGGCTCCGATGACATGATTATGGCGGGTTGAATTAAGAAGGTCAAATGACTAATATACATGATACAACCTTTTTAGTATAATCATTGAAAATGACACTAAATTGTTGAAACAATATAATAAGTAAGAAATTTCAACATGGTAGCTTTTTAAGTTAATTTGGGCTTTTTAAATGATAATATCTTTTTGGAATACTGGGATTATTCATAGCAACGACAGAACAAGTCAAGAATTACAAGTCTTGCAAGTTATATATAGTATTTTTACTGATGAAAACACAGACATTTTATTTCTCTGTGAAATTGATGACGACTTCATAACTCAAATATCACAATCCCATGAGATTTTCGACAGTGTGAATTTAATCCCCGCAACAGAAAAATTCTCACGAAATCTTTGTTTTGGCATATGTGCTCTGTATAAAAAACATATTTCCTTAGATCTAATTAAATATAATATATTTAATGATTTAGATGATGGACGCCAAAATACAGGCACCAACATTAAAGTTGGGGTGGAGTTTAGCGTCTCCTCAAGTGAGAATAATCCAGATCTTTCAATAATAGTTTCCCATTGGTCCTCCAAAAAAACACCAGGGTATGAATTTAAACACAAAGACGCAGCAGAAGAACTCAGAAGAGAATGCACTCAATTATTAGAATATGGAAAGCAAGTTATTTTAATTGGGGATTACAACAAAACCCCAGAGGAAATTATAAGAGATACAAATTTAAAATCATATAATAACAAATTTTATGTTTTGAGAGATAGTAAACGATTATATAACCTTTCATTCAGCTTTAACGGGCAACATTCTTTACTTAACAACAATATGTCTGGGATTGTTAATCAAAATGGTTTCGGTACATTTGTTTCTAGATCAAGTAGAGCAAGCGAAAACGGCTGTGCTGTTCTTGATCATGCACACGTATCATCGGCATTTTTGAATGAAGGACCATGGCTATTGAAGGAAGGTAGTACTAAAATCATTTATAATGATTTGCTAAAACAATTTATTTATGGCAAAGATACATTAATTGACCATTTACCTATCAGCTTAGAGGTGTACTAAAATGTCTGATAATCCATTTACAAAAATTGTAAACGACACACTAATGACCACTAGCAAAATTGATAAAGCGATTGCCGACCTCGAAATATATCTTGAGCAAGCAAGTGAGGCTTTGAATACATCTATCATAGGCCCGAATCATATAAAACTAACAACAAACGTGCCCGACAACACTCTCCCTGCTATTTCTTCATTAATGATTAGTTTTATGTCAACCAATCAAAAAGGTAAAAAATACATTTACCTAACAAATGACATAAAATCAGAAATGATAGCTGGATGGGCAGTAAGTGAAGACGGTGATTCTATGTCTTTAATTATTAACAAACTTAAATCCAGCTACCCTGTATCTGAGGAAGGCTATATAAAATCCATCGGCGAACTATTAACCACGACATCTATTATGGATAAAGCAATTGAGCTGCGCAAAGAAGTAATTTAAACTTTCCGACGGAGTGAATAAGATTCACTCCACTTTAAATTATAAAAACCACATGTAACACCCCCATTTTTTAATATTACTATCAATATTCCCCTAATGTATTTTTTAATTCTATTTTTTGCGGTTGTACTTCGCCAGAAGCAACTGGATCGGTGTCGTGCCGTGATCGGCAGTCGGTGCGGCAAGCGCCCGGCGCACTGGCGGCACTGGCTTACCCTCGGTGACGCGCTTCTCCCACATATCCAGCAGGTCACCTGCTTCACGCGCCAGCTCACCATGCGTTAACTGGCGCTCAGTGCTGCGGTGGCGCAGTTCAACGCAGATGTGGTACATGACCGGCTGCGACCATGGGAACTGCTCGCTGGATGTGAACTCGAACGAACGGTTTCGCCAGTCCCAGTATTCGGCGACCACCTGGTCAACGGTGATGCCAAGCGCCCCGCCGCTCTGCTTGCACCAGGCGACGAACTGGCCCGGCGATGGCAGAAATGGTCGGTCCTGGCTACGCGCCACACGCATGCCGGCCTCAACCTGGTCCATGGAGTAAATACCATTCTCCTGGAACGCCATGAGCCACTGACGTCGGAATTCGTTCACGTCAGCCTGGGTGCGAAAGTTCGCCATGCTTGCAGGGAATGCAACGCGAAGCTCGTTGAACAGGTTGTTAAATATCAGCGCTAGTTGTTCAAGTCGTGGTCGCTCTTCGCACTGCTCAGGCAGGTTGTGGGCTATGCGGCTCATCTGCTCGCGGTCGTGATTACGCATCTGTTCTGCAAGAGATTTCATGGCATCACTCCATAGATCCAGTCAGTGTTGTTGAAGTCCAGATCCGTCTTGACGGCTGGTTTGACAGCGAACTTAGGCTTAAAAAGTCCCTGGTAACCGTTCGCAATACTGGTGTTGATCACGTCGACCGGATTGTGTCCGTCTTCCAGGCACTCTTTCAGCAGCTTGAATGCCTTCGTGACGGTCAGCTCAGTTTTGATCGGCTTGCCAGACTGTTTGCGGTAAGCGACCCATTCCTGCCAGGCGGTTTTGTTTAGCCAGTCAGGAACGTCAACATCGAGCGGATCAAACTTGTCCTTCCCCCTTGGGGGATTAGAGGGGGTATTAGGTTTTATATTTGTCTTTGGAAGAATGTCTTTGGTGTTCCCTATTTTCAGGGATACCTCTCCCTGTTTTTGGGGATGGTTATCCCCGTTTTCAGGGATGGTTTTAGAGGTGATTTTGCTATCCCCGATTTCAGGGATGGTAATAACTTGCGTTACAACTTCAGCGACCGGGAAACTGACCGGGCACTTTGCACATTTTGGCTTTGTGTAAGCCCAGCTATCCAGAAGCGTGTTGATCCCGATGTAACGTGTCTGCCCGATTCTGCGCATCCTGATGATGTTGCGATAAGCCAAGCTGAGCACAGCTTCAGAAACGTGCTTAACGGCCAGTCTGGTTTTATCTGCAATGAGGCTGTTGGTGATCCGGTCCTCTTTCTTGGACCAGCCATACGTCAGGCGAACAATAGCATTCAGCACGCGGAACTCACGCCCCGAAAGCTCTACGAAACACAGGGCATCCTGAATCTGGTTAGCAAGGCGAAGATAGCCATTTTCCAGATCGGCCATGCGATTCTCCTGCTGCGCCGGTTGCTGCGCAGGGAATTTGATTACTTTGGCGGTGTTTGACATACTTACTCCTGCAAAGAGTCCAAACGATTTGCACCAGAAAGTCGGTTCTGTTCGCGCAGACCGGCTTTCGCCATTTCTGTAGTTCTCACATAACCCCCAACATCGACGTGACCATCGTCATCAGCGGCCCCACCTGCTCCGGCATGAGGCGGAACAGCGACGCTATACCCTCGCTTACCTCTTTCAGCTTCTGATGCTCTGGAGCGTTCAGCAGGACAGCCTGTTTAGCCTCGGCACACTCTTTCATCGCGGATGCGATCAGCGACATCTTGTCGTTCTGTGGCGCCAGGCGATTTCGATACTCCAGCGGCAGGACGGACATGATTGCCGGTGCCAGCTGGCGAATGTTGTTTGCCGCATATTCGGTGTCGCCGTCGATCCAGCGGAAAACCTTCTGCATCTGGCGGTGAGAGTCAGTCGGGATATCCAGCCCGGTGCCGCCGGTAGCCCGCCACTCTTCCACAATCAGCGCCGCGACAAATTCACGGCTGCGGCAGTCAGCTGCCCAGGCGCGAACAGCTGCGCGGATCCCATCGATGTTTAACGCCTTGGAATCAGGTTCCCGGCGATTCTGGTAAATCATCGCCGTTGGCGAAAATTTGTTACCTTGTTGATACGCAAGTGAATGCATTGCTTTCCCTTTCGTGGTTAGGGCCGCCTTTAAGCGGCTGTGTTATTCGCCCCAAGCAGCTGGGCGAGATCTGGACGGATATCTGCTGGTTTGAGCTTGCCGTTAGTTGCATTGACAATCTTCATTACGTAGCGGGCATCGATGCCGCCACCGTGCAACCAGCGCCATACCGTCGGCTGCGCCACACCGCAAAGGTCGGCTAATTTCTTCTGGCTACCAGCGATATCAATGGCGCGCTGGATGGTTTTGTTCGTCATATTCCAATTCCTATGAGTATTGGTGTGAATTGATAATAGCAATGCGTATTGATTTAGGCAATAGCTAAACGTGTTTTGACCATCAATACGCAAGCGTATAAATTTAAACTCATGAAAAAAGAAACTCTTGCAGAACGCCTGAATCAGGCGATGGAACTATCAGGCATGTCTCAGGGCGCCCTGGCTAAGGCGTCTGGCGTTGCTCAGCCCACCATCTGGCGGCTGACCAGTGGCAATGCCCGCGGCTCAACTAAAATCGTTGAGATTGCCAACGCGCTTGGCGTTCGCTCTGAGTGGCTTTCAACCGGAGTTGGCCCGATGCGTGACGATGGTCAAATGCCCGCAATTTCTCAGCCAAAAACCGAGCCGGGACCTACTGACACTTTCCGCATTGTAGCGCTAGACTTTTACGTAAGCGCTGGGCCAGGAGCCATCAACAGCGAGTTTGTAGAGGTGCTACGATCCGTGGAATATTCAGTCGAAGATGCCCGCCGGATGTTCAACGGCAGGAAGGCGGAGCAGATCAGAATCATCAATGTTCGCGGTGACAGCATGTCCGGGACCATCGAGCCAGGCGACTTACTATTCGTCGACATCAGCGTCCAGCACTTTGATGGCGATGGGATTTACGCCTTCATCTACGACGACACCTCGCACGTTAAACGCCTCCAAAAGATGAAAGATAAGCTTCTGGTCATTTCAGATAACCAGACTTACCGTCCATGGGATCCGATTGAAAAAGAAGAAATGAACAGGATACTGGTGTTCGGTAAAGTGATTGGCAGCATGCCTCAAACATACAGAAAACACGGTTAAAATTTTTGCCTAACGGCTTTTCACAGCAAGGTTTATCATGAAAAAGTTGGTTATTGCAGCGACAGCAGCTGCGCTTCTCTCTGGGTGCATGTCCATTCCTAAACCAGTAAACCTCCCGCAGTTCCCACAGGCCGAGTATGACAAGTTGAAGCTTGATGGTTCAGAGAAACTGACTGGTCAGGCATTCCTCAAGACAATGGGCGGAGACGTAAAAGTAGCGGCCGGCAGCCAGGTGATCCTGATGCCAAAAACCTCTTATACCGATTTCCAGTTCACCACCTGCATGGGGCTGACCCGCTGCGACAAAGAAGATATGCGCGCTGCGAAGTATGAGAAAGTCACCATTGCTGATGCCCAGGGTAAGTTTGAGTTCGATAACATTGCCCCTGGCGAATATTACGTTCAAACCACCGTTACCTGGATGCGTCCATCCACTTACGGGTTGGTGACTGAAGGCGGCGCGCTGATGTCCCCTGCGTCAGTAAAAGCAGGACAGAACAATACAGTTATGGTTACCCGCTAAATTTCTCAGTTCAGAAGAACCCAGCCTTATCGCTGGGTTTTTTATTGCCTGCAGCTAGCCCTCCCATCACAGCAATCCCCATCCCACTTAAAACACGATCCGAATCTCATTCACTCGAAAAAATATCAAAATAAATTCCTTTAGCTATCAATGCATTAATAGCAATTGCTATTATTTAATATCAATACGTATTGCTATAAACAATACTCATCGCTATTATCAACTCATCGAAACGAAACATCGACAGCTGAGCGAAGTTAGCCAGCGGCGAAGTGGAGATTCGGTCAGTCGAACGGCGCGACAGTAAACCATGCGTCGGGAGCGCGGCGGGTTCAGGATGAACGGCAATGCTGCTCACAAGCGAATTACAGATCGCTTTTACGAGAGCGATGCGTAATTCAAAGCAACTTACAGTGCGTTAGATTTTTGAAAGCACTCTCTAGCCGCTTCAATGTAGATATCATTAATTCTATAAGTCATCTGTAACCTGCCATCAGTTCGGCGATGATTATGAGCGCATATAATCACTCCCTTTTGAGAAAGGCTTGTTACATAAACATCGCTGGGGAAAAACCAAAGTGTATTTTCTTTTAATTCAAAGTATTTGAATAATCTTTCTTTTTCTCCTTCGTCTAATTGTTCTATGACTCTTGATATTAATCTTGCTTTCTCATCTGCTTCCTGAGTTAGCTTTAAATTATTCACAGCAGAGCACCTGCGAGATTCAAACCACTTTATGACTCGGTGTAGTCCGTCAACAATGATAAATGCTAAAGCGAATAGGCAAAGTTGACCAGAAAAAGGAATATTAGATTTTTCATAAATCGCTGCTGCAAAGCTTGGGGGTATCAATAGAATAAGAAGCGCCCAACCAATAAGCACATACATAACCTTAACCACTGGCTCACTGCCAAAGATCTTGGCAATCCAAACTGAAATCCATTCGGGCATTTTGTGACTCGCAAACTGTAGGGGTTTCAAAATGCTATCACAGAATCTCGCTGTAGGGGTATGGCGGGCACACGCGCCGGGCGTGGCTAAACATCCCGGCAGTCATTCAAGTTTAGGCTGCCAAGTAGGCGGCCTTTTTTGCAGGTAACGGCAGAGGGTTTAATGGCAGACGACGATTATACGATGGGTGAGTTTTGGCGAGATATGAAGCCAGAGCTTAAGGAGCGGCGCAGGATTGCGCGGAACTCAGCACATGAAGGGATGAAGGCATTCTTTCAGCGCAATGGAGTTGAGTTCGAAGAGGGAGAAAACACCCTCATATTTCGCACACCGAAAGGCACTGTTGCTTATTACCCACCAAGCAAGCGGATGCAGCATAAAACCACCTGGCGAACATGCACCCCAACAGCCTGTATGAATTACGTCAACAAACTCAGGGCCGCCTAACCAGCGGCTTTTTCATACCTCAGTCGCTTCACCGAGGCGGCTTAGTTATGACAACCGGCGGCCATCCACCGCCCAATAGCGCAGAAGTCTTGTATTAACCGTTCCGTTCGCCGCGATAAGGCCAAGAGGAAATCATGGTAAACCAGCAGAAGATCAGAGAGGCCCAACGGCTCGCGTCGTTCGCGGTACTCCATCGCAATGCTCCGGCGTGGGAAGAAGCAAAGCGTCTTTACGCCGTCGCCATCGGGAGGACTCTTCACTGATGGAAACTTTATTCGCGCTCGTCCTGACCGTGGCAATGACCAACGGTGATTATCAGGATGTCATTCTCGGCGTTTACGACAGCCAGCAGGAATGCAGCCAAGCAGCTACAGAGCAGAAAGTGTCAGCTGAGTGCTGGCCGGTAGAAAGCATCCTCCGCAACGGCGAGTTCCCGGCGAAAGACATCGCGCATCACTAACCCCCTATTCAACCGATCGGCCTGGCTCAATGCGGGCGGGATCTGCACATCCAAATTTCAGGAGTTCAGCCATGAACGCATACCTAACTTACGACCGCATCGAAGATCGGCGCTGGGTTGAGCAGCAGCTCACCGACGAAAAGGAGAAGTGGATCGACGACAGGGCGCAGCAAATCATCGACATGATGCCAAAAGAGCCGTCCGGCCTCTTCCACTTCACGGTCCCGATCGACACCAGCCCATACGAAGGACTTCGCAGCGATAAAGCTGGCGAGGCCTACAACGATTTCATTTCGGCAGTTGCTTACGCCCAGGCGGAATACGACTGGGAACACCGTACCGGCTGCCCGTTTTAATTTTTGAGGGGATTAACGATGGCAAACGAATTAACAATCACAGCGAGCGCGCTGCAGGAAAAAGGCATCGACGTCGCTACCTGGAGCGCGCTGAAGAACAGTATCTACCCTGGCGCCAAAGACGAATCGGTAATGATGGCGCTCGATTACTGCCGTGCCCGCCAGTTGGATCCACTACTGAAGCCTGTCCACCTCGTGCCGATGAGCGTCAAAGACTCGAGAACAGGTAAAAGTGAATGGCGCGACGTCGTCATGCCGGGCATCGGGCTTTACCGCATTCAGGCAGACCGTTCTGGCGATTATGCCGGTGCCCGCGAACCAGAGTTCGGTCCCGACGTAACTCAGACGCTTACTGGTGTCGAGGTGACCTTCCCTCAGTGGTGCAAATACACCGTCTACAAGCGCATGCCCAGTGGAGAGATCGTCGAGTTCAGCGCCAAAGAATACTGGATTGAAAACTACGCCACCGGCGGCCGCGACACCACGGCGCCGAACGCGATGTGGAAAAAGCGCCCATACGGCCAGTTGGCGAAATGCGCGGAAGCTCAGGCATTGCGTAAGGCATGGCCTGAGATTGGACAGCAGCCTACCGCCGAAGAAATGGAAGGCAAATCACTGGACGTTGATATCCGTGAAGTCACGCCGCGCAGCACCACAGAATCGCTTCCACCAGCCGCAAGTGAAGAAACGCTTCAGGCGATCACTGATCTCTTAACGACCCTGGATAAAGACTGGGAGAAAGACTTCCTTCCACTGTGCAGCGACATCTTCAAACGGCAAATTCTTGAGGCGTCAGAACTCACTGAAGAAGAGGCACAGAAAGGGTTTGGCTTCCTTCAGAAAAGGGCTAAGGCGGCGGCATGACACCAGAAATTATCCAATCCCGCTCCGGCATTGATGTAACCACTATTCAACAGGGCGATGAGGCGTGGCACCGGCTGCGCCTCGGCGTCATTACTGCCTCAGAAGTACACAACGTCATCGCCAAGCCAAGATCGGGAAAGAAGTGGACAGACATGAAGATGTCCTACTTCCACACCCTACTCGCCGAGGTATGCACCGGCGTAGCGCCAGAGGTTAACGCCAAGGCGCTGGCCTGGGGCAAGCAGTACGAGGAAGACGCCCGCACCCTCTTCGAGTTCACCACGGACGTGAAAGTCACGGAGTCTCCGATCCTGTTCCGTGACGAGAGCATGCGCACTGCGTGCTCCCCTGACGGCCTGTGCAGTAACGATTTCGGCCTCGAATTGAAATGCCCGTTCACCTCCCGCGACTTCATGAAATTCCGCCTTGGCGGTTTCGAAGCCATCAAGTCTGCGTACATGGCCCAGGTGCAGTACAGCATGTGGATTACCGGAAAAGACGCCTGGTTTTTTGCCAACTATGACCCCCGCATGAAACGCGAAGGCATTCATCATGTCGTCGTTGAGCGGGATCCGCAGTACATGTCCGACTTCAACGAAATGGTGCCCGAGTTCATCGAGAAGATGGACGAGGCGCTGGCGGAGATCGGATTCACGTTCGGGGAGCAGTGGAAATGAAACGCACACCATTTTACCGCAGACCCGGGCGAACCGGGCAATTCTCCGGCCTCCGTGAACGCGTTATCTGGATGATTCAGACGCGCGGCCGCCCGGTAACGGGCAGCGAAATCGCTGAGAAGTTTGGCGTAACCCTGATTGAGTTTAACCGGGTAGCCAACGGCATCACCCGCGGTACCGGACAGATAGCGCAGGTAGTTGAGTCGGAAAAGTGGATCAACGAGGACGGCATCTGCGACCGGACTTTCGACCTGGTAACGAAGCCAAAGGTCATTACGCCTCAGGGTAAATCGCGGCTGTTCACCCGGCGTGCCATTGAACAATCGCAGGAAGGCAGACGGCAGGAATGCATAGCACGTGCCGCACGCCGTCGCCGCCTGATTGCTCAGGGCCTCTACATCGACGAAATGGAGTCAGTGCTATGAAAGCGTGGTCACTCGAAGAGCTGGCGCTGCTGTGGCGACACTCAAACTCTGAAGTCGCAGAGATTACCGGCCGCAGCATTGAAGAGGTCGGAGATAAGCGGCTGCAAACCAACATTGAGCGTAATGGCTGGGATGTTAACGATCCGGAGCAGGAGGATGCATGACCGGAAAATACTCTCTTATCTATGCAGATCCGCCCTGGTCTTACGTCAACACCATCAGTAACGGTGCCGCTGCCGATCACTACTCAACCATGAAGCTAATCGACATCAAACGCCTGCCAGTATGGGAGCTTGCCGCCGAAAACGCGGTGCTGGCGATGTGGTACACCGGCACGCATAACCAGGAGGCTATCGAGCTGGCCGAGGCCTGGGGTTTTACCGTTCGCACGATGAAGGGCTTTACCTGGGTGAAGCTGAACCAGAACGCAGAACTGCGCATCAACAAGGCGCTGGCCGAGGGTGAGGTCACCGACTTTTACGACTTCCTCGATCTGCTAAACGCCGAGACGCGCATGAATGGTGGCAATCACACCAGGGCCAACACCGAAGACCTGTTGATTGCCACCCGCGGCACCGGGCTGGAGAGAAAGCATGCCGGGATTAAGCAGGTGATCTACAGCCCACTCGGTGCGCACAGCGAAAAGCCTTGGGAGGTGCGCCACCGACTGGAACTGCTTTACGGAGATGTGCCGCGCATTGAGCTGTTTAGCCGCAGCGCGGCGCCGGGCTGGGATCACTGGGGAAACGAATGCTCCTCCAGTGTAACCCTCACCCCAGGAATGGTTGGTCCATCAGAACCGACACCGGAGGGTTATGAAACAGATTGCGCAATTTGGCCGGCAGAGGTCGAGATGGTTTTCAGTGCCGTTGAACATGACGGCGCCATTACTGAAAAAAACAAGCGGAAGCTCAAATTTCACATCAACCGCATGTGGTTAGAGAAAACACCCATTCCTCAAATAGTCATGTCCGCGCGGTCGTTAATCGCAACAATGGAGAGAAGCTCGTGAAAGAAATCATCGTTGACAATTTTGCCGGTGGAGGCGGGGCAAGTACGGGTATTGAATTGGCGATTGGCCGCAGCGTGGACATTGCGATTAACCACGACCTGAATGCCGTTGCTATGCACACTACTAATCACCCGGACACTCTGCACTACTGCGAAAGTGTGTTTGATGTTGACCCGGCAACAGCGACCGCAGGTAAACCGGTTGGCCTAGCCTGGTTCAGCCCTGACTGCCGACACTTCTCAAAAGCGAAAGGCTCAAAACCGGTTGAGAAAGAGATTCGCGGGTTGGCATGGATCGTCATTCGTTGGGCTCTGTCTGTTCGTCCGCGGGTGATGATGCTGGAGAACGTGGAGGAGTTCAAAACCTGGGGACCGCTGCTAGTCGAGGAAATGCGCCCTGACCCGGCTCGCGCTGGCGAAACATTCGAAGCTTTCTGCGGAATGCTCTCCTGTGGCATCCCGGCATATCATCCTGCGCTGGCCGAGTGCTGCGAGTTCTTGGACATTCTGCCGGATAGCCAGCAAGCTCAGCAGTTGATTAATGGACTGGGCTACAACGTCGATTACCGTGAGATGCGTGCGTGTGACTACGGCGCGCCGACCATTCGTAAGCGATTCTTCATGGTCATGCGCTGCGATGGCGTGCCAGTTAGGTGGCCGGCGGCTACGCACGGAGACCCGAAGTCTCCAGCGGTACAGGCGGGAAGCCTGGCGCCGTGGCGCACAGCTGCGGAGTGTATCGACTGGTCAATTAGCGCCCCGTCAATCTTTGGTCGGAAGAAACAGTTAGCTGAGAACACCCTAAAGCGCATCGCCAGAGGCATCCAACGCTTCGTTCTGGATAATCCGACGCCGTTCATCGTGAAGTGCAACCACACCACCACGAAGGGCAAATATGACTGTTTCCGTGGCCAATCGCTGGAGGAACCGCTGCAGACCCTTACCAAAACCCATGGATATACGATAGCCGTGCCGCACTTGACCAAGTTCCGCACCGGTGCCACCGGGCAGCCAGTAACTGAACCCGTACCAACGGTCACTGCTGGCACATCCCGGCGCCCGGGCGGGAATGGACATGCTCTCGGCGTAGTTGAGGCTGCGCTGACCCCGTTCCTGGCTGGCAACGGCGGCAGTGAGTACCAGGCGAAGCCGCGCCCGCTGGATAAACCCGTTCATACAATCCTCAAGCAGTCCCGCGCGTGTGTTGTCGCGCCGGTCATCGCCCGCCAGTTTGGTGCCAGCGTCGGCCACAGGGCAGACGAGCCGAGCGCAACGATTACTGCTGGGGGCGGCGGAAAATCGCAGCTGGTGACGCCGACGCTGATCCAGATGGGATATGGCGAACGCCCAGGGCAGGCACCGCGGGTTCTGCAACTGGAAAAACCGCTGGGGACGATTACTGCCGGCGGCGGAAAGTTCGCAATGGTCGCGGCGAATATGGTGAAACACTTCGGCGGGAATTACACCGGAGCTGGCGTTGCTCTGAACGAGCCCATTCACACCGTGACCACCACCGATCACCACGCTCTTGTCACCTCCAGCATTATCAAAATGCGCGGTACCAATACCGGCCAGCCTACTGACACTCCACTGCAAACCGTGACCGCTGGCGGTCAGCATTTTGGTGAAGTTAATACCACGCTGGCAAATGAGGGATACGACGAGCACCGCGCGCAGCTTACGGCTGATTTCCTACAGGAATATTGTGGTGAGGACTGCACCGGGCTGGTTACTGTCGATGGCATCACTTACCGCATCGTAGATATCGGCATGCGCATGCTTCAGCCCCATGAGTTGTATCGGGCGCAGGGTTTCCCTGAGTGGTACATCATCGATAGGGACTACCGCGGCGTGAAGTATGCGAAGGATAAGCAGGTGGCCCGCTGCGGTAATGCGGTTCCGCCGCCGTTCGCTGAAGCTCTGGTAAGGGCAAATTTGCCAGAAATGTGCGTAACAAGCGGATCGGAGGCAGCATGAAATCGTTCATCACCAGGTCGCTATCGCGGCCTTTTTTATTGCTGGCGTTCACCTTCAACCGAATTAACCGACAGTTCCGGGAGCATTGACCATGGCCGATATCATCGATACAGCAGCAGAGATTGAAGAGCTTCAGCGTAACGCTGCCCTTTCCGCTCACCGGCTAAACCGCAACGCCGTATCAGCAGAGCGTTGTGAAGAATGCAACGAACCAATTCCCGAACCACGGCGCGCTGTAGTCCCCGGTTGCCAGACATGCGCGGAGTGCCAGAGCTTCATTGAGAAGAAGCTTAGGCACATTAAAAACTAATTCTCGGTCAGTAATATATAGCGACAATGCTACTGCTCTTGTTTTTTGGCAGAAACCATTGCGGGCAGAGAAAACGCATAAAGCAGGAAAACCTCAGCGAAGCCGATAAGCTCTTCAGCATCTTCTTTAGAAAACTCCTCATCAGAATGTACGGCCCCATTAGAATCAATTCTTACAATATGAGCCCAATCCTTCATCTGCTCAGTAATAAGCCCTTTCCCGTAAAGAATTGAGATTCTTTGAACCAGAGTCTCTTTATTAGCCTCCTCACCCAAGAGGTTTCTGGTGGCTATATCAATGGTTTTTCTACATAACATGACCGAAGTATCATACTTACCTCTCTGAAAGTTATCCTTTGACTCAATGAAAGAATCAGCAGCTCTAATTGGAGTTGCCTCGGGGGCAAGAAGCTCTGTTGGGCTAGGATAAACCTCTGTTAGTACGAAGTTATTAGTATCATGTGGAATTACAATATCTCTATGTGACTGCTGCTTGGATTGCTTAAATGGACCAAAATCCGCTAAATCTGACATCACAGCTGCGATACCTGATTGCCCGCAACTGCGGCAAAAGAATGCTACGTCATAGACATAAGTTTCATTGCGACGGTGTTCAGCAAAAGCCTCTAAAACAGCGTTTTCTTTCTTGCAATGCGGACATGATATATCAAAGGAAAGCAGTCCCATCTATTAGCTCCATTTGAGAGAGAAATTCAACTTATCACACCTATTTATAATCCATTAATACCATACCAAAACTAATTTTTTTCAACTATTGGATCAATTAATCATCAAAATTTAATTGATTTCGAATAATCAACACGTCTACGCGGCCTCGCATATAATGCCAGGTGGCTAAGGAGTTCTCATGGCTAAGCTTCTCAACTTGCAGGAATGGGCTGCTGAGGTCTACACGACTCCACCATCCCTTTCTACTCTGCGCCGATGGACCCGGGAGGGGCGTATTTATCCCGCGCCAGAACTGCACGGAAAGGAATATAAGGTTCAGCCTAACGCTATCTACGTGGATCCGCGTAAGAAGAATCTGCGCGCTAAACCGAAACACACCAAACTGCCGTCCGGCGGCACCTTACTGGAGAGACTGACTCATGGCGAAAAGGCCAGTACGTTACGACGCTAACCTGCCCCGTAACCTGACCTACCGTAAAAGAGACAGACTTTACAGCTGGCGCAATCCGGTGACCGGGCAGGAGATATCTCTTGGCCGAATTGATCGCAAGGACGCTGTTGCCCAGGCCATTGAGGCCAACAACTACATCGACCAGAATTACCTTCCCTCTTCTCTCCTGGATCGTATAAAAGACGTGCCCACTTTCACAGTGGACGCATGGCTGGAGCGTTACGAGGTAATTCTCGAGCGGCGCGAGCTGAAACCAAACACGATGAAGGTCAGGCGAAACCAGATCGCCACCATAAAGGAAGAGTTCGGGAAAATACCCCTCGCATCAGTCACGACTAAGGATATCGCCTCATTTCTTGAAGCATACATTCTCTGCGATAAAAAGAGCATGGCTTCCGGGCTGCGGTCTGTACTGATGGACATCTTCAGGGAAGCGATTGTGGAAGGTCATGTCGACAGGAACCCGGCCGAGCCGACGCGAACGCCGACGCCGAAAGTTAAGCGAGAGCGCCTGTTGCTCGAACAATTCACCATCATCCGCCAGGCCGCGTTAACTCATTCTGACTGGGCACCAAATGCATGCGATCTGGCACTGGTCACCGGCCAGCGGCGTGAGGATATTTCGCTGTTCAGATTCAGTGACGTTAAAGACGGGAGGCTTTTCGTTACTCAGGAGAAAACAGGTCACAAACTGGCGCTCCCCCTTGATTTGAGGCTGGACGTCGCCGGGCTTGTGTTGCAGGATGTCATTGAGCGATGCCGGGTAAATAACCCCTCCGACTTCATGCTTTACTCGCCGGTTCGCCGTGGCGGGAGAAGGCCGGGGCCGCTAACTCCTGACGGGCTCACCCAGGCCTTCGCAGAGATAAGGGATTCGACCGGGTTAAAATTCGGACCTAACCCACCGCCTTTCCATGAGATCAGAAGTCTGGCGAGCAGGCTCTATGAAAAGGAGCGTGGAGAGGAATTTGCTCAACGTTTGCTCGGCCACAAAAATTTAACAATGACCAAAAAATACCTGGACGCACGCGGTGCAGAGTATGTTATGGTTTAGACAGGATATGGAATATTCGAGTAATTTTCGGGGGATTTCGTGTTGAGACCGAAAAAACCCTTGAGAAACAAACAGATAAAAAGAGACCGAATACGATTCCTGTATTCGGTCCAGGGAAATGGCTCTTGGGAGAGAGCCGTGCGCTAAAAGTTGGCATTAATGCAGGCTAAGTCGCCTTGCCTTTTAAGAATAGATGACGACGCCAGGTTTTCCAGTCCACAGCAAAAGTGGCCTGAAAAAAAGCGTCAGAGCATCATTAAAAGTGAAAAACCGCAGTGCTTTGGCGAGCATCTGCGGTTTTTTTATTGGAAACCTGAACGTCAGCAGAGCTTGTCAGCGCGCTCGATAAACGGTGCCAGGCTCATCTTCTGCCCCGGGTTGGCCGGGTCATCAATCTGAATCACGCTGACTGGCTGACCGCTGCTCTTGCCGCTGGCGACCTGCTGCTCAGCGGTATCGTTGAGCGGGTACTGGACCAGCGTGCTCGGGTTGATCGCATACAGCGCATGGCCCGGACGGCAGGTCAGCATCACCTCTTCGCGATTAAAGGCCCATTTGTCTTTGCCCACTTCAAAGCGGCTTACGGTGATTACCTGCGGTGCCGCCAGAGCGCTTCCCGCGCAGGCCAGCAGTAAGAGAGTAAGTACTGTCTTTTTCATTTAATAGTTAACCTTGTCAGAAGGGTTCCCAGGTAGCAAACAGACTGACCGTTGCCAGAACCAGAGCGCCCAGCACCACCTCTGCCTGTGTCATCCGGATAAACATCTGTTGTGCGCGCCCGGAATCCGGACGGAACCGTGGCACCAGAAAATACCGATTTGCCAGCGCAATTGCCACCATCAACGCCACGAGAGCACATTTGAACAACAAAAACTGCACGTAGCCAGCCTGCCAGGGAATATGGATGCCCAGAATCAACAGCGCATTCACTACGCCGGTAAGCAGTACGCCTGCGACGGCATAATGCCCCACGCGCGAGAAACGCATCATGGTATAGATGGCCGCGTTCTGCCAGCGTCCTTTCGCCAGACGCATGCAAAACAGCAGCGGCAGCAATCCACCCACCCAGGTTGCGGCACACAGCAGGTGAACAGCATGATTGAGTCGCTGTATCGCCCCCATCGGGCCGTCGCTCATCGCCGCGTGCCCTACCCCTGCCAGCAGGATAAGCTGGCCCATGGCGAGCAGCAGCAGGCGCGAGCCTTTCAGCGGCGCGAGCCACGCGACGACAACGGTGATGGCAGCGAGGATAATTTGCCACAACCAGACGCCACCAAACCGCGTTCCCAGCACGCTGTACCAGATTTGCGGGTTAAACACATCGCCCCAGCCGTTGCCCATTAAGCCGCCCTGAAGCATAAACATCAGGATCGCAGCGGTCAGGCTGACGATGGATGCCACTCTCTGCTGGAGCTGGAAACGCCGGGCCATCAGGCGGTGCAGCCCGGAAGGCGCAAACCAGACGCTGTAAAGCGCGTTGCCAAAAACGAGCATTAGCGCCGCAAAATGGATAAAGCGCAATCCTACGTATAACAGTCCCAGCATGCTATTTCACGCTGAAGCGATAGCTGCCTTTGGTTTTATGGCCGTCGACGGAAACCACGTGCCAGTCCACCTGGTAAGCCCCCGGCGCCAGCGTCTGTTTCAGCGGAACGGTCAGCTGTGCTTTGTTCTTTTCGTCTCGCGTGGCGGTACCGGTTTTGATCACCTGCTTTTGCGCATCCGTCACCACGACGCCGCTAAATCCGGGCTCGACACCTTCGGAGAAATTCAGCGTCAGCACCTGCGGTGACGCCACCTGGCTGTCCGCTGCCGGGCTCTGCTGCTCAAGATGCGCATGCGCCAGCACGGAGGGTGAGATTACCGTTGAGGCCAAAAAAACCAGTGCGCATACCGCGCGGGAAGCGGATAAACCCATCACAATCATTCCTTTTTGTTATGTCTGTATGCTAAAGAATAACGCTGTATAATAAACGAGTCGAGGATCATCCCGCTCTGCTTGTCATCGTCGCGCAATCGCGGTAACGTTGCCGCCGCAAAATAAGGAGAAGGTAATGAAGATCAATCTGGCCGCCCTTCCTCAGGACGAGATGGATAAAGTGAATGTCGATCTCGCTGCCGCTGGCGTCGCCTTTAAAGAGCGTTACAACATGCCCGTCGTGGCTGAAGTGGTGGAGCGAGAACAGCCCGCCCATCTGCGTGACTGGTTTCGCGAAAGGTTAATTGCCCACCGTCTCGCCTCGGTCAACCTCTCCCGCTTGCCGTACGAGCCGAAAGTTAAATAAGCTTAACGACTCGTTACACTTCCTTACGCGGAATCTGGCAGGATAAGAAAACCCTGATTAAATTAGGTGTACTCTTTAATCCCTGCGACTCTGTGTATAAGGAAGTCACGATGTCACATTGGAATATTGCGGCAGCCCAGTATGGCGGGCAGCATCACAGCGTAGATGACCATATTGCGCACCATCTCCGCTTTATTGCCGAAGCAGCACATCATCAGTGCGATTTGCTGGTTTTCCCGGAACTCTCATTAACCGGCCCGGGCGCGACGGCATTACCGCTTCCGCCCGAAGACGATCGACTACAGCCGTTGCTTGACGCCGCGCATTTTTACCGCATTACCCTCATTGCAGGGCTTCCCGTTGAACGAAACGGTCAGCGCCAGAAAGGCCTTGCGCTGTTTATCCCCTCTCGCGCTCGTATTCTGCGTTACCCTCAGGGGAGCGGCGCCAGCCTGGTGCCGGGTGATAAACAACTCACGATTATCGATGGGCAAAGCGATTCCCCGAATCTTGATCCGCAGGCAACGCTCTTCACCAGTTGCCAGTCAGTGAGCGATTACCGCTGGCGACAGTCCATCAATACCCTGCAGCGATTTGCGCACAGGTATGCCATCGCGGTGTTAATGGCAAATGCCGGCGCGGGCAGCGCGTTATGGGATGAAAAAGGCCAGCTGATCGTTCGGGCAGATAAGGGTGAGCTCCTGTTGACCGGCACGCGCAACGGACAGGGTTGGCAAGGCGATATCATTCCTTTAGGCTAAGCGTTTTAAGCTCAGGAGATTTTCATGCTGCGCGTCATTGATACCGAAACTTGCGATCTTCAGGGCGGAATTGTGGAAGTGGCCTCGGTCGACGTGGTTGATGGAAAAATCGTCAACCCGATGAGCCATCTGGTGCGTCCCGATCGTCCTATTAGCCCACAGGCCATGGCTATCCATCGCATTACAGAATCAATGGTGGCGGATAAACCCTGGATAGAAGACGTTATCCCGCACTACTACGGCAGCCCATGGTACGTTGCCCACAACGCCAGCTTTGACCGTCGGGTACTCCCCGAAATGCCCGGGGAGTGGATTTGTACCATGAAGCTGGCGCGTCGCCTCTGGCCAGGGATCAAATACAGCAATATGGCGCTGTATAAATCCCGCAAGCTCAGCGTCAGAACCCCTGAAGGGCTGCACCATCACCGCGCCCTGTATGACTGCTATATCACCGCTGCGCTACTCATAGATATTATGAACACATCGGGCTGGACGCCGGATGATATGGCAACGATCACCGGTCGCCCTGCGCTGCTGACGACGTTCACCTTCGGCAAATACCGCGGGAGAGCGGTATCGGATATTGCGGATAAAGATCCGGGCTATCTGCGCTGGCTGTATAACAACCTCGACAAAATGAGCCCGGAGCTGCGCTTAACCCTGAAACACTATCTGGGCGAAGCTTAACGCTGAACACGGCCTGGCAACGTATCCTGCGCCAGGCCTATCAAAAAGGCATACTCCAGGGCCACCCCTTCGTAGGATTTGAATCGACCCGATTTCCCCCCGTGCCCGGAGTCCATATCGGTACAGAGCAGCAGCAGGTTGTCATCGGTTTTCAGCTCCCGCAGCTTTGCTACCCATTTTGCCGGTTCCCAGTATTGCACCTGTGAATCGTGCAAACCGGTCGTCACCAGCATGTGCGGGTACGCTTTCGCTTCCACGTTGTCATACGGGCTGTACTCTTTCATATAGCGATAATAGGTTTCATCCTGCGGGTTGCCCCACTCCTCAAACTCCCCGGTCGTCAAAGGGATGGACTCATCGAGCATAGTGGTAACCACATCGACAAACGGGACCTGCGCAACAATGCCCTTAAAGCGATCGGGCCGCTGATTGATGACCGCCCCCATCAGCATCCCCCCCGCGCTGCCGCCCATGCCGAAGCAAAGCTGAGGATCGCCATAGCCTTGCTCAATCAGCGCATCGCAGACGTCGAGATAGTCGTTGAAGGTGTTTTTCTTTTTCAGGAATTTCCCGTCTTCATACCAGTGCTGCCCCAGCTCGCCGCCGCCGCGAATATGGGCAATGGCGAAAACAAAGCCGCGGTCGAGCAGGCTTAATCTGCTGCTGCTGAAGTCGGCATCCATGCTGGAGCCATAGGAGCCGTAGCCGTAGACCAGGATCGGATTTTTACCCTTCTGGAAATGCGTCTTATGATAAACGAGCGAAACCGGCACCTCCACGCCATCGCGCGCGGTGACCCACAGGTGTTCGCTGCGGTAATTGTCGGAATCAAAGCCCTTCACTTCGGTTTGCTTAAGCACCTGGCGCTGTCCGGTATCCATATCCAGCTCGAAGAGCGTATCCGGCGTGGTCATGGACGAGTAGCCGTAGCGCAGCCGGGACGATTCAGGTTCCGGGTTAAAGCCGATCCACGTGACGTAGGCCGGATCGTCGAACGCAATCCCTATCACCTCACGCGTTTTACGGTTGATCTGCCGGATACTGGTCAGCCCACGCTGGCGCTCCTCCACCACCAGCCAGTCGGTAAACAGCGTGAACCCTTCCAGCATCACCTGATCCCGCGCGGGAATGAGCACCTCCCACTTGCGCTCGTCGCGCACCTTGGTTTTGTACAGACCAAAGTTCTTGCCTTCACGATTCGAACGCAGATAAAAGCTGTGCTGGAAGTGATCCAGGCTGTACTCGTGGTCCTTGCGGCGCGGCAGGAAACAGAGCGGCTGGGCGTCAGGCAGTTCGGCATCCAGGAGCAGCACTTCCGAGGTGGTGGCGCTGGCGAGGAAGATAATCACATAGTGGCGCGAGGAGGTTTTATGCAGGCTGACATAAAACGTTTCGTCTTTCTCTTCATAGACCAGCTCGTCATCGGCTGAGTCCGTGCCTACGGTATGGCGCCACACCTGATAAGGCAGCAGCGTGGAGGCGTGCTTTTTAACGTAGTAGACCGTCTCGGAATCGTTCGCCCAGACAAAATCCGGGGAGACGTTTTCCAGCATTTCCGGATACCAGTTGCCGGTTTCCAGATTGCGAAAACGCAGGCCGTACTGGCGCCGGGAGAGATAATCCTCCGCCAGCGCCATGATGGTGTTGTCCGGGGAGATGGACATACCGCCCAGGGTATAAAACTCGCTGTGGGCGGCACGCTGGTTCGCATCCAGCAAAATGTCCCATTCATCCCACTCGGCGCTTAATACCGACTGTCGTTGATAGATGGGATACTCGTTGCCCGGCTCATAGATATGGCGATAGCGATAGCCGTTTTTGGTCCAGGGCGCGGAGATGTCGCGCTGGGGAATACGCTGCACCATTTCGTTCAGCAGCTGGTCCTGCAGCGCCTGCTGGCTGGCCATGACCCTGCGGCCATAGTCGTTTTCCTCGTGCAGGTAGTCGAGCACCTCTGGCCGGGAACGCGAATCGTCCCGCAGCCAGTAGTAGTTGTCTATGCGCGTATCGCCATGCGTGACGATCGCATAAGGAGTACGTCGGGCTTTCGGTGGCATGTCATCATTCTTTTAAGTTTTACACCCTATAAGGTTGGCAAAACCCGCGCATGATGCAAGCGAAACATGACCCCGGGAGCGCGAGTTAGCCCTGTAGCGCCTGTTTTTGTTCCCCGATATCTTTTTCTATCCCCTCGCGCACGTCCTGAGGGATCTTCAGCGCGTCGCCGAGGGCGTTAAGGTAGCTACGCTCCATAAAGTGATCGATATCTATGGCGGCACAGCTGAGAAAATAGAGTTCCAGCGCTTCTTCCTCATTTTTCACGCTCAGTGCCAGACGCTGCGGATCGAGCGGCTGTTCAATGGCCTGCGCCACCAGCGTTCTGCCCTGTTCTTCAACACCCGCCTCGCGCAGCTGCTGTTCGATAGCCGCTCTTTCATTATCATCAATATGCCCGTCGCTTTTGGCGGCAAACACCAGCGCAAGGATGAGCCGCTCCGTGCGCAGATCCAGCGGAGAAGTATGCTCCCCATAGTGAGGTTCATCGCGGTGCGCCGCTCGCACCCTGTCCTTATATTTGTTCCACAGCACGGTGCCGGCGATAGCGCCGCCCCCGGCCAGCAGCGCGCCGGTACCGTACTTCGCCAGCAGCTTGCGTGAGGATTTATTGGCAACCAGCAGCCCTGCCAGCCCACCGAGCGCCCCCGGTACCAGCAGTTTGCTTAGCCCCTGTTCGCCGGAACCAGACGTTTTCTGCCCTAACATGGATTGCAGTTGATTTAACCAGCCTGACATGGTTTCCCTCGCTTAACGGTTAACATGTTCTCCAGCGTAAGCGAGCAGGCGTCAGGAAATGTCCATCAAGCCTAAAGAAGCGCAAATTTCTGGTCTGCCCTTTTGCCGTGCGCAAGACAGACGCAAACGTTTTCGTTTATACTGCGCGCATCTTTTTCAGGGGGAATGTTATGACTCGTTTAGGAACCGCGCTGCGACCTGCGGCGACGCGCGTAATGCTGTTGGGATCGGGCGAACTGGGTAAAGAAGTCGCCATTGAGTGTCAGCGTTTAGGGGTGGAGGTGATTGCCGTAGACCGCTACGCCGACGCGCCCGCCATGCACGTCGCCCATCGTTCTTATGTGATTAACATGCTGGACGGTGATGCCCTGCGTACGCTCATTGCACGGGAGAAACCGGATTTTGTCGTGCCGGAAATTGAAGCTATCGCAACCGATACGCTGATCGCCCTTGAGCAGGAAGGCCAGCGCGTGGTGCCCTGCGCGAAAGCCGCAAAGCTGACCATGAACCGTGAAGGCATTCGCCGCCTGGCGGCGGAGGAGCTGGGGCTACCTACTTCAAGCTACCGTTTTGCGGGTGACAAAGCCGCATTCCTGCAGGCCGTTGAAGAGATTGGCTACCCGTGCATCATTAAGCCGGTGATGAGCTCTTCCGGGAAAGGTCAGAGCTTTATTCGCGACAGCAGCGCGCTGGACAGCGCGTGGGATTATGCGCAACAGGGTGGCCGTGCCGGTGCCGGTCGCGTGATCGTTGAAGGCGTGGTGAAGTTTGATTTCGAAATCACTCTGCTCACCGTCAGTGCCGTGGACGGCGTCCATTTCTGCGACCCGATTGGCCACCGCCAGGAAGATGGCGATTATCGTGAATCCTGGCAGCCGCAGCAGATGAGCGACCTGGC
Source organism: Enterobacter sp. 22499 (assembly GCF_052044815.1). Classification (NCBI taxonomy): domain Bacteria; kingdom Pseudomonadati; phylum Pseudomonadota; class Gammaproteobacteria; order Enterobacterales; family Enterobacteriaceae; genus Enterobacter; species Enterobacter sp. 22499. Next base: position 129,837 of record NZ_JBQENR010000003.1, on the reverse strand, counting down.
GCTGGAGCGTGCCCGGGAGATTGCCCGTAACACCGTTCTGGCCCTGGGCGGTTATGGCCTGTTCGGCGTGGAGCTGTTCGTCTGCGGTGACGAAGTGATCTTCAGTGAAGTCTCTCCTCGCCCGCACGACACCGGTATGGTCACGCTCATTTCGCAGGATCTCTCGGAGTTCGCCCTGCACGTGCGCGCCTTCCTCGGCCTGCCGGTTGGCGGCATCCGCCAGTACGGCCCGGCGGCGTCGGCGGTGATCCTTCCGAAGTTGACCAGCCAGAATGTGACGTTTGATAACGTCGAAGGCGCGGTGGGCGCAGGCCTGCAGGTCCGTCTGTTCGGCAAGCCGGAGATCGACGGTACGCGTCGTCTGGGCGTGGCGTTAGCCACCGGGGATAACGTTAACGAGGCCGTAGCAAGAGCAAAAGCGGCGGCTGCAAACGTTCAGGTAGCAGGATAAAAAAAACGGGCCGAAAGGCCCGTTTTTCATGCTGCATGTGGCTTACTGCTTCGCGCCTTCAACCGCTTCACGAGCCAGTTTCGTGATGCGATCCCAGTCACCCGCTTCCAGCGCATCCGCCGGAACCAGCCATGAGCCGCCGATGCACAGCACGCTTTTCAGCGCCAGGTAGTCGCGGTAGTTAGCCGGGGAGATACCGCCCGTCGGGCAGAAGCGTACCTGAGAGAAAGGACCGGCAATCGCCTGCAGCGCTTTGGTGCCGCCGTTCGCTTCCGCCGGGAAGAATTTGAACTCTTTCAGACCGTAGTCCATGCCCAGCATCAGTTCAGAAACGGTGCTGATGCCCGGGATCAAGGGAATGGTGCCTTCGGTCGCGGCCTTCAGCAGCGGCTCGGTCAGACCCGGGCTGATGGCAAACTGTGCGCCGGCTTCGGTCACTTCCGCCAGCTGCTGCGCGTTGAGAACGGTACCCGCACCGATGATGGCGTCCGGCACTTCTTTAGCGATGGCGCGGATGGCATCCATCGCGCAGGCAGTACGCAGGGTCACTTCCAGAACGCGAACGCCGCCCGCAACCAGCGCTTTCGCCATTGGCACAGCGTGCTCCAGCTTGTTTACCACGATAACCGGCACGACAGGGCCAGTGGTCAGGATTGCTTCTGCACTTGTTTTCCAGTTTTTCATCAGAGTTCTCTCTCGCCAGATCGTTAAAATCAAGTCGTCTTAAAACGTAATACAGGTTGCGCCCTGCTCCGCACCGGAGAGCTTCTCACGCAGCGCGCTGAACATTTCGCGTCCGGTCCCCACGCGCGATGCGCTCAGGTCAGGAATATGAGGCTGACGTGCCGCCAGCTCCGCGTCATCCACCAGCAGGGTTAACTCGCCAGTCTGGCCGTTCACGCGGATCATATCGCCGTCGCGCACTTTCGCCAGCAAGCCGCCGTCGTAGGCTTCAGGCGTGACGTGGATGGCGGAAGGCACTTTGCCGGATGCGCCTGACAGGCGGCCATCGGTCACTAACGCAATTTTGAAACGGCGGTCCAATAATACACCAAGTGGTGGCATAAGTTTATGTAATTCTGGCATGCCGTTCGCTTTTGGCCCCTGATGACGCACGACCACCACGCAGTCTTTATCCAGCAGACCGGCGTCGAAGGCAGGCAACACGTCGTGCTGGCTTTCAAACACTACCGCCGGGGCCTCGATAACCTGGTTCTCTTCCGGCACGGCAGAGGTTTTCATCACCGCGCGGCCAAGGTTGCCGCTCAGCACTTTGGTACCGCCGTGGTGGGAGAACGGTTTGTCGATAGTGGCAATCACCTGCGGATCAAGAGACGCGGTTGCCCCGTCGCGCCAGTCCAGCTCACCGTTGTTCAGCCACGGCTCCTGGGTGTAGCGCTGCAGACCAAATCCGGCTACGGTGTTCACGTCTTCATGCAGCAGACCGCCTTTCAGCAGCTCGCGCATCAGCAGCGGCACGCCGCCCGCGGCCTGGAAGTGGTTGATGTCCGCCGGACCGTTCGGGTACAGACGCGCCATCAGCGGTACCACGGAGGAGATATCGGAGAAGTCATCCCAGTTAATCAGGATACCCGCCGCGCGCGCCATAGCCACCAGGTGCATGGTGTGGTTAGTTGACCCGCCGGTTGCCAGCAGGGCGACGATACCGTTGACGATCACTTTTTCGTCGACCATTTTGCCCATCGGCATCCATTCATTGCCGTTTCCTGTCAGGCGCGTCACCTGACGGGCCGCGGCCTCTGTCAGCGCCTGGCGCAGCGGCGCGTCCGGCTGGATGAAGGACGAGCCCGGAAGCTGCATCCCCATAAACTCCACCACCATCTGGTTGGTGTTGGCCGTGCCGTAGAACGTACAGGTGCCCGGCGCATGGTAGGAGGCGGCTTCGGCTTCCAGCAGCGCCTGACGATCGGCTTTGCCTTCCGCATACAGCTGGCGGATACGCACTTTTTCTTTATTCGGCAGACCGCTGGCCATCGGGCCGGACGGCACGAAAATCGCAGGCAGATGACCAAACGACAGCGCTGCCATCACCAGGCCCGGGACGATTTTGTCGCACACGCCGAGATACAGCGCGCCATCAAACATGTTGTGTGACAGGCCCACAGCCGCAGACATCGCAATCACTTCGCGGCTCAGCAGCGACAGCTCCATACCATCCTGCCCCTGCGTCACGCCGTCGCACATGGCCGGGACGCCCCCCGCCACCTGCCCGACCGCGTTCACGCTGTGCAGCGCTTTACGAATGATGTTGGGATAGACCTCATACGGCTGGTGCGCGGAGAGCATATCGTTATAGGACGTGATAATAGCGATATTGTTACGCAACATGCTTTTCAGGGAGGCTTTGTCATCAGGCTGGCAGGCGGCGAAGCCGTGGGCCAGGTTACCGCAGGCCAGCTGGGAGCGGTGAACGGTGTTGCTTTTCGCCTGTTCAATGCGGGCGAGGTAGGCCGAACGGGTCTCTTTTGAGCGCTCGATAATGCGTTGTGTTACGCGTAACAATACAGGATTCATAAAAGCTCCTTTAATTTATCTGTCCGGGCTCGGGAGTTTACAAAGTCGCTGGCGGTTGTTAACAACGCTGAAACGCTTGCTGTCCGGAGCTCAGGGGCAAAATCACTTCCGGCAGTGTAATAAAAAAAGCCCCGCGGGTGAATCCACGCGGAGCTTAAAAGTATAAAAATTGTGCCACTAGCTGTGTTAGATCATGTTACCGGTAAAATAACACTTTCGGGCTAGTGGAATATCCTACTCAAACTCGTTCCAGGAGCGGCCATCGCGGGTGATCATCGCCACCGACGCCACAGGCCCCCAGGTACCCGCCTGATACGGTTTTGGCGCATCCTGATCGGCAGCCCAGGCTTCGGTGATGGAATCGACCCATTTCCACGCCTCTTCCACTTCGTCGCGACGCACGAACAGCGCCTGGATACCGCGCATGGTTTCCAGCAGCAGACGCTCGTAAGCATCCGCAAGGTGCGTCTGGTTGAAGGTTTCGGAGTAGCTCAGATCCAGCTTGGTGGTCTGCAGGTTGTGCTTATGATCCAGGCCCGGCACTTTGTTGAGGATCTGGATATCCACCCCTTCGTCCGGCTGCAGACGGATGGTCAGCTTGTTCTGCGGCAGCTCCTGCCAGGACTCTTTGAACAGGTTCAGTTCCGGGTTCTTAAAGTAGACAACCACTTCGGAACACTTCGTCGGCAGACGCTTACCAGTGCGCAGGTAGAACGGAACCCCCGCCCAGCGCCAGTCGTCGATGTCCACGCGGATGGCCACGAACGTCTCGGTGTTGCTGGACTTGTTCGCGCCCTCTTCTTCCAGGTAGCCTGGCACCTTTTTGCCTTGCGCAAACCCGGCAGTGTACTGGCCGCGAACGGTTTTCTCGCGCACGTTGGAGCGGTCGATGCGGCGCAGCGACTTCAGCACTTTCACTTTGGCATCGCGGATGCTGTCAGCCGTCAGGTCAGACGGTGGAGACATGGCAATCATGCACAGAATTTGCAGCAGGTGGTTCTGGATCATGTCGCGCATCTGGCCGGCCTGGTCAAAGTAACCCCAGCGACCTTCAATCCCCACCTCTTCCGCCACGGTAATTTCCACGTGGTCAATGGTACGGTTGTCCCAGTTATTCACAAACAGGGAGTTAGCGAAACGCAGCGCCAGCAGGTTCAGTACCGTCTCTTTACCGAGATAGTGGTCGATACGGTAGACCTGGCACTCTTCAAAGAACTCGCCCACCTGGTCGTTGATTTCACGCGAGGTAGCCAGCGACGTCCCCAGCGGCTTTTCCATCACCACGCGCGCCGGCTTGGCGTTCAGTTTGGCTTCGCCCAAACCTTTGCAGATGGCGCCAAAGGTGCTTGGCGGCATGGCGAAATAGTTAATGGTGACACGGTTTTTCTGATCCAGCATGGCACCCAGGCGGGAAAACGCGCTGACGTCATTAACGTCCAGGTTGCAGAAATCGAGACGACCGCTGAGGGTATCCCACAAACTTTCATCAATTTTTTCCTTCATGAAAGTTTCGAGCGCCTCGCGGACAACTTTGGTATAAGCGTCCTTGTCCCAGTCGGCGCGCCCAACACCCAGGATACGCGTATCCGGATGAATTTGGCCCGCTTTCTCCAGTTGATACAGGGAAGGCAGCAATTTTCGGCGTGCAAGATCGCCTTTCGCGCCGAAAATGACCAGGTCACATGCCTGGGCTGTTTGCGTTACCGCCATGTCATTCTCCTCAGTTGGATCACCTGGTGCTTCTGCCAGGTATCGTTGTAATTTTATTACAATGCACTGTACTGCTTTTACGTCATTCCCGAAACCATTAGCGCTTATCGTCTCGTGCGATACGGCGATTTTTCGCCATTCAGCCGATTATGGCGACGTAATGACGCAACAGCCGTCGATAATTTGCGCAACAGGGTCATAGCAAAACCCGACATCGATCAAGTAATGAAAAAAAACAACAACATTATCTTGTCGACTGTTACCCTTTAGGGAAGCCACAGGGGTAATATCGGCTAATCGAATCAAGATTTCATCAATGAGTGAAATCGTTTCCACCCCCATGAGCGCCTTGTTAACAATGAACATGCTTGAAAAAATCCAGTATCAACTGGAACACCTTAGCAAATCCGAGCGAAAAGTGGCTGAAGTCATTCTGGCCGCGCCCGCTCAGGCGATTCATTCAAGCATCGCCGCTCTGGCTCAGGAAGCGGGCGTCAGTGAACCGACGGTCAACCGCTTCTGCCGCAGCCTGGAAACGCGCGGCTTTCCTGATTTTAAACTGCATCTGGCACAAAGTCTGGCAAACGGCACCCCCTATGTTAATCGTAATGTGGATGAAGACGACAGCGTAGATGCCTATACGGCAAAAATATTTGAGTCGGCCATGGCCACGCTCGATCACGTTCGTCAAAGTCTGGATATGAGTTCAGTAAACCGCGCGGTGGATTTACTCACCCAGGCCAAACGCATTGCATTCTTCGGTCTTGGCTCGTCAGCCGCCGTGGCGCACGACGCCATGAATAAATTCTTCCGCTTTAACGTGCCGGTTATTTATTCCGATGACATTGTGCTGCAACGCATGAGCTGTATGAATTGCAGTGAGGATGACGTCGTGGTACTGATTTCGCACACTGGCCGCACCAAAAGCCAGGTTGAGCTGGCGCAGCTGGCCCGTGAAAACGATGCCATGGTAATCGCCCTCACCACCGCCGGCACGCCATTGGCGCGGGAGGCGACTCTCGCCATTACCCTGGACGTGCCTGAGGATACCGACATGTATATGCCAATGGTGTCCCGTCTGGCGCAACTCACGGTAATCGACGTGCTGGCGACCGGATTTACCTTACGCCGGGGCGCAAAATTCCGAGATAACTTGAAGCGAGTCAAGGAAGCGCTGAAGGAATCGCGTTTTGATAAAGAATTGCTTATAAAGAGCGATGTTCCCTGAAAGTAGATAACGAAGACGTAACCCATAATTAGATGTAACGATTTTCGGCATTCGGCCCCCTCTTTGCTGCCTTGCGGTAGATGAAGGTCGATTCAATGTTCACGCAACACCAAAGTTGTTTCAGTCAACGGAGTATTACATGTCCAGAAGGCTTCGCAGAACCAAGATCGTCACCACCTTAGGCCCGGCCACCGATCGCGATAATAACCTCGAAAAAATTATCGCCGCTGGCGCCAACGTGGTGCGTATGAACTTCTCTCACGGTACGCCAGAAGACCATAAATTGCGTGCCGATAAAGTGCGTGAGATCGCCGCTAAGCTGGGCCGCCACGTCGCTATCCTCGGCGACCTGCAGGGTCCAAAAATTCGTGTATCAACCTTTAAAGAAGGTAAAGTTTTCCTCAATATCGGCGACAAATTCCTGCTGGATGCCAACCTCGGCAAAGGCGAAGGCGATAAAGAGAAAGTCGGGATCGACTATAAAGGCCTGCCGGCTGATGTGGTACCTGGCGATATCCTGCTGCTCGACGACGGTCGCGTCCAGCTGAAGGTGCTGGAAGTTCAGGGGATGAAAGTGTTCACTGAAGTCACCGTCGGCGGCCCGCTCTCCAACAATAAAGGCATCAACAAACTGGGCGGCGGCCTCTCTGCGGAAGCCCTGACCGACAAAGACAAAGCGGATATCGTAACGGCGGCCCAGATCGGCGTTGATTACCTGGCGGTCTCCTTCCCACGCTGTGGCGAAGATCTGAACTATGCGCGCCGTCTGGCCCGTGACGCAGGCTGTGATGCCAAAATCGTCGCTAAGGTTGAACGCGCGGAAGCCGTGTGCGATCAGGATGCGATGGACGATGTGATCCTCGCCTCTGACGTGGTGATGGTTGCCCGTGGCGATCTGGGCGTGGAAATCGGCGACCCTGAACTGGTCGGTATCCAGAAAGCGCTGATTCGTCGCGCACGTCAGCTGAACCGCGCGGTGATCACTGCCACCCAGATGATGGAATCCATGATCACCAACCCAATGCCAACCCGTGCGGAAGTCATGGACGTCGCTAACGCCGTGCTGGACGGTACCGATGCGGTGATGCTGTCAGCGGAAACCGCGGCGGGCCAGTATCCGGCAGAAACCGTGGCCGCAATGGCGCGCGTCTGCCTGGGCGCGGAGAAGATCCCAAGCATTAACGTCTCCAAGCACCGCCTGGATATCCAGTTCGACAATGTAGAAGAAGCGATTGCGATGTCCGCCATGTATGCGGCCAACCATCTGAAAGGCGTTACGGCGATCATCACCATGACCGAATCTGGCCGCACCGCGCTGATGACCTCTCGCATCAGCTCCGGCCTGCCGATTTTCGCCATGTCACGCCACGAGCGTACGCTGAACCTGACGGCGCTGTACCGCGGTGTTACCCCGGTACACTTCGACAGCACCAATGACGGCGTAGCCGCGGCGCACGATGCCGTAAACCTGCTGCGCGATAAAGGTTACCTGGTGTCTGGTGATATCGTCATCGTGACGCAGGGTGACGTGATGAGCACCATCGGCTCAACCAATACCACGCGCGTACTGACTGTAGAGTAAGATCCGATCCCCTCTCCCCTAAGGGGTGTACGGTCCGGGGACATAGTGAACACTTGTTCGGGGACATGGTAGACACTTACAACTGAGGCATAAGAACCCGTTTATGGAGTCGCTTATGCCCTGGGATGCGAGAGATACCAT
>NZ_JBQENR010000003.1:0-122140 GCF_052044815.1 Enterobacter sp. 22499 | reverse complement strand
CGGCTTTAGCGCGGTGGTCCCACCTGACCCCATGCCGAACTCAGAAGTGAAACGCCGTAGCGCCGATGGTAGTGTGGGGTCTCCCCATGTGAGAGTAGGGAACTGCCAGGCATCAAATAAGTGAAGAGGCCATCCGAAAGGATGGCCTTTTTGCGTTTCTGCGCTGCACAAACTAATCCCCCAACGCCCTGCTTATACGGTAAACTACCTGCGTTTTTGCATCAGGATAGCGTCTATGAACCACTCCCTTAAGCCCTGGAATACCTTTGGCATTCAACGTAATGCTAATCAAATTGTGCGTGCCGATACTGCACAGCAGCTGCTGGATGCATGGCAAAGCGCAACAGAAAATAACGAACCCGTACTGATTCTGGGCGAAGGAAGCAATGTCCTGTTTCTCGACGATTTCGCGGGAACGGTGATCGTTAACCGCATCATGGGCATTGGTGTGGAAGAGCGCGCCGATAGCTGGCATCTGCACGTGGGGGCCGGAGAAAACTGGCATCAGCTGGTGCAATTTACCCTCGAAAAAGGGATGCCGGGTCTGGAAAACCTGGCGCTGATCCCAGGCTGCGCCGGATCGTCACCCATCCAAAACATCGGTGCCTACGGCATCGAACTGAAACATGTCTGTGAATATGTCGACTGCATCGAACTGGCGACCGGAACGGCTAAGCGCTTAACGGCAGAACAGTGTCGGTTTGGCTATCGTGACAGTATCTTCAAGCATGAATATCAGGATCGCTACGTGATTGTCGCCGTGGGCCTGCGTCTGCCAAAGAACTGGCAGCCGGTGCTGACCTATGGCGATTTAACGCGTCTCGATCCAGCAACCGTCACTCCCCGCGACGTATTTGACTCAGTTTGCCATATGCGAATGACCAAACTTCCCGATCCGAAAGTAAACGGAAATGCAGGAAGCTTCTTCAAAAATCCGGTTATTAGCAGCGAAAATGCAAAAGCCTTTCTTGAAGGATGGCCCACTGCGCCACATTATCCTCAGGCAGATGGCAGCGTGAAGCTGGCCGCTGGCTGGCTGATCGATCAATGCCAGTTAAAAGGCACGTCCGTAGGTGGCGCTGCCGTTCACCAGCAGCAGGCTCTGGTACTGATTAATCAACGCGATGCGACCAGCGATGATGTTGTACAGCTGGCGCATTATGTTCGTCAACGTGTGGGCGAAAAGTTTAACGTCTGGCTGGAGCCAGAAGTCCGCTTCATTGGCCGCACAGGTGAAGTGAATGCCGTGGAGACCATTGCGTGAAGGACAATACCATTCCGTTAACCCTGATTAGCATCCTTGCTGACGGGGAGTTTCACTCTGGCGAACAACTGGGCGAGCAGTTGGGCATGAGCCGTGCCGGCATTAACAAGCATATCCAGACGCTTCGCGACTGGGGCGTCGATGTGTTCACGGTGCCGGGAAAAGGCTACAGCCTGCCGGAGCCAATTCAATTGCTGAATGAAGACGTCATCCGCAGCCAGCTTGGACACGGCAACGTTGCGGTGCTGCCGGTGATTGATTCGACGAACCAGTACCTTATGGATCGGCTGAGCGAACTCTCGTCCGGCGATGCCTGTGTTGCTGAATACCAGCAGGCCGGTCGTGGCCGTCGCGGTCGCAAATGGTTCTCGCCATTTGGCGCCAATCTCTATCTGTCCATGTACTGGCGTCTGGAGCAGGGGCCTGCCGCAGCCATTGGCCTGAGTCTGGTCATTGGTATCGTCATGGCGGAAGTGCTGCACGATCTGGGTGCCGATCGGGTCCGCGTTAAGTGGCCAAACGATCTGTACCTTAACGATCGTAAACTTGCCGGTATTCTGGTCGAACTGACGGGTAAAACCGGTGATGCGGCGCAAATTGTTATTGGCGCGGGCCTCAATATGGTGATGCGTACTGTCCAGGATGATGTGGTGAATCAGGCCTGGACCAATCTCCAGGAGGCGGGGATTGTCATCGATCGTAACACCCTTGCCGTGCGCATGATTAAAGAGCTGCGCAGTTCACTCACGCTTTTTGAACAGGAAGGCCTGGCACCGTTCCTGTCTCGTTGGGAAAAGCTGGATAACTTCATCAACCGTCCGGTGAAGCTGCTGATTGGTGATAAAGAGATTTACGGCATTTCCCGCGGTATTGACGCACAGGGCGCGCTGCTTCTGGAGCAGGATGGCGCGATCAAGCCCTGGGTGGGCGGTGAGATTTCCCTGCGAAGCGCCGAATAACCGGATGGAGTAAACGATGCGAAAATCCGTCTGCGCTACCCTGGCATTTAACGATGGGGCAGTCTTCCGGAGAGCACGAAATCACCTCTAAAGACGACGACGATTCGGCAAGTCTGAAAATGCAGGTGTGGATTTCAGCGCAATACTGACGTACTAACTATCCCCTCTCCCCTGTGGGAAGAGGGGGAAATCAGTTACTGCGGATACGGTACCCAGTCCCCGCCGTTCAGGCGAACGTACGGTTTGTTCTGATACTGAATCACCACCGCGTTGGCGTTCTCGGAGACTTCTGCCGTTTGCGGCAGGTTGCTGGTGAGCTGATCCCAGTTCACGCTATCTTCCACAAACAGCTTCCCGTCAACGGCGCGGGCAACCAGTTCTGAAATCGCCAGATAGCTGCTTGGCTGGGTAATCTCAATTGGTGCGCCCTGGTGCGGTGCCTTCATACCAAAGAATTTAATGCCTGCAGGCACGTTGGTAATGGACGGGCTTGGGATATCGCGCAGACCGGATACCTGCATTCTGTCGCCTTTCAGCGCGCCACCGTGCTCAGGTACCACGACCACCATCACTTTACGGCCAGATTTTTCCAGCTCCGTGAAGAACGCGTCCAGTTCGTCGAAGAATTTCTGCGCCCGCACTTTGTAATCCGCCGTTTTACTCACCCCCGGGAAGTGGTTACCGTCGTGAAGCGGCAGGGTGTTATAGAACGTTGCACTGCGCGGATTACTGTCTTTTTCGATGGTCTGCAGCCAGCGCTGCAGCACGGCGGTATCGTCATAAACCGGCGAGCCATCGAAGCCCAGCAGCGTAACGGGAAGACCGGTTTGATCCATCAGTGGCGCCTGCATGCCACCCTGTTCACGTACCTCTTTCAGGAAGTTACCGAACTGACCGTTATGCCCCAGCATCAGGTGCTGCGTAAAGCCCAGCTTCGCGAGATTATCGAATAAATAACACTGGTTGCCAGCGGGCTGATACAGGTTTTTATGCGATGCCTGACCGCAGCTTGCTCGCAGCAGGCGGATTGCCGCCGGGCCGCTGTATGAGGTGGCAGAGTTAAAATCTTTAAACTGGATGTCGAAATGGGACCACAGCGGGTGAGACATCAAACCGGCGGCATCCACGTCGGCCCAGGAGAGGGAACAGATGTTAATCACCAGCAGCTCAAACGGCTGCGCATCGGCTGGCAGCGCATCCGGGAATTTCGTCTGTCGCTTATCTTCAGCGGTATAGAAGCTGGAGAGCCAGGCATTAAGATTGGTGGAGGTCGGCGGTGCGGTCTGCGTTGGAATATCGCCCACCACCGGCGTATCGCCTGCCGTTGTAACGGTAGCCGCTGCGCTTCCTCCCGTCGTGGTCACCGTTGTCGTCGGCTGGCCGGCAGGCCACAGCGAAAAGCTTGGCCCCGCCAGCGTCAGCACGTTAAGCCAGATCATAATGGCGACGACAAACACCGTGACGCGGATCCACTGAGACAGGAACAGCCAGGCAACCAGCAGGACAAAGACGGCGCCAATCATCTGCCAGTTAATGAAACGCTCAACCAGGTCAAGCATATAGTCTGCGCTGAAGCCCGCGACCTGCGATCCCTGGCTCATTATGCTTTCCGGACCAGGCAGCCAGGTATCGTGCCAGAACAGCGCAAAGCCGATGGGGATGGCCACCCAATGGCGTAAACGATGCAGCCTGATGTTCGGCAGAGGCATCAGCAGGAAGGCCATAAACACCAGGTTAAGCAGGGGATGGAAATTCAGATAACCTGCCCAAAGCAGGCCAAACTTCACCAGAAAGTAGAAGTTCCAGCCGGAAAGGCCGCGCCAGTATTGCCAGAGCGGCGAGGGTGACGAAGCGGTATAGGAAGAATTAGTCATGTTTACGGTCTGCCTTGACGTGTGATGCCCGTGTCAGTGTTCCGGCTGGTTTTACATAGCGAGGTTTTACAAACATCACTCTGGCCGTATCACGGATACGGCGTATGGAATGGCGTGCATAGTAGCCAAGCGGGAAAAAGATCAGCGCGCATAATACGACCAGTTGGATGATATCGCTGATATTCATGATGATGCGTTCTCCCCGTTCTCAGTTAATAAGCGAAGGGGTTCCGGAACCCGACGCCAGACATGTCCGTCATGTCTGGCATTGAGGAGCGGTTTTACATCGCTCGTGATTGCGGGCGGTTTAACCCATTGTTCAGGCTGGAGAGCGCGCATTTGCACCAGCTCTGCGCTGATAGCATTATCTTCGAACCAAATCATACGGTTCGAGAAAATATCCCCGGTAGGCAGGGGGAAGATGTGGTTAAGCGCGGTATCAAGATCGTTGACCCGGCAAAACGACAAAAACAGCACCAGGCGATTGTCGCCAATGGTCATGATGTCCCCTGTACGGTTCGGGCGACACAGGGTGAGCGCCTGCTCAACGCGAATGCCCGGGACCGGCCGCAGGGCAACCATAACCCCTTTCCCGTCCGCCGGAAGTAACGTGTTGCTCATCATGTTGCCGACGGCATCGCAGAACGTATCCCATTTCTGGTAGCCACGCAGCTTCATCGGCTGGGTCATGGAGAGCAGCGTGGAGATATCTTCCGGGACATGGCGACTGAACTGCTGACCCTGAACGCTTTCAATAAGCGTCAGGCAGCGTGACAGTGGCGCATTCCAGGGGATCACCATATTTGCCCCGCAGCCCAGAAGCAGACGCTCATCGGTAGCGCGCAGGCTGGTATTATTTTCGCGCACCACAATTTTTAACGCGCTGCCGCGCTGGCGGCGCAGGGTGTGAATTTGTCTCGCCAGCGTTTCAATCTGATTATTCTGCATCAACGAGAAAACGAGGGTGGCTGCCTGGGTGGTGCGGGCTTCATGAAAAAGCGCTTCGTTAGACTCAAACAGTGACCAGTTTTCCGAAAGCGCGGGCGCGCCCTCTAAAACCGCAATATGGCTCAGGATGCGCTTTTCATCGCTGCGCGGCTGCACCACGGTTTCTTCCTGCTGTGCCAGGTGCCATTTCCCCTCAATATGTTTAAGAGTCAGCTGTTGCCTGGCGCTCACGCCCTTTTCATTGCACCAGAAGGCAATATCGTAGAGATAGCTGCCTGCCTGGTCACGAAGACTTGCCAGCCCGAACAGGGAGCGATATTCGCCCATCAAAAGTGAGAACAGCTTGTCATTATTACTGCCGGGGTTGACGACCAATAGCGTGCAATTTTGAAACTTTGCCCATTTATTGATTTTTTCCAGCCACGACAGCAGTTTTTCAGCAGGAATATTTTGCAGTATGTTATTTGCACATTTAAGAATCACTAAATAGTGATCCGGATCTATAGAGCACTGAACGTCGCGGGACAAAAAGTATAGACTATCCGCTTCCGCTGACATAGAAAACAAACGTACTTTCTGGGGGCCGCTGTCGCTTTCGAGCGTAATTATTTTCTTCGGCTCTTCGCCCATGCTAATGACGGCCACGCGGGAATCCTTATCCTGAGCGGCAATTGTCTGGTTTACCAGGCTGATAGCGTCTTCATTACGATCCGTATTAATCCACCAGACTCCACCGACTGGCATGTGGCTCAATTCGTCCCATAATGACTGGATGCCAATAGAAAATATGGAGTCCACGATGTCCCTCTTTTCGTCTAATTTGCCTGTATCTCAGTTTACTAGCGAAAGCGTAGAAATAAACCTAACATTGAAATTAAAGAACATCAGATTTAGCATGTAAATGAAATTTGTCAGGGCAGGATGCCCCGCAACTTCCGAGCGTGCGATTTTCCTCAAAGGGATGGAATAAGAATGGATAATAACGAACCTGCAACCCCAGTCGACTCGACTCTGGGTTACACATTCCAAAACGATTTTCTGGCGCTGGCGCAGGCCTTTTCTCTACCTGAAATAGATTACACCGATATTTCCCAGCGGGAACAGTTGGCTGCTGCTATTAAACGCTGGCCGTTATTAGCTGAATTCGCCCATCAACATTAAGGGAGCCATTGATGGCCATACTCGGATTACAGGGCGTCCGTGGCGGTGTGGGTACCACATCTGTTACCGCGGCGCTGGCGTGGTCATTACAGCTTTTAGGTGAATCGGTGCTGGTGATTGACGCCTGCGCCGATAATTTGCTGCGTATGTCGTTCAACGTCGATTTCACTCGCGAAGAGGGCTGGGCCCGCGCGCTGCTTGATGACAAAGACTGGCGGGATGCGGGGCTACGCTATACCTCCCAGCTGGATTTATTGCCTTTTGGCCAACTGACCACCACAGAACGCGAGAATGAAGCCGCCTATCAGCGTCTGTTTTCGCAGTTCACGCTTGCGCTGCAGAGCCTGAAAGAAAAGGGGCACTACCAGTGGATCCTCCTGGATCTGCCGCACGGCGCCGGGACGCTGACCCGGCAGCTCATCGCCCAGTGCGATCATGTACTTTCCGTGGTGAACGTCGATGCGAACTGCCATATTCGCCTGCATCAGCAGGGGCTGCCTCAGAACGCACACCTCCTGATTAACGATTTACGTATCGGTAGCCAAATCCAGGACGATCTCTATCAGGTGTGGCTGCAAAGCCAGCGCCGCCTGCTTCCCATTGTGATTCATCGGGATGAGGGGATGGCGGAATGCCTCGCCTCCAAGCAGCCGCTGGGCGAATACCGCAGCGACTCGCTGGCAGCAGAAGAGATCCTGACGCTGGCGAACTGGTGTCTGCTGAACTTCGCCAGCAAGGCGGAGCCTGCCGGGAGTTCGGTATGAGTCGACTCGCCAGCTGGCTTCTTATCCCGCCGGTCAGTTCGCGTTTGAGCGACCATTACCGGCACTTTCGCCGGCATGGTGCTCCGGCATTCAGCGCCGCACTCGGCTGTTTCTGGCTGATTCTGGCCTGGACGTTCATTCCACTCGAGCACCCGCGCTGGCAGCGCATCCGTGCGCGTCACGGCGAATTATACCCACACATTAACCCCGACCGACCACGGCCTTTGGACCCGGCGCGCTATCTTATTCAGGCCGTCTGGCTGGCAATATCGTCATCCCGAACGGAGAAAATAACGCCGCACTGGCGCAGCTATTCCCGCGTACAGCAGTTACGTGAACGCTATCACCAGTGGCTGGATAAACTGCCCGCTAGCGTCAGCGATAAGACCAGCCATCTGGATAACCATAAAGAGCTTGGGCATCTCCACCCAGGCTTGCGGCGTTTTATTCTCGGCGTGATTGTCGTGTTCTCGCTCATTCTGGCGCTGGTCTGTATTACGCAACCTTTCAACCCGCTGGCGCAGTTCATCTTCCTGATCCTGCTGTGGGGCGTGGCGTTGCTGGTTCGTCGTATTCCGGGCCGTTTCTCGGCGCTGATGCTGATTGTGCTGTCGCTGACGGTTTCCTGCCGCTACATCTGGTGGCGTTACACCTCAACGCTGAACTGGGACGACCCGGTCAGCCTGGTGTGCGGTCTGGTGCTGCTGTTTGCTGAGACCTACGCGTGGATTGTGCTGGTGCTAGGCTATTTCCAGGTGATCTGGCCGCTCAACCGCCAGCCGGTTCCGCTGCCTAAAGACACCACGCAGTGGCCGACCGTCGATCTCTTCGTGCCGACCTACAACGAAGACCTGAGCGTGGTGAAAAACACCATCTATGCCGCGCTGGGCATCGACTGGCCGAAAGATAAGCTCAAAGTCTGGATCCTGGATGACGGCAACCGTCCGGCGTTTCGCCAGTTTGCGGAAGAGGTCGGCGTTGAGTACATCGCCCGCCCGACTCACGAGCACGCGAAGGCCGGGAATATCAACAACGCCCTGAAGTATGCCTCCGGGGAGTTCGTCTCGATTTTTGACTGTGACCACGTGCCGACGCGCTCGTTCCTGCAGATGACCATGGGCTGGTTCCTGAAAGAGAAAGAGCTGGCGATGATGCAGACGCCGCACCACTTCTTCTCGCCGGACCCGTTTGAACGTAACCTTGGCCGCTTCCGCAAAACCCCGAACGAAGGCACGCTGTTCTATGGGCTGGTGCAGGACGGGAACGACATGTGGGATGCCACCTTCTTCTGCGGCTCGTGTGCGGTTATCCGCCGTAAGCCGCTCGATGAAATTGGCGGAATAGCCGTTGAAACGGTAACGGAAGATGCGCATACCTCGCTGCGCCTGCACCGCCGCGGCTATACCTCTGCCTATATGCGTATCCCTCAGGCCGCCGGTCTGGCGACGGAATCTCTCTCGGCGCACATCGGTCAGCGTATTCGCTGGGCGCGCGGCATGGTGCAGATTTTCCGCCTCGATAACCCGCTGATAGGCAAAGGGCTCAAGCTGGCGCAACGTCTCTGCTACGTCAACGCCATGTTCCACTTCTTGTCCGGCATCCCGCGGCTGATCTTCCTGACCGCGCCGCTGGCGTTCCTGCTCCTTCACGCCTATATCATTTACGCCCCCGCGCTGATGATTGCGCTGTTCGTTCTGCCGCACATGATCCACGCGAGCCTGACGAACTCGAAGATTCAGGGCAAATACCGGCACTCCTTCTGGAGTGAAATCTACGAAACGGTGCTGGCGTGGTACATCGCGCCGCCGACGATGGTCGCGCTGATTAACCCGCACAAAGGGAAATTCAACGTCACCGCGAAGGGCGGTCTGGTGGAAGAAGAGTACGTCGACTGGGTGATCTCCCGCCCGTATATCTTCCTCGTGCTGCTGAATATTGTCGGCGTGATCGCCGGTATCTGGCGCTACTTCTACGGCCCGGAAAACGAAATCCTGACCGTCTTCGTCAGTATGGCCTGGGTGTTCTACAACCTGATTATCCTCGGCGGCGCGGTGGCGGTGTCGGTAGAGAGTAAACAGGTTCGTCGCGCGCATCGCGTTGAAATCTGCATGCCTGCGGCGATCGCCCGTGAAGATGGTCACCTCTTCTCCTGTACGGTGCACGACTTCTCTGACGGTGGCCTGGGGATCAAAATCAACGGCCAGGCGAAAGTGCTGGAAGGGCAGAAGGTTAACCTGCTGCTTAAGCGCGGTCAGCAGGAGTATGTCTTCCCGACGCAGGTTGTGCGTGTGGCAGGCAGTGAAGTGGGTCTGCAGCTGATGCCGTTGACCAAAAAGCAACACATTGATTTTGTGCAGTGTACGTTTGCCCGTGCGGATACATGGGCTCTCTGGCAGGACAGCTTCCCGGAAGATAAACCACTGGAAAGCCTGCTGGATATTCTGAAGCTGGGGTTCCGTGGCTATCGTCACCTTGCAGAATTTGCCCCGTCGTCGGTGAAATTAATTTTCCGGTCACTTACTTCGCTGGTTTCCTGGGTCGTGTCGTTCATTCCTCGTCGTCCCGAGCGGGATGAGACGAAGCAGGCGGACCCGGTTATGGCTCAACAATGATGATAACGCGATGAAAACAAAACTTTCCTGGTTATGTGCAGTGGCAATGGGAGTGAGTGCACTTCCCGCAACAATGGCTAACGCAGCACCCGGTAACGCAGCGGCGACGCCTGCGCCGACGGTCCCTGTCGTCGCGCAGGCAACCGATCCGGTTGTTACGGCGGCACCCGGTCAAACAGAAAACATCATTCCGAACCAGCCAACGGAGGGGAACACCCTGCCGGCCGAGAATCCGGTCATCGGGCAGGTGATGCCGGGCGTGCGGGGGGCTAACGCGCCCGTTGTCGCGGATAATGTGCCGTCGCGGGACGTGAAGCTGACCTTCGCGCAAATCGCGCCGCCGCCGGGCAGCATGGTGCTGCGCGGCGTCAACCCTAACGGCAGCATTGAATTTGGTATGCGCAGCGATGAGGTTGTTTCAAATGCGGTACTTAACCTTGAATACACCCCGTCGCCATCACTGCTGCCGACGCAGTCTCAGCTGAAGGTCTACCTGAACGATGAACTGATGGACGTTCTGCCGGTGACCAAAGAGCAGCTGGGTAAGAAAACACAGGCGCAGGTGCCGATTAACCCGCTGTTCATCACCGACTTTAACCGTATCCGTCTGGAGTTTGTTGGTCACTACCGCGATGTCTGCGAAAACCCCGCCAGCAACACGCTGTGGCTGGACGTCGGGCGTAACTCCTCGCTGCAGATGACCTACCAGCCGCTGGCGCTGAAAAACGATCTGTCGGCGTTCCCGGTTCCGTTCTTCGACCCGCGTGATAACCGTCCGCTCACGCTGCCGATGGTGTTTGCATCGTCCCCTGACGTAACCGAGCAGCTGGCGGCGACCATTGTGGCCTCCTGGTTTGGCTCCCGCTCCGGCTGGCGCGGTCAGAACTTCCCGGTGATGTATGACAAAATGCCGGACAGGAACGCGATTGTCTTTGCAACCAACGCGAAGCGTCCGGGCTTCCTGCGCGACCACCCGGAAGTCAAAGCGCCAACCATTGAGATGGTAAGCCACCCGGATAACCCGTACGTGAAGCTGCTGGTGGTCTTTGGTCGTGATGATAAAGATCTGGTCCAGGCCGCGAAGGCGATTGCTCAGGGCAACGTCCTTTTCCGCGGCAACAGCGTGGTGGTGGACGAAGTTAAGCCGCTGCTGGCGCGTAAACCTTATGACGCGCCAAACTGGGTGCGTACCGACCGCGCCGTGACGTTTGGTGAACTAAAAACCTATGAAGAGCAGCTGCAGGCGTCCGGGCTGGAGCCATCGCCGATTAGCCTGTCGCTGAACCTGCCGCCGGATCTGTACCTGCTGCGCACCAACGGCATTGATATCAATCTCAACTACCGCTATACCGCGCCGGCGACGAAAGACAGCTCGCGCATGGATATCAGCCTGAACAACCAGTTCCTGCAATCGTTCAGCCTGCAAAGTACCCAGGACACCAACCGTCTGATGCTCCGCCTGCCGGTGCTGCAGGGGCTGCTGGACGGAAAAACGGACGTCTCTATTCCGGCGCTGAAGCTTGGCGCGATCAACCAACTGCGTTTTGATTTCCAGTACATGAACCCGATGCCTGGCGGTTCGGTGGATAACTGCATCACCTTCCAGCCGGTACAAAACCACGTTGTGATCGGCGATGAGTCGACCATCGACTTCTCGAAGTACTACCATTTCCTGGCGATGCCGGATCTGCGTGCCTTTGCTAACGCGGGCTTCCCGTTCAGCCGCATGGCCGATCTCTCTGAATCCATTGTGGTGATGCCAAAAGCGCCAAACGAAGGCCAGGTGACGACCCTGCTCGACACCATGGCAACCGTAGGCGCGCAAACCGGATTACCGGCAGTTAACGTCACGTTGACCGACGATGGCAGTCAGATCCAGAACAAAGATGCGGATATCATGGTGATCGGCACCATCCCGGACAAGCTGAAGGATGAAAAACGTATCGACCTGCTGGTGAAAGCCACCGAGTCGTGGGTTAACACGCCGCTTCGCCAGACCGAGTTCCCAAGCATTATGCCGGACGTGAACGACCGTAAGGCCAGCGCGCAGACGGCCGTAACCTCTCAGGGGGCGATGGCTGCGGTGGTGGGCTTCCAGTCTCCTTACAACGATCAGCGTAGCGTGATAGCCCTGCTGGCGGACAGCCCGCGTGGCTATGAACTGCTGAATACCGCGATGAACGACAGCGGCAAACGTGCCGCGATGTTTGGTTCTGTGTCGGTGATCCGCGAGTCCGGTGTCAACAGCCTGCGCGTGGGTGATGTGTATTACGTCGGCCATCTGCCGTGGTTCGAGCGCCTGTGGTATGCGCTGTCGAACCATCCGGTTCTGCTCGCCATCCTGGCTGCGGTCAGCGTGGTCTTGCTGGCATGGGTGCTGTGGCGTCTGCTGCGCATCATCAGCCGTCGTCGCCTTAACCCGGATGAGTAAGACGTGATGAAAGCCTTTCGCTGGTGTGTAGTCGCAGCGTTGATGCTGGCGGCGATCCCTCTTCGCGCCGCCTGTACCTGGCCTGCCTGGGAACAGTTTAAAAAGGATTACATCAGCGAGGGCGGGCGCGTCATCGATCCGAGCGACACGCGCAAAATTACAACGTCGGAAGGGCAAAGCTATGCGTTGTTCTTTGCCCTGGCCGCTAACGATCGCAAGGCGTTTGACCAGCTGCTGACGTGGACGCGCGATAACCTCGCCAGCGGCAATCTCAACGATCGTCTGCCCGCCTGGCTCTGGGGACAGAAAGACAAAGAAAACTGGGGGGTGATTGATACCAACTCCGCCTCAGATGCCGATGTCTGGATTGCCTGGTCGCTGCTCGAAGCGGGCCGGTTATGGAAAGACCCGGACTATACCCAAACGGGCAAGGCACTGCTAAAACGCATTGCCAGCGAGGAAGTGGTGAAAGTGCCGGGGCTCGGCTCAATGCTGCTTCCCGGTAAAGTCGGTTTTGCCGAAGAAAACGCCTGGCGCTTTAACCCCAGCTACCTTCCTCCACAGTTAGCGAGCTATTTCACCCGCTACGGTGCCCCTTGGACCACGCTGCGTGAAACCAATCTGCGGCTGCTGCTGGAAAGCGCGCCGAAGGGATTCTCGCCGAACTGGGTGCAGTATCAGAAAAACAAAGGCTGGCAGCTACAGCAGGATAAAACGCTGGAAGGGGGCTATGACGCCATCCGTGTCTATCTTTGGGTGGGCATGATGAGCGATAAAGATCCTCAAAAAGCCCGGCTGCTGACGCGCTTCCAGCCGATGGCGGCAAAGACAATCAAACAGGGCGTGCCGCCGGAGAAAGTGGATGTGGCGACGGGTAAACACACCGGCAATGGCCCGGTCGGGTTCTCTGCCGCGATGCTGCCGTTTTTACAGCAGCGCGATGCCCAGGCGGTTCAGCGCCAGCGCGTGGCAGATCATTTTCCCGATAACAATGCCTACTACAGCTATGTATTGACTCTTTTTGGTCAGGGATGGGATCAGCATCGTTTTCGCTTCACCGCTAAGGGTGAATTAATACCGGATTGGGGCCAGGAATGCGCAAGTTCACAGTAAATCTACTCACTCTATCGCTTGGGCTGGCACTGATGCCGCTGGCGCAGGCCGTTAACTCTCCGCAGCAGAAACAGCTGCTGGAGCAGGTTCGGCTGGGCGAATCGACCCATCGCGAGGATTTGGTTCGTCAGTCGCTCTACCGTCTTGAGCTGATCGATCCGAACAACCCTGACGTCATTGCCGCCCGCTTTCGCTACCTGCTGCGCCAGGGCGATAACGCCGGAGCGCAAAAAGAGCTGGACCGCCTGAAGGGGATCGCCCCTGACTCCGGCGCGTACCAGTCCTCACGCAATACCATGCTGCTTTCCACCCCGGATGGCCGCCAGCAGCTTCAGCAGGCGCGCTTACTCGCTACTACAGGGCACACGCAGGAGGCGATTGCCGCCTATGACAAGCTCTTTGACGGCAACCCGCCGGGCGGCGACGTGGCGACGGAATACTGGAATGTGGTGGCGAAAGATCCTGCCCGTCGCGCTTCGGCCATCAACCAACTGAAAAAAATAAACAGCAGCAGCCCCGGGAATACCCAGCTCCAGACGACGCTGGCCCAGCTTCTGTTCCAGAGCGGACGCCGTGATGAAGGCTTTGCGGTGCTGCAGGAGATGGCTAAATCCACCGGCGGCCGCGGCCAGGCCTCTGACATGTGGTATGAGCAGATCAAAGACCAGCCAGCCAGCAGCGCCAGCGTCACCGCGCTGCAAAAATACCTGACCGTCTTCAGCGACGGCGATAGCGTCGCGGCGGCGCGCGCCCAGCTTGAGGCGCAGCAAAAGCAGCTCGCTGACCCGGCGTTCCGCGCGAAAGCGGAAGGGCTGGCGGCAGTGGATGCCGGGCAGGGGAGTAAGGCGGTGGCGGAGCTGCAAAAAGCCGTCAGCGCCAACCATGCCGACAGTGAAGCGGTGGGGGCTCTGGGGCAGGCCTATTCCCAGAAAGGCGACCGCGCCCGCGCGGTGGCACAGTTTGAAAAGGCGATTGCCCTCGATCCGCAGAGCGATAACCGCGGTAAATGGGACAGCTTGCTGAAGGTTAACCGCTACTGGCTGCTGATCCAGCAGGGGGATGCGGCGCTGAAGGCGAATAACCCGGCGCAGGCGGAGCGTTACTATCAGCAGGCGCGCAACGTCGACAATACCGACAGCTATGCGGTGCTGGGGCTGGGAGATGCTGCCGCCGCGCGTAAAGATAACGACGCGGCGGAGCGTTATTACCGCCAGGCGTTACGTATGGACAGCAGCAACAGCAATGCGGTTCGAGGCCTTGCCAATGTTTACCGAGCGCAGTCCCCGGAGAAAGCCTCGCAGTTTATCCAGTCTCTCTCCGCCAGCCAGCGCCGGAGTATTGATGATATTGAGCGTAGCCTGACTAACGAGCAGCTTTCCGCCCAGGCAGAACAGCTGGAGAGTCAGGGGAAATACGCTCAGGCGGCAGAAATTCAGCGTCGCCGTCTGGCACTCTCGCCCGGTGACGTCTGGATAACGTATCGTCTCTCGCGCGATCTCTACAGCGCGGGCCAGCGCAGCCAGGCGGATACCCTGATGCGCCAGCTTGCCAGCCAGAAACCGTCTGACCCGGAGCAGGTGTATGCCAACGGGCTCTACCTGTCCGGAAACGATCAGGACCGGGCCGCGCTGGCGCATCTGAATACCCTGCCGCGCAGCCAGTGGAACGGCAACATTCAGGAACTTGCCGACCGTCTGCAAAGCAATCAGGTGCTGGAAACCGCCAACCGCCTGCGCGACAGCGGCAAAGAGCAGGAGGCGGAAAATCTTCTGCGTCAACAGCCTGCCTCCACCCGCATCGACCTGACGTTGGCGGACTGGGCGCAGCAGCGTGGAGATCTGAACGCGGCGAAAACGACGTACAGCGCCGTCCTGCAGCGTGAGCCGCAGAACGAAGACGCGATCCTCGGTCTGACCGAAATTTACAGCGCGGAAGGTAACAAAGATGCCGCCCGTGCGGAGCTCGCGAAACTGCCCGCCGCGCAAAACGGCCAGCCGCTGTCGCTCAATATGCAGCGCCGGATCGCGATGGCGCAGGCAGGTCTGGGCGATTCCGCTGCTGCAGAACAGACCTTCAGCAAAATCATTCCGCAGGCTAAATCGCAGCCCGCCTCCATGGAAAGCGCGCTGGTGCTGCGTGATGCTGCCCGCTTCCAGACGCAAAACGGCCAGCCGCAGCAGGCGCTGGAGACGTATAAAGATGCGATGGTGTCGTCCGGCATCACCACGACGCGTCCGGTGGACAATGACAGTTTCACCCGTCTGACGCGTAACGATGAAAAAGATGACTGGCTGAAGCGCGGCGTGCGCAGTGACGCCGGTGATTTGTACCGTCAGCAGGATGTTAACGTCACGCTGCAGCACGACTACTGGGGCTCCAGCGGCACGGGTGGCTATTCTGACCTGAAAGCGCATACCACCATGCTCCAGGTGGACGCCCCGCTCTCTGACGGGCGCATGTTCTTCAGAAGCGATCTGGTCAACATGGACGCTGGCACCTTTGATAACAATAACGGAACCTACGACCCTAAATGGGGGACCTGCTACGACACGCCGTGTAGCGGCAACACCAGCCAGAGCGACAGCGGCGCCAGCGTCGCCGTTGGCTGGCAGAATAAAACCTGGGCGATGGATATTGGTACCACGCCAATGGGCTTTGACGTCGTCGACGTGGTGGGCGGTATCAGCTACAGCAGCGATTTAGGCCCCATCGGCTATACCGTCAACGCCCATCGTCGGCCTATCTCCAGCTCTCTGCTGGCGTTCGCCGGGCAAAAAGATACCAATACCGGCACCACCTGGGGCGGCGTGCGCGCGACGGGCGGCGGGGTAAGCATCAGCTATGACAAAGGCGAGGCGAACGGCGTCTGGTCAAGCCTGAACGCGGAAACGCTGACCGGTAAAAATGTGGAAGATAACTGGCGCGTCCGCTGGATGACGGGTTATTACTACAAGCTCATTAATAAAAACAACGAGCGCCTGACGGTCGGCGTCTCCAATATGCTCTGGCACTACGATAAGGATCTGAGCGGCTATTCCCTCGGTCAGGGCGGCTACTACAGCCCGCAGGAGTATGTCTCCTTCGCGCTGCCGGTGACCTGGCGTAAGCGTACGGAAAACTGGTCCTGGGAGCTGGGTGGCTCGGTGTCCTGGTCCCACTCCAAAACCAAAGACGAGCTGCGTTACCCGATCCAGAGCCTGATCCCGACCGATGAGCCAGGCCGCTATACCGACCGTGGCGCGATGGAAACCGGCAGCTCCTCCTCCGGGACGGGTTATACCGCGCGGGCAATTATCGAACGCCGGGTCACCTCCAACTGGTTTGTGGGTATGGGCGTGGATATTCAGGAAGCGAAAGATTACACCCCAAGCCATGCGCTAATTTATGTGCGCTACTCTGCTGCAGGCTGGCAGGGCGATATGGACTTACCGCCGCAGCCGCTTATTCCTTATGCGGACTGGTAATCGGATTTTCCTTAATCCATTTGTAAGTCTCTCTTAATAGCGCGGCAATCGGGTATACTCAGGCGCGCCAGGTTTACACCCTGGCGCGCCCTGCGCTTCGAGTTTTGTGGAGAGTCATTTTGCGTGTCAGCCGTTCCTTAACGATCAAACAAATGGCGATGGTCTCTGCCGTCACTATGCTGTTTGTACTGCTCTTCTGCGTAATTTTGCTGTTTCATTCCGTACAGCAGAATCGCTATAACACGGCTTCGCAGTTAGAAAGTATCGCCCGCTCGGTGCGCGGCCCGCTCTCCGCCTCGATCCTGAAAGGGGACATTCCCGAAGCGGAAACCATCTTAAAGCGCATTCAGCCTGCCGGGGTCGTTAGCCGCGCCGATGTCGTCTTACCCAACCAGTTCCAGGCGTTGCGGATGAGTTTTATCCCGGAGCGTCCCGTCCCGATGATGGTGATGCGCCTGTTTGAGCTGCCGGTGCAAATTTCTCTGCCTCTCTATTCGCTGGAACGTCCTGCCAATCCGCAGCCACTGGCCTACCTGGTTCTGCAGGCGGACTCGTACCGGATGTATAAATTCGTCATGAGTTGGGTGGTTACGTTAGTGACCACTTGCTTACTTATGACCCTGATCATCAGCGTAGCGCTGACGTGGTGTATAAACCGCCTCATTGTTCACCCGCTGCGCCGTATCGCCCGCGAGCTGAATGGGCTTTCGCCGCAGGATCAACTGGGGCACCAGCTTGAGCTGCCGCGTCTGCATCAAGACGATGAGATCGGTATGCTGGTGCGCAGCTACAACCTCAACCAGCAGCGCATCCAGCGTCATCAGGATGAGCTAAACAACAGCGCCACGCGCTTCCCGGTGTCGGAGCTACCTAATAAAGCGTTTCTGATGGCAATGCTGGAGCAGACCGTTGCGCGGCAGCAAACCACGGCGCTGATGGTGATTGCCTGTGAAACCCTGCAGGACACGGCGGGCGTGCTCAAGGAGAGCCAGCGTGAAATGCTGCTGCTGACGCTGGTGGAAAAGGTGAAGTCTGTCCTTGCTCCGCGCATGGTACTGACACAGGTCAGCGGTTACGACCTGGTGGTGATTGCCAACGGCGTGAAAGAGCCGTGGCACGCCATCACATTAGGTCAGCAAGTACTCACTGTCATAAATGAGCGGCTGCCCGTGCAGGGCATCCAGCTTCGTCCGAGCGCCAGTATCGGTATCGCCATGTACTACGGTGATTTAACGGCGGAACAGCTGTATCGCCGCGCGTTCTCGGCGGCGTTTACCGCCCGGCGCAAAGGGAAAAATCAGATCCAGTTCTTCGACCCGGAGCAGATGGAAAAGGCGCAGCAGCGCCTGACGGAAGAGAGCGATATCCTGACCGCGCTGGATAACCGTCAGTTCGCCCTCTGGCTACAGCCGCAGGTGAATTTACAGACGGGGGAAGTGAAAAGTGCCGAGGCGCTGCTCCGCCTGCAGCAGCCGGATGGCTCATGGGAGCTGCCGGAGGGGCTGATTGAGCGCATCGAATCCTGCGGCCTGATGGTCACCGTTGGCTATTGGGTACTGGAGGAGTCCTGCCGCCAGCTTGCCGCCTGGCAGGAGCGCGGCGTAACGCTGCCGCTGTCGGTCAACTTGTCTGCCCTGCAGCTTATGCATCCGACGATGGTCTCCGAGATGCTGGAGCTGATCCACCGCTACCGGATCAAGCCTGATACGCTGACGCTGGAAGTGACGGAGAGCCGGCGCATTGACGATCCTAACGACGCGGTGGCCATCCTGAAGCCGCTGCGCAATGCTGGCATTCGCATCGCGCTGGACGATTTTGGTATGGGGTACGCCGGGCTGCGCCAGCTTCAGCACATGAAAGCCCTGCCGGTGGACGTGCTCAAAATCGATAAATCGTTTGTCGACGGGCTGCCGGAGGACAGCAGCATGGTGCAGGCCATCGTCCAGATGGCGCGCAGCCTCAAGGTGCATCTTATTGCCGAGGGGATTGAAACCGAAGCGCAACGCGTCTGGCTGGCAGAGGCGGGCGTCGAGAGTGGCCAGGGCTACCTTTTTGCCCCCGCGGTGCCGCCGGATGTCTTCGAGCAGCGATACCTTTCTGGCGCTGACCATAACGCAAAAGTGTAATTTTGTTGCTGGCTTGTGCGAGCCAGTTCAAAGTTCTTAACATTTGTGTTTCAAATTTGAACCGGGTTTATTTCTGTCCTGTTATACGGGTGTTATTTTAGAGCCGCAGGTTAACCATAACCTTACAAAGCCTGTGGTTTTTCTTCCCAAGGACACCCTATGAAAACCTCACTCTTCAAAAGTCTTTATTTCCAGGTCCTGACAGCCATCGCCATCGGTATTCTGCTGGGTCACTATTACCCGGAGCTGGGCGCGCAAATGAAACCGCTTGGCGACGCGTTCGTTAAGCTCATTAAAATGGTCATCGCCCCGGTGATCTTCTGTACGGTGGTAACGGGCATCGCTGGCATGGAAAGCATGAAGGCGGTGGGCCGTACCGGTGCAGTGGCGCTTCTCTACTTTGAAGTGGTCAGTACCCTTGCGCTGATTATTGGTCTGGTCATCGTCAACGTGGTACAGCCTGGCGCGGGTATGAACGTTGATCCCTCTACGCTGGATGCCAAAGCGGTTGCGGTCTATGCCGAACAGGCGAAGGATCAGGGCGTGGTCGCCTTCCTGCTGGACGTCATCCCTGGCAGCGTCATCGGCGCCTTCGCCAGCGGAAACATTCTGCAGGTGCTGCTGTTTGCCGTGATGTTTGGCTTCGCCCTGCACCGTCTGGGCAGCAAAGGCCAGCTTATCTTCAACGTGATTGAAAGCTTCTCGCAGGTCATCTTTGGCATCATCAATATGATCATGCGCCTGGCGCCGATCGGTGCCTTCGGTGCGATGGCCTTCACCATCGGCAAGTATGGCGTTGGCACGCTGGTGCAGCTGGGTCAGCTGATCATCTGCTTCTACATCACCTGTATTCTTTTCGTGGTGGTGGTGCTGGGCTCCATCGCCCGTGCGACAGGCTTCAGCATTTTCAAATTCATCCGCTACATCCGTGAAGAGCTGCTGATTGTTCTGGGGACCTCCTCTTCAGAATCGGCGCTGCCGCGTATGCTCGACAAGATGGAAAAGCTCGGGTGCCGTAAATCGGTGGTCGGCCTGGTGATCCCGACGGGGTACTCCTTCAACCTTGACGGTACCTCGATATACCTGACGATGGCGGCCGTGTTTATCGCCCAGGCGACCAACAGCCATATGGATATTTTCCATCAAATCACCCTGCTGGTGGTGCTCTTGCTGTCGTCTAAAGGGGCGGCGGGCGTGACGGGCAGCGGCTTTATCGTGCTGGCAGCCACCATTTCTGCGGTGGGGCATCTGCCGGTGGCGGGTCTGGCACTGATTCTTGGTATTGACCGCTTTATGTCTGAGGCGCGTGCCCTTACCAACCTGGTGGGTAACGGCGTGGCCACGGTGGTGGTCGCGAAATGGGTGAAAGAGCTGGATCACAAGAAGCTCAACGATACGCTGAATAATCGCGCGTCTGATAGCAAAAATCCTGGTTTAACCTCCTAATCTTGTCACAATTGCCCGCATTCCCTTGTCGGGATGCGGGCTCCTGCGCATAATAACTGTTCATACCTGTCATAATTCGACAAGATTTTTTTTGGGTATATTTCACTTCGGACCGTGACGTTTTGCCGAACGCGCGGTCTAATCGACGTGTTTTCATCGTCATCTTTTAGAGTGCAGCGCGTCGCGAGACACTCTTTTTAACCAGGAATGTTGATCAGGGGTTCACATGCAGGGCACAAAAATTCGACTCTTAACCGGCGGTTTGCTGATGATGGCAGCAGCCAGTTATGTGCAGGCAGATGCGCTCCAGCCAGACCCGGCCTGGCAACAAGGCACGCTAGCGAACGGTTTTCAGTGGCAGGTGTTATCTACTCCACAGCGTCCCAGCGATCGTATTGAAATCCGTCTGTCCGTAAATACCGGCTCCCTTACGGAAAGCACTCAGCAAACCGGTTTTAGCCATTTTATTCCCCGTCTGGCGCTCACGCAGAGCGGCAGCTTGCAGGCAGTACAGGTGCGTTCGCTGTGGCAACAGGCCATCGATCCGAAACGCCCCCTTCCTCCGGCTGTGGTCTCCTATGACTACACCATGTTTAACCTGAGCCTGCCAAATAACCGTAACGACCTGCTTAAAGAAGCCCTTACCTATCTCTCCGATGCCTCTGGCAACCTGGCGATTACGCCGGACACCGTGAACTATGCGTTGAGCAACGGCGACATGGTGGCGACCTGGCCTGCGGATACCAAAGAGGGCTGGTGGCGCTACCGTCTGAAAGGCTCAACGTTGCTGGGGCACGATCCGGCAGAGCCGCTGAAGCAGCCGGTGGACGTCGAACAGGTAAAATCGTTCTACCAGAAATGGTACACCCCGGACGCGATGACGCTGATCGTCGTCGGCAATGTGGATAGCCGCGCGGTGGTTGAGCAGATCAACAAAGCGTTTGGCGATCTGAAGGGCAAACGCGAAACGCCAGCCCCTGTCCCGACGCTCTCTCCGCTGCGCGCCGAGCCTGTCAGCATTATGACGGACACCGTGCGCCAGGACAGGCTCTCCGTGATGTGGGATAACGCCTGGCAGCCTATTCGCGAGTCTGCGGCGCTGCTGCGCTACTGGCGTGCCGATCTGGCGCGTGAAGCGTTGTTCTGGCACGTTCAGCAGACGCTCAGCAAAAACAACGTGAAGAACATTGGCCTTGGCTTTGACTGCCGCGTGCTGTTCCAGCGTGCGCAATGTGCCATTAACGTTGAATCGCCTGGCGATAAACTGAATGCGAACCTGGGTGTGGTGGCGAAAGAGCTGGCAAAAGTGCGTAAAGAGGGGCTCTCTGAAGAGGAGTTCAACGCGCTGCTGGCCCAGAAAAAACTGGAGCTGCAGAAACTGTTTGCCACCTACGCTCGCGCCGATACCGACATTCTGATCAGCCAGCGGATTCGCTCCCTGCAGAATCAGGTTGTCGACATCGCGCCTGAGCAGTACCAGAAGCTGCGTCAGGACTTCCTGAACGGTCTGACTGTGAATATGCTGAATCAGGATTTACGTCAGCAGTTGTCGCAGGATATGGCGTTGATCCTTCTGCAGCCGAAAGGCGAGCCGGAATATGACATGAAGGAACTTCAGAAGACCTGGGATTCCATTATGGCCACCGCGTCGCAGCCGGCGCAGGCTGCAACGGCTGATGATCTACACCAGGACGCGTCGGATATTCCGCAGGGGCAGTAACCCCCTCACGCTGGCCCTCTCCCCTTTGGGGAGAGGGTTAGGGGAAACTAAACAGGCATCGCCTCGCGCGGAATAATCGCCCCGCGATACTGAATCACGGTGCTGGCCGTCAGGTGCCCACGCTGTGCCGCCGCTTCCGGCGTTCCCCCCGTCAGGCGTACCGCCAGGTAGCCCGCGCTGAAGGAATCCCCCGCCGCAGTGGTATCAATCACTTTCTCTTTGGCCAGCTTCACCGCAGGGACCTCAACCACCGCTTCACCCGCAATCGCGACCAGGCACGACTCCGCGCCGCGCTTAACCACCACTTCGCTCACGCCTGCTGCGTGCGTGCGGGCAATCACGTCCTCAACCGGCTTTTCACCCCACAGGGCGTCTTCATCATCGAGCGTCAGGAAGGCGATGTCCGTGCACTGCAGCATCTGCTGATAAACCTGCTGCGTCTCTTCGCGGCTGGCCCACAGGCGCGGGCGGTAGTTGTTATCAAAAATCACCTTCCCGCCGTTGGCGCGGCATTCGCGTAGCAGCGAGAGCAGCTTTTCGCGGCTGACCGGGCTTAAAATCGCCAGGCTAATGCCGCTCAGATAGAGATAGTCAAACGTCGCCAGCTCTTCGCAGATGGCCGCAGCGGCGTCGCTCTCCAGCCAGAATTTGGCCGCGGCTTCGTTACGCCAGTAATAAAACGTGCGTTCGCCGGTGCTGTCAGTTTCGATGTAGTAAAGCCCAGGCAGGCGGTTTTCCATACGCTGTATAAGCGAGGTGTCAACATGTTCACTTTGCCAGGCTTCCAGCATCTGCTGGCTGAAGCTGTCCGTACCAAGGGCGGTGACGTAGTTCACGGTGAGTGCCTCAGGCGCAACCTGACGGGCAATGTAAACCGAGGTGTTTAACGTATCGCCACCAAATCCGCGGCTGACTTCCGCGCCTTTTTGTGACAGCTCAATCATGCATTCGCCAATCACGGCAATTTTTTTGGACATAGTCGTGAACCTGAACAGAAGAATTTTCAGCAGTGTGCGCCGAGTGAATTAGATGGTCAACTATATTAAAACGGTGTTCCATTATTTTATTTGAGCCAGCGCGTGTTCCGGCAAATTTCTGTCATCTTAATTTCATTTTCACGGTGAATTGAACATAAAGTTCTCAATTATCGCGCCGATAATCCTGTGACGAGTCCAGAAAGGCTATCCCAACAACAGGACATCTGAAATGAAGTCAGAGCAGGTTATCCAGCGGCTGAGCACTACGCCTGAGGCAAGTATTGAGAACTTGCAGGAGCATCGCTACTGGCTGCAATGTGAGCGCGCGTACACCTGGCAGCCGATCTATCGAACGGACGGTCGGCTGATGGCAATTGAGATTTTGACCGTCGTTACGCATCCCTCAAACCCTACTCAGCGCATCGCGCCGGATCGCTATTTTGCCGAAGTTGCCGTTCGCCAGCGTCTGGACGTGCTGGAAGAGCAGCTCCGTATGCTGGCGACGAAACAGGCTTTTTTCGAGCAGCATACGATCCTCGCCTCGGTGAACGTGGATGGCCCAACTCTGCTGGCACTGCGTCAGAACGCGAAGCTGCAGGAGCTGATCGCCACCCTGCCGTGGCTGCGCTTTGAGCTGGTGGAGCACGTGCGCCTGCCGCAGGATTCCTCGTTTGCGTCAATGTGTGAATTTGGCCCGCTGTGGCTGGATGACTTTGGCACCGGTATGGCGAACTTCTCGGCCCTCAGCGAAGTGCGCTATGACTACATCAAGGTGGCTCGCGATCTGTTCATCATGCTGCGCCAGACCCCGGAAGGGCGGAATCTGTTTACGCTGTTATTGCAGTTGATGAATCGCTATTGCCAGGGGGTGATCGTTGAAGGCGTGGAAACGCTGGAAGAGTGGCGTGATGTGCAAAACTCTCCCGCAGCGGCGGCGCAAGGCTATTTCCTCTCTCGCCCCGTGCCGATGGATCTCCTCGAAAGCGCCAGAACGACCCTCTGATAGCCCCGTTTCCCTTTGTCTGGACTATAGTTTTACAGGACAGGTCATCAGGAAAGGGGATAACAATGACAAAAACAACCAGGGTCATTTCCTGGATTACAGGGATTTTCTTGTTGTTGATCGCGATCGTCGTCATCATTATCGCGACGTTTGACTGGAACCGCCTTAAGCCGACCATCAACCAGAAAGTCTCAACTGAGCTGAACCGTCCCTTCGCCATTCGTGGCGATCTGGGTGTGGTATGGGAGCGTCAGAAAGAGGAGACCGGCTGGCGAAGCTGGATCCCCTGGCCGCACGTCCACGCCGACGACATTATTCTCGGCAACCCGCCGGATATCCCCGAAGTGACCATGGTGCATCTGCCGCGCGTGGAAGCCACGCTGGCGCCGCTAGCGCTCCTGACCAAAACCGTCTATCTGCCGTGGATCAAGCTCCAGCAGCCCGATGCGCGCCTGATCCGCCTCTCTGAAAAAAACAATAACTGGACGTTTAACCTTGCCAGCGACGGCGAAAAAGATCCGAATGCCCAGCCCTCTTCGTGGTCATTCCGTCTGGACAATATTCTTTTCGATCGCGGGCGGATCGCCATCGACGATAAGGTCAGCAAGGCAGACGTGGAGATCCTGGTCGATCCGCTGGGTAAACCGCTGCCGTTTAGCGAAGTCACGGGCAATAAAGCGAAAGGCGATAGCGCCAAAGCGGGTGATTATGTCTTCGGCCTGACGGCAAAAGGGCGCTACAACGGCCAGCCGCTTAACGGGAAAGGGAAAATCGGCGGCATGCTGGCGCTCCGGAGCGAAGGCACGCCATTCCCGGTGCAGGCGGATTTCCGCTCGGGGAATACGCGCGTGGCGTTTGTGGGGACGGTCAACGACCCGATGAACATGGGGGGCGTCGACCTGCAGCTCAAGTTCGCCGGTGACTCGCTTGGCGAACTGTATGAACTGACTGGCGTACTGCTGCCGGATACCCCGCCGTTCGAAACGGACGGGCATTTGGTTGCCAAAATTGATACCGAAAAATCGTCCGTTTTTGACTACCGGGATTTCAACGGCCGCATCGGCGATAGCGATATTCACGGCACGCTGACCTACACCACCGGAAAACCACGGCCAAAACTGGAAGGGGATGTCGAATCCCGCCAGCTGCGTCTGGCCGATCTTGGCCCGCTGATAGGCGTGGATTCGGGTAAAGGGACAAAGTCAAAAGAGGTCAAAAAGGACGTTCAGCCTGCGGGAAAAGTGCTGCCTTACGATCGCTTTGAAACCGATAAGTGGGACGTGATGGACGCAGATGTGCGCTTCAAAGGGCGCAAGATTGAGCATGGCAGCACGCTGCCGCTGAGCGATCTCTCGACGCATATCATCCTGAAAAATGCCGACCTGCGCCTGCAGCCGCTGAAGTTTGGCATGGCGGGCGGGACGATTTCCTCCAACATTCACCTGGAAGGCGATAAAAAGCCGATGCAGGGGCGGGCGGAGATCCAGGCGCGTCGATTGAAGCTGAAAGAGCTGATGCCGAACGTGGAGCTGATGCAGAAAACCCTCGGTGAAATGAACGGCGATGCGGACATTCGCGGGGTGGGGAATTCCGTGGCGGCACTGCTGGGCAGCGGCAACGGTAACCTGAAACTGCTAATGAACGACGGTCTGGTCAGCCGCAACCTGATGGAGATCCTGGGGCTGAACGTCGGTAACTTTATCATCGGGCAAATCTTTGGCGATGACGAGGTGCGGGTGAACTGCGCGGCGGCGAATGTGGAT
The DNA here is from genome assembly GCF_052044815.1 of Enterobacter sp. 22499. Taxonomy (NCBI): domain Bacteria; kingdom Pseudomonadati; phylum Pseudomonadota; class Gammaproteobacteria; order Enterobacterales; family Enterobacteriaceae; genus Enterobacter; species Enterobacter sp. 22499. Next base: position 96,515 of record NZ_JBQENR010000003.1, on the reverse strand, counting down.
CTGGTTAACGGGGTGGCGCGTCCGCAGATTTTTGCCTTCGACACGGAAAACGCGGTGATTAACGTGACCGGTACCGCCAGCATGGCCTCCGAGCAGCTGGATTTGACCATCGATCCGGAAAGTAAGGGGATTCGTATTATTACCCTGCGCTCGCCGCTTTACGTGCGTGGGACCTTCAAAAATCCGCAGGCGGGCGTCAAGCCCGGGCCGCTGATTGCGCGTGGCGCGGTGGCCGCAGCCCTCGCGACGTTGGTCACCCCGGCCGCCGCGCTGCTGGCGTTGATTTCGCCGTCAGAAGGCGAGGCGAATCAATGCCGGACGATTTTGTCGCAGATGAAGAAGTAAGGTGCGGTTTGTTATTGCCGGGTAAGGCGTAGCCGCCACCCGGCATTAGCTTACAGCGCCTGATGCTTAGTCTCATGCGTCAGCAGCAGCGCAATCAACGTCAGCGCCGCCATGGCCGCCAGATAAACGCCCACGTAGAACAGACCATAATTTGCCTGCAGCCAGGTGGCGATATACGGTGCCACGGATGCGCCCAGAATAGACGAGACGTTATAGGAGAACGACGCGCCGGTATAACGCACTTCCGTCGGGAACAGCTCCGGCAGCAGCGCACCCATCGGGCCGAAGGTCAGCCCCATCAGGCTCAGGCCAATCAGCAGGTACGCCATCACCAGCGCCGGGCTACCTGAACTCAGCAGCGGCGGGAAGACGAACAGAGCAAACAGAATGATCAGCGTGGTGATCGTAATCATGCTCGCACGACGACCAAACTTATCCGCCAGCAGGCCGGCAATCGGTACCATCACGCCAAACCCAATCACCGCCATCATCAGCATCCACAGCACTTCGTTACGCGGCAGGCCAAGCCCAACCGGTGCGGCAGCGGTACTGTAGGTCATGGAATACACCGTCATGATGTAGAACAGCGTGTAGGTCGCCAGCATGATAAACGTGCCCAGCACGGTCACGCGCACGTGTTTGGTCAGCAGGGTGCCCAGCGGCACTTTTACCTGTTTTTTCGCCGCGGCTACTTTTGCGAACACCGGCGTCTCATGCAGGGAAACACGCACATACAGGCCAATCAGCACCAGCACGGCCGAGAAGACAAACGGAATACGCCAGCCCCAGCTCATGAACTGTTCGTCCGTCAGCAGCCAGGAGAGCAGCAGGAAGGTCCCGTTGGCAAAGAAGAAGCCAATCGGCGCGCCAAGCTGCGGGAATGAACCGTACAGCGCACGTTTACGCGGCGGGGCGTTCTCGGTCGCCAGCAGCGCCGCGCCACCCCATTCACCGCCCAGCCCCAGACCCTGACCAAAACGCGCCAGCGCCAGCAGGACCGGCGCCAGAATGCCGATGGTTTCGTAGGTCGGCAGCAGGCCGATCGCCACGGTGGAGATGCCCATTGTCAGCAGCGAGGCCACCAGGGTGACTTTACGCCCAATACGATCGCCGAAGTGTCCAAACAGCGCGGAGCCAATCGGACGCGCCACAAACGCGATAGCAAAGGTCGCCAGAGACTGTAGCGTCGCCGCCGTCGGGTCTCCCTGCGGGAAGAAAATATGCGGGAAAACGATGACCGCTGCGGTGGCGTAAATGTAAAAGTCGAAGAACTCAATGGCGGTGCCAATCAGCGATGCGACGACAACTTTATTGCGCGAGTTTACCGGGACGTTTTCCGCACCAGAGTCGAGTGTTGTGGCTGTTGATTGCATAATATTTTCTTATTTTTTGTCGAACGAAAGGCCATATTACGCACAGCAAAAGCGACATTTCAATCTGTAACAAAGTCGCTTCCTGATTATAAAATCAACAAAAAGCGGATAATGTTCAGGCCAGCCAAAATGCTTCCATGAAATGCTTCACGTTTTTTAAATATTGGTGGATAAAACTGGTTTTCGGTTAAATAAAAGTTACGGACTGGATTTATATGCTGAAATGATGAGTCGGGCTGAAATATCAGCCCGAGAGCGGAATTAACGGTGTGTTTTTCCGGGCATTCGCGTGTCGCCTTTGTACTCGGCGGTGGCAATCCACGCCGCGCAGAACAAGGTTAAACGCGCGAAGAAGTAGAAGAACGCCATCAGCCCCAGCACCGAGCCAAATGCCGCGCCGGATGGGGATTTCACCAGCGACGGCAGGGTGTAGGTCATCACGATCTTAATCACTTCAAAGCCGATCGCCGCAATCAATGTGCCGCGGAGTAGCGCCTTCTTACGCGGACGATGCCGAGGCAAGCGCCAGAAAATCCAGAAGAACAGCAGGTAGTTGGCGAAGATGGAAATCGCCAGCCCGATACCGCGCCAGGCGGGCTTCAGCCATTCGATGTAATCAAGATAGAGCGCAGAAATAATCATCTGCTGCGCGGAGCCCGCCACGGAGGTAATGGAGAGCGTGACGACGAGCGCGATAAGCAGGCCTATAAGCGAAACAAAGTCGCGGAAATATTTAACCCAAATTTTCTCCTGATCCTGCGGTTTACGCTCCCACACCTCGCGCGACTGGGCGCGAATAGCTTCGCGGAGGTTGCCCATCCAGTTAACGCCGGAGTAAAGGGCGATGAGCAAACCGACGATCCCGACGGTGGTGCGCTGCTGAACGGCGGTGTTAATCGTGCTTTTTAGCGTGGTGGCGAGGGTTGGGTCACTGACGTTATTCAGGATCTTATTGAAAATATCCTGCAGCAGCGTTGGATGCGACGCGAGTACAAAACCGGCCGCAGCAAACGACACCATCAGGATGGGGATCATCGACAGGAACGAAAAATAGGTGATCGCGGCACCGAACTGGTTCCCCATGCGGTCATTAAAGCGCTCGGTCGCACGTATTAGATGCGCAACCATGGGAAACTGCTGAATTCTCTCCGCCAGGCTGGTGACGGTGCCCAGCGCCTTGCTGGCGGTACCAGGGGCTTTAGCCTCTTCCGGCTCGGTTTCCATCTTCTTGATGGGTTCATAATCTAAATGTTGGGTGGGTCGTTGCGGGTTATTTTCCGGCGTCACGCGTCTTTTCCTTTTTCGTTTGGCTGGATGTTATTGAATTATAGCTTGCGACTAGTCCACGTAAGCTTTTGTGAGTTCGGTTAGCCACTCCATAAACAGGTGAACCCGGCGAGAGAGGTTGCGCCGGTGGGGGTAAATCAGGGAGACAGGCATCGGTTCCGCGCGATACTGCGGGAGGATCTCAATCAGTTTCTTGGCGCGCAGCAGGTCGCGCACCCCAACGCGCGGGGCCTGAATGATCCCCAGCCCGGCAAGGCAGGCGGCCTGGTAAGTTTCCGTGCTGTTGACGGTTAGCACCCCGCCCGTTTTTATCCACTGCGTCGTGCTGCCGTTATAAAATTCAAAGCCCTGAGGGCGGCTTCCCAGCATCGCGGCATAATGAATCACGGCGTGCGAGCCTAAATCGTCCAGCGTGTCAGGGTAGCCAAAACGCGCCAGATAATCCGGGCTGGCGCAGTTTATCACCGACAGCTTGCCCAGCGGACGGGCTATCAGCCCTGAGTCCTTCAGGGAACCCACGCGGACCACGCAATCAAACCCTTCCCGGACCACATCCACCAGACGATCGCTGCTGCTGAGCTCCAGTTCGATACCCGGATACTGCTGTAAAAACGCAGGCAGTTTGGGGATGACGACATTTCGAGCAACGCCAACGGGCATATCCACGCGCAGCCTTCCGCTGATGCTGGAGGGATCGTGCTGAAACATACCGTCCAGCTCATCCAGGTTCGCCAGCAGATCTTTTGCCCGTTCGTAATAGACCATGCCGTCCTGCGTCAGGCTGACGCGGCGCGTGGTACGGTGCAGTAGCTGGGTGCCAAGCCGGTTTTCCAGTGCCTGAATTTGCCGGGAAACGCTGCCTTTAGGCAGCGTTAATGTCTCTGCCGCGCGGGAAAAACTCTCCAGTTCCGCGACGCGAACAAACAGCTGCATTGCGTGAATTTTATCCATAGATGAAGCTCATTGTTGTTTGCACTGAAACAGTGAAGCGTTATTACCCATCTTTATTGATCTTCTATCACCTAATAAGCTCTTTCTCAATCTCCATAACAGCCAAAACGAGGTTTATGATGACTGAACGTATCGCATTAGTGACGGGTGGTAGCCGCGGCTTAGGTAAAAACGCTGCGTTAAAGCTGGCTGCTGACGGCACGGGAATTATCCTGACCTACAATCGTAGCCAGCAGGAAGCGCTGGAAGTTGTGCGCGAAATTCAGGAAAAAGGCGTCAAGGCGGCGGCATTAAAGCTCAACGTCGGGGATATCGCCAGTTTCGAAAATTTTGCTCAACAGCTTCAGGAGATCCTGAAGAGCGTCTGGCAGCGCGAAACATTTGATTATTTATTAAACAATGCCGGAACGGGTTTATACGCACCCTATACCGAAACGACGGAAGCCCAGTTTGATGAGGCGCTGAACATTCACTTCAAAGGGCCTTTCTTCCTGACGCAGCGCCTGCTGCCTCTGCTTAACGACGGGGGGCGGATCCTCAATGTCTCCAGCGGACTGGCCCGCTTCACCCAGCCAGGCTCAGGAACCTATGCGGCCATGAAAGGGGCGATGGAAGTGCTCACCCGCTATCAGGCGAAGGAGCTTGGAGCGCGCGGTATCTCCGTCAATATTATCGCACCAGGCGCGATCGAAACCGACTTTGGCGGTGGGCGCGTGCGCGACAACGCGCAGCTTAACCAGATGCTGGCGTCGCAGACGGCGCTGGGGCGGGTAGGTTTGCCGGACGATATCGGGGATGCCATTGCGGCGTTGCTTAGCGATAAGCTTGGCTGGATGAATGCGCAACGTATTGAAGTATCAGGCGGTATGTTTCTGTGATGTCTGATGTTAAGGGGAGGGAACCCCTTAAGGAAATCCTTAATATGGATGTGTCAAAATGCGGGTAAATATAAAAACCACTGGCGGATTTGTAACCTCTCCATTCATTGAGTTTTTTCTTAAATAGCGCCTATGTAGAATCCCCCTTCGCTATTCTCAGAGGGAGAAATACGATGCGAGTAATCATGTTTGACAGGCAGTCGATATTTATTCATGGAGCGGTACGGTTTGCAGAAATTAATTCCTGAAATAAATATAACGGGGGCTTGTCAGGCAGACGATTTATGGACGCAAATATCCGCGTCACCGTCTGCTATCGTCATGATTGACGGCAATTTAATTCAGGATGAGGGGAGTTCTTTCCTGGATGAAATCATGCATCGCTTCCCGTTGGTACGGGTGATGATGGTTCTGGCAAAAAAAGAGACCCGATGGGTTGAACAACTCATGCAGCGAAACGTGATGGCTATTATCCCCCGTAACGCCAACCCTGAGCGGTTTGCCGCCGTGCTGGATTCCGTGTCCAGAGGGATGGTCTGCTTTCCCGCTGAGTGGGTCAGCCAGCAATCGTCAGCGCAGGCGTTACTTTCCTTAAGCGAGCGTCAGCGTGAGGTGCTGAAGCTGCTGGCGGCGGGCGAATCAAACAAAGAAATTGGTCGCAATCTCAACATCAGTGCGGCCACGGTAAAAGCGCATCTGGAAGCGCTTTTTCGCCGGCTGGAGGTAAAAAACCGAACCCAGGCAGCCATGTACTACACCCGGGCGACGGCCTGAAGCAGCGCTTTCGGGAGTGAAGACGTCACGCCGAAACTCAGTATCATCAGTACCAGCGCGTCATGCTGCTGCTGGGTTAATGGATGTATACACTTTTCCCGCAGCAGCGTTTCACACAGCTGAATATCTTCATGGAGTAAATATTCCGCCTGAAGAGGCGTGATAAGGCCGTGAAAATTTTCCCGTTCGCGGATCACATGCCCATAGCCGATAACCCATACACCCTTTTCATCACGATATTTCTCTAGTGAAAGCCCTTGATGTTTCTTTATTAATTCTATGGCGGCAGAAGATATATTTAGCGCATGACCGTTCATATTTGTTTCCTCTTAATGGCGATACTGTAGAGGAATCGCGGTATGAGCAATATCCGCCAAATGGCTGTTGATCAGGAATTATTGTTCAGGTATTCCTGCCGTAATAACCCAAATAACCAGTCATTTTGCCAGCGACCGGAAAGGTAATAGCTTTCACGTAGCTCGCCTTCCAGCTGGAAGCGAGCTTTTTCCAGCAGGCGCCTGGAGGCGACGTTTCCCGCGGTGACGGTGGCGGTGAGCCGACGAATACCGCCCTGATGAAAGGCGTAATCGCAAAGCGCCTGCAGGGATTCGAAGCCGTAACCTTTGCCCTGCGCCTCGGGGGCAAAAAGAAAGCCCACTTCGGCGCAATCTTCTTCCCGATGAATATACCCGGTAACGCCCAGCGGGGCCTGTGAGAGGGCATCACGTACGACGAGGCACAGCCAGTGCGCGCTGCCTGGCGTCCAGGGCGTCAGGCGCGAATCAAACGCCTCCCGGATCGCTGCGACGGAGCGGTTCTCCGCCACAAAGCGCATGACTTCGGGGTGTTGCTGCAACGCCAGAAAAAAGGGCCAGTCTTGCTCCTGCAGGGGCGAGCAGTTCAGGCGTGAGGTCATTAAAACTGGCATTAAGATTCTCCTGAAGCATTTTAAATGATTTTAGGGTTGTCACTTTATTTCAACAGAAAGTCAGGTATGGTTAAGCGCGTATAAATAAAAAGAAAAACGGCCGTTAGTGCCCATTCCGGATGTCTTCGCTGTCGCTTAAGGAAAACAATGACTCTCAGCACATCACATCATATCCGCGAACAGTTTGAACACTGTCTGGCGGTCATTCGCCAGGCGTCGGTGGAAATCTTGCTTCTTCTGAATGTACATGTTTCTGAGGGGAAAGATCCACGCTGGTTTCTGGAACAGCTGGACAGCGCGCGTTTAGGCCTCGGGGGATGGGCTACGGTTGCGAAGAAGCTTAACCTGAATGATGCCGAGATGTCGGAATTTACGCTGCAGCTGCGCCTGCTGCAGCAGCGCGTCCCGCAGTACGAAAGCGGGCAGGATGTCAGTGAAAACCAGCTTATTGCGGCGATGCGGTTTGTGACTACGCTGGAACATCTTCGTCTGCAGCAGCCGCTTCTGACCTACAGCACCGAGCTGGCCCCGGGAAGCGAACTCCAGCAACAGCAGGCGCACAAGCAGGTACGCGCAATTGAGTTAATGATTAAAGGCCTCATTCAGCAGGCCTGGCCCGATCAGCTGCGGCTCAATAATCATCTTAAAACCTTATTTAACGCTGACCGCGTACGGCGCTGGCTGAAGCATGGCGAAATCAACGATGTCCTGAGCGGCATGATGTTCAGTGAACTGGCGCAAATGCTGGTGGATAAAAAAGAGTTCAGCCGCTATTACGCCTCGCTGTTTAACGACCCGTCCATGCTGACGCTCCTGGTGGAGCCGCGCAAAACGCTGCAAACCTTCCTCGACGACATCCGGCAAATCCGCAACAGCATTACGGTGCAGAAAACGTTAAGTTCGGCGCAAATTCAGCTGCTGGATAACTACTACATGCAGATCTCCCGTCCGGTTCAACGCGCGTTTGAAGAGGGGAGAACGCGCGTCAACCCGGCCGGATTCATGGCGGTGGATGCCAGCGAGCTGCACGCGTTCTGGGAAAAGGCGCAAAAAATGGATCGGGTTACCGGTGGGGATCTGTTTGAAGTCCGCGACACGATTGAAAAGCCGACCCAGCGCGCCCCGCGCACGCCCGAACAGCGTGAGCAGCTTATCTCCGGTGCGCTATGGGGAGCGGTCGGCGTGATGGTGATTGCCATCGTGGTAGGCGGCTTCTGGCTGGTGACCAGCAGCAAACCGCAGCCTGCGGCCGAAAATACGGCGCAAGCGGCGGCTCCGCCGCAGGAGATGCGCGAAACCCCTTCTTCGCGCGAGACGCTGACGCGCATGGGAGTGACCTGGGACGAGAGTAATTTCCGTTCGGCGATTAACCGCAACGATACCCGCGTGGCGCTGCTCTTTTTGCAGGGTGGGATGGACTGGAAGCTGTCATGGACCGAAGAGGCGATGTCGGCAGGCTATGACGACGTTCTGGAGCTTATGCTGCGCTATCGGCAGAACATGGCAGAAGAGAAGCCGTGTCGTCGTTTCATCAATACGCTCAGCCACGCCATGTCAAACGGCGAGTCCCTGACGTCAATACGTAAAGAGTATCTGAAAGCGTTCTGCACCGTGCCGGCCGTGGTGAAGCGCCAGAAGCACGATCTTGAGATGGCAATGCGACGCGCGCAGTCACAGCCGGATGCCACCACGAAAAAATGGCAGTCTATTCAGACCGCCATTTATGAGGTGATTCGCTAACGTTTTCCCCTCTCCCCAGAGGGGAGAGGGGCCAGATCGCACCCCTCTCAAGGCTCCCCATACAAGCCAATCAACCGTCGCACCACGCCGTTCGTCCAGCCGAAGCCATCCTGCAGCGGATACTCCCCGCCGCCCCCTTCGCGCGGCGTACTGCTGGCGATGTGGTACTTCTCAATCAGCTTGTGGTGCGTCTTGTAGAAGTGGTTCACCGTATGCAGCCAGCTCCAGGCGATTTCATCCCCCAGCGAGTCGTTGCCGTACTGCTTGAACCCCTGAATCGCCATCCACTGCAGCGGCGCCCAGCCGTTGGGTTTATCCCACTGCTCGCCGGTTTCGTACTCGGTTGCCAGAATCCCACCCGGCGTCAGCAGACGCGCTTTTACCGCGTCAGATAAACGTTCTGCCTGCTCGTGCGTCGCCATTCCAACATACAGCGGCACAATGCTAGCGGCAGAAAACAGCGCCATCTGCTCGCGTCGCCAGTCGTAATCGCGGTAACAGCCACTCTCCTCGTCCCACAGATAGCGGTTCACCGCCGCGCGGCGATCGGTGGCCTTCTGGCGGAACAGCTCGGCCGTCTCTTTATCCCCTTTCGACGCCGAGATATTGGCAATCGCGCTCTCCAGCTTAAACAGGAAGGCGTTCAAATCGATGGGGATAAACTGCGTCGTGCGGATGCTGGCGAGCCGCGCCGGATCGCGCAGCCAGCGGGAGGAGTAGTCCCAGCCAGACGCTGCTCCCGCACGCAGATCGCGATAGACTTCATTCGGCGGACGGCCCGAGTGGCGGGCGGTTTCCACGTCCTCAATCCACGATTCGTCGCGCGGGGTGTCACGGTCGTCCCAGTATCGGTTCAGCAATGAGCCGTCCGGCATGCGCACCGCGCTGCGGTAGGCCTGATTAAGCAGCAGCGACTCCGCGCCGTCCATCCAGAAGGCGTGCTCCATTTTGAGGTGGTCGAGGTAGCGCTTCGCGCCGCGCACGCCGTCCTCTTCAAACAGCTCCACCATCAGGGCAAAGACCGGCGGCTGCGAGCGGCTGAGATAATAGGTGCGGTTGCCGTTAGGGATATGGCCGTAGCGTTCGATCAGCCACGCGAAGTTATCCGCCATGCACTTCAGCAGATCGTTACGGCCACTTTCCGCCAGCCCCAGCATGGAGAAGTAAGAATCCCAGTAGTAGGTCTCGCTGAATCGCCCGCCGGGCACGATATAGGCCTGCGGCAGCGCCAGCAGGGACGACCAGGGAATATGGTCCTGCGGTTCGCGCGTCAGGACGGGCCACAGGCTATCAATGTGCTCTTTCAGCGACAGTCCGGGGTCGGAGACATATTCCGTGCTGTAGGTTTCAGGCAGCCAAAAGTGGTTCTCAACGAACTGGCGCAGGTCGAAATCCCGGTGCCGTCTGACCTTACGGTAGCGGATCAGAATATCCAGCGGATCCATCTTCGGCGCGCAGTCAGGGAAGGTTTTGCTGTCCGCAAACAGCCGCGTCGACTGGACGTGTTCGAACAGTTCAAGGTAGCGATCGGCGGGCGTCAGGGCATCGGAGGCGGGTAGCCCCTCGATCATTTCGGGTTCCGGCTCCGCCTCAATCATCTCATCCAGTTTTAACTCGCAGGGATCGGTCTCGTAGCGCAGCTCTTCTGCAATCTCGAATTCGATGTTCTCGGTAGCCTGTAGTTTCTGGTTGAACATGGTGATAGGGACCTCCGGTTGTGTGTTCTGAAGACAGGTTTCTCCGGGCGTCCTATAAGCGTAGACATTCGCTTCGGTAGATGTGGAGGGATATGTGCGGTAGATCACTCTTTTCGGAGCATTCGTTTTGCAACGATTTATGTATGTGAATAAAAAAAGCCCCTCCGGAGAGGGGCTTCTGCATTATCGCATGGTGACAAACTCTTCCGCCGCCGTCGGGTGGATAGCCACGGTGTTGTCGAAGTCTTTCTTGGTCGCACCCATCTTCAGCGCCACCGCAAAGCCCTGCAGGATCTCATCCATGCCGAAGCCGATGCCGTGGATACCGACAATCTTCTCTTCCGGGCCCACGCAGACCAGCTTCATGCGGCACGGCTGACGGTGAGAGGTGACGGCGGTATACATCGCGGTGAACGCGGATTTATACACTTTCACCTGGTCGTCGCCGTACTGCTCGCGCGCCTGCGGCTCGGTTAAGCCGACGGTGCCGATTGGCGGGTGGCTAAAGACCACGGTCGGGATGTTGCTGTAGTCCAGATGCTCGTCCGGCTTGTTATTGAACAGGCGCTCGGAGAGACGACGGCCCGCCGCAACGGCCACCGGCGTCAGTTCAACCGCACCGGTGTTATCACCGACGGCGTAAATGCCCGGTACGCTGGTGTTCTGGAACTTATCGACGACGATGTAGCCTTTTTCGTCGGTTTTCACGCCAGTCACCGCCAGGTTAAAGCTGTCGTTCGCCGGTTCACGACCAATCGCCCAGATCAGGCAATCAACGGTCTGGCTGCGGCCATCTTCCAGCTCAAGGGTCAGGCTGCCGTCCGCGTTTTTAATGACCGCTTTAGGCACGGCGTTGGTGTGCAGGGTTGGGCCTTCGGTGTTCATCACTTCAACCAGCGTATCGACGATCAGCGGGTCAAAGCTGCGCAGCGGTGCGTGTTTACGCACGAACAGGTGCGCTTCTGCGCCCAGGCCGTTAATCACGCCAGCCAGCTCAACCGCGATGTAACCTGCGCCCACAATGGCCACGCGATCAGGCAGAGCAGGCAGCTCGAAGAAGCCGTCGGAGTCGATACCGTATTCCGCGCCCGGAATATTCGGGTGGCTCGGGCGGCCGCCGGTGGCGATCAGGATATGATCGGCGGTGATCGTCTCGCCGTTCACTTCGATCGTTTTCGCGTTCACAAAGCGGGCGAAGCCGTGAATCACGTCGACGTTATTTTTGCCCAGCACGTTGTCGTACGAGGTGTGAATGCGGTCGATGTAGGCGGTACGGCTGGCGATCAGCTTGTCCCAGTCGAAATTGTTGATGGTGGTGTCAAAGCCGTAGTCCGGACCGTACATATGGATCGCTTCACGAATTTGCGCCGCGTGCCACATCACCTTTTTCGGTACACAACCCACGTTCACGCAGGTGCCGCCCAGCGCTTTGGCTTCAATCAGCGCACATTTCTGGCCGTACATGGCCGCGCGGTTGATGGAGGCGATGCCGCCGCTGCCGCCGCCGATTGCGATGTAGTCATAATGCTTAGTCATAGCTTTTGTCCTTAATCGTGAATTGCCGCGATTGTATACCTGAAATCAATAGTTTCCACCGATGGCTGCAATTACTCCGGCACGATCCAGCTGACGGTGGCGTGGCCCGTTCCGGCTGGCACCAGCGTTTTGTGCAGCCACGGCAGCACGTTGTTCATCTGCGCTTCGAGCTTCCACGGCGGGTTAATGACGATCATGCCGGAAGCAGTCATGCCGCGCTGGTCGCTGTCCGGGCGTACCGCCAGCTCAATCTGCAGGATTTTACGAATGCCGGTCGCCTCAAGGTCTTTGATCATGCGCTTGATCTGCGCGCGCAGCACCACCGGGTACCACAGGGCATAGGTTCCGGTCGCAAAACGTTTGTAGCCTTCGTTGATGCCGGTCACCACCGCCTGATAGTCGGTTTTGATTTCGTACGGTGGGTCGATCAGCACCAGGCCGCGACGGGAAACCGGCGGCAGCTTGGCTTTCAGCTGCTGGTAGCCGTCGGCTTTGTCGACGCGGGCGCGGCTGTCTTTCTGAAATTCCGAACGCAGCAGCGGGAAGTCGCTCGGGTGCAGTTCGGTCAGCTGGAGGCTGTCCTGCTCGCGCAGCAGCTGGCGGGCAATCAGCGGTGAGCCAGGGTAGTAGCGCAGCTGGCCGTTGCGGTTGAAGTGATTCACCACGCCAATGTAAGGCTCCAGCTCGGCGGGCAGGTCGTCCTGCTGCCAGATGCGGGCGATGCCCTCAAGATATTCGCCGGTACGCTCGGCATGCTCGCCGCTCAGCTGATAACGGCCCGCGCCCGCATGGGTGTCCAGATAGAGAAACGGCTTCTCTTTCTCTTTAAGCGATTCAATGATCAGGCTCTGAACGGTGTGTTTGAGGACGTCGGCATGGTTGCCAGCGTGGAAGCTGTGGCGATAACTGAGCATGGGTAATGGTATTCCGCTGAATTGACGATTTGCCACAGTTTACAGCAGAACGGCACAGATTACCCGCAGGCCCGGTAAGCGCAGCTATTGAAATCCTCTACACTTAACCCCATTACTGAAAACAATATGCACAGCGCCGGATGCGCGCTTCATTCACCTATTTCAACAGGACAGCGTTTATGACCAATCCATTACTGACGCCTTTTTCGTTGCCACCGTTTTCTAAAATCCTCCCTGAGCATGTGGTTCCAGCCGTTACCCAGTCGCTGGACAACTGCCGCGCGGCGGTAGAAAGCGTGGTTGCGCAGGGCGCGCCGTACACCTGGGAGAATCTGTGTCAGCCGCTGGCCGAAGTGGACGACGTGCTGGGGCGTATCTTCTCCCCGGTGAGCCACCTGAACTCGGTGAAAAACAGCCCGGAACTGCGTGAAGCCTACGAACAAACCCTGCCGCTGCTCTCTGAGTACAGCACCTGGGTCGGCCAGCATGAAGGGCTGTACAAAGCCTACCGCGACCTGCGCGACGGCGACCATTATGCCGCACTGAACACGGCGCAGAAAAAATCGGTTGATAACGCCCTGCGTGACTTTGAGCTGTCCGGTATCGGTCTGCCAAAAGAGAAGCAGGTTCGCTACGGTGAAATCGCTGCGCGCCTGTCCGAACTGGGTAACCAGTACAGCAACAACGTCCTTGACGCCACCATGGGCTGGACGAAGCTGATTACCAACGAAGCAGAGCTGGCGGGTATGCCGGAAAGCGCACTGGCGGCGGCGAAAGCCCAGGCCGAAGCGAAAGAGCAGGAAGGCTTCCTGTTAACGCTGGATATCCCGAGCTATCTGCCGGTGATGACCTACTGCGACAACCAGGCCCTGCGTGAAGAGATGTACCGCGCCTACAGCACCCGCGCCTCCGATCAGGGGCCGAATGCCGGTAAGTGGGACAACAGCCCGGTCATGGCGGAAATCCTCGCCCTGCGTCACGAGCTGGCTCAGCTGCTGGGCTTCGACAGCTACGCGGATAAATCCCTCGCCACCAAAATGGCCGAAAACCCGCAGCAGGTGCTCGACTTCCTGACCGATCTGGCCAAACGTGCTCGTCCTCAGGGTGAGAAAGAGCTGGCCCAGCTGCGCGCCTTCGCGAAAGCGGAGTTTGGCGTGGACGAGCTGCAGCCGTGGGATATCGCGTACTACAGCGAAAAACAGAAGCAGCACCTCTACAGCATCAGCGACGAACAGCTGCGCCCGTACTTCCCGGAAAACAAAGCCGTCAACGGCCTGTTTGAAGTGGTGAAACGCATTTACGGCATTACCGCTAAAGAGCGTACTGATATTGACGTCTGGCATCCGGACGTACGCTTCTTCGAACTGTATGACGAGAAAAACGAACTGCGCGGCAGCTTCTACCTCGATCTCTACGCGCGTGAGAACAAGCGCGGCGGGGCGTGGATGGACGACTGCGTGGGCCAGATGCGTAAAGCAGACGGTTCCCTGCAAAAACCGGTCGCCTATCTGACCTGTAACTTCAACCGTCCGGTAAGCGGCAAACCTGCGCTGTTCACCCACGACGAAGTGATCACCCTGTTCCACGAGTTCGGTCACGGCCTGCACCACATGCTGACCCGCATCGAAACCGCCGGCGTCGCCGGTATCAGCGGGGTGCCATGGGATGCGGTCGAGCTGCCAAGCCAGTTTATGGAAAACTGGTGCTGGGAGCCGGACGCGCTGGCGTTTATCTCCGGCCACTATGAGACCGGCGAACCGCTGCCGAAAGAGCTGCTGGATAAAATGCTGGCAGCGAAAAACTACCAGGCGGCGATGTTCATTCTGCGTCAGCTGGAGTTCGGCCTGTTCGATTTCCGCCTGCACGCCGAGTTCAGCCCGGAGCAGGGGGCGAAAATCCTCGAAACGCTGGCCGAGATTAAAAAGCAGGTCGCCGTTATTCCAGGCCCAACCTGGGGACGCTTCCCGCACGCGTTCAGCCACATTTTCGCGGGCGGCTACGCGGCGGGCTATTACAGCTACCTGTGGGCCGACGTGCTGGCGGCGGATGCCTTCTCTCGCTTCGAGGAAGAGGGGATCTTCAACCGCGAAACCGGCCAGTCGTTCCTTGACAACATCCTGACCCGCGGCGGTTCTGAAGAGCCAATGGTGCTATTCAAACGCTTCCGTGGCCGCGAGCCGCAGTTGGATGCGATGCTTGAGCATTACGGGATCAAAGGCTGATTGTTACGTGAAGATCTGCTTAGTGGATGAAACGGGCGCCGGAGACGGCGCCTTATCTGTTCTGGCGGCCCGCTGGGGGCTGGAGCACGATGAAGAGAACCTGATGGCGCTGGTGATGACGTCAGCACATCTCGAATTACGCAAGCGCGATGAACCGAAGCTCGGCGGGATTTTTGTCGACTTCGTTGGCGGCGCGATGGCGCACCGGCGTAAGTTCGGCGGCGGTCGCGGCGAAGCGGTGGCCAAAGCGGTCGGCATTAAGGGGAGCTATCTCCCGGACGTGGTGGACGCCACGGCGGGGCTGGGACGCGATGCGTTTGTGCTGGCGTCGGTGGGCTGCCGGGTGCGGATGCTGGAGCGTAATCCGGTTGTTGCCGCGCTGCTCGACGACGGGCTGACGCGAGGCTATGCGGACCCGGAAATCGGCCCGTGGCTGCAGGAGCGTTTGCAGCTTATCCACGCGTCAAGCCTGACGGCGCTGACGGACATCACCCCGCGTCCGCAGGTGGTCTACCTCGACCCGATGTTCCCGCATAAGCAGAAAAGCGCGCTGGTGAAGAAAGAGATGCGGGTATTTCAGTCGCTGGTGGGGCCGGATTTAGACGCAGACGGCCTGCTGGAGCCGGCTCGTCAGCTCGCGACGAAGCGGGTCGTGGTGAAGCGTCCGGATTACGCGCCGCCGCTGGCGGACGTCGCGACTACTAACGCGGTGACCACGAAAGGGCATCGGTTTGATATTTATTCGGGTACGCCAGAATAAAAAAAGCCGGGTGGCGGCTTCGCCTTACCCGGCCTACTTTCAGTGCCGCTTTTTTTGCACTTACTCGTCTTCTTCGTCGCGCAGCGGAACAATCAGCATGTCCACGTGAACGGTGTTAATCAGCTGGCGTGCTGAAGACATCAGCTTGCTCCAGAAGTCCTGATGGTGACCGCATACCACCAGATCCATATCGTATTTCTTAATCGCATCAACCAGCACCTGACCCAGGTCGCCGCTGCCGCTCAGGGTTTCGGTGATCGGATAGCCCGCGTTGGTGGAGAGCTCGCTCAGCGCGTGATGCGTTTCTTCAGAGATGCGTTTCTGCATATCGCCCAGATTGACGTCGATCAGACCGGTGTAGAGGTCGGAGTAATTCACATCAACGTGAATCAGGGAGACTTTCGCGTTGTAGGGACGTGCCATAGATACCGCTTTATCAACCAGCACTTTGCTCTCCGGGGAGAGATCTACCGCGATAAGAATGTGTTTGTAAGCCATAGTGTTACTCCTTCCTTAAGTTATCGATGACTAAATGGGAAAGCCGTCGTCTGATGCTTTCATTACGGCCCAGTTAAACATATTTTTCAAGCTTTGGTGTTGATAACGATTAACCTTGTGGCAAAAAAATTAACGGATCTCCTACACTATTTAATGAGCCGTTCGGATATTAAAACGCGAACCGGATCGACTTTTAGTCATTCTTTCACTGAACTGTCTGTCAGGGCATTGGGGTGCGGTAGCTCAGGAGCCTTGCTTCGTGGGTGGACGCCGGGGAGGATGTATGATTAGCACCGTCGCATTGTTTTGGGCGTTATGCGTAGTTTGCATAGTGAATATGGCGCGCTACTTCTCATCGTTACGTGCGCTGTTAGTGGTACTTCGTGGTTGCGATCCGTTGCTGTATCAGTATGTGGACGGTGGAGGGTTCTTCACCTCGCATGGACAGCCCAGCAAGCAGATGCGTCTGGTGGGGTATATCTACTACCAGCGCTACCGCGATCATCACGATGAAGAGTTTATCCGTCGCTGCGAGCGTCTGCGTCGTCAGTTCATTTTGACCAGCGCCCTGTGTGGGCTGGTCGTGGTCAGTATGATTGCGTTGATGATTTGGCACTGAGCATAAAAAAAGCGGGTCAGTTTCCTGACCCGCTTTTTGTCGCCTTCAGCCAATCAAATCAGCTTCAGCGAAATCCAGTACAACCCGCCTGACAGCAGGATAGAAGCCGGAAGCGTAAACACCCAGGCCATCAGAATGTTGGTCACGGTTTTGCGCTGCAGACCGCCGCCGTCAACAATCATGGTACCTGCCACGGACGAGGAGAGTACGTGGGTGGTGGATACCGGCATACCGGTGTAGCTCGCCAGACCGATAGACACTGCCGCCGTCATCTGCGCGGACATACCCTGCGCATAGGTCATGCCTTTCTTACCGATCTTCTCGCCGATGGTGGTCGCCACACGGCGCCAGCCAATCATCGTACCGATACCCAGCGCCAGCGCGACGGCCATGATGATCCAGATTGGCGCGTACTCAATGGTATTGAGCATATCGCTTTTCAGTTTCTTCAGCAGACGCTTGTCGTCACCATTCACCTCTGGCAGCTTCGCGACTTTATCGGTCACGTCGGAGATACAGAGCATGATACGACGCAGCTGACCACGCTGTTCAACGGCCAGTTTATCGTAGCTTTCGATGTTGCCCAGCATACCTTTGGCACGTTCCAGCGCGTTAATCGCGTTAGCCGGATGGCAGTGGAATTCGCCAGGCGCGGTGGTGGCACCGGCATCCGGAGAAGGGATCAGTTGGTCAACGCCGGTCGCTTTTTTCAGCAGCTCAGGGTGCTGCTGGAAATAGGTTTCAACGTTGTTGACCGCATCACGGGTACGGGTGATTTCGTAACCCGAGGCGTTCATATTCACCACGAAGCCCGCCGGTGCGACACCGATCAGAACCAGCATCACCAGACCAATGCCTTTCTGCCCGTCGTTCGCGCCATGAGAGAAGGCCACGCCGATAGCGGAAATGATCAGGGCGATACGCGTCCAGAATGGCGGCTTTTTCTTGCCGTCTTTCTTCTCACGCTCTGCTGGCGTCAGGTGTATACGCGCACGTTTCTTCGTGTTGCTCCAGTAGCGACGCAGGATGAAAATCAATCCACCCGCAACCACCAGACCCACGATAGGGGAGACGATGAGAGAAGCGAAAATGCCCAGTACTTTAGGCAGATTCAGCGCATCAACAACCGATGTCCCGGTCATCAGGGCGTTGGTTAACCCGATACCGATAATCGCGCCGATGAGGGTGTGAGAGCTGGATGCAGGCAGGCCAAAATACCAGGTACCGAGGTTCCAGATAATGGCAGCAAGCAGCATTGAGAACACCATGGCGAGGCCATGACCGGAACTCACGTTAAGCAGCAGATCCGTTGGCAGCATATGCACGATCGCATACGCAACGCTCAGTCCGCCCAGGAGGACACCAAAAAAGTTAAATACCGCCGCCATAACAACCGCAAGCTGCGATCGCATTGCGCGAGTGTAGATAACCGTTGCTACTGCGTTTGCAGTGTCGTGGAAGCCGTTGATCGCTTCGTAAAACAGTACAAAAACCAGAGCAAGCAATAGTAAAAGCCCGGTATGTAAATCCAGGCCGGCAAACAAATGTAGCATAGGACGTTACGCCATTTTGAGGACATGAACGCGGCGCATTATCCAGGACAAATGCGCAACGGGCAAAGTGAAATATAGACTTTTTTTGACATACCACCTGATTTGGGAAAAGTGCCTGAAAGGATAATCGTTAAATTTCAATGGAATGGCTTTGTAATATCTTTTTACGCTGGTGTGACCACAGAGGAAACTTTACAATCCGAGGCAGTTAACGAAGAGGGTTTTGACGTGGAAAGGTTTGATGCCGTGGTTATTGGCGCCGGTGCGGCGGGTATGTTTTGTGCGGCGATGGCCGGACAGGCGGGTCGTCGCGTGCTGTTGCTGGACAACGGAAAAAAGCCTGGCCGCAAGATCCTGATGTCAGGCGGCGGGCGCTGCAACTTCACCAATCTTTATGTCGAACCCGCGGCCTATTTGAGCCAGAACCGCCATTTTTGCAAATCTGCGCTGGCGCGTTACACCCAGTGGGACTTTATCGACCTGGTGGGTAAGCACGGGATCGCGTGGCATGAAAAGACGCTCGGGCAACTCTTCTGCGACGACTCCGCGCAGCAGATTGTCGATATGCTGGTGGCCGAGTGCGAGAAGGGCGGCGTGGTCATGCGCCTGCGCACTGAAGTGCTGGAGGTCGCCCGCGACGAGCAGGGCTACACGCTGCTGCTGAACGGTGACACCGTCAGCGCCGATAATCTGGTCATCGCCAGCGGCGGTCTGTCGATGCCCGGGCTGGGCGCGTCACCGTTCGGCTACAAGATTGCCGAGCAGTTTGGCCTGAAGGTGCTGCCCACCCGCGCCGGGCTGGTGCCGTTCACGCTGCATAAGCCGCTGCTGGAGCAGCTTCAGACGCTGTCCGGCGTCTCTGTTCCCTCCGTTATTACTGCCGAAGACGGGACGGTATTCCGCGAAAACCTGCTCTTTACCCACCGCGGTCTCTCCGGCCCGGCGGTCCTGCAAATCTCCAGCTACTGGCAGCCGGGGGAATTTGTCTCGGTGAATCTGGTGCCGGACAGCGATCTGGACGCGTTCCTCAACGAACAGCGCGCCGCGCACCCGAATCAGAGCCTGAAAAATACCCTGGCGATGCAGCTGCCGAAGCGTCTGGTGGAGTGTTTGCAGGGACTGGGGCAGATCCCCGACGTGTCGCTCAAGCAGCTTAACAGCCGCGAGCAGGAGACGTTGGTGGATACGCTAACGAACTGGCGCGTTCAGCCAAACGGCACCGAGGGGTATCGCACGGCGGAAGTGACGCTGGGCGGTGTCGACACGAATGAGCTTTCTTCACGCACGATGGAAGCGCGCAACGTGCCGGGGCTCTACTTTATTGGCGAAGTAATGGACGTAACCGGCTGGCTCGGCGGGTACAATTTCCAGTGGGCGTGGTCGAGCGCCTGGGCGTGCGCGCAGGCGCTGCAAAATGCGCAATAAATTGCCGGGGAGTCTCCTCCCCGGCGGTGTTGCCCATTCAGATGATGTAAGCATTAATCCGGTATAGCGTAATCCGCAATGCGGAAGGTGACCTTACCTGTCCAGGTGTTATCACGGTAAGAACCAATGGCGAGACTGTCCTGAGTGAAGCCATTGAAGCTCCCGGCCGCAATGGACGCGCCGAATTTTTCATACTGATTTTTACCCCAGTAGACTTTCGCAACGCCTTCTCTCACCAGCGTATTAATATTGATCATGCCTTCTTCATCGTCAGCGTAGTCATCCAGGCTTTTACCGCCGTTGATGACGTACACGGCGCCCACCTGCGTGCCGCTGCCGTTCACCGCATTCGGATCGCCGATCACCAGGTCTTTTTTACCGTCGCCGTTCAAGTCCACATTACCGAGAATGCTGTTCCCGAACCCTGCCAGCTTGCTGCCAGGCCTGTCGGCGTAAATAGCATAGCCATCATGTACGCTAAATGTTTTGTTGTAGTTCAGCCGGGTGTGCGCCGCATCGAGGAACAGAGACGATGGCAGCTTACTGCCGTCGGCCTTACCTTTAATAATCCAGACCAGCCCGGAACGTTTTTTATCAATACCCATGTCGGCAGGGGCGCTAATCGCAAAAGCGTTAGCGTGAGCATTCAGGAAATTACCTAATGGCGTAATGGTGCCGTTATTGGGCTTATCCTGCGTATACGCGCTATGATCGTTACTTCCTTCACCTCCGCCGGACTGACCACCCAGGAAAGCCGCCCCCATACCGTGAATGCGGGTTGCCTGCGTCGCGTTTAGCGAGGCGATGTCGAGATTCCCCTGGTTGAAGCTGCTGCCGTAGACGAGATAGGCCGTGCCGCGTCCATCAGTGCCGCTGTTCTCTGATTTACGGCCTTCATTGACCGATTCCGGGTCGACGATCAGGTAATCACTGAAGCCGTCGCCGTTAATATCCCCGACATCGCTGATCTGCTGCCCAAGGTTGTAGTTAAGGGGTTTATCCGGACCGTTGGTGGCGGTCATTTGCGGACGAATATAGGCACCGGTCGCGGCAGGGATCTCCCAGTCGCCCAGGTTGTTGCGCTTAATATCAATGTTCCGCCACTGATCGCCTGGCTTTTGAGCGCCGTAGATAATGATGGCGCCGCCGCGTCCGCCCGTGCCTTCGATATCGCCGATAGCAAGATCGACCATCTTGTTAGCCACTGCAGAATTTTTATATTTAATTGGGCCTACCGCGGCGCCAAACCAGCCGCCGGTATTCGCATTGCCTGAAGAATTCACCGTACGGATGCGAATACCCAGGCGAGCGTCGCCGTTGTCGATATCATTGAGGTCAATCTGATTAGAAAGACGCGCGCCGGTACGGTGATGCGGTCCGCCCCAGATAATATAGACCTGATCATGCCAGTGGGAGGCGATGACTAAATCATCATATCCATCGCCGTTAATATCACCGATTTTACGTACCGCGACGCCCATCCATTTTGTCGTCACTGAGCCAGGCTTATTCGCTTTATTGCTGTGGATAATTTTAAGCGCGTTTTGCGGATCGAATTCACCTACGTTATTGACTTGCTGCATGGGTTTCCCACCGGAAGTCCCGAAAATGACGTACGCGATCCCTTTTGCGCCATCCCCCCAGGGGGCCGTAATGACAATATCTTCACCCGCGATATGCGAACCATTGTCCTTATCGGAAAACTTACCGATCGTGGTCATCGTCATACCGAAATAGTCTTTTTGTTTTTCACCCTTAATAGATACAGGGACAGAATAAGGCTCGATATCGCTGGCGATAACCTGTGATGCCGTGATGCCAGTACCTGATAAAGCTGCAACGCAAAGCGCTACACGCGTTTTCGTTTTGAGTTTCATAGTATATATCCTTATACAAATCCATTTTTCATACCCGGCAACTCATTTGTATAGCGCTATGTGTTGCCGGGAAATAAGAGGTTTCTACGCTGTATTAAGTTTTTTCTTTATTTAAACTCGAAATCCAGCGTGGATGTGGCTTCAAATTTTCCCGGTTGTGGAGACTTTTCTCCTTGTTGGACAGGTGTTGCTATAATAGTGACATTCCCCTCCTGCGTTGGTACGGCCGAACTGCTGCCATCAATTTTATTCCCGTTGTGTTCAAGTTTTATCCCTAAATCATTGCGCTCACCTTCATCATTATGGGTCTTGATAAAACCAGAGCCATTAAAATCGGACGCGCGGAACTTAATACTCACCTTGCTTTCATCTTCAGGATTTTTGCAAGTCACACGAATATCCACGCTTTTTTGCTTACC
Organism: Enterobacter sp. 22499; assembly: GCF_052044815.1. NCBI lineage: Bacteria > Pseudomonadati > Pseudomonadota > Gammaproteobacteria > Enterobacterales > Enterobacteriaceae > Enterobacter > Enterobacter sp. 22499. Next base: position 74,719 of record NZ_JBQENR010000003.1, on the reverse strand, counting down.
GGTGGCCTCGGGCTTAAATTCATTCGCGGTAATACTGCCAAACGGGACCTTGATGGTTTGCCCGTCATTAATCATGCATTGTGGTGGAATATCAATTGACAGTTGGAAATTAAGTGTGACAAAAGGTCTGGAGGTGTCATAACTCCCCGTCTGTTTTTTGGCAAAAATGGTCACTAATTCCTGCATAGGAATATCAATGCGGCCTGAAGGAAGCGGTTTAGTTAATTCCAGAGAGACAGTCCCGCTGGAGCCGGTTGCGAACAGAGTATGGTCGTTTTTATCATCACAGTTATTTGTCGCAGGACGTCCATTATCAACGCCGGCGGTATTACTCAAATCAACCGGGATATACCGCAATTCATCCTCGCCACCAAGAACGACATTTATACCGATATTAATACCCTTTTCCGCATCCAGAGGATAATAGATAAAGTCTGCGTTACGTTTGCCGCCTCCTGTGCCCAGTTTCGTACTGGTAAATCGAAATAAGATACTTTCTGGCACGCTGGAGTCCTGACAGAGGCAGATACCATTAAAATTACCTTTATTATTCCATGTGGATTGGGTTGTGCCGGGTACGTCGTCAGCAGTAAGGTTTTCGATAATATCAAACTTGTGCGCCTGGCCAGATACGGTTGATGTCGGCCAGCAGCTTCCTACAACATCAGCATAAGCTGGCGCGCCCATCAATCCCCCTGCTGCCAGGCACGCGAGTAACGTTAATTTTTTCATTTTTAATTCCTTTATTTATTAACGGATGATTTGCAGGTCTGCGTTAACTGCACAATTCCGCTAATCGTGGGTTCCTGGCCAGAAAGCTGATAGTGAACCTGGCAACGCTGATCGGATTTCTTACCCCAGCTCACGTCTAACGTCCCTTTTTCTGCCATCCCGGTGAGGAATACGCTGCCTTCATCACCCACAATGCTTGTGGTGGTATTCTGAGAAACAATGGCACCGAACGGAACGGGTTTGCCCTGCGCATCTTTCAGCGTCATCATCAGGCGTTTACCCACCGCCGTGGTGAAACGTGCCCGAACGATAGCCCCCCGGGTAGGAACGACTTTATGGCTGTTACTTTCCAGCTCGACATCGTCAGGTAATGTATCGGGACGCAGCTGGATATTGCTCTCCTGATAAGGTGTCAGGTAAGGCACCACCGCATAGCCCCAGGGGTCGGTGCGCACGCCAGTGTGGTTACGGACGCTGACACCTGCGGCATCCGGCGCTTCAACCAGAGCGACCGTTTCACCCAGCGACTGCGCCAGCGTGACGCCATGAGGATGAACCAGCACGCCCCCGCGCAGGCTGTAATTCAGCCGCTGCGCGTCCCGGCTATAGCCATACCCGGCGCCAACCTGCGCATAGCGTCCGTTATAGCTAAGCGAGGCATCGCTGCTGTTTGCCTGGCTCCCTGGGTTGATATTCTGCTGTACGCTCCAGTTCAGGTTATTGTCCTCAAGGGCGCTGCCGCTCAGGGAAACACTGTGGCCTGGCGAGCGTTTTTCCGCCGCAGAGAAGGTGTAACCGGCACGCGTGGAGCGGAGCCATTTGTCCAGAGGGACGCTCACGCTCAGGCTGAACAGATTGTCCTGATTATAGAGACGCTGGTTATCCTCTTTTGTCACGTTCAGATAGTGGTTGTAATTCAGGCTATAGCTGATCCCGTTCCAGCTGTTGCCATAGCCCAGCGTGGCGGAGGTCGTGCGTTTTTGGCTCGTGTGGTAGTCCTCGCTGACCAGCATGGCGGAGAGATAGCCGAGGTTTTCTCCCAGGTTTTGGTTTAGCGTCAGTTCTGTACGGCTACGGCGTCGATCCAGGCGCGAGGGTTGCGAGTGATAGCTGCTCAGGGTTTCACCGAGCGTGTAGAAATCGGACGTCGAGTAGCGATAGCCCGCAATCGCAACGTTAGTGCCGGTAGACAGCAAATTTTTGTTATAGCGCAGGCGTAGCGACTGTCCCCGGTTTTTTTCTGCCTGTTTAGTGGTGGCCCAGGCCTGGGTAATATCAAATGACAGTGCACCAAAATCGCCCATGTTTTTACCCATGCCAAAAAGCAGGGACTGATATTGGCTGGCAGCCTGCATGCCTCCGTATATCGAGGTTTCCCACGGCAGACCGTAAATCAGGCTCCCTTGTGAAAACAGGGCATTCTCAGCATCGCTGCTGCTGGAACGATAGCTGCCGCTAATGACTTCATATTTGTATTGCCCTTCCCGCTGCATAACCGCTAACGACGCGTAAGGCACTAAAGAGACTTGTTCGCTGCCATCCGCCTCTTTCACCACAACTTTCAGCTCGCCGCTGCTGCCGAGGTAAAGATCGTTGATGACAAATTCACCGGGCGGGACATAGCTTTGATAAATGCTGTAGCCGTTCTGAAAAATAGTGATCTGGGCATTAGTACGAGCAATACCGCGGATCACCGGCGCATAGCCTCGCAGGCTGCCCGGAAGCATCTGTTCATCCGAGTAAAGCTGAACGCCGCGAAACGGGGTGCTATCAAAGACTTCTGCGGTAGAACTGTTATCCCCGACAATCAGCTGGCTATTTAGGGCGCTGATATCACGCTGCAGATAGGTATAAACCGATTCCCAGCGCCCAGCTTGTCCCTGGCTGTTACTCCAGGTCGAGAAATTGCGTAAACGCCAGGGTCCAACGTTCAGTCCCGGACGCAGGCTGAGGTACTGGCTATCGGTTCCCGTCCCGTTGTGCGAGGTCCACGTGGCGCCGCTGTAGTTGTAGCTGAGCATCAGGCCCGGAATACCCTGTTCCCGACGCGCAGGATCGATGTAGCCGTGAGCGTGGCTGTCCAGGGCCGCCTGGGGAATGCTGAGCCTTAACGCCTGCTCGCTGAAGTCAAATTCGCTGCTTGCGAGAGGGATCGCCGACAGATTCGCGCAGCCCTGAGTATCGTCCCGGAGCAACGGGAATGCCGCCGTTTTAACACCAAACGACTGGAGCGTCTCCTCGCTGAGGCACGGTGCGAGGATATTTTTATGCTGCGCGTTCTCTTCGAGTCGAAACGTGACATCGCGCGTGTCGAACATTTTATTGTTAAGAAACAGGTCAACACGATAAACGCCGGGTGTCTGGCTCTCTTTGTTCTCAAAGAGAGAAAGATCGACGGCGGTACGCGGCGCGCCACCCGTTTCCAGAAAGGCCGGGTCGAAGTAATCACTGGCGTATAATGCGCTGGGTAATATCCAGGCAAAGCAAAGCGCTGGACGAATGCCCCAAAATATAGTCATGAAAAAATACCCCTGTGAGGTTATTGTTTTAAAATCGTTATTCTATTTTTTGTGTGATTAACTGGCTGTTGCCGCCGTAATCATTGATATATTTCCATTGTACGGTGGCATTGTTTTTCAAAAGCGTGTTCCTGAGCGTGAATGTTGTGCTGCTTTTAGGCGCGAGCATGTCAATCTCTGACCATGCTTTGTTATTGATCTTCACCTCCGCAAAGGAAATGTAATAAGACGAGTTGTTGCGTACAATGAGTTCGTTATTTTTAACAGACCATTGCACATTCTTACTAATATCCGTGGGTTCATCCATTAAATTTGACGGACGATAAAATAATTTGATTCGGGTATTTACCGCTATCTGCAGTTTATTAATGTCCTCTCTGGAAGAGGAGGGGATCGATTTTACGTTGATCCAGAAAAGCGACTCGCGATCCTGCGGTAAAGGCGCGCCGTTATAGATAATACGTAGCGCGTTGGACTTACCTGCATCCATGCGAAAAAGCGGTGGCGTCACAATAAACGGGGCTTTGGTGCCCTGTGAATCTTTGCCCTGTACCCAGCTTTGTACCAGGAACGGGCTGGCAGTATTATTTCTGACTGTAATATTGCTCTCTTTCTTGTCCGCATGATATACCACTCGCGTATTGGATAAGGTCACACTGGCGTGTGACATACAAGAGCCAAAGAGCAGAGCCAGCAGCGTCAGATAGCGTTTCCTTAACATAAAACGTCCTTGCGTTCCGGGCTGTTATTCATTGCCCGGAACTGAGTTGAATGATTTATTTATAGATAATGGTGTAATCCGCAACCGCATCTGCCTTACCGGCGGTCACAGCATCCAGGGATGATTTATAACGGGCTGAATACAGCAGGGTGGCTGCCCCCGTGGTGCCATCACCGGTAATAGGAACAAATTTATTCGGGTTGTCGCCCAGTTTTAACGATGTTCCATCTTCATTCAGGAATTCAATACCCAAACCCGTTGCGGCGTCGCCACCGGTTTTAAGCGCGAGCAGATTATTATCATTAGCATCATAGGCACCGCCAAATCGTGCTCCGGCTGATTTAAGGACGGCGGTATCGCAGTTAGACAGTTCTATCTGGATACGGTGAATACCCGCAACGTCACCTTTTTCTTTAAATGCTGAAGACGAGATGGTACCCATATCGATCGTTGGGTTCCCGCCCTGACCGTTAATATCGACATCACAGGTGCTCGCGGTAATCATACCCGTGAATTCAATCGTCCCTGCGCCTTTACCTGGCGCTGCATGGCTGGAAGGACTGGCAATTGCAGCCAATAAAAATCCCATGGTAATAACGGATTTATTCATTTTTTAAAATATTCCTCAGTGTGTAAAAGGTAGAACAGTATTATTTCGGGTTAGTCACTCGAAAGCGTTGTTGTGGTCACGGGATGTGGATATTCCGCTAATATGAAACATTAAGGTGGATATTCATCATCGCTTATCAGTCCATGTGAAAAACTTCCATCACAAGAAGTCTGAATATTTTTCTGGGTCAGGTTAACAAGCGTTTAAAAAAAATAAAGTGAGAACGTCATGATTTGTCTTTGGTTGTTTTAAAATCAATGAGTTAGGTTGTTTTTATCAGGGTTTTATCAGCAATTCAGTGTGAGAATTTTACGGCTTATTTACTACTTGCCGTATGTCAGGTTCAGCTCAGATAATAAAACTTTCATAATAATGAAAGAATAATCTCCGGAAGAACACGTTGCCTTCCCGGAAGATGTAAGGGGAATCCTGGCGCTTTTAACATCACATTTACATTGCCGGGCTGGCGTCAAGAAGTGTTATTATTATTCTCTTGCCCGGTGATACGGGCGTTTTCTTTTTTTTGTTGCAAACGTTGCCTCTGCCAGCGCGCAGATGAAGGTTAAGGATAGATTCATGGCTTCTGCTCATCTCGGTTTCCCGACTGAAACCGTTGTTGTCTTTGTGGTGATGGCCGTTGGGGCGATGTTTATCGACCTCTTCATGCACCGTCACGATAAACCTGTTTCGCTGAAAAGTGCGGCCATGTGGTCCGTTTTCTGGTTCTCGATGGCGATGGCCTTCGCCGGTTTTCTGTACATCCACCACGGCGCCGAGATGGCGAGCCTGTTCCTCACCGGTTACGCGCTGGAAGAGGTGCTCTCCATCGATAACCTGTTCGTGATGATGGCGATCTTTGCCTGGTTCGGCGTGCCGGATAAGTACCGTCACCGTGTGCTCTACTGGGGCGTGCTGGGGGCGATTGTCTTCCGCGGTATTTTCGTGGCGATCGGCACCAGCCTGCTGAGCCTGGGGCCGTACGTGGAGGTTATTTTTGCGCTGGTCGTCGGCTGGACGGCGGTGATGATGCTCAAGCGCAATGAAGAGAGTGACGAAGTGGAAGATTACTCGGGTCACCTTGCCTATCGCCTGGTGAAACGCTTCTATCCCGTCTGGCCCAAAATCAGCAGCAACGCGTTTATCCTGACGCAGAAAGAGGTGGATGCGGAGCTTGAAAAGCCGGAAAACCAGGACGTAACGGTTGGCCGCGTGAAGAAGGCGAAGCGCTATGCAACGCCGCTGCTGCTCTGCGTGGCGGTGGTGGAACTCTCTGACGTGATGTTCGCGTTTGACTCCGTACCGGCGATTATTGCGGTAAGCCGCGAGCCGCTGATTATCTACAGCGCCATGATGTTCGCCATTCTCGGCCTGCGTACCCTCTATTTTGTGCTGGAAGCACTCAAGCAGTATCTGGTGCACCTGGAGAAAGCGGTGGTGCTGCTGCTGTTCTTCGTGGCGTTCAAGCTGGGTCTGAATGCGACCGATCACTTCTGGCACCACGGTTACAGCATTGGCGCGACGGCCAGCCTGTTTGTGGTGTTAGGTGTGCTGGCGCTGGGGATTATTGCGAGCGTGATGTTCCCGGGGAAACGTGAGGCCTGATGCACCGCTTTTCTCCCTCTCCCTGTGGGAGAGGGCTGGGGTGAGGGCAACAGACCGCACCTAACCCTTAATCGGTGAATTCCGACGCTTGCGCGGGTGATGGAAGTGCCGCCAGTGTGGATCCTGCGCCGCGGCCAGCAGTTCGTGGTCGCCGCGGGTGTCGCCCCAGGCTCGCAGATGATAGTCGTTCAGATCGCCATACACCTTCTCCAGCCTTGCCACTTTCTGGGCGCAGCGGCAGTTATTGCCCGTAATGCGTCCCGTCAGCTTGCCGTCCTTCACTTCCAGCTGCGTGCCAATCAGCTTAATGCCGAGCCTGTCCGCCCACGGCTGGAGCACCAGCGCCGGCGACGCAGAGCAGATCGTCACTTCCGCGCCGGAATTCACCTCAGCTGCCACCGCCAGAACCCCTTCGGGGCGCATCAGCTTGTTCCAGTATTTTTCGCAAAAGGCTTCCGCCTGCTGGCGTAGCCAGTGTTCGTCCACGCCCGTCAGGAACGTTTTAATCAGCACTTCCTTCAGCTCATCACGCGTCAGCTTGCGGCGCACGCAGTGGAGCGTGGGCAGCGCCATGCGCACCAGACGACCCGCAAAGTAGCGTTTCCCAAAGGCAAAACGCAGGAAAGGGATAAAGCTGTCGTGGTGCGTGAGCGTCCCGTCAAAGTCAAAGACAGAGAGCACGCTGGATTTCGCCACCGTCTCGTCGGCAATCATATTGGTCATAAATACGTCTTAGCTGAATTACACATTCTGTCGATCAGTTTACCTGCTTTATCTGAACAGTCCTTACATCACCACCCTTTTTTTTCTCAATCTTGCGATCTGAAAGTGAGTCCAATTTTGGCCTCAATAATGATTGGTGAAAAAGTGAGCAGTCTATATTATCGCCACATCGAAAGATATTTCGGGGGAACGTTGGCCTCCACAGGTAAGGAAAAATTCATTCTTAGCTCCTGTTTAGATATGACATTCAGATCGCTTATTTCAATCCTCACGTTAAGTTTTGCTTCGTTTTCCGCACTGAGTTTTCAGTTGCCCGCATCGATGATCTCCGCCGATAGCACATTTGCGGAATCGCCGGTGAAGTCGGCCCTGCTTCACCAGGAGACAGGCCCACTCCGCTCCCGGATACTGGATCAATACCAGAAATGGAAAGGGACTCACTATCAGTGGGGCGGCACCACGCACCGCGGAGTGGATTGCTCCGCGCTTATGCAGCATCTGTTCAGCGATGCGGCGCATCTTTATCTGCCGCGCACGACGAGCGAGCAGATCCATCGCGGTGTACAGGTAGCGCAATACCGTCTGAAGGCGGGAGATTTGGTCTTCTTCCAGACGGGCCCGAACCGCAGGCACGTTGGCGTGTATATCGGTAACAGCCAGTTTATTCATGCCTCCAGCAGCCAGGGCGTAACGGTCTCAACCCTGACTGATGACTACTGGCAGGATCGTTACATTACCGCCCGTCGTGTCGCGGGCAGCGCCGCCTGACGACATTAAATAATGTCATCCACCACGCCACCATCGACGCGCAATGCCGCGCCTGAGGTGGCGGAGGCCTGCGTCGAACAGACATAAATCACCATATTAGCCACCTCTTCAACGGTGGCGGCGCGCTGGATAACCGAGCTGGGGCGGTTGGTCATGACAAATTCTTTCGCCAGCTGCTCCAGCGATTTACCGGTTTTCTCGATCTCATCTTTCATCATTTCAGCGAAACCGTCGGACATCGTCGGGCCCGGCAGCACGCTGTTCACCGTCACGCCGCTTCCCGCCACGAACTTCGCCAGCCCGCGCGCCAGCGAAAGCTGTGCCGTTTTGGTCACCCCGTAGTGGATCATGTCTGCCGGGATATTGCAGGCTGACTCGGAGGAGATAAACACCACGCGGCCCCAGCCTTTTTTCACCATGCCCGGCAGCAGGGCGCGGGAGAGGCGCACGCCGGACATCACGTTGGTCTGCCAGTAGCGCTCCCAGGTTTCATCGTCGGTGCCATAGAAATCCTGCGGGCCGTAAATCCCGGCGTTGTTCACCAGAATATCGACGTCGCTCGCGACCTTCAGCAGCGATTCAACCCCTTCCGCGGTGCTGAGATCGGCAATGGCTGCACGCACCTGCACGCCAGGCACAACCTGCTGCAGCTGCTGAATACCTTTGTTCACCGAGTCGGTGCTGCGGCCATTAACGATCACTTCCGCGCCGCTTTCTGCCAGGCCTCTGGCAATGGCAAACCCGATCCCGCCGGTTGAGGCGGTGACCAGGGCCACTTTCCCTGCAAAGTCGATTTTCATCATCAGCTCCTTATCGTTTTAACGTTCGGACCTTAAAGCGTAGCAGGTGATGATGACGGCTCCTGGCTAAAAAGGCGCAGCAGGGTTTCAACCTGCTCATCCAGTGGGGCGAGGGTGCGCTTCACGATCAGATGCAGCGGCGTGGCCCGACGAACACCGTGGCTCAGCGGGAGGATTTTCAGTACGCCTTGCTCCAGCTGGGGCTGAATGCGTTCCTCTGGCAGCCAGCCGTAGCCGACCTGCGAGACGACCGCCTCTATGGCAGCGTCGATGGTCGAGAACGTCCACGACTCGCCTGCAGCCCGCGCGGCGTTCTGGCTGTCCGCAATCTGGATTAGCGGCCACGGGCGCAGCATCTCATCATTCAGCGGCGCGTCGAGGCTAAAGAGGGGATGCCGGTGATGCGCCACGGCGACAAAGTCAATGTTCATAAGCCATTCGCCGAGCCCGGTAATGTCCTGGCGGCGGGTTAAAACCATCACATCGGCCTCGTTGTTCATGGCATCGGCGCGGGTATTTTCCAGCACCTCCGTGAGGCGGACCTGAGTTTGCGGATACTGCTGCTGGAACTGACGCAGAATGGCGAACAGGCGGCGGCGTGGGAAAATCGAGTCCACCACCAGGTCCAGCCGCGTGCGCATCCCGTTACGAAGTGTCGCCGCGCGCGTCTCGACATACGAAAACGCTTTCAGCAGCGGTTTCACCTGGCCGAGAAGCAGTTCTCCGGCCGGGGTCAATACCGCCCTGCGCCCCTCCGGCGCCAGCAGCGCCACGCCCAGCCGCTCCTGCAGCAGCGACAGGTTATAGCTCACCGAGGACTGACTGCGGTGGGTTTCTTCCGCAGCTTTGGCAAAGCTGCCCGCATCCACCACTTTTTCCAGTAAGGCCCACTGTTCCAGCGTCGTCTTGTGCATAATTTATCTAAAATTTGGATGAATTTGATTAAAACATAGCGTTATTCATTCATTTTTTGAAGGCTTAAGATCGTCTTATCAAAACGAAGGAGACATCTTATGAACACATTCGACAAACACGACTTAAGCGGCTTCGTTGGCAAACATCTGGTTTATACCTATGACAACGGCTGGAATTACGAAATTTACGTCAAAAACGAGACTACTCTCGACTACCGTATTCACAGCGGTCTGGTGGCGAACCGTTGGGTTAAAGATCAGCAGGCTTACATCGTGCGGGTAGGGGAGAGCATCTATAAAATCTCCTGGACCGAGCCAACCGGTACGGACGTTAGCCTGATTGTGAACCTGGGCGACAAACTGTTCCACGGCACCATCTTCTTCCCGCGCTGGGTCATGAACAACCCGGAAAAAACCGTCTGCTTCCAGAACGACCATATTCCGCTGATGAACAGCTATCGCGATGCGGGGCCGGCATATCCAACAGAAGTGATTGACGAATTTGCCACCATCACCTTTGTACGCGACTGCGGTGCGAACAACGAAAGCGTGATTGCCTGTGCAGCCAGCGAGTTACCGAAAAACTTTCCCGATAACTTAAAATAAGCGCGACAATTAACTAAAAAGAAAAGTTCCCGGTTATTTCTGCTTTTACAGAAATAACCGGGTTTTTTTTTGTTTGTTGATGTTCGGTTTAAAATAACATTTTGTAAAAATTGAGTCTGATCACGAAATAAATAATTCATAATTACATAAGCTATTGTTTACAAATGAATTAATATTGATTTAGTTACAACTAAATTACGCATCTTAATTTTTCCCTAAGAAATGAACGATACCTTGATATGAGTTTATGGTTCGTTGAAATAAACGAAAAAGTAATTGGTTAATATCAAGCGCGTGCCATTCTTATTGCAAGGAAATTAATGATGAGTGATTTTTTGCCTTTTTCCCGCCCGTCGATGGGTAGTGAGGAATTAGCGGCGTTGCAGGAGGTTTTAACCTCCGGCTGGATCACCACAGGGCCTAAAAATCAGGAACTTGAAGCGGCATTTTGTCAGCTGACGGGGAACCAGCACGCGATTGCCGTCTGCTCGGCGACGGCGGGCATGCACGTCACGCTGATGGCGCTGGATATTGGTCCGGGCGATGAGGTCATTACCCCCTCCCAAACCTGGGTCTCCACGCTGAATATGATCGTGCTGCTGGGCGCCACGCCGGTCATGATCGATGTGGACAACGAGACATTGATGGTGACGCCGGAAGCGGTTGAAGCCGCCATTACCCCGCGTACCAAAGCGATTATTCCCGTGCATTACGCCGGCGCGCCGTGTGATATCGACACCATTCATGCCGTCGGTGAGCGTCACGGTATTCCGGTGATTGAAGACGCGGCCCATGCCGCCGGAACGTACTACAAGAACCGTCACGTGGGCTGGAAAGGCACGGCGATTTTTTCCTTCCACGCCATCAAAAACATGACCTGCGCGGAAGGTGGTTTAGTCGTCACGGATAACGCCCGGCTTGCCGCGCGGATCCGCAGCCTGAAATTCCACGGCCTGGGCGTGGATGCCTATGACCGCCAGACGCACGGCCGCGCGCCGCAGGCCGAAGTGATCTCCCCGGGCTTTAAGTACAACCTCGCAGATATCAACGCCGCGCTGGCGCTGGTACAGCTGGGTAAGCTGAAAGAGGCCAACCTACGCCGCGAGGCAATCGCGCAACGCTACCTGCGCGAGCTTGCCGATACGCCGTTCCTGCCGCTGAGCATTCCGTCATGGCCGCACGTTCACGCCTGGCACCTGTTTATTATTCGCGTTGATGAAGCGCGCTGCGGGATCTCACGCGACAACCTGATGGCGGCGCTGAAGGAGCAAGGCATCGGCACCGGCCTTCATTTCCGCGCGGCGCACACCCAAAAATACTACCGCGAGCGTTTTCCTGATGTATCGCTTCCGAATTCGGAATGGAACAGCGCGCGTATTTGTTCTCTCCCTCTTTTCCCGGACATGACTCATGACGACACAACCCGCGTCATTACCGCGCTCCATCAGCTTGCAGGACATTGATATGTTCAGCGCACCGCCTGTACAAAAAGTTTCTGTGGTCATCCCAGTTTATAACGAGCAGGAGAGCCTGCCCGAGCTGATCCGCCGCACCACGGCCGCCTGCGATACGCTGGGCAAAGCCTATGAAATTCTGCTGGTGGACGACGGCAGCAGTGATGATTCCGCGCTGATGCTGACCGAAGCCGCCCAGGCCGAAGGCAGCCATATTATCGCCGTGCTGCTCAACCGTAATTATGGCCAGCACTCCGCCATTATGGCCGGGTTCAGCCACGTTACGGGCGATCTGATTATCACCCTGGACGCGGATCTGCAAAACCCGCCGGAGGAGATCCCGCGCCTGGTGGCGAAAGCCGACGAAGGCTATGACGTGGTCGGCACGGTGCGTCAGAACCGTCAGGACAGCCTGTTCCGCAAGCTGGCCTCGCGCACCATCAACCGTCTTATTCAGCGCACCACCGGTAAAGCAATGGGCGATTACGGCTGCATGCTGCGCGCCTACCGCCGCCATATTGTCGACGCCATGCTGCACTGCCATGAGCGCAGCACCTTTATTCCGATCCTCGCCAACACCTTTGCCCGCAAGGCAACGGAAATTCCGGTCCTGCACGCCGAGCGCGAGCACGGGGAATCGAAGTATAGCTTTATGCGTCTCATCAACCTGATGTACGACCTCGTCACCTGCCTGACCACCACGCCGCTGCGCCTGCTGAGCGTGTTCGGCAGCATCATCGCCCTGGCCGGTTTTACGCTGTCCGTCCTGCTGGTGGTGCTGAGGCTGGTCTTTGGCCCGCAGTGGGCGGCGGAAGGGGTCTTCATGCTTTTTGCCGTGCTGTTTATGTTCATCGGCGCCCAGTTCGTCGGAATGGGCCTGCTCGGTGAATACATAGGCCGTATCTATAACGATGTTCGCGCACGTCCGCGCTACTTTATTCAACGTGTTGTCCGTCAGGAACACAAAGCATCTCAAGAGGAAAACCACCCATGAAAGCCGTTGTATTTGCCTATCACGATATGGGGTGCGCGGGCACGCTGGCCCTGCTGGAAGCGGGCTATGACATTGCTGCAATCTTTACCCATCCGGACGCGGCGGGGGAGAATCACTTCTTCGGCTCCGTGGCGCGTATCGCCGCCGAGCGCGGTATTCCGGTGTATGCCCCGGACGACGTCAACCACCCGCTGTGGGTGGATCGCATCCGCGCGCTCGCGCCTGATGTCATTTTCTCGTTCTACTATCGCAACCTGATCTGCGACGAGATCTTAGGCCTGGCCGCAAAAGGGGCGTTTAACCTTCACGGCTCTCTGCTGCCCGCCTACCGTGGACGCGCGCCGCTGAACTGGGTGCTGGTCAACGGCGAAACGGAAACGGGCGTGACGCTGCACCGCATGGTGCGCCGCGCGGATGCCGGGGCCATCGTCGCCCAGCAGCGCGTGGCAATCGACGCGGATGAAACCGCGCTTGAGCTGCATCATAAACTCTGCACCGCGGCGCAAAGCCTGCTGCGTGACGCGCTGCCAGCCATCCTCAACGGCACCTTCAGCGAAACCGAGCAGGACGAAAGCAAGGCCAGCTGCTTTGGCCGCCGCGCGCCGGAAGATGGTCGCCTGGACTGGAATAAACCCGCCCGCCAGCTGCACAACCTGGTGCGCGCCGTGACCGACCCGTGGCCGGGCGCGTACAGCTTTGCGGGCGTAAGCAAATTTATCGTCTGGAAATCCCGCGTGCGTGACGATATCCCGGCCGCTAAGCCGGGCACCGTCGTCTCCGTCTCCCCGCTGATTGTGAGCTGCGGCGAGCAGGCGCTGGAGATCGTCACCGGGCAGACCGACAACGGCCTGTACGTTCAGGGCACGCAGCTGGCGCAGTCTCTGGGTCTGGTGGCCGGGGCGCTGATCACCAGCGCGCCGGTGGTTGCCATCAAGCGCCGCACGCGCGTGCTGATCCTCGGCGTGAACGGCTTTATCGGGAACCACCTGACCGAACGTCTGCTCAAAGACGATAACTACGAGATTTACGGTCTGGATATTGGCTCTGACGCCATCAGCCGTTTCCTCAACAACCCGCGCTTCCACTTTGTGGAAGGGGATATCAGCATTCACTCTGAGTGGATCGAATATCACATTAAAAAATGCGATGTGGTGCTGCCGCTGGTCGCCATCGCCACGCCAATCGAGTACACCCGTAACCCGCTGCGCGTGTTCGAGCTGGATTTCGAAGAGAACCTGAAGATCATCCGCGACTGCGTGAAATACGACAAGCGCATCATCTTCCCGTCCACCTCTGAAGTGTACGGCATGTGTACCGACAAAAACTTCGATGAGGATGCCTCCAGCCTGGTGGTCGGGCCGATCAACAAGCAGCGCTGGATCTACTCTGTCTCCAAGCAGCTGCTGGACCGCGTGATTTGGGCCTACGGCGAGAAAGAGGGTCTGCGCTTTACCCTGTTCCGTCCGTTTAACTGGATGGGACCACGTCTGGATAACCTGAACGCGGCGCGAATCGGCAGCTCCCGCGCGATCACTCAGCTGATCCTGAACCTGGTCGAAGGCTCGCCTATCAAGCTGATTGAAGGTGGGAGCCAGAAACGCTGCTTTACGGACATCAGCGACGGTATCGAAGCCCTGTTCCGCATCATTGAGAACAAAGATAACCGCTGCAACGGTGAGATCATTAACATCGGTAACCCGGAAAACGAGGCGAGCATTCGCGAGCTGGCAGAGATGCTGCTGGCCAGCTTTGAGCGCCACCCGCTGCGCGATCGCTTCCCGCCGTTTGCCGGTTTCCGCGAAGTGGAAAGCAGCAGCTACTACGGAAAGGGCTACCAGGACGTCGAGCACCGTAAGCCAAGCATCCGCAACGCGAAGCGCTGCCTGAACTGGACGCCGACGGTGAAGATGGAGCAGACCATTGATGAGACGCTCGACTTCTTCCTGCGCACCGTGGAGCTATCGGAACAGGCCTCATGAAAAAAGTCGGTTTACGCATTGATGTCGACACCTTCAGGGGAACGCGTGACGGCGTGCCCAGACTGCTGGAACTGCTGAGCAGGCACGGCGTGCGTGCCAGCATTTTCTTCAGCGTGGGGCCTGACAACATGGGACGCCATTTATGGCGTCTGGTTAAACCGGCATTTCTGTTCAAAATGCTGCGCTCGCGCGCGGCATCCCTCTACGGCTGGGATATTTTGCTGGCCGGCACCGCCTGGCCCGGCAGACGCATCGGCGCGGGTAATGAAGCGGTTATCCGCGCGGCGGCGCAGCAACACGAGGTCGGCCTGCATGCCTGGGATCATCACGCCTGGCAGGCGTGGGCGGGCGTCTGGGATATCCCGCGCCTGTCCCGTGAGGTCGAGCGTGGAATGCTGGAGCTTGAGGCCATCATCGGTCAGCCCGTGCGCTGCTCCGCCGTGGCGGGATGGCGTGCCGACCAGCGGGTGGTCAAAGCCAAAGAGCATTTCGCGTTTCGCTACAATAGCGACTGTCGTGGAACCGGGCCGTTTTTGCCGCTGTTGGGCGAAAATCGCTACGGTACGGTGCAGATTCCGGTCACGCTTCCTACGTGGGATGAAGTGGTGGGGCGCGAGGTGAAGGCGGAAGCATTTAATCGCTACATTCTGGACCGCATCCATCGTGACGCCGGAACGCCGGTCTATACCATCCATGCCGAAGTGGAAGGGATTGCCTGGCAGCATGATTTCGATGAACTGCTGACGATGGCCGCTCAGGAAGGCATTGCGTTCTGTCCGATGAGCGAGCTGCTGCCGGACGACCTCAGCACTCTGCCCGTGGGTAAAGTCGTCCGTAATGAACTGGCTGGCCGGGAAGGCTGGCTTGGCTATCAACAAACCGTGAGTCCGGTCCCATGAAAACAGCCCGTTATGGCGTAGCGCTTTTCGCACTGTTTATCGTTTATTACTTCATTCCGGTCGATATTCGCCTGCTGTGGCAGCCTGATGAAACGCGCTATGCGGAAATCAGCCGCGAAATGCTGGCATCGGGTGACTGGGTTGTCCCGCATTTCCTCGGGCTGCGCTACTTTGAAAAGCCGATTGCCGGCTACTGGATCAACACTATCGGACAATGGCTGTTCGGGCACACGAACTTTGCCGTACGCGCCGGGTCGATCTTCTCCACCGGGCTCGCGGCGCTGCTGGTGATCTGGATGGCCTGGCGTCTCTGGCGGGATAAGCGTACGGCCATTTTCTCCGGCCTGATCTTCCTGACCCTGTTCCTGGTGTATGGCATCGGCACCTATGCGGTGCTGGACCCCATCGTCACCCTGTGGCTGGTGGCGGCGATGTGCAGCTTCTGGCTCGCCTCACAGGCGCGCACCGTGGCCGGAAAAGCGGGCGGCTATGTGCTGCTTGGGCTGGCCTGCGGCATGGGGGTGATGACCAAAGGCTTTCTGGCGCTGGCGGTACCGGTGATCGGCGTGCTGCCGTGGGTGATTGCCCAAAAGCGCTGGAAAGAGGTGCTGATTTTTGGCTGGCTCGCGGTCCTGAGCTGCGTGCTGATTGTTCTGCCGTGGGGGCTGGCCATTGCGCACCGCGAGCCTGATTTCTGGCGCTACTTCTTCTGGGTTGAGCATATTCAGCGTTTTGCCCAGAGCGACGCGCAGCATAAAGCTCCGTTCTGGTATTACCTGCCGTTCCTGCTCGCGGGCAGCCTGCCGTGGCTGGCGCTGTTGCCAGGCGCGCTGCGTCTTGGCTGGAATGACAGACAAAACGCGGGCGGCGGGTTCTACCTGCTGGGGTGGGTGGTGATGCCGCTGCTGTTTTTCAGCATCGCTAAAGGCAAGCTGCCGACCTATATCCTGCCCTGTTTTGCCCCGCTGGCTATCCTGATGGCGCGCTATGCTTGCCTCGCGGCGGAAAAAGGGGCCAAAGCGTTGCGCATTAACGGCGGCATTAACCTGGCGTTTGGCGCTATCGGCGTGGTGGCGGC
Organism: Enterobacter sp. 22499; assembly: GCF_052044815.1. Classification (NCBI taxonomy): domain Bacteria; kingdom Pseudomonadati; phylum Pseudomonadota; class Gammaproteobacteria; order Enterobacterales; family Enterobacteriaceae; genus Enterobacter; species Enterobacter sp. 22499. Next base: position 58,320 of record NZ_JBQENR010000003.1, on the reverse strand, counting down.
GCTGGCGGTCTCGCCGTGGGGGCTGGCTAAGCATCCGGTCTGGACATCGGTCGAACTGTATAAAGTCTTCTGCGCGGTGGTGGCGTTCCTCATCTGGGGCGCGGTAGGCTGGTTTACGCTGCGGCAGAGCCAGCGGCGCTGGTGGCTGGCGGCGCTGTGTCCTGCGGGTCTGGCGTTGTTGATTGGTTTTGCCATTCCGAACCTGGTGGTGGATTCCAAGCAGCCGCAGTCGCTGGTGGATACCGTGCGCGAGCCGCTACAGGGCAGCCGCTTTGTGCTGACCAATAACGTTGGCGTGGCCGCGGGCCTGGCGTGGGAGCTGAAGCGCAGTGACATCACGCTGTTTGCTCAGAGCGGCGAGCTGCGCTACGGGCTGGATTATCCCGATGCGAAAGATCGCTTTGTCAGTGAAGACGACTTCGCGCAGTGGCTGGCAACGCATCGTAAGCAGGGAAGCGTGTCGCTGGTGATGCTGCTGTCTAAACGTGACGATATTGCAGAGGCGAATTTACCGCAGCCGGACAATCTCTATATCCAGGGGCGTCTGGCCCTGCTGGAGTATCTGCCGAAGTGATGACCTGGACCTGGCTGATACTGGCAAGCCTGCTGAGCTGCGCGGGACAGCTGTGCCAGAAACAGGCTACCCGTCCGGCGAAAGTCGGACGGCGTGGCGCGCACATCATGCGGTGGCTTGGCCTGGCGATGCTGGCACTGGGCTGCGGAATGCTGGTCTGGCTGATGGTGCTGCAGCGCCTGCCCGTCGGCGTAGCTTACCCTATGCTGAGCCTCAATTTTGTCTGGGTGACGCTGGCGGCGAAGGTCTTCTGGCGCGAGCACGTTGCTGTGCACCACTGGCTGGGGGTCGGGTTCATTATCATGGGGATTATCGTGCTGGGAGGAAGCCTGTGAAAGGCGCGTTCTGGGCGTTATGCAGCGTGCTGTTAGTCAGCGCCGCACAGCTGTTGCTGCGCGATGCCATGCAGGCTCTGCCGCCGGTCAGCGATTTTCTGACGTTTATCTCTGCGCTGTGGCACGTTTCGTCCGGCACGGGCGCGCTGCTGCTGGGGTTAACGGGATACGTTGCCTCCATGGGCTGCTGGTATCTGGCGCTGCATCGCATGGCGCTCAGCAAAGCGTATGCCTTGCTGAGCCTCAGCTATATCCTGGTGTGGGGCGCGGCAATCCTGCTGCCCGGCAGGGGGGAGCACTTCTCCTGGCATGGGCTGCTGGGCGTCGCGTTGATTATGCTGGGTGTACTGGTGATTTTCCTGCCCCGACGTGAATAATCGACTCGGTGGTCAGGGTGTAAGGGGTCGAGGTACAGACGGCAAGGCTCAGAGAACCGAGCTGCAGCTGGCTGACCGAGTGCGACTGCGCCGTGCTGTCGATGCTGACAATCTGCCAGGCGCTGCCGCCGCGCTGTTTCACAATCGCTTCTTTGCGCGTCCAGATACGCCAGAAGGCAGAAAGCTGTTCCTCGGGCGCTTCACGCTCCAGCTCGTCATGCTCTGTCAGGCTGAAAACGGCGTTGGCCAGCGCCTGCCAGTTCTTGCGGGGGCGTATCACTTCGATATCGCAGCCCACTTCGCCTTCATCGCTCATCAGCAGAGCGATATCATCACCGCTATGGCTCAGGTTGAACCACAGCGGATCCCCCTTCGCAAATGCCGGCTTCCCCTGCTCGCCGTAAATGATGTCGGGGAGCGGGTGAGGGGATAATGTTCTGGCGAGCAGCGTCCGGCCAGCCAGCCAGGAGGCCTGTCGTGCACCCTGAGGTGCCTTATCTGCAAGCGTTGACGCCAGCGGGTCCGCGCAAAGGGTGGAAATTTTTCCCAGTACAAACCGGTACATAGTTACGCCCAGCGTTTAATGATAATCGAGGTATTGATGCCGCCAAACGCGAAGTTATTGCTCTGCAGATACTCGCAGTCAATCTGACGGGCTTCTCCCATAATATAATCTAAAGCCCCGCATTGCTCATCCGGCTGCGTTAAATTGAGCGTCGGGGCAAACCAGCCTTCGCGCATCATCTGCAGGCTCATCCACGCTTCCAGCGCGCCGCAGGCCCCCAGCGTGTGGCCAAAATAGCTCTTCAGCGAGGAAACCGGCACGCTGTCACCGTAGATGGCGGCCGTGGCCTGGCTTTCGGCGATATCGCCGCGGTCGGTGGCGGTACCGTGCGCGGAGATATACCCCATATCCCGGGCGCTTAACCCCGCCATCGCCAGCGACTGCTCCATGCAAATCTGCATGGTGTCACGCTGCGGCTGGGTGATATGGGCCGCGTCACAGTTGGTGGCAAAGCCCACGATCTCACCGTAGATGGTGGCCCCGCGCGCTCTGGCGTGCTCAAGCTCCTCCAGAATCAGGGTGCCTGCGCCTTCCCCAATCACCAGACCATCGCGCTGCGTATCGAACGGCGAGGGGGTGGTTTTGGGTTCGTCGTTGCGCTGGCTGGTGGCAAACAGCGTGTCAAACACCGCCGCTTCAGACGGACAAAGCTCTTCCGCGCCCCCCGCGACCATCACGGTCTGATACCCGTGGCGAATTGCCTCCCAGGCGTAGCCAATCGCCTGGCTGCCGGAGGTACAGGCGCTCGACGTTGGGATCACGCGGCCACGTAGTCCAAAGAACAGGCCGGTATTCACCGCGGTGGTGTGCGGCATCATCTGGACGTAGGTTGTCCCGGTGATGTTATTGGTGTGCTTTTCGGTAAGCATGGTCGCGAATTCGCTGACCGGGCCGGTGCTGCCTGTTGAAGAACCGTAGGCGATGCCGGTTTGCCCGTTGGTGAGCACCGCTTCGCCAATCAGCCCCGCCTGCTCCAGCGCCAGCTCGGTGGCGCGGGTCGACATCAGCGACACGCGGCCCATGGCGCGAATACGCTTGCGGGTATAGTGTTCCGGCAGCGTGAAATCGTCGATCGGCGCGCCCAGCAGGGTGTGCAGGCCATCATAAACCTGCCATTCCGGCATTTTACGCACGGCGTTTTCATACGCCAGCAGCCGGCTGGAAACGGACTGCCAGTTCTCGCCAAAGGCGGTGACGCCGCCCATGCCCGTAATCACCACGCGACGCGTCATAGCATTCCTCCGTTAATCGAAATGACCTGGCGGGTGACATAGCCCGCGATATCCGACATCAGATAGCTTGCCAGCCCGGCGACCTCCTCAGCCTGGCCCATACGTTTCATTGGGATAATGGACATCGCTTCCTTCAGCGCGGCCTCCTCCATCTCAATCATGCCGGTATCAATCAGCCCTGGCGCAATGCAGTTCACGGTGATTTTGCGTTTTGCCAGCTCGATCGCCAGCGCTTTGGTGGCACCGATAATGCCCGCTTTGGCCGCGCTGTAGTTCACCTGGCCGCGGTTGCCCATCACGCCGGAGACGGAGGATAAGGTAATAATGCGCCCGCCCTGACGGGTGCCGATCATGGGCATAATGCAGGGGTGTATGACGTTATAAAAACTGTCGAGATTGGTGTGGATCACGCTGTCCCAGTCGTCTTCACTCAGTGCCGGAAAAGCGCCATCGCGGGTAATTCCGGCGTTGCTGACCACGCCATACCATGCGCCATGGGCATCAATTTCCTGTTCAAGCACTTCACGGCACTGCTCGCGGTTGCCTACGTCAAACGAGAGTAAACGGCCGCTGCCGCCCGCCTGCGTGATGGCGTCCAGCGTCTCCTGCGCGCCTGCGGCATCACGATGGTAATGCACGCCGACGGTGAACCCGTCAGCGGCAAGCTGGCGGGCGATGGCGCGACCAATGCCTTTGCTGGCCCCTGTGACCAGTACGGAACGACTCATGCGTGGGATCCCTGATTAAAAAGCGATGTTAATTCTTCTGCAGTCGGCTGGAAGGTATTGACCCGGCCCGTGGCCAGCGTCTCTTCACCTGCGCAAATCGTGCATTCAAAACTGCCGAAGCGTTCGTCCTGCATCAGCAGCTTAACGGTAATGTCCAGCGTTAAGCCTTTGGCGAAACGCCCGCTGGCGCAGACCAGCTCGCGCGCACCGAGCACCATGCCCAGCGCGATATGTTCCTGCCCCTGCTGCTGACGATGCCAGCCCGACCAGACGCCAACGGTCTGCGCCATTAGCTCGAGCGCGTACCAGCCCGGCAGGTCGCCATCGGCATTGAGAAACGGCGCCAGCACGCTTTGCCTGTCAACCGCCACGCGGCAGACCGCCATGTCATCCGTCACATTTTCAACGGACCCCAGCAGCATCATGGGCGCATCGTGCGGCAAATAGGCTTCGGGTGATAGATAGCTCATGACGTTCTCCCCAGCAGAATGCTGGCGTTATTGCCGCCAAACGCGAACGAGTTAGACAAAATCACCGGCTTTTTCAGGGCGGTGCTCTGGTGCAGCAGGCCGCACGGCGCCAGCGTCTCGTCCGGAGCGTAGCGGGAAAAATCCTGCGGCGGCAAGGGCAGATCGCGCGTCAGGATAAGCCAGCTCAAAGCCGCTTCGGTAATGCCGGCAGCGCCCAGCGTGTGGCCGGTAAGGTGTTTGGTTGAACTGCACGGCACGCTTTCTCCGAAGAGATCGTGAACCACCTGTGATTCAATCTGATCGTTGAGCGGCGTGGCCGTGCCGTGCAGGTTGATGTAGCCGATGTCGTCCGGCTGCATGCCCGCTTCGCTGAGCGCCTGAGTGATAGCCCTTATCGCCCCGTCGCCCTGCGGATGCGGGGCGGAAATATGGTACGCATCGCTGGATTCGCCCGTGCCGAGCAGCGCCACGTCCGCGGGTTCCCGGCTTAATACCATCAGCGCCGCCGCTTCACCGATGGTGATCCCCCGGCGGTCCCGGCCAAACGGCTCGCAGAGCGTGGGGGAGAAGGATTCAAGACTGTTAAAGCCGTTCACGGGCATCCGGCTCAGGGTGTCTGCTCCGCCGACAATGGCGATATCCACCAGCCCGGCTTCGATCAGGCGTTTGCCGCCGATCATCGCCCGCGCGCTGGAGGAGCAGGCGGTGGAGATCGTATAGGCCGGGCCTTCAAGCTGCAGCCAGTTGGCGAGAAAGCGGGACGGATCGCCCAGCTCCTGCTGCGGATACTGCCAGCGCGTGCTGGTCTCGCCATCGGTCATGAGACGCACGTGCTCATCGCCTTCATCCAGCCCGGAGGTGCTGGTTCCCAGCACCACGGCCACGCGGTCGCGACCAACACGGGCGATGGCCTCGTCGACGGCGGGCTGAATCTGCGCCAGCGCGGCCAGCAGCAGCTGGTTGTTGCGGGTGCGGTGTGCAGAGAAGGTGTCCGGGATGAGCGGCAGTTCGCCTTCCACCCCGCCCAGTACCGCTTCGGGCATTCCCTGCAGCCAGCCGGTCCGGGCGTGCATGCCCGGCGCCACGCCCGCAGCCAGGTTGGCGGCAATTTCATCAGGCGAGTTGCCCAGCGCGTTGACCATGCCAACAGCGGATATATAAATCATCTCAGTCACCCAGATATTGAATGGTGATGTGGTATTTGAATACGTGTTGCTCGATGCTGATCGGCTCGCGCTTGCCTTTGCGCTGGAGGTAGACAATCTCCGTCACCAGCTTGCCGCTGGCGTTGCGCAGCTCGCGCCGATCGCCATTGTCCGTTAACGTCCAGCCCTTCGGCAACTGCGGCTGCCAGGCGCTAATCGGCCAGTGGCTGAGCATCACGTCGGCCAGCACCTGGCTGGCGGGCGGCAGCTGCGGCACGACGATCGACTGCTCGGTATGAATACCGCTCTCGTCGTACGTTGCCAGGAACAGGCGAATGCCCACGGAAGAGAGGCCGGCCAGCGTGACCTTATGCGCATCCGCGTTGAGCATCACCAGCAGGGACTGCGTTTGCCCGTTAAAGCTGCCGGTCAGCAGCTGCTGGGAGCTTACCGCCGGGCTGATGCCGGGCGGCGGCAGAGTGACTTTGGTGCCAGGCTGAAGCCAGGCCTGAGGCCGCGTCTCTTTGGTATCGGTCGAATGGCTGCAGCCTGCCAGCAGCAACACCGCGGCCAGCGCGACGGCGCGATAAACAGCGTTCATTTACGTTTTCTCTCTTTCTTATCCGGCATCGCCAGCGGTGCCAGCAGGAAGGCGGTGAAAATACCGCTCACCAGCACAATACCAAAGCTGCTGATAGCCTGGGTGGCGCTGAAGACGAGCATGCCCAGCGTCAGCAGGGTGGTCATCATGGCCAGGGTAATCGCCAGCATCGAAGTCAGCGGCGTACCGCGCGGGTTGCTGAAGAACAGCGTGTAGTTAATGCCAATGCCGAGCACCAGTACCAGCGCCAGCAGTGAAAACAGATTTACCGGGTGGCCCGTTGCGGCCAGCGCGGCCAGCCCGCAGCTCAGCGACAGTGCGGACGGCACCAGGCTGATCAGCCCTTTGCGCCAGCCGAGGCGCAGCATCGCCCCGCAGGCAATCACCGCCAGCGCCGCAAACAGTAGCCCCGTCAGCAGCGTGCGGTAGAGGGCAAACAGGCTGTCAAAGCTGGCCTTGCGGTCCACCCAGACGACGCCGTCATGGCGCGCGGCCAGCTCACCGAGCGCCGCGCTGTTTTTTGCGCCGTCCACCGGCACGAGCACGCCGCTTTCCCCATCGGGCAGGGTCAGCCAGAGCAGGCGCCAGCCCTCGCTGGCCGGACTTTCAAGCCACGCGTCCACGCTGACCGGCATGGCGTCCAGATTGGGGGAAACGGCGTTGAGCCCTGCGCTTTTCAGCACGTTCGTCACCGCAGGCGCGGCGTTCCGCAGTAGCGCAAGGTCGCTTTTCTGGCGGGCCAGCGAGTTCAGCGGCAGGGTGCGCCAGCGGGTGAGATCCCCCGCCTTTTGCGCCTCGGCCAGCGCGGGAGTAAAGGCTTCCAGCCGCTCCAGCGTTTGCTGGGGAGAAGCGCCGTGCACCACAAACCATTTATGATCGACGCTTTGGCCGGTCAGGGCGGTAATGGTTTTCTCCTGCGCCAGAATATCTTTCGGCAGCGCCTGCAGCTGGGCGATGTCGTCGTCCACCTTCAGGGTGCTCATTCCCACGGCGGAGAGCAGCGCCAGCGCGACGGGCAGACCAACGGACAGTTTTTTACTGCGTCGCCAGGCGGCCAGCCAGCGCAACATCAGGACCATAAAGGGAACCGGGCGCACCGGCAAACCCCGGCACAGCCACGGATGCCAGAAAATCACCGTCAGGCAGGAGGCGCTCAGCCCCGTCGCGGCAAATACCGCCATCTGGCGGATCCCGGGGAAGGGGGCCAGCATCATAATCAGGTAGGCGGCGACGGTCGTCAGCAGCGCCAGCAGCAGCGCATTGCGCACTTTGGCCAGGCTTTGCCAGGGAGAGAGCTCAGCGCCGTGCACCATCCGTTCGGTCAGGTAGTAAAGCGTATAGTCGGCCGAAATACCGATGATGCTCATGCTCATCACCAGCGTCATCAGGTGCAGTTCGCCAAAGAGCAGCAGCGTCACCACCGTGCCCGCCAGCGCGCCGATGGCAATGGAGAGCACGCTCAGCAGCAGCGGGCGCAGAGAGCGGAACACCGCCACGATCAGCAGGAACACCCCAAGCAGGGTGGCGATGCCCAGCGTTGAGACGTCACGTTTAGCCTGCTGGCTGGCATAATCGCTGTAGAACACCGTCCCGCGCGAAAGCAGCTGCGCCTGCGGGTAACGCGCTTTCAGCGTCTGTTGCAGCGCGTTAAGCGTCGTCACGAGCCGGTGGGTCTGCTGCATATCAAATGATGAGCCCGCCAGTTCGCCGTGCAGCAGATACCAGTAGTTTCCCGCTTCATCTTGCGTGACCAGCCAGCCGTCCATCAGCCGCAGCTTCTGGCCGTTTTGCGCCAGGGCGAGCTGCGAGCCGCGCATCAGCATCAGCGGATCGTTTTGCAGCTCTTTACCGCTGACGCCGGAGAAGGCGGAGTAGAGCTGGGATAAAATCCACTGCGCCTGCGCTTCTCCGCCGTTTTGCAGGCGGGCGCGGGTGGCCGGATCAATCAGCCCGTTGCGGTGCTGCCAGAAGAATTCTCCCCAGGCCTTTTGCCCGGCGGCGTCCATCGGGCCTTTGACCTCGCGGAGCGCGTCGCTGCCGTGCAGCAGTTCAAGCCACTGCTGCGCCACGCGCGGATCGGGTTCTTTGCCGGGGCTGACCAGCCAGACCAGCTGGCGGTCGAGACGCTGCATAAACCCGTCGTTGAGCGCCGGAGGGATCGCCCCCAGCGTCTGCTTCGGCAGCATGGCCAGCACGCTGCTGTTCAGCCGCGCGCCGGGCAGCAGCGACAGCAGCACGCCCAGCATAACCAGACATACCGTGGCCCACAGCAGTGCCGGGCGCAGGGATTTACGGTGCGGCAAAGCGTTGGCGTTCGTCATCGGTCAGGCTGGCGGGCGTCAGTTGGTGGTTTGAAAGGGCGATATCGGTACGGTCGCCCTGCCTGTCGTTCAGGCGGATCGTCTCAAGATAGGTCGCGCCGCCCAGATCGAGGGTGGCGAAAATCTTGTCCAGCGGCGTCGTTTTTGGGGTAAGCACCAGCGACCAGCGGCCCGCGCCCAGGTCTTTAAAATCGATGCGGAAGTTCTCTTCCAGCACCTTGCGGTCGGCCTGGAACAGGGCCCGCAGCAGGTGGTTGAACTGGAACATCTGCGGATTATTGTCGGCGGTGATGGTCTGCGGCGGCTGGCCGTTGATCGCCTGAACCATCCGCTTGTCGTCCAGCAGCAGCGTCATCGGAAACGGCGCTTTTTGATCCCACAGCAGGCCGCTGTCGCGGGCGATCAGCATCTCGCCCTGCGAGCGCAGCGGCTGTGGCATATCTTTTATCGTGCGGACCTGTTCGAAGTGCGCGCGCACCACGGGCTGCTCGGTGAAACGCTGCTGCAGTTCATCCAGCGTCACGGCGCTGACCAGCGGGCTGACGATCAGCGCCAGCAAAGGCAACCATTTCATGGCGTGACTCCCATACGTTCAAACAGTACTGCCGGACTGACAAAGCACATTTCGCGGGTGGCTTCTTCTACCGCTACCTGGATGGTGTAGCCGGTGGTGGTGCGTTTGCCGCTCTGCGCATCGAAAATTTGATAGGCAATGCGCAGGCGGTTTTCATACTCTTCAATCTGCGCGCGAACGCGAATGCGCTGCTCAAAGGTCACCGCATCGCGGTATTTCACCCGCGTGTCGACAACGGGCCAGACGTAGCCGGAGGCTTTCATCTGGCGATAGCCATAGTCAAACTGATTGAGCAGCGCCTCGCGGGCGATCTCAAAGTAGCGAAAATAGTTGCCGTGCCAGACCACGCCCATCATATCGACGTCGTGGAACGGAACGGTGATCTCAACTTCAGTCGTAAAGCGGGGATCGGTCAGCACCCTTTACTCCTTCTCTCTGGACTCTGGCAGATGCCAGAAATCGAAAAAATTAAACCAGTCGAGCGGCGACATCAGGGCGTAATGCTCCAGCCGCTGCGCGTAGCGATCGACGGTAGCCTGCAGCGCCTGCTGGCGTTCCCCGCGCGGCAGGATCAGCGGGTCGGCAAACGGCTCGCTGTGCAGGACGAGCTTACCCTGCTGGCGCAGGGCGAAAATCAACACCACCGGACAGCGCAGAATGGAGGCCAGGATAAACGGCCCCTGAGGGAACGGTGCGGGCTGGCCCATGAACGGGCTCCAGATCACCCGCCACTCGCCGCCACGCTGCGGGTTGACGGCGATGCGGTCGCCCACGATCGCGACCCATTCTCCGCGCTCAAGCTTCTCTTTGATGGCAATGGCGGTGTCCGGGCCGATGTCGGTGACCGACATCAAATTCACGCCGGCCTGGGGCGCCATTTCGCGCATAATTTGCTTAAAGCGCCGGGCGTTCTCGCTGAAGACCAGGGCGTTGATGGTTTTGCTGCCGTCCAACTGGGCCAGCGCCCGGCAGGCTTCTACGTCGCCAAGATGCGAGGCCAGCAGCAGCTTGCCCTGCGGCGCCGCGATATTAAGCGTTTCGCTCGCGCCGGGAGCAAAGACCACGTCGCGCTTAAACTTCAGCTCGCCGCGCCAGCTGGCGACTTTGTCCAGCATCGCGTTGCCGAAGCGCATGAAATGGAAAAAGCTGTTGAGACGTGCTGGAACAGGCATGTTCCGCTGCATCAGCACCTGCTTCACGCGTGCAATCCACTGCCGCGAAGCCTGCCGCGCCGGACGCGCGATCAGCCAGTAGACGCCGATCACCGGCCACAGCAGCACGGTAAACGCCCGCCGCCCCAGCAGCTGCCAGACGCGCAGCATCAGGCGCATGCCCCACAGGCCTTTAACCTCGTCCTGCTGCGCCCAGTGCTGGCCGCGTCGACGGAAGAGCAGGCCGGGAATGCGGGGCAGCATGCCGAAGAACAGCCGGGTATGCATCAGGGAGATCCGCACGTTATCTTTCAACGCGTCGAAGTGGGACAACCCGTCCTGCGGATAGGTCACGCGGGTGGGCAGAAAGACGCTGGTGTTACCCTGCCAGTAGAGACGGACCATCACTTCGGTGTCAAAATCCATCCGTTTACCGAGCGTTTCACGCGCGGCGAGCCGCAGCGTGGGCGAGACCGGGTAGACCCGAAAGCCGCACATGCTGTCTTTAAGCTGCAGGGATAAGGTCTCAATCCATACCCAGACGTGGGTGACCCAGCGCCCGTAGAGCCGCGAGCGCGGGATAGAATCATCGTAAACGGGCTGGCCGGAAATCAGCGCGTCCGGGTGGCGCTCCGCCAGCGCCAGCATTTTGGGAATATCTTCGATGGCATGCTGGCCGTCCGCGTCCACCTGCAGGGCGTGGGTATAGCCCGCACGCGCGCACTCCTCCAGCCCCCTGATGACCGCGGCACCTTTGCCGGCGTTTTGCGCCAGACGGACCAGCGTCATCTGCGGCTGCTCCGCCGCCAGCCGCTCAAGCTCCTGGCGGGTGGCGGCTTCGCTGCCGTCATCCACCACCAGGCACGGCAGGCCAAACGGCGAGAGGCGCGACAGCACGCTGGCCATCGTGGCGCCGTGGTTGTAGCACGGGATCAGCACGCAGGGGCGGAAGGTTACTGACATAGACGAATTTTCCCGCTGCTGGCGGTATGGCGTTCAGCCCCGTCATGACGCAGGTAGCTGAAGGTCAGCAGTTTGCGCCCGGCATGCCACTCAAGCACCAGCGTCACCGTGGTTTCCGGCAGCAGAGGCGCCTGGAACTTCACGTTTTGAATGCTGTGAAAGCGGTAGCCCGGTGCCAGTAAAGTCGTTGCGTAGTGCATCACCCAGTCAACCTGCGCAACGCCGGGCAGCAGCGGCTGTACGGCAAAATGGCCCTGAAACCAGAACAGAGAGGCGTCGAGATGCAACACGATCTCCAGCTTCTCCGGCTGTGCCTGATGGCGCTCGATTTCATGAATTTTCATGAAATAACTCCTCTAACTGCGCATAGACACGCTTGTTCATACTGTTTACCGGCATCTCATCGACAATGCGCCAGTAGCGTGGAACGGCGACCGGCTCAAGCCACGGCAGCAGGGCGCGTCGCCAGGCGAACTCCTGGGCTTTTTTATCCTGCAGATGCCAGCGCTGACGAACCGCCTCATCCAGCACCAGCAGGACGCCAATCCCCTGACGGCCCCCGCGCGTAACCGGCAGCGCAGCCGCCTCGCAAACGCCGTCAAGCTCCAGCAGGCGACGCTCAATCTCGTTAAGCGAGATGCGCTTTTCTTCAATTTTGACCACCCGTCCGCGACGACCGGCGATGCTAAACAGCCCCTCACTGTCGAAGTGGAGGATATCGTCCAGCTGGAGTCCTTCAGCCTCATGGATAAGTGGCGAAGTGACGCGGCAGGCGTCATCTTCCTGATGGAAGTTTACGCCGGGGAAGGGTAGCCACGGCAGGTTATCTTCCACGCGATGGCGCCAGGCGAGGATCCCGGTTTCGGTGCTGCCATAAATTTCGTCCGGCCAGATGTTAAGCCAGCCAACCGTGGTGGAGACGTCACGCCAGGGCAGCATTCCGCCCGCGGAAATCAGCATCCTGACGGGCGGCGCGGCCAGTTCGGTATCCAGGCGCTTCAGGAACGCAGGGCTGCTGATGAACAGGTAATGCCGGTCATGAGGAAGGGCGGCCAGCTGCTCTGCGTAGTAGAGCATCGCGGCATGCAGCGGCAGGCCCATCGCCATCGGCAGGACGATGCGAAATGTCAGGCCGTAGAGATGTTGCGGGACGACGGAGGCCACAACGCTACAGCCAGCCAGGCGTTCGCCGAAGCGGTCAGCCAGCAGGCGGGCTTCGCGATCCAGGCTGACGATGTGCTTAACCACCCGGCGCGGCGTTCCCGTGGAGCCGGAGGTGAACAGCTCGACGAAGCGGTTTTCGTTAATCTCCGGCAGGGGTACCCAGCGGGCGATCGTCTGGTGGCGGGAGGCTACCACAATCAGCTGCCCGTCGATATCGAGGGACCGATCGCTCAGGACGCCGCTAAACAGCGGCTGCTGCTCCTCAAGCAGCGAAACGCGGCTATGGCCGGGAATGACCGGCGTTTTACCGGCATGCAGCGAGGCCAGCAGCGCAACAATAAACAGGTAGCTGTTTTCAAAGCACAGCGCCCAGCGCTCGCCTTCCTGCTGACGCAGGGTGTCGACCAGTAACGTCACGTCGTGACGCAGCTGGCCCAGCGTCCAGGTACGATCGTCGAGCCAGGCAACGGGCGTGTCGTCAGGGCGGGGCGCGTTTAACCACTGGCCCAGCGGAAGGGGGTTATTCATTGTGTATCTCTTTTTTTATCACCCGCTGGCGCACCAGCCACTCTGCCGCCATCAGCGTCCCCATCAGGATGTAAGCCACCATACCGTTCCACAGCGTCCACAGATGCATGTCGCCGTGCAGGACGGTATACAGCGCCATCGCCCCGTTGCCGATGAAAAATCCGCACCAGACGAGGGTCACCCTGCGGGTATAGCGCACGCCCTCCGGCGGCAAATTTGGCTCACGTAAGCGCGCCAGGCGTTCGACCAGCGGCATCGCTGTCCAGAGCGAACCGCCGAACACGGCGAGCATCACAAGATTAACGACCACAGGGTAAAACAGCAGCCACTGGTGGGTTTTCAGCAGGTAGCTTGCCGCGCAGAGCGCGATCCCCGCCAGCGCCACGCACTGCACCACATACCGCATCGGGCCGGTGTTACGCCGCGCCTGGCGCAGCCGCAGCAGCAACAGCAGCGCCATCACCGGCAGCAGCCACGGCAGGCTGTTATGCGTCAGCCCAAATCCAATCAGGAAGGGCCACGCCAGCAGCATCAGCCCCGTCAGGAGTGGGATGACCGGGAACGTCCGTCCACCACGCACGGTGTCTTACTCTTCGCGCAGCAGCTGTTCGACGGCGTCTACCACATCCTGAACGGTACGAACCGATTTGAAGGTTTCCGGCTTGATTTTCTTACCGGTTTTCTTCTGCAGATGGACAATCATGTCCACCGCGTCAATGCTGTCCAGCTCCAGGTCTTCGTAAAGACGGGCTTCGGGCGTAATGTCCTGCGGGTCGATTTCAAAGAGTTTGGTCAGAAGGCCGCAGACTTCCTGATAAATGGTTTCTTGTTCGGTCATAGTTCACATCTCAGGCGCGTTGGGCGTGGATAAAGGACGCCAGGGTGGCGACGGAAAAGAAGTGCTGGCGCATCTCTTCGCTTTCGGCAGAAAGCACCACGCCATACTGGTTTTTCACCGCCAGACCCAGCTCCAGCGCGTCGATAGAGTCGAGACCCAGCCCGTCGCCAAACAGCGCGGCATCGGTATCAATATCCTCTGCGGTAAGCTCGTCCAGATTCAGCGTGGTGATAATGAGATTCTTAATTTCAAGATAAAGCGCTTGCATCATTAATTCCTGACAAAGATTGAAGGCCTGATGTTAATCGATGCTGCAGGTGCCGGTTTAACTGCCTTGCCGCCAGTGCCGGTTCTTGTTGCCTTGCATCGTAAAATTCGTCGATGTTCACGCGATCGCGCACATCGACGGTAAAGACAGGTTTTGCGGGCGGTACATCATACCAGCGGCTTTTTTTATCCAGCAGGTGCTCGCTGCAGTGGATGAGTACGATCCGCAGATCGCTGCGGCAGCGCACGGCGATATTTGCCGCGCCGCGCTGGAGGGACATCGCCTCACCTGGGCGGGTACGCGTCCCTTCCGGGAAGATTAACAGCGTGTCGCCCTGGGCCAGACGCTGCTGGCTGGCGGTGAGCAGGGGCTCGGCTTCGCTGTTAATCAGATAATCTGCCGCGCGGATAACGCCGCTGACAAACGGATTGCGCAGCAGCGCGCTTTTCACCAGACAGTCGGTTTCGGGCATTACCGACGCCAGAATCACGTAGTCAATTAACGTAGGGTGGTTAGCCACCACCAGGCAGCCCCGATCGCCGCGCAGGGCATCAAGATTGTGGATGCGATAGTCCAGCACCCCGGTGCCGCGGGCAACGGTTAAGAAGAAGCGGAAGCTGGCCGCGATGCTGCGGCGCGCCAGGCGACGGCGTTTGGCGCGATCGCGCTGGGCAATCAGCAGCAGGTTGAACCAGACCAGCGACAACAGCAGCCCGCCCGCGCCAAACAGCACGAAGCAGAATCCGGTCATGGCCAGACGCCATAGCCAGTTGATCCGGGCGGTCAGGCGGTTCATTGGCGCGCCCACTGCCACAGCAAACGTTCGCCGGGCACCACAAACTGTTGTTCCTCACGGAGATAGCGTTGCAGGAACATCAGGCTTTGCGGCAGGGCGGCTTCCTCGCCCGTGCTGCCGCTGCGGGTTTCGCACTGCCATTCGCTGCCGGCTTCAATCACCAGCGCCACCGCGTAAGGCCAGGTAGGCATCTGCGGCGGTAACGCCGGATGGTAAAATTCCGGCAGCGCGCCGTCAAAATCCACCAGCAGGACGCGGGAGTAGCCCGTATGCAGCAGGCTCAGCACTTCACACAGGGCCTGCTGGAAGGTGTCCAGCCCGGCGGAAATGGATGACGAGACAACAGGCTGGCGAGCGGCGATCGTGAGATTGCCCACCGCGGAATTGTGCACGGACATGGCGAAGTCGGTAGGCGAGACGGCCTGCCCGGTCGCCAGCGTATGCAGAATACGGTAATTGCGCTCCAGCTCGCCGTGGCGGCTGGAATAGACGACGGCGTCTATGGCGTGGCTTTGCAGCATGGCAAGACCAATATCCACCGCCAGCTTACTGCCTGAGTTAAGGCGGCGCGCGGTCATCATGGGTAACGCGGTCAGGCGGGGTAGAGGAGCCGTCGGGTCGATGGTCGACTGCAGGCGCGACCACGCCTGCCACTCTGCGGCATCGCTTAGTCCTGGCGCTCTTGCCTGCCAGTCAATAATGTTCAGTGAAAATTTCATCTACGCGCGTCCGCGGAATACCGTATTCAAAGGGCAGCCAGGCTGCGCTATTGTTCACGTTTGGTGCAAATTAACAGGGTATGACCTACCCCAAGGTTATCCAGCCGCTGTGCTATGCTGAAGCCCGCCCTTTCCAGGTAGTGATAAAACTTCTCTACGCTGTAAAACCGGCTATTGCCATTCGCCATACAGGTGAAATAGAGCGAGGTGGCATTCAGGCTGAAAGCCGCCGCTTCATATTTCTGGGCATCCCAGAAAAGCTCCATGATGCACAACCGTGCGCCAGGCTTCATGACCTCTGCGACGCGCGTCAGCATGGCGACAATCTGATCCGGAGAGAAACAGTCGAGGAACTGGCTCATCCACCAGACGTCGGCATCTCCCGGCAATGCCGACGGACTAAGCATATCGACAGCATGGAATCCAATACGATGAGAAAAACCTGCTTTTTCGATGTTTTCCTGCGCCAGCGCTATCTGCTGCGGGAGATCGAGGATCGTCACGGCAACATTGTCGTCATAGCGGCAGCAGCGTAACGACCATTTACCTGTATTTCCGCCCACATCGTACAATTTTGTCGGCGAGCTTGCGAATATATATGGCAACGCAGCGTCAAAAGCGGCGTCGGAATAGTAATGATCGAAGGCAAACCAGCTCTCTTTTGCCGGGGCAGGAAGCTGGGATAAAGCCGGATAGATGGTTGGCCAGTCGCCAAACACGGATAATCCAGTCGGTTTTTCTTTCTGCAGGGCATCGGCCAGATGAAATAACCCCTGGTAACAGACGTCCTGCGTGAAATCCATATTAACGCGGGTCATGGGATCGTGGAGTAAGAAATGGCCCACTTTCGCCAGGAAATAACGACCTTCTTTATAAGTAATTATCCGCCCGCTTAATCCCATGTCTAACAATACGCTGACGGCATAACTGCTCAGGGTACTGTTTTCGGTTATTTCGTCGAGGCTCGCCCCCTTATTACCCTGTTTATCGAGCCAGGCGAGAACGCCCGAGTTACGCAGACAAAGCGCGGTCTGAAATAACATCGGCGCAAAAGCGATGCGTTGCGCTTCGGTAATGGCATCCAGCGCGCTGAGCGTGTCCTTTTCGTACATTGTTGCGTAACCTTTCAGGGTAAGAAATGAGGTTATCGGGCCATGTCCGGCCCGACTTTAGAAAAATATTACAGCGCGGCACCCGCAGAAAGGTTCAGCTGAATATCATGGTCGAGGTTGTTCACCCAGCGGTTATAATTTTTGTGAATTTTACCGTCTGCCGCTTTCAGGTTCAGGCTGCTTTCGTAATTAATTGAATAACTTGTCGCAGAGTAGGGAATACGCACCTGGACCGAGTGATCGCGTGCCTGTAGACGGCCCTTAATCACGCCCGGGCCCGCTTCCGTCATGATCCAGTCACGCTTCTGGCCTGCTTTCAAAATGGCTGTTTTCACCTGATCGGCAGTATGACCGGCGCTCACGACAGAGTGAACCTGAGCAATAGGGGCGGTACGCGCACAGCCAGCCAGTGCGCCAACGAATACGGCGGCAGTGCACCATTTAACGAGCTTTTTCATCAACAACTCCATATCAATAATAACAATTAAAGGTAGTGTTTTTTACAAATAAGCATCACCAGGCTTAGGGATTAAGTCAGGTGTGTTTTAATCAATATTAATGTTTACATTACGTCGTCGCTAAGGCGGGGTATAATATCACGCAAAATAATTAATCATTCCGTTTTTTTTAATTTGCTTTAAGGGGGGTGTTGCATTTAAGCGAAATCTGGGTGAGTTGATAAAAAAACGGAAGGAATAAGCCTTAACGCAAATAAAAATACCGCGACGGTGAGCGTCGCGGTATTTGACGGTATAAACCCGTTTACACAGACAGATACATTACCCCGGCAACCGGCTTTTCGGCCGCCCCGGCCCAAGCAGGATCGCCAGCTTGCTGCCCCCTTTGGTGGTTTCCATCCAGATTTTACATACGCTGGTCAGCGGGACCGACAGCAGCATGCCGACAGGGCCCAGCAGCCATCCCCAAATCAGCAAGGATAAAAACACCACCAGCGTCGACATGCCCAGCCGGTGCCCCATCATGCGCGGTTCAAGAATGTTGCCCAGCACCATATGCACGACGAGGAACAGCGCTCCGACCAGCATACATTCGTAGAAACCGTTAAACAGAAACGCCTGAATCATCGGCGGCACGGCGGAAAGCACCGCGCCAATATTCGGCACGTAGTTCAGCAGAAACGCCAGCACCCCCCACATCAGCGCGAACTGAACATCCATCAGCATCAGCCCCAGCCAGACAATAATCCCGGTCCAGACGCTCAGCAGCGTTTTCAGCGCCAGATATTTGGAGACGCCCTTTAAGGCGCGGTGTAGGCCGGCAATGTGTATTTGCGGGTTATTTAAAGCAAAGCGCAGCTTATACGGAACATGGCGCACTTCGAACAGCATAAACACCACCGTCATGACCAGCAGCAAAATGCTGGCCATCGCGCCGGAAAGGCCGGTCATCAGCGTGGTGGCGTAGGTCATGACCTTCTCGGAATCCATCCTGCGCAGCATCCGTTCTGGCGAAATATGCAGGTTAAGAAAGGGCATCATCTCCTGCAGCGCGACGATTTTACGCGTCAGCTCTTTATTGTACTGCGGCAACATGGTGGAGAATTCGCTCAGCGATGCCGCCAGTACGCCGAAGAGCGCCGTCAGGCCAATCAGCATCACGATAACCACGATGGTGATGGCCACCGGGCGGCTCACGCCCCGGCGTAAAAACCAGGTCACCAGCGGATTGAGGACAATGGCAAAAAAGAGCGCCAGCAGGAGCTGGACGATAATGTCAGCGGCAGCATGTATACCCGCAAGGATAACCACCAGACAGGCGAGTTTTAATAAGATGTGGAGTCCTGCTTTATCAGGCTGGGGAGCTAACATGCGTGTTCCTTAGTAAGATGACCCGATAAGTGTAGTGCCTTAGGGCCGCTTCGTCTGGCACCGATAATCTGAAAGTCGGGGCTGATTTTCTTATTGCTCCGTGGTAATAGTGAAACACTGTTGCAAAAAATTCAGGTAGAACCCCATGCCAGAACCTGCCGCCGAACCGGCGCTGAGCGGATTGCGCCTCAATCTGCGCATTGTTTCCGTCGTTATCTTCAACTTTGCCAGCTATTTAACGATCGGCCTGCCGCTGGCGGTTCTGCCGGGCTACGTCCATGACGTGATGGGTTTTAGCGCGTTCTGGGCGGGGCTGGTCATCAGCCTGCAGTATTTCGCCACGCTCCTTAGCCGCCCGCACGCCGGGCGCTACGCCGACCTGTTCGGTCCCAAAAGCATTGTGGTAGTGGGATTGTGCGGCTGTTTCCTCAGTGGTCTGAGCTACCTGCTGGCTGCCGCTACCAGCCACTGGCCGCTGGTCAGCCTGGCGCTGCTTTGCCTGGGCCGCGTCATTCTCGGGATTGGGCAAAGCCTGGCAGGAACCGGCTCGACGCTATGGGGTGTGGGGGTTGTCGGTGCACCACACATTGGCCGGGTTATCTCGTGGAACGGGATCGTCACCTACGGGGCGATGGCGCTCGGCGCGCCGCTTGGCGTGGCCTGTTACGCCTTTGGCGGTCTGTATGGACTGTCGCTGACCATTATAGCGGTCGCGCTTGTGGCGATACTGTTTGCGCTGCCGCGCCCGAAGGTGAAGGCCAGCAAGGGCAAGCCGCTGCCGTTTCGGGCCGTGCTGGGGCGCGTCTGGCCGTACGGCATGGCGCTGGCCCTGGCGACCACCGGCTTCGGCGTCATTGCGACCTTCATTACCCTCTTTTATGACGCCAAAGGCTGGGAGGGCGCGGCCTTTGCGTTAACCCTCTTCAGCGGTGCGTTTGTTGGCGCACGCCTGCTTTTCCCGAACGGTATCAACCGTCTGGGCGGGCTGAACGTGGCGATGATCTGCTTTACGGTAGAGATTGTCGGGCTGCTGTTAACCGGCATCGCCAGCGCGCCCTGGATGGCGAAAATTGGCGTCTTCCTGGCGGGAGCCGGTTTCTCGCTGGTCTTCCCGGCGCTGGGCGTGGTGGCGGTTAAAGCGGTGCCGCAGCAGAATCAGGGGGCGGCGCTGGCGACCTATACGGTATTTATGGATATGTCTTTAGGCATAACCGGGCCGCTGGCGGGGCTGGTGATGGCCTGGGCGGGGGTACCGGTGATCTATCTTGCCGCGGCGGGTCTGGTGATAATTGCCCTGCTGCTGACGTGGCGGCTAAAAAAATGGCCCCCGGTGCAGGCACCGGAGGCCACGTCATCGTCGTGAAGGGTTACTGGATCACGATGGTGTTAATGATGTTTTCAGCAGCCGTCTGCGCTTTCTGCTGATCTTCCGCTGGCAGGGTGATCTGCAGGGTCAGCAGTTTGTTATCAACCTTACCCAGCACCACAGAAGACCAGGCGGTCTGGCCTTTCGCGGAGATGATGCTGTCCAGCTGCTGCAGCTTATGGCCTTTCAGCTCGATGGATTTATTGGTTACCACCTGCAGCTGCGGATCGCGGCCGCGCTGCTGATCTTCCAGACGTTTGGACAGGACGGCCAGGTCTTCGCTGGTGTCGTCGCCCACAATCACAATGACCGCTTTCTGGCCGGTTGCGTCGGAGTAAACGTGCATGTTATTCGCCTGGGTGCCCAGCTTGCCGCTCTGGTCAGTCATATCGGCTGGCAGAGAGAAACTGAGTTTGCCATCCATCAGATTCACCGGCTGACCGGTCGCGTTGCTTTCTGCGGATGCGCCCTGAGCAGGCGTTTTCGTGTCGCTGTTATCACAGGCTGCAAGACCCACAACCAGCAGGCCAATCCCGACATATTTAACCAGATTGCGCATTGACTTCTTCCTTTCGATAAACGGCCATAGCGGCTCATTCACCCATCTTATCACAACTGATAAAGCGAACCCTTAACCAGCCTGCAATGCCGTGATTTCAGATTTATCTGCCAGCCTTTTCAGCAGCATATTCAGCAGCACGCCGTACATCGGCAGGAAGAAAACAATGCTGATGAGCACCTTGAAGCAGTAGTCCACCAGCGCGATCTCCATCCAGTGCTCGGCCATAAAGGCATCCGGGCTGCGCCAGAAGGCGATGAAGAAGAAGGCCAGCGTATCGCTTACGTTGCCGAACAGCGTGGACGCGGTCGGCGCCATCCACCAGCGGTGATTCTGACGCAGGCGGTTAAACACGTGCACGTCGAGGATCTGCCCCAGCGCGTAGGCCATAAAGCTTGCCGCGGCGATACGGGCGACAAACAGGTTGAAGTGTGTCAGCGCCTCAAAGCCCTGCCAGCTTCCCATGTAAAACAGGGAGGAGATCACGTACGAGATGAACAGCGCCGGAAGCATGACCGCAAAGATAATGCGGCGTGCCAGCGGTGCGCCGAAGATACGCACGGTCAGATCGGTGGCGAGGAAAATAAACGGAAAGCTGAACGCGCCCCAGGTGGTATGAAAACCAAAAATGGAGATCGGGAGCTGTACCAGGTAGTTGCTGGAGGTGATCACCAGCAAATGGAAAAGCGAAAGCCAGAACAACGCTTTTACGCGCTGTGATTCAGAGAACTGCGTCATATTGTGACCTTTTTATACGTTGGGGTGAGGGAACCCAATAAAAACCGCAGCATGATACTGCTTTGGCTGGACATTGCAATGGTTAGTTTTTGCGCAATCGTTAACCTGGTTTGCATTGCCCGCGCCGGGGCGTAAACTACTGCCGTTTTTATCTGACCGAGAAGATCATGACCGACCTGTTTTCCAGCCCAGACCACACCCTTGATGCCCAGGGCCTTCGCTGCCCGGAGCCGGTAATGATGGTACGTAAGACCGTGCGTAACATGCAGACCGGTGAAACGCTGCTGATTATTGCCGACGATCCGGCCACCACGCGCGATATTCCCGGTTTTTGTACCTTTATGGAGCATGAACTGGTGGCGCAGCAGACCGAGGCGCTGCCGTATCGGTATTTGATTCGTAAGGGGTAGGTGGGCTGTCCTCTGCGGCCTGAAGCCCTCACCCCGGCCCTCTCCCACGGGGAGAGGGAGAAAGTCATCCTTTCATCCACGCCCTGATCCCGTCCAGGAACATCTGCGTCGCCATCATTACCAGAATCAGCCCCATCAGACGCTCCAGCGCGTTCACCCCTTTCTCACCCAGCAGGCGCAGGAACAGCGACGACTGCAGCAGAATAATAAATGTTCCGCCCCAGGCAATCAGCAGGGCAATGACCAGATGGCTCATCTGATTCGGATACTGATGCGACAGCAGCATCAGCGTCGCCAGAATGGTTGGCCCCGCGACGAGGGGAATCGCCAGCGGCACAATAAACGGCTCTTCGCCCGCGGGCAGGCCGCTGCTGCTGCCTTCGGCGCTCGGGAAGATCATCTTAATGGCAATCAGGAACAGAATAATCCCGCCGGAAATGGAGACCGTTTCGGCGCGCAGGTTCAGGAACGCGAGGATTTTTTCACCGGCAAACAGGAAGATAAACATCACCAGCAGGGCGATAAGCAGCTCGCGGATCATGATCGCCCGGCGGCGCTTCGGCTCGGTGTGCTTCAGCACCGACATGAAGATGGGCAGGTTGCCCAGTGGATCCATTATCAGGATCAATAAAACCGCTGCTGAAATGATTTCACTCATGTAAATTATCCCTGAAACTCTCTATGGTTATTATGATAATTAGCTGTATTTCTGATTGCCGGGCAATCATCGATTAATTTCGCTTGCGACTTTGGCAGCATTTTGTAATGTGAAGCATATCCCAGTTCAATACTGGCTTGCACAATCAGCACACACCCTCAGCAGGAAAAAAATGCTATGAAAAACGTTGGTTTCATCGGCTGGCGCGGTATGGTCGGCTCTGTACTCATGCAACGCATGGTTGAAGAGCGCGATTTCGACGCTATCCGCCCGGTCTTCTTCTCCACTTCCCAGCTCGGCCAGGCTGCTCCGTCCTTTGGTGGTACCACAGGCACGTTGCAGGACGCTTACGATCTGGAAGCGCTGAAGGCACTCGACATTATTGTGACCTGCCAGGGCGGCGATTATACCAACGAAATCTATCCAAAGCTGCGTGAAAGCGGCTGGCAGGGCTACTGGATTGACGCGGCCTCTTCACTGCGCATGAAAGACGATGCCATCATTATTCTCGACCCGGTTAACCAGGACGTCATCACCGACGGCCTGAACAACGGCGTGAAAACATTTGTTGGCGGTAACTGCACCGTCAGCCTGATGCTGATGTCCCTCGGCGGCCTGTTCGCGCAGGACCTGGTGGAGTGGGTCTCCGTGGCGACCTACCAGGCCGCGTCCGGCGGCGGCGCGCGCCACATGCGCGAGCTGCTGACCCAGATGGGCCAGCTGCACCAAAGCGTCGCGACCGAGCTGGCAAACCCGGCGTCCGCCATCCTCGACATCGAGCGCAAAGTCACTCAGTTGACCCGCAGTGGCGAGCTGCCGGTGGATAACTTCGGCGTACCGCTGGCCGGCGGTCTGATCCCGTGGATCGACAAACAGCTGGATAACGGCCAGACCCGCGAAGAGTGGAAGGGCCAGGCGGAGACCAACAAAATCCTCGCCACCGCGAATACCATTCCGGTTGACGGTCTGTGCGTGCGTATCGGCGCGCTGCGCTGCCACAGCCAGGCCTTCACCATTAAACTGAAAAAAGATGTGTCTATTCCGACCGTGGAAGAGCTGCTGGCCGCGCACAACCCGTGGGCGAAAGTGGTACCAAACGATCGCGATATCACCATGCGTGAACTGACCCCGGCTGCCGTTACCGGCACGCTGACCACGCCGGTTGGCCGCCTGCGCAAGCTGAACATGGGGCCGGAGTATCTCTCCGCGTTCACCGTCGGCGACCAGCTCCTGTGGGGGGCCGCCGAGCCGCTGCGCCGCATGCTGCGCCAGCTGGCGTAATAATTTGTTAAACACAGGGGGTGATTGTCACCCCCTTTTTTTGCGTACTACATGGAGTAAAACGCAGATGTCTTATTTTTTATCAGGAGGAACCACGACGTTGGCTATGCTTTAAGGAAGATTTATTTCTCACCTGAGGGTAGGGCGGAGCAGAGAGGATCAACTGCACCGTTTAGGTCACATTAAAAGTCGTCCCGGAGCGCGTAAAAAGGGCGACATAAAAAAACAGGATGAATACCATGTCCGATCGTATTTCGAGAGACGTGATTAATGCGCTTATTGCGGGTCATTTTGCCGACCCCTTTTCTGTGCTAGGGATGCACCGTACAGAGGCCGGACTGGAAGTTCGGGCGCTGTTGCCGGATGCGACAGAAGTGTGGGTTATTGAACCCAAAACCGGCCGCAAGGTGGGTAATCTGGAATGCCTCGACTCGCGCGGCTTTTTCTCGGGCGTCATGCCCCGCCGTAAAAACCCCTTTCGCTATCAGCTCGCCGTTATCTGGCATGGCCAGCAAAACCTGATTGACGATCCCTACAGCTTTGGGCCGCTCTTAAAAGAGATGGACGCCTGGCTGCTGTCCGAAGGGACCCATTTACGCCCTTACGAAACGCTGGGTGCCCACGCGGATACCATGGACGGTATCACCGGCACGCGCTTTGCCGTATGGGCGCCAAACGCCCAGCGCGTCTCCGTCGTTGGGCAGTTCAACTACTGGGACGGTCGCCGCCACCCGATGCGCCTGCGCCGTGAGACGGGCATCTGGGAGCTGTTTATCCCCGGGGCGCATAATGGCCAGCTCTACAAATTTGAGATGATCGACGCGCACGGCAAGCTGCGCATTAAAGCCGACCCGTACGCCTTTGAGGCGCAGATGCGCCCGGATACCGCATCGCTGATCTGCGGCCTGCCGGAGAAGGTCGTTCAGACCGAGGAGCGCAAGCAGGCCAACCGCTTTGATGCGCCGATCTCCGTTTACGAAGTGCATCTCGGCTCCTGGCGCCGCCACACCGATAACAACTTCTGGCTCAGCTACCGGGAGCTCGCCGACCAGCTGGTGCCGTACGCCAAATGGATGGGCTTTACCCACCTCGAACTGCTGCCGGTTAACGAGCACCCGTTCGACGGCAGCTGGGGCTATCAGCCCACCGGGCTGTATGCGCCCACGCGGCGCTTCGGCACGCGCGATGATTTCCGCTATTTCATTGATGCCGCGCACGCCGCCGGGCTGAACGTGATCCTCGACTGGGTCCCGGGCCATTTCCCGTCGGACGATTTTGCGCTGGCAGAGTTCGACGGCACGAAGCTGTACGAGCACAGCGACCCGCGCGAAGGCTATCACCAGGACTGGAACACGCTGATCTACAACTACGGTCGCCGTGAAGTGTCGAATTACCTGGTGGGGAATGCGCTGTACTGGATCGAACGCTTCGGCATTGATGCCCTGCGCGTGGATGCGGTGGCCTCGATGATCTACCGCGACTACAGCCGCAAAGAGGGGGAGTGGATCCCGAACGAGTATGGCGGCCGTGAAAACCTCGAAGCGATTGAATTTCTGCGCAACACCAACCGCATCATCGGCGAGCAGGTGGAAGGCGCCGTGACCATGGCGGAAGAGTCGACGGACTTTGCGGGCGTCTCCCGCCCTCCGTCATCAGGCGGCCTGGGGTTCTGGTACAAGTGGAACCTGGGCTGGATGCACGACACGCTCGACTACATGAAGCTCGACCCGGTTTATCGTCAGTATCACCACGATAAGCTCACCTTCGGGCTGCTCTACAACTACACCGAAAACTTCATGCTGCCGCTGTCGCATGATGAAGTGGTGCACGGCAAAAAATCCATTCTCGACCGCATGCCGGGCGACGCGTGGCAGAAGTTTGCCAACCTGCGCGCCTACTACGGCTGGATGTTTGCCTTCCCGGGCAAAAAGCTGCTGTTTATGGGCAATGAGTTCGCCCAGGGTCGCGAGTGGAACCACGACACCAGCCTCGACTGGCATCTGCTGGAGGGCGGCGACAACTGGCACCACGGCGTACAGCGTCTGGTGCGCGACCTGAACCTGACCTACCGCCACCACAAAGCGCTACACGAGCTGGACTTTGATCCGTACGGCTTTGAGTGGCTGGTGGTGGACGACCACGAGCGCTCGGTGTTTGTCTTTGTACGTCGCGATAAAGCGGGCAACGAGATTATCGTCGCCAGCAACTTTACGCCGGTGCCGCGCGAACACTACCGCTTCGGCATTAACCAGCCGGGCAAATGGCGCGAGATCCTGAATACCGATTCCATGCATTACCACGGCAGTAACGCCGGTAACGGCGGGCTGGTGCAGAGCGATGCGATTGAAAGCCACGGGCGTCCAAACTCCCTGAGCCTGACGCTGCCGCCGCTTGGCACCATCTGGCTGATGCGGGAGGGAGAATGACGCAGCTTACGGCAGGTAAACCCGAACCGCTCGGCGCGAGTTTTGACGGAAAGGGGGTGAACTTCACGCTCTTTTCTGCTCACGCGGAGCGGGTGGAGCTCTGCGTGTTCGACGGGGAGGGTAACGAGCACCGTTACGATTTACCGTCCCGCACGGGAGACATCTGGCACGGTTACCTGTCCGGCGGGCGTCCGGGAATGCACTACGGTTTTCGCGTACACGGCCCGTGGGAGCCTTCTCAGGGGCACTGGTTTAACCCGGCGAAGCTGCTGATTGACCCGTGCGCGCGCCGCGTGGACGGCGAGTTTAAAGACGACCCGCTGTTCCACGTCGGCTACGGCGAACCGGACCACCGCGACAGCGCGCCCGTCGCGCCGAAAAGCGCGGTGGTGCACGATCTCTACGACTGGGAAGACGATGCCCCGCCGCGCACGCCGTGGGGTAACACCGTCATCTATGAAGCGCACGTCAAAGGGCTGACCTACCTGCACCCGTCGATCCCCAAAGAGATGCGCGGCACCTACAAAGCGCTGGGGCATCCGACCATGGTCGCTTACCTGAAGCATTTGGGCATCACCGCGCTGGAGCTGCTTCCGGTGGCGCATTTCGCCAGCGAGCCGCGTCTTCAGCGCCTTGGGTTAAGCAACTACTGGGGCTACAACCCGCTGGCGATGTTCGCTCTCGACCCGCGCTACGCGGTGCATCCGGAGAAAGCGCGGGACGAGTTTCGCGACGCGGTGAAGGCACTCCACGCCGCGGGCATTGAGGTCATTCTGGACGTGGTGCTGAACCACAGTGCGGAAAGCGATCTTGACGGCCCGACGCTCTCACAGCGCGGAATCGATAACCGTAGCTATTATTGGATCAGGGAAGATGGCGATTACGAGAACTGGACCGGGTGCGGTAATACCCTCAACCTCAGCCATCCGGCCGTTACGCATTACGCGTACGAATGCCTGAAATACTGGGTAGAGACGTTCCACGTGGACGGTTTTCGTTTCGACCTGGCGCCGGTGATGGGGCGCACTCCAGCATTTAGCCAGCAGGCACCGCTGTTTGAGGCGATCAAAAACTGCCCGGTGCTCTCAACGGTGAAGCTCATCGCAGAGCCGTGGGACATCGGTGAAGGCGGTTATCAGGTGGGGAACTTCCCGCCGCTGTTTGCCGAGTGGAACGACCACTACCGCGATGCCATCCGCCGCTTCTGGCTGGCGCGCGATTTGTCGCTGGGCGAGTTCGCCGGACGCTTTGCCGGCTCCAGCGATCTCTTTAAGCGCGACGGAAAACGTCCGTCGGCCACCATCAACCTGGTGACGGCGCATGACGGTTTTACGCTGCGCGACTGCGTTTGTTTCAATCAGAAACACAATGAGGCCAACGGCGAAGAGAATCGCGATGGCACTAACAATAACCATAGCTTCAATCATGGTATAGAAGGGTTAGGCGGAAGTCTGGATGTGATCGAGCGGCGACGCGCCAGCGTTCATGCGCTGCTGACGACGCTTTTGCTGTCTCAGGGCACGCCGATGCTGCTGGCGGGCGACGAGCACGGCCACAGCCAGCACGGCAATAACAACGCCTATTGCCAGGACAATACCTTAACCTGGCTCGACTGGGGGGAGGCGAACAGCGGGTTGACCCATTTCACCGCGGCGCTGATCCACCTTCGCCAGCAGATCCCCGCCCTTACCGCCGACAGCTGGTGGGAAGAGGGCGACGGCAACGTTAGCTGGCTGAATAAAGACGCGCAGCCGTTGAGCGCGCAAGAGTGGCAACACGGCATCACCTGCCTGCAAATCCTGCTTTCGGATAAGTGGCTGGTGACGCTGAACGCGACGGACGACGTCGCAGAGATTGTTTTACCTGACGGGGAGTGGCGAGCTGTTCCCCCCTTTGCCGGAGCGGATAATCCGGTAGTAATGGCTGTCTGGCACGGGCCTGCGCACGGAGTGTGCGTATTCCAAAGATGATAAAAAAGGAGTTAGTCATGGTTAGATTAGAGAAGAACGATCCGTTAATGTTGGCGCGCCAGCTACCATTAAAAACCGTTGCCCTGATACTTGCGGGCGGGCGTGGTACCCGTCTGAAAGATTTGACCATCAAGCGCGCCAAGCCGGCCGTTCACTTTGGTGGTAAGTTCCGCATTATCGACTTTGCGCTCTCAAACTGCCTGAACTCGGGCATTCGCCGCATTGGCGTCATTACTCAGTATCAGTCGCACACCCTGGTGCAGCACATTCAGCGCGGCTGGTCATTCTTCAGCGAAGAGATGAACGAGTTTGTCGATCTGCTCCCGGCGCAGCAGCGCGTACACGGGGAAAACTGGTACCGCGGCACGGCGGATGCGGTGACCCAAAACCTCGACATTATTCGCCGCTACAGCGCGGAATACATCGTGATCCTCGCGGGTGACCATATCTACAAGCAGGATTACTCGCACATGCTGATCGATCACGTCGAAAAAGGAGCGCGCTGCACCGTGGCGTGTCTGCCGGTGCCCGTTGCCGAGGCGACGGCGTTTGGCGTGATGCACGTGGATGCGGACGACAAGATTATCGACTTCGTTGAAAAACCGGCGAACCCGCCAACCATGCCGGGCGATGACACCAAATCGCTCGCCAGCATGGGGATCTATGTCTTTGATGCAGATTATCTTTATGAGCTGCTCGAAGAAGACGACAAAGACGAAAGCTCCAGCCACGACTTCGGTAAAGACATCATCCCGAAAATTACCAAAGCTGGCATGGCTTATGCACATCCCTTCCCATTGTCCTGCGTGCAGTCCGACCCGAATGCGGAGCCTTACTGGCGTGATGTGGGAACCCTGGAAGCGTACTGGAAAGCCAACCTCGATCTGGCGTCCGTGACGCCTGAGCTGGATATGTACGACCAGAACTGGCCGATTCGTACCCACATGGAATCCCTGCCGCCAGCGAAGTTCGTGCAGGACCGCTCCGGCAGCCACGGCATGACCCTGAACTCGCTGGTCTCCGGCGGGTGCATCATCTCAGGTTCGGTGGTGGTGCAGTCCGTGCTGTTCCCGCGCGTGCGTATAAACTCATTCTGTAATATCGATTCGGCGGTTCTGCTGCCGGATGTCTGGGTAGGGCGTTCGTGTCGTCTGCGTCGCTGCGTGATCGACCGCGCCTGCGTCATTCCTGAGGGAATGGTGATTGGTGAAAACGCGGAAGAAGATGCGCGTCGCTTCTACCGTTCTGAAGAGGGGATCGTGTTAGTCACACGGGAAATGTTGCGGAAGCTGCAGATCAAACAGGAGCGATGATGCAGGTTTTACACGTATGTTCTGAGATGTTCCCGTTGTTAAAAACGGGCGGCCTGGCGGATGTTCTTGGTGCATTACCGGCGGCGCAAATCGCCGGTGGAGTCGATACCCGCGTCCTGCTGCCCGCCTTCCCGGATATCCGGCGCGGCATACCTGATGCAAAGGTCGTGACCCGCCGTGAAACGTTTGCCGGACGCATCACCCTGCTGTTTGGGCATTACAACGGCGTAGGGATCTACCTGATCGACGCGCCGCATCTGTACGACCGTCCGGGCAGCCCGTATCACGATACCAACCTGTTCGCCTATACCGACAACGTGCTGCGCTTTGCGCTGCTCGGCTGGGTGGGGGCGGAGATGGCCGTCGGGCTGGATCCATTCTGGCGTCCGGATGTGGTCCACGCGCACGACTGGCACGCCGGGCTGACGCCAGCGTATCTGGCGGCAAAAGGGCATCCGGCAAAATCGGTGTTTACGGTGCACAACCTGGCGTATCAGGGCATGTACTATGCGCATCATATGAATGACATCGATCTGCCATGGTCGTTCTATAACATGCACGGGCTGGAGTTCAACGGGCAAATTTCGTTCCTGAAGGCCGGGCTGTACTACGCCGACCACATCACGGCGGTGAGCCCCACCTACGCGCGTGAAATTACCCAGCCGGAGTTCGGTTACGGTATGGAAGGGCTGCTGCAGCAGCGCCATCGTGAAGGCCGCCTGTCGGGCATTCTGAACGGCGTGGATGAGCAGATCTGGAGCCCTGAAACCGATCTCCTGCTGGCCTCGCGCTATGGCCGCGACTCGGTGGAAGATAAAGCCGAGAACAAACGCCAGCTGCAAATTGCGATGGGGCTGAAGGTCAACGACAAGGTGCCGCTGTTTGCGGTGGTCAGCCGCCTGACCAGCCAGAAAGGGCTGGATCTGGTGCTGGAGGCGCTGCCCGGTTTACTGGAGCAGGGCGGACAGCTGGCGCTGCTCGGCGCGGGCGACCCGGTGCTGCAGGAAGGTTTCCTCGCCGCCGCCGCGGAACATCCGGGGCAGGTGGGCGTGCAGATTGGCTATCACGAAGCGTTCTCGCACCGCATTATGGGCGGCGCGGACGTGATTCTGGTGCCAAGCCGTTTCGAACCCTGCGGCCTGACGCAGCTCTACGGCCTGAAATACGGCACGCTGCCGCTGGTGCGCCGCACGGGCGGGCTGGCGGATACGGTGTCGGATAGCTCTCTGGAAAACCTGGCGGACGGTATCGCCAGCGGGTTTGTCTTTGAAGACAGTAATGCCTGGTCGCTGCTTCGGGCGATTCGGCGTGCGTTCGTCTTGTGGTCCCGTCCATCTCTGTGGCGTTACGTTCAGCGTCAGGCGATGTCCATGGACTTTAGCTGGCACGTTGCGGCGCAGTCGTACCGCGACCTTTATCAACGCTTGATGTAACGAGGCGAAGTTACTGATATGAACGCTCCATTTAGCTACTCTTCCCCCACGCTCAGCGTTGAGGCGTTAAAGCATTCCATCGCCTACAAGCTGATGTTTACCATCGGGAAAGATCCGGTCATCGCCAACAAGCACGAGTGGCTGAACGCCACCCTGTTTGCGGTGCGTGACCGCATGGTCGAACGCTGGCTGCGCTCTAACCGCGCCCAGCTTTCGCAGGAGACGCGGCAGGTTTACTACCTGTCGATGGAATTTTTGATTGGCCGCACCCTCTCCAACGCGCTGCTGTCGCTCGGTATCTACGACGACGTCAAAACCGCGCTGGAAGAGATGGGGCTGGATTTAGAAGAGCTGATTGACGAAGAGAACGACCCGGGGCTGGGTAACGGCGGTCTCGGGCGTCTTGCCGCCTGCTTCCTTGACTCGCTGGCAACGCTGGCGCTGCCGGGGCGCGGCTACGGTATTCGCTACGACTACGGCATGTTCAAGCAGAACATCGTTGACGGTCGCCAGAAAGAGTCCCCGGACTACTGGCTGGAATACGGCAACCCGTGGGAGTTCAAGCGCCACAACACGCGCTACAAGGTGCGCTTTGGCGGACGCATTCAGCAGGAAGGGAAAAAGTCCCGCTGGGTGGAAACCGAAGAGATCCTCGCCGTGGCCTATGATCAGATCATCCCCGGCTATGACACCGATGCGACCAATACGCTGCGCCTGTGGAACGCCCAGGCGAGTAGCGAAATCAACCTCGGTAAATTTAACCAGGGCGACTACTTTGCGGCGGTGGAAGATAAAAACCACTCCGAGAACGTCTCCCGCGTGCTATACCCGGATGACTCAACCTACTCCGGGCGCGAGCTGCGCCTGCGTCAGGAGTATTTCCTCGTCTCCGCGACGATTCAGGACATTCTCAGCCGCCACCATCAGCTGCACAAAACCTACGCCAACCTGGCGGAGAAAACCGCGATTCACCTTAACGACACCCATCCGGTGCTCTCCATTCCCGAGCTGATGCGCCTGCTGATCGACGAGCACAAGTTCAGCTGGGACGACGCGTTTGAGGTGACGTGCCAGGTGTTCTCCTACACCAATCACACCCTGATGAGCGAAGCGCTGGAGACCTGGCCGGTGGACATGCTCGGCAAAATTCTGCCGCGCCACCTGCAAATCATCTTCGAGATCAACGACTACTTCCTCAAGACGCTGCAGGAGCAGTACCCGAACGATACCGGGCTGCTGAGCCGTGCCTCGATCATTGATGAATCCAACGGTCGTCGCGTGCGCATGGCCTGGCTGGCGGTTGTCATCAGCCACAAGGTCAACGGGGTGTCCGAGCTGCACTCGAACCTGATGGTGCAGTCCCTGTTTGCGGACTTCGCGAAGATCTTCCCGACGCGCTTCTGCAACGTCACCAACGGCGTTACGCCGCGCCGCTGGCTGGCGCTGGCCAACCAGCCGCTCTCTGACGTGCTGGATGAGAATATCGGACGCACCTGGCGCACCGATTTGAGCCAGCTGAGCGAGCTTAAGCAGCATATTGATTTCCCGACGGTGAACAAGGCCGTGCGGGAAGCCAAGCTGCTGAACAAGAAACGTCTGGCGGTCTGGCTGGCGATGCACCTCAACGTGGTCGCAAACCCGAAAGCGCTGTTTGACGTGCAGATCAAGCGCATCCACGAGTACAAGCGTCAGCTGATGAACGTGCTGCACGTGATCACCCACTACAACCGCATTAAGGCCGATCCAACCGCAGAGTGGGTGCCGCGCGTGAAGATCTTCGCCGGTAAGGCGGCTTCCGCTTACTATATGGCGAAGCACATTATTCACCTGATCAACGACGTGGCGAAGGTGGTGAACCAGGATCCGGAGATTGGCGACAAGCTGAAGGTGGTATTCATCCCGAACTACAGCGTCAGCCTGGCGCAGCTGATCATCCCGGCGGCAGATCTCTCCGAGCAGATCTCCACGGCGGGAACAGAAGCGTCCGGCACCAGCAACATGAAGTTTGCCCTCAACGGCGCGCTGACCATCGGCACCCTGGACGGGGCGAACGTCGAGATGCTGGAGCACGTAGGGGAAGAGAATATCTTTATCTTCGGCAATACCACCGAAGAAGTGGAGGCGCTGCGCAGGAAAGGCTACTCCCCGCGTGAGTTCTATGAAGGGGATGAAGAGCTACGTCAGGTCCTGACGCAGATTGCGACCGGTGTGTTCAGCCCCGACGAGCCGGGCCGCTATCGCGATCTGGTGGATTCGCTGATTAACTTTGGCGACCACTATCAGGTGCTGGCGGATTATCGCAGCTACGTGGACTGCCAGGATAAAGTGGAAGAGCTGTACCGTCAGCAGGAGAAGTGGACCAGCGCGGCGATGCACAACATCGCCAACATGGGATATTTCTCGTCTGACAGGACCATCAAGGAGTATGCCGAGAACATCTGGCATATTGATCCGGTGCGGTTGTAAAAACAAAGCCCGGTGGCGCCACCGGGCTTTTTTCATTTACGACGCCAATGATAATTCACGCTTCCCCGCATGCTGCTGCAGCCACTGCGCCACGCGAGACTGTTGTTCGGCGTTGAGCCACATCCCTTCTTTGGTACGACGCCAGATCGCATCTTCAAGGCGGCGAACCCACTCGTGCTCAACCAGGTAGCGCAGCTCGGCCTCGTACAGCTCGTGGCCGAAATGTTCACCCAGATCGGCAAGCGATTTCGCGTCGCCCAGGAACAGCTCGGTATTGCTGCCGTAGGTGCGGGCGTAGTGGCGCGCCATCCCTTCGGTAATGAACGGGAAGCGACGGCGCAGCTTCGCGGCGTAATCGTCGCGGTTTCCGCCAATATCTCCGCCGGGCAGCACTGCCTCTTTGGTCCACGCCGGGCCAATACCTTTGTAGTACGGCGCCAGTTTTTCCAGCGCGTGCTCGGCCAGCTTGCGGTAGGTAGTCAGCTTGCCGCCAAACACCGACAGCAGCGGTGCCTGACCGTCTACGTCGTGGATATCAAGCGTGTAGTCGCGGGTGATGGCCTGCGGTGAGTCAGACTCGTCATCGCACAGCGGACGCACGCCAGAGTAGGTCCAGACCACGTCGTCGCGCGACAGCTGTTTCTTAAAGTGCGCGTTATACACTTTCAACAGGTAGTTCACTTCGCTCTCGTCGATCTCGACGTTTTTCGGATCGCCTTTGTACTCCACGTCGGTGGTGCCGATGATGGAGAATTCGTCCATCCACGGGATCACAAACACGATGCGTTTATCTTCGTTTTGCAGGATATAAGCCTGCTTCTGGGTATGCACGCGCGGCACCACAATGTGGCTGCCCTTGATCAGGCGGATGCCGTACGGGGAAGGCAGGTGCATGCCGTCGTCGAAGAACTGCTTCACCCACGGGCCGGTGGCGTTCACCAGGCCGCGCGCCTTCCAGCTGAACTTCTCGCCGGTATCCACGTCTTCCGCTTCGACAATCCACAGGCCGTTTTCACGACGGGCGGCGGTCGCGCGGGTCCGGGTTTTCACCTCGCCGCCTTTCTTCTCGACCATCTGCGCATTCGCCAGAACCAGACGCGCATCGTCCACCCAGCAGTCTGAATATTCGAAACCGCGCACGATTTCCGGCTTAAGGACCGATTCTGAGCCAAAACGCAAACCGTTCGAACCCGGCAGGCTGGTGCGTTTGCCCAGATGATCGTACATAAACAGGCCGATGCGGATCATCCACGCCGGACGCAGGTGCGGACGGTGCGGCAGGCGGAAGCGCATCGGGATCGCCAGATGCGGGGCCATTTTCAGCAGCACTTCGCGTTCGGCCAGCGCTTCGCTGACCAGGCGGAATTCGTAGTGTTCCAGGTAGCGCAGGCCACCGTGGATCAGCTTGGAGCTGGCGGACGACGTCGCGCAGGCGAGATCGTTAGCTTCCAGCATCAGCACGGATAAACCGCGTCCTGCGGCATCAACCGCAATACCGGCACCGTTGATGCCACCGCCTATCACAATCAGATCTTTGGTTTCCATAACACCCTCATGCACTTTCGTTAAAGCTCAAAAATGTTCGATATCGCTCATAATAGCAAAGGAACGCGCTTTTGGTAACATCAAAAAAACAATTTAGAGTGATATGGATAACATAATGGCGTTTACCCGCCGCCAGGACGTACACTACGGGGTAAAATCTTGTCGTTGACCACTGTAAAGAGAACACCATGGATCAGTTTGAATGTATTAACGTAGAAGAAGCCCACCAGAAGATGCACCAGGGAAAAGCGGTGCTGGTGGACATCCGCGACCCGCAGAGTTTTGCCATGGGCCACACGCCGGGCGCGTTTCATCTGACCAACGACACGCTGGGCGCGTTTATGCGCGATAACGACTTCGAAACGCCCGTTATGGTCATGTGCTACCACGGCAACAGCAGCAAAGGCGCGGCGCAGTATCTGATTCAGCAAGGCTATGACGCGGTATACAGCGTCGACGGCGGCTTTGATGCCTGGCATCGTCATTTCCCGGCAGAAGTGGAATACGCGTTTGAGCGCTAATCCCGCTATACTGTCCCCTTTTGTGTGGAAATAAGCGACCGCTGCCCATGTTGATGATCACCTCTTTTACCAACCCGCGCGTCGCCCAGGCGTTTGTCGACTATATGGCGACGCAGGGCGTTATTCTGACCATTCAGCAACATACTCAGACCGACGTCTGGCTGGCCGACGAGAGCCAGGCTGCGCGGGTCAACGAGGAGCTGGCGCGTTTCCTTGAGAACCCCGGCGACCCGCGCTATCTGGCGGCCAGCTGGCAATCCGGACAGACCGGCAGCGGACTGCATTACAGCCGCTTTCCCTTCCTTGCCACGATTCGCGAGCGCGCGGGCCCGTTTACGCTGCTGCTGATGGCAACCTGCATTATCGTCTTCATTATTATGAACGTGGTGGGCGACCAGAGCGTGATGATCGCGCTGGCGTGGCCGTATGACCCGTCGCTGGATTTTGACGTCTGGCGCTATTTTACCCACGCGCTGATGCATTTCTCGGTGATGCATATCCTCTTTAACCTGCTGTGGTGGTGGTATCTCGGCGGTATCGTTGAGAAGCGGCTCGGCAGCGGCAAGCTGATTGTCATCACCGTAATCAGCGCCCTGCTGAGCGGCTATGTACAGCATAAATTCAGCGGCCCGTGGTTCGGCGGGCTGTCGGGTGTCGTCTACGCTTTGATGGGCTACGTCTGGCTTCGCGGGGAGCGCGACCCGGAAAGCGGCATCTATTTACAACGCGGATTAATAGCCTTTGCGTTAATATGGCTAATTGCCGGATGGTTTGATCTGTTTGGTATGTCTATCGCCAATGGTGCGCACGTCACCGGCCTCGCCGTCGGTCTTGCAATGGCGCTTGCCGACACGCTCCATGCGCGAAAACGAACATAATTCTCAGGGATAATTGATGAAACAAACACAACGTCATGACGCCATTATCGAACTGGTCAAAAAACAGGGATACGTCAGCACCGAAGAGCTGGTGGAGCAGTTTGCCGTCAGCCCGCAAACCATCCGTCGTGACCTGAACGATCTGGCCGATCAGAACCGTATTTTGCGCCACCACGGCGGCGCGGCGATGCCGTCCAGCTCGGTCAACACCTCCTGGCACGACCGTAAAGCCACGCAGACGGCAGAGAAAGAGCGCATTGCGCGTAAAGTGGCGAGCCAAATCCCGAACGGTGCGACGCTGTTTATTGACATCGGCACCACGCCGGAAGCGGTTGCCCATGCGCTGCTGGATCACGAAAACCTGCGCGTGGTGACCAACAACCTGAACGTCGCCAACACGTTGATGCAGAAAGATGATTTCCGTATCATCCTCGCGGGCGGCGAACTGCGCAGCCGCGACGGCGGGATTATCGGCGAAGCGACGCTCGACTTTATCTCTCAGTTCCGCCTCGACTTCGGCATTCTGGGGATCAGCGGCATCGACACCGACGGCTCGCTGCTGGAGTTTGATTATCACGAGGTGCGCACCAAGCGCGCGATTATTGAGAACTCGCGCCACGTGATGCTGGTGGTGGACCATTCGAAGTTTGGCCGAAACGCGATGGTGAACATGGGCAGCATCAGCATGGTGAATGCGGTCTACACCGACGTGATGCCGCCAGCGGGCGTAATGCAGGTGATTAAGGATAATAATTTGCAGTTAGAGTTGTGTTGAAAAGCCGTTCTCCCTCTCCCTGTGGGAGAGGGCCGGGGCGAGGGCATCAGGCCGCACAAAACTAAACACCGTACCCCATCATCTTCAACAGCTGCTGCGCATGCTGTACCGCATCCTGACGGTGCGCCACGCCCAGCTTCTGATACAGATTGCGAATGTGCGTTTTGATGGTGGTTGCCGCCACCGCCAGCTCACCGGCAATCTGCTCGTTGCTATAGCCTGAATAGATCAGCCCCAGCACCTGCCATTCGCGCTGGGTGAGCGGGCTGGTGCGAATAAGCTCCGGCACTTCCGGGTGGTTCAGCAGGCGTTCAACAAAGTTCTCGTCAAAATGCGCAAACTTGTGGCGATGGTGCTGATTAATCTCGCGCAGAATGCGCTGGGCGCGATGCTGATCCAGCTCCGGCAGCGTGTTGAGCTGAATCAGCTGGCGCAGCTGCTGCGCCATCACTTCACCTTCAATCACGAAGTGGCTAATAAACCCGGTTCGGTTCGCCAGCTGCAAGGCTTCCAGCAGCACGCGCTGGGCGTCATTTTTGCGGCCCGCCTGCCAGTAAAGCTGGTTGAGCAGCAGCAGGTTGCGGTTCAGGTCGCTCATCAGACGCAGGCTG
This sequence comes from Enterobacter sp. 22499, assembly GCF_052044815.1. NCBI lineage: Bacteria > Pseudomonadati > Pseudomonadota > Gammaproteobacteria > Enterobacterales > Enterobacteriaceae > Enterobacter > Enterobacter sp. 22499. Next base: position 21,080 of record NZ_JBQENR010000003.1, on the reverse strand, counting down.
CGGGCGTTTTCGTTTAACTCTTCCAGCACAATTTCGGCAGGCTCAAAGTCACCCAGCAGGATCTGCACGCGGGCGATGTTGCGCCACTGGCTTTGCAGGAAGTGGTTATTGGCAAATTCCGGTTTAGGCGTCTGGCGCAGCCAGTTGGCGGCGGATTTTTTGTCCCCCGTCATCTGCCAGTAAATCACCCGAACCTTGTCGGCGTTAGATACCCAGTCGCTGTGGTACTGACCGTTGCCGAGCAGGTTTTCCAGACGGTTAAGGTGATTGCGGGCGTTATCCAGATCGCCACGCGCCAGCGAGCACTGCACCAGCAGGGCCAGACACTGCAATTGCTGCTGAGGCTGGAAGCCAGAGAGCACGTTCACACCCTGACGGGCGCAGCTTTCTGCTTCATCCAGACGCGACCATGCCCACAGCAGTTGAGCGCGAATACGCAACAGGAACTCGTGCATCGGCAGTTGTTCCAGGTGCTGTTCACGAATCAGCTGGAACGCTTTTTCCTGATTTTCCCAGGCGGCCTGCAGGAACCCCTGTGCGAATAAAATCTCGCTTTGCTGGATCAGGCTCCACAGGGCGTAGTGCCACACATCATGGCGGCGCGCCATCTGCTCGGTTTGCTGCATCAGCGAAAGGGAGCGCGTCAGTTCGCCCTTGCAGTGCAGCACTTCGCCGTGCACCGAGGTAGCCACAATCCGGCTGTAGAAATTCGCCAGCGGCAGTTCATCCAGCGCGACCATCGCCAGCCGTTCCGCTTCATCCGCATCGCCGTCGTTAATCGCGACCTGCGCCCGCAGGGCGTTAAATTCGCCGTGCAGGGTGATATCCATTTCGCTTTCCATCTCCTGCTCGGCGCGCGCCAGCAGGGTATTCACTTCGCTGTAGCGGTGCTGGCTCTGCATCAGCCAGGCCTGGAGCAGCACCAGGCGCGGGTTCTCCAGCAGGCTCTCCCACGGCAGGGCTTTCAACGACTCTTCCAGCAGCGTCAGTTCGCTGTGGTTAAACAGCCCCCACGCGTGGTTAAGCAGGATATCGCGCAGCATGCTGGCGTCACCGGCGGCAAGCGCGTGGTGAATGGCCTCGCTCGGGAAGCCTTGCGCCATCCAGCTTTCGGCGGCGGCGCGGTGGATTTCCGGCAATTCCGTTGCCAGCTCCCACTGGCAGCGCTGGCGCAGGAAGCTGCCAAATAGCGGGTGATAGCTGAACCACTCGCCGGGGTCGTCCATGCGCGTCAGGAACAGGCCCTGACGTTCAATCTCTTCCAGCTGCAGCTGACCGTTCTCACAGCCTGTTACGCGCACAATCAGCGCGTCGTTCATGGAGCGCAGCAGGGAGCTTTTCAGCAGGAAATTGCGGGTGGAGGGATCGACGCTGTTCAGCACCTCATCCACCAGGTAATCCGAAAGATGGCTGGCGTTGATGCCGGCCAGACGGCGCGCGGACTGGTGCGTCGGGCTGTTGTTTTGCCGGGCAGAAAGGGCAATCAGCTGCAGCGCCGTGGCCCAGCCCGCGACATCATCACACAGGCGGCTGCTTTCGGAGGCCTCAATGGGTGAGGTCAGGCGGCAGTCAAAGAACTGTTTCGCTTCCTGGTGGGTAAAGGCCAGCTGCTGGCTGCCCACTTCCAGAAGCTGATCGCGCACGCGCAGGTTGGCAATACCGAGCTGCGGCAGGTTGCGTGACAGCACGACCAGGGTCAGGTTTTCCGGCTGGTGGCGCAGGAAGAAGCGCATCGACTCATGGATAACCGGGTTCGTGATCAGATGATAGTCATCAATCACCACGTACAGCGGGCGATGCCATTCGGCCAGTTCGATAAACAGCTGAGAGAAAAGGGAGGACAGACTGGCGTACTGGCGCTTTTGCACCATTGCCTCGCTGGCGACGCAGTGTCCGTTGGTTGCCTGTTGAATAGCGGCAATCAGATAGCTGGCAAAACGCTCTTGCTGGTTATCGCCCTCGTCGAGAGAGTACCAGCCAAGATCGCTCTTACCTGCGGCCCATTGTGAAATGAGCGTTGTTTTTCCATAACCTGCAGGGCTCGTAACCAGCGCCAGTCGGAAATTATGCGCGCCGGAAAGTTTAGCCAGCAGACGCTCGCGGACCACTGTATGGTCAAGACGAACCGGGCGACTTAATTTTGACGGAATCAACATAGGTTTCACTTCACTGTGGGGAACGAGAGAATTTATTTTTTTTGCGCTTCGTAATTAATAGCTATAAGGTCGGTCAGAAAGAGAACTATTGCAAGTTATGTCTGGCTTTTGTGGCTCTGAATTTGCACTCTGTCACAAAACATTCCGGTCAGTACTGGAACTTTTTTGAAAAGGCTTTGATGCCGCGTCAATGCTGGCTTGTATGGATGTCACGAGGCTGGGCTGAAACTGGTTTCAGAAAGGTATAATGACATCGAATTTAATAAACTTCGGGTAAAGTTGAGTGAGATTAATAATCTCCTTAGGCAGGACCCGATTGCTGAAATATTATTCTCCGTAAGCAATCATTTCCGCATGGATTAATTTCATCCAAAACCGCATTTCATTTCTTTGACATTCTCCCCGGTTACTTTTTTATCTTCCGGGCACACTCCAGCTATGCTCTCAGAGTGGCCTCGATCACACTTTTACGCTCATCCCCGCTACTCCTCCCTGTCTAATCCCCCACGGGAGGAGGAAGAGGTGAAATGAGCCAGGCACACTAGCGCCAACTTGTGTTTTCTTTCTAAAGGATGCCGATCCCCTATGTCACAGCCTACCTTCAACAAAGCTCAATTCCAGGCTGCCCTGACGCGTCAGTGGCAGCGTTTTGGCCTTCATGCTGCAAACGAGATGACGCCTCACCAGTGGTGGCAGGCGGTGAGCGGGGCGCTCGCAGAGCAGCTGGATGCTCAGCCCGTGGCGAAGCCCGTCAAAGGCCAGCGTCACGTTAACTATATCTCGATGGAGTTCCTGATTGGCCGCCTGACCGGCAACAACCTGCTGAACCTTGGCTGGTATCAGGAGGTGGGTGATGTGCTGAAAGAGCACGACATTAACCTGACCGACCTGCTGGAAGAAGAGATCGACCCGGCGCTGGGCAACGGCGGACTGGGGCGTCTGGCGGCCTGTTTCCTTGACTCTATGGCAACGGTCGGCCAGTCGGCGATTGGCTATGGCCTGAACTACCAGTACGGCCTGTTCCGTCAGTCGTTTGCCGACGGCCACCAGATGGAAGCGCCGGACGACTGGCATCGCAATACCTACCCGTGGTTCCGCCACAACGCGCAGCTGGACGTGCAGGTCGGCATCGGCGGGAAAGTGACGAAGCAGGGGCTCTGGGAACCGGCGTTCACTATTACCGGCGAAGCCTGGGACCTGCCGGTGCTCGGCTACCGTAACGGCGTGGCGCAGCCGCTGCGTCTGTGGCAGGCGAAGCACGCGCATCCGTTCAACCTGACCAAATTCAACGACGGCGATTTCCTGCGCGCCGAGCAGCAGGGCATCGACGCCGAGAAGCTGACCAAAGTCCTCTATCCGAACGATAACCACCTGGCGGGTAAAAAGCTGCGTCTGATGCAGCAGTACTTCCAGTGCGCCTGCTCCGTGGCGGACATTCTGCGTCGCCATCACCTGGCGGGCCGCAAGCTGGCGCAGCTGCCGGACTTCGAAGTCATTCAGCTTAACGATACGCACCCGACTATTGCCATCCCGGAACTGCTGCGCGTGCTGATTGACGAGCATCAGCTGAGCTGGGACGACGCCTGGGCCATCACCAGCCGCACCTTCGCCTATACCAACCACACCCTGATGCCGGAAGCGCTCGAGTGCTGGGATGAGAAGCTGGTGAAAACGCTGCTGCCGCGCCATATGCAGATCATCAATAAGATTAACGACCAGTTCAAAACGCTGGTGGAGAAAACCTGGCCGGGCGACAAAGCCGTCTGGGCGAAGCTGGCGGTGGTGCACGACAAACAGGTGCGTATGGCGAACATGTGCGTGGTGAGCGGCTTTGCCGTGAACGGCGTGGCGGCGCTGCACTCCGATCTGGTGGTGAAAGATCTGTTCCCGGAATATCACCAGCTGTGGCCGACCAAGTTCCACAACGTGACCAACGGCATTACGCCGCGTCGCTGGATCAAGCAGTGCAATCCGCTGCTGGCCGGCCTGCTGGATAAGACCCTGAAGAAAGAGTGGGCCAACGATCTGGACCAGCTGATTAACCTGGAAAAATACGCCGACGATGCGAAATTCCGCGAGCAGTACCGCGCGATCAAGCTGGAGAACAAGGTTCGCCTGGCGGAGTTTGTGAAAATGCGTACCGGGATTGAGATCAACCCGAACGCGATTTTCGATATCCAGATCAAACGCCTGCACGAGTACAAGCGTCAGCACCTGAACCTGCTGCACATTCTGGCGCTGTACAAAGAGATCCGCGAGAACCCGCAGGCCGACCGCGTGCCGCGCGTGTTCCTGTTCGGTGCGAAGGCGGCGCCGGGCTACTACCTGGCGAAAAACATTATCCTCGCCATCAATAAAGTGGCGGCGGCGATCAACAGCGATCCGAAAGTGGGCGACAAGCTGAAGGTCGTGTTCCTGCCGGATTACTGCGTCTCGGCGGCGGAAATGCTGATCCCGGCGGCGGATATCTCCGAGCAGATCTCGACCGCAGGGAAAGAAGCGTCCGGTACTGGCAACATGAAGCTGGCGCTGAACGGCGCGCTGACCGTCGGCACGCTGGACGGTGCGAACGTCGAAATCGCCGAGAAGGTCGGTGAAGAGAACATCTTTATCTTCGGCCATACTGTTGAAGAAGTGAAAGCCATCAAGGCCAAAGGTTACGACCCGGTGAAATGGCGTAAAAAAGACAAAGTGCTGGATGCGGTGCTGAAGGAGCTGGAAAGCGGCAAATACAGCGATGGCGACAAGCACGCGTTTGACCAGATGCTGCACAGCATGGACAAACACGGCGGCGACCCGTACCTGGTGATGGCGGACTTCACGGCCTACGTTGAAGCGCAGAAACAGGTCGACGTGCTGTACCGCGACCAGGAGGCGTGGACCCGGGCGTGCATTCTGAACACCGCGCGCTGCGGCATGTTCAGCTCTGACCGCTCAATCCGTGATTATCAGGCCCGTATCTGGCAGGCAAAACGCTAAGGAAGCGCGATGGAGAGTAAACGTCTGGACAGTGCCGCGCAGGCGGCGGGAATTAGCCTCAGTTACATCAATGCGCACGGCAAACCGCAGTCTATTGGTGCGGACACCAAAAGACGTTTGCTGGATGCCATGCATAAAACCGACGCGAACGCGTCGGTTGCTCCGGTGCCAAACGTGAAGGTCTTTACCGCAGGCAAAAAGATGCCGCTGGCGGTGGAGGGGCGCGGCGAGTATAGCTGGCTGCTCACCACCGAAGAGGGGCATCAGCATAAAGGCCACGCCACCGGCGGCAAAACGTTAAACCTTCCGGCAAAGCTGCCGGAGGGCTACCACAGCCTGACGCTCACCCAGGACGAACAGCGTTTTCACTGCCGGGTGATCGTCGCGCCAAAACGCTGCTATGAGCCGCAGGCGCTGCTCGAAGGCAAAAAACTGTGGGGCGCCTGCGTGCAGCTCTATACGCTGCGTTCAGACAGCAACTGGGGCATCGGCGATTTTGGCGATCTGAAAAAGATGCTGGCATCTGTTGGTGAGCGCGGCGGCGCGTTTATCGGCCTCAACCCGATCCACGCGCTCTATCCGGCCAACCCGGAAAGCGCCAGCCCGTACAGCCCGTCTTCCCGACGCTGGCTAAACGTGATTTACATCGACGTTAACGCGTTAGACGATTTCAAAAACAGCAAAGAGGCACAGGCGTGGTGGAAGCTTGAGACCACCCAGCAGCTGCTGAAGCAGGCCCGCGATGCGGACTGGGTAGATTATGCCTCCGTGACCGCGCTGAAAATGGCGGCTCTGCGCCTGGCGTGGAAAGGCTTTGCGAAGCGCGACGACGAGCAGATGGCGGCCTTCCGCCAGTTCGTGATGCAGGAAGGTGAAAGCCTCTACTGGCAGGCGGCATTTGATGCGCTGCACGCGTATCAGGTGAAAGAGGACGAAATGCGCTGGGGCTGGCCGGTCTGGCCGGAAGCGTATCAGACCGTGGATACCCCTGAAGTCAAAGCCTTCTGTAAAAATCATGCCGACGAGGTGGACTTCTACCTGTGGCTGCAGTGGCTGGCGTACAGCCAGTTTGCCGCCTGCTGGCAGGTGAGCCAGGGCTATAAGATGCCGATCGGCCTGTATCGCGATCTGGCCGTGGGCGTGGCGGAAGGCGGCGCGGAAACCTGGTGTGACCGTGAGCTTTACTGCCTGAAAGCATCCGTCGGCGCGCCGCCGGATATCCTCGGCCCGCTCGGTCAGAACTGGGGCCTGCCGCCAATGGATCCGCACGTGATGGCGGCGCGCGCCTACGAGCCGTTTATCGACCTGCTGCGCGCGAACATGCAGAACTGCGGGGCGCTGCGCATCGACCACGTGATGTCCGTGCTGCGCCTGTGGTGGATCCCGTACGGTGAAACGGCCGATCACGGGGCGTACGTGCAGTATCCGGTGGACGATCTGCTGTCGATCCTGGCGCTGGAGAGTAAACGTCATCAGTGCATGGTGATCGGTGAAGATCTCGGTACCGTACCGGTGGAAATTGTCAGCAAGCTCCGCGACAGCGGGGTTTATTCCTACAAAGTGCTCTATTTTGAAAACGACCATGAGAAAACCTTCCGCGCGCCGAAAGCGTACCCTGAACAGTCAATGGCAGTCGCGACGACGCATGATCTTCCTACGCTCAGAGGCTACTGGGAAAGCGGCGATCTAACCCTCGGCAAAACGCTGGGCCTCTATCCAGATGAAGAGGTTCTGCGCGGACTGTATCAGGACCGCGAGCTGGCGAAGCAGGGGCTGCTGGACGCGCTGCACAAGCATGGCTGTCTGCCGAAGCGTGCCGGACATAAGGCGTCGCTGATGGCAATGACCCCAACGCTCAACCGTGGCCTGCAGCGCTATATTGCCGACAGCAACAGCGCTTTGCTCGGTCTGCAGCCGGAAGACTGGATTGATATGGCGGAGCCGGTGAACGTTCCGGGCACCAGCTATCAGTACAAGAACTGGCGCCGCAAGCTGTCCACAACGCTTGAGACGATGTTTGCCGATGACGGGGTGAACAGGCTGATTAAGGATTTGGATAAGCGCAGAAAGGCGGTGGGTAAGAAGTCGTAATTTGCCCCTCACCCTAGCCCTCTCCCCAAAGGGGAGAGGGAACCGATCGAGCAGGAGAGTCAGAGAGCCATATTCAACAGCAGACACCCTACCAGGCCGCAGACCGAAATAATGGTTTCCAGCATTGACCAGGACTTGATGGTCTCACCGATGGTCAGGTTGAAGTACTCCTTGAACAGCCAGAAGCCCGGATCGTTTACGTGAGAGAAAATCACGCTGCCGGAGCCTACCGCAATAACCATCAGCTCAGGGCTGACGCCCGTGGTGGCAATCAGCGGCGCAACGATACCGCCCGCTGTAATCGCCGCAACGGTTGCAGAACCCAGCGCGATACGCAGCACGGCAGCAATAGACCACGCCATCAGGATTGGAGAGATATTGGTTTCATGCATCATGGAAGCGATGTATTTGTCCACGCCGCTGTCGACCAGCACCTGCTTGAACGCACCGCCACCGCCGATAATCAGCAGCATCATGGCAATGATTTTGATGGACGAGGTCAGCGTGTCGTTGATCTGATCCATGGAGCGGCCACGGTTCAGGCCGAAGGTGAACATCGCAATCAATACCGCAATCAGCGTTGCCATCACCGGGTCGCCGAGGAACTCGGCAACGGCCAGGAAAGCGTGGCCTTTCGGCAGGATCATCTCCGCCACGGCGCGCATTGCCATCAGGATCACCGGTACCAGCGAGGTCCAGACGCTGACGCCAAAGCCTGGCATCTCTTCTTCAGTGAAGGTTTTGGCGCTGTACAGACCTTCCGGAATAGGCTTATCAATGCCTTTCAGGAAGCGGGCATACACCGGGCCTGCCAGAATTACGGTCGGGATCGCCAGAATCGTACCGAACAGCAGGGTTTTACCCATATCGGCGTGGAAGATGGTGGCGATGGCGGTTGGACCCGGGTGCGGCGGCAGGAAGCCGTGGGTCACGGACAGCGCAGCAGCCATTGGTACACCCACGAACAGCAGCGGGATGTTGGCCGCGGCGGCGATGGTGAACACCAGCGGCAGCATCAGCACGAAGCCCACTTCATAGAACAGCGCGAAACCGACGGTAAAACCGGTTAACACCACTGCCCACTGAATGTGCTGTTTACCGAATTTGGCAATCAGGGTGGTGGCAATACGCTGCGCGCCCCCGCAGTCCGCCAGCATTTTACCGAGCATGGCGCCGAAGCCCATAATCAGCGCCAGGCTGCCGAGCGTGCCGCCGACACCGGCTTTGATAGAGCTGATAACTTTAACCAGCGGCATCCCCTGCATCAGACCGACTGCAAGTGCCACCAGAACCAGAGCGATAAATCCGTTCATTTTGAAGCGGATCATCAAGAGCAGTAATAACACAACACCGATAGCAACGATGACTAATGGCATGATTTACCTGGCCTTTGAATTGTTATGGGTAACGTCATTGTTTCAACGACAAATTCCGGTTGTCCCAACTGGGAACAGAGTGGTTAACGGCACTCATACTGATGCCTGCGAAACAGTTAAGTTTAGTCGGCTGTTATAAGGGTGTTGAGTGCCCACGAGAATGATACGGGTAACATGTCGTGGTTGAGAATCACCCGGTGAGGCAAAATTTGAATTATGAGACGCAGGTCAACATATAGAGGGGAAGGCAAGGGAGTCAGGCCCGGTAAGCGCAGCGCTACCGGGCAATACAGACGGGTACTGAATTAGTAGTAAGAGTGCTCGCCGCGCTGGTGCTCGGTCAGGTCGCGCACGCCTTTCAGTTCCGGGAATTCGTTCAGCAGCTGCTTCTCGATCCCTTCTTTCAGTGTCACGTCGACCATGGAGCAACCGTTACAGCCGCCGCCGAACTGCAGGATCGCCAGGCCGTCTTCCGTGATTTCCATCAGGGAAACGCGACCACCGTGGCCGGCCAGTTGTGGGTTGATCTGGGACTGCAGCAGATACTCAACGCGCTCCATCAGTGGCGCATCGTCAGAAACTTTACGCATTTTGGCGTTTGGCGCTTTCAGGGTCAGCTGAGAACCCAGCTGGTCGGTGACAAAGTCGATTTCCGCATCTTCAAGATACGGCGCGCTCAGTTCATCGACGTAAGCGGTGAGCTGTTCAAATTTAAGGGCAGTGTCAGTTGCTTCCACAGCGTCCGGAGGACAATAAGAGACACCACATTCTGCATTCGGAGTGCCTGGATTGATCACAAACACGCGGATCTGCGTCCCTTCTTCCTGATTTGCCAGCAGTTTGGCAAAGTGCGCTTGTGCAGAATCGGAAATACGGATCATAGCTTTGGCCTAATAGTTGACTAAATTACCTGGGTATAATCATACGCCCATTGAAGAAGGGCTACAAGGTACGGCACAGACACCATACCTGAACCGACGCGGCGCCGCTTTGCAAAAGCAGTCGGGAAAGTTCAGCAACGGTACTGCCTGTGGTGACGACGTCATCCACGATGGCGATATGGAGGCCGTGGACTGGCAATTCAAGGCGAAAGGCGTTTTTCAGGTTCCTTTTGCGAAGCCGGGCGTTGAGCTGATGCTGGATGGCGGTGGCATGAACGCGGGTAAGCGCGCTGGCATCGTAGCGACAACCCAGCCACCGGGCGAGCGGGCGGCAGAGCAGGTCGCTTTGATTATAGCCGCGCCGCCAGTGTCGGCGTCGGTATAAGGGGACATTCACCACCATGTCGATTTTCGGCAAAGCGCGGGTTCGTCGCGCCTGTAAAACGGCCAGCAAAAGCAGGCGGGCAAGGGGCTGCGCCAGCGAACTCTGGCCGGAAAACTTCAGGGCGTGAATAAGCCCGCTCAGCGGCGGAACATAATCATCCACGGCCACCAGCGCGCTCCACGGCGGGGATTTTTTCAGGCAGCGGCCGCAGGGCAAATCGCGGTTCGCCGCCGGTAAACCACATTGCGGGCAGGTTGTGATATGCCTTTCCAGCGAATGCGTGCAGACGGAACAGACGCCCCACGCGCTGAGGGCAAGCGGCATTTTGCATAGCCAGCACAAGCCAGGCACTGTTAGCATGTGCAACCTCCATGTGAAAAAAGAGAACAGTAACTGATGAAGACGCTGTGGTGGCAGACCGTAGGGACAGGAAATTGCCATCTTGTGCTGCTGCACGGATGGGGCCTGAATGCGGAAGTGTGGCATTGCATAAGCGAGGAACTTGCCTCGCAATTTACGTTACATCTGGTTGATCTGCCGGGCTATGGTCGCAGCCGTGGCTTTGGCGCGATGTCGCTTGATGAAATGGCGCAGCACGTTGTAGACGCCGCGCCGCAAAATGCCATCTGGCTGGGCTGGAGTCTGGGAGGGCTGGTGGCAAGCCAGATTGCGCTCTCCTGGCCCGAGCGCGTTAGGGCGCTGGTCACCGTGGCCTCGTCGCCATGCTTTAGCGCAAAAGAGGCGTGGCCCGGCATCAAACCTGACGTTCTGGCGGGCTTCCAGCAGCAGCTGAGCGACGATTTCCAGCGGACCGTCGAGCGATTCCTCGCCTTGCAGACGATGGGCACCGAAACCGCGCGTCAGGATGCCAGAGCGTTAAAGCAGGTGGTGCTCTCCCTGCCGATGCCGGACGTTGAGGTGCTTAACGGCGGTCTGGAGATCCTGAAAACGGCCGATCTGCGCGAGCCGCTGGCCGGGCTGAGCATGCCGCACCTGCGCATCTATGGCTATCTCGACGGGCTGGTGCCGCGCAAAGTGGTCCCACTTCTGGATTCCCTCTGGCCGGACAGCGAATCACAGGTCATAGCAAAAGCCGCGCATGCGCCGTTTATCTCTCATCCGACGGAGTTTTGTTCAGCGTTGGTTGCGTTAAGTCAACGTTTAGACTGATTATTTTCTATCCAGCCTGGAAAAAGTTACACACCGCAACCATACTCCAGATGTCGTTGCGGTTGTTCTGCCTACGATGATCAAAACAACAATCCTATGGAGAGTCAGGCTATGAAACTTGTTACAGGTATTGTCACTTCTCTGGTTATTGGGTCACTGTCATTTGGCGTTTTTGCGGCAAAAGAGCTGGAAAAAGATAAAGTTGCCGGGATGAATCTGACGAAAATTGGTGAGATTTCTACGTCTGACACCACCGCGCCGATGGATGCAAGAAAAGAGCTGTCGAAGAAAGCGGATGAGCTGGGCGGGACATACTTCGTCGTCACCAGCGCAGAAAAACAGACCAAAAACGTACGCGCTACTGCGGACGTCTATAAGTAATACGATAAAACCGGGCAGCAATGCCCGGCTTTATTAGCGCAGTGCCCACCACTCCCTGAGACAGGCCTTTCCTTCCGGACAGCTTTTACAACTGCCGGAGAGGCAACCCTCCGCTTCGTCCTGAATCCGCACGGCTTTACCCATGGCTTCCAGGCGCTCCAGCATGGCATCGATCATCGGCTGCGGCGTATGCAGGCTAAGGCTGAGCTGTTTTGCCTCCATGCGTCCCTGCAATGCCAGTAAGTCACGAACCTGAATCAACGATGCCATCTGTTTTTCCCCTTAGTGACAGTCGCCAGCCGGGCTGTTGCAGCAGGTGGCCGGGGTTTTACGCGTCGCCAGCAGGTTGATATCAACGCGGCTTCGCGCCCGGCGCAGCAGGCCAATCACAATCACGTTAAACAGGATGACCGCCAGGATGCTGACCAGGCTGTAGCGCGGATGCTGGCTGAAGTTAACGGTCTGGTAAAACAGCGTCGCCAGCGAGTAGGCGATATTCAGCCCCCACAGAATGGAGAAGCCCATCCAGCCGCGGCTGGACTCACGGGCAATCGCCCCCATCACCGAGATGCACGGAATATAGAGCAGAACGAAGATGAGATAGCTGTAGGCCGCTGACGCGCTGCCAAACTTCTCGCCCATCACGCCCATGGCACCGGTCGCCATTTCGCCATCGCCTTTGCTGGCCTCAATCGGGTTAGCCAGCACGCTCAGGCTGAAGGTGTCTTTCAGGCTCTGCCAGGTCTCCTCTACGGCCCCCAGCAGTTCGTCACCGAGGTGGAACTCCGCCGGGTTAAATTCCTGCTCCTGAATGTTCTCTGCGGTGTAGAGCGTGTTCAGGGTCCCGACGACCACCTCTTTCGCCATCGCACCGGTGAACAGGCCCACGGTCGCCTGCCAGTTATCCTCCTGCACGCCAATCGGTTTGAAGACCGGCGTGATGACGCGGCTGACGGAGGCGAGGGCAGAGGCGTTGATGTTATCTGCCGCCTGACCGGTGAGGGTGAAGCTGTTCAGCGCGCTCAGGAAAATACTGACAATAACAATCACCTTACCGGCGCGCAGCACAAAGCCTTTCAGGCGCTGCCAGGTCTGGATCGCCAGGCTTTTCAGATGGGGAACGTGGTACACCGGCAGCTCCATCACGAACGGTGACGCTTCACCACGCATGATGGTGTGTTTCAGCATTAAGCCGGTCAGGATGGCCATCACGATGCCCAGCACGTACAGCGAGAAGACCGCCAGCGCGCCCTGCTGGCCAAAAAAGGCTGCCGCGAAGACCGCAAAGATCGCCAGTCGGGCACCGCAGGACATAAACGGCGCCATCATAATGGTCATCAGGCGTTCACGCGGTGCATCCAGGGTGCGCGCGCCCATTACCGACGGCACGTTACAGCCGAAGCCGACGATCAGCGGGACGAAGGACTTGCCCGGCAGGCCCAGCGCCTGCATCAGGCGGTCCATCACGAAGGCGGCGCGCGCCATGTAGCCGGAATCTTCGAGGAACGAGAGGAACAGATACATCATGCCGATCTGCGGTACCAGCGGCAGAACGGTGTTGATACCGCCGCCAATCCCCTGGGCAAGGAAGATGGTCAGCCATTCCGGGAAGTGCAGGGTGTAACCTACCCACTGAATACCGTGTACGAAGACCGCGACAGAACCGGCGTCAAAAATCGGCTGCAGCGCGCCACCGATGTTAATCGCGAGCAGGAACATCACGTACATCACCAGCAGGAAGATGGGTAAGCCGAGGAAGCGGTTGAGCACAATCTTATCCACCGCCGCCGTGAAGCGGCTGGGCTCTGCGGTAAGGGCGTTGCTGACCACGTCGCAAATTGACGCAATGGCCTGATAACGCGCATCGGCGATGTGCAGCGCCGGGTCGTCCAGCTCGTCGCTGAGACGGGCGAGGGCCACGTCCAGCTTATCCGCCGCGTGTCCGGCATAGGCGCGGCTGTAGATATCCCCTTCCAGCATCTGCAGGCCGAGCCACAGGCGCTGTTTTGCAGGCATGCTGCTGTCCATCTCCTGCGCCAGCAGTTCGGCTTCGCGTAGCAGCGGCTGGGCGTAGTGCACCAGCTCAACGTCGCGGTTTCCCGCGTGGCGGTCAATCGCCAGCTTCAGGGCGTCGATACCGCGAGCGCGGGTCGAAACCAGCGGAACCACCGGACAGCCCAGGCGCGCGGAGAGCGCATCGACGTCGATGCGCAGCTTTTGTTTTTCCGCAATGTCGAGCATGTTGAGCGCCACGATGCAGGGGATCCCCAGCTCCAGCAGCTGTAGCGTCAGGTAAAGGTTTCGCTCGAGGTTCGAAGCGTCGACCACGTTGATCAGCAGATCCGCGTCGCCGCCAAGAATGTAGTGGCAGGCAATTTGCTCATCGAGCGAAGTCTGGGATGAAATCGTGGTTAAGGAGTAGGTGCCGGGAAGGTCAACCAGGGCGACCTGATTGTCCGTTGTCGTGAACTGGCCTTCTTTACGTTCAACCGTTACGCCTGCCCAATTTCCCACGCGCTGGCGCGCGCCGGTTAACTGATTAAATAAGGTTGTCTTGCCGGAATTAGGATTGCCAATTAAGCCAATAGTTAATTTTTTCATTGTATTAGACCCACCGAAACCGCTGGCTTGTTAACGGGATAAAGATTCAACTTCAATTAATGCGAGGTCTTTTTTGCGCAGAACCAGATTTACGCGCCGGGTTTCGATATGAACAGGATCGCCCAACGGCGCCACACGCACGACCTGGAATGATGAGCCGGGCAGCATGCCAAGTGACAGCAGCTTCTGCCGATAGGCCGGGCTAATTTCGCGGGTAAAACCGGTAATTTTCCATGCACTGTCTGGAGTGAATTGCATAATGCCTGATTCCACGAGAGGTTAAATAATCTACACTGCGATGATAATGAGAATAGTTTTTATCAGCAATAATAAAAATGTGACGGGATGTTGTTAATCGTATTAATTTGCGGTCTGATTGACCTTGCTCAATATTGGCAGAATTACCCGGGAAGGAATAAAAAGCGTATTTGTTAATGGAGTGATAAATAGCGGTTTAAATATGGGTGTGCAATCGGTTTCATATATTTGAGAGGATTTTATTCCCCTCACCCCGGCCCTCTCCCCATTGGGGAGAGGGTTAGGGTGAGGGGGGTTACCTTAGCGTTTCTTACCCATCGCCGCCGCCAGCGCGTCCATCATCGCGCTGTTGCCCGCAGGCTGCGCGTCACGCCCGCGCGGTTTTGTGGCTTTCGTGGCCGGACGCTGCTGCTCGCGGCCTCCGCCGTTGCCGCCACGGCGCGCGCTGGTGTCGCCCGGCTGCTCATCCAGACGCATGGTCAGGGCGATACGCTTGCGCTGCAGATCCACCTCCAGCACTTTCACCTTCACGATGTCGCCCGCTTTGACCACGGTGTGCGGGTCTTCAACGAACTTGTCGGCAAGGGAAGAGATATGCACCAGACCGTCCTGGTGCACGCCGATATCCACAAACGCGCCGAAGTTGGTGACGTTGGTCACCGCGCCTTCCAGCACCATGCCCGGCAGGAGATCGTTCATGGTCTCGATGCCGTCAGCAAAGGTCGCCGTTTTGAACTCAGGACGCGGATCGCGGCCCGGTTTTTCCAGCTCTTTGATGATATCGGTGACAGTTGGTACACCAAATTTGTCGTCGGTGAAATCAACGGCTTTCAGGTTACGCAGAGCACTGCTGTCGCCCATGAGATCCTTCAGCGCCTGCTGGGTGGCGGCCAGGATGCGCTCAACAACCGGGTACGCTTCCGGGTGAACGGTAGAGGCATCCAGCGGGTTATCGCCGTGGTTGATGCGCAGGAAGCCCGCGCACTGCTCAAACGCTTTCGGCCCCAGGCGACTCACTTTCAGCAGCTGCTGACGGTTCTGGAACTGGCCGTTCTCATCGCGCCAGGCGACGATGTTCTGTGCCATCATGCGGGTTAAGCCCGCTACACGGGTCAGCAGAGGAACGGAAGCGGTGTTCAGGTCCACGCCGACGGCGTTTACGCAGTCTTCCACGACCGCGTCCAGCTTGCGCGCCAGCTGCGTCTGGCTCACGTCGTGCTGATACTGGCCCACGCCGATGGATTTCGGATCGATCTTCACCAGCTCCGCCAGCGGATCCTGCAGACGACGGGCGATGGAGACCGCGCCGCGCAGGGAAACGTCCAGGTCAGGGAATTCCTGCGCCGCCAGCTCAGAGGCGGAATAGACCGATGCGCCCGCTTCGCTGACGATCACTTTCTGTGCCGTCACTTTCGGGAACTGCTTCTGCACGTCGAGGTAGAAACGCTCGGTTTCGCGTGATGCGGTGCCGTTACCGATGGCAACCAGCTCCACGTTGTACTTCTCGCACAGCGCCGCCACCACGACGGCGGCTTTCGCTGCCTGGCCGGTGTGCGGGTAAATGGTATCGGTGGCGACCAGCTTGCCGGTGCCGTCAACGACCGCCACTTTCACGCCGGTACGCAGGCCCGGATCGAGCCCCATGGTGGCGCGCAGGCCCGCAGGAGCGGCCATCAGCAGGTCATGCAGGTTACGGGCGAAGACGTTGATCGCTTCGTCTTCCGCTCGCTCGCGCACGGTGCCCATCAGCTCGGTTTCCAGGTGCATCAGCACCTTGATGCGCCACGTCCAGCTCACCACGCCTTTGCGCCAGCTGTCCGCCGGGGCGTTGTTCAGGCGCAGGCCGAGATGGTCGATGATAATCTGCTCGCAGTGGCTCTCTTTCGGCGGCTCGTCAAACTGCGGGTCGGCGTTCAGGGAGAGCTGGAGCACGCCTTCGTTGCGGCCGCGGAACATCGCCAGCGCGCGGTGAGAAGGGGTGGTCGAAATCGGTTCGTGGTGATCGAAGTAGTCGCGGAACTTCGCGCCTTCTTCCTCTTTGCCCGCTACGACGGTAGAGACGATGTGGGCGTTCTTCCACAGATAATCACGCACTTTAGCCAGCAGGGCGGCGTCTTCCGCGAAGCGCTCCATCAGGATGTAGCGCGCGCCGTCCAGAGCGGCCTTGGTGTCAGCGACACCTTTGTCGGCGTCGACGAATTTCGCCGCTTCGGTTTCCGGGTCGTGAGATGGCTCATTCCACAGCAGCTCTGCCAGCGGCTCAAGGCCCGCCTCAATCGCAATCTGCCCGCGGGTACGGCGCTTCGGTTTGTACGGCAGATAGAGATCTTCGAGTTCGGTTTTGCTCAGGGTGCCGTTAATGGCGCTTTCCAGCTCGCTGGTCAGCTTGCCCTGTTCGCCGATAGATTTGAGGATCGCCTGACGACGTTCTTCCAGCTCGCGCAGATAGCCCAGGCGGGTCTCCAGGTTACGCAGCTGCGTGTCATCCAGACCGCCTGTGACTTCCTTACGATAACGTGCAATAAACGGCACGGTGTTCCCTTCATCAAGCAGGCGAACGGCAGCTTCTACCTGTTCGGCTCTGGCCTGAAGTTCACCCGCAATAATGCGGCAGAGCGAATCTTTCATCATGGCTTTATCATCTTGTGGGTCAAAAATCAGGGGATAGTTATACGGGCTGACACGGCAAAATGCCAGCCGGGGAGGGCGCTCTCGGACTATTTTACGTAGACGATCTCATTGACGTACCAGCTGGCTTCACCGGCTGGGGTCTGAACGACGGCTAAATCGCCCACTTCCTTTTTCAACAGCGCGCGGGCCATCGGGGAGTCGATAGAAATGTAATCTTTACGACCAAAAATTTCATCGTAACCGACGATGCGAAAACGCAGGGTGTCCCCATCGTCGTTTTCAATCTCCACCCACGCGCCGAAGAACACTTTGCCCTCCTGCTGCGGGGAGTAATCGACGATTTTTAGATTCTCAAGACACTTCGTCAGATAGCGTACCCGGCGGTCAATTTCGCGCAGCCGCTTCTTGTTGTACTGATAATCAGCATTTTCGCTGCGATCGCCCAGGCTCGCCGCCCAGGTCACCTTTTTGGTTACTTCAGGACGCTCTTCGCGCCACAGGTAATCCATCTCTTTTTTGAGCTTTTCGTACCCTTCGCGGGTGATCAGGGGCGTTTTCATGGTGCTGCCTTTGCTGACGGTTCTCTGTTTTGCGCACAATACGTACCACACAGTGTAACAGACAGGATTAATAATGATTTATGTGATGAAATGAACAGATAAGCTGCTGTTAAATATGCTTTGTAACAATTTCGACTAGAATTTATACCAGAATTAACTGGTCGAATACGTGCACTTTTTTAGAATACGCTGTTACAAAGACTATCCGAACCTTTGGGAGTACACACAATGCAAGAAAACTACAAAATTCTGGTCGTGGATGACGACATGCGCCTGCGCGCGCTGCTTGAGCGTTATCTGACCGAGCAGGGCTTCCAGGTTCGTAGCGTCGCGAACGCTGAGCAGATGGACCGTCTGCTGACCCGCGAATCTTTCCATCTGATGGTTCTCGACCTGATGCTGCCGGGTGAAGACGGGCTTTCTATCTGCCGCCGTCTGCGCAGCCAAAGCAACCCGATGCCGATCATCATGGTGACCGCGAAGGGTGAAGAGGTTGACCGTATCGTGGGCCTCGAAATCGGCGCCGACGACTACATTCCAAAACCGTTTAACCCGCGCGAGCTGCTGGCGCGTATTCGTGCCGTGCTGCGCCGTCAGGCGAATGAACTGCCGGGCGCGCCGTCCCAGGAAGAGGCGGTGATTGCCTTCGGCAAGTTCAAGCTGAACCTCGGCACGCGCGAGATGTTCCGTGAAGATGAGCCAATGCCGCTCACCAGCGGCGAGTTTGCCGTACTGAAAGCGCTGGTCAGCCATCCGCGCGAGCCGCTTTCACGCGACAAGCTGATGAACCTGGCGCGCGGTCGCGAATACTCCGCAATGGAACGCTCCATCGACGTGCAGATCTCCCGCCTGCGCCGCATGGTGGAAGAAGATCCGGCGCATCCTCGTTATATTCAGACCGTATGGGGTCTGGGCTACGTGTTCGTTCCGGACGGCTCTAAAGCATGAGGCGAATGCGCTTCTCGCCGCGAAGCTCGTTTGCCCGCACCCTCTTACTGATCGTCACCCTGCTGTTCGTCAGCCTGGTGACGACCTACCTGGTGGTGTTGAACTTTGCGATTCTGCCGAGCCTCCAGCAGTTTAATAAGGTCCTGGCCTACGAAGTGCGTATGCTGATGACCGATAAGCTGCAGCTGGAGGACGGCACGCAGCTGGTTGTTCCCCCGGCATTTCGCCGTGAAATCTACCGTGAACTGGGCATTTCGCTTTACTCCAATGAAGCGGCGGAAGATGCTGGCCTGCGCTGGGCGCAGCACTATGAATTCCTCAGCCAGCAGATGGCGCAGCAGCTGGGTGGCCCGACGGAAGTGCGCGTTGAGGTCAACAAAAGCTCGCCAGTCGTCTGGCTGAAAACCTGGCTGTCACCCAACATCTGGGTGCGCGTTCCGCTGACTGAAATCCATCAGGGCGATTTCTCGCCGCTGTTCCGCTACACCCTTGCCATTATGCTGCTGGCGATAGGCGGCGCGTGGCTGTTTATCCGTATCCAGAACCGACCGCTGGTCGACCTGGAGCACGCTGCGCTGCAGGTCGGTAAAGGCATTATTCCTCCTCCACTGCGTGAATATGGTGCCTCTGAAGTGCGTTCAGTAACGCGCGCGTTTAACCACATGGCGGCAGGCGTTAAGCAGCTGGCGGATGACCGTACGCTGCTGATGGCCGGCGTCAGTCATGACCTGCGCACCCCGCTAACGCGTATTCGTCTGGCGACGGAGATGATGGGTGAAGAGGACGGTTATCTCGCCGAGTCTATTAACAAGGACATCGAAGAGTGTAACGCCATCATCGAGCAGTTCATCGACTACCTGCGCACCGGTCAGGAGATGCCGATGGAAATGGCCGATCTGAACGCGGTGCTGGGCGAAGTGGTGGCCGCAGAAAGTGGTTATGAGCGTGAAATTGATACTGACCTTCAGGACGGTGAAATTCAGGTTCGTATGCACCCGCTTTCCATTAAGCGTGCGGTGGCCAATATGGTGGTTAACGCGGCGCGCTACGGTAACGGCTGGATTAAGGTTAGCAGCGGGTCTGAACTCAACCGCGCCTGGTTCCAGGTGGAAGACGACGGCCCGGGCATTAAGCCCGAGCAGCGTAAGCATCTGTTCCAGCCATTTGTGCGCGGCGATAGCGCGCGCAGCACCAGCGGTACGGGCTTAGGCCTGGCGATTGTGCAGCGTATTGTGGATAACCATAACGGATTGCTGGAGATTGGTACCAGCGAGCGGGGCGGGTTGAGCATTCGCGCCTGGTTGCCGGTTCCGGTGACGCGAGGGCAGGTGAAAGAGGGATAGTGCGGTCTGATGCCCTCACCCCGGCCCTCTCCCTGTGTACGGTCCGGGGACATAGTGAACACTTGTTCGGGGACATGGTAGACACTTACAACTGAGGCATAAGAACCCGTTTATGGAGTCGCTTATGCCCTGGGATGCGAGAGATACCATGTCATTACGTACCGAGTTTGTGCTGTTCGCCTCGCAGGACGGGGCGAACATCCGTTTCCTCTGCCGTCAGTTCGGCATTTCTCCTGCCACCGGCTACAAGTGGCTTCAGCGCTGGGCTGAGGAAGGTGCCTCCGGTCTTCAGGACCGCTCCCGCGCACCTCATCATTCCCCGAACCGCTCATCTGACGACATCACGGCCCTGCTGCGCATGGCGCATGACCGTCATCAACGCTGGGGCGCCCGCAAGATTAAGCGCTGGCTTGAAGACCAGGGGCACCGTATGCCCGCCTTCAGCACCGTCCATAATCTGATGGCCCGTCACGGTCTGCTGCCGGGCGCATCACCGGGCGTTCCGGCTACGGGACGCTTCGAACATGACGCGCCGAACCGGCTCTGGCAGATGGATTTTAAGGGCCACTTTCCCTTTGGCGGTGGCCGCTGCCATCCGCTCACCCTGCTGGACGACCACTCCCGTTTTTCCCTGTGCCTGGCGCACTGTACCGATGAACGGCGCGAGACCGTGCAGCAGCAGCTGGTCAGCGCGTTTGAACGCTACGGCCTGCCGGACAGGATGACGATGGACAACGGCTCACCGTGGGGCGACACCACCGGCACCTGGACGGCGCTGGAGCTGTGGCTGATGCGCCACGGTATCCGGGTGGGGCACTCCCGGCCTTATCATCCGCAGACGCAGGGCAAGCTGGAGCGTTTTCACCGCAGCCTGAAGGCGGAAGTGCTGCAGGGAAAATGGTTCGCGGACAGCGGAGAGCTGCAACGCGCTTTCGATCACTGGCGCACGGTGTACAACCTTGAACGCCCGCACGAGGCGCTGGATATGGCGGTACCGGCCTCGCGTTATCAGCCGTCTGCCCGGCAGTACAGCGGCAGCGTAACGCCACCTGAGTACGATGAAGGGGTGAAGGTCAGGAAAGTGGATGTCAGCGGAAAGCTGAGCATACAGGGTGTCAGTCTGAGCGCAGGCAAGGCGTTCAGGGGAGAACGGGTCGGGCTGAGGGAGACGCAGGATGACGGCTGCTATGAAGTGTGGTGGTACAGCACGAAAGTGGGGGTGATCGACCTGAAGAAAAAGTCGATCACCATGGGTAAAGGATGTTAAAAAGTGTTCACCATGTCCCCGAACACCTGTCTACCATGTCCCCGGACTGTACA